>NZ_SMBU01000001.1 GCF_004342485.1 Roseateles saccharophilus
GTGCGAGTCCCGTCCAATTCTTCGCGAGACAGCAGCCTTGACTCAACCTCGAATAGCTTGGGATCGCGAGCCGAAATCTACGCGGGACGTAACAGTGGTTCTCACCCTCAAGCCGAACGGCAAGGCTGTTTACCTTGGCGCGGTCGAATGGGAATACGAGGTTGACGGCAAAGATGTCAAGATTCGCAGCCCAAAGGGGACGCTCGTCCTGAAGGGGCATGACGACGGGTCGTTGGACTTTCCTGGGATTGGGAACCTGAAAAAGGTCCCGGGTTGATCGGGCTCTGACCTGGGCTGTTGAGCTGCGAGAGTGCAAGCTCCGAACACGACCGAGTGGCGCCCGGATGGACAGGTGCGCCCGGTGCGCGGCCGGCATGTGGGCATCGACCGTCGTGAAGCCGCCGCGCCGGCTGCTGCGGGCATGGGCGGCCACGCGCTGGCCGCGCAGCAGCAGCTCCACGCCGTGCTGCGTGAGCCGCGCCTCCAGCACCTGGCCCACCAGCGAATGGGGCACGCTGTAGCGGTGGCCGTCGACCTCGATGTGGTAATCGATGTGGACCTTCACGGTCTTGAAGCGCGCGAGTTCGTAGCGCTGCGGGGGCAACGGCATCAGGGCCGGCTTGTCCAGCTCGGCGAACACGCTGGCGCGGCTGCCGGCCAGTTTCTGGAAGGGGCGGTCGTTCACGCTGGGCAGCAGCTCGGCGATGGCCGCATCGACCTGCGCGACGGTGTCGAAGCGGTGGTGGCGCAGCCGCGCCAGCACCCAGCGACCCACGACTTGGACCGAACTTTCTGCGGTGGCTTTGTCCTTTGGCGAACGTGGCCGTGCCGGGAGCACCGAGGTGCCGTAGTGGCGGGCGAAGTCCTGCACCGTGTCGTTGGCGCGCGGCTCGTAGCGGTCGGCCGACGCGATCACCGCTGTCGCGTTGTCCGGCACCACGAGTTGCGGCACGCCGCCGTAGAAGTGCAGCGCGCGCACCATGCCGGCGATCCAGTCTTCCAGGCGCTGCGCGGGCGTTGCGCAGGCGAACACACAGCTGGAAGCGGCCATGGCCGAGACGAAGACCTGGGCGCGGGCGCCGTCGCTGAGCGGCACCGTCGAGCCGGCGTAGTCGACGAACATCTTTTCCCCAGCACGACGGTGCTGGCGCATCGAGCGCTTGAGCGTGGCCGCGAAGGCCTTGTAGTGCTCGCAGAACTGCGTGTAGCGCCAGGTGCGGCCCTGCGGGTTGGCGGCCAGGTATTCCTGCCACAGCAGCATCAGCGTCATGCCCTTGCGGTCGAGCTCGCGGTGGATGCGGGCCCAGTCCGGAACGACGATGGGAAGGGCAGCACTGGAGCGCGGCTGCAAAGCCGTCGAGAGCTGCTGCTCGCTCCAATCCTGGACGGTGTCCCAGTCCAGGCCCGCGGCGGTGGCCAGGCTGACGTACTTGGCGACGACGCCCTTGGAGATCTTCAAGGCGGTGGCGACCTGCTCGTGCGAGAGCTTCGCGTGCCACTTCAGGCGGATGACATCTTTGATCATGCGTAGAGAGATTCGTTGCTTGGGCATTCCGCGGCTCGAAGGCAAAAACCGTCGAGGGTAGGAGGCCCGGGTTGCGTTCTCTACGCAGCACTGCCGGCAAGACCGGCGCGGCCCTTACGGGGCGCCGTCACGGCGGTCACGATCGCCGAAATGGGCGGTCACTATGCCGAAACGGTCGGTCACGATGAGCCGAAATGGGGAGTCGGTCACGATGACCGAAAGGACCGGTCACGATGCCGAAATGGGCGGTCACGTTGCGCCGAAATACCCATGGCTGGCTGCGGAGGCGCCCGATCGGCCGGAGTTGAAACGCAACCGTGATCGGCGCCAGGCCGAGATCGTGCAGGCGATGCTGGATGCAGAGATCCTGCTCGAACAGCAAGGCCTGCAGTCAGAAGAAGAACGTGTGACAGCGCAGTCTGAGGCCTCCATGCGTGCCGACCTTCAGCGGCAGGGATTTGATGGCTCGCCGGAGCGATCCGGCGCGTTGGATCATGCCTATCACGGGCCCATCGTCGCCGTGACAGCCCGGCACGTCGCGCAGGACATCGGTCGACGGCGAATCGTGATCCATGAAGGCCGCTCGCTGGACGCTGTGCCGGCTTTGGGCAGTCGAGTTGAAGTCAAATTCAAGGGCGGGCGCGGCACGGTCTCCGAGCTGCGCAAGCCGGGGCCCGACTTGGGGCGCTAGGTCGGCGGCGCAGTCGAGATGGGGCGTCAGCGCCGAAAAGTTCAAAGTTGAGTGAACGGAAACTGCAAAAGTTCAGACTTGAATGAGCAAGCAGTTCAGGACTTGGTGAGCACGAAGTCCGCAAGCCCTTGATCGGGCTGAATGTCGCGCCGTGCGAAGGGCAGCGATGGGCGGTTCCCGGCAATGGCGACACTTCTCGCCACTGACCGGCACGCGTCTAGCCCGGTTAAGGCATCGCTACGCCAGCACGCGGGGAACCATCTCAGGCAGCACGATGTGCCGTAGCACGCGAAGAAGCTTCAGCTGCTGGGCTCGCTCTGGCGCGGAGACTTGTGCGGCCGCGTTTTCCGGCCCCGAGGCCGCAGGCTCGCCCCGGGCTTCGAACTCCGGCCCCTTGAAGTCCTTGGCCTTCAGCTGCGCCATCAAGCCCTCTTGCTGCGGATAGTGCTCGGCATACAGAGCATCGAAGGCACCCAGTACCCGCGTGACCACTTCCCGGACGGTCCTGAGCGCGAGCTTTTCCGGCACGCCCAGCGTGGCCGCTGCAGCCAGGACCGCTTCAGGCGTGACCTGGTCGAAGCGTGCGACCTCCGGCGACAGCCGCACGGCCAGAGGAACCGCCGGCCAGCGTCCCTGCTCGTCTGCAACGGCCCGTGTGTGATAGACCCCGGTGGCCAGCAGGTCGTAGTGCTGAGAGAGGTCCACACGGCCCGGCGTGACCAGGAAGGAAAGGTTCTTCAGGTGGCAGTCGTCGTTGGCCACCAGCAAGTTGAACACCAGCCACCGGAACAGCAGCACCGGCGTGGTCAGCTTGTCTTCACAGGCTTGCGACAGCTCGCGCAGCACCTGCACGCCAGCGCCGTACTTGAACATTCGAGACTTGTTGAGCAGCTGGCACGCGTCGATGACGTGGACCCGCTGCACGGCAGGAGGGGTTGCCGCCGTCTCGGGTGCGAAGTCCGCACGGTCGAACTGACGGTCGAACCGCTCGATGGCATATACCGGTTGCGGCACATGCAGCAGCTCCACCGGTGGCGTCGCCAGCTTCGCCGCAGAAGCCAGCCGCATCGTGAGCCACTCCAGGTAGGTCGATGCCGGGTAGGTGTCGCTCGCAGGATGGTCGGGCTTGAGGATGTGGGTCGAGGGCGTGGAGCCCACCGGCTCGTACACGTCCCGGCCCTTGAGCACCGCCAGCATCTTGTGCTGGGCTCCAGCCAAGGACATCCGCTTTGGGGCCTCCCGCGTGAGCGTCGTGCGAGGCAGACCCAGGATGCGCCGGCTCAGCTCCTTGTACGGCAAGGGCTTGAGGGTGAGGCGGGTTTGCGGCGACTCGCCGGGCGGCAGCAAGGTGAGCGAGCCCGCCGACTCAGCGCCCAGATACTCCAGCAGCGCAAACGCGTCGTCATGGTTGCGCAGGTGAGCGTCCGCCGCGATCAGCTCGCGCAGCTTCTCCTCGGGCAGCAGGTTGTCGAAGTACCACTGCACCGGGCGCAGCGTCGCGCCGTCGCGATGCAGGAGCTGGCTGCGGGGCAGCGCTGGCGACAGGTCGAAGCTGTCAGGCCGGTCCACCCACTGTGGCAGGTACACCAGCGTCCACAGGTCGTTGTCCTCATGCAGGGAGCCCAACTGCACCTGGTTGATGAAGATGTCCAGTCGCCGGCCTCCCTCGGGTAGCACGGGCGGCTCGACCGGCGCCTCGGGTGCGAGTTCAGGCATCGGAGGCGCCCTTCGAAGACGCCGCGCGGCGTGCCAGGGCCTTGTTCAGCTCCAGCTGAAAGGCCGAGACGTCAGCAGGTGGCAACTCCAGACCCACCTTGAGGCCCAAACGCTGCAGCATCTGCAGCACCTTGCCCATCTGCACGGTCGCCTTGCCATTTTCCAGGTCGGTCATGAACTGCTTGCTCACGCCAGCGGTCATGGCGAAGTCGTCGATGCGAATGCCTGCGCGTTTGCGTAGCGTTCGAATGGCGATTCCGGCCTCAAGCACGGACGTGAGGGGGATGTTCATGAGCGTTCCTACCTTCTCAGGAATTATCCCTCATTCGGCTCCGCCGTCTATAAATATTCCTATGGTCGAAGGAATTTGTAAGGTCGCAAAGCTTCGAAAGATGGATATTCCCTCGAAGGCAGGAATTTATGAAAAACCAGACGCACGAGCGCAGTTCTTTCCTGCGAGCGCAGGAACCCAGCGAAAACAAGGCGGCAAGCTTCAACACTCAACACGAACACTGATCCTGCGCTGAACGCGAGACCCCCCTTCGACAGCCGTCACGGCGCCAACCGGGCACCCGCGTCCTGCAGCAGGGCGCGCAGCACCGACCGATGGCATTTCGCCTCGTCCTGGCAATAGCAGCCGACCGAGAAATTCGTCTGCGCCGACAGCGTGGCCAGCAGCGCGATCGCGTGCTGCGCCTCGGGCTCGGCCATCTCCCTGCGGTACTTCTTCGTGAATGCCAGCCAGTCGGCCGGCGTCTCGGCGGCCTGGCCCAGTTTCATCGTCTCGATGCTGGGCGCGAGGTTGGGGAACCAGACGTCGTAGAAGTCGCGTGACGCGAACTCGGCCTTGGGCACGCCGCGCGGCGGGCGGCGCACGGTGCCGATGCGGCTGCCTTCGTCCGGCGCGCGCGGGCTGCCGAGTTGGACGATGCGGATGGACATGGTTCTCCTTTTACTGCCTGCCTAGTACCTTGATGACCTCGGCCTCGGCGACGGGTTTGGCGATGAAGCCGTTCATGCCGGCGGCGAGCGCGGCCTGGCGTTCCTGGTCGAGCACGGCGGCGGTGAAGGCGTGGATGGGCAGCTTGGCGGTGGCAGCGTCGGCGCGCAGCAGGGCCGTGGCCTCGAGGCCGTCGATGCGGGGCATGTGCAGGTCCATCAGCACGCCATCCAGGCGCTGGGCCTGGGCGCGCGCGATGCGGACGGCCTGCTCGCCGTCCTCGGCCTCGACGACCTCGGCGCCCAGGCGCTGCAGCAGGGCCGTGATGATGAGGCGGTTGACCGGGTTGTCTTCGGCGACGAGCAGGCGCTGGCCGGCCAGCGGGTAGCGCACGGCCGGGCCGGCTGCGCGCACCGGCAGCTCGGCGGGCGCCTGCGCCGCAGGCAGGGCCAGTTCGGCCCAGAAGCTGGAGCCGTGCGTGCCGTCGCTGTCCAGGCCGACGCGGCCGTCCATGCGCGCGGCCAGCTCGCGGCAGATGGAGAGGCCCAGGCCGGTGCCGCCGAAGCGTCGCGTCGTCGAGTCGTCGGCCTGGGCGAAGGGGCGGAACAGGCGCTGCTGCAGCTCCGGCGGCACGCCGATGCCGCTGTCCTGCACGGCCAGCCGCACGCGCCCGGCGCCGATCGGCGACAGGGCCAGGCGGATGTGGCCGCGCTCGGTGAACTTCAGCGCGTTGACGAGGAAGTTGGCCATGATCTGGCGCACCCGCAGCGGGTCGCCGACGACCATGCGCGGCAGGCCCGGCGCGAGCTCGATCTGCATGTCCAGGCCGCGCTCGCGGCCCAGCGCGGCGCAGCCCTCGAAGCCGGCCTGGGCCAGCGCGTGCAGGTCGAACTCGGTCTTCTCTAGCTCCAGGTGGCCGGCCTCGATCTTGGACAGGTCCAGCACGTTGGAGACGATCTCGTTGAGCGACTCGGCGGCGCCGACGAGATGGCCCAGGTATTGCGGCCGGCGCGCCTCGCCGGGGTCGGACTGCTGCAGCAGGCGCGCCAGGCCCAGCACGCCGTTGAGCGGCGTGCGGATCTCGTGGCTCATCGTCGCGAGGAAGGCGCTCTTGGCATGGCTGGCCGCCTCGGCCTGCTGCTTGGCGGCCTGCAGTTCGCGCTCCTGGCGGCGGCGCTCGGTGACGTCCTCGGCCACCCACAGCGTCGCGTGTTCGGCGGCGCTGCGGCCGGCCAGCGTGGCCGGCAGACCGCGGGCGTTGAACTGCACGGTGATGCGGCGGCCGTCGGGGCGGACGAAGTCGCGCTCGAAGGCCAGCGCCGCGCTGGCGATCTCCAGGGCGGTGGGCAGGCTGGCGCTGCCGTCGGCCAGCTGCGGCTCGGTGCCGCCGAAGATGTCCTGCCAGTGGCGGTTCACGCGCTCGAAGCGCTCGCCGCGGGTCAGCGCGATGCCGACGCTGGCGTGGTCGAGGATGGCCACGGCCTCGATGCGGGCGCGTTCGCGCTCGGTGATGTCGCGCGCGATCAGCATCGTCGCCGGCTCGCCTTCCCATTCCAGGGACGCGGCGGACACGAGCACGTCGCGCCATTCGCCGTGCACCAGGATGGCCGAGCGGAAGTCGCGCACCAGGCCGCTCGTGGCCAGCTCGGTGGCCAGCCGCCTGGGCTCGCTGCTGTCGGGCCACAGGCCCAGCTCGCGGCCGGAGCGGTCCATCAGCTCCTCACGGGCACGCCCGACCAGCGTGCAGAAGCCGGTGTTGGCGAAGCGGATGCGGCCGTCGGCGATGCGGGCGACGCAGATCGCGTCGGGGCTGGCGCGCAGCACCCGGTCCAGCATGTCGGCGGTGCGCCGGTGCTGCTGCAGCGCCAGGCGCTCGCCGGTGATGTTGTGGCTGACGCCGCGCCAGCCGGTGTGGCGACCGGCGGCGTCGAACACCGGCTCGCCCGAGGTCAGCGTCCACAGCAGGCGGCCGTCGGGCGCGCGAAAGCCGTTGACGCGGTCGCGGTAGGCGCGCTTGGCGTGGATGTCCTCGATCAGGGCCGGGTAGTCGGCATCGCGCACCAGCGCCGCGCCGCCGGGCTCGCCCATGCGCAGGAAGTCTTCGCGCCGGTGGCCCGACAGGGCCTCGAACTCGTCGGACAGCGCGGTGACGCGGAAGTTCGCGTCGGCCTCCCAGGCCCAGTTGTGCGCGGCCTGCACGAGGCGCGCCAGGCGCTCCTCCTCGCCCAGCGCCTTGCGCAGCGCGGTGCCGACGATGCGCTGGATCAGCAGCGCCGCGAGCAGGGCCGTCGCGGCGATCAGCCCGTGGGTGAGCAGGTAGTCGGCCAGGCCCACCTGCGACATCGCGGCCTGGCCGGGGATGACGCCGCGCAGCTCCAGCAGGGCCAGCATCGCGACGATGAAGAGATAGAGCGCCGTCAGCAGCCAGGCCGCGCCGCTGCCGGCCAGCGCGCCGCCGAGCGTGATCCCCAGGCAGCCGGCCAGCAGGGTCATCGCGTGCACGCCCAGACCGGCCTGCAGCGCGTGCAGGGCCAGCGTCAGCAGCGCGACGATCAGCGCGACGACGCTGGCCGAGCCGGGCCGCCCGGCGCGCCTCAGCCCCTGGCCCAGCCCCGCGGCGATCAACAGGCCCGCGGCGATCAGCAGCCGCCGGCCGGACATCGCGTTGGTGTAGCCGGTGGCGAACTCCAGGCCGGCCAGCGCCATCAGCGCGCCGCCGATGCAGGCCAGCACGGTGACGAGCACGCGGGCCGCCATCTCGTGAGGCGACTCGCGCTGGCGCGCGATGGGGGCGGGTGCGGGAGCGGGCCCGCTAGTCGGCGCTGAAGCCATTGCGCGCGTGCGTGCCGTCGCAGAAGGGCTTGGTCTGGCTGCCGCCGCAGCGGCACAGCCGCGCCTGGCTGACGCGGCAGACCATGCGGCCGGTGCCGCTCAGCACCTCGATGGGGCCGCGCAGCTGCAGCGGGCCGTTGGGCTCGGGCTCGATGGCGACGGGGCCGTCGCGCGTGGCCGGCATGTCGGTGGGCAGGCCGAGCAGGCCGGTCTCGGGCTCGCCGGTGGCGGCGAAATGGATGTCGTGGTGGCTGCCGTCGCAGAAGGGCTTGTTCTTGCTCGCGCCGCAGCGGCACAGCGTGGCGCGCGTGCCCAGCGGCTCGCCGCGCAGCGTCAGTGCGCCGCGGATCGCATAGGGGCCGGCCTCGCGCACGCTCAGCAGGTTGACCGGTGGCGGTGCCTCGTCGGCCTCGCCGTCCTTGCGGCGGTACTGGATGGCGCCCGAGGGGCAGGCGTGGGCAATGTCGACGAGGCGCTCGACCGGCATCGCGTCGGGGTGGATCCAGGGCCCCTGCACATTGGCCAGGAAGACCTTGGGCGCCCCCGTCACGCAGAAGCGCGCATGAATGCAGCGCTTCGCCTCGAAACGCAGCTCCAGCTTTCCGCCCTGCACGACCTCGATGCCGTCGACGAGTTCGGTGGGCGGCGCGGCCGGCGCGGGCGCGGCGGCCGCCGCATGCACGGGCGTGGCGAGCGGTGCGGCCAGATCCAGCCCGCGCGCGGCGCGCTCGCTCAGCGACAGCAACTGGCCTGCGGCGCGGCCGGTCGCCTCGGCGCCGAGCTCGGCATGCAGGGCCGCGCCGGTTGCGGCGAGCTGGGCCAGGCGTTCGCGCACGAAGCGGCGCGCGGCCGGGCCGGGCGGGAAGCCCGCCGCGTCGCGCAGCGCGGTGAAGCTGGCGCCGGCATGGCAGCCAGGGTTGCTGGGACCGGCCGGCAGCCGCGCGGCATGTTCCGCCAGCGGCGTGAAGGCGCGCATCAGGCCCAGGGCCAGGTCGACGGTCAGGCTCTTCTCGGCCGACGGGCCGGGCTGCAGATAGGCCATGCCCAGCAGGCGCAGCATCAGGCCATAGCTGGCATTGGCCAGGTCCACGATGGCCGCGGCGGCCGGGTTCTCCAGCCAGACCCGGCCTTCGGGCCGCGGCGGGCGGCGCAGCACCGGGTTGGTGGCGGCCGGCCAGGCCGGCGCGAAGCCGGGGTGGGCCGCGCGCAGCCCGGCCAGCTCGGCGCGGATGGCGGCGAAGCGCTGGTAGTGGGAGCGTTCGCTGTCGCTGGGCGCGCCCTCGCCCTGGCGCACGATGGCGTCGAAGGCCGCCAGCGCGGTCTTGGAGCACAGCACGTGGCGGGCGCCACAGAGGTTGAGCTCCTCGGGGCCGAGCTGCAGCCAGCGGTCGCCGCAGAAGGCCTCGGCCTCGCCATGCGCGGCGACGAATGCGGCCAGGTCGGCGCCTAGCGTCGCGTAGAAATGGCCGACGGTGTCGTAGTCGCGCGCCATCGGCGTGATGCGCGGCGCGGCCGAGCCACGTGTGAACAGGTGCTCGGCCGAGAACCCCTCGCCGTCCTCCTCGTCGCTGCCCTCGGGGCGCTCCAGGTAGATGAAGTGCTGTAGCGTCGCGTCGTTGAAGGGCGCGAGCTTCACGACGATGCGCGCCGGCAGGTTGCCGGGGTCGAGCGGGAAGTTGCCGCGGCCCAGGCGCGGCGCGCCGCCCAGCGCTGCGGTGATGTTCCAGACCGCGACGAGATGGCCCATCTCCTCGATGGCGACGGCGGTGATCTCGCGGCGCCAGCGCTCGGTGGCCTCGGCCTCGGCAGGGCTCAGGCCCTCAGCCTCGCCGCGCTTCAGGCTGAAGGCCGCGTAGAGGTAGGTGCACATCAGGTTGTGCTCCAGCTCGGCGGCCTCGTAGAGGCTGTGCAGCAGCTGCTCGCGGCTGGGTGCCGCGGCCTGGGGGGCTGTCGTCATGGGGCGCGTCCTGGGGGGCTGAACGCGCGTGACATTAGCACGCGCTCAGCCGGGCAGCGCTGCCCCGTTCAGGCGGTACGCAGGCGTGGCAGCCAGGCCAGCGGGTCGAAGCGCGCGGCGGGGGCCTCCACCCAGCGGTGGAAGGGCACGGCCAGGCCGTTGGCCAGCAGCCAGGTGGCGGCCAGCAGCACGAGGCCGGCGGCCGGCGTCGCTCCGGGCAGGTTGGCCAGCAGCGCGTTGGTCAGCAGCAGCACCGGGAAGTGCAGCAGGAACAGGGCATAGGACGGCGTGGCCCAGCGGGCCAGCGTGGGCGCCCAGGCCGCGGGCAGCAGCGGGCGCGCCTCGGCCTGGCGCGCGCCGGCCCAGGCCAGCCACAGGGCCGTGGCCAGCGCCAGCGCGAGGCGGTCGCGCCAGTCCAGCCACAGCGCCGCGCCGATGGCGGCAGCCAGCAGCACGAGGCCGGCACGGCGGTGGCGCCACAGGCCCAGCCAGTGCACCAGCGCGCCGAGGCCATAGGAGACGAAGAAATAGGGCGCGAAGGCGTCCAGCTCCGGCTGGCGGTTGAAGATGAAGGCCGAGGCCAGCGCCGCGCCGGCCACCAGCAGCGGGCCGACGACGAGGCGGCTCGGGTGGCGCCAGCCGCGCCGCGCCAGCCACAGCAGGCCGACGAGCAGCGCGAACAGCTGCAGGTCGATGGCCACATACCAGGCGCCCACCGTCAGCGCCTCGTAGCCCAGCACGTCGTGCAGCAGCAGCGCATGGGCGAACAGCTGGCCCGGGCTGATGTCGGTGGGTACGAGCTCGGGCCATGACGAGGCGATCAGGCCGCAGGCGCCCAGCGTCAGCGCCAGCGCGGCCAGGAAGGGCAGGACCAGGCGCAGATAGCGCCGCCACAGCAGCTCGGGCACGGCGGCCTGCAGGGCCTGGCCACGCGGCGACAGCCCGCGGGCGCTGAGGTAGCCGCCGACGACGAGGAAGACCTGCACCGCCATGCGCCCGTACTGGTGCATCACGCCGGCCAGCATCGGCAGAGCCGCATGCGCGGCACGCGCGATGGGGCCGTAGCTGACCAGGTGGTGCAGCACGATGGCCTGGGCGGCGAGCGCCTTCAGGGCGTCGATGTGCGGCAGTCGGCGGGCGGGGTTGGACATGGCGGTCAAAAAAGCGACGGGCCTGCTGATGGGGCAGGCCCGTGACGGTTTTGCGCGAATTCTAGCGTGGCAGCCGGGAAAACCCGGGTTGGTTTCAGCCTGTCACGAAGCGGTGGGGCGGGCTTGCAAAGGCCTCAGCCGAACAGGCGGCGCAGCCAGCCGCGCAGGCGCTGCCAAAAGCCGCTGGCCACCGCCGCTGCCGGGGCCTCCGCCGGCGGCGGATGGCGTTCGAGCAGCGCGGCCCGAAAGCGCGCGAAGAAGTCCTCGGCCAGCTTCTGCGCGGCCAGGTCGACGAGTCGCGAGCCGACCTGGGCCAGCTTGCCGCCGACGCTGGCCGTGACCGCATAGCTCAGCCGCGTCTCGGCGGGGCCGAGGGTTTCGAGTCGCACATCGGCCTGGCCCTTGCCGTGGCCGGCTGCGCCGCCCGAACCCTCGAAGCCGATGCGATAGCTGTGTGGCGGGTTCAGCTCGGAGAGCTGGAGCCGGCCCTTGAACTTCGCCTTCACGGGCCCGATGGACACGCCCATCAACACGTCGTAGGTGTGCTCGCCCGACGGCGTGATCGCCTCGCAGCCCGGCACGGCGGCCTGCAGCATCGCGGTGTCGTTCAACGCGTCCCAGGCTTGCGCCTGGGTCACGGGCAGGATCTGTGCGCCGGTGAGGTTCATTCTGAGGATTCTGGACAGGTTGCGGCCGGTCGGCCAGCCGACCCACAGGATTCAACCAATTCGCCGTCGACCTGACGGTGGACTGAAGCCACGGGTGCTGCGCAGATCGGCGCCCCGTCTCTGCAAAGACACGGGGCGCCTTGCCCGGCCCGCCGTTCAGCGGTTGGGCAGGGCCTGGGCGTAGGCCGCCACGTTGGCGATGTCCTCCTTGCCCAGTTCATGCGCCACGGTCTTCATCACGGCGCCGGTCGGCACGGTCTGTGCGTCCGAGCGTTCGTCGGTGCGCTGGAACACGGTCAGCTGCTTGACCAGATAGTCCAGGTGCTGGCCGGCCAGGCGCGGGAAGATGCTGTTGCCCTGGCCCTTGTCGCCGTGGCAGCTGGCGCAGGCCGGGACGTTCTTGGCCGGAACGCCGTTCTCGAAGATGAGCTGACCGGCGGCGATGCGGGCTGCCTCGCCTTCGACCGGCTGGCGTTGCGGCGCCGACCCGGCGAAGTAGCCGGCCAGGCCATCGATCTGGGCGTCCGTAAGCGCATGGCTCAGGCCCCACATGTATTCGAAGCCGGCGGGGTCGCGGCGATGCTGGGCGCGGAAGTTCTTGAGCTGGCCGGCCAGATAGACATCCGTCTGCCCGGCCAGGTTGGGGAAGTTCGGCGACACCGCCATTCCCGTGAGGCCGTGGCACATCGAGCAGACCTGCTGCGCGAGCACCGTGCCGGACACGGCCGGGTTGGCCACGTCGCGCGAGCGTTCGGGGTTGGCGCAGCCGGCGGCCAGGGCGAGGGCGGCCCAGGCCGCCAGCGAAATCGTGAGTCTGGTGCGTGTCATGACACTCTCCCGCGGCTTCAGTACGCCATCCACATGTAGAGGAACAGCGAGTTGTTGTCGCTGGCGTTGCGGCCGAAGCCGTCGTAGTTGCTCGCGGCGCCGTTGTAACGCGAGTACATCGTGTACTGGGCACCGATGCGGATGTATTGCAGCGGCATCCAGAAGGCCTCGACCGTCCAGCCGCGGGTGCCGGGGTTGCCGGACAGGTTGCCGTTCACCGGCACCGAGAGCTGCGTGGCATTGGGGTCGGTGGCCGTGATGCTCAGCGTCGTCGGATCGAAGCCGGAACTCTGGTTGGCCGTGTTGGTCGTGCCCGTCAGGCTGAACAGGCTGAGGCTGCCGCCGTAGCGCGCCTGGTAGACATAGCTGAGCTTGGCGCGCAGCAGGTGGCTGCTGTCACTGTCGCTGGTATTGGCCAGCGCATTGCCGGCCGCATCGACGAAGCCCACCGGCTGGTTGGCCTGACCGGCCGGATAGCGGTGCCGGTTGCCGGTGTAGACGAACTGGGCCGTGACTGCGTGCGGATCGAGCAGGTACTGGTATTGCGCGTCGATGCTCCAGTCGCGGAAGCGGTCGATGGTCGCGGGGTCGGTCACGTCCTGGTAGACCCGTGCCACCATGCCGCCGGTGCCGATCATCAGGCTGTGGGCACCCCACTCATGGTTCCAGGCCAGCCGCCAGTAGGGGTTGAGCCCGCGCATCTGGGTGCGAGGCGCGACGCCGCGCGTCATGAAGGACAGCGGCCCGCGTGCCGTGCCGTAGAAGCCCACCTCGCCATACCAGGTTCGGTTCAGGAAGCCGTAGGCGTTCAGGCCGGCGATGTTGCCGCCCGACGAATAGCCGGGGTAGGGCGTCGTGCCGTCGATGAACTGGTAGCTCGTCGGGCTGGGCACGGGCACGTACTGCATCCAGGCCGCTGCGGTGTTCCAGGGGTCGGACACCGAGGGGTTGTTGTTCAGGCTCAGGCCGACGATGAGGTCGCGCTCGCCGCTGATGAAGCGGTCGGCCCAGCGGATGTCCATGTTGTCGGCATTCGTGTGGCCCGAGAAGGAACCATCGGCATTGGTGACGGCATAGGGGTTGTAGGTGACCTGCACGAAGGCGCCGACGTTGTCGGTGATCTTGCCGCCGGCGAACAGGCTGGCCGTGGCGAAGATCAGATCCTTGTCCTTCTGGAAGTCCGAGCTCGGGCTCTGGCTCTTGCTGGTGTTGGCCACCGAGGCTTCGGACGCCACGGCCATGACCGACAGCGGCACCGAGGTGCGCTGGCCCAGCGTGTAGCCGGTCAGCTTGAACATGCGGCCATAGGGCGTCAGCTCGGGGAACTGCCCGCCGGCATGGCAGGCCATGCAGTTCTGCCCGGTCTGGCGGTTGAACAGCGGGATGGCCTGGGCCGGCCTGGCGGCCAGCGCCAGCACGGCGAGCCCCAGCGTCAAGGCCCAGATCCCCCAGGCTCGTGGCCCGGCCCTGTGGCCCTGGCCACCGAGTAACACGGTCGGATGGTTCATCGAGAACTCCAGTCGGTTGGTCTTGAGGTCATTCTCATGACCGGCCACCGCAGCAACTTGAGCTGTATCAATGAACCGGGCGGCCTGTAGCGGGCCGGCCACGGGCCTCAGCCCAGCGCGGCAACCAGCCGCTGCACGCTGTCCAGGTCGTGCACCGGCAGATGTCGGCTCACCTGGGGCAGCAGGGCCTTCACGCCGGCGGCGCGCGGCTCGAAGGCCGCGAAGCGCAGCAACGGGTTCAGCCACAGCAGCTCGCCGCAGGACAGGCGCAGCCGCTCGGCCTCGAAGCCCAGGCGGGCGCAGGCCGGGTCGTCGTCCGAACGCTCCAGTCCGTCGGTGACGAGCAGCACCGTCGCGTTGCCGCCGCCGAGCACACGGCGCGCCCAGTCGCGGTTGAAGGCATGCAGGTTGGCGGCGATGCGCGTGCCACCGGCCCAGTCGGGCACGGCCGCGGACACGGCGGCCAGCGCGGCGTCGGGGTCGCGCTGGCGCAGCTGGCGGGTGATGCGGGTCAGCCGCGTGCCGAACACGAAGGCCTCGACGACGGGGCGCTCGCCCATGCCGGCTGCCGGGTTCAGCAGGCCCTGGGCCAGGTGCAGCAGCACGCGCGAGTAGCGGCCCATGGAACCCGAGATGTCGGCCAGCAGCACCAGCGGCGTCGGGCGCAGGCGGGCGCGCTCGCGCTGCGGCGGGGCGCCGGCGTGGCGGCCTTCCGCGCGCAACGTCGCACGCCAGGCGATGCGCCCGCGTGGCGCGGTCTCGAAGCGGCGCGTCAGGCGCCGGGCCAGCTGCGGCTGCAGCGCGGCCAGGGCCTGGCGCGCGGCGGCCCATTCGGCGGTCGTCATCGTGTCGAAGTCGCGGCGTTGCAGCAGTTCGCGGCTGCCGGCATCGAGGCGGGCCTCGATGTCGACCGGCTCGGTGCGCGGCTGCTCCTGTAGCGCCGGCGCCGGGAACAGGGCGTCGGCCAGGCGGCGGTTCTCGGGCGGTGGCGGCGCGCCGGCGCGGCCCTGGGCCTGGGGCAGCAGCAGGGCCATGATGCGGCCGAGCAGGTCGGGGTCGCGCCAGAAGACGTGGAAGGCCTGCTCGAACAGCGGCCGGTGCTCGGGCCGGTCGACGAGGCAGGCGGCCAGCGCGGCCTTGAAGTCGGCCCGCGAGGCCAAGGCCCCGGCCTGCAGCGCCTGCGTGGCGAGCATCAGCCGGTCCGTGCCGACGGGCAGGCCGGCGGCGCGCAGCACGCGGCCGAAGTGGACGAGGTTCTCCGCCAGGTGATCCACGGTCGGCCTCAGGCCCCGGCACGCAGCCTCAGCTCCGCCAGCAGCCGCGCCGCCTCGCCGCCCTGCATGCGGGCGATGTCGTCCTGGTATTTCAGCAGCACGCCCAGCGTCGACTGCACGGTGGCCGGGTCCAGGCTGACCGCGTTCAGCTCGACGAGGGCGCGTGACCAGTCCAGCGTCTCGGCCAGGCCGGGCAGCTTGTAGAGGTCCAGCCGCCGCAGGCCCTGCACGAAGTCGACGATCTGTCGGGCCAGTGCGGCGTCCACGCCCGGCAGACGGGCGCGCACGATGGCCAGCTCGCGTGCGGCGTCGGGGAAGTCCAGCCAGTGGTAGAGGCAGCGGCGCTTCACGGCGTCGTGGATCTCGCGGCTGCGGTTGCTCGTCAGCACGACCAGCGGCGGCGTGGCTGCGGCGATGGTGCCGAGCTCGGGGATGCTGAGCTGGAACTCGGCCAGGAACTCCAGCAGGAAGGCCTCGAAGGGCGCGTCGGCGCGGTCCAGCTCGTCGATCAGCAGCACCGGCGCGGGCGTGGTGGTGAGGGCCTGCAGCAGCGGGCGCTCGATCAGGAAGCGGCGCGCGAACAGCTCGTCCGCCGTGCGCTGGTGGTCCTGCGCCTGGGCGAGCCGGATCTCCAGCATCTGCCGCGCGTAGTTCCACTCATAGGCCGCGGCGGCCAAGTCCAGACCCTCGTAGCACTGCAGGCGGATCAGCGGCCTTTGCAGGGCCGCCGCGAGGGCCGCGGCGATGGCCGTCTTGCCCGTGCCGGGCGCGCCTTCCAGCAGCAGCGGGCGCGCCAGGCGCAGCGCCAGGAAGGCGGCCGTGGCCAGCTCGCGCGAGGGCAGATAGGCCTGGGCCTGCAGGCCGGCGGCGATGGCGTCGATGCTGCTGTGCGGGGCGGAGTCGGGCACGGCGGGCCTCACGGTCGGGTGGTGGCGCCCGCGAGTATGCGGCGGGCTGCATCCGCTAAGAACCTTGAACAGGTTCTTACATCTGCCCGGGAAGGAATGCGGCGCGGGCGGCGTTCTCGGGTTGAAGGGGCCGGATCGGCCGGCCCACCGGAACTCGACGGGAACATCCATGAAAAAAGCGCCCCTCCTCCTCACCGCCCTGCTGATCGCCGGCCTCGCCCATGCCGACGAAGCCGCCCCCAACGCCGACAAGCGTGCCCTCAACCTCGCCGTGCAGCGTGACGGCCAGCACAACCAGAGCGCCGCGGCGGCCGTCAGCCTGCCGGTGGGCGACAGCGCCTGGGTGCAGGCCGGCGTCGGCGAATCGCGCAGCCGCGATGCCGCCAGCGGCGTCGTCTACAGGCCCAGGCAGGTGTCGCTGGGCGGCGGCGTGGCCGGCAAACGCTGGCAGGCCAGCCTCAACGCCAGCCAGCGCCGCGACGGCAGCGCGCTGCGCCAGAACGACGTGGCCGCCGCGGTGGACTGGAAACCGACGGACGGCGTCATGGTCGGCGTCGACGCGGCCACCCGCAACGCCCGCACGCGGGGTACGCTGGCTGCCAACGGCGTGGGTGCTGCAACGCCGGTGGAGCAGCGCATCAAGGGCCACGGCGTGGGCGTGCATGGCGCTGTCGACCTGACTCAGCGCCTGAGCGTCTACGGCGCCACGATGCACAACCGCTACACGACGACCACGACGCAAGAGACGAACGGCGGCGGCCTGCTGGCGGGTGTGCCGCTGCTGCACAAGGGCGTCTCGGCCATCAACCGCGACGAGGCCGCGCTGGACCGCAGCAGCCAGGTCGGCGCGACCTGGCGCGTCAGCGACCGCGTGGCGCTCAATGGCGAACTGCAGCAGGACCGCCTGCACGATGGCGGCAGCCTGCGCAGCGTGCAGATGAAGGCCGCAGTCGGCGTCGGGGCCGGCTGGACCCTCGCCCCCGGCATCGGCCACAGCCGCGGGCCGCAGGGCGAGAGCACGAACTACGGCTTGCTGGGGGCGAGCTACAACTGGTGAGGCGCCAAGGCAAGGCTGAACAAGTCCCTCGCGCGCAGCGCATCCCTGCTTTGGGTGGTCTGCGGCGTTGCAAATCCTCGCCGTAGCCGGAGCTACGGCTGGGGTTTGCGCCTTGCAGCCCATCCCAAACCAGGGCGCGCTGCATCGCGGGGACCTATTCAGCGTTGCCCTAAGCTGCGGGCCTTCCACCGTTTCGGAAGGTCCGCATGAACTTCACCAAGATCCTCGGCGTGCTGCTGCTCATCGCTGGCACGGCCAGCCTTGCCACCGGCGGCTTCAGCTACACCAAGGACAGCACCGTCGTGAAGCTCGGGTCGCTGGAGCTGACGGCCAAGGAGAAGGAGCAGGTCAACCTGCCGGTGTGGCTGGGCGTGGGGGCGATCGCGGTGGGCGGCCTGCTGCTGGTGTTCGGCGGGCGCAAGCGATGAGCCTCGGGCATCGCGCCGTGCTGGACTTCTGGTTCCGGGAGACCCAACCGGCCCAGTGGTGGAGGGTCGACCCCGTCTTCGACGAGTTGATCCGCCAGCGCTTCGGCGCGCTGCACGGGCAGGCCCGGCGCTGCGAGCTGTTCGCCTGGCGCGCGACGCCCGAAGGCCGCCTCGCCGAGGTCATCGCGCTCGACCAGTTCGCCCGCAACATCCACCGTGGCACGCCGGACGCGTTTGCGGCCGACCCGCTGGCCCTGGCGCTTGCGCAGGAAGCCGTCGCGGCGGGCGCCGACCTGGCGCTGCCGGACGAAGAGCAGCGCGCCTTCCTCTACATGCCCTATATGCACAGCGAGTCCGCCGCCATCCATGCGGCGGCCGAGCCGCTGATGCGCGAGCGCGCGCCGCGGCACACCCACGACTTCGAGTTGAAGCACAAGGCCATCGTCGACCGCTTCGGGCGCTACCCGCACCGCAATGCCATGCTGGGCCGCACATCGACGCCCGAGGAGCTGGAGTTCCTGAATCAGCCGGGGTCGAGCTTCTGAGCAAGGGCCGAGGGCAGCGCCTGCGCGCTGTTCGACGCCTTGCGAAGGCCTGACGCCCTCCGGCCGTGGTTCAATGGCAGGCATGGAACCGATTCCAATTCTTCGCCTCGCCTTGTCCGCCTGCGTTCTCGCCGCCTCGATGCATGCGCAGGCCGGGCCGCCGGACTTCGGCCCCCATGTCCACGTCCTGAACCCGGCCACGCCGGGCCTGCAGCAGCGCATCCTGGACATCTACGAGGCCCAGCAGCCCAACCACTTCGGGCCGCGTCGCGACGCCATCCTGCTGATGCCGGGGCGCTACGAGAACCTGCGCATCCCGGTCGGCTTCTTCACCCAGGTGCTGGGCCTGGGCGCACAGCCGGACGACGTGGACGTCGTCGGCGACCTGCGCTCCACGGCGCTGCTGGACAACGACAACGCGACGGTGAACTTCTGGCGCGGCGCCGAGAACTTCGCGATCACGCCGACGCTGGGCATCGGCGACAACACCATGCAATGGGCCGTGTCCCAGGCCATTCCGTTCCGGCGCATGCATGTGCGCGGCAACATGCGGCTCAACCAGAAGAACGGCTGGGCCAGCGGCGGCTGGTTCGCGGACGTGCGGGTGGACGGCCGCGTCGACTCGGCGACGCAGCAGCAATGGATCTCGCGCAACAGCGAGTGGGGCCGCTGGACGGGTTCGAACTGGAACATGGTCTTTGTCGGCGTGCCGCAGGCGCCGGCCGGCGAGTTCCCGGCACCGGGCGAGCGCTTCACCCGCGTCGACAGGACGCCGGTCGTGCGCGAGAAGCCTTATCTGTTTGTCGACAAGGACGGTGGCTATGCGGTGCGCGTGCCGGCGCTGCGGCATGACAGCGCGGGCATCTCCTGGGCCGGCGGCGCCGTCGCGCCGGGCCGGACCCTGCCCATCAGCCGGTTCTTCATCGCCAGGCCGGGCGACACGGCTGCGAAGATCAACGCCCAGCTCGCCGCCGGCAAACACCTGCTGCTCACGCCCGGAGAATACCTGCTGACGCAGCCGTTGCTGCTCAACCGCCCCGGCACCGTCGTGCTGGGCATAGGCCTGCCGACGCTGCGCTCGGACAACGGCCAGGCCCTCGTGAAGACGGCGGACGCGGACGGGTTGACGGTGGCCGGCCTGTTCCTCGATGCCGGCCGGCGGGACTCGGGCGTGCTGATGGAGGTGGGCAGGCCGGGTGGCGGCAGGCGCCACCGCGCCGACCCCATCGCTCTGCACGATGTGTTCTTCCGCATCGGCGGCGCAGCGGCCGGCCGGGTGGGCACGGCCCTGCGCATCCATGCCCACGACACCCTCGTCGACCACACCTGGATCTGGCGCGCCGACCATGGCGAAGGCGTCGGCTGGACGAGCAACCCCGCCGCCCACGGCCTGGTCGTCGATGGCGAGGACGTGACCGTCTACGGTCTCTTCGTCGAGCATTTCCAGCAGGAACAGGTGCTCTGGCGCGGCAATGGCGGGCGGGTCTACTTCTACCAGTCCGAGATCCCCTACGACCCGCCGACGCAGGCCGAATGGACCAGCGCCACGGGCCGCGGCTTCGCGTCGTACAAGGTGGCGGATTCCGTGACGAGCCATGAGGCCTGGGGCCTGGGCGTCTACAGCGTCTTCTTGAAGCCCGGCGTCGTGCTGGACCGCGCGATCGAGGTGCCTGAGAAGCCCGGCGTGCGCCTGCACCACATGATCACGGTCTGCCTCGTCGACAAGGGCAGCATCGAGCACGTCGCCAACGACGCGGGCGACGCCGCGCACTGCCAGGGTGGCAGCAACACGGCGACGCTGAACGAGTTTCCTTAGACCGACGCGACGGCCCGCGCGGCCAGCTCCGGGATCAGCGCGGCGCGGTACTCGGCCGTGCCGTGCAGGTCGGTGTTGAGGCCGTCGGCGCCGACCTTGACGGCGCGCGCCGCGGCCGGGCTCCAGTCGCGGTCCAGGGCCGTCTCCAGCTCGGCGCAGCGGAACACGCCGGGCCCGGCGCCGGTGATGGCCACGCGCACGCCGGTGTCGAAGCGCGCAACGAACACGCCCACCAGCGAGAAGCGCGAGGCCGGCTGCTTGAACTTCTGCCACGCGGCCGCTTTCGGCACGGGGAAGCTGACCGCG
Source organism: Roseateles saccharophilus (assembly GCF_004342485.1). Taxonomy (GTDB): domain Bacteria; phylum Pseudomonadota; class Gammaproteobacteria; order Burkholderiales; family Burkholderiaceae_C; genus Pelomonas; species Pelomonas saccharophila. The sequence continues at coordinate 20,151 of NZ_SMBU01000001.1, forward strand.
GTGATCAGCTCGCCCTCTTCCAGCGCGGTCGTGAACAGGCCCTGGAAGAAGTCGTCGGCGGCGATGGTGCGGCGCTGGGTGTGCACGGTGGCGCCCAGGGCCAGCGTCGCGGCCGGGTAGCAGGCGGCCGGGTCGTTGTTGGCCAGGCTGCCGCCCAGCGTGCCGGCATTGCGCACCTGGCGGTCGCCGATGCGGCCGGCCAGGTCCGCCAGCGCGGGGATGGCGCGCTGCACGTCGGCCGAGGCGGCGACCGTCGCATGCGTCGTCGCGGCGCCGATGCGCAGCGCGCCGCCGCCGACGATGATGATGCCCTGCAGCTCGGGCAGGTGGCGCACGTCGACGAGGCCGCTGGGCGCGGCCAGGCCGAGCTTGATCGCGCCGAGCAGGGACTGGCCGCCGGCCAGGAACTTGTCGTCCGCGCCGAGCCGGGCGGTGGCGACGGAGGATGCGGTCTGGTAGTTCATCGCTTCTATCTCCTCAGTGCTTGGCCTGCAGCGCGGTCCAGACTGTGCACGGGGTGGCCGGCATGGCGATGTCCTTCACGCCGATCGCATCGCAGATCGCATTGATGACGGCGGCCGGCGAGCCGATGGCGCCGGCCTCGCCGCAGCCCTTCACGCCCAGCGGGTTGTGGGTGCAGGGCGTGCCGGGGGCCGTCTGCACATTGAAGCTGGGCAGGTCGTCGGCACGCGGCAGCGCGTAGTCCATATAGCTGCCGGACAGCAGCTGGCCGGAGTCCGCGTCGTAGACGCCGTGCTCCAGCAGCGCCTGGCCTATGCCCTGGGCCAGGCCGCCGTGCACCTGGCCCTCGACGATCATCGGGTTGACGATGTTGCCGAAGTCGTCCACCGCGCTGAAGCGGTCGACGCGGGTCTGGCCCGTCGCCGGGTCCACCTCCACCTCGCAGACATAGCTGCCGGCCGGGTAGGTGAAGTTGCTCGGGTCGTAGAAGGCGTTCTCGTTGAGGCCGGGCTCCAGCTTGTCCAGCGGGTAGTTGTGCGGCACATAGGCCGTCAGCGACACCTGGGCGAAGGGCACGGCGCGGTCGGTGCCGGCGACGCGGTACTCGCCGTTCCTGAACTCGATGTCGGCCTCGCCGGCCTCCAGCAGATGGGCGGCGATCTTGCGGCCTTTGGCGATGACCTTGTCGACGGCCTTGATGATGGCCGTGCCGCCCACGGCCAGCGACCGGCTGCCATAGGTGCCCATGCCGAACAGGATCTTGCCGGTGTCACCGTGCTGGATGTCGACGTCCTCCAGCGGGATGCCGAGGCGGTCGGCCACGACCTGGGCGAAGGTGGTCTCGTGGCCCTGGCCGTGCGAATGGCTGCCGGTGAAGACGGTGACCTTGCCGGTCGGGTGCACGCGCACCTCGCCGGCCTCGAACAGGCCGGCGCGTGCGCCCAGCGCGCCGGCCACATTGCTCGGCGCCAGGCCGCAGGCCTCGATATAGGTCGAGTAGCCGATGCCGCGCAGCAGGCCCTTGGCGGCGCTGACCGCCTTGCGCGCGGCGAAGCCGGCCACGTCGGCGATCTTCTGCACTTGCGTGAGCGTCGCGTCGTAGTCGCCGGTGTCATAGGTCAGGCCCACCGGCGTCGCATAGGGGAACTCCTTGATGAAGTTGCGGCGGCGCAGCTCGGCCGGGTCCAGGCCCAGCTCGTGCGCGGCCGTCTCGACGAGGCGCTCGACGACATAGGTCGCCTCGGGCCGGCCGGCGCCGCGGTAGGCGTCCACCGGCGCGGTGTTGGTGAACACGCCGGTGACCTCGGCATAGATCTTCGGCGTCCTGTACTGGCCGGCCAGCAGCGTCGCGTACAGGATGGTGGGCACGCAGGAGGCGAAGGTCGACAGATAGGCGCCGAGGTTGGCCGTCGTGTGCACCCGCATCGCCAGGAAATTGCCGGCCTTGTCGGTGCCCAGCTCGGCCGTCGTCACATGGTCGCGGCCGTGGGCGTCGCTGAGGAAGCTCTCGCTGCGCTCGGCCGTCCACTTGATCGGCCGCCCCAACTGCCGGCTGGCCCAGACGAGCGCCGTCTCCTCGGCATACAGGAAGATCTTGGAGCCGAAGCCGCCGCCGACGTCGGGCGCGACGACGCGCAGCTTGTGCTCGGGAATGCCGAGCACGAAGGCGCACATCAGCAGGCGCTCGACATGCGGGTTCTGGTTGGCGACATAGAGGGTGTAGGCGTCGTCCGCCGGGTTGTAGCTGGCGTTGGCGGCGCGCGGCTCGATGGCGTTGGGGATGAGGCGGTTGTTGCGGAACTCCAGCCGGGTCACATGCGCCGCGCCGGCCATGGCCGCATCCGTCGCGGCCTTGTCGCCGCAGCCCCAGATGTAGCAGCGGTTGTCCGGCGCCTCGTCGTGCACCTGGCCTGCGTGGCCGGCGGCGGTGGCCGTGTCGGCCACGGCGGGCAGCTCGTCGTAGTCCACCTCCACCAGCGCCGCCGCGGCCTTGGCCTCGGCCAGCGACTCGGCCACGACCAGGGCCAGCGCGTCGCCCACGTAGCGCACCTTGCCGTCCGCCAGGATGGGGTGCTTGGGCTCCTTCATGGCCTGGCCGTCGGTGCTGGTGATGAGCCAGCCGCAGGGCAGACCGCCCACCGCGCGGAAATGCTCGCCGGTGTAGACGCCCAGCACGCCCGGCGCGGCCAGCGCGGCGGCCGTGTCCGCGCGCTTCAGCCGCGCATGGGCGTAGGCGCTGCGCACGAAGACGCCATAGGTCTGGCGCGGCAGCACGATGTCGTCGGTGTACTGGCCGCGGCCGGTCAGGAAGCGCGCGTCCTCGCGGCGCTTGACGCTCTTGCCGATGAAACCTTCCTTGGGTGAGTTCATGTCACACCTCTCAATCAGTTGGGGACAGAGCTACTCGCTGCGCTCGGGCGGTCAGTCCCCAAGGCCATCAGCTGCGCGCCTTGCTGCACCGCACGGACGATGTTCTGGTAGCCCGTGCAGCGGCAGAGGTTGCCCTCCAGGCCCTCGCGGATGGCGGCCTCGCTGGAGCAGTCGTGGTGCTGCACCAGGTCCACGGCGCTCATCACCATGCCCGGCGTGCAGAAGCCGCACTGCAGGCCGTGGCAGTCCTTGAACGCGGCCTGCATCGGGTGCAGCGCGCCGTTGGCGGCGGCCAGGCCCTCGATGGTCGTGATGCTGGCGCCATCGGCCTGCACGGCGAGCATGTTGCAGGCCTTCACGGCGCGGCCGTTCAGGTGCACGGTGCAGGCGCCGCACTGGGCGGTGTCGCAGCCGACATGGGTGCCGGTCAGGGCCAGGTCCTCGCGCAGCAGCTGCACCAGCAGGCGCTCGGGAGTCACGTCGCGGCTGACCGCACGGCCATTGACCGTGAGCTGGATCTTCATCGCTTGTCTCCTTGTTGGCCCGACGATGCTCGGTGGCCTGCAAGGGCTTGTGATTGCCGATTACCCTAGTGGAAATTCCGATTGGGGATAAACGGCCATGGACAACCTCGACCTCAGCGTGCTGCGCACGGCCGCCGGCTGGCGGGCGGAGTCGCGTGGCGTCGTGCTGGGCACCATCACCCGCACCTGGGGCTCGGCGCCGCGGCCGGTGGGCTCGCTGGTGGCGGTGCGCGACGACGGCTTGATCGCCGGCTCGGTGTCGGGCGGCTGCATCGAGGACGACCTCGTCGCCCAGCTGCGCGCCGGCAGCCTGAAGCTCGACAAGCCCACACCGCTGCGCTATGGCGTGGGCGCCGAGGAGGCGCGCCGCTTCGGCCTGCCCTGCGGCGGCACGCTGGAGCTGATGCTGGAGCCGCTGGGATTGCAGTCCGGTGTCGACGAATTGCTGGCCCGCCTGGAGCGCGGCGAGCGCGTGCGCCGCACGTTGGACCTGGCCAGTGGCGCCGCCACGCTCGCCGACGCCGAGCCCGGCACCGACACGCTGACGCTGACCGGCACCCAGCTCGTCAGCCATCACGGTCCGCAATGGCGGCTGCTTGTCATCGGCGCCGGCCAGATGACCGACTACCTGGCACAGATGGCCCTGGCCCTGGGCTATGGCGTGACCGTCTGCGACCCGCGCGCCGAGTACGCCGACGGCTTCAACCAGCCCGGCGTCACGCTGACCCGCGACATGCCCGACGACGTCGTCACCGCCTTCAGGCCGGACGGCGCCACGGCCATCGTCGCGCTGACCCACGACCCCAAGCTCGACGACCTCGCGCTGATGGAGGCCCTGCGCGGCGCGGCCTTCTATGTCGGCGCGATCGGCTCGCGCGTCAACCAGGCCAAGCGCCGCGCACGGCTGGCCGAGCATTTCGGGCTGACGGAAGAACAGCTCGACCGCCTGCATGGCCCGGTGGGCCTGGACATCGGCGCACGCACGCCGCCGGAGATCGCGCTCAGCATCCTGGCGGAGATGACGGCGGTGCGCTATCGCGCGGCCGGCGCGAAGCCCGAGGCCGGTTGCGCCGTGTGAGTCACTTCAGCGTATAGCCGCGGCCATCCATGCAGGCTTCCACCGCGCGGTTGAACACGCTCGCGTCGGCCTGGGCATTGGGCTGAGTCGTGGCCCAGCGGTTGCATTCGCGGCGGTCGTTCTCGAGCTGCTCGGCGGACTGGCCGTTGCGCGGGTAGATGACGGGTTCGGCCTTGGGCGCTGGCGGCGGTGGCGCCGGCACGACCTGGGCCGTCGCGGCCTCGGGTGGCGGGGCCGTCACGACATAGCCCTCGGGCACCGGCCTGTAGTAGACGCCGTTGGCGTAGTAGTAGGGCAGGCCGCCCAGCGTCAGCGTCACATAGGCCGGCGGCAGCAGCGGGATGACGAGGCCGAAGGGCGGCAGCACGACGCGGTAGCGCGGGCCCCAGGGCTGGTACCAGACGCCGCCGTGGAACCAGTAGCGGCCCGGCCCGCTGCCGACGACGACGGCGCCATAAGGCACGTGCGGCGCGACATAGCCCGGGGCGGGGTAGTAGTGGTCGTGGTGGTAGCGGTTGTCGAACACCATGCCGATGTCGACGCGGGCGCGCACGTCGGCCCGGGCCGGGGCGCCGGACAGCGCGGCACACAGCGCCAGCGCGGCGAGGGGGAGGATGCGAAGGGAAGGCTTCATGATCGTTGCGTGAAAAGCCGGGATATCGGCCCAACGCCCACAGGCTGGCGCGGGTGCACTGCAGGGGTATTTCGGCGACGTAAAGTTCGCCGCTTCCCGCGCCGCCCAGCCCTCTCGCCATGATCGAACTGCATTATTTCCCCAGCAACGCCAGTTTCGCGCCCCACATCCTGCTCGAGGAAATGGGCGTTCCGTTCACGCTGCGACAGGTGGACCGGGCCAACAACGAGCACAAGTCGCCGGCCTATCTGAAGCTCAACCCCAACGGCCTGATCCCGACCCTGGTCGACGGCGACCTGGTGCTCTACGAGACGGCCGCCATCCTGATGCACCTGGCCGACTGCCACCCGGGCTTCGCGCCGGCGCCCGGCACGCCCGAGCGGGCCCAGTACTACAAGTGGATGGTCTGGCTGACCAACACGCTGCAGGCCATGCTGATCCACTACTTCTACCCCGACCGCATGGCTACCGATGCAGCCGAGGTCAAGGTCCGCGCCGAGGCCCAGGTGGCGCCCATGCTGGACCAGATGGAGGCCGAACTGGCCCGCCACGGCGGCGACTGGTTCCTGGGCGAGCACTACACGGCCGTCGACCCGCTGGCCTTCATGCTGTGCCGCTGGACGCGCATGCAGGCGCGCCCGGCGAAGGCGCGGCCGGCGCTGGGGGCCTATCTGCAGCGGGTGTTCGAGCGGCCGGCGACGCAGCGGGTGGTGGCCAGGGAGAAGCTGCCGGATCCGGTGTATTGAGTACATCCTCAAAACTGTTGCCGTCGGGCGTCCAGGAAGGACGCAGTCGCGCCGTGACGCCCGTAAGCTCGGGCCACGAGGGCACCGTTCGGATGATTCCGCTTCGCGCCCTCGTGACCCATCCCGGGGGACGCGGCGATGAATCGGATCAAAAACGTTTCGACGCAGGGACTGGAACGCCTGGCCCGCCACGAGGGCCTGGTGCAGGGAATCTACGACTGCCCCGCCAGGCACGCCACGTATGGCATCGGCACTCTGGTGCACCATGGGCCCAGCGAGATCCTCAAGGTCGTCAGCCAGGCGTCGGCGACAAAAGCACAGACGCCTGAGGCCGAGCTAGCTGCCAAGCTCGCCTCCCACTTGAAGGTCTACAGGCCTTCGAAGAATTCCGTGGCGGTGCCTTACCTCGATGCCGCGATAGGCAAGGATGAAAACTATCCTGTGCTCGTCAAAGAGATGCTCGCGGGCAAAGCGCCGAGGGCGAAGCTCGTCGAGGGTGAGGATGCTGTGCTGCGGCCGGGCTGGGACGAATACATCAGGAGGTTCCGCACCGGCATACAGAAGTACGAGAAAGCGGTCTGCGAAGCCTTTGCTTCGGCCTCACTCACGCAGGACCAGTTTGATGGCCTGTTCTCCATTGCGTACAACATCGGCGAGGGGAGCCTCCGCCAAAGTGGCGATCTGATCGCGGCCATGAAGGCCTTCTCCGTTGCGTCGTTGGACCCGAAGGCGACCGGCGGGCAGCGCGACCAGGCGGCCACGGTGCTGCTCGAATGCATCCTTCGCGCCAGGCCCACGTCGCGGGCAGGCGTCGATGTCGAGATCGACGGCGGCAGTTTCTCGGTGATGCAGCCGGGCGTCTTCAACAGCGGGCTCTTCAACCGTCGCGTGGCAGAGGCGAGCCTCATCGTCGGCCGGACGTATTCAACGAAGAGTGCCGAGATCACGATCGCCAGAAAGACAATCAAGGCGGAGAAGGATCACCACACGACGACGATGGCGAAGCAGGAAGCGCGCGCCGTCGTCGACATGCTCCACAAGATCTCGTTCGTGAACCGAGGGTTCCGCTGAGGCGGCGAGCCATCGGCGCCGCCCGTTTTGCGAAATTCGTCAAGGCGCGGCGCACAGGCAATGCACCGCCGCAGCCCTCTCCCAGTGCCCCTGGGCCGACAGCTTCGCCAGCGCCTTCAGCGTGGACAGCTCCTCGGCGACCGGCGCCGGCAGCGCTTCCAGCCCGAGCGACGCGCCCAGTGACTGCAGCAGCGACGGTGCCAGCGTGTCGCTCAGCGAGGCCAGCAGGCGCTCGCTGCGGCTGAGGTCGCGCTCGACATAGCTCAGGCGCGGCTTCTCGCCGGCCTTCAGGTCCAGCCTGGCCAGCTTGGCCGCCGCCTGCACGGCGTCGTCGAAGCTGCCGATGCGGTCCACCAGTCCGCGCTCCTTGGCCTGGGCGCCGGTCCAGATGCGGCCCTGGGCTACGGTGTCGATCTTCTCGGGCGTGCTCTTGCGCGCCTGGGCGGCCAGCGTCGTGAAGCGGGCGTAGATGTTGTCGATGCCGGATTGCACGGCCGCCTTCAGGCGCGGGTCCAGCGGGCGGCGCGGGTCGTAGCCGCCGGCCAGCCAGGTCGTCGTCACGCCGCCGGTGTGCAGCGAGAGCTTGTCCATCAGGCCCTCGGCCGTCGGCAGGATGCCGAACACGCCGATGCTGCCGGTGATGGTGCCGGCATCGGCGATGACGGCGTCGCTGCTCATCGAGATCCAGTAGCCGCCAGAAGCCGCCACGTCACCCATCGACACGACCACCGGCTTGCCGGCCTGGCGCGTCAGCTCCAGCTCGCGGCGGATGACTTCGGACGCGAAGGCGCTGCCGCCGGGCGAGTTCACGCGCAGCACGACGGCCTTGATGGCGTCGTCCTCGCGGGCCTTGCGGATCAGGCGCGCGGTCGAGTCGCCGCCGATGCGGCCCGGGCCGACATCGCCATCGACGATTTCGCCTTCGGCCACGACGATGCCCAGCCCCGGCTGCAGCTTGCTCGGCGCGCCGCCGTCCTTCACATAGGCCATGTAGTCGGCCAGCGACACCTGGCGGAAGCTCTTGCTCTGCTCGTCCTTGGCGCCCTTGGCGATCAGCAGCTCGCGCATCTGGTCGCGCGTCTTCAGCCCGTCCACGAGCCGGGCCTGCAGGGCCAGCCGGGCGGGGTCGCCCTGCACGGCGGCCAGGCGCTGCGGCAGCTCGTCGATGCCCCTGGCGATGCTGCCGGCGTCGAGCTTGCGCGCCGCCTCGATGCTGCCGGTGAAGCCGCTCCACAGCTCACCGTAGACCAGGCCCTCGGCCTCCTGCGTCGCGGGGCTGGGGCCGGTGGCCGTGTAGGGCTCGGCAAAGCTCTTGTAGGTGCCCACCTTGAGGACATGGGCCGTCACGCCGAGGCGGTCCAGCGCGTCCTTGTAATAGGTGCGCCAGCGGCCGAAGCCTTCCAGCATGACCATGCCCATCGGATGCAGATAGACCTCGCCGGTCTGAGCGGCCAGGAAGTAGCCGCGCTGGCTGTAGTTGTCGGCATAGGTCAGCACGGGCTTGCCGCTGGCTTTGCGGAAGCGTTGCAGCGCGGCGGCCACCTCGTGCAGGCCGGCCTGGCCGGCGCCCTGCAGCTCCTCGACGTCCAGCAGCACGGCGGCTATCTTGTCGTCGCGGGCGGCGGTGTCGAGGGCGGCGAGCACATCGCGCAGCCGCGTCTGCTTCGGAACGCCGCGGCCCTCGGCCTGGGCCATCAACTGCTCGCGCGGGCTGCCGGAGAACTGCTCGACGAGGTTGCCGTCGAGCTTGAGCACCAGCGTGGTCCTGTCGGCCAGCGGCTTGGGGCCGCGCGCCAGCAGGGCCGCCACGAAGACGACGATGAGCAGCAGCACGAAGAGGTTCATCAGCGCCCGCCGCGTGCCGTCGAGCAGCCACCAGGCCTTGGAGAACAGCCAGCCGAGCTTGGAGAACAGGGACTTCATCGGGCTTCACCTCTGGGGAATGTGCGCGGCGATTGTGCAGCCCGTGGGCCTTAGCATCGGCCGGTCATATTTCCGAGGACATCCCATGCTTGCTTGGCCCGGCTGGTTGCGACGCCTCAACGAGCACTTCCCGCTGCGCTATCTGAGCTGGATGCTGTGTGGCGCGCTGGCGCTGTACTTCGCCGTCGGCTGGACGGCCGGCGTCACCGACGGCCTGCTCGCGCTGCTCTTCCTGGCGCTGACGCTGCTGGGCCTGCGCGACGTGCGCCAGACGCGCCACTCCATCCTGCGCAACTACCCCGTCATCGGCCACCTGCGTTTCCTGTTCGAGTTCATCCGGCCCGAGATCCGCCAGTACTTCGTCGAGGGCGACAACGATGCCGCGCCCTTCTCGCGCGCCCAGCGTTCCATCGTCTACCAGCGCGCCAAGGGCGACCCCGACCAGCGCCCCTTCGGCACCCAGCTCGACGTCGGCGCGCGCGGCTACGAGTGGATCAACCATTCGCTGGTGCCCACCCACCTCGGCAGCCACGACTTCCGCATCACCATAGGCGCGGGCCGCGCCCAGCCCTATTCGGCCAGCGTCTTCAACATCTCGGCGATGAGCTTCGGCGCGCTCAGCGCCAACGCCATCCTGGCGCTGAACAAGGGCGCGAAGATGGGCGGCTTCGCCCACGACACCGGCGAGGGTTCGATCAGCGTGCACCACCGCGTGCATGGCGGCGACCTGATCTGGGAGATCGGCTCGGGCTATTTCGGCTGCCGCAACGACGACGGTTCCTTCAGCGCCGAGAAGTTCCAGGCCGCCGCCTGCGACCCGCAGGTCAGGATGATCGAGCTCAAGCTCAGCCAGGGTGCCAAGCCGGGCCATGGCGGCGTGCTGCCCGGCCCCAAGGTCACGGAAGAAATAGCCGCCGCGCGCGGCGTGCAGGCCGGCCGGGCCTGCATCTCGCCGGCCCGCCACAGCGCCTTCTCGACGCCGGTCGAGATGATGCAGTTCATCGACAGGCTGCGACACCTGTCGGGCGGCAAGCCCACCGGTTTCAAGCTCTGCATCGGTCACCCGTGGGAGTGGTTCGCGCTGTGCAAGGCGATGCTGGAGACCGGCATCACGCCCGACTTCATCGTCGTGGACGGCGCCGAGGGCGGCACCGGCGCCGCGCCGCTGGAGTTCACGAACAACGTCGGCGCTCCGCTGCAGGAGGGCCTGCTGCTGGTGCACAACACCCTGGTCGGCCTGGACCTGCGCGACAAGATCAAGATCGGCTGCGCCGGCAAGGTCACGTCGGCCTTCGACATCGTGCGCCTGATGGCCCTGGGCGCGGACTGGTGCAACGCGGCGCGCGGCTTCATGTTCGCGCTGGGCTGCATCCAGGCCCAGGCCTGCCACACCGGCCACTGCCCCACCGGCGTGACGACGCAGGACCCGCAGCGCCAGCGCGCCATCGTCGTGCCCGACAAGGCCCAGCGCGTCGCCAACTTCCACCAGAACACGCTGAAGGCGCTGAAGGAGCTCGTCGAGGCCGCCGGCCTGTGCCACCCGCAGGAGATCACGGCCCAGCACATCGTGCACCGGCTCGACAAGCACGAGGTGAGGCTGCTGGCCAACCTGCTGCCCTTCGTCGAACGGGGCGCCGTGTTGCGCGGTGAGCTGCCGCACAACACCTTCCGCGTCTACTGGCCGCTGGCCAGCGCGCACAGCTTCTCGCCCCAGGGCAACATCGGGCGCACCGCCTGACCCCCGGGTTGAGGGCAACCGCCAGGATGCGGGGGGTGGCGCCTACAAACTAGGGGGAAGAGGGGCGGAACGCGCACAATGCGCGGCGGTCACAAGCCGCCGCCCGCCATGCCCACCGTCTACCTCCTCCGCCATGGCGAGTCCGTGCTGCAGCGCACGCGGTCGCTGCTGCTGCAGGTGGGTGGCATCCAGCTCGCCGGCTGCAAATCCCTGCTGGCCGATGCGCTGGACGAACTCGCCACGCTGGCGCCGGACATCGTCGCCTGCGACCTGCGCCTGGTGGACAGCCATGCGATGCGCGCGGCCCATGAGCTCGGCCGCCTGCCGGTGCGGCCCCAGCTGCTGCTGCTGACGCCGACCGCCGACGACCTGCAGCTGTTCGCGGCGCTGAGTGCCGGCGCGAATGCCTATCACGTGGACGACGGCAGCGCCGCCGGCCTGGTCGAGGCGCTGGCGCGCCTGCATGAGCGCCGCGCGATGCTCAGCCCCCAGCTTGCCCGCCAGGCCCTGGCGGCCTTCGGCATCGAGCGCAGCCCGCTCGCCATCGCGCGCCAGGCGCCGGCCGCGCTGGACGCCAGCCCCGCCGGCCGCCAGATCGACCAGGCCAGCCGCCATCTGCTGACGCTGCTGGCCCAGGGCCTGCTGCTGGCCGAGGTCGCGACGCTGTGGAAGCTGGACGTCGCCGAGATCGAGCGGCGCATCTGGCGCACGGTGCGCCTGCTGCATGTGCGCTCGCGGGAGCTGCTGATCGCCTGATCAGGCCAGCGCCGGCGCTGGCGCAGACGGCAGCGTGTCGACGAAGCTTTGGCGCTGCGCGAGCTTGTCCATGTGGCGCGCCAGGTTGGGATGCGCCTCGCGCCAGCCGATCTCGGGGAAGCGGAACTCCAGCCAGCCCAGCGCGCAGCCGACGGCGATGTCGGCCAGCGAGAAATGGTTGCCCGAGCACCAGGCCTTCTCGCCCAGGCCCTGGCTCATAGCGGCCAGCGCGGCATTGACCTTGACCAGATGGCGGTCGATCCAGGCCTGGCTGCGCTGCTCGGGCGGGCGCTGCGCCCAGGTGCGCTCCAGGCGCACGAGGACGCCGGCGTCCACGATGCCGTCGGCCAGGGCTTCCCAGGTGCGCACCTCGCAGCGCTCGCGGCCGCGCTCGGGGATGAGCCGGCCCACCGGCGACAGCGTGTCCACGTATTCGACGATGACGCGCGAGTCGAACACGGCGCCGGTGATCGAGTCCTGGCCCTCCATGACCAGGCAGGGCACCTTGCCCAGCGGGTTCATCTTCAGGATGGCGTCACTGCCCCAGACGTCTTCGAGCACCAGCTGGTAATCGAGCTTCTTCTCGGCCATCACGATGCGCACCTTGCGCACATAGGGGCTGGCGAGAGAACCGATCAACTTCATCGCTGTCATAGGGGAAGGCAGGGGTCACAGGTCGAAACGATTCTAGCCAGCGGCCCCTGTCGAACCGGCCGTGAAAATGGCCTGTCGGGTCGGGCCGACAGACCTGGGAAGCAGGGGTTGCCAGTCATACGCGGCACCGCCAGAGTGTTGCCCGGCCCACCGCGACAGACGGTGGCCCTCATCCAGGGAGAACCCATGCTCGATACCCACGCCGCCGCCGATGCGGCGCCTGCCCCGCTGCCCGCCGCGCCGCGTGTCCTCGAAATCCGCTTCACCGGCTCCGGCAGCGAATACTTCCGCATCTGGGCGGTCAACCTGCTGCTCATCTTGGTCACGCTGGGCCTGTATCTGCCCTTCGCGAAGGCGCGGCGCATCCGCTACTTCTATGCCAACACCCTGGTCGACGGCCAGGCGCTGGGCTTCCATGGCGACCCGTGGAAGATGTTCCGCGGCTTCCTGCTGCTGGTGGTGCTGATGGGCGCCTACAGCGGTGCCGGCCGGTTCTCGCCGACCGCCGCGGTCGTCGCCTTCCTGATCCTGTGTGCCGTCTGGCCGGCGCTGTGGCGGGCTTCGCTGCAGTTCCGCCTCGGCAACACCAGCTGGCGCGGCCTGCGTATGCGCTTCGAGGGCTCGCTGAAGGATGCCTACCTGGCCTGTGCGCCCCTGTATCTGCCGCTGCTCGCCTTCATCGCCTGGTCGCGCCTGATGGCGCCCACCGTCAGTGGCGACGCTGCGACGGACCGGGCCGCCATGGAGGCCTACGGTTACACCAGCCTGCTGGCGATGGGCGTCATCTGCATGATGGCGCCGCTGTCCTTCGCGCTGTTCAAGCGCTACCAGCACAACGGCTACCGCATCGCGGCGCAGCAGGCGCGCATCGACCTCGGCATCGGTCGTGTCTACCTGCTGGCGCTGAAGGTGCTCGGCGTGTCCATAGTCAGCGCCTTGCTTGCAATGCTCGGCATGGGCTTGCTGGCCGGTGTTGTCATGCTGGTGTCGGGCTTGCAGCCGGACATGAAATCGGCCTGGACCCAGGCAGCCTTCTTCGGCGTGGGACTGGTGGCCTATCTGCTGATGTTCTCCATCGTGATGCCCTTCGGCGCCGCGCGCATGCAGGACCTCGCCTGGAACGGCACGCGCAGCGAGGCGCTGCGGTTCAGCAGCCGTCTGCGCTTTCGCGATCTCTTCAGCCTGACGGCGATGAACTGGCTGCTGACCGGCCTGACGCTGGGCCTGTATCGCCCGTTCGCCGCGGTCGCCACCGCGCGGCTGCGCCTTGAGGCCATCAGCATCGAAAGCGCAGAGGACCCGGCCGACTGGGTGGCCGCGGCGTTCACCGGCCATGCTGACGCCACGGGCGACATCGCCGGCGACTTCTTCGGCATCGACATGGGGCTGTGATGGGGGTCGAGCCCCGCCTCGCGGCCGACTGGTTCGATGGCCGCAGCGCCCGCGCGCGGCCCGTCGAGGTCTGGCTGGAGGGGCCGAGCCTGCATTTCGGCGGGCACAGCGTGCCTCTTGCGGGATTGACCTGGCCCGAGCGCCAGCGCCATGGGCAGCGCCAGATCCTGCTGCCCGGTGGCGGGCTGCTGAGCTTTGCCGACGCGGCGGCCTTCGACGCCTGGGCGCGCGACTCGGGCCGGGGCGACAGCGCCGTCGTGCGCTGGCAGCAGAGCTGGCGGCTGGTGCTGCTGGCGCTCGTGTTGCTCGTGGCCGGCCTCGCGGCGGCCTACCGCTGGGGCCTGCCCTGGGCGGTGGACAGGGCGGTCGACGCGCTGCCGCCCTCCGCCGAGCAGGCCCTGGGAGTGCGCCTGCTCGAGGGCATGGATGGCGACTGGCTCAAGCCCAGCGGCCTCGGCGCCGGGCAGCAGCAGGCCTGGCAGGCCCGCTGGAGCGGCGTCGTCGCGCGGGCGCGCGCTGCGGGCGGGCCGGCCGTGCCCGCGCATTTCGAGATCCACTTCCGCGATGGCGGCAAGGCGCTCGGCCCCAATGCGTTCGCGCTGCCGGGCGGCGACATCGTCGTCACCGACGCGTTGCTGGCACTGTTGGCCGACGAGCCCGACGCCGTGATGACCGTGCTGGCGCATGAGCTGGGCCATGTGCAGCACCGCCACGGCCTGCGCATGATGCTGCGGGCCGGCGCGGTCGGCGTCGTCGCATCGGTCATCGTCGGCGACTTCTCCTCGCTGCTGGCCGCCGCACCGGCCATGCTTGCGAGCAACGCCTACTCGCGGGACTACGAGCGCGAGGCAGACATCTATGGCCGCGTGCTGGCGCGCGCCGGCGGCGCGGACACCTCGCGCATGGCCGTGTTCTTCGAGCGGCTCGCGAAGCAGCAGCAGGCGAGCGTCGAAAACAACCCGGTGGCCATCGCGATTTCGACCCACCCGGCCGACGAAGCGCGCGTGAAGTTCTTCAGCGAGCCATGACTTTTAGAATTGCGGGTTTTCCACGAACCGCCGGCCCGCCATGACCACCACCGACTTCAACCCGATCAGCGCCCTGTCGCCGCTGGACGGCCGCTACGCCGCCAAGGTGGCGCTGCTGCGCCCGCTGCTATCCGAGTACGGGCTGATGCACCGCCGCGTGCAGGTCGAGGTGGAGTGGTTCATCGCGCTGTCGGACGCCGGCTTCAAGGAGTTCAAGCCGCTGTCTTCCGCCGCGCGCAGCCGGCTGCGCCGCCTCGTGAAAAAGTTCAGCGAGGCCGACGCCGAGGAGATCAAGGCCATCGAGCGCACGACCAACCACGACGTGAAGGCCGTGGAGTACTGGATCAAGCGCAGCTTCGAGGGCCAGCCCGAACTGCTGGCCGCCGCCGAGTTCGTGCACTTCGCCTGCACCAGCGAGGACATCAACAACACCAGCCACGCGCTGATGCTGAAGGCCGCGCGCGACGAGGTCATGCTGCCGGCGCTGGACGGCATCGTCGCGACGCTGCGCAAGATGGCCCACCAGTTCGCCGCCGTGCCCATGCTGAGCCGCACGCATGGCCAGACGGCCAGCCCGACGACGGTCGGCAAGGAGATCGCCAACGTCGTCGCCCGCCTGCAGACGGCGCGCGCCCGCATCGCCGCCGTGAAGCCGCTGGCCAAGATGAACGGCGCGGTCGGCAACTTCAATGCCCACCTGTCGGCCTGGCCCCGCCACGACTGGGAAGCCTTCAGCAAGCAGGTCATCGAGAAGCAGCTGAAGCTGACGTTCAACCCCTACACGATCCAGATCGAGCCGCACGACTACATGGCCGAGCTGTTCGACGCGTTCACGCGCGCCAACACCATCCTGATCGACTGGTCGCGCGACGTCTGGGGCTATATCAGCCTGGGCTATTTCAAGCAGCGCACCAAGGCGGGCGAGATCGGCAGCTCGACGATGCCGCACAAGGTCAACCCCATCGACTTCGAGAACGCCGAGGGCAACTTCGGCCTGGCCAGCGCCGTGCTGACCCATCTGAGCCAGAAGCTGCCGGTGAGCCGCTGGCAGCGCGACCTGACCGACTCGACGGTGCTGCGCAATATGGGCGTGGGCCTGGGCTACGCACTGCTGGGCTACGACTCGCTGGCCAAGGGCCTGGGCAAGCTCGAAGTGAACGAGGCCGCCCTGGCCGACGATCTCGACGCCGCCTGGGAAGTGCTGGCCGAGCCCATCCAGACCGTGATGCGCCGCTTCGGCCTGCCCAACCCCTACGAGCAGCTCAAGGAGCTGACGCGCGGCAAGGCCATCACGCAGGAATCCATTCGCGCCTTCATCGAGGGCCTGGACCTGCCCAAGGCCGAGAAGGCGCGGCTGTTGAAGATGACGCCGGGCTCGTATACCGGCATCGCGCAGGACCTCGCGAAGCGAATCTAAGGTTTTGCGGGACAGACCGATCGAGCGAAGCGAGTAGCTCTGTCCCCAACTGACTAGAGTTGTTTTGCGGGACAGACCGATCGAGCGAAACGAGTAGCTCTGTCCCCAACTGACTAAAGCGCGAGCTTGAACACCCTCGAGGGCTCGTTGTAGCCCTCGAGCTGTTCCCGGCCCTGCTCGACGAAGCCCAGCTTGCCCAGCAGGGCCACGCTGGAAGGGTTGTCCAGCGCCGTGATGGCCATCAGCGTTTGCCAGCCCAGCGCCGTCCGTGCGTGCGCCACGCAGGCACGCGCCGCCTCCAGCGCATAGCCCTTGCCCTCGTGCTCGGCCAGCAGCGCATAGCCGAGGTCGGGTTCAGGCAGGGCGGGGCGCTTGAACAGGCCGCACATGCCGAGCAGCATGCCGTCCTCGCGCCGCACGACGGCCCAGAAACCGTGACCCAGTTCACGGTAGGCCTTCAGCAGCCGGCCCTCGGCCCAGGCCAGCGCGTCGTCGATGCTGCGCACGCCGGGGTCGTTGATGTTGCGAATCCAGCCCGGTTCGTTGACCAGGCGCAGCAGGAAGGGCGCGTCCAGCGGTGTGAATTCACGCAGAGACAGGCGTTCGGTGTCCAGGATGTGCATGGAACCAGACAATAACCGGTCGACCTTCAGACACGACATCCGCCTGCCCGCCGCCCCACCCGCGTCATGAGCCCCGAGCCCCCTTCCCGTCAGAGCACCGCGCTCAGCCAGGCGCTGCGCGAGCTGGACATCATCCTGGCCAATGCCGGGGTGGGCATCGTCTTCGTGAAGGCGCGCAGGCTGGTGCGCTGCAACCAGCGCTACGCCGAGATCTACGGCTTCGACAGCGCCGAGGCCGCCGTCGGCCACAGCAGCGTGGAGCTCTATGCCACCGCCCAGGAGGCCCGCGGCCTGGGGGCGCGCGCCTATCCGGTGCTGTCCAGCGGCGAGACCTTCCGCGGCGAGCAGATGATGCGGCGCCAGAGCGGCGAGCTGTTCTGGGCCCACCTGACCGGCCGCCTGATCAACCCCGACGACCCGGCCGACGGCTCGATCTGGATCGTCGACGACATCACCGAGCGCAAGCTCGCCGACGCGGCCCTGGCCGACCTGCACGCCGAGCAGCAGCTGATCTTCGACCACGCCATGGTCGGCATCGTCTTCCTGCGCGGGCGCCGCGTGACGCGCTGCAACCGCGCCTTCGAGCAGCTGTTCGGCTACGGCCCCGGCGAGCTCGACGGCCAGCTCTCGCGGGCCTGGTACCTCTGCGACGCGGACTGGAAGGCCGCCGGCGACCTCTGCTACGAGCCGCTGTCGCGCGGCGACTCCTACCATGCCGAGATGCTGCTGGGCCGCAAGGACGGCACGCCCGTCTGGTGCGAGGTGCGCAGCAAGGCCATCGACCGCAGCGACCTGTCGCGCGGCTCCATCTGGATCACGCAGGACATCACGGCCCGCAAGCTGGCCGATCAGGAGCTGGTCACGGCCAAGGCCCAGCTCGAGGCGCTGGTGGCCCAGCGCACCCAGCAGCTCAGCCAGACCGTGGCCGCGCTGGAGCAGAAGGTCGCCGAGCAGCAGGCCGCCGAGGCCCACATCCAGCGCCTGGCCCTGTTCGACGGCCTGACCGGCCTGCCCAACCGCCACCTGCTCGCCGACCGCGCCAGCCAGGCCATCGACATCGCGCGCCGCAACGACGAGCCGCTGGCCGTGCTCTTCCTGGACCTGGACCACTTCAAGAACGTCAACGACTCGCTCGGCCACCGCGTCGGCGACGCCATGCTGGTGCAGCTCGCATCAAGGCTGCGCGGCGCGGTGCGCGAGCAGGACACCGTGGCCCGCACCGGCGGCGACGAGTTCGTCCTCGTGCTGCCGCTGACCGACATCGCCGGCGCCGCCCATCTCGCCACCAAGCTGATGGCCCTGGCCAGCGCGCCCTTCCAGGTCGAGCAGCAGGAGCTGACCGTCACGCCGTCGATGGGCATCGCGATGTTCCCGACCGACGGCGACGATTTCGACACGCTGTGCAAGTGTGCCGACGCGGCCATGTACCGCGCCAAGAAGGACGGCCGCAACGCCTACCGCTTCTTCACGAGCGAGATGCAGGCCCAGTCGGCCCGCGCGCTGCTGCTGGAGAACGCGCTGCGCCGGGCGCTGGAGCGCAAGCAGCTCAGCCTGCACTACCAGCCGCAGGCCTCGCTCGACGCCGACGGCGAGACCCGCATCGTCGGCGCCGAGGCCCTGCTGCGCTGGCACCACCCCGAGCTGGGCTGGGTGTCGCCGGCCGAGTTCATCCCCATCGCGGAAAGCTCGGGCCTGATCCTGCCCATCGGCGAATGGGTGCTGCGCGAGGCCCTGTGCCAGCTGCGCGCCTGGGACGAGATCGGCCTGCCCGAGCTGACGATGGCCGTGAACCTGTCGGCCGTGCAGTTCCGCCACGACGACCTGCCCGAGCTCGTCGGCCGCCTGCTCGGCGAGATCGGCATGCCGGCCGGGCGGCTGGAGCTGGAGCTGACCGAGGGCGCCGCGATGGACGACCCGGCCATGGCCATCACCGTGATGAACGAGTTGCACGAACGCGGCGTGCGCCTGTCCATCGACGACTTCGGCACCGGCTACTCGTCGCTGAGCTATCTGAAGAAGTTCCGCGTCAGCAAGCTCAAGATCGACCAGTCCTTCGTGCGCGACCTGACCGAGGACGTCGAGGACTGCGCCATCGTCGACGCCGTCATCCGCATGGCCGCCGCCCTGGGCCTGGAGACGCTGGCCGAGGGCGTCGAGACCGAGGGCCAACTGGCCTTCCTGCGCCGCCATGGCTGCCGGGCCGTGCAGGGCTATCTGTTCAGCCGGCCGCTGCCGGCAGACGCCTTCGCCGAGTTCGTGCTGTCACGGACGATGGTGTCCGTTTGAGCGGCCCTCGCCCGAGGGCTTCCGGTAATGCCCGTGCCGCGAGCCAACCCTGACAATCCCGCGCCATGAACTTCATCGCCCAGCTGCAAGCCTGCTCCCACTCCCGACTGTGCGTCGGCCTCGACCCCGAACCGGCCAAGCTGCCCGGCGCCTGGGTGGGTGACGCGGGCAGGATCTACGACTTCTGCTGCTCAATAGTCGACGCGACGCACGACCTCGTCTGCGCCTTCAAGCCGCAGATCGCCTACTTCGCCGCCCACCGCGCGGAGGAGCAGCTGGAGCGCCTGATCGCCCACATCCACAAGGTCGCGCCCGGCGTGCCCGTCATCCTCGACGCCAAGCGCGGCGACATCGGCTCCACGGCCGAGCAATACGCCCGCGAGGCCTTCGAGCGCTACCAGGCCGACGCGGTCACGCTGTCGCCCTTCATGGGCTTCGACTCGGTCGAGCCCTATCTGCGCTACGAGGGCAAGGGCGCCATCCTGCTGTGCCGCACCTCCAACAAGGGCGGCGACGACTGGCAGATGCAACGCCTGGCCGACGTGCCCGGCCAGCCCAGGCTGTTCGAGCACCTCGCCTTTCTTGCCGAGACGCAGTGGAACCGCAACGGCCAGCTCGGCCTCGTCGTCGGCGCGACCTACCCCGGCGAGATCGCCCGCGTGCGCGAGCTCGCACCCACGCTGCCCCTGCTCGTGCCCGGCGTCGGCGCCCAGGGCGGCGATGCGGCGGCCGTCGTGCAGGCGGCCGGCCGCGCCGCGCCGCTGGTCGTCAACTCCTCGCGCGCCATCCTCTACGCGAGCCAGGGCGCCGACTTCGCCGCCCGCGCCCGCGCGGTGGCCGAAGCCACCCGCGCAGCCCTCAGCTGACATGCCCCGCGGCGGCGACGACCTCAGCAGCCTCGTCGGCCACGCGGAGCCGCCCGAGCAGCAGCGCGCCCGCCTGGCGACGAGCATGCGCTGGCATGCGGCGCGCATCTTCCTGCTGGCCTGCGGGCCCATCTCCCTGCCCGTCGCCGGGCTGCTCGCCTACACCCGCCAGCCCGGCGAATGGATGGACGGCTGGCCGCCGGTGCTGCTGGCAGCGCTGATCTCGGTGTTCGCCTTCATCCGCCTGGCCATGCTCTCGCGCGGCCCGCGCCGCGAGACCCGGCCGGCCGCCGCGCTGCTGATGATGGCCCTCGTCATCGCGCTGCCGGTATCGGTCGCGGTGTCGCGCGACCTCGGCCTGTGGGCGCTGGCCCTGGCGGTGTCGGGCGTGGTCGTGGCCTTCGCCACCGGCATGCTGGGGCTGCGCGCCGGCGCGGCGCTGGCCCTGCTGGCCGGCGGCGCGCTGGCCGGCCTGGCCGGTGCCGAGGCGATGGGCTGGGTCACCCATCCGGAGGCCATGAACAGCCTGCTGCTGCGCGGCATCGTGCAGTTCGGCCTGCTCGGCGCCGGCCTGATCGCCGGCTTCGGCCTGCTGAAGATGGTGCAGCGCTCGCTGGCCGAGGCCGACGAGCGCACCGCACGCTTTCGCGGCCTGCTCGGCATGGCGGTGGACTGGTACTGGGAGATGGATCGCGAGTTCCGCTTCACCCATGTCGCAGAGGAGAGGTCCGGCAGCTCGGGCCTGGACCTGAGCGCGCGCATCGGCAAGACGCCGTGGGAGATCGACGGCATGGGCCTGAACGACGACGAGCTCGACGCCCACCGTGCCGACCTCGAATCGCACCGACCCTTCCACGGCATGGTGGCGCGCCGCGTCGGCACCGACGGCCAGCCGCGCTGGGTCTCGATCAGCGGCGAGCCGCGCTTCGACGCCCAGGGCAATTTCCGCGGCTACTGGGGCGTGGGACGCGACGTGACGGGCGAGGTTGCCGCCGAGCAGACCGTGCACGCCACCGAGACGCGCTACCGCGAGCTGTTCCGCCGCTCGCCCAGCCCGCTGGTGCTGCACCGCTGGGGCCGCGTCGTCGACGCCAACCCGGCGGCCATGGCCATGTTCGGCTATGCGCAGCGCTCCAGCATGATCGGCCAGGACCTGTTCAGCCACTACGAGCCGGGCGACGACGAGACGGCGCGCCAGCAGGCCGCGCGGCTCGAGGGCCTGCCGCCCGGCGCGATGCAGCCGATGACCGAGTACCGGCTGCGCACGCTGTCGCGCCGGCGCCGCCTCGTGCAGGCCACCAGCGTGCGCGTCGAGACCGCCTCCGGGCCGGCCACGCTGACCTTCTTCACCGACCAGACCGAGCAGAGCCGCGCCCAGGACGCGCTGCGCCGCAGCGAGGGCCTGCTGTCCCACCTGGTCGCCACCAGCCCCGACGTCATCACGCTGACCGAGGCCGAGGGCGGCCGCTACGCGATGGTCAACAAGGCCTTCGAGGCGCTGACCGGCTGGACCAGCGCCGAGGTCGTGGGCCACACCTCGGCCGAGATCGGCATCTGGCACGACCCCGCGGACCGAGACGCCATCCGCGAGGCCATCCGCCGCGACGGCAGCGCCAGCAACCGCCCCGTCGCCTTCCGCCGCAAGGACGGCAGCAGCGTGTCCATGCTGGTGTCGGTGGCGCCCTTCGTGCTGGACGGCCAGCATTACCTGGTGCTGTATGCGCGCGACGTCAGCGAGAGCGAGCGCACGCGGCTCGTGCACGGCGCCATCCTCGAGAACGCCTCCATCGGCATCGCGCTGACGCGTGAGCAGCAGTTCGTGCTGACCAACCCGCGCGTGGAGACGATGTTCGGCTGGGACCGCGGCGCGCTGGTCGGCCAGCACGGCAGCGTCGTCTGGCCCACGGTGGAGGACTGGCAGGCCGTGGGCCGCGACCTCGGGCCCCAGCTCGCCGCCGGCGAGCAGGTCGAGGCCGAGCGCAAGATGCGCCGCCGCGACGGCTCGACCTTCCTGGCCCGCCTGCTGGCCCAGGCCGTCGACCCGGCCCACCCGAGCCGCGGCGGCACGATCTGGATCATCGAGGACGTCACCGAGCGCCGCCGCGTTGACGCGGCCCTGGCCCTGGCCAAGGACGAGGCCCAGGCTGCCAGCCGCGCCAAGAGCGCCTTCCTGGCCAACACCAGCCACGAGATCCGCACGCCGCTCAACGGCCTGCTCGGCCTGGGCCGCCTGGCCCAGCAGCCCGACATCGGCGAGGCCCAGCGGCGCGACTACCTGAACCAGATGATGGACAGCGCCGAGAGCCTCTCGGGCCTGATCTCCGACATCCTCGACCTGTCCAAGATCGAGGCCGGCCGCCTGACGCTCGAGAGCCAGCCCTTCTCGCTGCGCGAGCTGCTCGGCTCCATCCGCCTGGCCTATCTGACGCTGGCGCAGGCGCGCGGCCTGACCTTCGCCGTCGAGATCGACCCGGCCCTGCCCGTCTGGGTCTTCGGCGACCCGCTGCGCACGCGCCAGATCCTGTCCAACTACCTGACCAATGCGCTGAAGTTCACCGCGGTCGGCGGCATCACGGTCAGCGTGAAGGCGCTGGACCGCAACGCCCATGGCAGCGCCGGCGAGTGGGTGCACATCGAGGTGCGCGACACCGGCCCCGGCATCGCGGCCGAGCAGCAGGCGCGGCTGTTCCAGCCCTTCACGCAGGCCGACGAGTCGACGACGCGGCGCTTCGGCGGCACGGGCCTGGGCCTGTCCATCTGCCGCGAGCTGGCGACGCTGATGGGCGGCGAGGTCGGCGTGCAGAGCCGGCCCGGCGAGGGCGCGACCTTCTGGGCCGAGCTGCCCCTGCCCGCGGCGCCCGCGCCCATGGCCCACCAGCCGCGCGAGGCCCGCGCCAGCAGCAGCGAGGCCCTGCACGGCCGGCGCGTGCTGATCGCCGAGGACCACCCGGTCAACATGCTGATCGCCGTGGCCCAGCTCGAGCAGTGGGGCATGGAGGTGGCCCAGGCCAGCGACGGCCGCCAGGCCATCGAGGCCGTGCTGGCGGCCGCCAGCGTCGGCAAGCCCTTCGACATCGTGCTGATGGACGTGCAGATGCCGGTCATGGGCGGGCATGACGCGACCCGGGAGCTGCGCAAGCAGTTCTCCGCCGCCGAGCTGCCCATCGTCGCGCTGACCGCCGCGGCCCTGGTCTCGGAGCGCGACGACGCCTTCGCGGCCGGCATGAACGACTTCCTGACCAAGCCCATCGACACGCCCAAGCTGCACCAGACCCTGCTCCGGCTGACCCGTCCGAGAAACACCTGACTGGAACCCGCATGAACCAGGAGCCGCGCGTCTTCAAGTACTACGACCTGATCATGGCGGCGTTTGTCTGCGTGCTGCTGTGCTCCAACCTGATCGGCGCGGCCAAGGCGGCACAGCTGACGCTGCCGGTGCTGGGCACGGTCACCTTCGGCGCCGACCTGTTCTTCTTCCCGATCAGCTACATCTTTGGCGACATCCTGACCGAGGTCTACGGCTACGGCCGCGACCGCCGCGTGGTGTGGGCCGGCTTCGGCGCCCTGGTGTTCTCGGCCTTCATGGCCTTCGTCGTCGTGCACCTGCCGCCGGCGCAGAACGACTTCATGGCCGCCTACCAGGGCCATGTCGAGGCCGTGTTCGGCAACACCTGGCGCATCGTCGCCGGCTCGATGATCGCCTTCGCCTGCGGCAGCTTCGCCAACAGCTTCGTGCTGGCCAAGATGAAAATCGCGACCCAGGGCCGCTTCCTGTGGGCGCGCGTCGTCGGCTCCACCGTGGTGGGGCAGGCGGTCGACACCAGCTTCTTCTTCCTGATCGCGTTCTCGGGCATCTGGCCCAACGAGCAGCTGTTCGCCGTCATCGTCACGCAGTACCTGTTCAAGACGATCTGGGAGGCCGTGATGTACCCCGCCACGGCCTGGGTCGTGCACTTCCTGAAGCGGGCCGAGGGCGTGGACCACTACGACCGCGGCACCAACTTCAATCCTTTCAAGATCAGGGTCTGAGCGGCATCAGCCGATCAGCGGCAGGCTGCGCCGGCGCTCGCCGGTCAGCGTGAACCAGGCGTTCGCGATCGCCGGCGCCAGCGGCGGCAGGCCGGGCTCGCCGACGCCGGTGGGCGGGCCGTCGCCGGGCACGAAAAAGGTCTCGATGGCCGGGCATTCGGCCAGCGTCACGAGACCCAGGTCAGGAAAGCTCTTCTGCTGCACGACGCCGGCGGCGATGTCGATGCGCCCGCGCAGCGCCGCACTCAGGCCGAACACGATGCAGCTCTCCATCTGGCGCACGACGATGCCCGGGTTGACGACGGTGCCGCAGTCGATCGCGCAGACGACGCGCTTCACGCGCGGCTGGCCCTGCTCGGCGACAACCTCCACGACATGGGCGACAACGCTGCCGAAGCTCTCGTGCAGGGCCAGGCCGCGGGCCGTGCCCTCGGGCAGCGGGCCGCCCCAGCCCGAGGCCTCAAGCACGCGCTTGAGCACCGCCTGGTGGCGCGGCAGGCCGTCGAGCAGCTTCAGGCGCAGCGTCGCGGGGTCGATGTGGGCGGCGTGGGCCAACTCGTCGATGAAGCTCTCGCGGAAGAAGGCGTGGTGGGAGTGGCCCACCGAGCGCCAGTTGCCGACCGGGACGCCGCTGTGCGTCGGGACATGGGTCACGCGCGCATTCGGGATGGCATAGGGCAGGTCGAACAGGCCTTCCGAGGCAGGCTTGTCCGGCGCGTCGCCGGGCGCGGTCAGCGCGGCCAGCGCGCGGCCGTCGGGGAAGGCGTTGCGGGTGATCAGGTCCAGCCAGGGCGCGCGGCCCGGCGCGATGCGTTGCAGCCAGCGCGGCCCGAGGGCATCGCCCGCGCCGGTGATGGACAGGGCGGTGACGCCGGTCGCGTCCACGCCGCCGCGCAGCACGGCCACTTCGGCGGGGCGGTAGAAGTCGTGCGTCGTGTCCTCCTCGCGCGACCAGACCAGCTGCACCGGCGCGCCGCCGCAGTCCATCGCGACGCGCACGGCCTGGCCGACGAAGTCGATGTCCAGGCGCCGGCCGAAGCCGCCGCCGAGATAGGTCACCTGCAACTCCACCGCCTCCAACGGCACGCCGGCCACGCGCGCGGCCAGCTCGCGGGCCAGGCCGGGCACCTGGGTCGGCGCCCAGACGCTGACGCGGCCGTCCTTGACCTGGGCCGTGCAGTTCTGCGGCTCCATCGTCACGTGGGCGAGGTAGGGCGCGCTGTAGACCGCCTCGACGCGCTGCGTGGCCTGCGCCAGCGCCCGCTTCGCGTCGCCCTGGTCGAGGAAGGCGAAGCCCGCGCCGGCGGCATCGGCCTCGCGGGCGCGGCGCTCCAGCTCGGCATGGATGCTGGCAGTGTCCACGGCGCCGTCGGGCGGCGCCTGCCAGGCCACGTCCAGCGCCTTGGCCGCCTCCAGCGCATGCCAGGTCGTGCGCGCGACGACGGCGTAGGCCGCCGTGGAGCCGGCCACCGGGCCGAGAGCCACGACGCGCAGCACGCCGGGGCGCGCGAGCACCGCGTCGACATGGGCCGGCCCGAGGCCGCCGCCCAGCACGGGGCAGTGGCGGATGGCGGCGAACAGCTGGCCCGGCTGGCGCACGTCCAGTCCGAAGCGCGCGCTGCCGTCCACCTTGGCGGCCAGGTCCAGGCGCGGCCGGGCCTGGCCGATCTGCGTCCATTGCTGCGGCGTCTTCAGCCTCACCTCGCCCGGTGAGGTCTGCGCGGCCTGGGCAGCGAACTCGCCGTAGTGGCCGAGGGCGCCGCCCGCGTGCTGGACGATGCCGGCCTTGACGCCCAGCTCGGCCACCGGCAGCTTGTGCTTCAGCGCCGCGGCCGCCAGCAACTGGGCGCGTGCCGTGGCCGCGGCCAGGCGCAGCGGCTCCCAGGCATCGGCCGTGGACGAGGAGCCGCCCGTGAGGTTGAGCCCCAGCTCGCGCGCCACCTTGGCCGTCACCCAGGCCGACAGCTTGTAGCTTGGCTTGTCGTGGTCGCGCGGGCCGAAGGGCATGTTGCCCACCAGCGCGGCCACGTTGCCGTAGATGGCGTCGTCGCCGGCACCCGTCAGGCGCAAGCGTGCCAGCGGCAGGTCCAGCTCCTCGGCCACCAGCTGGGCCAGCGCCGTGTGCACGCCCTGGCCCATCTCGCTGCGGTTCATCACCAGCACGACGCCGCCGTCCGCGGCGATCTTGATCCAGCCGTTCAGCGCCACCTCGCCCTCGACCGGCGGCAGCAGCTCCTTGCTTCCGAGGCGCGAGCGCGGCGGCAGCGCGCCCCAGCCGACGATCAGCGCGCCGGCCGCGCCCAGGCCGCTGAGCAGCATCGTGCGGCGCTTCATGCCTTGACCCCCTTGGCCGCCTGCTTGATGGCCGCCCGCACGCGCGGGTAGCTGCCGCAGCGGCAGAGGTTGGTCATCGCGGCGTCGATGTCGGCGTCGCTCGGGTTGCCGTTCTTCGCCAGCAGTGCGGCGGCTGCCATCAGCATGCCGCTCTGGCAATAGCCGCACTGCGGCACCTGCTCGGCCAGCCAGGCGAGCTGCACGGCGTGCGGATGCTCCTTGCTGCCCAGGCCTTCAATTGTCGTGAGGGCCTTGCCCTGCACGCTGCCGAGCGGCGTCACGCAGGAGCGCACTGCCTGGCCGTCGACATGCACGGTGCAGGCGCCGCAGGCGGCGATGCCGCAGCCGAACTTGGTGCCGGTCAGGTTCAGGCCATCGCGCAGCGCCCACAGCAACGGCATCGCGGGGTCGCTTGCGATCTCGGGCAGGGCCAGGGTCTGGCCGTTCACGTTCAGGTCCATCGGGAAGGGGCCTCGGTGGGGGAAAGCGCCTCAGGATAGCCCGGACGGCTCACAATTCCGCCATGACGTCCTCTCCCGAAACCGGGCCCGCCGATCTGCTCTTCGTGCTGCTGCCCGACAGCGGCATCGCGCCCGATGGCCCCGACACGCTGGCGCCGCTGGCCGCCGCTCTGCAGGGCCAATACCCCAAGGCCATGGCGCTGACCGTGCATCCGCCGCTGCGCGACGTCGAAGGCCGCTGCCGCTGGTGGCTGGATGCCGAGCCCAGCCCGGGCGGCGTGACGGCGGCTTTGCCCCATCTGCTGGACCGTCTGCGCCTGGAGGCCCGCAAGCTCGACCTGCCCTGGCAGCGCGTTGCCCTGGCCGGCGTGGGCGACGGCGCCCTGCTGGCGCTGGAGGCCGTGCAGGCCGAGCCGGCCCTGGTCGGCCGCGTGCTGGCCTTTGCCGGCGGCTACCTGGCCCGGCCCGAAGTGGCGCCCCAGGATGTCTGTGTGCACCTGCTGCACGGCCTGGAGGATCGCCGCTTCCCCTACCACCACGTGGTCGACGCGGCGCAAGCCCTGGTCGACCTGGGCGCCGACGTGACCGCCGACCTGCTGCCCCATATCGACCATGGCCTGCACCCGGCGCTGATCGACAAGGCCATGGAGCAGTTGCGCACCTTCATCCCGGCGCGGCTGTGGCGCGAGGCGCTGCTGGCCGCGCAGGAGAGCGAGCGGCCCGTCGGCTGATAGGGTCCCGTTGCTCGCAGGCGATATGGAACGGTGGGGAAAGCTCCCCGGAGCGTCGGGTCCGACATCGGAATGGCCAGCCATTTCAATGATTCGGGTCGATGGATGGCGAGCCTCTTCAATGCGAAGGGGTGAGGATGCCTCGGTGCCGGGAGATTCGCGATCAAACCGCCGGGAGGTATGACCCGCCCGGCTGCTGATCTGACGAAATCCGGCGCGAGGCCGTCATCACGCGCGCGCGGCGCGACCCGATGGCCCGTATGCTGGGCATGCCGCCCGTGGCGGACGGCCTGCCCCACTGCAAGAGGCTGCAGAAGCGCCTCCGCAGACAAGACCTCTCAGAAGTCGTAGGTGGCCCGCAGGTACCAGGCGCGACCGGTCGGGTCGGAGAAGACGGGGTTGTAGCCCGACTGCCAATTCTGAGTCTGGTTCGAGAACGGAGGATTGGTGTTGAGCAGGTTGCGCACGCCCACCAGCAACTTCATCGCCGGCATCGGCTTCCAGGATGCGTAGGCCCCCCAGACGGCATACGAGCCGACCCGGATGGTCTGATTTGCGGCATCCTTGAACTCGTCGGCGTAAGAGGCCGTGTAGTGGTTCGTCAGGCCTGCACCCCAGTCGCCATTGGTCCAGTCGACCGACAGCTGATGCTGCCATCGGATGGCGGGTTGATTGCCGCCGTTGAACTGGCCCAGCAGATTCAGCCACTGACCACCTGCATACTCTTGGAGCAAGTAGCTCCTCGTCCAAGTGCCTTCCAGGCCAAAGCGGAACTTGCCGACCGCAGTCCGCATTTGGTAGTTCGCGCTCAGGTCTGCGCCGCTGGTGATGATCCCGCCGGTGTTTTGGACAGTCTGGATCACATAGCCGCACGTTGGCGAACTCGGCCCGTTCGGGCAGGAGGTGTTCGCCACCGGTGCCTGCGTGAGCGATCCGAGGTTGTTCAGCTTGTAGAGGCTGGAGAACTGCCCCGGATTGGCATAGATCACCGTATCCGGAATCGACTGGATCTCGTTGCTGATCTTGATGTGGAAGAGGTCGAGCGTGATGCCCAGATCCGCCACCGGCGCCAGGATGATGCCGAAGCTGTAGTTGGTCGACTTCTCGGGCTTGAGGTTCGGATTGCCGCCGGAGAGCGCCATGCCCTGCGCGGCGCAGTTGGCCTGCGTGAAGATGGCGTCGTAGTTGCCAGAAGCGCAGCCGGGCCCCGTCATGCTGCCGGCAGCGGCACCAAGAACCTGCGGCGAGAACAGGTCAACCAACGAAGGCGCTCGGAAGCCGGTCAGCGCAGCGGCTCGGAAACTGACCAGCTTCGACGGTTGATAAAGGGCCGAAAGTTTGGCGTTGTTGGTATTGCCGAAATCGCTGTACCGATCATGCCGATCGGAGAGGGTCAAGTCCCACTCCTTGGTCAAAGGCATGTCGAATTCGGCGTAGATGGCCTGCGAATTGCGACTTCCAGTCACGACAGCAGGCGGGTAGTAGGTCGCGTTGTAAAGCGTCGTCGCCAGGTCAGTGGGATTGAAGCCGATCTTCTCCTGGCGGGCATCGACGCCCAAGGCCAGCGTCGCCTGTTTGCCGGAACCAAAGAGATCACCAACCTCGCGGCTGGCCTGGAGGTTGACGTCCCAGAGCGACAGCTTGCCGGAGGCCAGCTTTCCGTTCAGGTACGAGCCGTCAATCAGTGCCTGGCCCTGCGCCGACAAGGGGCCAAACGGATTGATCGAATCACTGAGGATGCCACCGGGCGCGAGCTTGTTGTAGTCGGCATAGCCACCGGTGACGAGCAATGCGTTGTTGTTAACGCTGTAATTGGCGGCCGCCGAATAGTCCCACCCCTTGACCGTGCCCTTGAGGCTCGCAACGAAGCGCTGCTCGGTGTTGTTGTCGCCCTGGTAGCGGTTGTTGTTCGGGTCCGTCCAGCCGACGGTGATGGGGTCGACCAGATCGGGCGGCGCCGCGCCGTTGCCGGTGACGTAGGTGGAATTGGCCAACGTCGGAAAATACGTCGGGTTGGTGGCCGGCGTCATCGTGAACGAATAGGTCTGTGGCCCCCCCCAGTTCGAGACCTTGGAGCTCGCGTAGAAATACTGAAGGTTCAGCGTATGGTCGCCCGGTAGTGCCTTCGTGAACGACACCATGCCGGACCACATCGTCTGCGGCGGGATCAGGTCCACGGCGGCAGAGTAGAGATAGGCACAGTTGCCTTGGTCCTTGGTGAGATAAGGATTGCCCGCGCAGGCCGGATACCCGACCTGGAAGATGTTGCCGTTGGCATCCGTGTAGCTGCCAGGGAAGGTCCCCATCGGACCGTTCTGGTTCGAGAGGCCCTTCGACGGGTACCAGCCGGTCGCCGCAAACGAGCGCTGCGACGCCTTCATTTCGTTGATCTTGCTGTAGTTGGCCGTGACGAGCAGGTTGTAGCCGTCCTTGTCCAAGCTGCCCGTGCCCCATGCAATATCGCCGCCCGCAGTGTTGCCTCCGCCGCCTTGCGACCTTGAGCCATTCACGTTGAGCTGGCCGCCCTGCAAACTCTTCTTGGTGATGAAGTTGATCACGCCGGCCATCGCGTCCGTGCCATAGACCGACGACGCGCCTTCGCGCACGATTTCGATCCGCTCGATAGCGGCAAACGGGATGCCGTTCAGATCTACCGCGCTGCCGAGCACGACGTTGTTCGCCAGGCGCTGACCATCCAGCAGCACCAGGGTCTTGGATGCGCCCAGGCCACGCAGGCTCGCGAACGACCCGCCACCGGTGCCCCAGGAGGACACGGCACTCGCCGTGATGACTCCGGGCTGGTTGGACGAGACCAGTGCAAGCGCTTGCTCGACGGTCGTGATGCCCATGTCCTTGAGGCTTTCGGCCTTGATGACGGTCATGGCCTCCGTCGTCTCCGACATGGTGCGCGGGATCATGGATCCGGTCACGACGACGCGATCCAACTGCGTCTCGGACTGCTGCTGTGCGTAGCTGCTGCCGCCGACGGCGGCGAGCATGCTGACGAGGGCCAACTTGACGTGGCTGCTAAGGACGGAAAGCTCGTGGCGAGCGTGAAGAGGAAGCGAATGCTGCGTGAGGGTTCGTGGACTCATCGTATTTCCCAGTATTGCGGTTCAACGGGTGGGCCCACGGTCGGTAAGACGCGCGGGCGCAGTGAAGGGTGGCAACTCGTGGTGCCGCTCCGAACCGTACCGGGCCAGGCCTCAGGGCATGTGCTAGGGGATTTTTCGGATTGCAATAACTGTTCAGATGAGCGTCGCGCGTCGGGCGCGCATCGTGTCGAGAAGGCCCCGCCAGCCGGCACAAGATTTATTGAAATCCTGCTTAGGGTGTCATGTGTGACTGATGGTTTTGACACCCGACGCACCAAAGATTCATGAAGGCGCGACGCGAGTTCACAAAACTTTGTAATTCGACGCCCGGATGTATCCAAACTTGTTGTTCGCAGTCGACGGTTTTCGGGGGGGGCCTAGGTTGAAGCCCATTTGGCGCCAAGGACCGCCGGGACCGATGCCACCCGTCCGCCCGGATAGCCTGTCCAAGTGACCTGAACCCGGCGAGCGCTCTCGATGACGGAATACAGGGGTATTCGGGTCGGATGACCTCGCAGAGAAGATCGGCAACGGGCGTGTGGAAAGCATGCCGAACGTGCCGTGCCGCGTGCCGTCAAGCCGGCCGCCCAGTACGAGCTCCTTGCGCGTGACGCCGGGCCGAGGGATCGGCCGGGCCCGTCACATGCAAGGCCCTCGGCGGTCCATGCCCTTCCCCCGCGGGGTGCGGGCCTTCGGCAGGCTTCGCACAGAGCGCAGGCGCCGTGCTCGATCCGGCCTCAGTCCAGCACCACTTCGGTCCTCACGACACCAGCCCGCTCCGCGCTCGCGCTCAGCGCCAGCCGCGTGCCCACGGGCGCGCGCACCACCCATTCGGCCACCGCGCGGTCGCCCGTGGGTTGCTTGTTGGGCAGGAAGGCGAGCTGGCTCTGCTTGGGCGCGTGGCCCTCGAGCTGCGGGCCTTCCATGCGCTCCTTGCCGCTGACGAGGCTGATGCCCGGGTCGCCCGAGGGCATGTGGATCTCGAACATCAGGCCGCGCACGGTCTTGCGCTCCAGCGCCCGCTGCGTGACATAGGCCGGCAGGTAGCCGGCATTGGCGACGGCCAGGCGCACGCGCCACATGTCGGGGCCCAGCGCCCGCACCTCGGTGCGGATCAGCTCCAGCTGGGGCAGGCTCATTGCGACCTGGGTCAGCCAGGCCGGGAAGCGCGCGGCCTCGCGCTCGCGGAGCCGAGGCGGCGGGTTGCGCCAGTAGTTCATCTTGTCCCAGCCGCCGATCTCCACGGCGCCCAACTGCGGATGCTGGAAGGGCGTCCAGTCGACATGAGCCTTGCCCTCGCAGTGCTCGTCGCTCCATTTCAGCAGCTTGAGGTCGTCCTCGACCGGGTGCTCGCGGTACCAGTCGATCCATTTCTCGGCCTCGACGCCGGCCTCCTTGTTCGGCGACCACAGCTCGACGACCCAGAACAGCGCGCCCAGATGCTCGTAGACCCAGTCCTGCGTGCCCGTGATGACGTCCTTGGGGTGGTAGCGGAATTCCTCGTAGATGCTGACTGCGGGATAGCCGGTGTGTTTCTCGCCCAGGGCCGAGAACTGCTGGAACAGCCACAGGTCCTCGGGCGTCATGTCCTTGTCGCTGCGCGTGCCGCAGGGGCGCAGGATGACGCCGCTGTGGGTGTGGAAGCTGATGGCCGCACCGATGTTGGGATGCTGGGTGATGAAGTCGACCATCGCGCGCACCTCGGGCTCGCTGGTCGGGTAGGGGCCGGCGCCGAGCTGCTGGAACTCCTGGCGCCATTCGCCGGGGAAGTTGCGGTTCAGGTCCAGGCCTTCGCGGTCGGCATTGACATTGACGGTCAGGCCGTCGTGGTTCTTCACGAAGCCCTCGGGGATCAGGCGGTAGTAGTCGCCGCCGTGCTCGCCGGGTTCGCGGGCCACCATCAGCCGTGGGTCTGCCGCGTGCTTCTTGTAGCCGCCGTGCGGGTCGGGCACGCGCATCGTCAGGATGCGGCCGTCGCCGTCGATGTCCTCGATGCTCAGGCCGTCGACCGGCTCCTCGGTGTAGGGGTAGGGGCGGGTCGAGCTGCGGATGTGGCGCGGCCGGTCGGCCAGCGCCAGCTCGGCGCCGTCGGGGTTCAGGCGCGGCACGAGGTAGACGGTGCGCGTGTCCAGCAGGCGGTTGACCTGGGCGGCCTCGGCGGACGTGCCGCCGTGCAGGTCGAGCAGCCGGTGCAGGTAGTAGAGGCAGGTGGTGGACGCGGTCAGCTCGGCCGCGTGGATGTTGCCGTCCAGCCAGAGCGCCGGCTTGTCGATGTCCATGCCGCTGGCGAGATTCGTCACGACGACGACCCAGATGTCGCGGCCTTCATAACTCTTGCCGATGGAGCGCACCGACACGAGGTTGGGGCGCGCCTCGGCGTAGGCGAAGAGCAGGGCCGTCAGCTCCTCGTGGCGGTAGAAGTGGTCGAAGCGCGGCGTGGGCAGGGGGCTGGGCATGGCGACTAAGCCTCGGGGCGCTCCCAAGACTTGGGGTTGACAGGGCAGGCGGCGATTGTGAAAGCGGCCTGTCACACCGTCTTGCCTCACCCCCGGGTTGCGGGCCGGGTTTGCCCGGAACCGGCTCGGCCGCGCCGGATCACTGGCCTTTGAAAAGCACCTGGAACTGGCGCGACACCGGCAGCTTCTCGTCGCGCCCGCGCAGCGTGACGACCATCGTGCCCTCGTCCACGCGAATGGCGCGCGCGATGCAGCGGCTGTTGACCAACACGCTGCGGTGGATCTGCCAGAACTGCTCGGGGTCGAGCTGGGTCAGCAGCTCGCGCAGCGGCGTGCGGATCAGCGCGTCGCCGCCCTGGTGGACGACGCGGGTGTAGCGTTGGTCGGCCTCGAAGTAGACGATCTCGTCGGGCGGGATCAGGTGCACCTCGCGGCCGACGCCGGCCTGGATGGGGCGCGGCGCCGGCTTGGCCGGCGCGAGGCTGGCGAGCAGGCGCTGCAGGGCCGTCGTGTCGGGGGCAGGCTGGGTCAGCCGGGTGCGCAGGCGCGCGAGGGACTGGGCCAGGCGGGCGTCGTCGACCGGCTTGAGCACATAGTCGATGGCACCGGCGTCGAAGGCGGCCAGCGCGTGGTCGTCGAAGGCCGTCACGAAGACGATCAGCGGCGGCGCGGCCAGGACCGACAACCGGCGCGCGACTTCCAGGCCTGTCAGTCCGGGCATGCGGATGTCGAGGAAGGCGATGGCCGGCTCGAGGGCGAGGCAGTCGTCCCAGGCTTCGGCGCCATTGGTGCTGGCGGAGACGATGTGCAGCTCCGGCCACAGGCGGCCGAGCGCGGCGCGCAGCTGCTCGCGGGGGGCTTCCTCGTCGTCGGCGATCAGGGCGGTGATGGGGTTCATGCGGTCAGCGTGGCGATGCAGCCGGGGTGGGCGTCGGCCAGGATCAGCGTGGCGGCGGAGAAGGCCTGCAGCAGGCGGCGGCGGGTGTTGGACAGGCCCACGCCCTCGGTCCAGCCGGGCGCGAGGCCGGGGCCGTCGTCGCGCACCGTCAGCACCAGGTGCGCGCCGTCGTGGCGCGCGGCGATTTCGATGTGGCCGCCGCGCAGTTGGGGCTCGATGCCGTGGGCAATCGCGTTCTCCACCAGCGTCAGCACGACACCCGGCGGCAGCTCGGCCGTGACGCCGGCCGGCACGTTGATGGCGAAGCCCAGCCGCGGCCCGAGCCGCGCCTGCATGATGGCCAGGTAGCGCCTCACCATCTCGACCTCGTCGGCCAGCGGCTGCAGCTCGCGTTCGAACATCGGCAGCGTGGCGCGCAGATAGGCCGTGAAGTCGCGCAGCAGCGGCGCGGCGCGCTCGTCCCGCGTGTCCACCCAGTGCTGCAGCGAGGCCAGCGTGTTGAACAGGAAATGGGGCTGGATCTGCGCCGCGGCCAGGCGGGTGGACAGGCGCAGCGCGGCGTCCTGGTCGTGCAGCTCCCGCAGCCTGGCCTCGATCTGCTGCACCCGGAACAGCGTCAGCATCCACCAGGCGCTGAGCACGCCGGTCATGGCGGCCACCAGGGCGATGTTCTCGTTCTTCACCTGGTCTCGGTAGCCGTTCTTCATCAACAGCACGGCGATGGCCGCTATGGCCAGCGCCGTCCCGTAGCAGTACAGGTTCAGCCGTGCCCGCGTGGGCTGGCGCCACAGCGAGCGTGCAACCAGCAGCGCCGCCACCGCGAGCGCGCACCACAGCCCCCACCACAGCACGGGTCGGGTCCAGTCGGCGTCCTCGCTGGTGACCACCACCGCCGGCAGCAGCACCAGCAGATTGATCGCCACATAGCTGTCCACCGCCAGCGGCCAGGGCTGCATGCCGGCCCGCGCCATCTCGGCGGGTGTGAAGACACGCATCGGCCCGGGGTAGACCCATTGGCGGCAGTGCAGGGAGTCGAGCAGGGATGGCATGGCGGGCGAGTCTAGGCGGGGCCCGCGCAGCGGGGGGTGGCGTGCGGCGAAGGGTCGATTGGGGCGTATGAATGGCTCAGTCGACCGATCGGTCGGGAAAAGTGCAGAATGCCGGGATGCCTTCCTGGACCTCGCTCGATCTCGAACGTAGAAGCAACGGCGTCGCCGTGCTGACGATGAACCGGCCGGCCGTCTTCAATGCCTTCGACGAGACGCTGATCGAAGAGCTGGATGCGGCGTTCGCGCTGTTGGGCGATGACGCGGCCGTGCGCGCCATCGTGCTGGCCGGCGGCGGCAAGCATTTCAGCGCCGGCGCCGACCTGCAGTGGATGCAGCGCGCCGCCGCGGCCTCGCAGGACGACAACCTCGCCGACGCGCGCCGCTTCTCGGCCATGCTGGCGCGCATCGCCGCATGCCCGAAGCCGACGCTGGCCCGCGTGCAGGGCGCGGCGCTGGGCGGTGGCGTGGGCCTGGTGTGCGCCTGCGACATGGCCGTCGCGGCCGACTCGGCCAGCTTCTCCGTCAGCGAGGCCCGCATGGGCATCCTGCCGGCCGTCATCGGGCCGCATCTCGTCAACGCCGTGGGTCTGCGCGAGGCGCGCCGCCTGGCGTTGACGGCCACTCGCATAGGCGCCGACGAGGCGCTGCGCGTCGGCCTCGTGCAGCGCGTCGTGCCGGCCGAAGGGCTGGACGCGGCCATCGACGCCTTCACTGCGGACCTGCTCGCCTGCGGCCCGCATGCCCAGGCCGAGATCAAGCAGCTCTACGCGCGCTTCGCGGTCGGCCCCGTCACGGCGGACGTTCGCGAGCTGACCGCCGGAGCAATAGCCCGCGTGCGCAGGACGCCCGAGGCCCGCGAGGGTTTCGCGGCCTTTTTGGCCAAGCGCAAGCCCAACTGGACCCCGGACTCCGAATGAATCTGCAAGACGCCCGCATCCTCGTCGTCGGCGCCGGCCTGATGGGCGCCGGCATCGCCCAGGTCGCCGCCCAGGCCGGCCATGCCGTGACGCTGTACGACAACCGCGCAGGCAGCGCAGAGGCCGCCAAGGCCAAGCTCGCGGCCACGCTGGACGGCCTCGTCGCCAAGGGCCGGCTGACTCCCGATGCCGCGAGCGCGGCGCTGGCGCGCATCACGCCGGTCGACACGCTGGTGGCTGCCGACCTCGTTATCGAGGCCATTGTCGAGAACCTGGACGTGAAGCGCGCGCTGTTCGCGGAGCTGGAGGCGCTGCTGCCGGACGCGGCCGTCATCGCGACCAACACCTCGTCGATCTCGGTGACGGCGCTGGCGCGCGGCATGAAG
Source organism: Roseateles saccharophilus (assembly GCF_004342485.1). GTDB lineage: Bacteria > Pseudomonadota > Gammaproteobacteria > Burkholderiales > Burkholderiaceae_C > Pelomonas > Pelomonas saccharophila. Next base: position 56,075 of record NZ_SMBU01000001.1, read on the forward strand.
AGGCCCGGGCGGCTGGTCGGCATGCACTTCTTCAACCCGGTGCCGCTGATGAAGCTGGTCGAGGTGGTGTCGGGCCTGGGCACCGACCCCGTAGTGGCCCAGGCCGTCTTCGAGCTAGCGGGCCGCTGGGGCAAGACGCCGGTGCACACGCGCTCGACGCCCGGCTTCATCGTCAACCGCATTGCCCGGCCCTACTACGCCGAGGCGCTGATGCTGCTGCAGGATCGGGCTGCGCGGCCCGAACTCATCGATGCCTGTCTGCGCGCGGCCGGCTTTCGCATGGGCCCCTGCGAGCTGATGGACCTGATCGGCCACGACACCAATTTCGCGGTGACGAACTCGGTGTTCGCGGCCAACTTTTATGACCGCCGCTTCACGCCGTCGCTGGTGCAGCAGGAGCTGGTGGATGCTGGCTATCTGGGCCGCAAGAGCGGGCGGGGGTTCTACCGCTATCCGGAGGGTGCGCCGGCGCTGCCAACGCCCAGCTATCCCCGACCCGAGGCGAAGCGCCTGGTTGTGCATGGCCGCGGCCCTGTGGCCGAGCGGTTCCGTGCGGCCTTGCCGGAAGCTGAATGCGATGACGCCAGTGACTGGGTCGGCATGGAGGCGGACCTTGCCCAGATTCGTCTGACCGATGGCCGCACGGCGCGCGCGATTGCCGCCGAAAGAGAGTTTCGAGCGCCGGTGGTGGTATTCGACCTGCCGCTGGGTGAGGCCAAGGACTTGGCCTATGCCAAGTCGGGTAATTTCTCGGACCCTGTTGGCTGGCTGTCGGTCTTGGGTTTCGCGCCTCGAGAAATGGTCGATGTACCCGGCCTGGTCGTTGCGCGCACCATCGCGATGCTGATCAACGAGGCCGCCGACGCCGTGCAACAAGGCGTCTGCGACGAGGCCGGCGCCGACGCGGCGATGAAGCTGGGCGTCAACTACCCCGCCGGCCCCTTCGAGTGGCTGGCGCGCTGGGAGCGCGGCGCCGTCGTCGCGCTGCTCGACCGACTCGATTCCCACTATCGCGGCGAGCGCTATCGCGTCAGCCCCTATCTGAAATGACCCAAGCCTTCATCTGCGACGCGATTCGCACGCCCTTCGGCCGTTATGGCGGCGCGCTGTCCTCCATCCGCACCGACGACCTCGCGGCCCTGCCGATCAAGGCGCTGATGGCGCGCAACGCGAATGTCGACTGGGCTGCCGTGGCCGACGTCATCTACGGCTGCGCCAACCAGGCCGGCGAGGACAACCGCAATGTCGCCCGCATGGCCGCGCTGCTGGCCGGCCTGCCTGTGGACGTGCCCGGCAGCACGGTGAACCGCCTGTGCGGCTCGGGCCTGGATGCCATCGGCACGGCCGCGCGCGCCATCCGCGCCGGCGAGGCCGGGCTGATGATCGCCGGCGGCGTCGAGAGCATGAGCCGCGCACCCTTCGTGATGCCCAAGGCCGAATCGGCCTTCAGCCGCGCGAATGCCGTCTACGACACCACCATCGGCTGGCGCTTCATCAACAAGCAGATGAAGGCCCAGCACGGCGTGGACTCCATGCCCGAGACGGCCGAGAACGTGGCCCAGGATTTCGGCATAGCACGCGAGGCCCAGGACCGCATGGCGCTGGCCTCGCAGACCAAGGCCATCGCGGCGCAGCAGCGCGGCTTCTTCGAGCGCGAGATCGTGCCCGTCGAGGTGCCGCAGAAGAAGGGCGAGCCGCTGCGCGTGCTGCTGGACGAGCATCCGCGCGCGACCAGCCTGGAGGCGCTCGCCAAATTGAAGGGTGTCGTCAAGCCGGACGGCAGCGTGACGGCCGGCAATGCCAGCGGCGTCAACGACGGCGCCTGCGCGCTGCTGATCGCCAGCGAGGCCGAGGCCGCACGCCAGGGCCTGAAGCCGCGCGCCCGTGTCGTCGGCATGGCCACGGCCGGCGTCGCGCCGCGCATCATGGGCATCGGCCCCGCGCCGGCCACGCGCAAGGTGCTGGCGCTGACGGGCCTGAGCCTCGCGCAGATGGACGTCATCGAGCTGAACGAGGCCTTCGCGGCCCAGGGCCTGGCCGTGCTGCGCGACCTGGGCCTGGCGGACGACGACGCCCGCGTGAACCCCAACGGCGGCGCGATCGCGCTGGGCCACCCGCTGGGCGCCAGCGGCGCGCGGCTGGCGACGACGGCGCTCAACCAGCTCGAAGTGAGCGGTGGCCGCTACGCGCTGTGCACGATGTGCATCGGCGTGGGGCAGGGCATCGCGCTGGTCATCGAACGGGTCTGATGACCTTGCGGGACAGACCCTGGCACGCAGCGCCACGCGCTGTCCCCAACTGATCAGGGCTACTCGAAGAAGAGCCGGCTGAGACCCTTCACGCTGACGAGGTTGCCAGGGTTGCTGGTCTCGTTGAGTACGCCGCTCATGCGCTGAAGCAGCCGCGGGCTCTTCTTCGCGCGCCAGATCAGCAGGTCGGCCAGCCAGGGGTGGGCGTTGACGCGGTTGGCACGTTCGTACAGGTCGAACTTGGGCTTGAGCGCCGTCAGGCCGACCTCGTAGGCCGCCCGCGCTGCCGTGTCGTCTTCGCGATGGGCCAGGATGGCGTCGGCCGCCAGCATGCCGGTCTCCATCGCCTTGCCTATGCCTTCGCCGGTGAAGGAATAGGTGCTGCCGGCCGCCTCGCCGGTGACGATGAGGCCGGGCCGCGTCCACTTCGCGCCGGTCAGCGTGCAACGCAGCGGCGCGCCCTTGAGCTCGCCGACCAGTTCGCCGACGCGCATCAGTTCCGCCGCCGGCTCGTACTTGGCGACGAAGGCGTCGAAGATCGCGCGCAGGTTGACGTCCTTCTTGCGGCCCTTGCCGCCGCCCAGGTCGCGGTGCGAGTCCGTCACACCGACACCGATGTTGAAGTGGCCGTCCGGCGCCGGGAAGATCCAGCCATAGCCGGGCCGCACGGCCTTGTCCCAGACGACTTCCAGCGCCTTGATCCTGCCCACCATCTGCGGCGCCTTCACATAGCCGCGCAGGGCCACGCCGCTGGGCGTGTGGCGCTCGCACATGCCGGCGGCCGTCAGCGCCTTGGGCACGGCGCCGGTCGCCAGCACGACCCAGCGAGCAGCAACCTCGATGGTCTCGTCGCCATGCTTCAGCCGCGCACCCGTCACCCGGTCGTCGGACTCCAGCGGCGCTTCGAAGCGGGCCTGCTCGAAGCGCGCTCCCGCGTCCCGGGCCGCCTGCAGCAGCAGCGCGTCCAGCTCGCGCCGCGGCAGCACGGCCAGCGCGCCCGGCACGTCGATGCGCCCGCCGCGCGGCCCGATGCAGCCGACATGGGCCACGGGCTGGGCCAGGCGCATGACCTCGTCCAGCAGGCCCAGGCGCGCCAGCGCCTTGTGCGCATCGGGGATCAGCCCGTCGCCGCAGGTCTTGTCGCGGCCGGGCGGGTGCTGGTCGACGAGCAGCACGTCGACGCCCGCGCGGGCCAGCACGCGCGCGCAGGCGCTGCCGGCGGGGCCGGCGCCGATGATGAGAACGTCGGTGAAGAGGGGCATCGTTCGGTCGGGGCGGGACGGGAAAGACTTGGCGAGAAAAATGGCGCGCATCATCGACGCAACCCTCGGGCATTGTCTCAGCCCGCACGCGTTGCCGTCGACAGGCTGCTCACTACGTCAGCACTGGTAGTGAGACGAGACCTTATGGTGGTGGCCAATGGCAGCCGACCAGTCGAGCGGTTAGTGGCCGATGGCTCCATAGGTCCGGAAGTCCGTGGCGGGCTTGCGGTCGAACATGTTGGCGATCGAGCCGGACAGGTCCAGCGTCATGAACGGGGCAATTTTTTGGCCGTTGGGTGCATCGGAGCCGTTCAGATAGGTCAGGGCGCTGGTGTTGTCGGACTTCTCGAGCTTGTTGTCGAGCGAGCTGCGATAGTTCACATTCGCACCCAGGCGCTACTGGCCCATGTCCCTAGCGGCTAGTCGCGGCCTAATCTTACTGTGGCACAAGAATATCGACGTTCGGCCACAGCACGTACATGGGCCTAATTGAAGGGTCAACTCATAGCTCAGCAGGTGACGCAAGGACGTGATTGACGTCGGCACGTGGCGCTGAGCGCGCTGGGCTACCCCTCGGGATGTAATCTTTGGGACGGTCAGGCAACGCGCGGATGGCGAAGTTGTTGGCGCTGTTCGCGTTAGCTGATGACGCAGTCAGACTCCCCGCGCCAAGTCCAAGAAGGACGCGGACTTGGCACCGGTTTGGGCGTTGCGGTCCAGGGCGCGGAACCAGCCCAGGTAATTCTGCAGGTTGGACGTGGCCACGCCGTTGAAGCGCCGCATCCAGGTCTTGAAGCGCGAGTGATAGGCATTGACGTTCTGGATGTGCCACGCCCCACGGCGGCGCTCGCCCTTGGAGAGGTTGAGCGCCTGGTGCTCGATGCCCAACTCGCGTGCGGCCGCCGCCAGCGTGCCGCTGCCATCGGTGCACAGCACCGCATCGGCGGCCAGCGCTTGGGGCAGGACCTGCTTCACGGCGGCCTTGGTGGCACATGGCAGCACGAAGTCCGTCGTCGCGCCGCTGCGGTCGCGCAGCACCAGCACCGGGACCTGCTCGTCGGACAGGCCGCGCTTGGCCGCGTGTCCGCCACGGTGGCGGGCCTTGCGCGACTGCTGCGCCAACAGCTGGCGCTGCCCTTTGAACGAGCGCAATTCGTAGGTCTCATCGGCCTCGGCCACGCCTTGCAAGCCACCCGCCTTGACGGCCTGGGGGAGGGTCAGAAAGCGATGGCGCCACCGAAACGCCGTGGTGCGATGCACCCGCAACTGTTGTGCGGCCTGACGCGCACTCAGGCCCGAAACCAGCACATCGGTCTGCGCCAGCCACCGGTCGCGGTGACGCAGCCGGGCCAGCGGCGTACAGGTCAGCGCATTGAAACTGCGCGTACAGGCACGGCACTTGTAGCGTTGCCGACCGTCGGCGTGTCCGTTGCGCACGACGCGAAGACTCTGACAACGCGGGCACTGGGGATGTTTGTCGCGCAGTCGCTGCAGCGCCCCGTCCACCTCGTCCAGCGAGGTCGCAGCATCCAGGCGCCGGCGCAGTTGCTGGCGCTGCTCGGGATTCAAGTGGTCGACGCAGTCAAGCCAGGCCTTCAGTTCGGTGTCGCGCATCACGGGCTCCACTGGCCCCTCCTGAGGGGGCGTAGGTCAAGCTTCTCAGCTCGGTGGCTCACCAGGTGAGCCATCATCAGCTAACGCGAACAGCGCCCTTCGGAAACCCGGTGTCGTCAATGATCCACCAGCCCCCTTCGCTGAAGTCCATCTTGGGCACGACCCACTGGCAGACGCGACGAAGCATTTGCTCATCGGACCACTCAGCCTTCGCCACGAAGTGATGCAACGACTGATGTCGTGCACTGGCATGAACCGGGTCGACACGAGCGGCCGTGGGCTCGACACTCTTGCGAGCCAGCGGCAACATCAGCCCCGTGCAATAGCCACGAAGCCCCTCGTGGCGGTCGGCATGCCCCAGGCCCGAAGCCAAATGCCTCAGGTATTCCTCAAAGCGGTCTGCGGCATTCATCGATCCTCATCGAAAGAATCAAGAAGTTCGCATAATGCCTTGATTTTATTGACACAGTAAGACTAAGGCTACGCTGAACAAGCCGGCGATTTCGACGCTGCGTCGCGCCAACGTCTTGCTTGCTCGAATTGACGCCGTTTTGCCGCGCCAATGCTGCATTTTTCGGCGCTTTTGAGGCAGTAAGCGCGTAGCGCGCCCGTTGCGGGCGCACTCATGCCACAAGGCGCTTGCGCGCCATGTAGATGGGCCAGCATCCTCTTGAGGTCACGGCTGCGCATTTGGAGCTCCTGCAGCCCCGAACGTCGGGGCCATGCCCCCCCCAATGTCCTCTCTCACTGGCTCACCAGATGAGCCATCACGAATCAATGCGCAAAGAGCCAACAACAAAGCCCGCGCGAAGGCGGGCTTTGCATTCGATGCAGGACGCCGAAGCGTCTGCCATCGATCAGTACGACATGCGAACGCCGACGTAGTAGCGGCGGCCGATGGCGTCATAGGTGCCTGCATCGGTCTCTGCGCCGGTCGTATTGCCCGGCAGGCCTGAGATGATCGGGGGCGCCTTGGTGTTGAACAGGTTGTTCACGCCGGCGTAGAGCTGAGCCTTGCCCAACTTGTAGCTGCCTTGCAGGTCGAAGTAGGCCTTGGCCGCGACCTTGCCCTGTTCCTTGAGGGCGGGCTGGCAGACGTTGTTGGCGTCGGTATTGCACAGCCCGTTCATGAACTGGTCATCCAGATAGGCCTTGCCGATGTAGGTAGTCGTCGTGTTGACGGCCCAGGGACCGGAGGCATAGCCGAGGTTCAGCATCCAGCGGTTGCGCGAGTTGCCCACTTCGCCCAGCGAGGTGTCCTTGTCGGCATCGTCGGTAGGCTTGTTCCAGGCATCCAGCAGATGCGTCCAGGTCAGGCGGGCTGTCAGCATGCCCGGGCCGACGCGCTCGGCGTAGCTCGAGGTGAAGTCGATGCCGCGGGCCTTCTGGCCGCCGCTATTGACCGGGTTGTCGCTGATGAATTCCAGCGAGCCCACGCTGTACGCACCCTGCACGGCCGTGCGGCGGGTGATGAAGCCGCAGTAGGCCTGATTGCCCTTGTTGAAGCACTGGTCCAGCGAATAGGCGCGACCCGGGCTGTTGATTGCGCGGTCGATCGAGATGTCGTAGTAGTCAGCCGTGAAGGTGAAGTTCTTCAGCAGGTCGACGCTCTTGGGCGTGAGCACCAGTCCGACGGTCGTCGACTTGCCTTGCTCGGACTTCAGCTTCGGGTTGCCGCCGCCAAAGCCGCTGATGCCCTGCAAGTCGGCTTGGCTCAGCAGGAACTTGCCGTTGGCCGCCATGTTGGCCACCACGCCCGGGTAGGACTTGCAGGTGTCCGCCTTCACGCCGGTGTCGGTGGGCAGGAGGCCGCTGCAAGGATCCTTGAGTCCGGTCGGGAAGGTCTGCGAGGCACCCTGGTAGAGGTCGCCTATGTTCGGCGCGCGCGTCGACACGGCCCGGGTCGCGCGGACACGGACGGTGGAGTTCACGGCCCAGTCCAGGCCGGAGTTCCAGCTGTTGGTGCCGCCGACCGTGGAGTAGTCGCCATGGCGATAGGACAGCAGGCCGTCCAGGTTCTTGACGGCCGGCAGGTTCTTCAGCAGCGGCAGCTTCGCTTCGACGAAGAGTTCGCGAACGCTGTACTGGCCTGCAGTGTTGGCCAATGCATTGCCGCCGTTGAGGCCGGATTGGGTCAGTGCGTCGAAATTGGTGGCGGAAGCCTCCTTGCGCCATTCAAAACCAGCCGCAACGCCGACGGGGCCGGCAGGCAGGTCGAAGGCGTCGCCGGTAACCGATGCGCCGGCCATCTTCTGGCTCACGCTCGTGTTCAGCGAACTCGGTGCGTTGATGTACTTGGCCGCAGCAGCGCTCAGAGTGTTGGCGCCGAAGATGTTGGCCGGCACGCAACCCTGCTTGCGTGCATCGGCGCTCACGCAGATCGGGTTCCCGAAGGCATCGGGAATCACGTTCAGTGCGTTGTACAGGTTCATCACGTTGATCTGACCGGTACCAACTTGCCCTTCGCGGGTGAAGCCGTAGCCGACGTAGGTCTCATAGGACCAGCTCTTGGTCAGGTCGCCCTTGGCCCCGCCGACAACGCGGAAGGTGTCGCGGTTGGCCGACTGGGTGCGATCGGCGACGTCGGACATGCGACGGGTGAAGTTGTAGTCCTTCAGGCCATCACCGTTGCGGTCCGTCATCAGCGCGAGCAGCGCCGGCGGGATCAAAGGATTGGCGACCTTGACGCCGTTCACCAGAGTTTCGGCCGGGATGTTGCCGCCGCCCGGCGTGACGTTCACGGACGAATCCAGCGGGAAGGGCTCGAGATGGGTGAAGGTCTTCGTGTTGGCGTAGGTGCCTTCGAAGAACAGGGTATGGGACTCGTTGAGCGCGTAGTCGCCCTTGGTCGCCATCAGCACACGATCCGTGGGGATCGCGATCGTGCGGAAGGCGGAGCGGTTGAAGCCGGTCGCGCCGACGCCGTCACCCGCGGGGCCATTGCTTGAGAACGGGATCAGATTGCCGTTCGCGTCGAACGTGCGGCTGGTCTTCGCACCCGTGGGGCTGGTGTAGAAAAAGCGGCCTTGCGGAGCAAAGCTCGAATAGAAGGGGCGCTTGACCTTGAAGATGTCGGACGCCTCACCGGTGAGTGCGCTCGTCGAGATCTGGTCAACGGCCGAGGCTTCGCGGTCGCGCGAGTACACGGCGCCCTGCTTGCTGACGGCGAAGTGGGCCATGATGTTGCCCTTGCCGTCGGCCGCGTTCGTGCCGAAGGTGATGCCGAACTTCTTCAGCGTGTCGTCGTTCTTCTGGCTCTGGCCGACCGACGCATCCATGTTCACGCCTTCGAAATTGCGCTTCAGGATGATGTTGACCACGCCGGCCACGGCGTCGGAGCCGTAGGTGGACGAGGCGCCGCCGGTCATGACTTCGACGCGTTCGATGAAGTCAGTCGGGATGGTGTTCAGGTCAACGGCCATCGAGCCCGGCACGCCGGACACATAGCGGCGGCCGTTGACCAGCACCAGGGTGCGGTCAACGCCGAGGTTGCGCAGGTCGACGGTCGACACGCCGGCGCTGGACGTCGAGAAGTTGGAATTCGTGCGGCTGATGCTGGGCGTACCGAAGGTCGGGTTCTTGAGCAGCAGATCCTGCAGATTGGTCACACCGGACGCCTTGATGTCGGCGGCCGTCATCACTTGGATGGGGGCCGCGGACTCAGCGTTGACGGACAGGATGCGGCTGCCTGTGACTTCGACACGCTCCAGCTGTTGTTGGGCTAGAGCTGGCACGGCCGCTGCGGTCAGGCAGGCCAGCACCGCGGCGCTCATTGCGTTTCGTTTGAACATAAGAAGAGGCTCCAAAGGGATGATCACCCGCCCGGCGTCGTGGCCGAGACTTGACTCGTCGCCGCGGTGACACGGCAAGGAGGGCGGTAGTCTGTGTGAGGCTGCGTTAGCGAAGTCAAGGGTTCGTCCCAATTGAGCCGTGCTTCCGTGATCGAGCAGGTCCTGGGTTCTCGCGTGCGTCGGGTGAATCGCTATCCGCACCCATCGGCGCTGCTTCCCGGCGTCTTCAACAAAGCCTAGGCAGGACCGGCACTTGGAGCATTCGGTATCAAGTCAGGAAGCCCCTCTGGCTGCGGAGAAGTGCACCGTTCCCCTCGAGCGGTGTCAAAGGAGAGGCTCGGCCCTGATTTTCGGGGGGTGAGCCGGTTTTGTTGTCCCGCAGCGACGCATCCCCCCCCTAGTCCGTCAAGTTTTATGACTTTTGGCAGGGGCGTAAATTTTTTTTTCCGAAAGTGACTTCATGCTGCGCCTTTCACTTTCAGCCGCCACGCATGCAGCAGCGGCTCCGTATACCCGCTCGGCTGCGCCTCGCCTTTGAACACCAGATCCTGTGCTGCCTGCATCGCAGCGCCCTGCGGACTGGCGGCCAGTGACTTGTAGGCGGCATCGCCCGCGTTCTGGCCGTCGACGACCTTGGCCATGCGGGCGAAGGTCTCGCGCACCTGTTCGGCGCTCACGACGCCGTGGCGCAGCCAGTTGGCGATGTGCTGGCTGCTGATGCGCAGCGTCGCGCGGTCTTCCATCAGGCCGATGCCGTTGATGTCGGGCACCTTGGAGCAGCCCACGCCCTGGTCCACCCAGCGCACCACGTAGCCGAGGATGCCCTGCACGTTGTTGTCCAGCTCCTGCTGGCGCTGCTCGGCGGTCCAGTCGGCCTTGGGAGCGACGGGGATGGTCAGCAGCGCGTTCAGGATGGCCTCGCGCTCGGCGCCGAGGTCGACCTTCTCCAGCTCCTGCTGCACGGCGGCGACGTTGACCTGGTGGTAGTGCAGCGCATGCAGCGTCGCGGCGGTGGGCGAGGGCACCCAGGCGGTGTTGGCGCCGGCCCTGGGGTGGCCGATCTTCTGTTCCAGCATCGCGGCCATCAGGTCGGGCATGGCCCACATGCCCTTGCCGATCTGGGCGCGGCCGCGCAGGCCGCAGGCCAGCCCCGTGAGCACATTGCTGCGCTCGTAGGCCTGGATCCAGCTCGTGGTCTTCATGTCGCCCTTGCGCAGCATGGGGCCGGCGCGCATGGCGGTGTGCATCTCGTCGCCGGTGCGGTCCAGGAAGCCGGTGTTGATGAAGGCGACGCGGCTGGCGGCGGCGGCGATGCAGGCCTTCAGGTTGACCGAGGTGCGGCGCTCCTCGTCCATGATGCCCAGCTTGACCGTGCTGTCCGGCAGGCCGAGCAGCTTCTCGACGCGCGTGAACAGCTCGGCCGCGAAGGCCACCTCGGCCGGGCCGTGCATCTTGGGCTTGACGATGTAGACCGAGCCGGTGCGGCTGTTGCCACGGCGCTTCAGGTCATGCATCGCGATCGTCGTCGTGACGACGGCGTCCATGATGCCCTCGGGGATCTCGCTGCCGTCGTCCAGCAGGATGGACGGGTTGGTCATCAGGTGGCCGACATTGCGCACGAACATCAGCGAGCGGCCGTGCAGCGTGACCGTACCGCCGTTCGGCGCCGTGTAGACGCGGTCGGCGTTCAGGCGGCGCGTGAAGGTCTTGCCGCCCTTGGCGACTTCCTCGGTCAGCGTGCCCAGCTGGATGCCCAGCCAGTTGCGGTAGGCCAGCAGCTTGTCTTCGGCGTCGACGGCGGCGACGGAGTCTTCCAGGTCCAGGATGGTGGACAGTGCCGACTCCAGCACGACGTCGGCCACCCCGGCCGCATCGCTCTTGCCGATGGGCGTCGTGCGGTCGATGCGGATGTCAAGGTGCAGGCCGTGGTGGACCAGCAGCACGCTGCTCGGCGCGGCGGCGTCGCCCTGGTGGCCGGCAAAGGCGGCCGGGTCCTGCAGGCCGGTCGTCGCGCCCGAGGCCAGCGTGACGACGAGCCGGCCCGCCTCGACGCGGTAGCCGATCGCGTCGGCATGCGAGCCGGCCGCCAGCGGCGCGGCCTGGTCCAGCACCTGGCGGGCGAAGGCGATGACCTTGGCGCCGCGCACCGGGTTGTAGGCGCCGGCGCGCGTGGCGCCGTCGGTCTCGGGGATGGCGTCGGTGCCGTAGAGCGCGTCGTACAGCGAGCCCCAGCGCGCATTGGCCGCGTTCAGCGCATAGCGGGCATTCAGGATGGGCACGACCAGCTGCGGGCCGGCCTGGCAGGCCAGCTCGGCGTCGACATTGGCGGTGCTGACCTGCACCTGGGCCGGCGGCTCGACGAGGTAGCCGATGCGGGTCAGGAAGGCCTTGTAGGCCGGCATGTCGGCGATAGTGCCCGGGTGGGCCTCGTGCCAGGCGTCGATCTCGGCCTGCAGGCGGTCGCGTTCGGCCAGCAGCGCGCGGTTCATCGGCGTGAGCTCATGGGCCAACTGGCTGAAGCCGGCCCAGAAAGTGTCGGCTGCCACGCCGGTGCCGGGCAGCACCTCGGCATCGATGAAGCGGGCCAGGTCGGCATCGACCTGCAGGCGGTGGAGCGTGGTGCGGGACATGGGGGCCTCCATGAAGACGGTTGACGGATTGCTGCACATCTTGCCCCCGCGCGAGCCCGGGATTCGCATGCGGTGGCGCAAGGAATCTGTGACCAAAACGCAAAGATACATGCTGAAACCGCTGTCTTTGCATCGGCAAGTCAGCACAATCCGGGCATGGACAAGCTCAAGCAGATGGAGTCCTTCGTCCTCGTCGCCGGCAAGGGCAGCCTGACGGCGGCGGCGGCGGTGGAAGGCGTCGCGCCGGCCGTCATGGGCCGGCGGCTGGACGCGCTGGAGGCGCGCCTGGGCGTCAAGCTGATGCTGCGCACGACGCGGCGGCTGACGCTGACACCCGAGGGCCAGTCCTTTCTGGAGGACTGCCAGCGCCTGATCGCCGCGCTGGCCGACGCTGAAGGCGCCGTCAGCGCCGGTGGCCTGAAGGCCAGCGGGCATCTGCGCGTGACCGCGCCGGCCGGTTTCGGCCGCCGCCACGTTGCGCCGCTGGTGCCGCGCTTCCTCGCCGAGCATGCGGAGCTGAGCCTGTCGCTGAATCTCAGCGACCGCGTCGTCGACATCGTCCACGAGGGCTTCGACTGCGCGGTGCGCGTGGGCGACCTGCCGGACTCCAGCCTCGTCAGCACGCGGCTGGCCGACAACCGGCGCCAATGCGTCGCCGCGCCGGCCTATCTGAAGCGTGCCGGCACGCCCCGCCATCCCGACGAACTGGCCCGCCATGCCTGCCTGACGCTCAGCTCGGAGGCCAGCCAGACCCGCGGCTGGGCCTTCCGGATCGACGGTGCCGTGCAGCATCTGCGCCCCGAAACCCGGGCCCAGGGCCGGCTGGACTGCAGCGACGGCCAGGTGCTGCACGACTGGTGCGTGGAGGGGCTGGGCATCGCCTGGCGCAGCACCTGGGAGGTCGAGGCCGACCTTGCGGCAGGCCGGCTGGTCAGTGTGCTGGACGAGTTCGCAGCGCCGCCCAATGGCATCTATGCCGTGTTCCCGCAGTCCAGGCATCTGCCGCTGCGCACGCGACTGTGGGTGGAGCATCTGCGCGCCCATTACGGGCGGTCAGACTACTGGAGAAGTTAGATCCTGCCGCTGGCACGCATGCCTTCGAGGCGCAGTGCAATGAGCTGCTCCAGCTCTGACAGCTTCTGCCGCAAGGCCGCGCGCTCGGCATCGTCGCGGCTTGCGTCCAGCTGCCTGCGCAAATCCGCGCGGGTCTTGAACAACTCCAGCTCCGGCGGCGGCACGCCGGCGTTCTTCAGCACCTTGAAAGGCAGGCGGAACTCCAGGGGCGTCTCGGCCCAGCCTTCGGCCTCCTGCAGCGGACGGCCAAAACTCTCGGCGCTCTGCAGCTCGCCGGACCGCATGGCCGCGGCGAGGTGTTTCGCGATCACGTCATCCTGCTCGCGCAGCAGCGTGTTGCGGTGAACCTCGGGGTCGGGTGAGGGCAGGGGCTTCATGGCCCGATATCTTGCATCAGCTGCAGCCCCGCCTCATGCCCGCCGCCCTGCATGGCGGCGGTCCTTCGTGAGCCGTCGGACGAGCCGCAGGGCTCGTCCTCGGTGCTCACTCATGCCGACCGCCTTGCATGGCGGCCGTCCTTCGGCAGGCGTCGAACAGGCCGCCGGGCCTGTTCTCGGTCCTGCCTCAGTCCCCGAACTGCACCTTGGCCCGCTTGCCCACCCAGCTCTCGAACTCGGCGCCATAAGCCTCCTCGATGCGGTTGCGCTTGACCTTGAAGGTCGGCGTGATGAAGCCGTTGTCCACGGTCCAAGGCGTCTTGATGAGGACCAGGGTGTCGAGCTGCTCGTGCGGGTCCAGGCGCGCGTTCACGTCGTCCAGGTGGCGGCTCAGCTCGGCCATCAGCGTGGTGCGCTCGGCCTCGCTGCTGGCGCGCTGCAGGCCCTGGGGCGACAGCATCGCGATGCCCAGCGGCTGACCCATGTTGGCGCCGGCCACGCAGCAGGCCTCGACATTGGGGTTCATGCCCAGGCGGTCCTCGATGGGCGCGGGCGCGACGTACTTGCCCTTGCTGGTCTTGAACAGGTCCTTCACCCGGCCGGTGATGCGCACGCAGCCGTCCGGGTCCTGGCTGGCCTTATCGCCGGTGCGCAGCCAGCCGTCGGCGGTGAAGGCCTCGCGGGTCTGCTCGGGCGCCTTGTAGTAGCCCAGCATCACGGCCGGGCTGCGCATCTGCAGCTCGCCGCTGTCGGGGGCGATGCGCACCTGCACGCCCTCGTAGGCCGGGCCTACCGTGCCGCGCTGGTTCCTGCCCGGCACGGTCAGGTGGGACAGCGCCAGGTTCTCGGTCATGCCATAGCCCTCGTTGATGGCCAGGCCCAGCCGCGCATACCACTCCAGCAGCGCCACCGGCATCGGCGCGGCGCCGCCGGCAGCGAAATGGCAGTGGTTCAGGCCCAGGGCCTTGAGCACCTTCCTGCGCACCAGGCCGCCGATGATCGGCAGGCGCAACAGGCGGTCGAGCTTTTGCTGCGGCATCTTGGCCTGCACGCCCTGCTGGAACTTGACCCACAGCCGCGGCACGCTGAAGAAGACCGTCGGCAGCGCGCGCTGCAGGTCGGCCGCGAAGGTGTCCAGCGACTCGGCGAAATAGACCCGCATGCCGGTGGCCAGCCAGCCATGCTCGACCAGGGTGCGCTCCACCACATGTGCCAGCGGCAGATAGGACAGCATGCGGTCGCGGCCCGTCATCGGGATGCGCCTGAGGCCGGCGTCCACGGCCCAGGCGAAGGCGCCGAAGTTGTGCATCACGCCCTTGGGCAGGCCGGTCGTGCCCGAGGTGTAGATCAGCGTGCAGAGCTCGTCGGCCGCGCGCACCACCTCGCCCTTCAACGGCTCGGTGCGGGCACAGATCGCGTCCCAGTCCTCGTAGGTGCTGCGCGCATCGTCGGGCGACAGCGCATAGCTCGCGCCGGCCAGGCCGGCCGGCACGCCGGGCTTCATGTGCTCCCAGCCGTCGAGCTTGCCGACGAAGAGGAAGCGCGCCTCGCTGTGCGTGAGGATCTGGCTGATCGTCTCGGGGGCCAGCGTCGGGTACAACGGCACGGAGACATAACCGGCCATCCAGATGGCGAGGTCGCTCATCAGCCACCAGGCGCAGTTCTTGGACAGGATGGCCACCTTGGCATCGGCCGGCCAGCCCTCGGCGGTGCCGCGGGCCTTCAGGAAGGCGGCCATGCGGCGCACCTGGTCGCCCACCTGGGCCCAGGTGAAGTCCTTGACGACGGGGCCACCCATGGGCTGAGTCAGCGTCACCGTGCCGGCCGCCGTGCGCTCCCAGTGGTACAGGCGTGGCAGGGCGAGCTGGTCGGCGGCGATCGTGGCCATGTGAGTCTCCTCGGGCATTCTTATTTCGGGAGCGGTGAAGTTAACCGCGCGTCAAGCGTGCCCCGCTACGGGTAAACACCCTGCGGCTAGAGTGAGTCCTCTAGAACTGGCCGTCCCAGTCCGCCGGCATGGCCGGGCCATCGAGCTCGCGGCGCAGCCGGTCCAGCGGATGGCTGCCCAGCCAGGCCGGGCGCAGCGCGTCGGCGCGGGCCAGGGCCTCGGCCACGGGCTGGCGCGCGCGGCGCAGGCTCAGGGCCAGGTCGAGCTGGGCGGCCCAGTGCGCCAGCGGCTCGGGCTGGGGCAGGCCGTCGAGGTAGGCGACGCGCTGGCGCAGCGCCGCGATGCTGGCCGGCAGCGCGCCGCGCGCGCGCAGCAGCTCGCCCTGCCATTGCGCGATCAGGCTCTGCAGCGCGGCATGCTGCTGCAGCCAGGGCTGGGCTTCCAGGTCCTGCAGCGGCGCGAGCGCGATGCCGGCGAGGTCGGGGCGCTGCAGGGCCAGGGCCGCACGCACGACATTGCCGCTGGCCTCGACCCAGTTCGGCCCCGTCAGCAGCTGCGAGGGCTGCAGGGCCTCGGTGAGGCGCTGCACCTCGGCGGCGGCGCCCTGGCTGCGGCCGGCGTTGACCCGGGCGAGCAGGGCCGCGGCGTCCAGCGGCAGGCGCAGCCGCGGGTGGTCGGCGGCGCGGATGCTTGCCGCCAGAGTCTCGTGCACGGGCAGGGCCTCGGCCCACTGGCCGCGCGCGCCGAGCTGGCGGGCCAGGTCGCTGCGCGTGCGCTGGGCGCTGAGGTTGCCGGGGCCGAGCAGCGCGTCGCAGTCCGCCGCCAGCTGCAGGGCCGCCTCGACCGTCGCCTCGGGCCGGCCCAGCCGCGCCTGCGCGTTCCACAGGTGGCGGCGCAGCTGCAGCGCGAAGCGCTCGCGGTGGGCCGGCGGCTTGAGCATGGCCGGGCGGATGTCCAGCATCAGCTTCTCGGCGTCCTGCAGCCGGCCCTGGGCCAGGCGCAGGTGGTAGACGTAGGCGTTGAAGTACTGCGCGTCGAAGGAGTCGGCCGGGAAGCGCTCGAGCACCAGCGGCCAGGTCTCGGCGCGCAGGCGCTCGGCGTCGTCAGGCCGGCCGGCCTGGGCGTAGGCGACGATGAGCTGGTAGCGCAGATCCAGCTGTTCGCCCGGGTCGACATGCCGGTGCTCCAGCGCGGCCAGCAGCGGCTCGCCGCGCGCGATGACGCCCAGCGGCGAGCTCAGCGCGGTGTCCAGCCGCAGGCGCAGGCGCAGCGCGCGCAGGCTGGCCGGGTCGTCCTCGCCCCAGAGCTCGCGGGTCAGCGCGACGAGCTGGTCGGCGAGCGGGAGCGCGACGTCGAAGCGGTTCATGTCCGCATAGGTGTTGCCCATCACCTCCAGCACGCGGGCATGCGTGACCGGGTCGTCCGCGAAGCGCGTCGGCAGCTCGGCGCGGCTGCGGTCCAGCAGCTCCAGCACATTCGGGGTGTGGCCGCCGTGCCGATCGGGGTTGGCGCTGGACAGCAGCTCGGTCAGGAAGCGTGTGACCGCCTCGCTCTGGCGCGCCGCCGCCTGGGCCTCGCGGCGCTGCCACAGGCTGACGGCCAGGCCGGCGCTGAGCGTCGCGAACATCAGCGTGGCGCCGATCGCCAGCGCCGCGTTGCGCCGCATCCAGAGCCGCACGCGATGCCACCAGTCCTCAGCGCGCACGCTGACCGGGCGCTGGGCCAGCCAGTGCTCCAGGTCGTCGATGAAGCCGCCGACGCTGGCGTAGCGCTCGGCCGGCTCCTTGCGCAGCGCCTTGGCCGCGATGGCCTCCAGGTCGCCGGCCGCGCGTTCGGCGTCATGCGGCCGGCCCGGGCCGGCGCTGGCGCTGGCGCCGTGCAGGGTGGCGCCGCCGGTCGAGCCCGAGGTGCGCGTGCCGCGCGTCGAGCGCGAGATTCGCTGGGCGTCGCCATGCAGCACCGCATGCTCCAGCGCCGTGCGGTTGAGGCCGCGCTCGCCGAAGGGCAGCTCGCCGCTGGCCAGCTCGTAGAGCATGACGCCCAGCGAATAGATGTCGCTGGCCACGCCGACCGACTCGCCGGTGATCTGCTCGGGTGCCGCATAGGCCGGCGTCAGGCGCCGGCCGGAGATCAGCGTCAGCTGGTGGTCGGCCTGGTGGCCCGAGTCGTCCAGCAGGCCGGCGATGCCGAAGTCCAGCAGCTTGGCCTTGCCCCGCTCGTCCACCATGACGTTGCCGGGCTTGAGGTCGCGGTGCAGGATGAGCTGGGCATGCGCATGCTCGACGGCGCGCGCCACCTCCAGCAGCAGCCTCACGCGCTCCACGAGGCCGAGGTCGTGCTCGCGCACATGCTCGGACAGCGTGCGCCCCGGCACGTACTCCAGCACCAGGTAGGCGCGGCCGTCCTGCTCGCCGGCGTCCAGCATGCGCGCGATGCCGGGGTGGGTCAGCCGGCCGAGCAGCGCGCGCTCGCGGGCGAAGCGCGCGGCCAGGCCGGGGCCGGAGCGGTCGGCGCGCAGCAGCTTGATGGCGGCCTCGCCCTGGTAGAGGCCATCGGCCCGCTCGGCGCGCCAGACCTGGCCCATGCCGCCCTCGCCGAGCAGCTCGGCCAGGCACCAGGAGCCCAGGCGGTCGCCGGGCTGGGGCGGGGTGGTGGCCGAGAGCGTCGGTTCGCTCAGCGCCGCGACCAGGCCGGCGTTGTAGCCCGGCATCTCGACGATGACGGTGGCGTCCTCATCCTCGGCGGGCAGCGAGGCCAGCATGCGCGCCAGGCGCGCGGCCAGCTCGGGCGGTTGCAGCGCGGCCAGGCGGGCCTGACGCTCGGCCGCGGGCAGCTCGGCCAGTTCGTCGAACAGCGCGGACAGGCGCTTCCAGTCGCTCGCCTGCAAGCCCGGCCCCGTCTGCATCAGTAGACGGTGGTGGGCGGGTCGCCGAGCAGCTCCTGCAGCAGCGCCCGGGCCTTCAGCAGCTCGCGGTTGATGCTGCGCGTGGACAGGCCGCGCACGGCGGCGACCTCGGCGATGGACAGGCCGGCGAAGCCGATCATCTCGATCAGCTCGTAGAGCCCCGCGTCGAGTTCGCGCATGCGCGCCAGCGCCTGGTCCAGGCCGATCAGGTCGACCGCCTGGCTCTGCGCGGCGGCCACGTCGCCGGCGGCAGACAGCGTCACCATCACCGCGTCGCCGCCGCGCTTGTCGCGGCCCTCGGTGCGCAGGTGGTCGATGACCACCGAGCGCAGCACGCGGCCGACGTAGGCGAAGAAATGGCCGCGCGTGTCGCCCTGCAGGCCCTGCTGGTCGGCCATGCGCAGGAAGCCCTCGTGCACCAGGGCCGTCGTGTTCAGCCCCGCCATCCGCCCATTGGGGCCGCTCTGCGCCAGGCGCACGCGCGCCACGCGCTTGATCTCGGGGTAGAGCAGTGCGTAGAGTTGCTGCAGCGAGGCCGCGTCGCCGCGGGCGGTGCCCGCCAGCAGTTCGGTGATGGCGGGCTGGGCGCTCACTTCAGCCTTCTTCCTGGAAGGCGGTCAGCGCGGCGGCGATGTCGGCGTCCGAGCCCTCGCGCCGCACCGGCGCGTCGGCGCTCAATGCGGCCGAGCCCTCGCGCTTGAGCCGCGCGACCCACTGGCCGGCGTCGCGGCCCTGCTCGAAGCCGCTGCTCTGCAGCAGCAGCTCGCCGCCGGCCGACAGCAGCTTGAAGTAGAACCTGCCGTCGGCTTCGCGGTATTGCTTGAAGACGGGCAGCGCCGCTTTATCGAGCTTGGCGGCCTTGGCCGTTGCGGCGGCGGACGTGTAGGGCCGCAGCCCTACGGCCTCGCGCAGCTGCTTCAGCAGGGGCGCGGCCATCGCGCGGGCGCGCGCAGCGCCGGCCTGCAGGATGGCCTCGAGCCGCTCGGGGTGGGCCATCAGCTCGTCGTAGCGGGCGCGCATCGGGCCGATCTGGCCTTCGATCAGCGCCACCAGCTGCTGCTTGGCCTCGCCCCAGCCCAGGCCGCCGCGCAGCGCCGCACGGAAGGCGGCGCGCTGCTGGGCGCAAGCGAAGGCGTCGTAGATCGTGACCAGGGCCTGGCCCTCGGGGGCCTTGGGCTCGCCGGGCAGCTTGCTGTCGGTGACGATGCGCGCGACCGCGTCCTTCAGCGCCGCGCTGCCGCCTTCGAACAGAGGGATGACGTTGTCATAGCTCTTGCTCATCTTGCGGCCGTCCAGGCCGGGCAGCAGCTCCATCTCGGCATCGGTCACGGCCTCGGGCAGCGTGAACAGCTCGCGGCCCTGGCCGAACAGGTGGTTGAAGCGCTGGGCGATGTCGCGCGTCATCTCGATGTGCTGCACCTGGTCCTTGCCCACCGGCACCTTGTGCGCGTTGAACATCAGGATGTCGGCCGCCATCAGCACCGGGTAGCTGAACAGGCCCATTGTCACGTTGGCGTCGGGTTCCTCGCCGGCGGCCGTCGCCGCGTCCACCGCGGCCTTGTAGGCATGGGCGCGGTTCATCTGGCCCTTGGCCGTCACGCAGGTCAGCAGCCAGGTCAGCTCGGGGATCTCGGGGATGTCGCTCTGGCGGTAGAAGGTGACGCGCTCGGTGTCCAGGCCGGCAGCCAGCCAGGTAGCGGCGATGGCGCGGCTGGAGCGGGCGATGCGGTCCGGCTCGTCGCACTTGATCAGCGCGTGGAAGTCGGCCATGAAGAAGAAGCTCTCCACGCCCGGGGTGCGGCTGGCGGCGATGGCCGGGCGGATGGCGCCGACGTAGTTGCCGAGGTGCAGGGTGCCGGTGGTGGTGATGCCGGTCAGGACGCGAGAGGACATGTCAGGGGTGCTCGGCCGTCCGGAGCCACTGACGCGCCCCTCGGGGGGCAGCGAACGAAGTGAGCGTGGGGCGGCATAGAAGTGGGCCGAAACAGAAAGTTCAGGCCCGGATTGTGGCGGCTGTTGCCGTCAGCCGCGTTTGCGCGCAGGCGGTGCCGCCACCGAGGCCCGCCAGGTCACCGAGATGTCGAACTGCCGTGCCACCGGCAGCTCCAGCCCGTAGCAGCGGTTCAGCAGCCAGTTCAGGCCCGAGAGCGTGACCTCGTGGCTGGGGATGTGCACCGACGTGAGGCGGGGTGCTGCGAACTCCGCGCTCGGCGAGTCGTCATAGCCCAGCACCGACACCTCGTGCGGCACCGACACGCCGCGCTCCTGGAAATGCGAGAGCAGGCCGATGGCCATCTCGTCGTTGGCGCAGAACACGGCGGTCGGCAGGCGCTTGGCGCTCAGCAGCACCTCGGCCGCGTCCCAGCCGGCCTGGTTGGAGAAGTCGCCCGGCACGGTCAGCAGCTTGGACGTGTCCAGGCCGCGCAGCGCCAGCTCGCCCATGAAGCCGGCCAGGCGGGCGACGTTGTCGGGCGAGCTGCCCGGTCCGGACACGACGGCGATGTCCTTGTGCTTGTGCTGCAGCAGTGCGCGCGCCGCCTGCACGCCGCCCTGCACATGGTCGGCCGTGAAGCACTGCTCCCGGATGCGGTCGAAGTGGCGGTTCAGCACGACGACCTGGCGCGCGGCCGGGCCCAGTGCCTTGATGTCCTCGTCCTGGATGGCATTGGACAGCACGATGAGGCCGTCGCAGTCGCGGTCCAGCAGGAAGCGCACGCCGTCTTTGGTCTCGACGCGCTCGTCCTCGATGCCTTCGCCGAAGGCCACCACCATGTGCAGACCCTGCGCGCGCAGCACGAGGTCGATGGTGCGCAGGATGGGCGTGTAGTAGGTGCCGCGCAGGAAGGGGATGTAGACGCCGATCAGCTTGGACGTGCCGGCACCCAGCGAGCGCGCCGTCTGCGAGGGGCGGAACTTGAGCTGGGCGATGACCTTGCGCACGCGCTCGGCCGTGGCCGGCGCGACGGAACCGTTTCCGCTGATGACGCGCGATGCGGTGCCCACGCCCACGCCTGCCAGTCTCGCCACGTCCTTGATCGTTGCCATTCGCCCTCTAGGTCTGCTGGGCGGATTGAATCACAGTGGGCAGATGGGCTGCGGGTCGGCGGGTTCGGGGAGAAGTTTGCCGCCGGCTTGCGTTTCCTTGCCGCTCAGGCCGCCGCCGACGGGCCACCAGGGCTTGGCTTCATGGCTGCTGAACTGGCAGGGCCCGGCCGGCCAGGGGAAGGGCAGGCGGCCTGTGAAGCCCGGCCAGGGCCTGCCGTCGGCCGGGGCGACGAGGGCGTCCACGAGGCCGGCGCCTTCGCTCCCCGGCAGCCAGGCGGCAATGAAGGCGTCGCTGTGGTTGGCCAGGTCGTTCACATAGAGCGGCCGGCCGGAATAGAGCAGCGTGACGACGGGCGCGCCGCGGCCGGCCACGCGCTGCAGCAGCGCCAGGTCCTGCGGCTGGCGCCGGCTGTGGCGCAGGTTGTCGGTGATGCGGATGTCGCCCTCACCCTCGGCATAGGGCGACTCGGCCAGCACGGCCACGACGGCGTCGAAGCGGGCCGGGTCGCTGCGGCTGCCGTCGGCGTCGAAGGCGACCTGGGGCCCGCCCAGGCGCTGGCGCAGCGCGGCCAACAGCGTCGTGCCCTGGGGGAAGTCGGCATTCGTCGTGTCGCGGCCCTGCCAGGTGAGGCTCCAGCCGCCGGACTGGTGGGGCAGGCTGTCGGCCGCCGCGCCGACGACGAGCACGCGCGCCGTCGGCCTGAGCGGCAGCAGGCCCGGCCGGTTCTTCAGCAGCACCAGGGACTCGCGCACCGCGCGGCGCGCCAGCTCGGGCGCCTGCATGGCCTCCACCGTGGCGGGCACGGCCGGCTGCATGCCGACGCCGAACTTCACGCGCAGGATGCGCCGCACCGCGTCGTCGATGCGTGCCATCGGGATGCGGCCCTGCTCGACGGCCTTCACCGTGTTGGCGATGAAGGGCTTCCAGTGGAAGGGGACCATGACGATGTCGATGCCGGCATTGATCGCGGCAGGGCAGTCGTCCACCGTGCAGCCGGGCAGCTGGGCGATGCCGTCCCAGTCGCTGACGACGAGGCCGTCGAAGGCCAAGCGGTCTTTCAGCACGCCGGTCAGCAGCGCCGCATTGCCGTGCATCTTGCCGTGCTCGACATAGCCGGCGCTGTCGGTCCAGCTGCTGAAGGAGGCCATCACGGTCTGCACGCCGGCGTCCAGCGCGCCGAGGTAGCCGGCGCCGTGCACCTGGGCCAGCTCGGTGGCCGTGGCATGGCTGACGCCCTGGTCGATGCCGCGCCGCGTGCCGCCGTCAGCGATGAAGTGCTTGGCCGTCGCCAGCACGCCGCGACCCTGCGCGAGCCCGTCCTGCAGGCCCTCGACCTCGGCCTGGCCGAGGCGGCGCACCAGGGCCGGGTCGGCGCCGAAGCTTTCATAAGTGCGGCCCCAGCGGACGTCCTGCACGACGGCCAGCGTGGGTGCGAAGGTCCAGTGCAGGCCAGAGGCGCGCACCGCGCTGGCGGTGGCGCGGCCGATGTCGCGCACCAGGTCGGCGTCGCGCGTCGCGCCCAGCGCGATGTGGTGCGGGAAGAGGGTGGCGCCGCGCACATTGTTGTGGCCGTGCACGGCGTCGGTCCCCCACAGCAGCGGGACGCCCGGCGTGGCCTGCCGGGCCGCGGCCTGGAACTGCTCGGACAGCGCGCGCCACCGTGCCGGCGTGGCGTTGCGGTCCTGGCCCGGCCAGCCGCCGCCGCCGTTGAGCACGGTGCCGATGGCGTAGTCGCGCACCTCGTCGGGCGTGATCGCGCGGATCTCGGGCTGGGTCATCTGGCCGATCTTCTGACGCAGGCTCAGGCCCTTCAGCGCGGCCTCCACGCGGGCTTCCAGGGCGGCGTCGCGCACGGACGGGCGTGTCGGCCAGGCCTGCACGATGGAATCGGTTCCTGCCGCGTCGGCAAGAGTGGCGACACACAGCAGCAGGGTGCCGGTCAGGATGGGAGTGGCGCGGGGCATCGTTGTCGTTCGGTTGGGGCTGCGACGGTAGCTGGTGAGACGAAAAAACGTCAACCCCCGGGCGGGCGAGATTGACAAGGTGGGCACTGGCGATTTAGATTTGCGCCGCGTTTGGAACCGGTTCCATTTTGCGACGAAACTCACCTGCCGGGCAGGCGAAGCACGATCCGCAAGATGGCCTCGCCAAGCAGCGAACAAGATCGAACCAGGAGACAAAGAAATGCCAGTCCACCAGCTGCGCGCCGCAGGGCGCGCTTTCGCGTCCATTCCCGCCCGTCAACGCCTCACACCCGTGGCGGCCGTCTGTGTCGGCCTGTTGTGTCTGCCGATGCCGACCCAGGCGCAGGCCCAGTCCGCCGGCGACCAGAAGCTGGACACAGTGACGGTGAGCGGCTTTCGCGCCAGCCTTGAAAGCTCCATCAGCACCAAACGCAATGCCGATGCCATCGTCGAGGCCATCTCGGCCGAAGACATCGGCAAGCTGCCCGATGTGTCCATCGCGGATGCCATCTCCCGCCTGCCTGGCCTCACCGCCCAGCGCGTGGCCGGCCGCTCGTCCGTCATCAGCATCCGAGGCATGGCGCCTCGCTACGGCGTGACGCTGCTGAACGGCCGCGAGATCGTCTCCACCGGCGACAACCGTTCGGTGGAATACGACCAGTTTCCGTCGGAGCTGATCAATGCCGCCACCGTCTACAAGACGCCTGACGCCAGCCTGTCCGCCCAGGGGCTGTCGGGCACGATCAATATGAAGACGCTGCGGCCGCTGGACTTCGGCAGCTCGCGGGCGGTCGTCGGCGCACGCCTGGAGCGCAACTCCAATGGCGCGCTCAACCCGGAAATCTCGGGTATGGGCAACCGCCTCAGCGCGTCCTACGTGACCCAGTCTGCGGACCGCACCTTCGGCGCGGCCGTGGGCTTCGCCCATCTCGACTCGCCCAGCCAGGAGAAGCACTACAAGAGCTGGTGGTGGGCCAATACCAACAACTGGGGTTCACCGCTGGCCGGCGTGCCGACCGACGCCGTGGCGCTGCAGGGCTTCGAGCTGGGCGCGGCCTCGTCGCGCCAGAAGCGCGACGGGCTGATGGGCGTGCTGGAGTACAAGCCCAACGCCAACCTGCACGGCACGGTGGACCTGTACTACTCCAAGTTCGACCAGACCGAGGCGCGCCGCACGGTGATGTCGGACATGTCGACCTGGTCGGGTGCCGTCTGGACCAACGCCCAGACCAGCTACGTCAACGGCGACAAGATCGTCACCCGTGCCGACGTCACGAATGCCACGCCCGTGGCCCTGACGACCTACAACAAGCGCCAGGACGACATCCGCGCCGTCGGCTGGAACAACGAACTCAAGCTGGCGGATTGGAAGCTGGTGAGCGACCTCAGCTGGTCCAAGGCCAAGCGCGATGAACAGAACGCCGAGGTGGAGGCGGGCTCCAAGAGCCGCGTGGACCTGGGCCCGGACCACTTCGTCACCGGTGACGGCCGCTCCACCTTCCAGCCGGTCTTCGACTTCTCCGACCCCAAGAGCGCCTACCTGACCGACCCGGCCAACTGGGGGCGTGACGGCCGCAGCCAGTTCCCCAAGGTGCGCGACGAGCTCAAGGCGCTCAAGCTCTCGGCAGGTCGCAACTTCGAGGGCTGGATGAACAGCTTCGAAGCGGGCCTGGACTACTCCGAGCGCGACAAGTCGATGAACCGCACCGAGGTCTACTACAACCTCAAGAACAACCGCACCCCGGTGCTGATCCCGAGCAACCTGCTACGCACGCCGACGGACCTGAGCTTCGCGGGCAGCAACATCCACATGGTCAACTTCGACCTGCCCAGCGTGCTCGGCCTGTACGACGCGGTCCCAGCCTCGACCGATCAGGCGCCGGGCCGCATCTGGTCGGTCCATGAAAAGGTTACCGCCGGCCACGCCAAGCTAGGTCTGGAGTTCGACTGGGGCGTGCCGGTGCACGGCACCCTGGGCCTGCGCGTGGTGCATGCCCAGCAGTACAGCAACGGCCTGCTGTGGAACCCCAAGACCAGCGCGAGCGACCCCACCAGCGGCGGCACCAGCTACACCGACACGCTGCCCAGCATCAACCTGTCGGCCGACGTGACGCCCAACACCATCGTGCGCTTCGGCCTGGCCAAGGTGCTGGCACGCCCGAACATGGAAGACATGCGCGCCGGCTTCTCGGGCATCAGCGTCAGCAGCAACGACCGCACCTGGTCGGCCAGTGGTGGCAATGCCAAGCTGGAGCCGTGGCGCGCCGATGCGGTGGACCTGTCGGCCGAGCACTACTTCAGCAAGCGCAGCTACGTGGCGGCAGCGGCCTTCCACAAGCACATCAGGAACTTCGTCTACTCGCAGAGCATTCCGTTCGA
The DNA here is from genome assembly GCF_004342485.1 of Roseateles saccharophilus. GTDB lineage: Bacteria > Pseudomonadota > Gammaproteobacteria > Burkholderiales > Burkholderiaceae_C > Pelomonas > Pelomonas saccharophila. The sequence continues at coordinate 81,254 of NZ_SMBU01000001.1, forward strand.
CTTCACCGGCTTCCCCAATCCGACGACCTACACGCCCATCAGCAACATCGGCCTGCTGAGCACGCAGGCCAATGGTCACGGCGGCATGATTGCCGGCACTGAGCTGAGTGGCTCGCTGGACGCCGGCCTGATCAGTCCTGCCGTGGACGGCATCGGCATGAGCTTCAGCTACGCCAACACGCGCAGTTCGCTGCATGAGGACAACAACCTCAACAACCCGCTGGACGGCCTCTCGGGTGTGGTGAGCAACTTCGTCCTGTACTACGAGCGCGACGGCTTCTCGGCTCGCATCGGCAGCCGCCACCGTTCCGCCTTCGTGACCACTGTGCGTGGCACCTTCGGCGAGAACGTACCCAGCATGATCTCGGCCGAGACCATCCTGGACGGGCAAGTCGGCTACTCTTTCGAGACTGGCGCATTCAAGGGCCTGTCGCTGACGCTGCAGATCAACAACCTGCAGGACCGGCCCTACCGCACCCGGGTCGGCATCTCTACCGGCGCCAAGGATCCCAACGCCACGCTGCCGGAGCGTTACACCTCGTACGGCCGTCAATTTCTGCTGGGAGGGACCTACAAGTTCTGACCAGGCGCCGCCAGTGGGCCCCGCGGCCCGCCTGGTGTGTCCCGAGTGCCAGGCGGCCCCCGTGCCGTCTGGCCCACGTTGTTTCCTGTTTCCCGAATCTGCGCCGGCGCCCCCAGCCGGCGCCTTCCCTCCTGCCGCATGAGCTCCAACCCCGCCCCGATCCGCAAAGACTTCCCCGCCGACTTCCGCTGGGGCGTGTCCACCTCGTCCTTCCAGATCGAAGGCGGCGCCCGCGAGGACGGGCGCGGCGAGTCCATCTGGGACCGCTTCTGCGCCGAGCCCGGCCGCATCCGCGACGGCTCTAACGCCGAGGTCGCCTGTGACCACTACCACCGCTGGCCGCAGGACCTCGACATGGCCAAGGCCCTGGGCGTCAATGCCTACCGCTTCTCCATCGCCTGGCCGCGCATCCTGCCTAACGGGAGCACAGGCCGTGGGCCGGTGAACGAAGCGGGCCTGGCCTTCTACGACCGGCTGGTGGACGGCATGCTGGAGCGCGGCCTCGACCCCTGGGCCACGCTCTATCACTGGGACCTGCCGCAGACCCTGCAGGAGCAGGGCGGCTGGACCTCGCGCGACACCGTCACCGCCTTTCTCGAATACACCGACATCGTCACCCGCCGCCTGGGCGACCGCGTCGGGCACTGGATCACGCACAACGAGCCCTGGTGCTCCTGCATGATGGGCTACTGGGAGGGTGTGCACGCCCCCGGCGGCAGGAGCCTGGCCGACGCGATGCAGGCCTGCCATCATGTGCTGCTGTCCCACGGCCAGGCCGTTGCGCTGATCCGCCGCAACTCGCCCGACGCCCAGGTCGGCATCACGCTGAGCCTGCACCCCATCGCCGCCGCGTCCGACAGCGCCGCGGACCTTGCCGCGCTGCAGCGCCACGACGGCCTGCGCAACCGCTGGTTCCTCGACCCGCTGTTCGGCCGTGGCTACCCCGAAGACACGCTGGCCCTGCTGGGCGAGGCCGCACCGCGCGTCGAGGCCGGCGACCTGGCGGCGATCGCCGCGGCGACCGATTTCCTCGGCGTGAACTACTACTTCCCCGAGGTGGTGCAGGACGATCCCGATCCGACGACGGGCGGCCCCACGCGCACCCGGCTCGTCGAGCGCGAAGGCGTGGAGCGCACCGGCTTCGGCTGGGAGGTCTCGCCCCAGGGCCTCGTCGACCTGTTGGCCCGCATCCAGCGCGATTACGCGCCCGCCGTCATCCAGCTGACCGAGAACGGCTCCACCTTCGAGGACGTGCTGACGACCGAAGGCCGTGTGCACGACACCGAGCGCCTGTCCTATCTGCAGCGCCACCTGGCCGCGCTGCGCCAGGCCATGGACGCCGGCGTGCCAGTGAAGGGCTATTTCGCCTGGAGCCTGCTGGACAACTTCGAATGGGCCGAGGGCTATCTGCGCCGCTTCGGCCTGGCTCATGTGGACTACGCGACCCAGCAACGCAGGCTGAAGGACAGCGGCCTCTGGTATGGCCGATTTCTGAACGAATAATTAATGAAAACTGGGCCACCCATACCGGGGTACGGCCAGTTTCTAAATGAAATATTACAGGGTTCTCCCTCAGGCGCATTGAACCGCGCCGGGTGACACTGCGCTCGCCCCACAAGATCCGGAGACAAGATGAAGACCGCCCGCCATGCCCTGGCCGCCGCCGCGCTCGCCGCCGCAACCCTGCCCGCCACCGCTCAAGCGCTGAAGGCCGAGGTCATCCACTGGTGGACCTCGGGCGGCGAGTCCGCCGCCGTCAAGACGCTGGCCGAGGCCTATCGCGCCCAAGGCGGCGTCTGGGTGGACACGGCCGTCGCGCTGGGCGAGCAGGCCCGCTCGGTCGCCATCAACCGCATCGCCGGCGGCAACCCGCCGACGGCCGCGCAGTTCAACACGACGCAGCAGTTCCGCGACATCGTCGACCAGGGCATGCTGAACAACGTCGACGCGGTGGCCCAGCGCGACGGCTGGGACAAGTTCCTGCCCGAGACGGTGCTGCAGGCCATCAAGGTCAAGGGCCACTACTACGCGGCGCCGGTGGACATCCACAACATGACCTGGTTCTGGTTCTCCAAGGCCGCCTTCAAGAAGGCCGGCATCGAAGAGCCCAGGAGCTTCGACGAACTCTTCACGGCCCTGGACAGGCTCAAGGCCGCCGGCCTCGTGCCCCTGGCCCACGGCGGCCAGCCCTGGCAGGACGGCATCGTCTTCACGGCCGTGCTGGCCCATTACGGCGGCCGCGAGCTCTACCTGAAGGTCTTCCGCGACCGCGACCCCAAGGCCATCATGGGCGAGGACTTCAGACGAGTGCTGCTCGCCTTCAAGCGCCTGCAGGGCTACACCGACAAGGGCTCGCCGGGCCGCAACTGGAACGACGCGACGGCCCTGCTCATCAGCGGCCGCGCCGGCGTGCAGATCATGGGCGACTGGGCCAAGGGCGAGTTCGCCCAGGCCCGTCAGGAGGCCGGCAGGGACTACGGCTGTGCGCCCGGCTTCGGCCCGCATGCGCCCTACATCGTGCAGGGCGACGTGATGGTCTTCCCCAAGACCGACAAGCCCGACCAGGTCAAGGCCCAGCAGCTGCTGGCCAGCGTCATCACCCAGCCAGCCACGCAGGTGGCCTTCAGCATCAAGAAGGGTTCCATCCCCATCCGCACCGACGTGGACGCCAGCAAGATGGACCTCTGCGCGCAGATGGGCGTGGCCGCGATGAAGGACAAGTCGCGCCAGCTCGGCAACGGCGAGATCTACATCACGCCCGACCAGAACGGCGCGCTGCAGGACGTGCTGACCGGCTACTGGAACCGCAACATCCCGGTCGAGAAGGTCCAGAAGGACATCGTGGCTGCGCTGAGGAACTGAGGATGAAGCGTCGCGGTCTCGCGGCCTGGGGGGCCTTGCTGCCCCTGGCCGTCATCGTTCTCGTCGGCTATGTCGGCACCGTGCTGTGGACGCTACGGACTTCGATGTCCACGTCGCGCACCTTCCCCAAGGGCGACTTCGTCGGCCTGCAGCAGTTCGAGCGCCTGCTGGACAACGAGCGCTGGCAGCTCGCCATCCACAACCTGGCCGTCTACGGCGTGCTCTACATCGCGGCGGCCATGGTCATCGGCTTCCTGCTTGCCGTCTTCATCGACCAGAAGGTGCGTGGCGAGGGCGTGCTGCGCACGGCCTTCCTCTACCCCTATGCGATGTCCTTCGTCGCGACCGGCCTGGTCTGGCAATGGGTGCTCAACCCCGACAGCGGCCTGCAGAACGCGATGCAGCAGCTGGGCTGGCAGGATTTCACGTTCGACTGGATCGTCGATCAGGACAAGGTCATCTACACCGTCGTCATCGCCGGCACCTGGCAGGGGGCGGGGCTGGTCATGGCGCTGATGCTGGCCGGCCTGCGCGGCGTCGACGAGGAGATCTGGAAGGCCGCGCGGCTGGACGGCATCCCGGCCTGGCGCGTCTACCTGTCCATCGTGCTGCCGATGATGGCGCCGACGCTGGCCACCGTCTTCACGCTGCTGGCCACCGGCGTCGTCAAGGTCTTCGACACCGTCGTGGCCATGACCCAGGGCGGCCCCGGCACGGCCAGCGACGTGCCGGCCAAGTTCATCATGGATCACCTGTTCGGCCGCGCCAACCTCGCGCTGGCCTCGGCCGGCGCGGTCATGCTGCTGATCACCGTGCTGGCGCTTGTGGCACCCCTGGTTTATGTGCGCAGCCGAAAGCAGGCCCGGGGAGGCCACGCATGAGCACGCGCAAAGCCACCCAGGCCTGGGCCCGCGTCGGTGTCTACGCCTTCCTGGGGTTCGCCGCGGCCTTCTTCCTGCTGCCGCTCTACGTGATGCTGACGACCTCGTTCAAGAGCATGGAGGAGATCCGCCTCGGCCAGATCTTCGCGCTGCCGTCGGCGATCACCCTCGACGCCTGGCGGGCAGCCTGGAGCGAGGCCTGCACCGGCGTCAGCTGCGAGGGCGTGCGCGGCGGCTTCTGGAACTCCGTCAGCATCGCCCTGCCCTCGGTCGTGTTGCCCATCCTGCTCGGCGCCCTCAACGGCTATGCGCTGTCCTGGTGGAAGCCCAGGGGCGGCGAATGGCTGTTCGGCACGCTGATGCTGGGTGCCTTCATCCCCATCCAGGTGATGATCTACCCGCTCGTCAAGCTGGAGGCCGCCGTCGGCATCTACAGCAGCCTGCCCGGCATCGTGTTCGTGCACATCGTCTTCGCGATGCCCATCATGACCCTGCTGTTCCGCAACTACTACGCGGGCCTGCCGGGCGAGCTGTTCAAGGCGGCGCGGGTGGACGGCGGCGGCTTCTGGCGCATCTTCGGGCAGCTGGTGCTGCCGATGTCCACGCCCATGCTCATCGTCGCGGCCATCATGCAGATCACCGGCGTGTGGAACGACTACATCCTGGGCCTGACCTTCGCCGGCCGCGACAACCTGCCGATGACGGTGCAGCTCAACAACGTCATCAACACGACGACCGGCGAGCGTCTCTACAACCTCAACATGGCCGCGACCATCCTGACGTCGGCGGTGCCGCTGCTCGTCTACCTCGTCTCGGGTCGTTGGTTCGTTCGCGGCATCGCCGCAGGTGCAGTGAAATGAGTGGTGTGAACATCCAGGGCCTGAGCATCAAGTTCGGCCACAACGAGGTCATCAAGGGGCTGGACCTGCAGGTGCACGAAGGCGAGTTCCTCGTGCTGCTCGGCCCCTCGGGCTGCGGCAAGTCCACGTTGCTGCACAGCATCGCCGGCCTCATAGCCGTCAGCGGCGGCCGCATCCATATCGGCGGCCGGGACATGACCGAGGCCGAACCCTCGGAGCGCGGCATCGGCATGGTCTTCCAGAGCTATGCCCTCTACCCGACGATGACGGTGGAGAAGAACATGAGCTTCGGCCTGCGCGTGGCCGGCACGCCCAAGGCCGAGATCGCACGGCGCGTAGACAAGGCCGCGCGGATGCTGCAGCTCACGCCGCTGCTCGACCGCAAGCCGGCCCAGCTCTCCGGCGGCCAGCGCCAGCGCGTCGCCATCGGCCGGGCCCTGGTGCGCGAGGCCGGCGTCTTCCTGTTCGACGAGCCGCTGTCCAACCTCGACGCCGAACTGCGCCGCGAACTGAAGCTGCTGCATCAGACGCTGGGCAGCACGATGATCTACGTGACCCACGACCAGGTCGAGGCGATGACGCTGGCCTCGCGTATCGTCGTCATGAAGGGCGGCGTCATCCAGCAGATCGGCACGCCGGCCGAGGTCTACGAGACGCCGGCCAACCTCTTCGTCGCCGGCTTCCTCGGCGCGCCGGCCATCAACCTCGTACCGGCCACCGTGGCCGCCGATGGCGTGTCGCTGCATGGCGCGCTGCCGCTGCGCCTGCCGGCGGGCAAGGTCGGGGCGGGGCAGGGCGTCGTGCTGGGCATCCGCCCCGAGCATCTGCGCCTGCAGGACGACGGCCGCTGGCGCGCCACGGTGCAGCTCGTCGAGCCCATGGGCAACCATCAGGTCGTCTGGATGACGCTCGGCGGGCAGGGCCTGTCGGCCCTCGTGCACGACGGCCGCCGCGTCGCGGCGGGCGACACGCTGGCCTTCGATCTCGACGAGTCCCGGCTGAGCATCTTCGACGCCGGCAGCGAGCAAAGGCTGTGAACGGCGAGCGCCGCATCGTCATCGTCGGCGGCGGCACCGCCGGCTGGATGAGCGCGGCGGCGCTGGCGTCACGGCTGCTCGGCAAGGACGGCGCGGCGCGCTGGACGCTGCGGCTCGTCGAGTCCGACGAGATCGGCATCGTCGGTGTCGGCGAGGCCACCATCCCGCCCATCCGCGGCTTCAATGCGCTGATCGGCCTGGACGAGGACGAGTTCCTGCGCGAGACCGGCGGCACGTTCAAGCTCGGCATCGAGTTCTTCGACTGGGGCGCCCTGGGCGAGCGCTATATGCATGCCTTCGGCGACGTCGGTCGGTCGCTGGACGAACTGCCCTTCCACCAGCACTGGCTGCGCCTGGGCGCCGCGTTGCCTCTGGCCGAATACTCGATCAACAACCAGGCCGCGTTGGCCGGCCGCTTCATGCGCCCGCGGCCCGACATGGCCGGCTCGCCGCTGGCCGAGATCGCCTACGCCTTCCATTTCGACGCGGCGCGCTATGCCGCGTTGCTGCGCCGTCACGCCGAGGCCCGCGGCGTGCAGCGCGTCGAAGGCCGCATCACGCATGTGGAGCGCGACGGCGGCGGCGTCCGCCGCCTGCGGCTGCAAGACGGCGAGGTCGTCGAAGGCGACTTCTTCATCGATTGCTCGGGCCTGCATGGTTTGCTGATCGACAAGACCCTGGGCGTCGCCTTCGAGGACTGGTCGCATTGGCTGCCCTGCGACCGCGCCTGGGCCGTGCCCACACCGCCGAGCGGGCCGCTGCTGCCCTACACCCGCGCGACGGCGCGCGAGGCCGGCTGGCAATGGCGCATCCCGCTGCAGCAGCGCACCGGCAACGGCCATGTCTTCGCCAGCGCCTTCGTCGACGAGGCGGCGGCGCGTGAGACCCTGCTGCGCCACCTTGAGGCCGAGCCCCTCGCTGAACCGCGCCTGATCCGCTTCCGCGCCGGCCGCCGGCGCGAGGCCTGGGTTGGCAACTGTGTCGCCATCGGCCTCGCGGGCGGCTTCCTGGAGCCGCTGGAGTCCACCAGCATCCACCTGATCCAGAGCGCCGTGCTGCGTCTGATCGAGATCTTCCCGGGCGACCGGGCCGAGCCCGCCGACATCGCCGAATACAACCGCCAGACGGCGGCCGAGATGGAGGCGGTGCGCGACTTCGTCATCCTGCACTACAAGCTCACGCGCCGCGACGATTCTCCCTTCTGGCGCCATTGCCGCGAGATGGCCGTGCCCGAGGCGCTGCAGGCCCGCATGGCGCGGTTTGCCAGCCATGGTCACATCCTGCGCCGGGGTCAGGAGCTGTTTTCCGAGCCGAGCTGGCTGCAGGTCCTCGTTGGCCAGGGGCTGCGCCCTCGCCACGCCCATCCGCTGGCCGGGCTCAGCGCCGGCGAGCGCGTGCAGGCCTTCGTCGACAACACCCGCGACGTCGTGCGCCGCTGCGTCGCCGTCATGCCGGCCCATGCCGACTTCATTGCCGCCCACTGCGTGGCTCCCAGCCAGAAACCATGAAGACACTGCTCCTGACCCTGACGGCCGCGTGCGTCGGCGTTGCCAACGCCTCACCTGTACAGGCCTTCCTGACCACGGCCGACCGCCAGCACCTGCTCGTGCCCAGCGAGGTCGCCACGCCCTCGGCCGCTGCGGGCGCCGTCATCCGCATCGACCCCGCGCGCCGGCACCAGAAGATCGCCGGCTTCGGTGCGGCCCTCACCGAAGGCTCGGCCTGGCTGATCCGCCACGGCATGAACGAGGCCCAGCGCGACGCGCTGATGCGCGAGCTGTTCACGCGCGAGGGGGAGGGCATCGGCTTCGAGTTCACGCGGCTGACCATCGGCGCGTCGGACTTCTCGCGCCACCACTACAGCCTGGACGACATGCCGCCCGGCCAGGTCGACCCCGAGCTGAAGCACTTCTCGCTCGACCCCGAACGGGCCGACGTCATCCCGCTGACGAAGCAGGCCCTGGCGCTGAACCCGGCGCTGCAGGTCATGGCCTCGCCCTGGAGCGCGCCGGGCTGGATGAAGACCGGCGGCAGCCTCGTGCAGGGCCGGCTCAAGCCCGAGTTCTACGGCGCCTTCGCCCGCTACATGGTGAAGTATGTCGAGGCCATGCAGGCCGAGGGTGTGCCCGTCTTCGCGCTGACGCTGCAGAACGAGCCCCACTTCGAGCCCGGCGACTACCCCGGCATGCGCCTGCCGCCGGCCGCGCGCGCCGCCATCGTCGGCCAGCACCTCGGCCCGCTGCTGAGAAGCAAAGGCATGAAGACCCAGTTGCTGGAGTGGGACCACAACTGGGACGAGCCCTGGAGCCCGATGTCGATGCTTGCCGACAAGACGGCGCGGCAATACGTGTCGGGCATCGCCTGGCATTGCTATGCCGGCGACGTGTCTGCACAGTCGCAGGTGGCCGGGCACTTTTCCGAACTGGACGTCTGGCTGACCGAATGTTCGGGTGGCGACTGGAAGCCGCATTGGGCCGAGACCTTGCCCTGGATCACGCGCAACCTCATCATCGGCGGCACCCGCCACGGTGCGCGTGGCGTGCTGATGTGGAACCTGGCCCTGGATCCGGCCCACGGCCCGCACACCGGCGGTTGCACCGACTGTCGCGGTGTCGTCACCATCGACCCCAAGGATGGGAGTGTCACGCGCAACATCGAGTACTACGCCTTCGGCCACGCCAGCCGCTTCGTGCGCCAAGGCGCGTGGCGCGTGGATTCAGAAGGGGGTGCGGCGGGGCTGGACCATGTCGCCTTCACGAACCCCGATGGCGGCACCGTGCTCATCGTCTGCAACTCGGGTGCCGCGGCGCACCGCTTCACGGTGCAGGCGCCGGGCCGGCGCTTCGCCTACGAGCTGCCGGCCAGTGGCGTGGTGACATTCGTGTGGTGACGAGAACACTGCTGCGCGCGGTCCCGTCGGCATCGGCGGCGGTCGCTTGAGCCGCCGCCGCGAACCGTCCCGGCCTCAGGGCTGGGCGGCCAGCTTCCAGCCCTGCTGGGCGCTGCCATCGCAATCGGCGATCTGCAGCCCGGCGCCATTGGTGGTGGCGCCGCCGGCCACCGCCAGGCAACGGCCACTGGCCAGCCCGACGAACTGGTAGTAGCCGTCGGCCCGCAGCACGGGCGTCCATTGCTGGTTGCCGCCGCCACCATAGGCCCAGAGCTGCGTGGGCGAGCCGTTGGTGGTGGCCGCGCCGGTCACGTCCCAGACTTCCCCGGGCGCACCGCGGCTGACCACCTTGCGCACGCCGCCGCTGACCGCCTGGAACTGCCAGCCCTGGTTGCTCTGGTTGCTGCCGCAGGCCCACTGCTGCAGCACCGTGCCGTTCGCCGTGCCCCAGCCGGCGGCGTCGATACACAGGCCGCTCTTGACGTTGACGACGTTGAACCAGGTGCCGGTGGCGATGCCACCGCGGCCGTTGACGCCGCCGCCATCGATGCCCAGGGCCGGGTTCTTCGCGAATGACTTGGCCGTCGTCCACTGGGCCCACTTCGATGCGATGGTGGCCTGCGAGTCGGTCGAGATATCGGGCGTCTGTGGCCAGTAGGTCGGGTCGTAGAAGCCCCAGCTGTCGGTCGGCAGGCCGTGCGTGGCCTTGTAGGACCACATCGTCCAGCTTAGGCCGGCGTTGTTGTAGGTGTCGACCGTGTACTGCCAGGTGGTGGCGCCGTTGCCGAAGTCGTTGAACTCGCCGATGTAGGCCGGCACGTTCCAGCTAGCGTGGTTGTTGAAGTCGGCCACCTGCTTGTCGGCGCCGGCGCGCACGCTTGCGTCGCTCATGTTCGAATACTGGTACTCGTGCATCTGATAGACCACGTTGGTCCAGTTGTGCAATGCCGGCGAGGGCAGCATGTCCCAGTTCCAGTTGCCGAAGGTGCCTTCGATGTAGACGATATGGTCGGGGTCGGCGGAGCGTACGGTGCTGTAGAGGCTGTCGTAGGCCGAGATGACCGCGGCGGCGTTGGGTGCGCCGGTGGGCTCGTTGAGCAGGTCGTAGCCTGCGACGGTCGGATTGCCCTTGTAGTGGTTGGCGATCTGCCACCACATGAAGCCCGTGTTGCCCTGGTTGTTGGCGTCGGTCCAGTAGGTGTTGAGGTTGGCTTGTCCGGTCGTGTCGGAGGCGGATTGGCCGCCTACCGCGCCGTGCATGACGATGACGACATAGAGGCCACGCTGGGCGCAGGCGTCGACGAGCCAGTCCAGCATGTCGAAGGCGTCCGCACGCCAGCCGCTGTTGGACACGTTGTCCAATGGGTAGAACTGACCCCACCAGACGGGCACCCGGACGGTGTTGAAGCCCGCAGCCTTGATGTTGTCCAGGTCCGAGGCCGTGATCCAGCTTTGCTGGTAGGTCTTGAGCAGCGCCTGCTGCGCCGCGACGCCGAAGCGGCTGTTCAGCGTGCGCATGACGCTGTAGGTGTCGGGCAGGGAGCCGCTGTCCAGCGGGCTCATCCACTTCTCCATGACGAACCAGCCGCCCAGGTTCAGACCGCGCTGCGGCACGACGTTGCCGGCCGCATCGACGACGCTGCGGCCGCTGGTGCGCAGCATGGGCAGTGTCGCGTGCGCAGATGTCGTGAGGCCGGCAAGGGCGGCGACCAGGAGTGGTGGGACCAGTGACCTGCGGAAATTGAACATGTGTTTGTCTCCGTTGTTTGCGCGTTTGCGCTTGCTCGAGGTGATGCCCGCCGGCACGCGGACCCGTTTCCGAGCGCGCGCAGCGGGCAACATTGGAATCGATTCCAATGTTCTTGCCGGATGCGATTCGTGCAGGCCCTGAGGGCGTCACCTCGCATGCGACCTATCGGTCGGGGCAGGCCTGTCCGCGGCCTATTTCCAGCGCATGGTGGCGGCCGACTGGGCGGCCAAGGTCAGCGAGAAGTTGCCCGCCGCCGCGTTCACCGAAACATTGCTGGCGACGCTGCTGTCGTTGAACACCAGTAGCACGGTCGTGCCGTCGGGGTTGGCAAAGGCAACGGAAAGCACCGTGCCCACGCTGGTGGAAGCGATGCGCTTGGCGCCCTTTTGCACGAAGCGGCTCAGGTGGCCCAGCGCGTAGAACTCGGCGTTCTTGGTCACGGCGCCCGTCGCGCTGTTGACGGTGACAACGCCGCGGCAGTCAGTGCAGCCACCCGTGTGTGGGCCATGGTTTTCGTCCAGCGCGATATTGAACAGCAGCACGCCCTGCGCCCAGTTGCGCGTCGCGCCGATCATCAGCGTGCGCATGTTGTAGGCGAGCGTGTTGCCGAAACCCGGCGCGCCTTCGAAGCCAGTGCATTCCGTGAAGAAGGTGCCGAAGCCCGGGAAGGCATCGTGCACGGTGGATTGGGCGCTGACGTCGCCCCGGTAGCAGTGCCAGGCCACGCCGCCGATGAAGCCGGCTGCCTTGGTATCGGCCAGCACCGTAGTGGCCTGTGCAGCCAGATCCCAGTTGTGATCCAGCTCGAGTAGTTTGGTGGGCAGGCCCGCCGTGCGCAGGGCCGGCCCGACATAGTCGCCGACGAGGCTGATGCGCTGCTGTGGGCTCAGCCTCATGCCCGGGTAGTCGGTGGGTTCGAAGTCCGGCTCATTCTGCAGGCTGAGGTAATCCACCGTTACCCCTTCGGCGCCGAAGGCCTGGACCGTCTTGGTCAGATAGCGCGCGAAGGCGTCGTAGCTTTCGGTCTTCAGCGTGCCCTGGATCAGGGAGTCCGTGCTCTTCATCCAGCCGGGCGGGCTCCAGGGCGTGGCCATCACGGTCAGATCCGGATTGAGCGCCAGTGCGGCGCGCGCCGTCGGCAGCACGTTCTGCTTGGCGGGCGCTATGGAGAAGGCGGCCAGCGTGGGGTCGGTCTGCCCGGCCGGCATATCGTCATAGCTGTATTGCGTCTGCGAGAAGTCAGACGCGCCCAGCGGGATGCGCACGAAATTGAACCGATTGCCTTGCGGGCCGAACAGGTCTGCAAGCAGCGCATCGCGCTGGCCAGCGCTCATGGTGCGCTGGATGACGTAGGCCGCGGCGTCGGTGATGCTGGCGCCAAAACCCACCATCCGTTGATAGGTCTGTGTCGCGTCCACGGCGATGGCCGCACCGGCCGCAGCGCCGGTGTAGATCGGCAGCGGCGTTTGCTGGGCCAGCAGGGACGTTTGGTCTGGCGTGGTCACCCAGATGTCGGCCGCGCTGCCTGTCGGTATTGGCGCTGGAGCTGGAGCTGGAGCTGGAGCTGGAGCTGGAGCTGGAGCTGGAGCTGGAGCGGGGGATGGTGAGGGCGCGCCCCCGCCGCCGCAGCCTACCAACAGCGCGGCGGTCATCAGGCCGCCAAGCAAGGTCACGCGCACAGGAATGGTCTGGCTCGCATGTTGGAGCATCTCTTTCGTCATGACGCTATGTCTCCTTTGCTGTTAAAGTGGAGCCGGTTCCATTTCAGTGTCGAGCAGGGTTGGCGGCTTGTCAACTCGCGGCGCGCCCTCAATCAGGCCGGCTGTGAAAACCATCGAAATACGAATTCCACGTCGCGTTGACGCGCCACCTGTCCGCGACGTCGAGGTTGTGCAGGCCGGCGGCGCGCCTGTCTTCGCGCCGAGGCTCCAGTGCTCGGTCGCAGGCGGACCGGCAATGCCCCGCGCCGAGCGTCCGGTGGGCAGATTTCGCGGTTCTGGAGTGGTGATGAGGGCCCTCCCGCTCCTGGCCCTGCTAGCCACGTTCCATGCCAAGGCGCTGGAGTTGGCCGGCGTGTTCGGCGATCACATGGTGCTGCAGCGGGATGCGCCGCTGCACATCTGGGGCCGGGCCGAGCCGGGTCAGCGCGTGCGGGTACAGATCGCCGGCGGCGAGGCAGGCGCTCAGGCCGGGCAGGACGGCCGCTGGCAGGCGACGCTGAAGCCGCTGAAGGCTGGCGGCCCGCATGAACTGCGCGTCAGCGCCGGGGCCGATCAGCGGTTGCTGGCCGACGTGCTGATCGGCGATGTCTGGGTCGCCGCCGGCCAGTCCAACATGGAGTGGCGACTGGCCGACACCCTCGGCGCCGCGGCCGACGTCGCCGCGGCCGATCTGCCGCGAATCCGCCACGCCAGGATGCCGCACCGCGCCAGCCTCACGCCGCTGCGCGATACGCCGCCGCTCGCCTGGGACATCAGCAGCCCCACAGCGGCCGGCGAGTTCAGCGCCGTGGCCTGGCACTTCGCACGCCGCGTGCAGGCCGAGACCGGCGTGCCCATCGGCCTGCTGAACCTGAGCTGGGGCGGCACGCCTATCGAAACATGGACCAGCCCGCGCGCCGCCGCGGCCGACCCCGATCTGGCCGGCACGATGCGCACGATGCCCACCGACGAGGCCGCCTTCGTGCAGCGCCGCCGCGGCATCATCCTGGAGCGCGTGCGGCGCTTCCAGGGCGATGCGCCGAGCGCGGTGGACGGCGCCGACCCCGCGCTGGACGACAGTGGCTGGCCGACGCTGAACGCGCCCCAGGTCTGGGAGACCCAGGGTCTGCCCGGCCTGGACGGCCGGATCTGGCTGCGCCGCCACGTCACGCTGACGGCCGCCGAGGCCGCCGGCGCGGCGACGCTGCACCTGGCCCGCGTCGACGACTGCGACGAGAGCTTCGTCAACGGCCACCCCGTCGGCCAGACCTGCGGCTGGGACCAGCCGCGCGCCTACGCCCTGCCTGCCGGTCTGCTGCATGCAGGCGACAACCTCGTCGCCGTGCGCGTGACCGACACCGGCGGCGATGGCGGCATCCATGGCCCGGCCACCGAGCTGCGCCTGGACACCGCGGCCGGCCCCAGGCCGCTCGCCGGCCGCTGGCGGGCCCGCGTCGAGGCCCTGCAGACCCTCACCGAGCCCGGCCCCAACGACCTGCCCGGCCTGCTGTTCAACGGCATGGTCAGCCCCATGACGCCCTTCGCGGTGCGCGGCGTCATCTGGTACCAGGGCGAGACGAATGCGCCGCGCGCGGCACGCTATGCCCAGGCCTTCCCGCGCCTCATCGGCGACTGGCGGGCACAGTGGCGCGAACAGGGGCAGAAAGGGCTGCTGCCCTTCTACTTCGTGCAGCTCGCCTCCTACGGCCCGCGCCCGCCGCTGCCCGAGGGCAGCGCCTTCGCCGAGCTGCGCGAGGCCCAGCGCCAGACGGCCGCCCGGGTGCCCGGCACCGGCATGGCCGTCAGCATCGACGTGGGGGACGCCGACGACATCCACCCGCGCGACAAGCGCACGGTGGGTGAGCGTCTGGCACGCATCGCGCTGGTGCAGTCCTATGGCCGGGCCATGCCCTTCCGCGGGCCGACGCTGAAATCCAGCCGCTTCCTGCCCGACGGCCGCATCGAGCTGCGCTTTGCCGACGTGGCCGGCGGCCTGGCCACGCGCGGCGGCGGCCCGCTGCTGGGCTTCGCGCTGGCGGGCGAGGACCAGCGCTTCCAACCCGCCCGGGCCGAGATCGTCGGCCGCGACCGCGTGCGCCTGTCGAGCGACGCGGTGCGTCGGCCCGCCGCCGTGCGCTATGCCTGGGCCGACACGCCGCTGGAGGCCAACCTCGTGGACGGCGCCGGCCTGCCGGCTTCGCCCTGGCGCAGCGACCACTGGCCTCTGGTCACGCGGGACGTTCGTCCGGAGTTCTGACGAGGCAAGTGCCCCACAGACGCGCCCGCGCCAGGCGCATCCTGGCTAGGATGTGCCCATGACCGGGTTGTTATTGATCAGCACCAGCTTGATCGCGCTGCTCGGCGCCACGCTGCTGGTGCTGGCCCGGCTGGAGCCGCAACACCGCCACATCGGCGAATGGGGCTGGAGCCACATCTGCCTCGCGGCCGGCCTGGCGCTCGGCGTGGCCCTCGCGCCGGCGGACACCCAGTCGCTGCACTACCGCCTGCAGGCCACCGTGGCCACGGCCGTCATCATCGCGTCGCTGGCGCTGCAGCTGGCCGGTGCCGCCCACTATGCCCGCCGGCCCTGGTCCTGGCGCCTGCTGCTGCCGGTGTTCGGCCTGCTGCTCGCCGCCATCCTCGGGCTGGCCCTGGCGCAGCAGCGCCTGGGCGTCATCGCCGGTGCCCTCATCCTCGCGGGCGGCGCCTGGCTGGCCGGTGCCTGGCTGTGGCGGATGGGCGAGGCGGGCGAGCGCTTCGTCGCCGCCTGCTTCTTCGCCTCCGGCCTCGTGCACCTCAGCGGCCCGCTGCTGGACCCGCTGGCCCGCTCGGTGCTCACCCACGTCTTCGGCACCTATGTGCAGGGCGTGCTGGCGATGGCGCTGATCCTGCTGTCGGTGCGTCGCGCCCACCAGGAGACCGAGCGTGTCAACGCAAGGCTGCGCCAGCTCTACGAGCAGTCCATGCAGGGGCTGGTCGTGCTGCGCGACGGCCGGGCCGTCTATGCGAACCCGGCGGCGCTGGCGATGTTCGGCTTCGACGGCGTGGATCAGGTGGGTGCCATCGCACCGCTGATCGCCGCGGCCGATGCCGACGCCGTGCAGGCGCGCTACACGGCCCTGCTGCAACGGCGCCGCGGCCATGCCGCCTGGGAGGGCGAGCGTTGCCGGCGCGACGGCAGCGCCCTCTATCTGCGCGGCAGCTCCAGCTACATCGAGTGGGAGGGTGGCCCGGCCCTGCTGGAGCTGATGCTGGACGACACCGAGCGCCAGCGCGCCACCGAGGCGCTGCGGCGCCAGGCCCTGCACGACGAGCTGACCGACCTGCCCAACCGCCATGCGGCGCTGGCCCGGCTGGCCGAGCTGACGCGGCCCGGCGGCCCGGGCTTTGCGCTGCTGTCGGCGGACCTGGACCGCTTCCAGCTCGTCAACGAAAGCCTGGGCCACGAGGTCGGCGACGCGCTGCTGCAGGCCATCGCCCGGCGGCTGCGCGAAGCCCTACCGCCCGAGGCCCTGCTGGCCCGCCTGGGTGAAGACCAGTTCCTGCTGTTGCAGCCCGGCATCGACGACGACGCGGCCGCGCAGCTTGCCGGCCAGCTGCTGCTCGCGCTGCTGACCGCCCCTTTTGCCGTCGGCCACCGCGCGCTGTATGTGCATCTGTCGGTCGGCATCGCGCGCTTCCCGGCCCATGGCCGGGATGGCGCGGCGCTGCTGCGCGCCGCCGACATGGCCATGCACCAGGCCAAGCAGCTGCCCGGCGCGGCGGCCGTGATCTTCCAGCCCGCGATGGCGGCGAGTGCCGGCAGCCTGCTGGAGATCGAGCAGGCCCTGGCCGTGGCCATCGAGCGCGGTGAGTTCCAGCTCGACTACCAGCCCAAGTTCGCGTCCGGCAGCCGGCGCCTCGCAGGCTTCGAGGCCCTGGTGCGCTGGCAGCGGCCGGGGCAGGGCCGCGTCAGCCCGGCGGACTTCATCCCCGCGGCCGAGCGCACCGGCCAGATCGTGACGCTGGGCGCGCTGATCCTGCGCGAGGCCGCCGGGCGGCTGCGCGCCTGGCAGCAGCAGGGCCTGGCTGTGCTGCCGGTGGCGGTCAATGTGTCGCCGCTGCAGTTCGAGGACGCGGGTTTCGCCGACTGGCTGCTGGCCCTGGTGCGCGAGCATGGCCTGGCCCCGGCCAGCATCGAGGTCGAGATCACCGAGACCGCCGCGATGACCCATATGGACCGCGTGCTGCCCCAACTGGCACGGCTGCGCGAGGCCGGCGTGGGCGTGGCCTTCGACGACTTCGGCACCGGCCAGAGCTCGCTGACGCTGCTGCGCCGCCTGCCGATCACGACGCTCAAGCTCGACCGCAGCATGGTGGACCCGCTGCCCGAGCCCTCGGCCGGCGCCATCGTGCGCGCGGCCTGCGTGCTGGCGGAGGCGCTGGGCCTGACCGTGGTGGCCGAAGGCGTGGAGACCGAGCTGCAGGCGACCGAGGTCGAGCGCCTGGGCTGCACGCATCTGCAGGGCTGGCTGCTGGGGCGCCCGCTGGGCGCGGACGCGGCGGGGGCCTTGCTCAGCGCGCCTTCATCGGGCCATTAGCTCGCCCATGCGGACCGCGCCGCCGGGCTGCCAGGCCGGGTTGAACTGCAGGCCGCTGTTCTGGAACAGCATCACGACGGTCGAGCCGAGCAGGAAGCGGCCCATCTCGTCGCCCTGGGCGAGCGTCGCCTGGCCCGGCGCATAGGTCCACTCGCGCACCGGGCCTTCGCGCTTGATCTGGCCATGCCAGACCGTGGCCATGCTGCCGACGATGGTGGCGCCCACCAGCACCAGCACCCAGCGGCCTAAAGCGTCGTCGTCGAACACGCAGACCAGCCGCTCGTTGCGCGCGAACAGCCCCGGCACGCCGCGCGCCGTCGTCGGGTTCACCGAGAACAGCTCGCCCGGCACATGCACCATGCGCAGCAGGCGGCCGGCGGCCGGCATGTGGATGCGGTGGTAGTCCCTGGGGCTCAGGTAGAGGTTGGCGAACAGGCCGTCCTGGAATTGCGCGGCCAGCGCCGTGTCGCCGCCGACCAGGGCCGCCGTCGAGAAGGCCTGGCCCTTGGCCTGGTAGACCTGGTCGCCCTGGATGCGGCCGACCTGGCTGATCGCGCCGTCCACCGGGCAGATCAGCGACGCGCTGGCCAGCGGCCGCGCGCCGGGCTTCAGCGCCCGGGTGAAGAAGTCGTTGAAGGTCTTGTAGGCTCCGATGTCCGGCTCGGCCGCCTCGGCCATGTTCACGCCGTAGCGGGCGACGAAGCGACGGATGGTGGACGTCGTCAGCCCGCCCATCGGCTTGGACGCGTAGTGCCCGGCCAGGCGCGTCATCGCGAGCTTTGGCATCAGGTACTGCGGCAGGACTTTGAGTCGATCGGACATGGGCTTGGGCCGTAGGGGGTCGGGGATTCTAGGAGCGCACCTCCGGCGCGCAGCCTAGGGTCAGCGCGGACAATCCGGGCCGATGTCCCTGCTCCACAGCTCCTTCTACCGCTTCACGCCGCTGGCCGATCCCGCCGCCTTCGCCGGCTGGCTGCGCCAGGCGGCCCAGGGCCTGGGCGGCGTCGTGCTGGTGGCCGAAGAGGGTCTGAGCGCGGCCGTCGCCGGGCCGGCCGACACGCTGGCCGGCTTCGAGTCCGCGCTGCAGCAGCAGCCCGGCTTTGCCGGCCTGCATTTCAAGCACAACGCCTGCGAGCGTCTGCCCTTCAGCCGGCTCAAGGTCAGCGTCAAGCGCGAGATCGTCGCCTTCGGCATCCCTGGCGTCAGGGGCCGCGACGCTACCGACACCCATGTCAGCCCGCAGCGCTGGCGCGAACTGCTGGCCGAGCCCGGCACCGTCGTGCTCGACAACCGCAACAGCTTCGAGTTCAGGCTGGGGCGCTTTCGCGGCGCCATCGACCCCGGCGTGGCCCACTTCCGCGACTTCCCGGCCTATGTCGAGGCGCACCGCGACGAATGGCAGGGCAAGACGGTCGCGATGTATTGCACCGGCGGCATCCGCTGCGAGAAGACGGCGGCCTGGATGCAGGCCCAGGGGCTGAAGGTCGCGCAGCTGGACGGCGGCATCCTGAACTTCCTCGAAACCTTCCCCGACGCCGCGCAGGACTGGCAGGGCGAGTGCTATGTCTTCGACAAGCGCATCGCCATCGACGCGCAGGCCCGCGAGACCGGCACGACGGCCGAAGCCGTCTTCACCGACCCGGCGGACGCCTGGCGTCTGGCGCGGGCACGGCGTCTGGACCCGGCCGCGGAGGACTGAGGCCGGATCGAGAACAGGCCCTGCGGCCTGTTCGACGCCTGCCGAAGGGCGGCCGCCATGCAGGGCGGCCGGCATGATTCCCCCGGCGCGGAGCAAAGCTTCCGGGCCGCCGCGGGTGCGCGCTGCCGCAAACGCCGACAATGCCGACGCGCGTCGCTTGCGCGCACCGAAATCTCCTCATTCGATGTCCCATCTGATCGTCCACGGCGGCACGCCCCTCTCCGGCCGCATCACCCCCTCGGCCAACAAGAACGCCGTCCTGCCCATCCTCTGCGCCACGCTGCTGACCCGTCAGCCCGTGCGCCTGCGCGGCGTGCCCGAGATCACCGACGTGAAGAAGATCGTCGAGGTCTTCCGCAAGCTCGGCTCCAAGGTCGACCTGGACTTCAAGACCGGCATCCTGGACGTCCACCACGAGCACACCCGTTTCGACCCCAACGTCGACCGCCTGCCCGAGGAGATGCGCTCCTCCATCATGCTGGTGCCGGGCCTGATGGCGCGCTTCGGCGCGGCCCGCATCGAGGACGACGTCAAGGGCTGCACGCTGGGCGCGCGCGAGATCGACCCTCATGTCGAGGTGTTCGAGCGCTTCGGTGCCCAGGTCGAGCGCCTGCCCGACGGCCTGATCCTGCGCGTGCACCGCCCGCTGACTGCGAATGCGCACTGGACGGACTACGCCTCCGTCACGACGACCGAGAACTTCGTGCTCTGCGCGGCCCTGGCCGACGGCGTCTCCACGCTGACCAACGCCGCCAGCGAGCCCCATGTGCAGGAGTTCTGCAACTTCATGTCCCTGCTGGGCGCGAAGATCGAAGGCCACGGCACCTCCAAGCTGAAGATCACCGGCGTGCAGGAACTCGGCGGCGCCGACTACAGCTTCACCGAGGACTTCCACGAGATCGTCACCTTCCTGGCCCTGGGCGCCATCACCGGCGGCAATGTGCAGGTCAAGAACGGCGCGCCCGAGATGTTCCCGCTGCTGGACCGCACCTTCGCGAAGTTCGGCGTGCAGGTCAGGCACGAGGACGGCTGGAGCAGCGTGCACGCCAACGGCCCGCTGAAGGTCAAGGAGCCCTTCACGCGCAACATCCTGCAGAAGGTCGAGGCGGCGCCCTGGCCCTATGTGCCGGTGGACCTGCTGCCCATCTTCGTGGCCCTGGGCGTCAAGGCCGAGGGCAGCGTGATGTTCTGGAACAAGGTCTACGACGGCGCGATGGGCTGGACCAGCGAACTGGCCAAGTTCGGCGCCCACGCATTCCTCAGCGACCCGCACCGCATGATCACCTTCGGCGGCAAGCCGCTGAGCCCGGCCGAGGTCGAGAGCCCCTACATCATCCGCGTCGCCATCGCGCTGCTGATGGTGGCGGCGAGCATCCCGGGCAAGAGCGTGATCCGCAATGCGACGCCTATTCGCCGCGCCCATCCCAATTTCGTCGAGCACATCGGCGAGCTGGGCGCGCGCATGGAATGGGTCGAGGGCGATTGAGCATGCGCCGGGGCCGGGCCCTGGTGGCCCTGCTGGCCATTGGTGTGGCCCGGGCGGCACCGCCCATCGAGACGATCCGCTGGGTGGCCCAGGACATGCCGCCGCATTTCAGCTTCGTGCAGGGCCATGCGCCGCGCTCGGTGGCCGAGCTGGGCAACGGCGAGGTGGACGGCTTCATGCGCCTGCTGCTGGCACGCATGCCCGGCTACCGGCACGAGTTCGTCGCGGCCAGCACGGCGCGCTACGAAGCCGAGAGCCGGCGCGGCGAGACGCTCTGCTCCACGCTGCATGTGCGCACGCCGGCGCGCATGACCTGGGCCTACTTCTCCCACCTCTACCCGCCGCTGATCTCGCGCGAGATCCACGTCGTCGTGCGCCGCGAGTCCCTGGCGCGTATGAACCAGGGCCGGCCCGGGGATGGTCGCCTCGTGCTCGCCGAGCTGCTCAAGCGCGATGACCTGCACCTGCTGCTGGCGCGCGACCGCGCCTACGGCGCCCAGATCGACAACCAGCTCGCCCAGCAGGCCGTGCCGCGCATGACCGTCGGCGCCCAGCTCAGCAGCCAGCTGCTGAACATGCTGCGCGCCGGCCGCATGGACTACACGCTGGAGTACCCGTCCATCGTCAAGGACTACCTCAAGCGGATCGGCGACCCCGATGCCCTCGTCGCGCTGCCGGTGGCCGAGGGCCTGAGCACGCTGGTGGCCACCGTGTCCTGCAGCCGCACGCCCGAGGGCCGGCGCCGGATCGAGGCCATCGATGCGGCCGTGCGCGCCCTCGCCCGCGAGCCCGACCGCGAGGCCTGGGTGCGGGAGTGGCGCGGCGACAGGGTCGACCCGGCCGACCTCAAGCGCCTGAACGCCTACATGGACGAACGCGCCCGCGGCGGGCCGCGCATCGAGTGAGTCGTCCTCCCAAGCCCGCGCTGCCCTTGCGCGACGGCGTCGCCGCCAGCGCGGTGTTCTGCCCGGCCGGCCCTTGGCCGAGTTTCGCGGCCTTCCTGAACGAGCGCCTGCCGCGCGTGCTCGACTGGCCCGAGCGCATCGCGCGCGGCGACGTCGTGGACGACGACGGCCGCGCGATCGCCGACGCGCCCTACCGCGCCGGCCGCCGCGTCTACTACTGGCGCTACCTGGAAGCCGAGCCCGAGGTGCCGTTCGACGCGCGCATCGTCTTCCAGGACGAGCACCTGCTGGTGGCGGACAAGCCCCACTTCCTGCCGGTCACGCCCAGCGGCCTGTACGCGCGTCAGACGCTGATGGCGCGGCTGCGCCACACGACCGGCCTCGCGGACCTGATCCCCATCCACCGGCTGGACCGCGAGACGGCCGGCCTGGTCGTGTTCGGTGTCAGGCGCGACGAGCGCGACGCCTACCACCAGCTGTTCCGCGAACGCAGCGTCGCCAAGGTCTACGAGGCCATCGCGCCGCGGGGCGACGGCCCCTGGCCGCGTACCGTGCATCACCGCCTGGCCGAGCCCGCGGGCGAGAACTTCATGCAGATGCAGGTCGTCGAGGGCGAGCCCAACGCCGAGACCTGGATCGATCTCGTCGAGCCGCTCGCGGGCGGCCTGGCCCGCTACGAGCTGCGCCCGCACACCGGCGCGCGCCACCAGTTGCGCGCGCAGATGAACGCGCTGGGCCTGCCCATCGTCGGCGACCGCATCTACCCGGTGCTGCAGCCGCACGAGAACCCGCCGCGCTTCGATGCGCCGCTGCAACTCGTCGCCCGCGAGATTTCGTTCACGGACCCACTCACGGGTGGGCTGCGTTTTTTTTCACGCAGTACCGCGACAATCGCGCCGCTATGAGCTCGTCGCCCGACACCCAAGCCCAGGCGCAGGTCCAGGAACTGCGCCACCGGCTGCAGTCGCTGCTGGACGCCGCCCACGCCAACGAGCGCAAGCTCGACCGCTTCGACGCGCTGGAGCGCCGCCTCATCGCGGTGAGCTCGATGGAGGAACTGGTCAACCTGCTGCTGGTCGACTGCCGCGCCGATTTCGGGCTGGACGCCGCCGAGCTCTGGCTGGTCGACGTGGACGACGAGTTGCGCCGCTCGCTGCCGACGCTGCCCATGGCCAAGGCGCCGCGGCTGCTGGACGGCCACGGTCCGCTGAGGGAGCTGTTCGGCGCCGCGCGCACGACCCGGCTGATCGGGCCCGGCCCCGACGCCGGGCTGCTGCCCGCGGCCTTCGAGGCCGACGCCGGCGTGCGCTCGGCAGCCCTGCTGCCGCTGATCCGCCAGGGCCTGCTGATCGGCGGCCTGCACCTGGGCTCGCGCGACCCCGAGCGCTACGACGCCGCCTCGGGCACCAAGTTCCTGGACCGGCTCGCGGCCATCGCGGCCATCGCCATCGAGAGCATGCTCAACCGCGAGCGCCTGCGCCGCGCCGGCATGACCGATGGCCTGACCGGCGTGCACAACCGCCGCTACTTCGACCACCGCAGCCTCATCGAGTTCAGCCAGGCCGTGCGCCACCGCTACCCGCTGGCCTGCCTGTTCCTGGACATCGACCACTTCAAGGCCATCAACGACGGCCACGGTCACCCGGTCGGCGACGAGGTGCTGCGCCAGGTCGGCGGTCTGATCCTGCGCTCGCTGCGCACCGGCGACCTGGCCGCCCGCTACGGTGGCGAGGAGTTCGTCGTGCTGCTGCCCCGCACCGACCTCGCCGGCGCCCGCGAGGTGGCCGAGCGCATCCGCCACATGGTGCAGGAGGCGCCCTTCATCACGCCCGAGGGCGGCACCGTCGGCGCGACGCTGTCCGCCGGCCTGGCCATGCTGCCGCCCGGCGCGACCAGCTTTGCCGACCTGCTGGCTGCGGCGGATCGGGCTCTCTACGAGGCCAAGCGGGCAGGGCGCAACCGCACGGTGGCGGCGTGCGACGAGGCGGACATCAACGCAGCCACTGCAGCTGCATCGTGAACATGTCGCCGCGGCGGCCGTAGGTCTTGCCGAACAGATAGGCCGTGTTCAGCGTCACGGTGTCCGGCCCCTCGTCCCACAAGGTGGCCAGCAGGGCCGGCCCGGCGCGGTGGGACTGGCGCGCATGCGGCAGCCAGTCGTTCCAGCGCCCGACCTCGCTGAAGCCCTCGGCGCCCAGCCGCCAGCCGGGGGCGACGCGATAGACGCCGCGCCACTGCAGCTTCAGCCGGGTGTCGCGCCGGCCGCTGTCGTACTCCCAGAACGCGTTGGCGTTCAGCTTGAGGCGGCCGAGGTCGGTCTGCCAGACGGGGCCCAGCTCCAGCGCATGGGTCCGGTCGCCGGGGTTGCGCACGAGCTGGGCGTGGAGGGCGAGGTCATAGGGCTTCTCGCCCTGGGTCAGCAGCACCTCGTTGATCCAGTTCCAGCTGTCCAGCGTGGCGCCGCCGAGGCTTTCGCCCTCCCAGCTCGCCAGCAGCCGCGTCGTCCAGCGCGTATTGACGCCGTAGCTCAGGCCCAGTTCGGGCCAGAGCGTCGCGCCTTCGCCCGGCGGCTTCACGGTCCAGTAGCGCAGCTCGGCGCCCACGCGACCGGCCTGGTCATAGAGGGTGACGATGTAGTAACCGGGGTCGGCGCGGGCCGGCCCGGCCAGTGCGGCAAGCAACACCCAGTGCCAAATTCGCATGGCGGCACTTTAGAGCCGAGGCCCACAATGCTCCGTCATGAAAACCCTGTTGCCGCTCCTCCTTGCCCTCGGAGTCTGCGCCACCGCCAAGGCCGGCCCGGCGCTGGATCGCATCCAGTCCAGTGGCCGCATCGTGCTCGCCCACCGTGAGTCTTCCGTGCCCTTCAGCTACCTGCTGCCCGACGGCCGGCCCGTCGGCTATGCGGTCGACCTCTGCCTCAAGATGGCCGAGGCGGTGCGCAAGAAGCTGAAGATGAGCACGCTGAACCCGCAGTTCCTGCTGGTCACGCCGGCCAACCGCATCCAGATGGTGGTGGACGGCAAGGCCGACATGGAATGCGGCTCGACGACCAACAACGCCGAGCGCCGCGAGAAGGTCGCTTTCACCGTGCCCCTCTACATCACCGGCGCGCGCTACCTGGTGCGGGCCGACAGCGGCATCGTCGAACTCGCGCAGTTCGACGGCAAGACCCTGGTCTCCACCAAGGGCACGACGCCGCTGAAGTCAATCACCCAGGCCAACGGCGAGCGCGCGCTGCACATCAACATCGTCGAGGCGCCGGACCACGCCAAGGCGATGGAGATGCTGGCCGCCGGCCAGGCGGACGGCTTCGTCATGGACGACGTGCTGCTCTATGGCATCGTCTCGGCGCGGCCGGACGCGGCGAAGTTCCGCGTCGTCGGCAAGTTCCTGACCATCGAGCCGCTGTCCATCGTGCTGCCCAAGAACGACCCGGAGCTCAAGGCCATCGTCGACGAGGAGATGAAGCGCCTCATCGCCAGCCACGAAGCCCAGGCCATCTACGACCGCTGGTTCATGAAGCCCATCCCGCCCAAGAACACGGCGCTGAACCTGCCGATGAGCTACCTGCTGAAGGACTTCTGGAAGTACCCGTCGGACCAGGTACCGTATTAGGCCCGGCGCCGCCGGCTTCGCGGCGCTCAAACGCCCAGATAAACCCCGAGCAAAGGCGCGGCGAAGGTCGAGACAATTTGTGGCGCAGCCCGTGTCACAGATGAGCACCGAATCCCTCGCCGAATCCCTTCCCCGCGTCGGCCCGCGCCGGCTGGGTTCGCTGCGGTTGCGGCTGATGCTGGGGGTGCCGCTGCTGACCGGCCTCGTCGTCGCGGCCTTCGAGTGGAGCCTGGGCGGCTTCGAGCCGCTGCGCGAGATGCTGGCGCGCACGGGCCTGCTGGTGCTGCTGCTCAGCGCGGCGCAGCTGCTGCTGGTCGAGACCCTGCTGCTGCGGCCGCTGCGCCGCCTGGCGGCGGGCTGCGAGGCGATGGAATCGGCTCCCGTGCCGCTGACCCCCGAGGCCGATGTTCCGGCGCCCGGCCTCACGGCCGAGCTGGACCGCATCGGCCACGCGATGCGGCGTGCGCGCGGCTCGCTGTGGCAGCAGGACCAGGACGCCCGCGAGCTGCGCCGCGAGCTGGCCCAGCAGCGCCACCTGCTCGAGGAGGCCCGCTCGGCCCTGGACGCCAATCAGCGCGAGCTCGCCAGCCTCGTGCGCACCGACGTGCTGACCGGCATCGCCAACCAGCGCGCCTTCGACGAGGCGCTGCGCCGCGAGTTCAAGCGCGCCCAGCGCCAGCGCGGGCTGCTGGCGCTGGCGGTGCTGGACCTGGACCAGTTCAAGCAGTTCAACCTCGCCCACGGCACGGCCGTCGGCGACCAGGCGCTGCAGCGCGTGGCCACCTTGCTCAACGAGCGTTTCCAGCGCGACACCGACGTCGTCGCGCGCCTGGGCGGCGAGGAGTTCGTCGCGCTGCTGCCCGGCTTCGGCATGGCCGAGGCGCAAGGTGTGCTGGAGTCTTTGCGCGACGAGCTGCGTGCGCTGCGCCTGCCCGATGGCCAGGGCGACCTGACGCTCAGCGTCGGCCTCGCCGCGGCCAGCCCGGCCCATCCTTACCTCAGCGCGCAGGCTCTGCTGCAGGCGGCCGACGAGGCGCTCTACATCGCCAAGCACGCCGGCAGGGACCGGCTCAGCCTGGCGGCCTGAACGTCAGCGCCCGTGCTCCTGGGCAGCGAGCAGCTGCTCGTTGACGCGCCGTGCGGCGCGCAGCACCAGGGTCTCGTCGAGCTGGGCCTGGGGTGCGATCTGGCTGGCGATCTCGTCGAGCTGGTCGGGGTGGGTCAGCAGCGCCCAGGCCACGGCCGAGATCGCGCAGACGCTGCGGCGCGCCAGGCTCTCGGGCATGGTCAGCGTCGTCTGCACCTCGACGTGGTAGCGCACGCTGGCCACCGCGGCCGGCGCCAGGCCCCAGCTCTCGCACAGCGCCGCGCCGAGTGCGTCGTGGCTGACGCCGAAGGCCGTCTTCTCCAGCTCCACCAGATCGGCGTCGCGCGTGGCGGCGCGCAGCATGGCCGGGTAGTGGGCGGGCGCGTGGCGGTAGAGCACCGCCTTGCCGCACTCCTCGAACAGGCCGGCCGAATGCGCGGCCCAGGGGTCCACGCCCAGCATCTGGCCCATGCGGCCCATCAGCAGGCCGCGCTGCGACGCGCGCGTCCAGACCGACTCCAGTTCGGCCGCGGCCGGGAAGGCGGCGCGCAGGCCCATCTCAAAGGTGATGGCGGCGACCTCGCGCATGCCGAGGTAGGTCAGCGCCTGGTGCACCGTCTGCACGCGGCCGCGCAGGCCGTACAGCGACGAGTTCACCGCCTTCATGACGGCGGCGGCCAGGGCCATGTCGGTTTCGACCAGCGAGGACATGGCCTGCAGGTCGATGTCCTCGGCCGCCATCAGCAGCGAGAGCTTGACCAGGACCTCGGGCTGGGTCGGGATCTCGATGTCCAGATTGCGCAGTTGAGGATCGACGGGCATGGTGGGTGGGGACGCTGGGGGATGCCTGATGGTAGTTCAGCGGAGGAAGGCGTCCCAGGCTGTTTTCAGGATCAGGCAGCCGACGACGACGACGAAGACGCCCCGCACGAAACCGGCGCCATGCTTCAGGGCCAGCCGCGTGCCGAGCAGGCTGCCGGCGACATTGGTCACGGCCATCACCGCGGCCACATGCCACCAGATATGGCCCTTGCTGACGAACAGTGCGATCGCGAACGCATTCGTCAGCAGGTTCATCAGCTTGGCCGTGGCCGACGCGTGCAGGAAGTCGTAACCCAGCAGCCGCACGAACAGGAAGACGAAGAAGCTGCCCGTGCCGGGGCCGAAGAAGCCGTCGTAGAAGCCCACGGCCAGCGCGATGGCGCCGGCCACCGCGGCCTCGGCGCGGCCTTGGAAGCGCGGCCGGTGCTCGCGGCCGAGGTCCTTCCTGGCCAGCGTGTAGGCCAGCACGGCCAGCAGCACCAGGGGCAGGGCCTTGCGCAGGCCGTTCGGGCTGACGAGGGTCAGCGCCCAGGCGCCGGCGAAGCTGCCCAGCCCGGCCAGCGCCGCGGCCGGCATCAGCCGCCGCCAGGGCAGGTCGACCCGCTTGACGTACTGCAACGTGGCCCATCCTGTGCCCCAGACGGACGCGCCCTTGTTCGTGCCCAGCAGCGTGGCCGGCGCCGCGCCCGGGAAGGTGCTGAACAGCGCCGGCACCAGCACCAGACCGCCGCCGCCCGCCACTGCATCGATGAAGCCTGCGAGCAGGGAGGCGAGGGCGACGGTGAGCAGTTCGAGCATGTTGGATTCCATCAGCACGCGGCGTGGCCGGCGTGCCTTCATCGGGCCGAGCGCCGGGCCGCTCCCAAGCCGGCCCGTCCGGCGATGTGCGAGCGGGGCATGCCCCGCGAGCATCGCCATCCCCTCGGGGGCTGAGGCCGGACACGGTGAGTCCTGTGGACTCACCGTGCCTGCCGAAGAGCTGCGGGCTGGCCCGCAGCGCGGTCTGCAAGACCGCGCCAGGACCGCCCGCGTTCAGCGGGGCGAGACTGGACGAGGGGCGAAAATAAAACGGCCACCAAGGGGTGCCTTGGTGGCCGGTGTGATTGTCTTCGGGGTCACGAAGCAACCTTCTGCGCTGCGCGCTTGTCTTGTCTCCTCACAACCCGCCCGGCGGTCCGAAACCAGGGTCTGGAACCGCGTCGAGTGACAGGAATGTATTGCCCCGCCGCGGTGCACGGCACTGGGGTATGCCCGGGTTCGCCGGCCGCGAAAGGTGCGTTTTGCACCAGGCGGGTGCCGATTTCGGGCCCGTCGGCCCGGGTCAAAATGGCCGCCATGCGCCGCGTCTTCCAGCTGTTTTCCCTCTGTCTGAGCCTGCTTCTGGCCGCCTGCGGCGGGGGCGGTGGCGGGGCCACCACCAGCAGTTCCGGCGGCGCGACGGGCGGAACTTCCGGAGGCACCGGCGGCATCGGGCAGACGCTGACACTGTCGCTTCCGACCAACGGCCTCGCGCCGGCCGACCTGGCCGTCGTCGTGGCCGAGGGCGATGCGCTCAGCGAGGCCGTAGGCGCGGCCTATGTCGCGGCGCGTGGCGTGCCGGCGGCCAACCTGATCAAGGTCAAGCTCGGCACGGCCAGCGACAGCATCGGTGCGGCCGATTTCGCGGCGCTGAAGGCCGACCTCGACGCCAGGCTGCCCGCCGGCATCCAGGCCACCTTGCTGACCTGGAGTGCGCCCAGCCGTGTCGTGGGTGCCTGCAGCATGGGCATCACCAGCGCCATGGCGCTGGGCTTCGACACCAAATACTGCAACCCGACGGCGACGGCCTGTGTGGCGACGGCGGCGTCGCCGCTCTACGACAGCGAGTCCCGCCGCCCGCAGGGCGAACTGCAGCTGCGCCCGTCGATGCTGCTGGGCGCGCGCACGCTGGATGCCGCCAAGGCGCTGATCGCCCGCGGCGTGGCCGCCGACGCGACGCTGCCCGCGGGCGACGGCTGGCTGGTGCGCACGACCGACACCGACCGCAACCTGCGCTGGACGGACTTCGCGCCGCTGCCTGCCGCCTGGAGCGGCGCGCTCGCGCTGAACTACGTCGACAACAGCGCCGCTCCCGCCGGCGCCGACTCGCCGTCCGGCAAGAGCAATGTGCTCTTCTACCTGACCGGCCTGGCCAGCGTGGGCAATCTGTCGACGCTGCAGTTCCGCCCCGGCGCCCTGGCCGACACGCTGACCTCCTATGCCGGCCTGCTGCCCGGGGCCAACGGCCAGATGCCCGTCACCGCCTGGCTGGACGCCGGCGCGACGGCCAGCTACGGCACCGTCGAGGAGCCCTGCAACTACCAGCAGAAGTTCTCGCGCGCCTCGGTCCTCATCGACCAGTACTGGCGCGGCGCGACCGCCGTCGAGGCCTATTGGAAGGCCGTGCAATGGCCGGGCCAGGGCCTGTTCGTCGGCGAGCCGCTGGCCCAGCCATTCCGCGACAGCCCGAGCTTCGCCATCGTCGGCGGCGAATACCAGATCAGGACGCGCGCCCTGCGGCCCGGTGGCCGCTATGCGCTGCAATACCGCCTGTCCGGCGCCAGCGATTGGACGACGCTGGCCACGTTCACCGGCGTGCGCGGCCAGGCCCTGGACGGCCGCGCGCCGCTGCCACCGGCCGCGGCCGTGCAGATACGCTGGCAGGGGCCCTGCCCCGATAACGTGGCCAACAGCTGCACGCTGGCGCAATCGAGCTGACCGTCACGTGGCCCGCCGAGAATGTGGGTCGGTCAAATCCCGATTGCAGGGGCTGGTCCGCTGATGAACAGTCGCCCTCCCGCTGTAGCCCGCCCGACCATGTCCCGTCCGTTCCCCGTCCGTTCCAGCGGCTTCACACTGCTCGAACTGCTCGTCGTGATGGTCATCATCGGCCTGCTGGCCGGCTACGTCGGGCCGAAGTTCTTCGGCCAGATCGGCAAGAGCGAGGTCAAGGCGGCACGGGCCCAGATCGACGCGCTGCAGAAGTCGCTCGACCAGTACCGCCTGGACGTCGGCCACTACCCTAGCACCGAGCAAGGCCTGGCCGCGCTCTTCAGCAAGCCGGCCGACGAGCCCAAGTGGTCCGGCCCCTACCTGGCCAAGGCCGTGCCCAAGGACCCCTGGGGCCACGCCTACCAGTACCGCAGCCCCGGCGAGCATGGCGAGTACGACCTGCTCAGCTACGGCCGCGACGGCCGCCCCGGCGGCGAGGGCGAGGACGACGACCTCATCTCCTGGTGACATGAAGCACTCGCCTTCGCTTCGCTCTGCGTCACCAGTGCAGGGCTGACGGCCTCCATGCCGCAGGTCTTGACCCGCGTGCTGCGCACAGGCGCAGTCAGCGCCGAGCGCGTGGAGGCGCCCGACCGTGCCGCTGCCGAGACCGCGCTGACCCGCCTGGCCAGCGGCACCGCCGCGGCGCCGGTCATGGCCGGCTTCTCGTCGCGTGGCCCCAAGCAGGGCGACAGCAACCTGATGAAGCCCGACCTGACCGCGCCGGGCGTGGACGTCATCGCACAGGTGACGGCGCTGCTGAGCCAGGCCGACCGTGACGGCGTCGCCGCCGGCAC
The DNA here is from genome assembly GCF_004342485.1 of Roseateles saccharophilus. Lineage (GTDB taxonomy): Bacteria > Pseudomonadota > Gammaproteobacteria > Burkholderiales > Burkholderiaceae_C > Pelomonas > Pelomonas saccharophila. The sequence goes on from NZ_SMBU01000001.1 coordinate 111,601, forward strand.
CACGGGCAACCCGCAGTCCACCACGGTGCTGCGCGTGTCGACGGGCGGCAGCGTGCCCATCCTGAGCGAGCCGGCTACGGTCTCGTCCAAGCCGCAGGTCGCGAGGCCTGCGTCTTTTTGCGTCGGCTTCGCGGTATTTCGGGCCGGGCCGCCAAGCATCGCCGCCCTTGGGGGCGCCCCGGCGTAGCTGCTGGGCCTGGGGCCCCGGTTCAGCGCAGGCTGGCTGGTGTGGCGAGCTGGCAGCGGCCGGCCACGCAGACCGCGCCCGGATCGGCCACGAAGGCGCAGTTGGAGCGCAGCCCGCTGGCCACGTTCTCGCGCCGCTGCGCCTCGGTCAGGCGCGCGGCCAGCTCCTTGAGGCGGGCCGCGTCGGTGCCCACGGAGGACCAGGCCAGATAGCCGGCCGGCCCGCCGCAGGCCTTGGCGCCCACGGCCAGCGAGCTGCACTGGCTGTCGGCCGTGCAGGCGGCCGTGCCGACGGCGGCCTGCAGCTCGCGCGACAGGCGTTGCGACTCGGGCTCGGCGGCGCTCGCGGCGGGTGAGGGCGGCGGCGTCTGGGCGCAGCTGGCCAGCGCGGCCGAGACGAGGAGGGCGGCGAACAGATGTTGCGGTTTCATGCGGTCATGGTCGCCGCTGCCGGAGGGCTTGGCAACAGGCCCTAGGATGCCGGCATGCGCTTCCTGCTCTTCCTGCTGCTCGCCATATGCGGTCCGGCGCCTGCCGCGCCGGATGGCGGCTGCGAGCCCGATGCACAGGCCGGCGCCGCGGCCCTGAACGCGCTGCGTGCCCAGGCCCGCGAATGCGGCGGCCACCTCTGGCCCGCCGCGCCGGCCCTGCACTGGCAGGCCGTGCTCGGCGACTCGGCGCGGCGCCATGCGCAAGAGCTGGCGCGGCGCGACCACGTCGAGCATGTCGGCGAGGCCGGCCAGTCCCTGCGCGCACGCCTGCACGAGGCCGGCTATGTGCTGCGCGCGGCCGGCGAGAACCTGGCCGGGGGGCCGCAGACGCTGGACGAGGCGCTGGCGCATTGGCTGGCCAGCACCTCGCATTGCGAGAATCTGATGACCGCCGAGTTCCAGGACTTCGGCCTGGCCTGCGTGACCGGCCCCGGCCGTTGGCAGCGCTACTGGGTGCTGCAGATGGCAGCGCCGGCGGGCCGGCCCGAGTTCAGATCCAGCCCAGGTCGATAGCGCGCAGCACCGCCTGCGTGCGGTCGCGCACGCCCATCTTGGAGAAGATGGCCGAGCAGTGGTTCTTGATGACGCCCTCGCTGTTGCCCAGCAGGCTGGCGATCTCGGTGTTGCTGCGTCCGCTGGCCACCAGGCGCAGCACCTGCAGCTCCTTGGGCGACAGGGGATCGGGATGGTCGGCGGCCGTGAAGGCGCGCTCGCCGCCCTTGGCCTCCATGCGGGTGGTCAGAGACGGCCGCAGCGCGGTGCCACCGCCGTGCACGTCGCGCAACGCCTGGGCGAGCGTCTCGGGGCTGATGGCCTTCAGCAGGAAGCCCTTGGCGCCGGCGCGGACGGCCTCGTCGAAGGCGGCCGTGTCGTCGAAGGTGGTCAGCAGGATGACCGGCAGGCGCAGCGCGCGCGCGGCCAGCGCGCGGATCAGGCCGATGCCGTCCAGGCGCGGCATGCGCATGTCGGAGAGGATGACGTCGGGCATCGAGCTGGCCACGTCGTCGGCCGGGATGGCCGACAGCCACTCCAGCGCCTCGGCGCCATCGCTGGCCTCGCCAACGACCTTGAGCTCGTCGTGCAGCGCCAGCAGGCCCTTCAGGCCCTCGCGCACCAGTTGCTGGTCCTCCACCAGCAGGATTTTGATCACAGCCATCGCGGACATCTCAATTCGATTCGGAACCCCGGGCTCGTGCGCGTCACGCGCATCTGACCGCCCAGCTCTGTCATGCGCTCGGCCATGCCCGAGAGGCCATTGCCAAAGCCCTCGGCACGGCCCTCGCGCCAGCCCGGCGCGCCCCGCCCATCATCGTCGATGCTGACGCTCACCTCATCCCCGCCTTCCCCCAGCCCGCGCAGCTCCACCTGCACGCGTCGCGCGCCGGCATGGCGCACGCTGTTGGTCACGCCCTCCTGCACGCAGCGCAGCAGCGCGTGGGCGGTGCGGGGGCCGAGGTCGCGCGCCGCCTCGTCCAGCGCCAGCTCGATGCGGGTGCTGGCGATGCCCTCGGCGAGGGCCTGCAGCGCGGCGGACAGGTCGATGCGCTGCGAGCGCCGCTGCTGCGAGACCGACTCGCGCACGTCGGCCAGCAGCTGGGCCGCAACGCCCTGGGCGCGGCCCAGGGCCTGGCCGGCGCCGGGCTTGTCCTCGCGGGCGAGCAGCGCGCCGCCGAGCTGCAGCTGCAGGTTCAGCGCGGTCAGGTGGTGGCCCATCAGGTCGTGCAGCTCGCGGGCGATCTGCATGCGCTCGCTGTAGCGCATCTGCTCGGCCAGCAGCTGCTCGCCCGACAGCCGCTCGGCCAGCACGGCCTGCAGCCAGCGGCGCTTCTCGGCCTCGGCGGCGGCCATGCGCCCGAGGCCGAAGGCCAGGCCGTGCAGCGCCAGCATGGACGACAGCAGGCCGAACTGGTCCAGCCAGGCGGTGTCCGACGGTGCGGCGTAGATGCCGGTGTTCAGCAGCACCTGGGCGAAGCCGAAGCCCAGGGCCATGCGGGCCGGCAGCAGCACGGCGGCCAGGGCCGTGACGAGGAAGGGCAGGCCCGGCGTCACGCCGAAGGCCAGCAGGTCGACGAGCAGCAGCCAGGCCAGGCGCCGGTCCACGGCGACGACGCGTGCGCCCTGGCTGGCCAGGCGCCACATCAGCGCGACGAAGACCAGCAGCAGGGCCACGCAGATCAGCAGCAGCGCGCGGTCGTCGGCCCGGCCGCCGAGCTCGCGCCAGAGCTTGGCCACGAGGCCGTCATAGGGCTCGGTGCGCGCGCCCAGCAGCGCCGCGCCGGCGCTGACCAGCTCCATCGCGCAGACCACCAGGGCCGCCAGGCGCAGCACGACGCCGGGCTCGGCGAGCCGCGCCAGGAGTCGATCGAACTTGGTCATGTCAACGCTGCGCGGCCGCCGCGATGACGCCGCCGCCCAGGCAGACCTCGCCGTCGTAGACCACGGCGCTCTGGCCCGGCGTGACGGCCCACTGCGGGTCGGGGAAGCGCAGCGTCAGATGGCCGGCCGCGTCGAAGCCGACGCTGCAGCGCGCGTCGGCCTGGCGGTAGCGCGTCTTGGCCGCGGCCGGGCCGGCGGCGGGCGCACGGCCGGCGACCCAGCTCAGGTCGTCGGCCACCAGCGCAGGGCTGAGCAGCAGCGGGTGGTCGTGGCCCTGCACGGCGATCAGCGTGTTGTTCGGGATGTCCTTGGCCGCGACGAACCAGGGCTCGTGCTCGCCACCGCCGCGTGGTGCGCCCTTTTCCTTCACGCCGCCTATGCCCAGGCCCTGGCGCTGGCCCAGCGTGTAGAAGGAGAGGCCGACATGCTCGCCGAGCTTGCGGCCGCGCTCGTCCTTGATGGGGCCGGGCTGGTGGGACAGGTATTTGTTCAGGAACTCGCGGAAGGGCCGTTCGCCGATGAAGCAGATGCCGGTGGAGTCCTTCTTCTTCGCGTTCGGCAGGCCGATCTCGGCCGCGATACGCCGCACCTCGGTCTTGGGCAGGTGGCCGACCGGGAACATGGCCTTGCTCATCTGCGCCTGGCTCAGGCGGTGCAGGAAGTAGCTCTGGTCCTTCAGCGGGTCCAGGCCTTTCAGCAGCTGGAACTCGCCGTCGACCTCGCGGACGTGCGCGCCATCGGGCGCAACTGCGCCCGATTCGTCATGACGCCCAACGGGCATGCGCGAGTCCGATGGCACCCATCGGACGCGTGCGTAATGCCCTGTGGCGATCTTCTCGGCGCCCAGGCGCATCGCGTGGTCGAGGAAGGCCTTGAACTTGATCTCGGCGTTGCACAGCACGTCGGGGTTGGGCGTTCGGCCGGCCTGGTATTCGCGCAGAAAGCTCTCGAAGACGCGGTCCTTGTACTCGGCGGCGAAGTTGACGTGCTCGATCTCGATGCCGAGCACGTCGGCCACCGAGGCGGCATCCAGGAAGTCCTGGCGCGAGGAGCAGTACTCGTCGTCGTCATCGTCTTCCCAGTTCTTCATGAAGATGGCGATGACCTCGTGGCCCTGTTCCTTCAGCAGATGGGCGGTCACGGCCGAGTCCACGCCGCCGGACAGGCCGACGACGACACGGTGTTTCTTGGTGGAACACATGGGCCCGATTGTCCCAAAGGCCCCATCAGCCCGGCTTGAACAGGCTTTCGGCGCGCTGGTACAGCACCCAGCTGGCGCGCGGCGCGATGCCGCGGCCCTGGTAGAGGAATTCGGTCTCGCCGGCGGCGAAGCCGCCGTTCGGGTAGATCGTCCACAGCAGTGCGCGGTGCAGGGCGTCGCCCTGGCCAGCCGAGGTTACGGCTCACAGGCATCGGCCCATTCGGGATGGCGGCTGATGCAGATGCCCCAGCTGTCCTTCATCGCCAGGTCCGCGCCGCTGCCGGTCTCGCCGCGCTGCACGCGCGGGCTGGCCTGGAAGCGCTCGACCAGCGCGCGGCAGACCTCGATGAAGTCGGGCGGCGTCGTCATGGCCGCGGATTGTCGGCGCCGCCCTGGCGCTTCAGCAGCGCCTGCAGCGTCGACTCGCGCAGCGTGTCCAGCTCCCCGCTGGCCTGTAGGCGCAGCAGGGCGGCATTGAGCTTCTGGGCCAGGGCGGCGTGGCGGCCGGCCAGCACATGGTGGACGCTGTGCTCGTCCAGCACGGTCTCCAGCCGCCGCAGGCCGGGCACGCCGGCCGGCTTCTGCGTCGGGCTGCCGGCCGGCTCGCTGAGGATGGCGACATCGGCCGCCTCGGTGGCCAGCAGCCGCCACAGCTCCTTCAGGCTGCCGGCCTCGACGCGGTGCACGCCCGCCGGCATCAGCTGCTCCACGCGCACGACGCCGCGCAGATGGGCGACGCGCCAGCGCGTCAGCTCGGCCCAGCCGGCGAGGGCCAGGGCCGGGTCGCGCGCGTAGGCGCGCAACTGGACATGGTTCAGCGGCGTGGCCACGGCGACGACGCCGGGGTTGGCTTCGATGAAGTCGTGCGCGCGGTGGGTGTTGGCGTCCACCTCGCCGCTGCGCAGCAGCAGGCCGGCGCGGCGGGCGGGCAGATCGACGAAGCGCATCGGCTGGCCGACCTCGGCATAGAGGCGCGCCAGCAGCGCCTCGCTGACGCCGATCAGCGGGTTGGTGCTGCGGTCCCAGCTCGCGATCTGCACGGGCTCGGGCTGGCCGACGGCGCATGGCGCCAGGCCCAGCGGCAGCACGGGCAGGGCCAGCCAGGCGGCGAGGCGCCGGCGTCTGATGTGCAGGGGAGGGTGGGGCATGGGTTGGCGCGGCATTGTGCAGCGCCGCGGCGCCCGGCCCGCTCAGCCCGGTTGCAGCGGCGCGGCCAGCGAAGCGTCGGCGCTCACGCTGTCCAGCGGCAGCCTGCGGCCGGCCGCGTGGTCCTCGATGCAGCGCAGCACCAGCGGGCTGCGATGGCGGGCCTGGCTGGCGCGCAGCTCGTCCAGGCTCAGCCACAGCGTGCGGTGGATACCCTCGTCCAGCGCGCGGCCGGCGATGGTCTCCCCGACCGTACCGCTGAAGGCCAGGCGCACGTAGGTGACATCCTCCAATGGCTGCGGGCGCACGAAGCGGGCCAGGTAGACGCCCAGGAAGGCCTCGGGCACGAAGGCCCGCGCGGTCTCCTCCAGCGCCTCGCGCACGACGGCCTCGATGGGGTTTTCTCCCTGCTCCAGATGGCCCGCCGGGTTGTTCAGGCGCAGGCCCTCGGGGGTGTCTTCCTCGACAAGGAGATAGCGTCCGTCGCGCGCTATCACCGCCGCGACAGTGACGCTGGGACGAAACCTGTGTGTACCAGCCATGAAACTTCCTCTCGAATTCCCGCACCGGAATGACGCAGGCATTGTGTAAGCTGCCGCGCACCCCCTGCCCCGCAAGGAGATTCCATGCAGATCGGCGTCCCGCGCGAACGTGCGGCTGGAGAAACACGCGTGGCCGTCACGCCCGAGACGGCCAAGAAACTGAAGGCCCAAGGCCATGTGCTGCGCATCGAGAGCGGCGCCGGCGTCGCGGCCAGCGTCACCGATGCCGCCTACGAAGCCGTAGGCTGCGAGATCGTCGACCAGGCCGCGGCCCTCGGCGCCGAGCTGGTGCTGAAGGTGCGCGCCCCCGGCGCCGACGAGCTGGCGCTGATGAAGCCCGGCACGGCCCTGGTCGGCATGCTCAACCCCTTCGACCTCGAAGGTCTGCTGGCGCTTGCCGGCGCCGGCCTGACCAGCTTCGCGCTGGAGGCCGCGCCGCGCACGACGCGGGCCCAGAGCATGGACGTGCTGAGCAGCCAGGCCAATATCGCCGGCTACAAGGCCGTGATGATCGCGGCCGACCGCTACCAGCGCTTCTTCCCGATGCTGATGACGGCGGCCGGCACCGTGAAGGCGGCGCGCGTCGTCATCCTCGGTGTCGGCGTGGCGGGCCTGCAGGCCATCGCGACGGCCAAGCGCCTGGGCGCCGTCATCGAGGCCAGCGACGTGCGGCCCTCGGTGAAGGAGCAGGTCGAGTCCCTCGGCGCCAAGTTCATCGACGTGCCCTACGAGACGGCCGAGGAGAAGGAAGCGGCCGAAGGCGTCGGCGGCTATGCCCGACCGATGCCCCAGAGCTGGCTGGACCGCCAGAAGGCCGAGGTCGCCAAGCGTGTCGCGGCGGCCGATATCGTCGTCACGACGGCGCTGATCCCGGGCCGCGCGGCGCCGGTGCTGGTCACGGAGGACATGGTCAAGGCGATGAAGCCCGGCTCGGTCATCGTCGACATCGCGGCCCCGGCCGGCGGCAACTGCCCGCTGACCGAGGCCGGCAGGACGGTCGTGAAGCACGGCGTCGTCATCGTCGGCGAGACCAATCTGCCGGCGCTGGTCGCGGCCGATGCGTCGGCGCTGTACGCGCGCAATGTGCTGGACTTCCTGAAGCTCGTCATCACCAAGGAGGGCGGCTTCGCCGTGCCGCTGGATGACGACATCGTCGCGGCCTGCCGCGTCACGCAGGACGGCACCGTCACGAGGAAATGAGCATGGAAATCGTCGACCACACCATCATCAACCTGATCATCTTCGTGCTGGCCATCTACGTCGGCTACCACGTCGTCTGGACCGTCACGCCGGCGCTGCACACGCCGCTGATGGCCGTGACCAACGCGATCTCGGCCATCGTCATCGTCGGGGCCATGCTGGCCGCGGCGCTGACCGAGACGCCCTTCGCCAAGGGCATGGGCGTGCTGGCCGTGGCGCTGGCCGCGGTCAATGTCTTCGGCGGCTTCCTCGTCACGCGGCGGATGCTGGAGATGTTCAAGAAGAAAGAGAAGAAGGTCGTGACGACGGAGAGCAAGCAATGAGCCTCAATCTCGTCACGCTGCTCTACCTCGTCGCCAGCGTCTGCTTCATCCAGGCGCTCAAGGGCCTGTCGCATCCGACGACCTCCATCCGCGGCAATGTCTTCGGCATGGCCGGCATGACCATCGCCGCGTTCACGACGGCGGCCCTCATCGTCAAGCTGGCCGGCTCGGCCACGGGCCTGGGCTGGGTGCTGCTGGGCCTGGTGGTCGGCGGCGGCTTCGGCGCCTGGAAGGCCAAGACGGTCGAGATGACCAAGATGCCCGAGCTGGTCGCCTTCTTCCACAGCATGATCGGCCTGGCGGCCGTGGCTATCGCCGTGGCGGCCGTCGCGGAGCCGGCGGCCTTCGGCATCACGCCGGCCATGGATGCGGCCCTGGCCGCCATCGCGCCGGAAGACGGCGTGGCCTCGCGCGCGCTGGCGCCCATCCCGCGCGGCAACCGGCTGGAACTGGCCCTGGGCGCCTTCATCGGCGCGGTCACCTTCACCGGCTCCGTCATCGCCTGGGGCAAGCTTTCGGGCGGCAGCAAGTTCCGCCTGTTCCAGGGTGCGCCGGTGCAGTTCGCCGGCCAGCATCTGCTGAACCTGCTGCTGGGCGCGGCGGCGCTGGCCTTCTGCGGCATGTTCTTCGCCGGCCAGTCGGCGCTGGCCTTCGGCCTTGTCGTGCTGTTGGGCCTGGTGCTGGGCGTGACGCTGATCATCCCCATCGGCGGCGCCGACATGCCGGTCGTCGTGTCCATGCTGAACAGCTATTCCGGCTGGGCGGCGGCGGGCATCGGCTTCTCGCTGAACAACCCCATGCTGATCATCTCCGGCTCGCTGGTGGGCAGCTCGGGTGCGATCCTGAGCTACATCATGTGCAAGGCGATGAACCGCTCGTTCTTCAACGTGATCCTGGGCGGCTTCGGCGGCGAGGCCGGCGGCCCTGCGGCCGGTGCGGCCCAGCAGCGCAATGTGAAGAGCGGCAGCGCCGACGACGCGGCCTTCGTGCTCGGCAACGCCGAGACGGTCATCATCGTGCCGGGCTATGGCCTGGCGGTCGCGCGCGCGCAGCATGCGGTGAAGGAGCTGGCCGCCAAGCTGACCGAGAAGGGCGTGACGGTGAAGTACGCCATCCACCCGGTCGCTGGCCGCATGCCGGGCCACATGAACGTGCTGCTGGCCGAGGCCGAGGTGCCCTATGACCAGGTCTTCGAAATGGAGGACATCAACGCCGAGTTCGCGCAGGCCGACGTGGCCATCATCCTCGGCGCCAACGACGTCGTGAACCCGGCCGCGCATGTGAAGGGCAGCCCGATCTACGGCATGCCCATCCTCGAGGCCCACAAGGCCAAGACCGTCATCGTCAACAAGCGCTCCATGGCCGCCGGCTATGCGGGCCTGGACAACGAGCTGTTCTACATGGACAAGACCATGATGGTCTTCGGCGACGCGAAGAAGGTCGTCGAGGAGATGCTGAAGGCCGTCGAATGATCTAGACGCACGGCCCTAGGGCCGCTATCGAATCCCCTCAAGCGTCCGCTGTCAGCCATCGGTCAGAATCGGCGCCAGTAAAAAGGAGACAAGGCCATGGAGCCGATCTGGCTGAAGCATTACCCGGCCGAGGTGCCGCGCGACGTCAACGTGTCGCTCTATCCCAGCCTGGTCGACCTGCTGGACACCTCGTTCAAGAAGAACGCCGCCAAGCCGGCCTATCACATGATGGGCAAGAGCGTGAGCTTTGCGCAGGTGGACGAGGCCTCGCGCGCCTTCGCCGCCTACCTGCAGAGCCTGGGCCTGGAGAAGGGCGACCGCGTCGCCCTCATGATGCCCAACCTCTTCCAGTACCCGGTGGCCGTGGCTGCCGTGCTGCGGGCGGGTTATGTGGTCGTCAACGTGAACCCGCTGTACACGCCGCGCGAACTGGAGCACCAGCTCAAGGACTCGGGCGCCAAGGCCATCGTCATCATCGAGAACTTCGCCTCGGTGCTGCAGCAGGTCATCCAGAACGTGCCGACCAAGCACGTCGTGCTGGCGGCGATGGGCGACATGCTGGGCCTGATCAAGGGCAGCATCGTCAACTACGTCGTGCGCAACGTGAAGAAAATGGTGCCGGCCTTCGAGCTGCCCGGCGCCGTGCGCTTCAACGACGCCCTCGCCAAGGGCCGCAGCCTGACCTACAAGGCGCCCAGGCTGGGTCCTGACGACATCGCTGTGCTGCAGTACACCGGCGGCACGACCGGCATCAGCAAGGGCGCCGTGCTGCTGCACCGCAACCTGGTCGCCAACATCCTGCAGAGCGAGGCCTGGTACCAGCCGGCGCTCAAGAAGATCCCGAAGGGCGAGCAGGTCGTCACCATCTGCGCGCTGCCGCTGTATCACATCTTCGGCTTCAACACGAACATGATGCTGTCCATGCACATGGGCGGCGCCAATGTGTTGATCCCGAACCCGCGCGACCTCGCCGCCGTGTTCAAGGAACTGAGCGCACACCGCTTCCACAGCTTCCCGGCCGTCAACACCCTCTTCATGGCCATGGCCAACCATGCCGACTTCGGCACCGTGGACTGGAGCCGCCTCGTCATCTCGGTGGGCGGCGGCATGGCCGTGCAGCAGGCCACGGCCAAGCTGTGGCTGGAGAAGACGGGCTGCCCCATCGTCGAGGGCTATGGCCTGTCCGAGACCTCGCCGTCGGCCACCTGCAATCCGACCGACAGCACCGCCTACAGCGGCACCATCGGCATGCCCATGCCGCAGACCGAGCTCAAGCTGCTCGACGACGAGGGCAACGAGGTGGCGATGGGCCAGCCCGGCGAGATCGCCATTCGCGGGCCCCAGGTGATGGCCGGGTACTGGCAGCGCCCGGACGAGACCGCCAAGGTCATGACGGCCGACGGCTTCTTCCGCACCGGCGACGTCGGCACCGTCGACGAGCGCGGTTATTTCAAGATCGTCGACCGCAAGAAGGACATGATCCTCGTCAGCGGTTTCAACGTGTATCCGAACGAGGTCGAGGACGTGCTCACGCAGATGCCCGGCGTGCTGGAATGCGCCGCCGTCGGCGTGCCCGACGCCAAGGCCGGCGAGGCCGTGAAGGTCGTCATCGTGAAGAAAGACCCGAATATCACCGAGGCCGACGTGCGGGCCTATTGCGAAGCCAACCTGACCGGCTACAAACGACCCAAGATCGTCGAGTTCCGCAACGAGCTACCGAAGACCCCCGTGGGCAAGATCCTGCGTCGGGAGCTGCGGGACAAGGGCTGATCGCCTTTCCCCCGACCCTAGCCGGCTTGCGTGCGGCGATGTCGCCCACGGGCAAAACCTGAAACGTGCTCGACCTGTTGCATTCCAAGACCGATGCCGGCCGCGCCGAGATCCGCGCGCGGGCGCTGCCGCTGTCGCGCGCCGCGCGCAATCTGCTGCTCGTGCTGGACGCCAGCAAGATGGCCGGCGACTGGCTGCGCCTGGTGGCCGGCGCCACCGAGGCCGATCTCGGTACGCTGCGCGAGCACGGCCTGATTGCGCCCCAGGGCGCGGGCGCCACTGCGCCGCCGCCGGCCGCCGCGCCAGCCCCCGCAGCCCCTGCGCCGACACCCGCTGCCGCACCGGCACCGGCCGGCGGCGCGCCGCTGCTGGACCGCGCGGCCCTCTACACCTATCTGAGCGGCGAGGCGACCAAGCTGCTCGGGCCCTTCAAGGGCTATGCCTTCGCGCTGGAAGTCGAGCGCGCCGACAGCCTGGCCGCGCTGCAGGCGCTGGCCCTGCAGCTGGTCGAGCGCGTGCAGAAGGCCAAGGGCGAGGCCGCCGCGGCGGCCGTGCGCGAAGCACTCGGCCTGCGCTAAGCCTGGAAGCGGCGACTGAGCCCGCCCGCTGGTCTGGCGCAGCGGTGCGCTGACTGCGTTGCTCCTCCTCGCGGGCGCGAGCCCGCAGCGTCGTCGCGCCTTGCCAGCCCCTCGGCCGCGCTCAATCGCCGCTTCCAGGCTGAGGGACACTGGGCGCCCATCCTTCGTCGAGTTCATCTTGCCCCGCTTCTTCGTCGATGCCCCGCTCGCCGCCCCCGGTGAGATCGCCCTTTCCGCCGGCGCCGCCCGCCATGTGCAGGTGCTGCGCCTGCAGCCCGGCGACGCGCTGAGCCTGTTCGACGGCAGCGGCCCCGAATGGCGGGCCGAGGTCACGGCCATGGGCCGCAGCGAGGTGCGCGTGAACCTCGTCGAAGCCACGCAGCCGCAGCGCGAGCTGGCCCGTGCGGTGACTCTGGCCGTCGTCATGCCGGCCAACGACCGCATGGACTTCCTCGTCGAGAAGGCGACCGAGCTCGGTGCCGCGGCGCTGCAGCCCCTCGTCGGCGAGCGCTCCGTGCTGCGCCTGGCCGGCGAGCGGGCCGACAAGAAGCGCGCCCATTGGCAGGGCGTGGCCATCGCCGCCGCCGAGCAGAGCGGGCGCACGGTGCCGATGCGCGTCGAGCCCGTGCTGCCGCTGGCCGCCTGGTTGGCGGCGCTGCCCGAGCCGGGTGGCGATGAGTGGCGCGGCCTGCTGAGCCCGCGCGCGGCGGCGCCGATCACGCCCTTCGCGCAGCAACGCGCACTCTTCCTCAGCGGTCCCGAAGGCGGCCTCAGCGACGCCGAGGAGGATGCCGCGCGCGCCCGCGGGTTCGCGGCCGTCACGCTCGGCCCGCGCGTGCTGCGCGCCGACACCGCGCCGCTCGCCGTGCTGTCCTGGCTGGCACTGTCGTGAACAGGAAGCTCGCGCTGCTGGTCCTCGTGCAGGGCCTGTTCCTGACGAACAACATCTGCTTCATGGCCATCAACGGCCTGGTCGGCCTGGCGCTGGCGCCGCGGCCGTGGATGGCGACGCTGCCGATCTGTGCCTATGTGGCCGGCGGCGCGCTGATGGCCCGCCTCGTCGGCCGCCATCAGCTGCGCTTCGGGCGCCGGCGGGCCTTCCAGATCGGCCTGAGCGTCGCGCTGCTGAGCTGCGCCATCGCGCTGTGGAGCGTGCTGAACGGGCAGTTCTGGGGCGTCGTCGCGGCGACGCTGGTCGCCGGCTACTACAACGCCAACGCGGCCCTCTACCGCTTCGCCGCGACCGAACTCGTCGCACCCGAGAAGCGCGAGGCGGCGATCTCCTGGGTGCTGGCCGGCGGCTGCCTGGGCGCCATCCTCGGCCCGCTGCTGGCGCGCGAGAGCCGCAACCTGCTCGTCGCACCCTTCGCCGGCGCCTATCTGCTGCTGATGGGCGTGGCCGTGGCCGGCCTGCTGCTGATCTCGCTGATCGACTTTCCCGCGCTGGCCCGGCCCGCACCGGGTGCCGGCGGGCGCCCCAGCGCGGAGCTGGCCCGCCAGCCCGTCTTCCTCGTCGCGCTGGCCGCGAGTGCGCTCGGTTACGGCGTCATGAACCTGTTGATGGCGGCCACGCCGATTGCGATGGGCCAGTGCGGCCTGCCCTTTGCCGATGCGAGCCGGGTGCTGCAATGGCATGTGCTGGGCATGTTCGTGCCGAGCTTCTTCACCGGGCCGCTGATCCGCCGGGTCGGCGTGCTGCCCGTGATGGCGGCCGGCGTGCTGCTCAACCTCGGCTGCGTCGCCTTCGCGCTGTCGGGCCAGGACCTGGAGCATTTCCTCGGTGCGCTGCTGCTGCTGGGCGTGGGCTGGAACTTCCTCTACATCGGCGGCACGACGCTGTTCACCCAGGCCTACCGCCCCGAGGAGAAGACGCGGGCCCAGGGCCTGCTGGACACCGGCGTCTACGCGACGATGACGCTGACCTCCTTTTCCTCCGGGGCCCTGGTCACCGGCGGTGGCTGGCAGTGGATGAACTGGGCCAGCCTGGTGCCGATCGGCCTGTGCGCTGCGGCGCTGGCCGGGCTGGCCGTCCAGCCCAGAAAGGGTGGCTGAGCACTCCTGCTGGTCCGGCGCTTCGGGCCGCTGGTGGTGCTCCTCCTCCTCGCGGGCTCGAGCCCGCAGCGTCGTCGCACCTTGCCGGTGGCCCGCCTCGCCAGCCCCTCGGGTGCGCCCAGCCCCCCTTTCCGGGCTCAGCGCCGATCGTTCTGAAGATATTCGGCCGCCATCTGCGCGGCCAGCAGCCCGGGCCTGAGCCGTGGCAGCGTGGACAGCGCCAGCTCGCGCTGCGTGACGAACAGCGGCGCGCCGATGTGCAAGCCGACGATGCCGCCGCCGTCGAGCTGGGGCAGCAGCGGGTAGACGCGCAGCCTCAGCACCAGGGCGTCCTGCTCGTCGGCGAAGACGGTGGTCTCGACCAGCGTGCCGCAGCCGGATTCGTCGGCACGCTGCAGCAGCGCGAGGCCGGTGGCCTGCGGGTCGATCTGGGCGCTGGACGCCGTCATCGCGACGACGCGCCGGCCGGCCTCGTCCAGCGCGCTCGCGACGGCGGCGCTGAACTGCGCGTTCAGGCCGTCCCAGTCCGGCGTGCCGGCGGCCGGCGGGTTGCGGCCCTGGCCGAAGACCAGGGTGCAGGGCGTGAGTGCCTGGGCGGCCGTGGCGGCCAGCGCGAGCAGGGCCGCGCCGGCCAGGCGCTCAGGCCGGCGCATCGCCTTCCGCGGGCTTGCGCGCCGAGCCCTTGACGAGGTCGAAGCGGAACAGCCGGCATTCGATCGGGCCGTTCCACATCGGCACGCGGCGCGATTCCTTCAGCCGCATCTTGCTGGGCAGCTTCATGTCGGGGCTGAGCATCCAGGCCGTCCAGCCGGCCGGGTTTTCGGTGTACTGGCGCTTCCAGTGCGCGGCCAGGCGCGGGAAGAAGTCGTCGCCCGCGTCACGCTCCTCGCTGCCGCCGGCATCGCGCGTCATCGCCGCCTTGCCACGCACCTCGATGCGCTCGCCATACGGCGGGTTCATCACGATGCTGCCCGCCATGCCCTCGGGCAGCCGGGGTGCCGGCCGTTCCAGCGCATCGCCGCCGTTGAACTGGATGTACTGGGCCACGCCGGCGCGCTCGGCATTGCGGCGTGCGAAGTCGACCATGCGGAAGGCCACGTCGCTGGCATAGATGGGCACGCCAGGTGCGTGGATGCGCGCGCGCGCGGCCTGGGCCATATCGCCCCAGGCGGCCTTCATCGCCGGCGTCGAGAAGGGCAGCTGGTGCTCGAAGGCGAAGCGGCGCTGCAGGCCGGGTGCGGCATCGCAGGCGATCAGCGCGGCCTCGATGGGGATGGTGCCGGAGCCGCAGCAGGGGTCGTGCAGCGCACTCTCGCCGCGCCAGCCGGCAGCCGCCAGCATTGCGGCGGCCAGCGTCTCCTTCAGCGGCGCATCGCCCTTGTCGATGCGCCAGCCGCGCTTGAACAGCGGCTCGCCGGAGGTGTCGACGTAGAGGGCTGCGCGCTCCGGGCCGACGTGCAGCACGACGGGCAGGTCGGGCCGCTGCGTGTCCACGCTGGGGCGCTCGCCGGTGTGCTCGCGGATCTGATCGCAGATCGCGTCCTTGATGCGCAGGGCCGCGAAATTCAGGCTCTTCAGCGGCGAGCGCTGGGCCGTGGTGTCGATGCGCAGCGTGTGCTTGGGTGTCAGCCAGTCGCGCCAGTCGACGCGCCGGGCCAGCGCGTAGAGATCGTCCTTGTGGCGGTAGGGGCCTTCGATGATCTCGACCAGGACGCGCTGCGCGAGCCGGCTCTCGAGGTTGATGCGCATGATGTCCTCGGCCGTGCCCAGCACGCCGCAGCCGCCGCGCAGGGCCTCGACCTTGCTGCGCACGCCCGGCGGCAGGAAGCGTTTGAGTTCCTCCTCCAGCAGCGGCTCGACGCCGGCGGGGCAGGACACGAAAAGGGGCAACTTGTTGGGCAGGCTCACGGCGCAATTGTCGCCGGGCGGTCGCGGTCAGGCTGATGGGACCTTGCCGAGGGCCTCGGCGACCCGGGCCTGGAGGGCGGGAACCAGCTCGCGCTCGAACCACGGGTGCTGCGCCAGCCAGCCGTTGTTGATGGGGCTGGGATGGGGCAGGGGCAGGAGATCGGGCCAGTATTCGCGCCAGTTCTCGACCGCTCGCGTCAGGCCCGCGCGCTCCTGCGGCAGGTGGTAGGCGATGGCGTACTGGCCGATGACCAGGCGCAGTCGCAGCCGCCCCAGCGCCTGGAGCAGGGGGGCGCGCCAGCGCGGCGCGCATTCCGGCCGGGGCGGCAGATCCCCCGACCGGCCCTTGCCGGGATAGCAGAAGCCCATGGGCAAGATGGCGACGAGCCGCGGGTCGTAGAACTCGTCGCGCGTCAGTCCCAGCCAGCGGCGCAGCCTGTCGCCGCTGGCGTCGTTGAACGGCCGGCCCGTCTCGTGGACCTTGCGGCCCGGCGCCTGGGCCGCGATCAGGATCCTGGCGTCCGGATGCAGCTGGACGATGGGGCGCGGGCCCAGCGGCAGATGCGCCGCGCACAGCGTGCAGGCGCGGACGTCGGTGAGCAGCGCTGCAAGGGTGGGCATGGCGGCAGCGCCGGGCCGGCGGCCTTCAGCGCATGCGGGTCACGCGCATCTGGAAGCCCACGCCTTCGATCTCCAGATAGAAGGCACCCAGCATGCCGCGATGCACGACGACCTTGGGGTCCTGCAATTCGTAGACGGCTTCGCTGCCATCGGCGATGCGCCAGACCTGGCCGTTCTCGAGCTCGAGCTGGCTGCCGGCGTGCCAGCCGTGGAACTTGCCGCGGATGCGGCTTTCGATCTGCTTGAGCTCGGGAGGCGCCCCTGCCGGCGCCTTCACGCTCTCCTGGCCAAACTTGGCGACCGGGTCGGCCGCTGCGGCAGCCGGGACCAGCGGTGCGGCAGTGGCGACAGGTGCCGCGGTGGCAGGCTCGGCCTGCAGCTGCAGGGCGTCGTAGCAGGCGAGGCGGCGGGCCGGATCCGTCAGTTGGCGGCAGGCCTTCGCTTCCGTGGCCAGGTTCTGGGCCTGCGCCACATGACCGCCGAGCAGCGCGGTGATGGCGAAGGCGGCCAGGGGAAGGACTCTCGACATGGGGGCTCCTAAAGCGCCTTGCGCAGGTTGGCGGGCGCTATCTTCATCCCCTCGCGGTACTTGGCCACCGTGCGCCGTGCGCACTGGATGCCCTGTTCCTCGAGCATGCCGGCCAGCGCGCTGTCCGACAGCGGCTTCTTCACGTCCTCGGCCGCGACGAACTGCTTGATGAGGGCCCGCACGGCCGTGCTGGAGGCCTCGCCGCCGGCCTCGGTGCTGAGGCCGGAGCCGAAGAAATACTTCAGCTCGAAGGTGCCCCAGGCCGTGGCCATGTATTTGGCCGTCGTCACGCGCGAGATGGTGGACTCGTGCAGGCCGAGCTCGTCGGCTATTTCTCGAAGCACCAGCGGCTTCATCGCCAGCTCGCCGTGCGTGAAGAAACCGCGCTGGCGCTCGACGATGGCCTGGCTGACGCGCAGGATGGTGTCGAAGCGCTGCTGGATGTTCTTGATGAACCAGCGCGCCTCCTGCAACTGGCCGCCCAGCGGCGAGTTGCTGATGCCGCCGCGCGTGGCGCGCAGCGCGTTGGCGTAGAGCTCGTTGATGCGCAGCTTGGGCGCAACCTCGGGGTTGAGCATCACGCGCAGCTCACGGCCGACCTTGCGCACGATGACGTCGGGCACGATGGCCGCGGCGGCGCCCTGCGCGAAGCGGCGGCCCGGCTTGGGTTCGAGTCGCGTGATGAGGGCCTGGGCCTCGCGCAGCAGGGCCTCGTCGGCGCCGGTCTCGTTCATCAGGCGGCGCATGTCGCGGCGCGCCAGCAGCTCGAGATGGCTGCCGCAGATCCGGACGGCGACGGCCTGGGCCGGGCCGCATTGCGCGGCGGGCAGGGCGCGCAGCTGCAGTACCAGGCATTCGGACAGGCTGCCCGCGCCGATGCCGGCCGGCTCCAGGCTCTGCAGCAGGCGCAGCGCGATGCGCAGGCTGTCCAGCAGCTCCTCGCGGTCCTCGGCATCCTCGGCCAGGGCGGCGGCGATTTCCTCCAGCGGGTCCTCGAGGTAGCCGTCCTCGTTCAGCGACTCGATCAGCACCTGCACGGCCGCGCGGTCCTCGGGCGACAGGTGCAGGCCGGCGAGTTGCTGGGCCAGGTGCTCGGCCAGCGTCGTCTCGGCGGATTCCTGGCTCTCGCGCTCGCCGTCCTCGTCGCCGCTGCCGCTGCCGGCGCTGCTGGGCAGTTCGCGGATGCCGTCGAAGTCGTCGCGCTCGGTGCCGTTCTCCCAGTCCTCGCGCTCGGTGCCGCCGAAGTCCTCGGCGTTGAGCTCGGGCGCATCGCCGCTCTCGGATTCGCCCGCGGAAGCCTCGGTTCCGCTCTCGGCCGGCGCATTCGACGCCAGCTCGGGTGTGCTGACGGTGAATTCCTCTTCGGTCTCGAGCAGCGGGTTGCTGGCGAGCATCTGCTCGACTTCCTGGTGCAGCTCCAGCGTGGAGAGCTGCAACAGGCGGATGGACTGCTGCAGCTGGGGCGTCAGCGCGAGGTGCTGACTGAGCCGGACCTGGAGGGTCTGTTTCATGGCGCAACGCCAGTGCGAGCCGCTTTCGGGCCGAGCGCCGGGCCACCCCCAAGCCGGCCCGCGCTGGCGATGTGCTCGCGGCTCAACGCCGCGAGCATCGCCGCCCCCTCGGGGGGGCGGTCAGACGGGCCCGCGTTCAGCGCGGCAAGGCTGGGCGGGGGGCTCATCACATCCGGAAATGTTCGCCGAGATAGACCTTGCGCACGTCGGCATTGGCCACGATCTCGTCGGGCGTGCCTTCGGCGAGCACGGCGCCCTCGCTGATGATGTAGGCGCGGTCGCAGATGCCCAGCGTCTCGCGGACGTTGTGATCCGTGATCAGCACACCGATGCCGCGCGCCTTCAGGAAGCCGATGATGCGCTGGATCTCCAGCACGGCGATCGGATCGACGCCGGCGAAGGGCTCGTCCAGCAGGATGAAGCGCGGCTGCGTGGCCAGCGCGCGGGCGATCTCGACGCGGCGGCGCTCGCCGCCGGACAGCGCCGGGGCCGGGCTGTCGCGCAGGCCCTCGATGGAGAGGTCGTGCAGCAGACTGTTCAGCAGCTCGTCGATGCGGCCCCTGGACAGCGCGCGGCCGCGGTCGTCCTGCTGCAGCTCCAGCACGGCGCGGATGTTCTGCTCGACGGTCAGCTTGCGGAAGATCGAGGCTTCCTGCGGCAGATAGCTCAGGCCCAGTCGCGCACGCTGGTGGATGGGCAGGCGCTGCACCTCGGCGCCGTCGATGCGGATGATGCCGGCGTCCGAGCGCACGAGGCCGACGATCATGTAGAAGCTCGTCGTCTTGCCGGCGCCGTTGGGGCCGAGCAGGCCGACGACCTCGCCGCAGTCCACGCGCACATGCACGTCCTTGACGACCTTGCGCACGCCGTAGGTCTTGGCCAGGCCCTCGGCTTCGAGCCGGCTGCCGCAGGTCTCGGGGCTCGTCATGAGGGCTTGTGCGGCGGCGTGATCGTCGTGGACGGCTGCAGCGGCAGCGCGGCCGGCGGCGCCGCGGCGGGCGCCGAGGCCGGCGCATCCGGCTGCTGGCGCGGCATCAGCACCATGCGCACGCGGCCGTTGGGATTGGGCGAGGCGTTGCCGCCCTCCAGCGCGAAGACCTCGGTGCGGCTGTCGTAGACGATGACAGCGCCGGTCACCTCTTCGGCCACCGTCGTGCCGCGCGTGCGCCGCACGGTGGCGTTGCCGATGAAGCGCACGGTCTCGGTCCTGGTGTCGTACTCGAGCTGGTCGGCCACGCCCTCGATGGCCTCGCCGGGCACGTCGCGGGCCTGGCGGAAGCTGACCGGCTGGCCGTTCATGCCGCTGGCATAGGCCTGGTGGTAGCCGTCGCGGGTTTCGCGCACGTCCACCTTCTCGGCGCGCAGCATCAGGCTTCCCTTGGTGATGATGACGTTGCCGAACAGCTCGGTGCGCTGGTTCACGCCATCCAGCCGGCCCTGCTTCTCGGCCGTGAACACCATCGGCTTGAGCCGGTCGGCCTTCTCCGCCAGCGCGGGGCCGGCGGCGAGGGCAAGGGCGAACAGGAGGGGTGGGCGCAGGAGCATGGCGGCACGGAAGTTGCAGGTCATTCTAGGGGCCTGCCACCTTCGTCAGCCTTTCCCGCGCGACAAGCTGATCAGGTAATCCGCGACGGCCAGGGCCTGCTGGCCGTCGGTCTGCTCGTTCTGGCCCGGCGTGCCGGCCATGCTGGGGCTGGTGCGCCAGCGACCGCCGACCACCAGGGCCGGCACGGACTCGACCCCGCAGGCCTCGGCCAGCCTGGTGCCCTGGGCGATCTTGGGCTCGATGCCGAAGGCGTGGAAGGTCGCCTTGAAGCGGGCGGCATCCACGCCGAGCTGGCTGACCAGGGCGGTGACGGCGGCCTCGTCTTCCAGGCCCATGCCGCCACGGTGGATGGCATTGAAGATGCCGCCGTGCACCTGGGGCGTCAGCGCGTTCATGGCCTGCAGCGCATAGAACATGCGCTGGTGCAGCTGCAGGATCTTCTGGCCGCCCACCGGCACGCGGCGGAAGCTCACGTCTGCCGGCAGCTTGTGCACCCAGGCCTCCAGCAGCGGGTCGAAGGCATAGCAGTGCGGGCAGCGGTAGAAGAAGAACTCGACGACCTCGATCTTGCCCGGCGTGCCCGGCAGGGCCTGGGGCAGGCGGGCGTATTGCCGGCCCTCCACCGGGCCGCCCTGGGCCCGGGCGGCAGTTGCCAGCGGCAGCAGGCCGGCCGCGGCCAGGGCGGCGGTCGCGTCGCGGCGCCTCATGCCTTGGCGCGGGCGCGCTGGATCAGGAAGTCGGTGACCTGCAAGGCCTTCTGGCCCAGTTCGATCTCGGTCATGCGCTGGCCGGCCGCGGCCTGGCTGGGCGAGGTCAGGAAGCGGCCGCCGACGCCGATGCTGGGCACGCCGTCGATGCGGTAGGCCTCGGACAGCTTCTCGGCCTGGCTGCACTTGGTCACGACGCCGAAGGAGTTGTAGGCCTCCTGGTACTTGGCCGGGTCGATACCCAGGCTGCTCAGGAACTTGGCCTGGCTCTTCGGGTCGTCCAGGGCCTGGCCCTGCTGGTGCATCGCGTTGAAGATGGCGGGGCGGGCCTGGGCTTCCTTGCCCATGGCCTCGAGCGCATAGAACATGCGCTGGTGGATCTTCACGTTGGCGCGGAAGGCGACGTGGACCTTGCGGAAGGCGACGTCGGGCGGCAGCTGCCTGGCCCAGGCCTCGATGGCGGGCTCGAAGGCATAGCAGTGCGGGCAGCCGTACCAGAAGAACTCGATGACCTCGACCTTGCCCGGCGTGGTGGGCAGGGGCTGTCCCAGGGTCAGGTATTGCCGGCCCTCGACCGGTCCGCCCTGGGCGAGGGCGGTGCCGGAGGCAGCCAGGACGGGGGTGGTGGCAAGCAGGGTGGAGAAATCGCGGCGCTTCATGGCGGCAGGCTTCCTTCAGGCGGGGTGATGCGGATCAGCGTTGTACACGAACGAGGTTGGCCTCGAAGCCGGCCCCCTCGATCTTGCGCTGCAGGTCTTCGGCGGCTTCGCGCGTGTCCATCGGCCCCAGGCGCACGCGGTAGACGGTGCGGCCGTTCTGCTCGCGCTCCATGGTCTTGGCCGTGAAGCCCTGGATGGCCAGCCTGGCCTTCTGGCTCTCGGCCTCCTCGGGGCGGGTGAAGGCGCCGGCCTGCACGAAGTAGACATAGGCTTCGGCCGCGGCGTTGGCCGGCGTCGCGGCGGGCGGCGTGGCCGCCGTCGAAGGCGGCGGTGCGTCCGCCTTGGCGGTGGCCTTGGCGGGCGGTGTTGCGGTGGCCGGTGCGGGCGCCGCATCGGCTGCGGAGGCGGCCGGCGCCGGCGCGTTGACGACGCCGCTGGCGCTGCGGGCGGCGGCCTTGCCGGCCAGTGGCGCGTTCGGGTCCCAGTTCTTGTTGCGCTCGGCCTCTTGAGCGTCCTGCTCGGCGGTGCGCTGCGGCACCTTGTTCATGAACGGGAAGGGCGACTTGGTGATGTAGAGGGCCACGCCGAGGGCGACGGCCAGGCCGACGAGCAGGCCGACGATGAGGCCGAGGACGAAACCGCCCTTCTGGTTCTTGTTGCCGGCGGGCTTGGATGCGGAACTCATTCGGTCTCCGTTTGGTCCTGAGCCTCGCGGCTCATCTGTTCAGGGGCGCTGACGCCGAGCAGGCCCAGCGCATTGGCCAGCACCTGGCGGGTGGCGGCCAGCAGCGCCACGCGGGCGCGGCTGAGCTCGGGCGCCTGGCCCATCACGCGTTCGGCGGCGTAGTAGGAGTGGTAGGCGCCGGCCAGGTCGCGGGCATAGAAGGCGATGTCGTGCGGCGCGAGGCCGGCGGCGGCGGCCGCCAGCATGTCGGGGTAGGCGGCG
The DNA here is from genome assembly GCF_004342485.1 of Roseateles saccharophilus. GTDB lineage: Bacteria > Pseudomonadota > Gammaproteobacteria > Burkholderiales > Burkholderiaceae_C > Pelomonas > Pelomonas saccharophila. The sequence continues at coordinate 133,365 of NZ_SMBU01000001.1, forward strand.
AGCTTGAGCATCAGCGCCTCCTCGGTCGGCGCGGTCAGCAGGCTCAGGTCCGCGCCGGCGATGGCCGCCACGTCGCCGCCCATGTCGGCGGCCCATTTGGCGGTAACCGAGCAGATACGCGCATGCGCGTACTGCACATAGAACACCGGGTTCTCGTCGTTCTGCTTCAGCGCCAGGTCGACGTCGAAGACGAACTCGGTGTCGGCCTTGCGGCTGATCAGGAAGAAGCGCACCGCGTCGCGGCTGGTCCAGTCGACGAGGTCGCGCAGCGTCACATAGGAGCCGGCGCGCTTGGAGATCTTGACCTCCTCGCCGTTCCTCATCACCGTGACCATCTTGTGCAGCACGTAGTCCGGGAAGCCCTGCGGGATGCCCAGGTTCACCGCCTGCAGACCGGCGCGCACGCGGGCGATGGTGCCGTGGTGGTCCGTGCCCTGGATGTTGATGCACTGCGTGTAGCCGCGCTCGAACTTGTTGATGTGGTAGGCCACGTCGGGCACGAAGTAGGTGTAGCCACCTTCCTTCTTGCGCATCACGCGGTCCTTGTCGTCGCCGTAGTCGGTGGTGCGCAGCCACAGCGCGCCGCCTTCCTCGTAGGTCTTGCCGCTGGCCACCAGGCGCTCGACCGTCTTCTCCAGCTGGCCGCCCTTGTAGACGCTGGTCTCCAGGAAGTAGCTGTCGAACTTCAGGCCGAAGGCCTGCAGGTCCAGGTCCTGCTCGTGGCGCAGATAGGCGACGGCGAACTGGCGGATGCTGTCCAGGTCGTTCACGTCGCCCGAGGCGGTGAACTCGCGGTCGTCGGCCTTCACCGTCTCGCGGCGCAGGAAGGCGTCGGCGATGTCCTGGATGTAGTCGCCGTTGTAGGCCGCCTCGGGCCATTCGGCGTCGCCGGGCCTGACGCCCTTCAGGCGCAGCTGCGTGGAGTTGGCCAGCGTGGCGATCTGCATGCCGGCGTCGTTGTAATAGAACTCCCGGGTCACGTCGTGGCCCTGGGTCTTGAACAGCGAGCACAGCGCATCGCCCAGCGCGGCCTGGCGGGCGTGGCCGACGTGCAGCGGGCCGGTCGGGTTGGCGGAGACGAACTCCACCATCACATGCTTGCCGGTGGCCGCGCGCTGGCCGAAGTGGGTGCCGGCAGCCAGCACCTCGCCGACGACGGCCTGCTTGGCGGCCGGCTTCAGGCGGATGTTGATGAAGCCCGGGCCGGCGATCTCCAGCGCCTGCACCCAGGTCTGGAACGCGGGCTTGGCTTGCAGCGCGGCGATCAGCCGGGTGGCCAGTTCGCGGGGGTTGGCCTTCAACGGTTTGGCCAACTGCATGGCGGCCGTGCAGGCGAAATCGCCATGGGCGGCCTGCTTGGGGGATTCGAAGGCTGCGACGGCTCCTGAGCCGGGGGCAATCTCGTGGAGGGCTTCGGCGAGTGCAGCGAGCAGCGCCTGCTTGGCTTGGATCATGGGCGCGATTTTAGGAGGCGGGCTCAAGCCTGACCGAAACGCATGGGCCGTTCATGGCGCCGACTCAGCCGGCCGTCGTCCGCTCCGCATCGTGGCAGGCCACGCAGAGCTTGTTGCCGTCGGGGTCGCGGAAGTAGGCGCCGTAATAGTTCGCGTGGTATTCGGGGCGCAGGCCCGGCGGGCCGTCGCAGCGGCCGCCATGGGCCAGGGCGCTCGCGTGGGCGGCATCGACCTGGGCGCGGCTGGCCGCCAGCAGGGCCACCATCTGGCCGTTGCCGGGCTCGTGCCCGCCAGCCAGCGGCGCGCCGACCAGCAGCAGCGGGCGCGGCCCCGGGCTGCTCTGCCAGCCGGCCCAGGGCCGCGAGGGGTCGCAGAAGCGCTCGGCCAGCCCCAGGCCCGCCATCAGCGGGCGGTAGAAGGCCAGCGCGCGCTCGAAGTCGCGGGTACCGAGGAAAACATGGGAGAACAAGGGGCTGCACCTCCGTGGGCGGCCCGTATCATGCCCCGCGTGACCGCTCTTGCCGACGATCTCCCTTCGCACATCGGCCGCTACCAGGTGCTCAAGCGCCTGGGCGAGGGCGCGACCAGCGACGTCTTCCTGGCGCGCGATCCCTTCCAGGGCCAGGACGTGGCCATCAAGCGCATGCGCGCCTGGGCCCCGCCGGCGGATGCGCCCAGCAGCGACTTCAGCAACCGCTTCTTCAGCGCCGAGGCCGCGCTGGCCGGGCGGCTGAACCACCCCAACGTGGTCGCCATCCTCGACGCGGTGGCCGAGGACTCCTCGCCCTATCTCGTGATGGAGTACGTGCCCGGCGTCACGCTGAAGCACTTCTGCCGCAGCGACCGCCTGCTGGCCCTGGACCAGATCGTCGAACTCGGCTTCAAGTGCGCGATGGCGCTGAGCTATGTCTACCGCCAGGGCGTCATCCACCGCGACGTCAAGCCCGCCAACCTGCTGGCCGTGCTGGACAGCGGCCAGGTCGTCGACGTCAAGGTCAGCGACTTCGGCTCGGCGCTGAACCTGAACGCGGACGCGACCCAGATCCACCGCGTCGGCTCGCTGGCCTATATGCCTCCCGAGCAGATCGAGGGCGGCGACGTGGACTGCCGCGCCGACATCTATGCGCTGGGCGCCGTGCTCTACCACCTGATCAGCGGCCGGGCCCCCTTCGACGCGCCGCACCAGATGGCGCTGATGCACCAGATTTACCACCAGCCGCCGCTGCCGCTGGTGGGCCAGCGCGAGGGCGTGTCCGAGGCGCTGGACGCCGTCGTGCTGCGCGCGCTGGCCAAGGCGCCGCACGACCGCTTCCCGGACTGGGAGAGCTTCGCCCAGGCGCTCTCGGCCCTGGTGGCCGGCCAGCAGGTGCCGCTGAACCGCCTCGGCGAGGTGCGCGACTCGGAGCGCTTCAACCTGCTGCGCTCGCTGGAGTTCTTCGCCGATTTCGGCGACGTGCAGCTCTGGGAGGTCGTGCGGCGCGCGCGCTGGAAGCGTTATCCGCCGGGCTATGCCCTCTTCAAGCGCGGCCAGGAGGGCAACAGCTTCCACATCATTGCCCAGGGCGAGGTGGAGGTCTTCCGTGACGGGCGCCTGGTGGCGACGCTGGGCCAGGGCACCTCGGTGGGCGAGATGGCCTACCTCGCGCCCAACCCCGACCTGCGCCGCCACAGCACCGACATCAAGGTCAGCCAAGAGTGCACGACGATCTCGTTCACCCCCGAGTCCATCGGCCAGCTCAGCCCCGAATGCCAGCACCGCTTCGACCGCGGCTTCATCCGCGTGCTGGTGCGGCGGCTGCACGCGGCGCACGAGGCGCTGGCGCATCCGCGCCGCATTCTGTGACACGGATGAAACACGGCTTGGCAGTGTCACGGCCGCGTGCTTGAATCAATCGTCCACCACCCCAGAGGAAGGAGTCCCTGATGAAACGATTTGCCATCCTGCTCGCTTGCGCCGCCGTTGCCTTTGGTGCCCAGGCCACGCCGCAGCAGGACAAGATGAAGTCCTGCAATGCCGAAGCCAAGGGCAAGAAGGGCGACGAGCGCAAGGCCTTCATGAAGGAATGCCTGTCCGCCGGCGCCGCCGCCTCGGCCCCAATGGCCGATGCCGCTGGCGCGGCCTGCGAGAAGTCCGCCGCCGACATGAAGCTGCATGGCGCGGCCGCCAAGAGCCACGTCAAGAAGTGCATGGCCGACGCGGCCGCGGCACCGAAGTGACTGTGGCCTGACCCCACGGTTCGCCACCGAGCCGCCTGCGGGCGGCTTTTTCGTGGGCGGCTGTCGGCCGTGTCCGACAGCCGATCGGCGGCTTGGCCGGCCCTGCAGGACCGGCGGGGCTGGGCACAGTGAAGGCCTGTTCAACGACTCCCCAAGGAGCTCGCCATGACCGTCAACATTCCCAAGCCCGCCGTCCGACGCATCGCGCTGACCGGCCTGCTGGCCGCGGCCAGCCTGTCCCTGAGCGCCTGCGCCGGCATGTCGCGCCGCGAGGCCAGCACCGTCGTCGGTGCGACCGCCGGTGCCGTCGTCGGCGGTGTCGTGACCGGCACGACCACCGGTGCCGCCCTGGGTGCCGCCGCGGGCGGCGTCATCGGCAACGAGGTGTCGAAGCGGCGCTGATGAAGCGCGTCAGACCTCGTGGCAGGCCACGCGCCGCCCATCCACCTCGCGCAGCAGCGGCACTTCCTCGCTGCAGTGCGCCACCGCCAGCGGGCAGCGCTTGTGGAAGGCGCAGCCGCCGGGGGGCTGTAGCGGGCTGGGCAGCTCGCCGTGGATGACGATGCGCTCGCGCCGGTCGACCGCGCGCAGCGCCGGCGTCGCACTCATCAGCGCCCGCGTGTAGGGATGCAGCGGCGCGGCGAACAGGCGCTTCGTCGCGCCGATCTCCACGGCCGCGCCGAGGTACATCACCATCACCTCATCGGCCACATGCTCGACCACGCTGAGGTTGTGCGAGATGAACACATAGCCGGTGCCGAACTCGTCCTGCAGGTCCATGAAGAGGTTCAGGATCTGGGCCTGGATGGACACGTCCAGCGCGCTGACCGGCTCGTCGGCGACGACGATGCCGGGGTTGAGGATCATGGCCCGCGCGATCGCGATGCGCTGGCGCTGGCCGCCCGAGAACATATGCGGGTAGCGGCGCAGATGCTCGGGCCGCAGGCCCACCTTGGCCGCCAGCGCCTCGACGCGCTCGCGGCGTTCGGCGGCGGACAGCGGCGTGTTGATCAGCAGCGGTTCGGCCAGCGTCGTCGCGACCGTCTTGCGCGGGTTCAGAGACGCGAAGGGGTTCTGGAACACCATCTGCACGTCGCGGCGCAGGGCTTGCAGCGTGGCCTTGTCGGCCCGGGCCGCATCGCTGCCGCGTATCTTCAGTGCGCCACGGGTCGGCGCCTCGATCAGTGTCAGCTGGCGTGCCAGCGTGCTCTTGCCGCAGCCGGACTCGCCGACGACGGCCAGCGTCTTCTTGGTGCCGAGCGTGAAGCTGACGCCGTTGAGGGCCTTCACCGTCGCCTTGGGCTTGAAGAAGCCGCGGCTGACGGCGTAGTGCTTGGCGAGGTCGGTGGCTTCGAGAAGGAGCTCAGACATGGGCCAGCACCTCGACGGGGAAGAAGCAGCGCACGCCGGTCTCGAGGGCGGGGCGCTCGGTGCGGCAGCGGGCCTGCATGCGCGGGCAGCGCGGGCTGAGCAAGCAGCCGCTGGGGCGGTCCAGCGCGCCGGGCACGATGCCGGGCAGGGCCGACAGGCGCTTCGCGCCCTTGTTGTGCTCGGGGAGCGCGGCCAGCAGCGCGTGGGTATACGGGTGGCGGGGCGCGTCGAACAAGCCAGGCACGGGGCCGGTCTCGACGACCTGGCCGGCATACATCACCGCCACCCGCTGGGCCATCTCGGCCACGATGGCGAGGTCGTGCGTGATCATGATCAGGCCCATGCCCTGCTCGCGCTGCAGCTTCAGTAGCAGGGCCATGATCTGGGCCTGGATGGTCACGTCCAGAGCCGTGGTCGGCTCGTCGGCGATCAAGAGCTTGGGCCCGCAGGCAATCGCCATCGCGATCATCACGCGCTGGTTCATGCCGCCGGAGAGCTGGTGCGGGTAGGCATTGGCGCGGTTGGCCGCGTCGGGAATCTCGACCTGCTCCAGCAGTTCGACGACGCGCTTTCTGGCCGCCGCGCCGCGCAGGCCCAGGTGGGCGAGCAGCACCTCGGCGATCTGGGCGCCGACGGTGTAGCTGGGGTTGAGGCTGGTCAGCGCGTCCTGGAACACCATGGCCACGTCGCGGCCGATCAGCTGGCGGCGCTCTTTCGGCGTGAGCTTGAGCAGGTCGCGGCCCTGGAATTCGATGGCGTCGGCGGTGACTTTGCCCGGTGCGTCGATGAGGCCCATCAGCGCCAGCATGGCCACCGACTTGCCTGAGCCGGATTCGCCGACGATGCCGAGCAGTTCGCCCTTGTCCAGCTGCAGGTCCACGCCGTCGACGGCGGGGAAGGCGCCGAACGTGACGCGCAGGTTCTTGATGTGGAGGAGGCTCATCGCTGTTGTGGGTTGGTGGCGAGAGCGGTGCGGGGATTTCGCCCCCGCGGGCGACCTACTTTCTTGTGTCGACAAGAAAGTAGGCAAAGAAACGACCCCCGAACCGCCCGGCCCTTAGCTTCGCAGCGGGCTGCCCTGCGCTGCTCAGGCCTTGAGGGCTCGCGCGGAACTCGCTTCGCTACGCTGCGCTCAGACAACCGCGCGAAGTCAGTTGTCGAAGTGCGCTGCGCGCACGCCCTCAAGTCCTTGCGCTGCTCGGCGGTCTCAGAGGGGGCAAGACAAATACCTCGTGGCGAACGGCTTTCGGGCTTGGCTGTTGGCTGTTCGGCTGTTTTGGGGTCTCCCCTTCTAAACCGCCGAGAAGCGCAGAAGCCCGGCGCGCGCGCGCAGCGCGCATCAACGTCTGACTTCGCGCCCCTTTGTTTGAGCGCAGCGTAGCGAAGCGAGTTGGGCGCGGCCCCGGGCTTCGAGCATCGCAGGGAACCCCGCAGGGGCGGTTTTGCAGGGGCCGCTCTTTGCCTACTTTCTGGCGGGCCAGAAAGTAGGTCGCCCGCCGGGGCGAACTCCCGGCTGGGCCTCGCCAGAAAGCCAGCGCAACGAGTCATCACGCCACCTTCTTCAACTTCGGATCCAGCGCATCCCGCAGGCCATCGCCCATCAGGTTGATCGCCAGCACCGACACCAGGATCGTCAGCCCGGGCAGCGTGACCACCCAGGGCGCGCGCGTGATGTAGTCCCGCGCCGCTGACAGCATGGTTCCCCACTCGGGTGTGGGCGCCTGCACGCCCAGGCCCAGGAAGCCCAGGCCGGCCGTCTCCAGGATCGCCGATGAAAACGAGAGCGTCGCATTGACGATCAGCGGCGCCATGCAATTGGGCAGCACGGTGACGAACATCAGCCGCCACACGCTGGCGCCGGCCACGCGGCTCGCGGTCACATAGTCGCGCCCGATCTCGCCCAGCGCGGCGGCGCGCGTCAGGCGCACATAGCCCGGCAGCGCACCGATGGCGATCGCGATGACGGTGTTGACCAGGCCGGGGCCCAGCACCGTGATGACGCAGATGGCCAGCAGCAGCGCCGGCAGCGCCAGCACGATGTCCATCACACGCATGATGGCCGGCGACAGCAGGCGCTGGAAGAAGGCCGCAAGCAGGCCCAGCAGCACGCCTGGCAGCAGCGACATCGCCACCGCCGCCAGGCCTATGCCCAGCGATACGCGGCCGCCGTGCAGCAGCCGGCTCAGCATGTCGCGGCCCAGCTCGTCCGTGCCGAGCAGGAAGCGCGTGCTGCCGCCTTCGTTCCAGACCGGCGGCGTCAGCATGAAGTCGCGGTATTGCTCGATGGGGTCGTGAGGCGCGATCAGCGGCGCGAGCAGCGAGGCCAGCGCGATCAGCGTGAAGACGATCAGCGCGAACAGCGCGCCGCGGTTGGCGGCGAAGCCTTGCCAGAACTCGCGCAGCGGGCCGACCGGCTCGATGGGTTTTTCAAGTACGGCGCTCAATGACCACCTCCGCGGATGCGTGGGTTCACCACGCCATACAGCACATCCACGATCAGGTTCACGCCGATGAAAGTCAGCGCCGAGATCAGGATGCCCGCCTGCACGACGGGGTAGTCGCGCCGCGCAATCGAGTCGATCAGCCATTTGCCGATGCCGGGCCAGCTGAAGATGGTCTCGGTCAGCACGGCGCCGGCCAAGAGGCTGCCGGTCTGCAGGCCGACGACCGTCAGCACCGGGATCAGCGCATTGCGCAGCGCGTGCACGATGACGACGCGCGCCGGCGACAGGCCCTTGGCGCGGGCGGTGCGCACATAGTCCTCGCGCAGCACCTCGAGCATGCTGGAGCGCGTCATGCGCGCGACGACCGCCAGCGTGCTCGTGCCCAGCACCAGGGCCGGCAGGATCAGGTGCATGAGGGCCGACTTGAACGCGCCTTCCTCGGCGCCGCGCGCGTCGCTCAGCCAGGCGTCGATCAGCATGAAGCCGGTCACGCGCTCGGGGTCGTACTCGATGCCGATGCGGCCGCTCACCGGCGTCCAGCCCAGGTTGACCGAGAAGAACATGATGAGGATCAGCCCCCACCAGAAGATCGGCATCGAGTAGCCCACGGTGGCCATGCCCATGACGCCCTGGTCGAGCAGCGAGCCGCGCCTGAGTGCGGCGCTGACGCCCAGCAGCAGCCCGAAGCCCACCGCGAAGATCAGCGCGGCGCAGGCCAGCTCGACGGTGGCCGGGAACAGCGCCGCGAACTCCTTGACCACCGGCTCGCGGCTCACCAGGCTCTGGCCCAGGTCGCCGTGCAACAGCTTGCCCACATAGTCCGCGTACTGCACCGGCAGCGGCTGGTCCAGGCCCATGCGCTTGACGAGGGCGGCATGGGCCTCGGGGTCGAGCCGGCGCTCGCCCATCATGACCTCGATGGGGTCGCCTGGTACGAGGCGGATCAGGCCGAAGGCGACGAGGGTGATGCCGACCAGCGTCGGCACCAGCGTCGCGAGGCGCTTGAGCAGAAAGCCCAGCATCACCAGCGCGAGGTATAGGGCCGCGTCGCCGTGTCGCCACCGCTGCCCGCCACATGCATCGCGCTGGGCATGGCGGCCACCTCGATCAGCGCCGCCGTCTCGGCGTCGGGCTGGCCGGAAATGTCGCCCGGCCGGTACTTCATCTGGAAGGTGGAGATGACGTCCTTGGTCGCCGTGTCCAGCAGGCCCGAGCGCGGCACGTTGTAGCCGATGCGTGCCAGGCGCTCCTGCAGCCAGGCGGCGTCGTGCGGCGCGACCTCGTTCTCCAGCGTCTTCAGCAGCACCAGCGGGCCGTCGGGCCAGGGGATGAGTCCGGCGTCGGCCAGCTGCTTCCACGGGAACATCGGGCCCGGGTCCTGCTTGCGGCCGGGCGCGATATCGGCGTGACCGATGATGCGCTCGGGCTTTACCTGGTGGCGCTGTTGGATGTCGCGCACCAGCGCGATCACCTCGTCCACCTGGGCCTGCGGGAAGGGCGCGTAGACGCGGCCGGCCGGCGTGTCGGTGAAGCCGGGGTTGACGATCTCGATGCCGATGGAGGCCGAGTTCAGATTGGTGTTGCCGGCCCAGTAGCTCGCGCCGGCATGCCAGGCGCGGCGGTTCTCGTCCACCAGCGCATAGCTGGCCACCGGGTTGTCGCGCACCAGATAGTGGGCCGACACCTGGCCGCCGGTGGTCAGCACCTTCAGAGACTTCTCCCAGTTCAGCACCGTGTAGTGCAGCACGATGTAGAGGGCGCGGCTGTCCTGGTTCTGCGAGGTGTAGCTGCGGTCGATGACGGGCGGGCGCACGACGATGGCCGGCGTGGCCGCGGGGGTGGGCGACGTGGCGGATGGCGGTGTGGCGGGCGCGGGAGGCGCAGGATGTGCGGGCGGAGCCACGCTGGCGCAGGCGCTGAGCAGCAGGGCCAGAAGGGCGACGACGAGGGCGGTGGGCTTCATGCGTGGGGAGACGTGGCCAGACCTGGATTGTTGCAGCGCACCCGATCGGAGGATTGCGGGTGTGCCCGCAGACAGCCATGCCCGACGCCGCAGCGGGTATGCCGGCAGGTGATGGCCGCGGCCGTCCGCAGTCGGTAGGCGGGGCCCCCCGCGGCTGATGGGGCCGCATCACGCCTGCTTGTGCCAGAGTCGCTCGACCACCCGGTGGTTGTCTCGAAAAACGGCATGCATTCCTTGGGGCCGGGGCTTCGCAGCCTCGTTAAGGAGACGTCCGATGGAGCTCAAGCACACGAGGGGCGCAGCCCTGGTTGCGGCGATCGCGCTGGCAGCGTCCTGTTGCGCACGTGCGGCGCCGGTCACCTTCTCGTTCACGGGCATGGTGACGCAGGTTGCGGCACTCGACCCCGTCTCGCCATTCCCGCAGGCCGTGGACCTCGGCACCGCCTTCTCGGGCAATTACACCTTCGATTCGGCCGCCCCCAACGGTGCTGCCGACCCCAGCACCTCGGGCGCCTATGCGGCTGCGCTGGGTGGCTTCTCGATCAGCCTGGGCGGGCTCACGTTGGTCTATGACGGGCTGAGCATCGTCATCCAGACCTCGCCGGGGTTCGACTTCTACGGTGCCATCCATAGCGAAGACCCTAGTGCCGACAAGCCCAGCGGCGCGCTCATCGATATCGCATTGAGCGACTACGCCGGCACCGCGCTGGCGGGAACCGGCCTGCCGATGCTGCCGCCGCTGCTGTCTCTCTTCGACCTGACGAACAGTTTCTTTCTCACCGACACCATCGACGGCAACCAGGTCGAGCTTGGCGGCGCGATCGACTCGCTCCAATGCACGGCTGGCTGCCCCTTGAGCGAGCCGGTGGCGCCCCTGCTGTTGCCGATGGCGCTGGGGATCGCCGCGCTGGCCAGGCGCCTGCGCGCCCGCTGAATCCTGCAATCGCCGCACGTCCGGCCGGCCATGCCGGGCTTTTGCTGGGGTGCCAGGCACCCAAGGAGGATGACATGCATGCGGAACGTTCTCTCGTCAGGGTCGCGCGTCGCGGCCTGCTGCTGGGTGCGTTGCTCCTCGCCGCGCCACTCGCCCTCGCGGTGGACGGCGCCATCCTGATCAATCAGGCGCGGGCGCTGGCCGGCGGTGTCAGCGCTGGCGATGCACCGGGCTTTCCGGTCAGCATCAACACGCCCGGCTACTACGTGCTGACCAGCAATCTGACGGTGCCGAACTCGAGTACGACGGCCATACAGATCAACGCGAACAACGTGACGATCGACCTCAACGGCTTCGCCATCCTGGGGCCCAATGTCTGCGCCACCGACGGCTTCACGGTGGCCCAGCCTTGCACACAGCCCTCGGGCAGCCCGTATGCGGGCGTGGGCGTGGATGCCGGCACGGCGGTCGCGTTCAACGTCAACAACACCCGCATCATCAACGGCACCATTGACGGCATGGGCGGCATTGGCGTGTTCGCCAACGTCAACGCGCGCATCGAGAAGCTCAACATTACCAACTGCGGCAGCTACGGTATCTATACCTTCGGTGGCGTGATCCTGGACACCCTCGTGCGTGGCAACGGCAATACCGGCATCCTCACGACCGGTGCCGTGATCCGGGATTCGCGGTCGGTATTCAATCGCGGCACCGGCATTCAGACCGGTGCAGCCAGCAGCCTCAGCGGCAATATCGTCAGCACCAACCTCGGCTACGGGCTGCTGCTGTCTGGCAACTCGCGTTTTGCGGACAACGTGATCGACAACAACAATGGCGGCAATGCCAACCCGCAGATCAGCGGGGGCACGGCGGCCGGCGTCAATACCTGCGGCACGGCAGCCTGTCCGTAGGCGATTGGCTAGCGCTTACGTGCCGGCGGCTTGCCGGCCCTCGCGCCGCCGACGCGGCGCACCGGCGTGTCGCCCGTGTCGGCGGTGGTCAGCGCTTGCAGCGCGGCAAGCCCGTCGAGCTGCGCGACAAGGCTTTGCAGATAGGCCGGCGACAGGGCTTTCAACTGCTGCAGCGCGCGACGCACGAGGACCTGGCTGTGCAAGGGGCCGAGCTGCTCGGGCGGCGGCGCATCCACCTCGGCCAGGCACCGCGCCAGGCGCAGCGCGCTCCAGGTGCGGCGGTGGGCCTGCACGTGGCGCAGCTCCGGGCCGGCGCCGTGCTGCAGCCGGGCGAGGAGTTCGGTCAGTGGGCTTGCGGCGTTCGCTGGGCGGCGCGCCGGTTGCGGTTTCGGCGCGGCTTCGGCGCGGTGCAGCAGCCTGGCCACCAGCGCCTCGCGCAGCGCACCCGCTGGCGCGGCGCCGGCGCGTCGGGCCAGCGCCTCCAGCACGCGGCGCTGCACCGGGTCGGCGGCGGGCCGTGCCGCCACCCAGCCGACGGGGTCGTCCAGCGCGTCCATCAGGGGGTGGACGCGGCGGCGCGCCGGGGCCGCGGCGTGGGTGCGATCTCGACGCGGCGGTTCAGCGCGCGGCCGGCGGCCGCGTCGTTGGACGCCACCGGCTGCTGCGGGCCGAAGGCAGCGGCGAACACCGTGTCCGGCGGCAGGCCCTCGGCGATCAGCGTGCGCGTGACGGTCAGCGCGCGCTGGGCCGACAGCTCCCAGTTGTCGGCGAACTGCTTGCTGGTGACGAGGGCGCGGTCGTCGGTGAAGCCGCTGACCATCAGGATCTCGTCGCGCTGGGCGAGATAGGTGCGCAGCGGCACGGCCAGGCTCTTGATGAGCGCGCGGCCGTCGGCATGCAGCTGGTCGGAGCCGGTGGCGAACAGCACCGCGCCGCTGATGCCGATGCGGCCTTCGACCAGCGTGATGCGGCCATCCGCCAGCGGACCGGCCAGCGCCCGCTCCAGCGCCTCGCGGCGGGCCTGCTCGGCCTGGCGCTGCTGCATCTCGGCTTCGAGCTTGTTGGCCAGGTCCAGCTGGCCGACGAGGGCCGCCGCCAGCACCAGCACGAAGGCGCCCAGCACGCCGGCCATCAGGTCGCCGAAGGCGGCCCAGGCGGGGGCGCCGACGCCTTCTTGTTCGATCTCCAGCGGCTCATCCATTCGCGGTGGCCCCCTGCAGCGCGTCCAGCACCTGCTTCTGCGAGCCCAGGCAGAGGTCGATGACCTCGCGCGCCTGGGCGACGTAGTAGCCCAGCTGCTCGTCGCTGCGCGTCATCGCGCCGGAGAGGCGCTCCTCCAGCGCGGCCAGGTGCTGCACGAGCTGGGCGTTCGAGCCCTGGAACTGCTCCACCGCAGCGCTGAAGCCCTCGCCCAGGCTGCCCATCTCGGCGGCGCTGGCGGCCAGCGTCGTCGCGGCGTCGGCCAGGGTCTGGCCGGTGGCGTCGGCCTGGGCCGTGAAGCGCTGGCCCAGGGCTTCGAGTTGCGTCGCCGAGCTGCTCACCAAGGCATCGATGGACGCGCGCTGCTCGCCGGCCGCCTGCTGCAGCGAGGCCAGCAGCGTCGAGACGGTCTGCATCAGCTCGGCGCGCTCCGCCAGGGCCGAGCGGTCCTGGGCCTGGCTCTGCATCAGCTGCTCGCGCAGCGCAGCCACGACCTCGACGGCTGCGCGCGGCGCCTCGCCGGCGGCCTGCAGCAGAGCACCGGCCTCGCCGAGCGTGCTGCTGGCCTGGGCCTGGTTCTGCGCGACCAGGTCGCGGGTGTGCGCAAGCAGGCTATCGGCCAGTTGCTGTTGCCGGGCCAGCTGGGCGCTGCCGGCGGCCTGCAGCTCGGTGCGCCAGGCGGCCAGGCGTTCGGCGTCGTTGTGGGCATGGGCCGACTGCAGCTGCCGGTGCGCGTCGGACAGCGCCGCGATGGCGGCTTGGGTCTGGGCCGTAAAGCCGGCGGTCAGCTCGGCCATCGCGTTCTGGGCGCGTTCGCCGCTGGCGGCCAGCAGTTGCTGCGCGGCCTCGCGTTGCGCCAGCAGCAGCTGCTCGTTGGCCTCGCGCTGCTGGGCCAGCGCCTCGGCCTCGGCACGGGTCTCGGCACGCTGCTGGGCATGTAGTTCGGCCTGCAGAGTGGCGTGGCGGGTCTGGGTGTCGGCGATGCGGTCGAGCAGGTCCTGGGTCTGGCTGGCGAAGCCGGTGGTCAGCTCGGTCAGCGCGTTCTGGGCGCGGCTGCCGCTGTCGGCCAGCAGCTGCTGGGCGGCTTCGCGCTGAGCGGCCAGCAACTGTTCGTTGGCGGCGCGCTGGCCGGCCAGGGCCTCGGCTTCGCTGCGGGCCTCGGCGCGGCGCAGCGCATCCTGCTCGGCTTGCGCGGCCTGTTGCCGGGACTGGGCCTCGGCCACGCGGTCCAGCAGCGCCTGGGTCTGCGCGGCGAAGCCGGCGGCCGTGTCGGCGATGGCCTGGGCGGCGGCGGCGCGCTGCTCGGCCAGTGCATCGAGCTGGGCCTGCAATGCGGCGGCACGGATGGCCTCGGCCTCGGCCTGCGCGGCCTGCTGGCGGCTGGCGGCGGCGTCGAGCGCGGCCAGCAGCGCCTGTGCCTCGCCGGTCCAGCGCTCGCCGAGCTGTTGCGCGGCCTGCTGCGTGGCGGCGCCGGTGTCGGCCAGAAGCTTGAGCGCGGCCTCGCGTTGTTGGGCCAGGCCGTCGGCGTGGGCGCTGGCGGCGGCCTCGTTCTGCTGCCCGATCTGCGCGACACCGGCTTCGAAGGCCGCGCTCAGCGCACCCAGCTGGCCGGCCACCTGCGCGCCCACGCGCTCGTGCAGGGCCGCGGCCTCGCGGGCGATGCCGGCCATCGCGGCCTCGGCGGCGGGCTGGATGGCGGCGCCGGCGAGGCGGGCGCTCTCGGCCAGGCTGCTGCGCAGCGTCGTGTCCACGCTGGCGGCCAGGGCGGTGTAGGCCTGGCTCGTCTCGCTGTGAAAGCGCGCCTGCTCGGCGTTGCGCGCTTCGTCGAGGCGCGCGTTCTGCGCGGCGAGCTGGTCGGCCATCTGCTGCGCGAAGCGCTGCAACTGGGCGACGAGTTCGAGCTGGTTCTGCTTTGCGGTCTCGGCCGCAGCAGCCTCCGCCGCTTGCTGGGCCTGCGCGCGGCGGTGGGCGGCGGTCAGCGGGCCCAGGCGGCCCAGCAGGGCCACGTCCAGTGCGCCCGACACGGCGGCGCGCTCGCGGCGGGCCAGGGCCACCATCAGGCCCAGCATGGCCGAGCCGGTCACGCCGGCCACGCTGGCGCTGAAGGCCAGGCCCAGGCCCTGCACCGGCGCGCCCAAGGCGTTGCGCAGCGCGGCCAGGTCGGCCGTCTGGCCCAGCGCGCTGGCCGTGCTGCTCAAGGTGATGACGAGGCCGATGAAGGTGCCCAGCATGCCCAGCAGCACCAGCAGGCCGGCCAGGGCCGGCGCCAGGCCGAGGCCGGGCAGGGCCACGCGCAGGCCCTCCAGGCGTTGCTGCACGGCGGCGCGCAGCGTGGGCGGCAGGGTGTCGACCCAGTTCTCACCGGGCTCGCCGCGCTCGGTGGCCAATGCCGCATCCAGCGCGCGGCTGGCGCGGCGGAAGTCGCGCAGCTCCACGGTGCCCAGCAGGAAGAAGGCGGCGATCAGCAGCGTCATCGCCAGCGCCACGGGGTGGTGGCGCGAGGCGGCGACGGCCGCGCCGGCGATGCCCGCGAGGCCGGCCGCGAGGGCGAGGGGGTAGAGGGCGTTCAGGAGGCGGTTCATCGGGGGGTGTCGTCGTGCAGGGCCTCGATCAGGCCCAGCACCGGTTGAAGTCGGAGATCCAGCTCGGCCCGCAGCAGGCGCTGCAGGTCGGCCCAGAAGCGCAGGCGCCAGCGCCGTGGGTCGGCGGCATGGTGGGCTTCGGCGCGCGTCGTCAGCAGCGCAGGCAGGCCGGCCAGCCGCTCGCGCTCGTGCGCGGCAACGGCGCGCTCCAGCACCGCGTCGAGCTGCGCCAGGCGTGCCAGCGGCCCGGAGGCCTCGGCCAGCCGCGGGCGCAGGCGTTCGCGCAGGCTGGCAATGCGTGCGGCCATGCCGCGCTGCTGCTGCGCATGGTGCAGGCGCAGGGGCGCCAGCAGGTCGGCCAGCGGCACGCCTTCGGGCGCGGCCTCGGCGGCCTCGCGCGCCAGCAGCGCGTCGTCGAAGGCATTGAGCAGGTCGGCCTGCACGCGCTCCAGCGCGGCGGCGGCCCAGTCGCGGGCCTCGCGGCGCGCGGCGGCGTCGGCCGTGGCCGCAGGCGCCGTGGCCAGCAGCTGGGACAGGCCGATGGCCTCCGCCCAGCCCAGCCAGCCGCCCAGGCGCTCGGCCACGGGCGCAACGGGCTGGGGCGCCACGCCCCATTGCAGCAGCAGCCGGGCCAGGGGCTCGGCGGCGGGAGGCTGCGGGAGGGCTGCTTGCATGGACGCGGGCGCGCGAGGAAAAAGGGCGAGATTTTAGTGAGGACAGCTGGGAAGGGCCTCGCGCCCCCGCGGCGACACTGAGCCCATGCCCGCCACCCGCCCCGCCCACGCCGACATCGAACTGCGCAACCGCTGTAGCCGCTGGCTCAATGCCCACCGCCCTTTGCGCAGCATGCGCGAATCCCTGCTGGCCCTGGCCGAGCTGCCCGAGGCGGCCCTGCCGCTGGATGTCTACGGCGAAGGCGAGGCCATGCAGGCGCTGGAGGTCGACGTCGCCACGCTGCTCGGCAAGCCGGCGGCGCGCTTCTTCCACAAGGGCGTGGCGGCGCAGCTGGCGGCGTTGCGCGTGGCCTGCGGCGAGGGCGCCGGCCCGGTGGCCCTGCATCCGCAGAGCCATATCGCCATCGACGAGGCCGAGGCCTTCGAGGCGCTGCTGGGCCTGCGCGGGCTGCGCGTCGGCGCTCCCGACACGCCCTTCACGGCCACCGAGCTGGCGGCCCTGCCCGAGAAGCCGGCGGTCGTCGTCGTCGAGCTGCCGCTGCGGCGTGGCGGCTTCCGGCTGCCGGACTGGGAGGCGCTGGTGGCGATCAGCGCCTGGTGCCGGGCCGAGGGCGTGTGGCTGCATTTCGACGGTGCGCGGCTGTGGGAGGCGGCGCCGCACTACGGCCGGGCGCTGGCCGACATCGCCGCGCTGGCGGACTCGGTCTATGTGTCCTTCTACAAGGGCCTGGGCGGCCTGGCCGGCAGCGTGCTGGCCGGGCCGGCGGACTTCATTGCCGCGGCGGCGCCCTGGCAGACCCGGCTGGCCGGCAATGTCTACACCCTCTACCCGATGGTGCTGTCGGCGCTGGACGGCCTGCGCCGCCGGCTGCCGCAGATGGGCGCCTGGCGCGAGCGTGCGCGTGCTCTGGCCGCGCTGCTGGCGGCCGAGCCTGGCTGGCAGGTGGCGCCCGAGCCGCCGCAGACCAATTCCTTCCAGCTCCACCTGCCGGTCGCGCCGGAGAAGTTGCGCGAGGCGATGCTGGAGGTCGCGCGTCGGCAGGGCTCCTGGCTGGGCGCGCGGGCCGCGGGGTCGGGGCGCATCGACTGCGGCGCGATGGTGGAGATCGTCATCGGCGAGGCGGCCGACGACTGGAGCGATGCCGAGGCCCTGGCCGCCTGGCGGGCGGCGGTGGCCTTGTCAGCTTCCCTGTAAGCCTGCGGTCCTAGGCTGGGCGGCAATCCCTTGCAGCTCAGGACCGCGCCCATGACCCGTGCCAGCCCCTACCAGATCGGCCTCGACAAGAACGCCGCCAACCATGTGCCGCTGTCGCCGCTGAGCTTTCTCGGCCGCGCGGCGGCGGTCTTCCCGGATCGTGTGGCGCTGATCCATGGCGAACTGCGCCAGACCTGGCGCGAGACCGAGGCCCGCTGCCGCCGCCTGGCCAGCGCACTTGCCAAGCACGGTGTGGGGCCGGGCGTGACCGTGGCGGCCATGCTGCCCAACACGCCGGCCATGTTCGAGACCCATTACGGCGTGCCCATGGCGGGCGGCGTGCTGAACACGCTGAACACGCGGCTGGACGCCGAGGCGCTCGCCTTCATGCTGGAGCACGGCGAGGCGCGCGTGCTGCTGGTGGACCCGGAGTTCGCGGCCGTCGTGGGCCGCGCGCTGCAGGCCGTCGAGCCCCGTCACCGCCCGCTGGTCATCGACGTGCTGGACAGCGGCGCGCCCGAGGCGCCGCGGCTGGGCACCCTCACCTATGACGAACTGCTGGCCGAGGGAGACCCGCAGGGCGCCTGGCAGCTGCCGGCGGACGAATGGGATGCGATCGCGCTGAACTACACCTCGGGCACGACGGGTAACCCCAAGGGCGTCGTCACCCACCACCGCGGCGCCTACCTGAACGCGGCAAACAACGTCATCGCCTGGCAGCTGCCCGACCACCCGGTCTATCTGTGGACGCTGCCGATGTTCCATTGCAATGGCTGGTGCTTCCCGTGGACGATGGCCCTGGTCGGCGGCACCAGCGTCTGCCTGCGCCGCGTGGACCCGACCCTGGTCTGGCAGCTGATGCACGAGCATGGCGTCACGCATCTGTGCGGCGCGCCCATCGTCTACGGCATGCTGATCAACGAGCCGGTTTCAGCGCGCGGCCCGCTGGGCCGCGTCGTGCGCGGGTTGATCGCCGGCGCGCCGCCGCCGGCCGCCGTCATCGAGGGCTGCGAGGCCGCGGGCATCGCCATCACCCATGTCTACGGCCTGACCGAGGTCTATGGCCCGGCGGCCGTCTGCGTGCAGCAGGAGCACTGGGCCGGCCTGCCGGCGGCGGAGCGCGCGCGGCTCAACGGCCGCCAGGGCGTCAGCTACCCGTTGCAGGAGGCCGTGACCGTGCTCGATCCCGACACGCTGGAGCCCGTGCCGGCGGACGGCGAGACCATGGGCGAGATCTGCTTCCGGGGCAATGTCGTGATGAAGGGCTACCTGAAGAACTCGCTGGCCACCGAGGAGGCCTTCGCCGGCGGCTGGTTCCATACCGGCGACCTGGCCGTCGTGCAGGCGGACGGCTACATCAAGATCCGCGACCGCAGCAAGGACGTCATCATCTCCGGCGGCGAGAACATCAGCTCCGTCGAGGTGGAGGACGTGCTGCACCGTCACCCGGCGGTGCTGATCGCCTCCGTCGTGGCCCTGCCCGACGCCAAATGGGGCGAGGTGCCCTGCGCCTACGTCGAGCTCAAGCCCGGCGTGGCCGTGACGGAGGAGGAGGTCGTCGAGTTCTGCCGCAGCCAGCTGGCGCGCTTCAAGGTGCCCAAGCGGGTGGTCTTCACCGAGCTGCCCAAGACCTCGACCGGCAAGATCCAGAAGTTCGTGCTGCGCGAGCGCGCCAAGTCGGCCAGCGCCATCGAGTGATGGCGCCGCAAGGGCTCAACGGCCGCCAGGTGCCGGGCGCGGGCCGCCCAGGTGACGGAAGGTGATGCGGCCCTTGCTCAGGTCATAGGGCGACATCTCCAGCGACACGTTGTCGCCGGCCAGGATGCGGATGTGGTGCTTGCGCATCTTGCCGCCCGTGTAGGCGATGACCTTGTGGCCGTTCGTCAGCGTCACGCGAAAGCGCGAGTCCGGCAGGATCTCGTCGACGACGCCGTGCATTTCGATCAGTTCTTCCTTGGCCATGGGGGCTCCGTTCTTCAGTGTTGATCCGGGTTGCCGGCGGTGGCGACGGGCGCCCTGCCGGCCTGCATGTTGTTGGGCCGCCGCTCAGTGGGCGCGCGCCCAGGCCAGGCCTTCGGCGCTGGCATAGCGCACCGCCGCCCTGGAGCTGCGGAACTGTGGCGTGAAGCGCATCACGCGATCCACGCTGGCCATGCCATGGCCGGAGCGGATGGAGACGAGGGCGTCGAAGCCGCCGCCGTCGCGTGCCTGGCTCATTGGTGAGACCATGAAACGGCCCACCTCGAAATTCTTGTTGTTGGTCTGCATGTTCTTCTTCTTGTGGTTGCCGCGAGCCCGGCAGAAGGCCGGCCGCGGCGCGGTTGTGAAAGACGCTGCACGGCAGCCAGGGCGCATGCGGCGAATACTCCACCGGCGCCATGCCGCGAGGAGACAGATGCACGAAAGAACACTCGCCGGGAGTTGTTGCTGTAGCGAGCCGCTCGCGAGAAAGGGCCAGGGGGTGGCCAGCGGGGCTGCAGTGAGACCTTGAGAAAACGGTCTTGCGCGAATCTATGGCCTGCATTCTACCCGGCGGAGCGCGGGCACGCGCCGGGGGCGCGGGCGCAAACCCTTGCCGTGCAAGGCTTTATGCCGCTTTTGGCGGCTGGCGCCTCAGGCGTAGGCGTAGAACAGCGCGGCGAAGAAGTGGCAGACGCTGCCGCCCAGCACGAACAGATGCCAGACGAAATGCGCGTAGCGCAGCCGGTTGTCCAGCAGGAAGACGAAGGCGCCCAGCGTATAGCTCAGGCCGCCGGCCACCAGCAGCGCCAGGCCGCCGGCCGGCATGCGCTCCAGCAGCGGCCCCGCCGCGAACACCACCACCCAGCCCATGGCCAGGTAGATCGCCGTCGACACCAGCGGGTGGCGCAGCCGGTTCAGCAGCTTGATCGCCACGCCGAAGGCCGCCGCGGCCCAGACGGCGATCAGCAGCGTCAGGCCCGGGCCGGTGTGCAGCACGCCCAGCGTGAAGGGCGTGTAGCTGCCGGCGATGAAGACGTAGATGGCCGCGTGGTCCAGCCGCATCAGCCAGGCCTTGGCACGGCCTCGGGCCAGCGAGGCCGGCAGCGCGTGGTACAGCGCCGAGATGCCGTAGAGCAGGATGGCCGTGGCGCCGAAGATGGCCGCGGCCACGACATCGGCCGTACCGCCCTGGCTCGCCGCGCGGACGACGAGGATGGGCAGGGCCGCGACGGCCAGCAGGGCGCCCAGGCCATGGCTCAGCGCGTTGGCGATCTCCTCGCCCAGGGTCTGGGGGCGGTCGGCGGTGGGGGCGGTGGTGCGGGACATGAGCGGCTGGCAGCTGGCCTGCGAATTGTCGGCTATGGGGCCTTCGAATGAAGTCTAGAGGGTCTACAGAGTCGGAGGCGATTCGGCGTGAACCTCGGGTTCGCGCTGTGCTTGTACTCCCGATGGCTGTCGTGCCGTTCCGGCCAGACCTGCCGCCGTCTTCACGGCCGCCAGAGTTTCGCCGAGCAGCCGCGTCGCGACCCGTAGCTGTGCCGAGGAGAGCGACGCGAATCCCAGCAGCAGCCCGGCGCAGGGCGGCGTCCCCGCATAGTAGGGCGCGATCGGATGCAGGCCGAGCCCGCAGCTTTGCGCGGCTTCGACAAGTGACGACATGCGGTGGCCCGGCCAGCCGGGAAGCCAGCCGACCACGTGCATGCCTGCAGACGAATGGGTGACCACGATGTCCTCGGCACAGTGCTGCTGCAGCCCCGAGAGCAGGGAGCCGCGGCGGCTGCGAAGCTCGAGCGCCGCCTTGCGCAGATGCCGCTCGAAGCCGCCATTGCCCATGAAGGCGGCCATGGCCGCCTGCTCGATGGCCCCGGAGGCGAGGTCGTCGAAACATTTGGCGCCGATGAGATCCGAACGAAGACCGGGTGGGCAGATCAGATAGCCCAGGCGCAGTGCCGGAAACAGCGTCTTGGAGAAGGTCCCCATGTAGATCACGCGGTCCTCCAGATCGAGGGCGCGCAGGGCCGAGGTGGCATGTCCTTCGTAACGGAATTCGCCGTCGTAGTCGTCTTCCAGGATCCAGCAGCGCTGCTCGGCGGCATAGCGCAGCAAGGCCAGCCGGCGCGCGGGCGACATCTCCACGCCCGAAGGGAATTGGTGCGAAGGCGTGACATACACCATGCTCACACCCTCGCGAGGCAGTGCCTCGCAGCTGAGCCCTTCGGAGTCGGTCCTCGCCGAAACGATTCGGGCCCCGTGCGCCCTCAGTGCGCACACGGCGTAGGGGTAGTGCGGGTCTTCCACGACGACGCTGGAATCCTCGTCCACCAGCACGCGTGCGAGCAGGCTGATGGCCTGCTGCGTGCCGTTGACGATCAGCACGTCGGCAGGAGCGCAGAACACGCCGCGCCGGCGCGCGACATATTCACAGACGGTTTCTCGCAACTCGCGCAGCCCGTTCGACGGCGGGTAGTTCAGGTCGCAGCGCGACGCGGCGCGCGAAAGCTCCCGGCGCCACGCGGTGACAAGCGCCAGGTCGAGCATGGGCTCCCCGTAACGCAAGTCATAGCGCACCGTTTTCTCGAGGCGGTGAGATGTGATCGGTGGCAGGTCGCGCAGGCGGGCGGCATAACGCGACTGTGCAGGCACCGATGCCGCGACACGGCGCGTGGCGGCCGTCGACATGGCGTTGGCGGCCACATAGGTGCCCGATCCCTTCATGGGCAGCGCCAGCCTCTCGGCGACGAGCATCTCGTAGGCGGTCAGCACCGTGTTGCGCGACATGCCCAGTTCCTGGGCGAGCTGCCGCGTGGCGGGCAGACGTGCATGCGGCTTCAGTGCGCCCTGGAGGATCGATCGTTTGAGTGCACGAGACAGCTGTTCGTAGATGGGCCCGTTGCCGTCGAGGTCCAGATGCATATACGACCGCCTCCAATTGCCTATACAACCGCCACGACGGCGTCACAAAGTGGCACCTGGGCGCAGAGAAGAAGTGGCACTTGATAGTAGAAGCGCAGCTCTCCAGACTGCCGTTGGTAATGCCTGGAAGCCATTGCGCACGTGGCCGCTTCACTCGCCGGTAGCGTGAGCTGTCGAACTGCCTGCGAAGCGGGAGCTGCGCATGGATGGATGGTTATTCATCTGAGCGCGCGTGCGCTTGTTACCAGGCGTGACATTGGTGATCAGCCATATCAACCCAGGAGACCCCATGATCCACAAGACCCAGGTCTGCAAGGGCCTGATGCTCGCCTTTGGCGGGTCCATCGCATTCAGCGCCTCACCGGTGCTGGCCCAGCAGTCGCAAGATCAGCAGCAACAGCAGCCTCAACAGCTGATGCGCGTCGAAGTCACCGGCTCGTCCATCAAACGCATCGAAGGTGAAACCGCGCTGCCGGTGCAGGTCCTCACGCGCCGGGACATCGAGAGGAGCGGCGCCACGACCGTCGAGCAATTGCTGCAGACCGTGACGGCGGCGTCCAGCTCCGGCGGACTGACCGCTTCGTCGATGTCGGGCGCCACCACGGGCGGCATTTCGGCCGTGGGCCTGCGCGGCCTGAGTTCGCTGCGCACCCTGGTGCTGATCAATGGCCGCCGCATCGCGCCCTACGGCATCGGCTTCACCAACGACTCGGTGTCGGTCGACGTCAACAGCATTCCGCTGAACGCGGTCGAGCGCGTCGAGGTGCTGAAGGACGGTGCCTCGGCCGTCTACGGCTCCGACGCCGTCGCCGGCGTCATCAACTTCATCCTGCGCCGGGACCTGCAGGGCGGCGACATCTCGGCGCAGTACGGCGACAGCACGCGAGGCGGCGCGGCCTTCAAGAAGATCAGCGGCGCCTGGGGCATGGGCGACCTGACCGCCGACCGCTACAACCTGATGCTGGTGGCCAACTACCAGAAGGAAGAGCCGCTGTTCGGGCGCCAGCGCTCGTTCGCCGATCACTCCGCCAATGTCGACCACCTGAACGACACGTCTTCAAGTGCGAGCTTCCCGGCCAACTTCTTCACCCTGACGCCGGGGGCCGGCAATCCCATCCCCATCGTCAACCCCGGCGCGATCGGCCCCGACACCAAGGCCAATCCCGGTGCGCCGGCATGCCCGGGGCCCTGGTCGTACAGCGATCCGCTGTCGGGCGGCGACCGTGCCGGCACGACATGCCACTTCAATCCCTCGCCCTTCGTCCAGCTGGTGCCGAGCGCCGAGCGCATCAGCCTGTTCGCCTCGGGGCGCTATGCGATCACGAACGAGATCGAAGGCTATGTCGAGGCCTCCTACAACCGCAACAAGCAGAACAACGTCATCCAGCCTTCGCCGCTGGGCTTCGCCTACGGCATCCCGCCGAACAATCCGCTGGCCAACCAGTACCCCTACAACCAGGGCTACCAGACGCCCTATGCCTCCACGATCAACATCACGTCGAGCAGCCCCTACTACCCGACGGCTTATGTGAAGGCGCTGACCGGCGGCACCACGCCCGACCTGACCATCCTCTACCGTGATGTGGCCAATGGCCTGCGCAACCTCACCGACACCGCCACCGCGCCGCGCCTGACCTTCGGCGTCAAGGGAACCGCTGCCGGCTGGGATTTCGACGCGAATTTCCTGCACAGCGAGAGCAAGGTGGTCGAGACCGACCAGACCGGCTTTCCCATCCTGTCCAAGATCCTGCCCATCCTGAACAGCGGCAACTTCAACTTCTGGGGACCCAACACCGATGCGGTCAACGCCCAGGTGGCGGCCACCAACTATGTCGGCGAGGCCTATCGCGTGAAGTCCAGCCTGGACAGCGTGCAGGCCCGGGGCTCGCGCGAGCTGATGCAGCTGCCCGCCGGTGCGCTGGCCCTTGCGGTCGGCGTCGAGGCGCGCAAGGAGAAGTACGACTTCCAGAGCAGCGTGCCGCTGGCTGCGGGCGACCTGGCCGGCTACGGCGGCAGCATCGCCAGCGTCAACAGGTCGCGCAATGTCGAAGCCGCGTTCGGCGAGTTGAGCATCCCGATCCTGAAGACCCTGGAAGCCGACCTGGCGGTCCGCTACGACCATTACGCGGGCGTGGGCAGTTCAACCACGCCCAAGGCCAGCCTGCGCTACCAGCCGATGAGGCAACTGCTGATCCGCGGCGCCATCGGCAGGGGCTTCCGTGCGCCGAGCCTGGCCGATCTCTACACGCCGGTCACGACGGGCGTGACGACGCCGGGCCTGAACGACCCGCTGCGCTGCCCGACCACCAACAACACGCCGATCGATTGCCAGACCCAGTTCAACATCACCAACGGCGGCACACCAACCCTGAAGCCCGAGAAATCGACCAGCGCAACCCTGGGCTTCGTGGCGGAGCCCACCAGCAATGTGTCGATTGCGGTCGATGCCTTCAAGATCGACCTGACCAACACGATCAACAACGGCATCCCGGCCAACTTCATCCTGTCCTCTCCCGCGCTGGCGACGCAGTACGGCTACCTGATCACGCGCAACCCGCCGTCCGGCGGGCTGCCCGGTTCGATCGCCAACATCGACCAGACCAACGTGAACCTAGGCGGCACCAAGCTGTCCGGCATCGACTTCGACTTCAAGCTGGGTGTGCCCAGCAGCATCGGCAAGTTCACGCTGTCCTACACCGGCACCTACTTCAAGAAGTTCGATACCGAGAACCCGGACGGCACCTGGACGCCGGGTGTCGATCAGGCCAACACCACGAACGGCGGCACCACGCCGCGTCTCAAGACCTATCTGATGCTCAACCTGACGTCCGGCTCCTGGAGCTACACGCTGGCGCAGAACTGGCAGACCGGCTACACGGATGCGCCCGGCAGCGTCCAGAACGCGCAGTACCCCAATGGCAAGCCCAACCAGGTTTCGAATCTCGAGACCTATGACGGCATGGTCCAGTACAGCGGATTCAAGGACCTGAAACTGACCTTGGGCGTGAGGGACATCCTCAACCACCAGCCGCCCTACGCCAACTCGCCGGCCTCCTTCCAGACCGGCTACGACCCGCAAGTGAGCGACCCGCGAGGCCGCTTCATCTACGGCGTCGTGAGCTACTCGTTCCGCTGATGGATAGGGGCGTGGTCGGCGTCCGACGAATACGCCCCCGAATGTGGCTGGGCCGTGCAGATCGGTGGGTTCCGGTACGTTTTCTACAGCATCGGCGATACGAACCGAGAACTGATCCTCACGGTGCTCGTGTTCCATGTGCCAACCTAGCCGTGTGGCTGCGGTCGAAGGCAGCCGCGTGGCCGCCAATGGCCGGCTCCTGTAACCCAATCCGCATATTGTTTGTTCGCGCCTTCGCCGGAGCTGTCCCGGGCGACTGGATGCTGGGCTGCATACGCCGCCTTAGCAGCAAGGGTACTGACGCACACGCTGCGCATGTTGCATTTCCATCTGCCCTTTCTTCATGAGGCCATGCGAGCGGCAATCGCGCGGCACCACCTGACTCCCGGAGACTTCGCAGCGTGGGCAAACCGCAAGGGCGTGGTGGCGCCGGGCAAGCTAGGGCTTCTGCTGGCGGGCATCGTTGCTTGGTTCAACCGAGACTTCTTCAAAGCGCTCCACGTCTTGATCCCACAGGTGGAGGCTGCCTTGCGTTCGATGGTCGATCTTGTCGGGCGTCCGACAACGAAGCCCGCCGGCACCGTGCCGGGCGTCAGCGTCTCGATCAACATGGGAGACATCCTGTTCAACCCAGACCTAGTCGCTTCACTTGGACCGCTCGGTCCTCGACTTGCCCTTTACCTGAAGGTTGTTTTTGCCGACCCGCGTGGCATGAATCTGCGCAACGAGTTCGCGCACGGGTTGATGGATGCGGAGGAGGTCAGTGAGGGTGCCGTGCTGTGGGTCATCCATAGCCTGCTGGTCATCGCGCTTTGGCAGAAGCCAGATGGCGCGTGAAGGCGGGTTCCACCATCAGACCTGGCTCTCTGGGAAGAGGGCTCTCGCGGACCACGGGCTGCCTCGGGATGCTTCAGTGCGCCGGCACCGAGGCATGGCTCTGACAGAAACTGTGAAACTTTGAGGCAGACCGGAGCCCTGACCTCGAAAGCGCTCCTCTTTGATACAGCCTGGTTGCATCACCATTTTGGACAAAAACCTTTCTTTCTGTCCATAATGGTGAACGTTTCGTCCATTCCGGCCGAACCAATGCCCAGCAAACCTCCCGTCATATTTCCCCAGGAGCAGCGCATGCTCGCTGCGCTGGGCGAGCGCGTGCGTCTTGCCCGGTTGCGCCGCAAGCTGACCACCACCACGGTGGCGCAGCGAGCCGGCATTTCCCGTTCCTCGCTGTACAACGTCGAAGCTGGAGATCCCGGCGCAACGCTAGGCACGTATCTGCGAGTGCTTGCGGTACTCGGGTTGGACAAGGACATCGACAGGGTGGCAGCCGACGATCAGGTCGGGAGGAAGCTGCAGGATCTCCAGATGGATTCCCCGCCGAAGTCTGGACGTACTGCCGCCGCCATCAAGCGTGAGAGCGCGAAATGAGCGGTTCGGATCTAGAGGTTTGGCTCGACAGCGACCTGGACGAGATGCGTCGCGTCGGCACGCTTTCCCATGACCGGGGTCAGGTTCGCTTCAGTTACGACAAGGCGTGGATCAAGGACGCGAAGGCGTTCATGCTTGATCCGGACCTCTCCCTGGATGAACAACCCTTCTTCCCGAAGCCAGAGGCCGGGAGCTTTGGCATCTTCCTGGACTCGTCGCCGGACCGTTGGGGCCAGACGCTGATGAAGAGGCGCGAGGCACTTCAGGCAAAAGATGCCAATGAGAAACCTCGAACGCTGTACGCATGGGACTTCCTCATCGGTGTCCAGGACTTCACTCGGCAGGGTGCTCTGCGGTTCCGAATCGAAGGCACCGACGAATTCCTTGGTGACGAGAAGATGGCGGCGCCACCGGTGACGAGCCTGCGTGAGCTGGAGTCCGTTGCAACGCTTCTGACGAGCAAGCGTATCGACGACTTGGACGCACTGCGCCGCTGGCTCGCGGTGCTCGTAGCGCCGGGCGCGTCGTTGGGCGGTGCCCGGCCCAAGGCAAACTTCTCGGAGCAGGATGGCGCGCTGTGGATCGGCAAGTTCCCATCTCGCGACGATGACCGCGACATCGGTGCCTGGGAAGCGGTGATCCACACGATGGCCGACAAGGCTGGAATCGATGTTCCGCCCGCCAAGGTGGTCCAACTGAACAACGAGTTCCACACCTTCTGCGTCCAAAGATTCGATCGCGCCGAAGGCAAGCGGCGCTTCTACGCCTCCGCCATGACGCTGCTGCGCCGAGACCAGAGCGAGGGCGTCAGCTACCTGGAATTGGCCCAGTTCCTGAGGGCGGCCGGAGATCCGGCGCACGTGGCCAGCGACCTGGAGCAACTCTTCCGCCGGGTCGCCTTCAACGTCGCGGTTGGCAATCGTGACGATCACCTCCGAAACCATGGCTTCCTGCTCGGCAAGGAAGGCTGGCGGCTTTCCCCCGCTTTCGACGTCAATCCAAACATCGACAAGGCCGAGCATGTGCTGAGCATTGACGACTCGGACAACCGACCGAGTCTGGCCACGGTGCTGACGACGGCCGAGTTCTATGGCCTCACGACGGACCGCGGTGCTGCCATTGTTGAGGACGTGGCCAGCGCGGTCGACGGGTGGGCAGATCTTGCGTGCAAGGCCGGGATCTCGGGCGCAGACATCGCGGTCACTGCGGCCGCGTTTTCAGCGCATCGAGAGTACCGCGAGAACGCCGCGAATACGCCCGTCACTCCCGTGCCGGCAGCGCCCAAATCGCGTCGGCCGCGCGCCAGGTGAACTCGATCGCCGAGTTGGCCATCGACGCTGAGTAGCGTCATATCCGCGCGGTAGTTGTGACCCGCTCCCATGTCTGTCCGGGAGTCGCTCGCAGCCTTGACCAATTCTTGGCCGATCTTTGCCTTGATCGCAGATCGGCGCGGCTGATTTGGTGTCTCGGAAGTGAGCCATTGGCCCTCTTCTTAGCAGATGTTTGTCCGGGAATATTGGCGAGTTGCAGCTCTGGCCGGGAATTAAACGCTGGTCTGACAACAAGATATTTGCACCCTAGGGCCGTTCGCGGCAAACATCGGCCGGCAATTGGGCTGCGGGCGCAGTGTCGTCGGCAGCAACTGCGCGCTTGCCAGGCGTGACCCTGGACCGCGCGTAGGTATTCTGTTCGGCGCTGTGTTCCGACTCAATCCAAGCCTCCTCCCCTTCGGACTCGATGCGGGCGATCGCTTGGTGCACGCGTCAGTTGCTGTACGTGGTCAGTAACATCGTTGCCCAGGTTGCGACGATGCGCTGGACCTCCACCGTGGCACCAAGCTTCGCCCTCACTTCTCTCATCGCGGGGGGAAGGCTTGCTCAACCGCGTGGGCAAGATCTTCATCGACTACCTGCGCAACGGCCACGGCCAGACGACAGCTGCCGCGTTCTCGGCTCGCGCCAGGCCGGGTCTTGGTGTCTCGGTGCCGATCAGCTGGGACCAACTCGGCGCGCTGAAGAGCGGTGCGCAGTGGACCATCACCACGGCACGCGAATACCTGTCGTTCGAGAAGGAAGATCCCTGGCGGGACTATTGAAAGAGCAGGCAGACGCTGACCGCGGCCAGGAAGATGTTGAACCTGAAATGACCGCTCAAAGGTGACCAGCGACTGCGGCCGACCGGCCAAGCTACCGAACTCGAGCGTCAAACAAATACTCGTGCCGTATCTGCGGATGTGATTTAAGTAGTTGATCTGTAAAGGTAATATGGGCGGCCGCATGGCGCCCGACCCTGTCGCCGCCCGCGTCGCATAGCACGTCGTGCCTCCTCGGGCCCGCCACTTTGCCGACTCTCCACATGCATTTTCAGGACGCTCATCTTGAAGGTATTCGCACAAGTCCGAGCGATGCTTCTGAGTAGTCTCGGGCAGATGATCGAGGACAGCGGTGGCCCCCGCGACGACGTCGCGCTCTCTGATTGGTTGGATGCCTGGTTCGCTGAGCCATCGCCTTGGCTCAATGGCGCAACACCGTCACAGGTGATGCTCACCGAGGATGGGCCGCAGCGATTGAACAGCCTTCTTGAGCGCATGCGCGGAGGCCTTCCTGGCTAGGCGGCTCCAGGGTGGCAAATTCCCATGAAGCGAGTGCGCGTTGCCGCGGGTAAGCACCTCATGATCTCCCCTGAGCTGGCAACAAAGGTGGAGCGGGTGTTTGCTACTGCTCTCACGCGCCAGCAGGCCCTAGACCTCATGGTGACGGAGCCGCGCCGAACCGGTCTGATGGCGGGCTCCAAAAAGCCGTTGGCCATTGCAGGGCCTCGGCAGCGCGATCGCGCGAAACTGCCAGATCCAAAGCAACCATCGACACCTCCGATGCAACAAGCGCTTACCCGCTCACCTGCAGGTTCGTCAGCAAGGTTGACAGCCCTGAGGAGCTTGAAATCGTCGAGGGATCTCTCTGCGTCGATACCAGCTCTTGGTGGGACGGCTACCAAGACGAGGGAGATTTGTAGTGAGCGTCGGCTTCGCGGCCCCGTCGGCGCAGAAAGTGCAGCCGGCACGAGGCGTTGAAGTCGCAACTTGATGTGAGGTTGCGACTTCACTGGAGGACAAGTTGATGAACATGTTGGCTCCCATAGGATTTCCCGAGTCGCCGTCGGTTGCGGTGCTGCGCTGCTGGTCTGTGCTGGAAGTGCTGGACGACGACGACGCCTTGGTGCGGCTGGCGGTGGGGTGGGTGACACCAACTCGACTGAGGGTCACGAGTCCATTGGAAAGATTCGAAGGCGGTCAGGTCCTGACCAGGACCGGCAGCATCTACACATTGGACGGGCCGCCGGCGAGCCCACAGGACCTGGTAGAGCAGAAGACCCGCCGCGATGCCCTGCTTGGCGGCCGTAGTGCCATCGACGTCACAGCCCTGTACTTGGCCGCGTGAGCAGTCTTGGGCGGCCTCGTTCAGCGATCACGACGCAAAGCTCATGTTCTTCGCCATCAAGTGGCACTACGACCAGGGCAAAAAGAAGAAGCAGCAACAGGTGGAGAAAGCGGGCGGTGCACCTCAGGATCAGACAGTCTGAAAGTGGCGGAGAACCCGCTAGGACGCCACGCTGTCTCGGCCGATCGAACTCGGTGGTCCCGAAGCTCGGTTGCGGGGCCTACTAGGCTGGCCCAACGATAGGAGAGTGCCAGGGTTTCCTGGGGTTTCGTTTTGCGCCCGAAGACAAGTGGCTCACGTCTTGAGCCACCTAGCTCGCATGCTGTGAATCATCCGGCTGGCTAGCGGATTCCCTCAATCAGCGAGGCGATGGCCGCGCGCGCTGCCGCGTGCTCGAGCCCGGCCAGTCGTTCCCGAATTAGTTTCACCAACGAGTCCTCGCTGACCGCCGCCGCATTCTTAGGATTCAAAATATTCATGCATTGCATAACCAGCGTGCTCGGTGGATCAACTAAGCCACGCTCGTATTTCGAAATCAAAGACTGACGACTTTTCGTCGCGAGGGCAAACTCCACTTGTGTCTGCCGCACAAGCCGTCTGGCTGCAAGTACCAGCGCGCCAGGGCTTAGGGTGTCGCTTGCGTGTGTCATCATAGACGCGTAAAATTCATCCTATGCATATTTTGAGGACTAACTTGGTTCCCGTAAAGACCCCTGGCCAACGCGTTTCTCCCTTGGGTTACGCTCCTCGGCCAGTTAGGGGCATCTCGCGCCTTTGCGTCTTGGGCTGAATCAGATTCCCATGCTTGGCACGACCACTGACCTGATCGAAAGAACGCTGCGCGAGCACGGCGCAGCGCTCGAGGGCATACGCTTTTTCGAATCGGACTCGGCGGACCTCCTCGCCTACGCCACGCTCACGTCAGTAAGGCGCGACGATGGTGGCGATTTGCAGGCGCTATGTGGTGTCTACGAATGGCAGCAGCAGCCACTGGCGTTCCTGCTTGATGGGCAGTTGATCGAGAGCGCTGATCACCTTCGACGTGTCCGGCGCATGCTGGCCATGCGCGGGGGCGCGCCATACATCGCGCTGATCCAAGGTGGCAGCTTGACCGTTTACGGCGTCGGGTTGGACGGCGCCAGTGCGAAAGCTGCGGAGATCAAGCTGCCGCAGAAAATGCAGCCATCTGAGGTGGTCCCGTACCTATCCAACGAGCGTCCGGGCAACCTCACGCGGCGCCGCTGGATCGAGCAGGTGGTGCTCTCCCTCCTCGACCACGCGATCTCGCATCTCATCAAGGTCTTGGCGGTCCCGAGCGAGCAGGCGATTTCCCTGGTTGGACGAGCGCTGTTCACGCGCTTTCTCGCGGACCGAGGGCTGCTGTCTGATGCGGATGCCATCCGCATCGCAGGCGCGCACGTGGATCAGGTCTTCGACCGGGCAGAGTCGGCGTCGAGCATGAACGTCTGGCTCGACAACACATTCAACGGCGATCTGCTGCCGCTTTCCGTGGGAGCGATGTCGGCTTTGCCGCAGGCCGTGTTCGGGACTCTCGGCAGCATCATGCGGCGAGCGCCTGGCGGCCAACTTTCCCTAGATTGGCGCGAGGACTGGGCCCATCTGGACTTCGCCTACATCCCCGTCGGTGTGCTGAGCCAGGCCTATGAACACTTCCTGCGCAGCCACAACGTCGACAGACAGGAGAAGGAAGGCGGCTTCTACACGCCGGCGCCGATTGCTCAAATGATGCTGCGCGGCGCGCTGCATGCACTGCGCGATCAACGCCGCGCCCACGAGGCCAAGGTGCTGGATCCAGCCGCAGGGGCTGGCGTCTTCCTCATCTGCGCGTTCCGGCACCTTGTTGAAGAGCGCTGGAAAGCGACCGGAACTCGTCCAGACACGCATACGTTGCGCGACATCCTGTACGGGCAGATCGCGGGATTCGACGTCAATGAGGAGGCGCTACGGTTCGCTGCCCTCGGCCTCTATCTCATCTCGATCGAGCTGGATCCCAACCCACGGCCAGTACAGAAGCTGAAGTTTGAGGAGAACCTTCGAGATCGAGTGCTCTTCAAGGTTGGAGAGGAAGGCAGCGCGGGCAGCCTCGGACGGCATGTTGGTGCTGAGCATGATGGCCGCTACGACCTCGTCATCGGCAATCCTCCATGGTCCAGCAGCACCATGCTCAAGGAGTGGGCTGATATCGAGGCCGGGGTGCGGGAGATTGCTGAGCCGCGGCTTCGGCACGTGCCCTTCAGACCGCTACTGCCCAATCAAGTGTTGGACTTGCCGTTTGTCTGGCGTGCAATGCGGTGGTGTCGCGACGGCGGTCAGATCGCGTTCGCGCTGCACGCCCGGATGTTGTTCCAGCAGGGTGATGGCATGCCAGAGGCGCGCAACGCGATCCTCAGTGCACTGGACATCACCGGGATCGTCAATGGTGCCGACTTGCGCAATTCGCGAGTCTGGCCGGGCGTTGCTGCGCCGTTCTGCCTGCTCTTTGCACGCAATGCAATGCCCGCACCAGGAGCCAGCTTTCGATATGTGAGCCCTCGTCGCGAAGATCGATTGAACGCGGCAGGGATGTTCCGAATCGACGCCTTCAATGCGCCGCAGCTCACGCCTGGTCTGGTGATCGAGCAGCCGGACGTCCTGAAGGTTCTCTATCGCGGCGGACAGCTAGACCTCGAGTTGCTGAATCGCATGAAGAGCGACGGTCTCTCGGTGGATGAGTATTGGCGACAGTTCGGGGAGGTGCGCGGAAAGGCGCAGTGGTCGGGCAACGGCTATCAGCGTGAACGGGAAAGTAGCAAGGTCGACGACGATGGGAACGTGGGCCAATCCTCCATGCATCTGAAAGGCAAGCCGCACCTGGTCGCCATGCCGATGCTTCCCGCGCTCTTGGACGTTGACACGCTTGGAGACTTTAGAGACGAGCGTGTGCACCGGGCTCGGTCGCCGAATATCTACGAGGGGCCAATGCTCCTCGTGCACCAGTCTCCGCCAGCCCACTCTGGAAGGCTGAACGTCGCTGTCTGCGACAGCGACCTCGTCTACACCGAGAGCTTTTACGGCTACAGCGCAGCAAAGCACCCGCGCGGCAAGGAACTCGTCCGCTTCATGGCTCTGGTGATCGGCAGCCAGCCTGCGCTGTGGTACTCGCTCATGACGAGTGGCAAGTTTGGGTTTGAGCGAGAGGTCGTCGAAAAGAGCGTGATCGACGCCATGTGTGTACCAGCGTTCGACAAGCTTTCGGCTGCGGATCTCAAGGAGGCCGAAAGGCTCTTTGCAATGCTCACGGCCGCGGGCGGGCCGGACCCTGAGGATGTTTGGGCGCA
Source organism: Roseateles saccharophilus (assembly GCF_004342485.1). Classification (GTDB taxonomy): domain Bacteria; phylum Pseudomonadota; class Gammaproteobacteria; order Burkholderiales; family Burkholderiaceae_C; genus Pelomonas; species Pelomonas saccharophila. The sequence goes on from NZ_SMBU01000001.1 coordinate 166,524, forward strand.
GATTGACGCCTGGGTTGCCGGGCTCTACGGCTTGAAGTCCAGGGACGTGGAGGTCATCTCCGACACCTTGGAATTCAGCGCACCGTTCTCCGCGAGCCGCCATGCGGCGCAACTCAGGCCGAAGGCAGTTGCTGTTGACCACTTCCTCCGGACGCTGGAGGGTTCTTTGCGTCCGATTGCCGGCCGTCATGGCATGACCGTCAAGGCGGAGGAGGTCAAGCTTTCGTACACGATGCCGTGGTTGATGTTTAAGCTGCAGGCGAGCCGCGGCGATGCCACGCCACAAGGGAACGAGGTCGACGTTCAACCGCTGCTGCACATGGCCGACGCGCTCGGCACCACTGAAGTCGTAACCCGCCTGGAAGACGGCGGCCTGTTGGTCGCGCGCCTGGATCAGGCGCGCTACTGGGCGCCGACCCAAGCTCGAATGTTCGCGCGGCGTGTGGTCTGGCAGCACAGTGAAGATCTGTTCAAGGTGGCTGGATGACGAGGTGGCGGATATCCGAGCTTGACCAGGTCACTTCGCTCACCCGAGGCGTGGCGCTGCCTCTGCCGCCGATTGGTCAGCAAGCGATAGACATCATCCTCGAGGCCATTGCCAGTGCATGGGAGCAACTGCAGTTGGGTTACATGCATGTGTTGGTCATGGGAACCGAGGTCGAAATCTCCACTTTGCTAATCAACCTGATGAACGAGGCACTGGGAAGCGACGACGATGGTGGGCTAGGTGTCTACGTCTCGAGCGTGTCTCGCGGCAGCGAGCAGATCAACTTCAACGGGGAAAAGCTAGAACTGCGTCCAGATATCCAGTTTGCGCTCACGAGGCTGGACACGCGCTTCAGGCTCATCGTCGAATGCAAGCTCATCGATCTAAAGGCCAAGAAGACGCCAGCTCTCTACCGTGACCACGGCATCAAGCGGTTCGTTGATGGTGACTACGCCTGGGCATGCCAGGAAGCCATCATGTTGGCTTACGTGCGGTGCGCGACTTCACGGTTGGAGCCATCCGTGCTGAGTGGTTTGATGGGAATACCCGACATGCAATGTGTCGCCCAGAGTATGCAGTTGAGCAGCAGCGGCCTCATCAAGCCAGACGCACTCGGCACGTCCAGCCACGACCGCAAATTTCAGTATGTGCCCGCGCAGGCAGTGCCGCCCGGCAAGATAGACCTCTGGCATCTCTGGCTAGAGGTTTGACGTCACCTCCCTCACGCCGTAACGCGGCCCGTGGGGCTCGTCGGCCCGGCCGGTCTCGACCCCGTACTGGTGTCCAAGACATAGGCGCATGGGGCGGATGAAGTTAAATCCGCTCAGCTTGCCGGATCCGTTGTTGGCGACGTCAGACCACTGCCCGGCAGCCATGAAGTTGGCATGGTGCCGACATGCTGGCTACGACTTCAAGTCTGTTGAGAACGGAAGGTTCATCCGAATGGTCGACGACTCTGGGAATGCAGTGCAGCAGCCAGCGCCAGAATGGGCGTACTGGCATGCCTGCGAACGCTGCACAGGCAGCCGGCACCTCTTCAACGCCTGCAGTCGTTCGTTGTCAACCAGTTGCCACTACTGCCGCGAACCCGTGGAGATCGCAGCCCCTCTCGGAGCGATGGCCTCGGTTGCCGCTGCAAGGCTCGAGGCGTTGATCGATCAAGACGAGACGAGTTCAAGCGGACTACCACTCAAGATGGTCGGAGATGTGATCCGTGACAACTTGAAGGACGCGAATCCAACCCTCTGTGATGACTTGATCCAGATTGTTGGCACAGCGCAGTCCAGGTCAGACTTGCGCCCAACTCAGAGCTATCGCTGGAACTACAGACGGGTGGGGCAGGAAGAACAGGACAAGGTCTGGGAAGGCTTCCGAACAAGCCTTCGCGGCAGGAGTCGGTTCTTCAATGCGGACGCAAAAATCTTCCTTGACGGCCTCTTCAGCATTTTGCCGAGCCTGTCGCCGAACGGGTTCTTTTATGCGAACGTGCAGGTCGATCTTGATGCGGGCCGGACGCTGTTCCGGGCGCGCCGTGCCAACACACAGGCCGACATTGACCGAATCAAGTCAAGTCCGGCCAGGGAACTCCACGCCCCACCGCCGGAGATAACTCCATCAGATCGCATGAATGTGGAGAGGGCCCCCGCCTTCTATGCCGCTTTTGACAACAAGACGGCGATCGCTGAAGTCCGCCCCTCTCGTGGCAGCAGGGTTGTGGTGGGCGGTTTCACCACAACGCGAAAGCTAAAGATCTTCGACTTCACATCCTTAGCCAAGAACAGTGCTCCCTACTTCAGTATCTGGAGCGAAGACTTCGTTGACCGCAGCCGCATCGGCGCCAAGCGGATCGATCTGACGGCGCAGTTGGTACAGCACCCGCAGGCCACATGCCTCGTCCGAGCTCGGGGAGACTCCATGCGCGACGCTGGCATCTTTGACGGCGACGTGCTCGTGGTCGACAAGGCCGTCACCGCCAAGAACGGCCACGTGGTTGTTGCCGTCATCGACGGCGAGTTCGTCTGCAAGCAGCTGCAGCTGCGTGCGGGCCGCATGAAGCTCAAGGCGGCCAACCCCAGCTATCCGGACATCGTGCCCAAGGATGGCCAGGTGGTTGAAGTCTGGGGCGTTGTCACGGCGTCGATCAAGACGATGCCAGTGTGATGCCATGCTGGCGCTGCTCGACATCAACAATGCCTACGTGAGCATGGAGCGGGTCTTCCGCCCATCCCTGAACGGTCTGCCAGGGGTCGTCTCAGAAAACGGAAAATAAAGCACGCTAAGGCATAGCCGAACCTGCCAAGCTTGCTCCACCCTGTAGTGACGCGATCAGCGGGCAGGAAACGTTCCCCCTTCGCGCATGGCAGGCGCACACCAACTCAGACAGCACGGCCTCCATGCGCGCCAGGTCAGCCATTTTCTCGCGCACGTCCTTGAGCTTGTGCTCGGCCAGACTGCTGGCTTCCTCGCAATGGGTGCCATCCTCCAGCCGCAGCAGCTCGGCGATCTCATCCAGGCTGAAGCCCAGCCGCTGGGCTGATTTCACGAAGCGCACCCGCGTTACATCCGCCTCGCCATAGCGGCGGATGCTGCCATAGGGCTTGTCAGGCTCCAGCAACAAGCCCTTGCGCTGATAGAAACGGATGGTCTCCACATTGACCCCGGCCGCCTTGGCGAAAACGCCAATGGTCAGGTTCTCCAAATTGTTTTCCATATCGCTTGACTCCGTACATGAGTACGGAAGTAAGGTTACGCTATCCAATTTCAATTCGAAAGGACAAGCGCATGTCTGAACCAAAAACCGGGCGCCGCGCGCTCTTCACTGGAGGGCTTGCCGCCATCCTCGCCTCGGCTTGCTGCCTCGGGCCGTTGGTTCTGATCGCCTTGGGGTTCAGCGGCGCTTGGATCGGCAACTTGGCGGTGTTGGAACCCTATCGCCCCATCTTTATCGGCGTGGCGCTGGTGGCGTTGTTCTTCGCCTGGCGGCGCATCTACCGGCAGGCAGCGGCCTGCAAACCGGGTGAGGTCTGCGCGATTCCCCAAGTGCGAGCTACTTACAAGCTCATTTTCTGGATCGTGGCCGCGCTGGTTCTGGTCGCGCTCGGATTTCCCTACGTCATGCCATTTTTCTACTGATCGGAGTTCACCATGAAGAAACTGTTTGCCTCCCTCGCCCTCGCCGCCGTTGTTGCCCCCGTCTGGGCCGCCACCCAGACCGTCACGCTGTCCGTACCGGGCATGACCTGCTCCGCCTGCCCGATCACTGTCAAGAAGGCGATTTCCAAGGTCGAAGGCGTCAGCAAAGTTGACGTGACTTTCGAGACACGCCAAGCGGTCGTCACCTTCGACGATGCCAAGACCAGCGTGCAGAAGCTGACCAAGGCAACCGCAGACGCGGGCTATCCGTCCAGCGTCAAGCAGTGAGTCACTGAAAACGGCACCGCAGCACAACGGACGTCATTGTCTGGCGCCACAAACGATAAAGGATCTGTTGCATGACCCATCTAAAAATCACCGGCATGACTTGCGACTCGTGCGCGGCGCACGTCAAGGAAGCGCTGGAAAAAGTGCCAGGCGTGCAGTCGGCGCTGGTGTCCTATCCGAAGGGCACAGCGCAACTCGCCATCGTGCCGGGCACATCGCCGGACGCGCTGACTGCCGCCGTGGCCGGACTGGGCTACAAGGCAACGCTAGCCGATGCGCCACTGGCGGACAACCGCGTCGGACTGCTCGACAAGGTGCGGGGATGGATGGCCGCCGCCGAAAAGCACAGTGGCAACGAGCCCCCGGTGCAGGTAGCGGTCATTGGCAGCGGTGGAGCCGCGATGGCGGCGGCGCTGAAGGCCGTCGAGCAAGGCGCGCAGGTCACGCTGATCGAGCGCGGCACCATCGGCGGCACCTGCGTCAATGTCGGCTGTGTGCCGTCCAAGATCATGATCCGCGCCGCCCACATCGCCCATCTGCGCCGGGAAAGCCCGTTCGATGGCGGTATTGCGGCAACTGTGCCTACGATTGACCGCAGTAAGCTGCTGGCCCAGCAGCAAGCCCGCGTCGACGAACTGCGGCACGCCAAGTACGAAGGCATCCTGGGCGGTAATCCGGCCATCACCGTTGTGCACGGTGAGGCGCGCTTCAAGGACGACCAGAGCCTTACCGTCCGTTTGAACGAGGGTGGCGAGCGCGTCGTGATGTTCGACCGCTGCCTGGTCGCCACGGGTGCCAGCCCGGCGGTCCCGCCGATTCCGGGCTTGAAAGAGTCACCCTACTGGACTTCCACCGAGGCCCTGGCGAGCGACACCATTCCCGAACGCCTTGCCGTAATCGGCTCGTCGGTGGTGGCGCTGGAGCTGGCGCAAGCCTTTGCCCGGCTGGGCAGCAAGGTCACGGTCCTGGCGCGCAATACCTTGTTCTTCCGTGAAGACCCGGCCATCGGCGAGGCGGTGACAGCCGCTTTCCGTGCCGAGGGCATCGAGGTGCTGGAGCACACGCAAGCCAGCCAGGTCGCCCATATGGACGGTGAATTCGTGCTGACCACCACGCACGGTGAATTGCGCGCCGACAAACTGCTGGTTGCCACCGGTCGGACACCGAACACGCGCAGCCTCGCGCTGGACGCAGCGGGGGTCACTGTCAATGCGCAAGGTGCCATCGTCATCGACCAAGGCATGCGCACGAGCAACCCGAACATCTACGCGGCCGGCGACTGCACCGACCAGCCGCAGTTCGTCTATGTGGCGGCAGCGGCCGGCACCCGTGCCGCGATCAACATGACCGGCGGCGATGCGGCGCTCGACCTGACCGCAATGCCGGCCGTGGTGTTCACCGATCCGCAAGTGGCGACCGTGGGCTACAGCGAGGCGGAAGCCCACCACGACGGGATCGAGACCGACAGCCGCACCTTGACCTTGGACAACGTGCCGCGTGCGCTCGCCAACTTCGACACACGCGGCTTCATCAAGTTGGTTATCGAGGAAGGCAGCCATCGGCTGATCGGCGTACAGGCGGTCGCGCCGGAAGCGGGTGAACTGATCCAGACGGCGGCTCTGGCCATTCGCAACCGCATGACGGTGCAGGAACTGGCCGACCAGTTGTTCCCCTACCTGACGATGGTCGAGGGGTTGAAGCTCGCGGCGCAGACCTTCAACAAGGATGTGAAGCAGCTTTCCTGCTGCGCCGGGTGAGAAAAAGGAGGTGTTCAATGAACGCCTACACGGTGTCCCGGCTGGCTCTTGATGCCGGGGTGAGCGTGCATATCGTGCGCGACTACCTGCTGCGCGGATTGCTGCGCCCGGTGGCGTGCACACCAGGCGGCTACGGCTTGTTCGATGACGCCGCCTTGCAACGGCTGTGCTTCGTGCGGGCGGCCTTCGAGGCGGGCATCGGCCTCGACGCGCTGGCGCGGCTGTGCCGGGCGCTGGATGCGGCGGACGGCGACGAAGCGGCCGCGCAGCTTGCCCTGCTGCGTCAGTTCGTCGAGCGTCGGCGCGAAGCGTTGGCCGATCTGGAAGTGCAGTTGGCCACCCTGCCGACCGAGCCGGCACAGCACGCGGAGAGTCTGCCATGAACAACCCCGAGCGCTTGCCGTCCGAGACGCACAAACCGATCACCGGCTACCTGTGGGGCGGACTGGCTGTGCTGACTTGCCCCTGCCACCTGCCCATCCTCGCTGTCGTGCTGGCCGGCACAACCGCCGGTGCTTTCCTCGGCGAGCATTGGGTCATCGCGGCGCTCGGTTTGACCGGCCTGTTCCTTCTGTCCCTGTCGCGGGCGTTGCGGGCATTCAGGGAAAGAGAATGAGCGCTTTCCGGCCGGATGGATGGACGACGCCGGAACTGGCCCAAGCGGTCGAGCGCGGGCAGCTTGAACTGCACTACCAGCCCGTCGTCGATCTGCGCAGTGGTGGGATTGTCGGCGCGGAAGCCCTGTTGCGCTGGCGTCATCCGACGCTTGGACTATTGCCACCGGGCCAGTTCCTGCCCGTGGTCGAATCGTCCGGCCTGATGCCTGAAATCGGCGCTTGGGTGCTGGGCGAAGCCTGCCGCCAGATGCGTGACTGGCGAATGCTGGCATGGCGACCGTTCCGGCTGGCCGTCAATGTTTCGGCGAGCCAAGTGGGACCGGACTTCGACGGGTGGGTAAAGGGCGTGCTGGCTGATGCCGAGTTGCCCGCCGAGTATCTCGAAATCGAGCTGACCGAATCGGTCGCGTTTGGTGATCCGGCGATCTTCCCCGCCCTGGACGCCTTGCGGCAGATCGGTGTGCGCTTCGCCGCCGATGACTTCGGGACGGGGTATTCCTGTCTGCAACATCTGAAGTGCTGCCCAATCAGCACGCTCAAGATCGACCAATCGTTTGTCGCCGGGCTCGCCAACGACCGCCGCGACCAAACCATCGTGCACACCGTGATTCAGCTTGCGCACGGGCTGGGCATGGATGTGGTGGCTGAAGGCGTGGAAACATCGGCGAGTCTTGATCTATTGCGACAAGCGGACTGCGACACAGGACAAGGCTTCCTGTTCGCGAAGCCAATGCCGGCGGCGGCATTCGCCGTCTTCGTCAGTCAATGGAGGGGTGCCACCATGAATGCAAGTGACTCGACCACCACCAGTTGCTGCGTGTGCTGCAAGGAAATCCCGCTCGATGCCGCCTTCACCCCGGAAGGCGCGGAATACGTCGAGCACTTCTGCGGGTTGGAGTGTTATCAACGCTTCGAAGCGCGTGCCAAGACAGGGAACGAAACCGATGCCGATCCGAACGCCTGCGACTCGCTACCGTCAGATTGAGGCATACCCTAACTTGGCGTCAGACCATCCGGCGCTAAATCGTCAGAATAGAGTTGCCTTCCGAATTGATTGACATACGCCGTCAAGGGTCATAGATTTCTTCCTGACACATTTCCCTCAGGAGGATACCTTGCACGGTCAGCGCATCGGTTACGTCCGCGTCAGCAGCTTCGACCAGAACCCAGAACGGCAGCTCGAACAGATCCAGGTGGATAAAGTGTTCACCGACAAGGCGTCGGGCAAGGACACACGGCGGCCCGAACTGGAACGGCTGCTCGCCTTCGTGCGCGAAGGCGACACGGTCGTGGTGCACAGCATGGATCGTCTGGCGCGCAACCTCGACGACCTGCGCCGCCTGGTGCAGGGCCTCACCCAGCGCGGCGTACGCATCGAGTTCCTTAAGGAGCATTTGACCTTCACCGGCGAGGACTCGCCGATGGCGAACCTGATGCTGTCGGTAATGGGCGCGTTCGCCGAGTTCGAACGCGCCTTGATCCGCGAGCGGCAGCGCGAGGGCATCGCGCTCGCCAAGCAGCGCGGGGCCTACCGTGGCAGGAAGAAATCCCTGTCGTCTGAGCGTATTGCCGAACTGCGCCAACGTGTCGAGGCTGGCGAGCAAAAGACCAAGCTGGCTCGTGAATTCGGAATCAGTCGCGAAACCCTGTATCAATACTTGAGAACGGATCAGTAAATATGCCACGTCGTTCAATCCTGTCCGCCGCCGAGCGCGAAAGCCTGCTGGCGTTGCCGGACACCAAGGATGAGTTGATCCGTCACTACACGGACGCGAAACCGACCTCTCCATCATCCGGCAGCGGCGCGGCCCGGCCAACCGGCTGGGCTTCGCCGTGCAGCTCTGTTACCTGCGCTTTCCTGGTGTCATCCTGGGCGTCGATGAGCCGCCGTTTCCGCCCTTGTTGAAACTGGTCGCCGACCAGCTCAAGGTCAGCGTCGAAAGCTGGGACGAATACGGGCAGCGGGAGCAGACCCGGCGCGAGCACCTGGTCGAACTGCAAACGGTGTTCGGCTTCCAGCCCTTTACCATGGGCCACTACCGGCAGGCCGTCCAGTTGCTGACCGAGATGGCCTTGCAGACCGACAAGGGCATCGTGCTGGCCAGCACCTTGATCGAGCACCTGCGGCAGCAGTCGGTCATTCTGCCTGCCCTCAACGCCGTCGAGCGGGCGAGCGCCGAAGCAATCACCCGCGCCAACCGGCGCATCTACGATGCCTTGGCCGAACCGCTGTCGGACGCGCATCGCCGCCGCCTCGACGATCTGCTCAAGCGTCGGGACAACGGCAAAACGACCTGGCTGGCCTGGCTGCGCCAATCGCCCGTCAAACCGAATTCGCGGCACATGCTGGAACACATCGAACGCCTCAAAGCGTGGCAGGCGCTCGACCTGCCTTCTGGCATCGAGCGGTCGGTGCACCAGAACCGCCTGCTCAAGATCGCCCGTGAGGGTGGCCAGATGACGCCCGCCGACCTGGCCAAGTTCGAGGCGCAGCGACGCTATGCCACCCTGGTGGCGCTTGCCATCGAGGGCATGGCCACCGTCACCGACGAAATCATCGACCTGCACGACCGCATCCTGGGCAAGCTGTTCAACGCCGCCAAGAACAAGCATCAGCAGCAATTCCAGGCGTCCGGCAAGGCGATCAACGCCAAGGTGCGGCTGTTCGGCCGCATCGGCCAGGCGCTGATCGAGGCCAAGCAGGCGGGCCGCGATCCGTTCGCCGCCATCGAGGCCGTCATGTCCTGGGATGCCTTCGCCGAGAGCGTCACCGAAGCGCAGAAGCTTGCGCAGCCCGAGGACTTCGATTTCCTGCACCGCATCGGCGAAAGCTACGCCACGCTGCGCCGCTACGCGCCGGAATTCCTTGCCGTGCTCAAGCTGCGGGCCGCTCCCGCCGCGAAGGACGTGCTCGACGCCATCGAGGTGCTGCGCGGCATGAACAGCGACAACGCCCGCAAGGTGCCCGCCGACGCGCCGACCGAGTTCATCAAGCCGCGCTGGCAGAAGCTGGTCATGACCGACACCGGCATCGACCGGCGCTACTACGAACTGTGCGCGCTGTCGGAGATGAAGAACGCGTTGCGTTCCGGCGACATCTGGGTGCAGGGGTCGCGCCAGTTCAAGGACTTCGAGGACTACCTGGTGCCGCCCGCGAAATTCGCCAGCCTCAAGCAGGCCAGCGAATTGCCGCTGGCCGTGGCCACCGACTGCAACCGGTACCTGAACGACCGGCTGACGCTGCTGGAAACACAGCTTGCCACCGTCAACCGTATGGCGACGGCCAACGAGCTGCCGGACGCCATCATCACCGAGTCAGGCTTGAAGATCACGCCGCTCGACGCGGCGGTACCCGACACCGCCCAAGCGCTGATCGACCAGACGGCAATGATCCTGCCGCACGTCAAGATCACCGAACTGCTGCTGGAGGTGGACGAATGGACGGGCTTCACTCGGCATTTCGCGCATCTGAAATCGGGCGACCCGGCCAAAGACAAGAACCTGTTGCTGACCACGATCCTCGCCGACGCGATCAACCTGGGCCTGACCAAGATGGCGGAGTCTTGCCCCGGCACGACCTACGCCAAGCTGGCTTGGCTGCAAGCCTGGCACATCCGCGACGAAACCTACGGGGCGGCGCTGGCCGATCTGGTCAACGCACAGTTCCGCCATCCCTTCGCCGAGCACTGGGGCGACGGCACCACCTCATCGTCGGACGGCCAGAACTTCCGCACCGGCAGCAAGGCCGAGAGCACCGGCCACATCAACCCGAAATACGGGAGCAGCCCAGGGCGGACGTTCTACACCCACATTTCTGACCAGTACGCGCCATTTCACACCAAGGTCGTGAACGTCGGCGTGCGCGATTCGACCTACGTGCTCGACGGCCTGCTGTACCACGAGTCCGACTTGCGGATCGAGGAGCATTACACCGACACGGCGGGCTTCACCGATCACGTCTTCGCCCTGATGCACCTCCTGGGCTTCCGCTTCGCGCCGCGCATCCGCGACCTGGGCGACACCAAGCTCTACATCCCGAAGGGCGACGCCGCCTATGACGCGCTGAAACCCATGATCGGCGGCACGCTCAACATCAAGCACGTCCGCGCCCATTGGGACGAAATCCTGCGGCTGGCCACCTCGATCAAGCAGGGCACGGTGACGGCCTCCCTGATGCTCCGAAAGCTCGGCAGCTACCCACGCCAGAACGGCCTGGCCGTGGCGCTCCGCGAGCTGGGCCGCATCGAGCGCACGCTGTTCATCCTGGACTGGCTGCAAAGCGTGGAACTGCGCCGCCGCGTGCATGCCGGCCTGAACAAGGGCGAGGCGCGCAATGCGCTGGCCAGGGCAGTGTTTTTCAACCGCCTGGGTGAAATCCGCGACCGCAGTTTCGAGCAGCAGCGCTACCGGGCTAGCGGCCTCAATCTGGTAACGGCTGCCGTCGTGTTGTGGAACACGGTCTATCTGGAACGGGCTGCGCACGCGCTGCGTGGCAACGGCCATGCCGTTGATGACGCGCTGTTGCAGTACCTGTCGCCGCTCGGTTGGGAGCACATCAACCTCACCGGCGATTACCTCTGGCGCAGCAGCGCCAAGATCGGCGCGGGCAAGTTCAGGCCGCTACGACCGCTGCAACCGGCTTAGCGTGCTTTATTTTCCGTTTTCTGAGGCGACCCCTGCCAGTCGTTGTACTGTCCAACAACGACGGCTGTGCGGTGGCCAGGAGCGACGAGGCTCGAGCCCTTGGCGTCAAGATGGGTCAACCGTTTTTCCAGTTCCGGCACTTGGAAGAAGACGCCGGCCTGGTGGCGCTGTCAGCCAACTTCGGGCTCTACGGCGACATGAGCGACCGCTTCATGAGCTTGGCTGCCGGCCTGGGCCCCGATCAGGAGATCTACAGCATCGACGAGACCTTCATCTCGCTGGACGGGGTGCGCGGCGACTTGGTGGCCCGGTCTCGAGCGTTGCGCGCACGCGTGCTGCAGTGGTTGGGTCTCCCCTGCAGCGTCGGCATCGGTCCGACCAAGACGCTGGCGAAGTTCGCGAACCACGTGGCCAAATCGGCTGAGCGCAAGCCGGGAAGCTACCCCGCCGAGTTCGCTCAGGTCTGCCACCTCGGCAAGCTCTCCCAAGCCGCCCTTGATGAGCTGCTGGCGGCAACGCCCGTCGGCGACATCTGGGGTGTCGGGCCTCGCATCGAGGAGCAACTGCGCGCGTCCAGCGTGACGACGGCCAGTCAGTTGTCGAAGCTCGATGCCAACACAGTGCGCTTGAATTGGTCCGTGGTGCTCGAGCGCACGGTCCGCGAGCTGCAGGGCACGCCGTGTATCGAATTCAAAGATGCGCCGGAGCCGCGCCAGCAGATCGCGTCGACGCGGTCGTTCGGGCAGCCGGTGCGCGAGTTGGGGCCGCTGATCCAGGCGGTGAGCGAGTTCGCCACGCGTGCGGCAGAAAAGCTGCGTTCGCAGCAGAGCCACGCGGGCCGAGTGATGGTGTTTGTTCGCACCAGCCCCTTCAGGAAAAAGGACGCCCAGTACTCGCGCTCCGTGGTGATCCCGCTGCGCCGACCCTGTGCAGATACCGCCGCCATCGTCCGTGCAGCGATCGACGGGCTCCATGGCATCTACAAGCCAGGCTTCAACTTCGCCAAGGCAGGCGTCATGCTGATGGATCTGCAGCCTGCGGCGGAGGGACAGCTCGAGCTGGATCTCGAATCGGATGAGCCAGCTCGCGACCGCGACCGGCTGATGACTGCGGTCGACGTCGTCAATGACAAGTTCGGCAAGGGCACCCTACGTATAGGCTCTGCCAAACCGCGGAGATCGCCGCAGGGGCTCTGGGAGACCAAACTCGAGCGGCGCACGCCGGCCTACACGACGGAATGGAATGCCATGCCGGTCGTCAGATGTTGAGAGAGGCCATGGCAACGATCCAGGCGACGAAATTGCCACCGGTCAAGAGTGGGCAAGTTGCACCGGCCATCGACACCGTGTTCATCGACCACCCGATCGTGCGGCGGGCCTTCGAGCTCGCCGGGAAGCATCCTGATTGGACAGGCCTTCAGGTGCTGGACGTCGCCATGAACGGCCACGTGGAGACCCCTCCGGACTTCGAGACCATGTCCAACGACAACGGCTACATTGACTGGTTGAGCCCCCCATCGCCGTTCGCTCACCTGCTCAAGGCGGCGTTTGCGCCCAACCTCACTGAAGAAGCGTTCGACGCCCGATCCGACGAGTGGCACGAGGTCATCGACGCCTTTGGCTCAAGGTACCGCCTTTGGAGATAGCCATGGACGACCTTTTCGGTGATGCCGATCCCAACATCGCGCTGCTCGCCGCTCCTAAGGCGGTCGGGCCACGGCAGAACGTGGTCGTCGGCATGGCGTCCTGGGCCGATCCCTCGCTGGTCAAATCGAAAAGGTTCTATCCCAAGGGCCACTCGGCGCCCGAGAAGATGCTGCGCTACTACGCGAGCCAATTTCCCATGGTCGAGGTCGACAGCAGCTTCTTCGCCATGCCGACAGCGAGCAACGCGGCGCTGTGGGTGGAGCGCACACCCAAGAACTTCAAGTTCAACATCAAGGCGTTCAGGCTTCTGACCGGGCACCAAACGGCGCCCAACGTCTTCCCGCCCGATATCCAGCAAGCTCTGCCGCCGCTGACCGGCCGGAAGAAGAACTGGTACTACGCCGACGTACCGGGCGAGATCGTCGACGAGCTGTGGCGGTGATACAAGGAAGCCATCGAGCCTCTCAGGGCGGCCGACAAGCTTCGCGCCGTGCACTTCCAATTCGCTCCTTGGGTCACCGGCGCGCCTGAGTGGAAGGCCCATGTCGAGGAATGCGCCGCCCGGATGGGCGACTATCGGCCGGCGGTTGAGTTCCGCAACAAGTCCTGGTTCGGTGACGGACGGGCTGAGAGCACGTTGGCTTGGGAACAAGCCATGGGCGTCACGCATGTCATCGTTGACGAACCTCAAGGCGTGGGCAACTACGCCCACGGCGTGTGGGCGGTAACTACGCCCGACTTGGCGCTCGTGCGCCTGCACGGGAACAACGAGGACACGTGGTCCGCGAAGGGGCTGTCTGCCGCGTCTGAACGCTTCAACTACGAATACAGCGATGAAGAGCTGCAAGAGATCGCGCGGCGCACCGCCGCCATCGCTTCAGTCGCGGAAAATGTCCAGGTCGTGGTCAACGTGAACTTCGAAGACCAGGGCATCCGTGCCGGCCGGCGCCTGACGGACTATCTGTCCAGGACCCGATCGGCCGGCTGACCAACGGCCTCCGCCTGACGGCTGACTTTTCACCCATGCCGGCTCAGCTTCGGCAGCACTCCTGCGTGCCATTGCGCCATGCGGTCTGCGCGCCGTCGGTGATCCGGGCGCGGCAAAGCCAACGCCGCGGTGAGGCGCTTCGCCAGATCGTTGAGCGGATGCACCGGATCAGCGTACCTCCGGAGCCAGAGACCGATAGCCGTCGGCGTGATGTCAATGGCCTCGGCGATCTCCTGGCGATTCATGCCCGCCTCGGCCAACTGGCAGGCCTGCAGCATGACCCTACGAGACCTCACGCCGACGCCGCGATGGCCCGTCGCAGAGGCCTGAACTTCCAGCCAAGCGTGTGCGGCCTGCAGCGTCGGCCCCCATGCGGCCAGGTCGAATTCAAGCGGGTCAATGCGCGCCTGAAGCTGTCGCAGTAGTTCATGGTCGGGACGGTCGCTCTCCGGACCGATCACCTTTTTCAGATGCGCGCTCGCTCTGACTGCACGTTGGAGTGCGTTGCGCGTCTTCTGCTCGTCCAGCGTGCGCAGGCCCCACAGGATCCGCCCCACCACGATGGGCATTCGCGCCGGGTGGATGCTGGGTGCCAGTCCATGGCTGTTCGTCAATTCCGGGTTGCGACGCTTGAGCCGCGAGTCCTGCTGGCGGCGAGCATCCCGTTCATGCAAGGCGCCATGGGCGGCGCCCGACTGGCTGTGCTCATGGCAGTAGGTTTGGCCAGGAATAGCCCAGCGAAAGCAAATACCGCAGCGGCGCACTTTTTGAAGGCCCCGCTCAGCAATGCCGATCAATGCCAGTGCCATCAGGTGAGCTTGCCCGGGCGTGCCTAAGCGGCGAGACATGGCCTCTAGGACCGCGTATGCGGTGCGCATCAAGGTGACGGGCGTGCTCAGGTCCACCGGCGCGGCGACGCCGTGCCACCAGGTGTGAGCCTTGGTCAGTTGATCAACGAAGCCGGACGGCGTGACCGTGTTGAGGTCCCATGAAAGCTTATTGGCTTCCCGGCGCAACCCGGCGACCAGCGCTTTGACCAGCTGCTCGGTCCCAGGGAAGACCTTGACGTCTATGTCCAACCTGTTGGGCAGCGCCGCGAGTCGTTGTTCGAACGTCGTGTCGCGCGCCGTGCCGTTGGGCAGGCGGCCACGTGTCTGCCGCCGGAGCGCCGCTCCTGATTCCGCCGCGAGCACGAGAACGTCGACGCCACTTGTCCACGCGTGACGATACGACTTGCTTATCACACCAGAACAATAGAACCATGCAGGTAAACGCTTCCTGCGCTCACCCGTATCGAAAGACGTTATCCCAGTTTTCCTTGTCACACCAGTGGCTTGTTCTTCTTCTGGAAGAACTTTTGTTGTCTGCAATAGTTTGCATGCCAATGCACGTAGATGCAGAAACTGCCTCCACGAAATGGAGGAATTTCTTTGGAAACGTTGCTGAGTGCACAGGAAGTTGCGGCCTTGCTGAAGGTCTCGCTGCGCAAGTTTGAGCAGATGGTGAAGGACGGCAAGGCGCCGCCTCACATCCGGTTGGGCCGTTTACGCCGGTGGCCGGTGGAAGAGGTGAACGAATGGATGGACGAACGTCTGCGTGAAGGCGCGGGCGCACCACATGTCGGAGAGGAGGAGAACTGAAGCGCGCGACCTCACGTCGTGACGCTCTGCCTGGGGTCCGCACGTAGCCCCCGGCAAAAGTCAGATCAGCTGATCTGACCACCAGCGGGCCAGGTCTTCACAACCATGGACCGCCTGGGCCGGCGCCCAGATATTCACTGCCAAAAAGCAGAAGGGCCTGGGAGCGATTACCAGTCGCTGTCCAAGCCCTTTGACTCTGCCCGACTAAAACATGCACGCGTCGTCGTCGTTGGGCTGATTCTACTCTGCACCGTGGGCCTAGCGCAAGTGGGTCTGGTCGCGGCGTACCTGCTTTCCTGTGAGCTGCTTCGATGCGACGTTTCGCGAAGAAGCGGGCGCCTGCCTTTGCCTCAACTCACACAGGCGCCACGCGCCAAGGAAAGCTATGAAAGTCAGACCCGCCGGGCATTCACACGCGCCCATATCCACGCCACTGCGCACCAACGCGGCTTCCTACAACAGCGAGATCGTCGATGCGGTCCGCGAGGTCCTCGAAGAGCTCAAGATCCCGAAACTCGGGCGCACGTTCGTCGAGCAGGCGCTGCTAGCGCCATCGCGCATGACCGGCGCGGCGCGGCGCAATCTCAGCGGCCGCTATCCGAGCACGCGCATGGGCGTCACCATCCAGTTCGAGAGTGGCACGCTGGAACTTGCAACCATCGACGAGCTGGAGCACGACGAAGCTGTGATCGCGTTTTGTGACCAGACGCCAAAGATCAAGCTCGCGTATCAAGCCGCCAGCGGCAAAACCAAGTCCTACTTGGTCACTCCTGACTTCGTGGTGATCTGCGCGTCACGCGTCTTCTTGATCGAGTGCAAGCCCCTTGACGTCATCCGCCGAAAGGCTGAGGCAGAGCCTGAGCTTTATGCCTACGCCAACGGCAGATGGACATGCCCGCCTGCCCAGCGCCAAGCGGCGGACATGGGCTTCGAGCACGAGCTGTGGTCGGAGGAGCGCTTCAACGCGATACGGCGCGGCAACCTCACCTTGCTGTCCGACTACGTATTCATGCGGGACGGATCCCCCGCTCATGAGTCACTGCAGCCGCGGATAGAGGAGATTTGCGAATTGGTGCGTGGCGCCGGCGTGATCACCATTGCATCGCTGTTGCAGGCACGCCCTGGGCTGACGATCGATCACGTCTACGCATCGATCGCTTCAGAGCGAATCGCCGCGGATCTCGGTGGAACTTCCCTTTTGCGTCATGAGACCTGCAGTCTGTACCCCGACAAAGCGACCATGCAGGCGATGAAGGGAAGCGCCGACGGCATCGGACTTGCCGCGAGCTGGGTTGGACCGACGGTCGTCGACTTGAAGCCCGGTGCCGTGGTCGAGTGGGATGGTCTGAGCGCCGAGGTCGTCAACGCAGGCGCAGAACAGATTCATTTCAAGCGCGAGGATGGGAGTCTGCTTTCCTTGAATCGCGGCGTCGTGGCCGAGCTGATCAGAGCCACAAAGCTGGTGCAGCACAGATCACTGAGCGCCGCCGTCGACGACCGTGTCGCCGCGGCTCAGAAGTTCATCCTCAGCTGTCGCGTCGAGGATCTCGAAGTGGCCAACGAGCGGCTCGCCACCATCTGGCCGGTGATCAAGGGCTGGACCATTGCCGAGAACCGAACAGTGCGGCGGTGGGTCCATTCATACCGCGAAGCCGAGGCGTCGTTTGGCTACGGATTCCCCGGACTCGTTCCTAAGTTCATCGCCTGCGGCAATCGCCAAAGGAGGCTGCTTGAGGACCAGCTGAAGATCGTTACCAAGATCGTCAACGAGCTGTGGCTCAACGATCGAAACATCAACAAGAGGCGCGTCCACGAAGCTATTGCCTTGGAGTGCAACGAAGCAGGCCTGCCAGTTCCAGGCTACAGCTGGCTCTGTCGATTCATCGAGGAACTGCCTCAGTACGAGGCCAAGGTGGCACGCCAAGGTCGGAAGGCGGCATATGGGATTTCGCCACGCGAATCGGAGGACCCGGACGTCCTTCTGAACAGTGAGCCTGTTCGAATCTGGGAACGCGCCCACATCGATCACACGCAGATCGATCTGGAGCTCATCTGCAGTTCGACCGGTGTGAACCTGGGTAGGCCGTGGGTGACTGTGATGATCGACCACTTCTCTCGGCGCATCGTTGGCTTCTTCCTGACCTTCGACCCGCCGTCCTACCGCTCGGTGCTCATGACCTTGCGGGACTGCGTACGCCGGTATGGCCGGCTACCCGATGCCATCGTGGTCGACGGCGGCAAGGAGTTCCGCAGCACCTGGTTCGAAGTGGCTTGCGCGTTCAATCAAGTCCGCATCATGCGGCGTCCGCCTCGACAGGGGCGCTTCGGGGCGCAGATCGAGCGGTTCTTTGGCACCCATAACACGATGCTGCTGCACACCCTTAAGGGCAACACGCAGCTCAGAAAGAACGTGCGACAGATGACACCCGAGGTCGACCCATCAAGGGCTGCCATCTGGACCTTTGGCGAGCTGAACGAGCTGCTCTGCGACTTCTACTACCAGATCTACGACCAGGCCGAACACTCCTCGATCCTGTGCTCACCTCGAGTTGCGTTCGACCGCAGTCTGGCGCGCCACGGCACACGCGACATGCGCCGCGTGGTCTATGACGAGGCCTTCCAGATCATGACGTGCCCGAGTACGGACAAGGGTCACGCGAAGGTCCAGCCCGACGGTGTCAAGATCAACTACTTCTACTACAACAGCCCCCGGCTCAAGAAGCACCTGGGCACCAGCGTCCAGGTGCGCTACGAGCCCTTTGACATTTCGGTGGCTTGGGCGTTCTTGGACAACCAGTGGGTGCGCCTGCGGTGCCGCTTCGAGAGCTTGCTGCTGGGGTTGGGCGAACGCGAAGTGGCGATGGTTACCGAGGAATACCGGCGTCTGTATGGCGCGGCCCGGCGTCGCCGGCTGAACGACACGTCGCTGGCTGAGTTCCTGAGGGAAGTTCAGAAGAAGGAACTGCTTCTGACGGAGCGCAAGCGGGCCATGGAGCAGTACCTGACGTTCGGTACGCCGCACGCCCGTGCTGAAGCCGACAGCGACTCGGCGCTGCCGGCGCCTGCTCCCGCTGTGCCGAGCCCGGAATCGCCTGCGTCCGCCGTGCCCGCAGCTCCCGCGGCGCCGGCGACGCCCGCCGCCCCGGCAGAGCCGGTGGGGGCTGCCGCAGTCCCGGCGGCTGAGCTGCCCGTTGACTTTGACGAGAACGAAGAAATGGAGACGTTCTGATGAGTACGGACGAACGCCCGCTCGTTTTCGCAGCGCCTTTGCCCTCCATCGACGAGCGGCTAGCAAAGTTCCATGGCTTGCGCATCAAGCACCCGAAGCAGCACGTTGCGCTGAATCGCATCAGCTTCCTGCTGAACTACTCACCGAGCGTGGAGTTGGTGGTTCTGGCTGGACCAAGCGGCGCAGGGAAGTCGACGTTGCTCATCCATCTCGTCGAGATGTTCGATGCCGCAAGCGGCCGCCAAAGGGATGACGACCCGGCCCGAGTCGTCATCCTCTACTCAGTCGCGGTTGCCTCGGGACACCGGGCCTTCGACTTTCGCCGCCTTTATCGAGACGCACTCAAGGCGCTGCGTGACCCCTTCGCGGACGCGCGTGGTCGCGGCAGCGATGAGCCACGAGTGGTGCTTCATGGCGAAACCCGGGGGTCTGCCCGGTTGCGGGAGGATCTGGAGAAGGAGTTCCGCAGCCGCGGGGTGCTGTACTGGATCATCGACGAAGCCCATCACATCGTGCGGGGCGGCAAGAGCGGCGCCCCTGGGGACCAATACGACATCTTGAAGTCGCTCGCGCAGACCACGGGCGCGAAGCTGGTCCTCTCCGGTACCTATGACCTTCCGGAGTATCTGGCGTCGTCGGGCCAACTGGCCCGGCGCAGCGAGACTGTGCAGATCGCCCGTTATCACTGGAGCGTTGCCGCTGACCGTGAAGCATTCCTGAAAGTCGTGAACAAGCTGTTCCGGGAAATGGGTCTTCGCGAAACGCCGGACGTCAAGGCCAACGCTCCGACGCTCTTCGCCGGCGCCATCGGCTGTGTGGGCATCTTCAAGGATTGGGCCGCTCGCGCCCTTGCGCTGGCTCTGCAGCAGGGCTCGGACACGTTGACCATGGACCACATGCACGCCACGCGCCTTAGCCAGCAGCAACTCAGCACGATCTTGGAGGACGTCGAGGAGGGCGAAGCGTTCATGGCGCTTTTCGGGCAAGACGAATTTGACTCGTCGCTTCTCAACCGCATCCTGCGCGGACCCGACAAGGAGCGGCCGCGCCGTGCGGCGCCGTCGAACAAGAGTGGCGCGAGGAAGCCCGGCGAGCGGGCATTGGGGCGTGATGCCGTGGGGAGCCCCCAATGATGGTGGATGTGGAAATCACCTCGCATCACCCTGCGGAGAGGTCCGAATCAGCGGTGCTGATGCGTCTCGCGCCTGCGGGTGTCGGTACACCGATGGTCGAGTCGCTGAGCGGCTACGTCCGCAGGCTGGCCGGATTGCACAGGGTCACGTCGATGCAGGTCGAGCGCCTGGTCAACGACGCCGGGGAGCGGATTTTTCGGGACGTGTCTACCCAACCGTTCCGACTCGATTTGCCCACGGCAGGGGCGTACCAGTTCTCGCGGCGCCTGGCGGAGATGGTCAGGGAACCGTCTGTGCACCGGCTGGGCTCACCTTGGCATGAGCACTGGGCGCCACCCCAGTCGTTCAAGCTGACCAGAAGTTGGTGCCCGGATTGCCTTGACGAAATGTCCACGCCCTACTCACCGCTGGTCTGGTCGTTGAAGGCCTACACGGTGTGCCATATGCACCAAGTTGCTCTCGTCGACGCTTGCCCGTGCTGCGGCGCGACGCAGTCCGAGCATCGGGTTGGGTCTGCGGCCTTGACGTCTTGCAATCACTGCGGCGGGTCCCTCAAGCGAGACGCGACGGTGGAGCGACGCCCTAAGGCTTCTCCTCCTGTTAGGTGCGACCAGTCCACCCTTGCAGCAGAGCTGATCGGCGATCTGCAGAATCATGGCGATGACGTCCGAACGCCGCCCGACGTCAATCGCATGGTCCAGCAGGCTATCGACCTGAAACACATCCGCAGTGCTTCAGAGCTGGCTAGCTTGGCGAAGATCAGCAAGGGTACGCTCCATCGGCATTGCACATCCGAGTCAAATCTGACCGCTGACGTGCTGCTGCGCTTGTGCGTAGCCGCTCGGATCGCTCCTGGGTCGCTATTCGGACTTCGAGCTCCAAACGATCCGAGCTCCTTCGCTGGTCGGGCATCGGCCTATTTCCTTCCTGAATCACGCGTGCGTCTGGCGCGGGACTGGGAAGCCATCCGCCGCGCACTGGCAGCCGCGATGGAGGAGGAGAACATTCCTTCGGTGGCTGAGTTCGCGGCACGTCATGAAGTTGGCGCCCGGGAGCTCAAGTCGCAGTGGGGAGCCATGGCACGATCGCTGACCGCGCTGCGCCTGAAGCAGATCGAGGAGCGGCGCCGGGCTGCTGTTGCAGCCTTGGCCGATCAGATTGAGGACAGTACACGCGCGCTGTGGTCCAACGGCGTGCGGCTAAGTGGTCGACGCATCGCCCGCACGGTCGCCGTTCGCCGTGAATCGCCTATCTTCATCGCAGCGATGGGACAGCTTTGCACAGGCGTGCAGCCCAGCACGACCGACGAGGAAGACGCCGTGCCCGATGTCGACAGCGCGATGCCGCTTGCCCACGTCGCCCGCCGGTCCGACCCGCTTGCTGGCGAGGGGTCAAGGAGTTGATGGCCACTTGGCGGTGCGCACACGCTCGCTCTAGCCACCCACCTGCGAGCGCGCCTACGTCAGTCGGTCACGGCGGGCGTCGTCGCTGCCGTATCGGCTGCGCTTTCCCGCTCCCGGGTACAGCAGGTGGCGCCTCCTGGCGGCACGCTGAACCATCTTGTTCATAGAGCTGACCTGCGGCGTCGCCCTGGACGGGAACAAAGAAAAGGTCCGCCTGGCTTGCGCATCAGGCGGACCGATAACCACCGCTGTCGATGGCCTCGCTCAGGGAGGAAAAGCGAGGGAACTTGCGTTCGGCGATGACTATATCGGTCGCGCGCTCGGGCGACCCGCCATCGGGCAGTCGGAAACTGACCAAGAGACGACGATTCATGACTGAAGGTCATGGCCACCGAGCATGGAAGGATTAAGGTTGGTCCTCGGGATTAGAGGAAAACCCCTAGGAAAACGGACGAGATTTCGGAGGCGCGCTGCCTATACGAGAAACAGGCCGCATCGGCGCTGTTCATCTCTAACCCTCTATCTCAAGGAGCTCGAATGAAGAAGTACATGAAATCTCTCGTCCATCTCGTCCAAGCCGCTTCTGTCTTCGCGAAGGCTATCCGCGGCCGCGACATCGACGTCGGCGCGTATCTTGTGGCGCTGGCCGCCGTTGAAGCCACGGCGCGCATCGCGGTCCGCTTCCTGGAACTGAAGTCCGGCGGCGTCTAAGCGACCCAGCCGCCGTAAGGGGCGCCGAGCGCAAGCTCGTGCGCCCTTTTTTGTCTCCGCACCTGGCTTCGACGATCAAGCTCGAAGCAGTTCACCGACCACGCTGGGAGTCCGTCCGGACATGGGGCGGCGCTAAAATCGCCCACCCAGCTCCTGCCCGAACAAGCCGCCCAACAGACCGCCATGAACCTCGATGCGTCCCTGAACGCCTTGGACTCAAGCGCTGTCTCGCCGATGCTTGAGCTGGGAGCTTATGAGTGGCTGTGGGCCCGCAGCGACGGACGCGTGAAGCCCTCGTTCAGGGCCATTGCCCAGCTCTTCCGCGACAACCCCGGCTTGTTGCCGTCTGAACTGGTTCCTCCCGACCAGGCCATGGCTTGCGCTCGAGAAGTGCTCACCCGCTTTCGCAAGCGCGACGTCGGCCCCTTCGGCTTCCGAATCCGTGGACTCGAGGATTACCCGTCGCCGCTTGAAGACGCCGAGAACCCACTTGAGTTTTTGTACTACCAGGGCAACTGGGACCTCGCCTACTCGCCGAAGCGGGTGGCGATTGTGGGCACGAGGGAACCGAGCGACGAGGGTCTCCGGCGCACGCGAAAGCTAGCGTCCCTGTTGGTCAAGGACGGCTACACCGTGGTCTCGGGTCTCGCACGCGGTGTGGACACTGCGGCGCATGAAACGGCCATCGAAGTGGGTGGCGAGACCATCGCCGTCATCGGCACGCCGCTCGACCAGGCCTACCCCAAGGAAAACGCAGAGCTTCAACGGCGCATCGCCAGGGACTACCTCCTGGTGAGTCAGGTGCCGGTGCTGTGCCACGCGCAACGGCCGCCAACGGTCAACCGCTTCTTCTTCCCCGAGCGGAACATCACGATGTCTGCACTGACTCAGGCGACGGTGATCGTCGAGGCAGGCGAGACGTCTGGCACGCTCATTCAGGCGCGTGCGGCCCTGGCGCAAGGTCGCAAGCTGTTCATCTTGGACAGCAACTTCCGCAACCCCAAGCTGACCTGGCCAGCCCGCTTCGCAGAGATCGGCGCCATCCGGGTCAAGGACTTCGAGGACATCAAGTCCGCGCTCGATGACCCGACTGCTTAAGGTCGACGACAGCAATCGCTCTGACCATTGGTTCCTGACCGCGGGGGACCGGTGCTACTACTTCTACGAATACACGGCGCACAAGGGCTTTGGCTTCAGCAAGGTCAACAGCTTCATCTCGAACCTGAAGAAGCCTCCGTCCCAGCGTTATGAAGGGCACTACCGATACAAGGGCAGCGCGATCCAGGAAGCGGCGAGCCTCATCCGCGGCGTCCTTGAGAAGTCGCCTGGCCTTGTGACCTCTGCCACCCTGGTGCCGATCCCGCCGTCCAAGCCCCCCGAACACGTCGACTACGACGATCGCATGGAGCAGGTCGTTAACAGGGCCTGTGCCGGCCTGCAGGCTGATGGACGGTGCCTGATCGCCCAGAAACAGGCATACGAGGCGTCGCACCTGCAGGGGGAAGGCGGCTCTCGGATCAAGCCGGTTGACCTGCAGGCGCTATACAGTCTCGTGGCACCCAAGCCTCGCGGTACCGTCATCCTGATCGACGACGTGTTGACCACTGGCGCGCACTTCGTCGCTGCCAAGGGCGCGATCTTGGCTGAGTACCCCGAAGTGCAGGTCGCGGGCATCTTCTTGGCACGGCGAGCGATCCCCGCGCCGGCGGATGACGATCTGGAAATTTAGACAGTAGCCCCCTGGTGAGCCCCTTGGCACGAATGGGGCTCGAAGACGGTTTTCGCGGTGAATTTCCCCTTGCGGTGTTGGCCAACCAGTGGCCAAATAGAGGTGTGATGAACGCCCCCTCGAAGACCCCGATCAGGACAGCAAGGACTGCGTCTGCCGCCGCTGGCAAGGCGCTCGTCGTCCCCCATCCAGCGCACATTCAAGCCGCCGCCGAGTCCCTGCGTGAGCAAGTGCTGGCCGCCTGCGGCGCCATGGACTTGGCGGTCGCATCGGGCGACAAGGACTTTCTGCGCGCGATGCACATCGGGGCCAAGCAAATCACCCAACAGAGGGAGAAGGCCAACGCGCTGTTCAGGCGGCACCAGCGTCATTTCAAGGTGGGATCGCAGATCGATCCGGCCCGGATCGATCCGGTGCTCCAGCCTGCCGAGACGACGGGTCTGTGGTCGGAACTGTTCTTCGTCACACGCTGCATGTGGTCCATGCCCTACAACAAGGGTTATGGCCGCCGGCTGCGCTACGTTGTCTACGACCAGTACCACGAGTCCGTGATCGGCATCATCGGGCTGCAGTCGCCACCGGCGGATCTGGCAGTTCGCGACGCGCTGTTCAAGAGCCCTGCAGAGACCAAGCTCTCGCTGGTCAACGCCACGCTCGACGCCTACGCCGTCGGCGCGGTGCCGCCGTATTCCTTCCTGCTCGGTGGGAAGTTGTGCGCGGGCATGATCTCGACGGACACCATCCGGCGCGGCTATTGGCGGCAGTACGTCGGCAAGCAAACCGAGATGAGCAATGCGCAGATCTCACAGCCCTTGGTCGGTGTCACTACGACGAGCGCCTTCGGACGCAGCTCGCAGTACAACCGGCTCAAGTACAAGGACCGCCTGCTTGCGGAGCCTATCGGCTACACGCAGGGCTATGGAATGCTCCATCTCGAGCACCTCTACGAAGAGGCTTGCTCATTCCTCAAGCTGATCGGCAAGTACACCGACCCCGGCTACGGCAACGGGCCCAAGGTGCGTTGGCAGAACATGACGAAGACGCTGCTGGGCGTGGGCCTGCCCAGCAGCATGCTTCGCCATGGCGTCCTTCGTGAGGTGTTCCTCTACCGATTCGTCGAGGATTTCGACAAGGGCATGGCCGGTGGAGAGTTCGGTGCGCCCATCAACTTGAGCGAGCAGGACTTCGGCAGTTACTGGCGCGAGCGATGGGCGATGCCGCGGGCCGCGCGCTTCCCTGACTGGAGCCAGGGCGACGAGCACGCGACCATCCAGCGAGCGCTCAACGCCGAGTTCGCTACTCCCGCCCCGTGATTGCCCGAAGAGCCGCCTGAGTGGCCTTTGGAAGGCTCTTGCGGATCTCCAGTTCGCTCACCGAAGTCACCGAGGACCAAGGGCCAGGAAGAGCTGAGGCGGTGTCGTACTGCAGGTTCACGACGGGGTTGCGAACGATGAGGAGGTGCCTGGCACCCGAGCTGTCGTTCACCTCGACGCCTTCATGCGTGTCACCGTCGTCCAGAAATTTTCCGGTGGTGACGGTGACGCCCCAACCCTCACTGACCTGACGACGCAGATCCTGTGCGAGAAGGTCAGCTGCGACTTGCAGCCGCGCCCGATCGAAGCTGACGGTCGGGCGGTCGAGGACCGCTCTGAGAAGCGCAGCCCCTGCGTGACGGTCCAGCGCGCTGTGGTCCATTCGGTTGCGGAATGTCCGCAAGCAGCGATAGCAGGAAGAGTCGCAGCCGGAGTTGGGGCACTCCTCCATCAGCCGCAGCGCTTCAACGAAGAGCGACGTGCCGCGCTCGGCTGCCGCCTTCGCGAAGCCGGCACCACCTGGCAGCGTGTCGTACAGAAAGATTTCCGTCTCGAGACCGGCCACACCGTCTTGAGACAAGGCGCCCCTGAACTCGGCTTGGATTTCACCTGGATCGATCTGCAGCTCGTTGCACGCCGCCCTGGCGAGGGCCTCACTGACCGTGCGCAGCGCGATCTGCGTGATCGTCTCGCCCGCCTTCAGGCGATAGGGATCGTCGAGCCGGAACGAGAAGAGCGCAACGTCGGTCACGAAGTCCGTTCCCAGCACGATCCCGTCCGGCACGAAGCCGTGGGTGCACTTCGGCTGCTTGTCGTCGGGATAGGGCTTGAGGTGCGCCCTGAGCAGCTTGCCCGTGGCCTCGGCCGTCGCCTCGATCCGCCCGCAGGTATCGCAGTAGGTGTACCCCTTTCGCTTAGGCCCGGTGTTGGACACCAAGAGGTGGGGCCTGGCGGCAAAGAAGCGAATACGGTCGCTCACAGTCGTCCATTCGGTTTCGTCTGGGCTCTTGAGGGTCAAGCGCGCACGTGTCGCGTAGCTGGTCAGCGGCATGTCGTCTGGCGACGTGACGGGCGGCTCGTCGATTGGATGCGCGAAACCGGTGGGCCGCATCCAAAACGCGGCCGGACCCAGTGTCAGGCTTCCCTCACAAGCCGGACAGTTCAGCCGCGAGCCCTTCTTCACCTCGCCCTCCGCGTCGGTCGTGTACGCGTAGCCGCACTGGCCGCACTCCAGGTAGAGCTTCCGATTCACCCACTGCTGCTTGCGGTCCCGCTCGAAGGGCGAGTAGATGGCGCCAGACGTGTAGCACTTGCCTGAGATCCAGACCTGCTTGCCTGGGGCGTACTGACTCAGGGCGACGTTGAGCCCCTGGGACGGCACGAAATCGAACTTGGGCCTGAACTTGTTGGAGTCAGGCGCGAAAACATGGAAGGTCGCCACGTCGGTCGGGAAGGCGTAGCGAGGCAGCACACCCTTGTACAGGAGCGTGTCCAGCAGCGCCGGTGACGCGCTGGACAAGGGCGGCTTTTCTTCGTCGGCTTCGGCCTGCGCTTCCAGTTCGTCAAGCGGATCGTCATGCTGCTGCCTGGGCGCTTTAGGCCGCGGTTCATCGATCCGAGCGATGACCGCCTTCTCGATCTCGCGCGAGGTCTGACTCACCATCTCGGCGAGGAGCCAGTCCCTGTCACCGGGCGACAACTCGACGGGCATCCACGTCTGGACGCGAGCGCGCAGAGCTTCCTCGTTGGCTTGGAGCCACTGCTTGAAGTCGTCGAGGTTCAACGGCGATCCCGGCATGAGGAAATCAGCGACGTTGCCGAGGACCGAGAA
Organism: Roseateles saccharophilus; assembly: GCF_004342485.1. Classification (GTDB taxonomy): domain Bacteria; phylum Pseudomonadota; class Gammaproteobacteria; order Burkholderiales; family Burkholderiaceae_C; genus Pelomonas; species Pelomonas saccharophila. Next base: position 193,072 of record NZ_SMBU01000001.1, read on the forward strand.
CAGGCTGCCGTCTTTGCTGCTGTCGACCGAGGGCAGCCTTTCACGGTGATAGGCCTGCAGCAGGAACGCGCGCACGTGGCGCATCGCAATGTCCCTGTTGTCCAACGTCAGCGTCGGATCGACCACCGGCCCAGAGATCATGTCCTTGGGCTTGGAGAAGAAGTGCTCGTCGTGTGTGTCGGAGCCACCGAAGGCAACAACGGTGGCGATCGAGTTGCCACGGCGGCCGGCACGGCCTGCGCGCTGTTGGTAGTTCGCACGTCCAGGCGGCATGTTGCGCAGCGCGACGGCCGACAGCTGGCCGATGTCGATACCAACCTCCATCGTGGTGGTGCTGGAGAGCACGTCGATGGCCACGCGCGGGCGGCGCTCGTCGTCGGGCGGCAGCTGCACATCCTGGAACAGCAGCTCGTTCACTTCCGACTTCGAGAACACCCCTTCATTGCCGGCCGCATTGAGCTGAGCGGTGTGCTCGGCGGCGATCAGCGCCATGGGCACTTCGGGATTGGGGCCCAGGGCAGCCTGGATTGATCGGCGGTAATAGCCCTTGCGCTTGGCAAAGACGATGTCGGTTTCGGGGTCCATCGGCTCGACGGCTTCGTGACCGCAGTCGAGGCAGAACTTGATGTTGCCGACCGGACGATGTACCGACTTGCAGTCCGCGCACCGCACCCACTTGCCGCCCAGCGCCAGGCTGACGTTGTTGCCGACCAGTCGGTACTCGGTCTGGGACATCGGCTCGCAGAAGGCCTTGAGCAAGGCCGGCAGCCACTGCTGCTTGAACTGCTTCTTTGCTTCGGTGGTCCGGAGCCAGCGCTCCAGCTTGCGGAACGTGCCGCTGCGCGATTCAACGCGCACCTTGCGGTCGGGATGGTGCTTGTACCAGCGGCCCTTCATGCCGTGCATCCAGCACCCAGCCGTCGTCCACTGTCGCAGCCATGCCCGCGCGAGCTGCACTTTCGTTTCCGGGTCCGTGGCGATCCCTGGAATGTCCGGCAACTTCTCAATCGTCGACCGCCTGTCCGCACGTTCGACCACCGACGCGATAGCGAGGGCCTCCAGCCCAAGCAGGCGGTCACGCATCGTCGACACGATGTCCGCAAGGAAGGCTTCCGGGGCGCCGTCCCCAGACCGAATTTCCATGCACAGCTCGATGAGGTCGGCATCGTTGTCGAGAACGCCCTGCTGGACCTTCTCGATCACCGTCGCGTACTCGGAGAAGCTCTCATGCTCCGAGAGCTCAGGGCGAAGTCGCACGCCCAGCTCAGCCGCAGCCAGCAACACCGCTGCGTAGATGTCATTCAACCGGAGCGTGTACCCCTTCAACTGCTCGAGGCGCTGCCAGCCGCGAACCATGAGCGGGCGCAGCGCATCCCGTGCCGCGTACATCTGCAAGTTCGGCGCCAGTCGAGCCGCGACCTGTCGGGAGTCCGAGAACGCCAGGACCTTGCGTCCACGCAGCGGCGCGAACGCCGTGGCGGGCTTGTTACCGGGTGGCTGCACCTGGAGCTGCTTCCCAAGGAGCACTTGGAAGGGCTGGTCGCCCTTGGTCTCATGATCCTGGACAGGAGAGTCCTGGTGGGTACTGCCCATCTCGCAGATCCCGCAGCGCCTGAACTTGCCGGCGATCTGTGGCTGATCCTCGCCGTCATCGTCCTCGTCCTTGGTGCCCGCTGGCAGTCGGGAGGGGGGCAGGTACACCGTCCGAGTGCGCCCTCCCGGTGTGTCGGAGTTCATCTGCAGCGTCCGCAGATCCAGGTTCCAGGGCTCGGCAAGCTCAGGGTTGCCCGGCTTCACCAACAGCATGTCGAGCGGGTTCAGCGGATCGATCTCACCGCCGGAGGTGCGCAGCGGCGTCCCGGGCTCGTTCCAGACGCTGTCCGGAGACTCGGGGTTTTCGCAGTAGCCCCGTGCGTAGGGTGAGCCACAGACGCGGCAGGTGTAGAACTCGAGCACCCGCGAGCCGCACCCGCAGATCTCCCTGGGCTGCGCGTAAAGCTTCCCTGTGGCGCTGCGCTCATCGGGCGACAGCTCGCTGCAATCGGGATCCAGGCAGGCCCACAAGCCGCGCAGCCCGCGGAAGAACGAATGCACCCGGCAGGGGAGCAGACTGGGATCGTCAGCCTTCTTTCGTGCGTTGGTCGCCAGCGCCGCGAGGTTCGTCACGGCCAGGTCAGCCAGCCGCTGCTCGACCCGAGGGAAGATGAAGGCGCCGAGCTCGCTGACCGGGCGCGCCTGCCCCATCGTGTGGTTGACCAGCAGTGACAACGGCGCGTAGGCCTCCAGTGCGGCGTGCAGGAGCACGCCGAGGTCTCCGGGCGGCTTCAAGCCCCGCGAGCGGAGGAACGGCGCGGCTGCGGCAGCTTTGATCGACTCGTCGGCGCTGTAGAAGCCCGCTTCCGTCATGTCGATGTCAGCAAGAAGTTGAGCTTCCGCTTCGCTTCCGGTGCCGGCGCCATCGCGATAGAGCCTGTCGCCGACGATGGTGTCGAACAGCTCGACCGGCACGCCAGCGAGCTTCGATGCGAAGGACGGTGCGTTCTCCTCGCTCTCGAAGCTGGCCGTCGCGCAGATGACCTGGAAACGATCAGGGGTGATGTCGAGGCGATCACGGAGTCGACGCAGCAGCAGGCCAACTTCGGTCCCTGACGCGCCGCGATAGAGGTGGGCCTCATCCAGGACGATGAGGAACTTCTCTTTGGGGTTGGCCTTCAGCCAGTCCCGCGTCTGGTCAAAGATGGGCCGCTCGACGGGTCGCATCAACATGTACTCGAGCATCGAGTAGTTCGTGACCAGGAGGTCAGGCGCGGCTTGCTGGACTTCATGGCGGGTGACCAGTTCGGTGTCGTCCGGCAGCGTCACGGCACGCACGAAGTTCTTGTCGGCGTCCTGCCAGTGCGCTGCCTTGCCTTTGCCCTTCCCGTAGTACCAGCGCTCCATGTCGGGTTTGCCTGGCCACTTGCCCCGGCTCTTGAGACTCTCGATGAGCGAGCTGGAATTCGCGCTCTTCTCGGGGTCATCGCCCCGTGCCTGTTCCAGGTGATTGACGTAGAAGGTAGAGAAAGCCTTCAGCTTGCGGCCGTCCTTGTCTTTGGTTCGAACACCTGCGTAAGGCGTGCGGCTTGTGTAGCGTGCGAACCGTGGCGGCCGTCCGCCCCACTTCTTGAATAGCGCGACGACGCGGGCATCGCCGAACATGGCCCTGAGACGCCCCAGCTGATCGTTCACCAGGGCGTTCATCGGATACAGGATCAGCGCCCGCATGGCACTTTGCGCGAAGACGGCCGGACGGTGCTTCGCCTCGGTGGCAAGCTTGGCCATGATCGGCATCACGAAGGACTCGGTCTTGCCGGAACCGGTGCCGGTCATGATGACCGCATTGCGCCCGTCGACGGCCACCGACTTCAGCGACTGAGCCTGGTGCGTATACGGCGGGTCGAACAGCAACTGCTTGCCGGTCGGGTCCGGTTTGCTCATCACTTGCAGCAGCTCCGCCGCGGCGGCATCAAGGCCGTCAATCTTGCCGAATGCCTTGCCGGGCTTGTACCTGGGCGTTGATTCCAGGTACGGCGCCTGGTGGATGACGCCTTCTTCCTCCAGCAAGGTGCGCCGCTGCAGCAGGAGCGGCGTGTCGGCGATGTGATACGTCGCCTCGATGTACTCGATCAGCGACTGCTTCAGGTCGAGACTGTGTGAAAACCCTCCTTGGATAGCCCGCGCCGCAGCCTAGATTGTGGGAACGCCACAGCACGGGTCTGCCCATGAAGCGATTCATCGAGGGAGAGGATCGACACCAGGTCACGCTGCTACCCGAGTCCCTCGACGACTTCGTCGGCGCAGACAACCCGGTCAGGGTGATTGATGCGTTCGTCGAGGAACTGGATCTGCCAGGACTTGGCTTTGATGGCGCAAACCCTGCCGCGACTGGTCGACCGTCCTATCACCCGGCCGTGCTGCTGAAGATCTACATCTACGGCTATCTCAACCGCATCCAGTCCAGCCGGCGCCTGGAACGCGAATGCCAGCGCAACCTTGAGCTGATGTGGCTGACCGGCCGCCTGGCGCCGGACTTCAAGACCATCGCCGACTTCCGGCACGACAACGGCAAGGGCATCCGCAACGTCTGTCGACGCTTCGTCATGCTGTGCCGCGACCTGGACCTCTTCTCGCAGGCCATCGTGGCCATCGACGGCAGCAAGTTCAAGGCGGTCAACAACCGCGACCGGAACTTCACTGCTGTGAAGATCGAACGATTCCAGGAGCACATCACCGAGAGCATCCAACGCTATCTGGACGGTCTTGAGACAGCGGACCGGACACAGACGGCTGGACTGCAGGCCAAGACAGAACGCGTGCAGGAGAAGATCAAGAAGCTTCGTCAGCGCATGCAGCAGCTCGACGCGCTCAAGGCGCAACTGGCGTCTGAGCGCGATGGGCAACTGTCAACGACTGATCCCGATGCACGCGCCATGGCGACCAGCCGACCGGGCTCGGCGGTCATTGGCTACAACGTCCAGACGGCCGTGGATGCAAAGAACCACTTGATCGTCGCGCACGAGGTGACCAACGACAGCAGTGATAGAGCGCAGCTGAGCAAGATGGCGGTGGTCTCGCGCGAGGCCATGGGCGTCACCGAGCTGCAAGCCATTGCAGACCGCGGTTACTACAACGGTGTGGAGCTCAAGGCCTGCGAAGACGAGGGGATCGCGGCGTACGTGCCCAAACCGCTGACTTCCAACGCCAAGGCCGAAGGACGCTTCGACAAGGCCGACTTCATCTACATCGCCCGCGACGACCAGTACCAATGCCCGGCGGGTCAGCGCGCCGTTCACCGCTTCACCACGGACGAGAGGGGTCAACAGATACGCCTGTACTGGTCGAGTGCATGTCCGCGTTGCCCGATGAAAGAGCAATGCACCACCAGTGCGTACCGCCGCATCAGGCGCTGGGAGCACGAGGCCGTCCTGGAATCTGTTCAGCAGCGATTGGATCAAGCGCCCGATGCCATGAGGGTCCGACGGCGCACCGTGGAACACGTCTTCGGAACGCTCAAGCATTGGATGGGCTCAACGCACTTCCTGACGCGACGGCTCGCGCATGTCGGCACGGAGATGAGCCTGCACGTCTTGGCCTACAACTTGAAGCGGGTGATGCACATCTTGGGCATCGGTCCGCTGATCCAAGCGATGAGGGTGATGGGCGCGTGAGCGCCCTCAGCGCGCCAAACCAGCTCTGCGAGCCCTACAAGGCGCCCAAACGCAAATGCTCGCCGTTCGGGACAATGCGATCACCTGCGGTTGCAGCGGGTTCAACCAGCGAGGCACACGCTCGTCAGCGTCTCGTTGACGCGTTCTCACACAGTCTCGGTCGTTGGCGGTTTCGTCGACGGTCTTGGACATCTTGCTATTCCTCGATCCTTGTCAGGCTACGAGCTCTCGCAGCCAGAGGCGTTCTTCCAGATAGCGCCGCTCGGACGCTTCCTCGTTGGCCGGCACCACGAACGCATTGGGGTTGTCTTCGCGAGCCATCGACCCGCCCAGAAAAAGAAGGCGGCGTCGGGCGAAAAGGGGCAGCGGAAAGTCCAGGCGCAGGATCGCCTCGGCACCCCGGCGTTCCACCGAATAGCCCGCGGGGCAGCCCTGGCTTGCATCAATGGCCAGCTGCGCACGCCAGGCCTGGTCACAGCCGCGGTCGGTGTCGAGGTGGAAGGGCAGAAGCAGCGATCGCTTGCAGCGTCCCGACACAAGCTCGGCGAAGTACCAGAGCGGCGCGCCATGGGGCTGTTCCACGCGCACGATGTGCAGGCCGGTGGCGGTGCTGTCCTCGGACCAGCGGCGTTGGTAGGGCGTACGCGCAGAGGTCTGGTGAGCGAGGGTCCGCATGCCGGGCAGATGCCCATTCGTTCCGTGCCGCTGTAGCCGGTCACGGAGAACGTCAAGGTGCTGGGCCGCTGTTTCCGTGCGTTCAAGACCCAGCCATTCGCGCTCATCCAGTTGTCGAAGGCCGAGAGCCTGCAGCGAGGCCGGCGAGAGGGCGCCAGGCTCGTCCAGGGCTAGGAAGCGAGCGGCCCCGTTGAGCTGAAGATGCTGCCGGTATTCGCCAGGCAAGCATGGCGCGTTGTCCGGGGCGATACCGAACAGGTAGGCACGGTGACCCCGCAGCACGAATCCGGGCGGCGCCGGGAACAACCACTGGGACCGGTCTTCATCCTGTGCCACCGTGACGCGTGCGAGCTCGACGACGTCGCCGCAGGTCTGCAAGTCTTCCAGCACGTCGCTGGCGGCCTTGCCGAGGGCATCGGCGTCCCAGCCCAGCCCGCTGAGCGCTCGGCGAGTGGCCGCCAACAGGGCGTGCGGCGGACAGGGATACATGCGGGCAAGCTGGCTGCGCATGACACTCGCCAGCAGCTCTGCCGACATCTCGCGGCCGGTCAGACCATGCTCGGCGACTAAGCCTTCCAGTGCCTGCTGGGGCGAAAGCGCTACGACCTGCATGCTTCCTCCACTTCGGCCGTCACGCGCCCGCGGTCGGCGTACAGCCGCAGCAGCCGCGCGCCGCGCATGGGTCGTCCGAGGGCGCCGTAGAACTTCTCGCAGGCGTTGGTGACATCTTCAGGGCGAAGGTCGTGGAAGCCGCCCGACAGCCGCCATGCGCACCTGGCCACGGCCGGGTCGTCGGCCATGCGCAACCGCATGGTGACGTTGACGAACCGCTCCTCGAGTGCTTCGCCCGACTTGTCGGAATTGGCCCAGACCCTGGAAAGCATGATTCCGTAGCTTGTCTGCCACTGGCAGGACGCCTCGAGGCGCTCCCAATCCTCTTCCGTCGGGTGCTCGCTGAGTGTCTGCTCCAGCTCGCGCCAGCGACGGCCTGCCACCATGCCGATGCCGTGATCCTGCAGGGCCTGCAGCACGTGCCGCTGGCGGTAGCGCGAGATCAGCCCGCACACCCGGGCGCTTGCCCACAGGCGGTAGGTCTCCAGCGTCTCCAGGAGCGTCCCCGGCAGGTCGGTGGGGTTGATCGCGACACGGAACAGGTCGAAGCCCTTGCCAACGCGCGGCGGGCTGACGACGACGCATGCCTCCACCGTCGCGTTGGTGGCCACGTACAGGCCATCGCCGGCCGCCACGTCGATGCCGTTTGTCGCTTGGCTGGTTGAGATGACCCGCCACTGCGCGGGCCGCTCAAATGAAGCGGTGCGGACCCGCACCACCGAGTTCTCGAGGTCATCGAGCAGCTGCAGCGTCGCTTTGGTCTTCTCCTGCAGGTACGTCCACCGCAAGGGCTGAACCACCTGCTGCAGGATGATTCGGCGCAGCCCGAGGTCTCCGCCGTCCACCACGATCTGGGCCGCCTCGAAGTTCAGGAGATCGAACTCCTCGCTGCCATGGTGCAGCGTCCTGCCAACCGCTTCTCGCAGGTCCTTACCGCCGATCGGCAGGTGCTGCTTGCAGATGGGGATCGCGCTGAGGACTTCGCCGGCGGCGTCTAGCAGATCCAGCCGCACGACCACTTCCCGGGTGGCATCGCCGTCCACCCTCAGCGACACGCGCCCCGAGATGAACTCGGAGAACGTCGGAGCCGCCGGCGCACAGGTCACGAGCATGGCCTGCAGCGGCTGCCGGCCCGGCGCGAAGCTGGAGGGCTGCCGCACCACGATGGCCAGCTTGGCGCTACCGATGCGCTTGGAACCCGCGCCGGCCCCTGGTGCGCCGGCGTGGGTGGAGATCACGACGTCATGCCGGCCCTCTCGCAGCCCCACGAGAGACACGATCTGCTCGGCCGCGGAACTGCAGGCAATCACGGTCGAGGGCTGCCCTTCGATGCCGACGCTGTAGTGAGTGAACTCGTGGTCACGATGCAGCCTGAAGGATGGCGTTTGCGTGGACAACCACTCGCCCAAGCTCTGGGGCGACCAGCCCACCGGCACGACACCGACCGGAGAGATCGAGACGCCGTAGACGGCAGACAGCCCGGCTTGCTGGAGTCGAGCCTGAAAGGCGGTGCCGACGGGATGCGGAATCTCGACGTAAGCCGCGCTGACGCCTTCGCACGCGATCCGGTGGGGATGCCACAGAGCGGGGAGCTTGCTGGCGTCACGCACGATCACCACATAGCGCTCGCCCGGGCGGACCGAAGTGCCGATCACATGAGCCGCGCGCCCATCGCTGCCGACACGGAATAGCCAGAGGCTCGCCGGCCGCAGCTGGCAGCTCATCTTCACGATTTCGTCGACGACCGGCAGTGCGCGATCGAACCTCACGACGCATGTCCGGTCTGCGGGCCAGCTGGTGATGGTCCGCTCGAGCCCGGCGGGGGAAAGCAACGCGGTGGCTGGGCCCATCTTGGACCCGTGGCAGGGCACGCCGACCCGGTTCGTTTCGAGGTGGTCGAGCAGCTCGTCGTTCCCCGTCGCCAGGTGCACGAAGGTCGGGATGGTGATGACCGGCGTCCATTCGTCGGCGGCCGTGCGGATCAAGGACAGCCGCGGCTCGAGTTCCGGCTCGCGCCGCGTCGCAGTTGCCGCCTCATCGCGGAGGCGGCCGAAGTCGGGCAGCCACGGGCTGGCCGGCATGCCAAGGTGTCCGCCCTGCGGCCTGACCGAGTGCTGCTGGTATACGCCGCGCGACTCCGTGAGCCAGGCCCGTGCGTGGCCCTCGCTCTTTAGATCCTTGACGATCCTGGCCAGGGCTGTGGGCTCCAGGCCGCTGGCCACGTCTTCGCCTCTGAGTAGCGTACGGACGATCCAGCCGGCCAGGCGCTTGTCCCGCAGGAACAAGACGAAGCGGTGCGTCGGGTAGTAGGCGAAATGCGCAACAAGCTGCCCCAGATACTCGTCCGGCTGTCGCAGCGCAATGTAGAGGTGGTGCCGCGCCCGGTAGACGGCCTGCATCAACTGCACTTGCAGGTCGCGCGGCAACAGCGCGTGCGCGATGGGCCAGCAGATGTACTTGTAGTGGTGGGCCCACCCGCCCGAAGGGCGGACGCCGCGATACCGCTTCGAGAACGCCTCGAAGTAGTCTCTGAGGGTTTCGCGATTCCCGTACGGCAGCCAGCCCGGTGTCGCCTGGGCGAAGGTGTTCCAGTACTCGAGGCCGGCGAAGTTATAGCCACGCTCTGCCGCGTGTACCACCCACGTCAGCTGGTGCTTGGGCGACATATAGCCCAGGTCGCGTAGGCTGGAGCCCAGACGATCGCCCAGCGAGGCGACCGTTTCGCCATCAAGCCCGTGTTCGATGGCGAACAGCGGAGAGGCGTCCGCGCCGCGGCCCTTGCTGTCGCTGAGGCGCTGGAAGTGGTCCTGTAGCGCTGCTTCGATGCTGGCGAGGCGTGTCGAGGACGATGGCGTCATTTGCACTCCGACCACGGTGTCAGCACGTAGGCGTGTCCTACGCAGCCAGTTTGGCTGTCCGAGCCGCTTGAATGCAGCATGGCACCTCGACGACCACCGGCGCCGGGTCACCTATACCGACTGCGCGCCGATAGGCCGGATCTTGCAGACCTACTTTGCGTGACTGCCAGCCGGCGAACGCCTCGGGCTCCGCGACGGCCGCTGCCGAGATGGGCGCAGCATCCAATGACATCTCCCTCTACCTTTATTGTCATCCCTCTAAGGGGCTTTGCCTCATGATGGCCCGCCTCCTGCTTGCCAGGTAGGGGAGCTTCCCTATGCGAACTGCGTTATTCGTCTGGGGAGATGCGCTCTACGCACCGCCCGCTCGGACTGCAGAACCGACTGTGAACAGAGTCGACCTCGAAGAGTGCGTACGGCTCATGCACGAACGAATGGGCCTGCTTGCGGTGAGTTGGTTCTCTTGGTCATGAGTTATCCGATCGCGCAGACAAGGACGGCGCTGGCAACTTTATGCAGGGCTCGCGGCCTCGAGCTGAATGCGCACTTCCTCCACAAGCCCAGACAACCGCTGCGCAAGCGCTGTCCTGTGGTCGCCGCCGGCCACGATTTCACGGGCTAGGACCGAAGCATCTTTGAGAGGGTTGTCGTAGAGCTGGGCAAGCAGCACGTCACCCTGCTCGTGTAGCACGGCATCAAACTGGCGGGCGATGTCATTGAAGCTGGCGCGCATGTCGGCGCGCAGCGTGCGAAGCTGCCTTTCGGCCTTTTCCTTCGCCTCCTCCTCGCGGTAGTTGAAGTAGGCCTCGGCGATTGCCACCAGGGGGCCGGCGACTTTGCTGCCAGCACCTACCCAGCGATCAAGCTTGACCTTGCCCCACGGCTTGAACTTGCCACCGAAGAACTTGAAGATGCGGGCAAGCACCTCCGTCACCTGCTTGGAGTTTTCGTTGACTGCCTTGGCAGCCTTTCGCACGCCCTCGGCCACGGCCTTGCGCGTCTTGGGCGAAAGGCCTGCCCCTCCGCTGCCTACGTCCGGCCGCTTGAGGTCGACCTCGAACTCCGCGCGCACCTGCTGCGCCAGCGCCGAGCCATCGATGTCGTCGAGCCGAGCCATCAGATCGCTGGCCAGCCGCCCGTGAAGAACGTTCAGCTTGTCGCTGACCTCTTGCACGATGCGCTGCAAGGCTTGCTCTGCATCGGCTGCCGCGACGTCCATTTCTTCCATGCTGGCACGGTCGTCGAGCAGCTTCAGCAGCTTCTCTGCCGGCTGCACAAGACGCGCGCGCGCCTCGCTGCGCAGATGGCCCAGTTCTGCACGAGCCCGCCCGCGCTCCTCGTTCAGCGCGAATATTTGCCGCCGCACCAGGTCAGTCGCACGCGAGCGCGACCCGTCGTCGACGAGCGCTCGGCTGACAGCGTCGTTGAGGATTTCCAATAGCTGCTGAAGGGGACGCCGCTGCTGCGCGATGACACCGTGCCGATCGCAAAACGCATCGATGGCAGCAATCAACCCCTCGAAGCGCGATGAGGACAACTTGCGGGCGGCCTTCTGCGGATCCTCTGCCTTGCGAGACGCCAGGTACTCCCGCGTCGAGACAACCACCGGACCGAAGTCGTCGATCGACAACGGCTGGATCTCCTCAGCCAGCACACCCGAGATGAACTGCGCCGCCTCTTCCGGCGTGCGGCCCGCCAGATTGAAGCGGTCAAACTTGTTGACCACCAGGAGCATCTGCTGACGCTTGCCCAGGTCGACCGCGGCGCGCATGAAGTAGGGCAGGCTTTCAGGGTTGAACAGCTCGTTGGAGACCACAAACAGCAGCAGGTCCGCGTCGGTGATTGCCTGCCTGGCGATCTGGTCGTGGTCGGCATGCCCGGACAAGGTGCCTGGCATGTCGACCAGGAGCAAGTCGCCATAGGGGTACTCGTGCACCTCTGTCGTGGTGACGCCACCGCCAGCAGGCACCTCCAGTCCAGTCAGCGCTTCGACCAGGCTGCTCTTGCCAACCTCATACACGCCAGCCAGCGCCAGCTTGAGCCGTCCAGGGTCGATGGTCACGCGTGTATCGACGGCGTCCCTGAGGTCCACGAACTCGGTGCCGGCGGCGTCCAGGGTTGCGAGGGCCTGGGCCTTGAGCGAGCGAGCGGCCTGTTTGGTCTGTTGGTAGCGGGTCTGGGTCATCTGGATCCTCGGTCAAGTGCGTCCCCGGCTCGCAAAACGATGGGCGTGCCGAGGACTTCTTCTGCAAGCATCAGGTTGCGCCGCTGGCGGCCGTAGACAGCGCCGGCTTCGCGATGGGGAAGCGTGACCTGCACGCCTTTGCTGGAGGCAACCTCGACGCCGCTGGGTGGAACCCGGCCAGGAGCCAGTGCCTCGCACACCATTCGCGGCGACAGCCCACTGCCATCGTCCTCGATGACGTCTACCGGATGACCCGTGTGTTCCCGCAGTGTGCGGATGAATTCGCCGCCGCGCCCGAGCACGAGGCCCATAACGGGGCGTCGCCCATCGCCTCGCACCAAGATCTTGGCGCGGTACTGCATCCATTGCGACGCATCGACCAGCGTGGCCCGACCTTCCTGGAAGGCCGGATGCATGGAGCGCAGCAGGGCGTCAAACGACTGCCGGGCGAGCGCGTGACGGGCGCGGTGCAATTCGCCCACAAGCGCGCGGCCTTGCTGTGAAACGGCCTGCAGCGCTTGCGAGTACGCGTCCAGCAGCTGCTCCACGCCGTCTCGGGTGGGCCTGACGAGCTCGAGCACCCAGGTGGACAACTCTTCATGAAGTGCCCGGTGGCGCTCCCACAGGACGTCACGCATCTGCTCACGCAGGCCACGCTGGGCGCCCTTTCGATCCTTCAAGCCGCTGGATGTCACAAGGTCACCGGCCTTGCTCGCCACGCGGTTCGCGACGTACCCGCCGATCAGCCCGCCAAAAAGACCGAGCAGACCACCGATGGCGGCCCCAACCGGGCCGCCGATGGCAACACCCGCGGCCGCACCGAGTTCAGCGCCTGCCCAGGCGCCCCCAAGGCTGGCCGCAGCCGTGCCGACCGTACGGATTCCCTTGCCCAAGCGCAACTTCCATGCGCCGGTGTTTAAGTCGGTGTCGCCAAGGCGGAAGTCGCCCTGATCCTCCGCCGCCGCAAGCGACACCGCCGCAGTCAGGTCTTGCCCCAGGGAATCCCGGAAGTACTCCAGGTTGCGGCGGGTGCGGTCGATCACATCCTGCTGAATCTCTTTGCGGCGCCTCTCCACCTCGTCCCAGCGACAGGCCTGTTTGAACGCTTCATTGACCGAGCCGGTACGGTCTTCGCGGGCGAACGCCCAAGCCAGCTCATGAAGCTCATCGTGGACCCTGCGGAAGTGATCCTTGAATCCCTCCAAGTCCCGCTGCGAATCCAGGACTACGCGGGCGAACAGCCGCCCGGCCTCCTGGCGCTTGCGCGACAACTCCGCAAGCTGCCGCTCGATTGCTGGCAATTCAGCCTCAAGGTCCGCAGCAATGCTTTGCGCGTAGTGCTGCAGCGAGTCGAAAGCCGCGGTCGCCCGGATCGATACGCCGCGCTGGTCGATGGTGCCGGCGATGTAGCCGATGACATCGTCGATGCGGCTTTCGCGCCAGAGGTACTCGCGCGCTATCGGATCCACGGCGCGCTGCGCCTCGAACGCCGCATTGGCGCAATACGGGATGACTGTCGCCGGGTCGCCGGGGAATACCTCGCGCAGGCGGTCGCGGATGAAGGAAATCCGCTGCTCCATCTCTTGTGGATCGAAGGCGTCCTCTGCCTCGCCCAACAGAATGGGATTATTCGCCGCCTTCACGTTCAGCAGCACCACCAGGTGCTTGTTCTGTCCTCGCACCTCGCGCATGCGCAGGAACAACTCAGGCTCGATAGAGTCGTCGGTGACCACCATGCAGATCAGGTCGGCTCGATCAACGTAGGCCTGTGCGACCCCGTGAAGTTCCTCCCTGAACCCGAGCAGCCCTGGCGTGTCGATCAGCGTGATGCCGTCCCAGCGCTCGCCGCGCACATTGCGGGTGAAGTCAGGATCCCCGGCGCCAATGGTGCTGCCGTCTCCGGCCGTGAGTGCCTCGATCGTCGTCGACTTGCCGGCCATGGTCTTGCCAAAGAACATGACCGTGAACTCGTCCAACTCTCGGCGCCGCTGACCGTGCGCCAGGCGTAGATCTCCGAAGCGGATGCGGATTCGATCGCGCTTCTCGGTCACCAGAGGCGCGATGGCCTCCTTCACTGCCGCGTCCCGCGTGTCGCTCATGGCCGCGTGCTGCTTCGCGGCCACGGCCAGTGCCTTGTCAAAGCGCTTCAGGGCCGCCTGGATTTGCTCAAAGACGGGCTCGGCCTCATCGAACTTCGAACGCGCCGCCTGGCTGCACCGCGCCAGCGTCTGGGCGAGGTTCACGCGACCCAGGCGCGGCGGCTTGCGCGCCGGCCCACCCTTGCGGACCGGGGCTTTGCGGCTCTCGATCGACGGCTCTTGGCCTCTGCTTGCCGGCCGATTGGGCATCGTCTTCGCACTCCCTCATGCGTTTATGGCCTAGTGTCGGCCGCCGCGAGCCGCGACCTCTGCGACTGGCGGGCAACCTGTCGAGCGTCACGTGCGCAGTCGCTAACGCCGTGAACTATTTGACATTCAATCTGCGCCGTGGCTGGGGCTATTCGATGTGGCGGCGCGTGAGGCTGACGAGGAGCGCGCTGGACAGCACGATCCCAAGCAGCCCTTCGAGCACCGCAAGGAATCGCGCGAAACCCATCGGCGTGATGTCTCCGTATCCGATCGTCGTAAACGTCAGGCCGGAAAAGTAGAGGGCCTCACGGAAGGTCTCAACGTGCTTTTGCTCGAATCTCAAGTCGCCGTAAAGGTACGCGATAGAAAAAATGAAGATCGTTGCCGCGGCCAAACCCACGATACGCATGGGCTTGACCAATGCTCCAGTCAGGAAGATCAAGGCAGTCCTGAAGTTGCCGGGACTTTCAGCGAGCGCCCGCTGATACTTCAGCTCCGCCGCCTGTTTTCGGCTGTAGCGGTCCTCGGAATGTTCCTGCAGGAAGTCCAAGGTCTCGCCGACGCGCCGCGCAGCCTCGCCGCGACTGATCTCATCGGCCGCTTCGTCAAACAACTGGCGCGGTGGGATGCTGAAAGGCTTGAACGCAGCGGGGCTACGGCGCAGCCATGTCCATGACTTGGGATGTTGCTGAAGGGAACGCATGTCCACCTGCCCGGGCGGGAACCGAACTGACTTGAATTTGCCATCGGTAACTTCCAGCGTGCCTAGCTGGTTGTAGGCCACTGACAGCGCATCACAGGTGAGTCGCATCAGCTGCGTGGAGGCGAAGGCACACCCATTCACTTGCAAATCGTCGCTCTGAAAATTGTCCAGTCGAAGCAAGGGCGAGCGCACGTCCGTCAGGCTCGCGGGAGACACCGGGAACTCATTGCCGGAGACGATCAGTCTCTCGCCGACGACGACCGTATCCAGGCTCAGCTTGATGGGACGTTCGATCTTGTTCCCAATGATCAAGGAGCCTAGGAACGCGCAGTCCAGGATGATGATGTTGGAGCTGTTCTGGAGGAGCACCTCGTCGCAATCGACGATCACTTCTCGAATCTTGAAGTCTGGGTGGTGCCAGCGGTTCTCATCGTCCAGTCCAAGATCCTTGGCGGTGACAACTTGGAACTCGGCCTCGCCGTGCTTGATGACCGAGCGCCCGGCGATCCAGTCGCGCAGGCTCTGCTGGTCATGAATTCCGTTGTCGCGCAGCAGCTCCAGCAAATGGCCCATCTGCTTGACGCGACCTGGACGAGTGCCGTCACCGTTTTCGAAGTACTGCAGTTTCATGGAATCTCCCTCCCACTGGCTGGCGCCGACACATGCTTGACGGTCCGCCGTACGTCGGCACCAGTATCTCCAACGGCGGCCCGTTCCTTGGGTGATTGGCAGGCTCTCAGCCCGTGACGAAGTGCAGGTCTCAGCGCTTTAAATCGCTCGGCAGGACAGCCTCGCTGCGACAAGCATTCAGCCTCGTGAAAGGCGAAGTCGGTACATTGGTATGTGAGACGCCGCTTTCGCGCGCCTCCCTGCTTTTCCTCCCTGAGCAGGAGCCAGATCTGCAAGACAGCGATTCGGCTTTCCGCCCCGGCCTTGCGCCGGGGTTTTCTTTTTCCGGCACGGGAGCGGCACCCGGTGGACGAAGCTTGCGTTGGCGAAATGGACCTTCGCGCCCGCCACCCTGGTGGCACGGCCACTGTGGCGCCCGTCGAAACGAGCGCGACCGCCCAGAGCATGAAGGTGCTCCCGCTCAGCTTGACCATCTCAGCGCGTACCTTTGATGATCTCCAGCATCATCTTTGCGTGACCACTGATGAACTGCAGAGTTGACTGGTACTTGATTGTGTTCTCGGCAAACGCGGCGCGCTCCCGATCCATATCTACAGTGTTGCGGTCGAGATTGGTTTGGCTCGGCATCGCGTACACAAGGTGGCGCTCGACGCGTGCTGCCGTGGCCTGAGCGCTGAGGTCGCCCGCCTTAGCTTGCGCCGCCCCGGCGGACGCAATGCCACTTGTAGCGTCGCGCAATGCTTCCGCGAAATCCAGGTCCCGCGCCACATAGCCAGGTGTGTCCGCGTTTGCGATGTTGCTCGCAATCAGGCGCTGGCGCTCAGCCCTCAAGACCAGAGCCTGAGCATCGAAGTTCATTCCATCGGTCAGTCGATTGATCATGGTGCACTTCCTTAGCGATCCGACGAACCTCGCCCTGCAGGGTCATCAGCTAGAGGTAGAGGATCTTTTCAAGACGGGCGCGCCGCGCGGCCTTCTGGCGATACGCAGATACGGCGGCCAGCCGCACTTAGCAGGTTGGCGAAGACGCCCCTACACCTGCATATTCATGATGTCGCTGTAGGCCTGAACGAGCTTGTTGCGGACCTGCAGCGTGGCCTGCATCGCGATGCCGGCCTTTTGGCCGGCAACCATCGTTTCCTCAAGACTGACCGTTGGGTTGTCTAAGGTGAACTCGTCCTGAAGCCTTCCCGCCTCCTTCCCTAGCGCGCTGGTTGTCTTCAGAGCGTCTGCCAGGGCATCCTGGAATCCCGTCTCGTGAACAGGCGTGCTCTTCCGAAGTAGCTGGCTCGCGCGAGTAGCTGACTCGATCGAATCCAGCGGTTTCATACTGAGCTCCATAGAACCTCCTAGGGTGAATCACTCCAGCTGTTGCGGCAGAGTGGGGTGGGATGGGGTTGCGTGCGACATTGCCGCCGGCGTTTGCGCCTAGTTGGCTGACGCAGCACCGTCCCCCAACTGGAAAGTCGCCACCAGGCCTTGCAGCGTTGCCGCCTGGTCCCTGAGCAGCTGGGCCGCAGCGCTGGCCTCCTCGACCAGGGCAGCGTTGCTTTGCGTGTCCCGGTCCAGGCCGGTCAGGGCCCCGTGGATGGCATTGACCTCGGACGCCTGCGACCGGCTGGCCGTGCTGATGCCTTGCATGTCCAGGGCAAGGCCGCGCGCGTACTCGAGGATCCGACCCATCTGGTCGTGCATCCGAGCAGCGCCCTTCTCGCCTTCCGCGATGGCTTGGACCGACTGCGCGACGACCTGGCGGATTTGCTCGGCCAGGGCCTGGCTGCTTCTGGCAAGCGACCGGACCTCACCGGCGACGACCGCAAATCCCCTGCCGGCTTCTCCAGCGCGGGCTGCCTCGACCGCTGCGTTGAGGCTGAGCAGATGACTTTGCGCTGCCAGCCCCTCGATGCTCTCCACCAGTTCCCGGATGCTCGTCGCTTGCCGGGCCAGTTCCTGCATCGTCACGCGTGCGGCGTTGGCTGTGTCGAAACCGATGCGCCCTGCTTCCGCTGTCTCGGCGGCCAGCCTCTCCACGGTGATGGCGCTCTGGGCATTGCCGTCCACGGCGTGGCGGATCCGCTCCACACTCGCGCTGGTGGTCTGCAGCGAGGCCGCCGCGGTCTCCGTTCGATGCGACAGCTCGGTGTTGCCAGCCGCAATCTGCGCGGCCGCCTGCGCCACACCTTCGCTGGCCAGCTGGATCTCCCCGACGAGCCGAGTCAGGCCGCCGCCGGCGCTGCTCAGAGACGCCAGAAGACGGTCACCGTCGTCACGGCTGCTGGCCAGCAGCGGGTCGGCCTGTGGAAGGCGCAGGTCGCCCTGGGCGATTCGCCCAGCCCACTCACTGGCCCGTTTCAACCGGCGGCGGATACCGATGGCCTGCAGGCTCGCTGTGGTCGCGGCGAGCAGGAGGCCCACCAGCCCGACGACCACCAGATGGGTCTTTGCGCCGTCGACGGCATCTCGGCTCGACTGCGCCGCCGCCTGCGCCCGTTGCCGCTCGGCTTGCCGCAGCTGGGTCACCTGTTCCTGCAGTCCTTGGAACTGCTGGTCGGCGGCCGTCATCAGGCGCTCGGCTGCAGGAAGATCTTTGCCGCCCGTATCGACGGCCTCCTGGGCCGCCTTGGCGAACGCGTCAAAGGACTGTGTGATGGCCTCGAATCGCCGGTGCTCCCCTTCGTCCCAAAAGCCGCTGTCGGTCTGGGCGTGAAGCAGGCCTTCGGTCTCCGACTTCAAGGCATGGACACGCCGCGCGCTTTCCGCGACCACATCGGCAGAGAGGCCGGCCGAGGCCTGCGTGAACACCTGATAGCTCGCTTCCCGAAAGGTCGCGATGCGGACGTCCAGCTCGCCCACGAACTCCGTCGCTGGAAGCCTTTCGTCGTTGAACTCGTCGGCGGCAGCCTGTGCGTTGGTCAGGCCATGCCAGCCTGCAACGCCCACGAAGGCCAGTGCGGCCGAGGCCAGCAGTGGCGTGATGGCGAGCTTGATCGCGAGAGGGGTGGCACGCCAACGGTGTGCGAGTGACGGCCTGCGGTAGGGGAGTTTGGGTGACATGGCAACGCTTTAGCGGCGGGTGAATCAAGCCAGTACGGACTGGCCGGCAAAGTCGTCCTCATTGATCGGCTCTGAGATCAGGTAGCCCTGAATCAGATCCACTCCGCAGCGCCTGAGGACTTGGAGCTCGCCAACCGTCTCCACACCTTCAGCAGTGACGGTGAGACCCAAGCTGTGACCCAGGTCGACGATGGCGTTGAGCAGGTTCTGCCTGCGGGTGTCGTGATCGACGTTGCTGACGAAGCTCCGGTCGATCTTGAGTTCCTGAACCGGCAGGCGCTGCAGGTAGGCCAGCGATGACTGGCCTGTCCCGAAGTCATCCAGCGCCAGGGTGACGCCGACCGCACGGAGCGCCGTGAGCACCTTCACCGGACCATTGCCAGAGGCCAGGAGTCCGCTCTCCGTCACCTCCAGCTGCAGTCGCGACGGATCGACGCCGCCCGCCTCAAGCTGGGTGGCAAGCCACGCCGGCAGATCGGTGTCCAGGAGATCAAGCGTCGATATGTTCACGGCGAGGTAGCAGCCTGGCGCCTGAAGGGCAGGCAGATGGGCCAGGTTGCGGATCGCACGGCGCAGCATCCAGCGGGTGAGGTCCCGAATGCGCCCCGTCTGCTCAGCGAACGGGATGAACTCGCCCGGGCTGATGAACCCGCGGGTCGGGTGCTGCCAACGAACCAGTGCTTCGGCACCAACGAGCGCCCCACTGACGGCGTCCACCTTGGGCTGAAGGAACTGGCGCAGGTGATCCTGTTCAACCGCCACGCGCAAGGCAGAGAGCAAGCTGAGGTGACTTTCCCGTGCCCGCTCCCAGCGCGGGTCAAAACGCATGCAACGGACCTTCGCTCGCTTGGCCTCGTACATCGCTGCCTCGGCGCGCTGCAGCAACAGGTCGATGCCAGATCCTTGCGCGGCGGGGTCGGCACAGTCGGCTGGGAACATCGCAGCCCCGAGGGTCACGGCGACATCCAAGGTATGCCCCCGCCAGTCCAGGCTGTGTTCCAGATCGGCCTGGAGCCGCGAGATTCGGGGACTCACATCGTGGTCAGCCTCGATGGGCAGCAGCGCGACGAGCGCGCCACCACTCAGTCGGCCCAGCACGGACTGCTGGTCGCACGCATCCCGAAGGCGCGACGCAAGCACCTTGAGCAGCGCATCTCCCGCCTCGAATCCCAGTACGGCGTTGATGCTCTTGAGCCGGTCAACGTCCAGACAGATCAGCAGCGCCATGGAGCCCTGCTGATCGCGTTGATGCAGCAGCGCCTGGCCCTCGCGCAGGAAGCGCGTTCGGCCCGGTAGCCGGGTGAGTGCCTCGGTCTCTGCAGCGTCGACTCGTGCCGCCTCGCGATCGGCCACCGCTTGCGCGAGCTGGTTCAAGGATCGGCTCAAGGCACCGACCTCGTCGCGCGCCCTGTCGTCCAGCCGATGCTCGTAGTGCCCGGCAGCGATTCGCTGGGCGCTGGTCTTCGTCAGCGCCAACGGCCTCACGATGCCGCGGGCGACAAGGGCGGACAGGGTCAAGCCGAGCACGAGCGCGGCGGTGCACAGGGCGAGCACGATCTGGCGGTCCCGCGCCACAAGCTCCTGCAACGCCACCGCGTTGTGGTCCAACTCGGCCTGCTCCGCTTCGTTGTACCTGCCCAAGGCCTCGACGAGCGCGGTGAGCGAAGCCTCGGTGCGACCACCGATGGCCCGCCGGGCGGCAAGCAGATCGTCCGCCTCGATCAGATCCACGGTGTTCGCGTAGTCCGCCCTGAACGCTCGCAACCGCTCTTCGACGACGGGAAAGACCGTGTGCACGCGCTCGGCGACGTTCGCGAGGCGGAGCATCGCCACGGCCTCATCCAGCCTGCGGTTTGCTTCGTCGATGGCCTTGTAGGCGGCTACACGACCCTCGCGGGGCGCACCGATCAGGACAAGAAGTTTGCGGGCTGCGATCTCCGCGTTCATGTTGACGCTTTGAGACCGGGCCAGCGTCTGCTGCCGATGTTCGACAGCCTCGCGCATGCTCCGCGACAGATCGTCTAGCCGCTTGATGCTGACGCCCGCCAGAGACAGGGTCAGCAGCAGCAGTGCCGCATTGCTCAGCTGAAGCCGAACACCGATTCGCAGATCGCCGAACCTCACGCTCTGCCTCGCCCCATCAGGCGGATGCCTGACATGCAGGCCTTGGGTTTCCCGCGCACCATTGGTACGTCTCCTCCCCGTAGTACAGATATGGCATTCGCGCCGCTGCTGCGACGTCTTAGCCGAGGCCCAGACAGTCGCCTAGAAAGAGGTCTTCCTTACAGCGCACATCCGGATTTCCAGCCCACCCCAACCGAGGCGAAAGCCGCCTCGATCGAGGGGGCGCATTGGCACGACGGGCACCGTCAACTTGGACATGCTGACGGCGCCGTCGCGCGGACTTACATCCCTGCGTCGCGGCATGCCTGCTGCGCGGCTTCGTACTCGGCCTGGCGCTTGGCCGTGATGTAGGGCGACGTCGTCGCGCGAGGGCCATGGTCGAGCTGCTTGGATGGCGCCGGAGGCGGGCAGGTCATGTGGTCATGCGCGGGCTGAGCGGTCGCCGGCGCGGACGCAGCCGCCGATGCGGGCGCCTCCGCCTGCTGCTGGACATAGGCCGTTTGCTTGGCCTTGCGAGCCAGCTCGATGGTTGCCCAATCGGGGCCGGCAAAGGCGGAGATGGCCGAGCCGAGCATCAGGCCGGCGACGAGCAGTTGGGTGAACTTCTTCATGATGAGCTTTGAATCAGGGTTGAACGGTGGGTCGATGAGGCGTTGGGCTGACCGGGATCAGTTGCCTTCGATGGCTGCATTGCGGGAGACGTACACGGTGACGCCCTGCGAGCCCGGCGTGCCGGCCGGTGCGATGCGATCCAACGTGAAGGGGCGCTGGGGCACACCGTCGAAGCGCCAGGCGAAGGCCTTGGCGTCGCCGCCGTCACCGACGACGAACCGAACGCTTTCCATCCGCGTGACATTGACCCAGTGCGTGTGGTCGTCGATGTGGATCGTGCGATCGGCTTGATCCAGCGACACCGGCACA
Source organism: Roseateles saccharophilus (assembly GCF_004342485.1). Classification (GTDB taxonomy): domain Bacteria; phylum Pseudomonadota; class Gammaproteobacteria; order Burkholderiales; family Burkholderiaceae_C; genus Pelomonas; species Pelomonas saccharophila. The sequence continues at coordinate 214,389 of NZ_SMBU01000001.1, forward strand.
CCGAGAGGGTTCTTGATGCCGGAGGTGGCAGGTGCGGCAGCGGAGCCGGCATCACCAGCGCTGGTGCCGGTGCCAACTTGCGGATGGGTGTACTGGCGGGGGTTGATGTGGGCCTGGGCGCTAGAGAGCGCAAGGCCGAAAGCGACTGCGGAAACGAGGGTGCGAATAGCGGTGTTCATGAGTACTTCCTTGGTTCGTGTTGTGGGGTGGGACAGCGGCTTAGCGCCCGCCATCGACCTGTTCGTTGCGCGCCACGTAGACGATCACCTCATGGCTGCCGACCGCGTCGGCCGGTGCGATCTGGTCCAGCTTCACCCAGCGTTGGGGCAGGCCGTCGAAGCGCCAGGTGAAGGTCTTGGCGTCCGGGCCGCTACCGACTTCGAAGCGGACGGTCTCCATCCGCTTGACGTTGACCCAGCGTGTCTTGGCGTCGATGTGGACGGTGCGATCAGCCTGCTCTTGCGAAGCGGGGGAGCCGAGCAGGTCGTTCATGCGGGGCATGGCTTGCACGGGGCCGCTCGAGTAGGCAAGCGCGCTGATGGCGGCGGTGACGAAGGTGGCGACGATGGTCTTCATGATTGATTTCCTGTAGGTAAGAAGTAGCGAAAAGGTCTGGATGTCGGGAGTGCGGGGAACTGCTTGCAGGAGTCAATGAAGCCAACGACAGAAAGCGATGCGAACAGGCAGCGGCAAGGGCGGAGCGCTGGCGATAGCGCCCGAACAGCTGGTGTGGGGGATCGTGTGCAGGACCGCCAGGTCACAGGCGGCGATCGGCGGAACGAAGGTGCCGGCGCTCCCGGGCTCTGCGGTTTCGACGCAAGGACAGTCCGCGCACGGCGTGTCCTCGTTCACAAAGGCGGTAGCAGAGGGCCCCGGTGAAGTTGCTGCAAGGCCTTGGGTGTCGGTGCGCTTTGCATCGAGAGCGCTGGCCTGGACACCAGCACCGGACATCAGCAGCGCAGCCACTGAGGCTGCAGACAGCCGCTGCACGTACGAGACACAAGTCGCCGCCAGCGCGCGTGATCCGGCTGGAAAACGCAGCAACTGCGTGCGAGCTTTGCGCACGCCGGGCGACAGCGCGCTTGCCTGGCTATCGCCGGGCGCGATGGATTGGGGGTTCATGACTGCTCCTGCAGGGACCCGAGGGCCGGCGTCCTGCCCGCGGGGACGCGGGGCGATGGACGCGCTCGAAGAACGCGACGCGCACGGTGATCACGTGCCGCGCGTGGACGAGCTCAGGAGGTCAAGTGCGCAGTACGCAGTGCAGGATGGCGTGCGGCGGTGGCGGCACATCCAGGAGGGGATCCGTGGCAGCGACGGCTTGTGCGCCAGCAGTGTCGGCTTCAACACCGGTCAAGACGTAGAACAGGCCAGGCGTGGGCTGCGCGATCACCGGGGCGGGCGAGGCGTCGTTGGCCTGCTGCCCAGTCTTGCAATGCTCCGCGCACAGGTTCGGCGCCTTGTGATCCAGGTCACCAGCGCCATGAGAGGCCGCGTCGACAACTTGCTCCAGGGCGTGCACCGGGGCATGTGCGCTCCCGTATTCACCCGTCGGGCAGGCGTAGCTGGCCACCGCGAACTGCGCAAACAAGACCAAGCCGATCAGCACACGGCAGATCAGTTGGTTCAGGGCGCGGGTGAATCTCATATCAGAGCAAGGTTGTCGGCGACTGGCGAGGGATAAGCGGTGCCGAAGGGCGGGGCTTGGCTGCGATGTACGTAAGTCTTGGCCTTTCAACGGTGGCAAGGTCAAGTGCTTTTTGGAGTCGGCAGCAATTTCCTGAGAAATTTCACGGACGACGCCCGTCGCCGAGCTGGCCAAAATCAGCCAAGCGACGCCGCCTACCTGTCGAGCGACGGGCCGCCCTCGCGTTCAATCTGCGGCGGCAGGTCTTTGCTGAGCTGCTGACGGTGCTCGACCAGGCGCTGCTCCCACAGTGCTTTGGCCTGCGCCACCAAACTCTTCACCGGTACCACCTCTCTGCCAGCTGAGATTCCCAGCACAGTCAAGGGCACGATCGACTGCTGCGCCGCGAGATCGTCCACGAACTTCAGCACCGCCGCGCTCGTGCTGAATTCCCCATGCGCAGAGTCACCGGCCAGGCGCAACAGCGTCTCTTGAAACCGCGTCCCCCCATCACCGAGATCGATCTTGCAAGTCGAGGCGACTTTCGGCATGACCTGGGCCAACTTGTCCACGGTAGTGGATGCAAAGAACCAGAATGAGGCCGACCCCATTGCGTAGAGGCCGAAGGACCCAGATCCAGGGACGTGCACGGCCCTGAGTGCTTCGAGCTGCGTGCCCCCGGCAGCATTCGGCTCGCGGTAGACGTCCATCACCATGGAAGACGGATCGTCGGCCTGCTTCATCTGCACCCAAAACAGTCGGACGCCGCCACGTGGCACCAGGCCAGTTCCTGACACAAGGATCAGCAGGTCCGCACCGACGGAAACCTCCTTGAGCGCCGGCTTGCGGTTCTGGAAAATGTGCCCGACGGCAACGTTGACGACCGAGCCTATGTGCTTTTGGGCGTTCGCGAGTTCGGACTCCAGCGCATGGACGAAGTCAGCGGTCATGCCGTCCTCGTTCTTCGCTTGGTCGATCGCTTTCGATCCGCTGAGCGAGGCTTGGGTCAGCGCCCAGTACAGACCGGCGGGATGGATCCCGCCCCTGAAAAGTGCAGGATCGCCGAGACGGCCTCGCCGGCCTGTCATCGCCTGCCAGAGCTGCCAGGTGTTCAGCACGAACTGCCGTGGAAAGTAGACAGGTGACAGCTCAACGAGGTAGTGGTCAGTCCACTCTGCAAGGTCCAATTGAGCATTGGCATCGACAAGATCTTCCTTGGCAACGGTCAGCTTGTTCTGCAACTGCTCAGCGTTCTTGCGCGATTCCTCTAACTCGCTCGAAACCCCGGTGGCGGTGGTCTCACTGGCTTCGAGCTGACTGGCTGGAACTGCCCCCACCAGAGACAGCAGCCACACAAATATCCTCTTCAGTACGTCGACCATGACAGATGCCGGCATCAAGGGCCGGGCGAGTTGTTGTTGTGTCAGACGGAGGGTTTCCTCGGCACCTCCGCCACCAAACCTACCAATCAAGCGTACCCGGTGCCGAGCCGGACCTACTTCTTCCCCTCGCGCAGAAGCCCTTTGCGACCCGCGGGCGGACCTGCAGCGGGTTCTTCGTCGGGCTCACCTTCGCTTGAAGCAAGCTTCTTGAGGATGGGGCAATCCGGCCGCTCGTCCCCTTGGCAGCAGTCGAGCATCTCGCGCACCACGGCTTGCATGGCGTGGATCTCATCCAGCTTGGCCTGCAGCTCTGCAAGGTGCTTCTGGGCGACGGCCCGGACCTGTCGGCTTGAACGCTCACGGTTTTGCCAAAGGCTCAGCAGGTCGCGAATCTGCTCGATGGAAAACCCGGTGTCCCTGGCGCGCCGGATGAAGCGCAGCGTGTGCACATCCTGGCTCGAATACTGTCGGTATCCCGACGCCGCACGCGCGGCGGCAGGAAGCAGGTTGACGCTTTCGTAGTGGCGAATCATCTTGGCGGAAACGCCGGATGCGTTAGCGGCTTCACCGATGTTCATGTGGGGCTCCTCGATGGGGAGTTCGCAAGTTGAAGTTGACGGCTGTCGGCTGGGGCCATACGGACCTGACAGATGTCCAGGCTCACGGCCGTGCCCTCCGGCGGCGCTGCGTCTCTTTGCGTCTTCGGTCGCGGCGCTGGCGGAGTCGTTTTTCACGGCGGGCGATGAACCAGACCATCAAGACGAGGGCGGCCACCCCGATCAGCCAGAAGACCAGCAGACTCGTGACGAGCTGTCTGGGAACGCAGCGACCCGCCACCAGGATCAGGTCCGACGTCCCCGCGCAATCGGGGTGGATGGGCATCACTTCACGGCAGTGACCACGTAGCCAGCGCTGCCTTGCTGAAAGTCGAACTCGATGGCCTTATCGACCGCCGCCTTGTCCAGCAGCATCTTGTCCTTGACCAGGAAGCCCATCGTCATGGCCGGCCAGCCCAAGCTCTTGACCGGCCCGTGGGCGATGGTGAGCACGCCGGCCTTGGCGTCGATCTTCTTCACAACGCCGGTCGCGTGATGGGACTGCGACTTGGTCTGGCCCGCGGCAGGCATGCCGTCCATCGGCATGTCCTTCATCGGGTCCGATGCCCATGCGGCGGCGGCGGCAGAAGAGAGCGCGGCAATCAGGGTCAGTGTGGCGAGGTTGATCTTCATTGAGTTGTTTCCTTTGGAGGTTTGGGGCGCCGCGGCAGCACTTGTGACCGCGGCTGGACTACCGGCGTGGAGCTCGGTCTGGTGGGTGGAAGTTCAGTAGGCGTCGATCAAGTCGCTTCGGTCCATGTAGACCGTGATGTCCTGTGCGCCGATGAGGGCCGCAGCGGGCGGGATCCGGCTCAGCTTGAACGGCAGCTGCGGCGCTCCATCGAAGCGCCAGCCAAAGGACCTAGCGTCGTTGCCCTGGCCGACGACAAAGCGGATGGCTTCCATCTGCTTCACGTTGACCCAGCGCGTATGGGAGTCGATGTGGATCGCGCGCTGGGTCTGCTCGACGGGGACCTGGACGCCCGACGGATCGGTCGCAGGACTTTGGGCAGCAGCGCTGGACCAGGCAGCCGCGCATACGGCGATTGCGACGATGGATTGAGGGAGGGACTTCATGTGTTCACCTGTCAGTTGAATGGCGAGATAGCGGATGGGTTCTCTGGGCTGGCCCCGCCCTAGTGGAGCCACCGGCAGAACGTGACGCGCAACGGCTGACACGGGCGGTCGCCCGCCGCAGGCGCGTCTGCGTGCTCTTCCTGTCGCGCAAGGGCGTACCGAACGCCGGGAGGCGTGGACAACGACGGCGTGCTTTGAGCCGGCCCATCGGCGAGGCGCGGCGGCTGGCAGGCTGCGCACTGCCGACGGTCCTCGGCAGGAGCAAGCCCGGACGCCTTCGCCGCGGAGGATGTCGCTGCAACCGAAGGTCCCTGCGCGGTCGGACCATTGATGTCCTGGGCATCAGCCCGCGACCAGAGCAGCACCGTCAGCGCCATTGCGCACAGACCTCGCATGGCCGGAAGGCGCGTTGCTTCACGCATGGCGCTTCCACCAGCGTCGCGGTGACGGGGTGGCTACCGTTTCGACCTTCTTCCGCGGCCGGCGCATGAGGAGGTAGGCAGCCGGGACGACGAACATCGACAGCAACGGGGCCGTGATCATCCCGCCGACCATGGGACCGGCGATCCGCTGCATGACCTCTGAGCCCGTGCCCGTGCCCCACATGATGGGGAACAGGCCTGCGAGGATCACCGCAACGGTCATCGCTTTGGGCCGCACGCGCAGGACGGCGCCATCACGGATCGCGTCCAGCAGGTCGTCCAGGGAGTCCTTGCCTTCCTCCAGCCGCTCCTGCCACGCCTTCTTCAGGTACAGCAGCATGATCACGCCGAACTCGGCGGCCACGCCGGCCAGCGCGATGAATCCCACGGCACCGGCGATCGACAGGTTGTAGCCCAGCAGCCAGAGCAGCCAGATGCCGCCGACCAGCGCGAAGGGCAGTGTCGCCATGATGAGCAGCGCTTCACCCAGGCTGCCGAAGGTCAGGTACAGCAGCACGAAGATGATCAGCAGCGTGAAGGGCACGACGACCTTGAGCTTGGCCGTGGCGCGCTCGAGGAATTCAAACTGGCCGGACCAGGAGATCGAGTACCCGGGCGGCAGCTTGACCTGTTTGGCGACGGTCTGCTGCATGTCCTGTACTGCGCTGCGCAGGTCGCGGTCGCGCAAGTCGACGTAGACCCAGCCGGACAGGCGGGCGTTCTCGCTGCGCAGCATCGGCGGACCATCGGTGATGCGGATGTCCGCCACGTCCTGCAGGACCAGGCGCTGGCCGCTCTCGGTCACGATGGGCAGGCTGCGCAGCTTCTCGACCGAGTCACGAATCTCGCGCGGGTAGCGCACGCTGATCGGGAACCTCTGCAGGCCCTCGACGGTCTCGCCGACGTTCTCGCCACCGACGGCCGACGAGATCAGCGACTGCACGTCGGTGATGTTCATCCCGTAGCGAGCGGCGTCGGCGCGGCGGATGTTCACATCGACGTAGCGGCCTCCGGTCAGACGCTCAGCCAGCGCGCTGGTCACGCCAGGCACACCCTTGAGGACCTTCTCGATCTCGCCCGTGAGCCGGTCGATGGTTGCCAGATCGCTGCCGGCCACCTTCACGCCCACCGGGCTCTTGATGCCCGTGGCCAGCATGTCGATGCGGTTGCGAATGGGCGGTACCCAGATGTTGGCCAGGCCGGGCACCTTGACGATCCGGTCCAGCTCCTCGATCAGCTTGTCGGTCGTCATGCCTGGACGCCACTGGTCGCGAGGCTTGAACTGGATGGTCGTCTCGAACATCTCCAGCGGCGCCGGATCGGTGGCCGACTCGGCGCGACCGGCTTTGCCATAGACGCTAACCACTTCCGGCACCGTCTTGATCAGGCGGTCCGTCTGCTGCAGCAGCTCCGAGGCCTTGCCGGCGGACAGGCCCGGCAGGGCCGAAGGCATGTAGAGCAGGTCGCCTTCGTCCAGGCGCGGCATGAACTCGCCGCCGATGTGCTGCAGAGGCCAGAGGCTGGCCACCAGCATCACTGCCGCCACGGCGATCGTCACCTTGGGCGCCTTGAGCACGCCGTTGAGCAGCGGGCGATACAGGGCGATCAGCAGGCGGTTCAGCGGGTTGGTCTTCTCGTCAGGGATGCGACCACGGATCAGGTAGCCCATCAGCACCGGGATCAACGTCACCGACAGGCCCGCGGCCGCGGCCATCGAGTAGGTCTTGGTGAAGGCCAGCGGCGAGAACAGCCTGCCTTCCTGCGCTTCCAGCGTGAAGACCGGGATGAAGCTCAGCGTGATGATGAGCAGAGAGAAGAACAGCGCAGGGCCGACCTCGGCAGCCGACTCGGCAATGACCTTCCACCGTTCTGCCCCCTGCAGCGTTCCACCCGGGTTGTCGTGGGCCCAATGTTCCAGGTGCTTGTGCGCGTTCTCGATCATCACGACCGCCGCGTCCACCATCGCGCCGATGGCGATGGCGATGCCCCCCAGGGACATGATGTTGGCGTTCACGCCCTGGTAGTGCATGACGATGAACGCCGACAGGATGCCCAGGGGCAGCGAGACGATGGCGACGAAGGCCGAGCGCAGGTGGAACAGGAAGATGAAGCAGACCACCGCAACGACGGCGAACTCCTCCAGCAGCTTGTGGGTCAGGTTGTCCACGGCGCGCTCGATGAGGCTGGACCGGTCGTAGGTCGGCACGATCTCGACGCCGCGCGGCAGGCTGGCCTGCAGCACCTTGAGCTTGTCTTTGACCGCCGCGATGGTCTCCAGCGCGTTCTTGCCGGAGCGCATCACGATGACGCCGCCCACGGCTTCGCCCACGCCGTCCATTTCCCCGATGCCGCGACGCATCTCGGGACCCAGCTGGATGCGGGCCACGTCACCCAGCTTCACCGACACGCCGGCCGGCGTCGTCATCAGCGGGATCGACCGGAAATCGTCCAGCGACTGCAGATAGCCCGAGGCCCGCACGACGTACTCGGCTTCGCCCAGCTCCAGCACGGAGCCGCCGGCCTCTTGGTTGGACTTCTGGATGGCCTCGATGACCTTGGTGTGCGGGATCTTGTACGCGGCGAGCTTGTCGGGGTCGAGCTGTACCTGGTACTGGCGCACCATGCCGCCGATGGTGGCGACCTCGGCCACGTTCGGCACCGTCTTGAGCTCGTACTTCAGGAACCAATCCTGAAGAGCACGCAGCTGGGACGAGTCCTGGGTGCCGTTGTGGTCCACCAGGGCGTACTGGTAGATCCAGCCCACGCCCGTCGCGTCAGGCCCCAGCGAGGCCTTGGCCGAGGGCGGCAGCTTGGACTGCACCTGATTTAGGTACTCCAGCACCCGCGAGCGGGCCCAGTAGAGGTCGGTGCCGTCCTCGAACAGCACGTAGACGAAAGAGTCGCCAAAGAAGGAATAGCCGCGGACCGTCTTCGCGCCTGGCACCGACAACATGGTCGTCGTCAGCGGGTAGGTGATCTGGTTCTCGACGATGCGCGGCGCCTGGCCGGGATAGGTCGTGCGGATGATGACCTGCACGTCGCTGAGGTCCGGCAGCGCGTCCAGCGGCGTGCGGTTGACGGCGTACACGCCCCACGCGCCGAACATCAAGGTGGCCAGCAGCACCAGGAAGCGGTTCGTGATCGACCAGCGGATCAGGTGCGCGATCATTTGCCGCTCCCAGAGGCCGATGCCGTCGAGGCCGCGGCTGCGGGCGCAGGTTTAGACGCCAGCAGCGTGACCCACACCAGTGCCGGTGGGCCATCTTTGCTCTCGACGAAGGTGAAGGAGATCCGATCACCTTCTGTCATGCCGCGCGGCAGACCCTTGGGCGGGAGCTTGAAGTCCATCGTCATGGCCTTCCACTTCAGCGACGGGATGGCGTCGTGAGCGATGGTCATCGTGTCGCGACCGATCGCGACCACCTTGCCTTCGCCGTCGTTGCGAGGCCCCTCGATCTCAGCCTTCTTCGCCGGGACGTCGTTGAGCCGGGCCTCAAGGCCTCGCAGGCTCGCCTCGGAGTCGATGAGGAACTGTGACGACGAGACCACCCGTTGCCCGGCCTGCAGACCTTGCTTGATCTCCGTCTGGCCGCCCGTCTCGATGCCGGCGCGAACCTCGACCGGGCGGAAGTGCCCGTTGTCCTCGGCCAGCATGACCACCGTGCGCTTGCCGGTCTGGATGACGGCTTCGGACGGCACGAGCAGTGCCTTCTCGGGCCGCGTGTCCATGAAGTTCATGGACACGAACATGCCCGGGGCCAGGCGACCGCCCGGATTGCTCAGCTCCATGCGCGCCTTCAGGGTGCGCGTAGCCTGGTTGACCTCGGGCAGGATGGCCTGGACGCGCCCGCTGAAGGTCGTGCCCGGGACGGCAGGCGACTGCGCTTGAACTTTGGCGCCAGCGCGCAGCAGGGCAGCCTGGCTCTCAGGCACCTCGGCATTGGCCCACACGGTGCCCAAGCCATTGATGCGGAACAGCGTCGCGCCGGACGACACGGTCATGCCTTCCCGGGCCATCAGCTCGACGACCACGCCGCCGATGGGCGCCGTGAGCGTGAAGCGGGGCTGGGTCTTGCCGGTCTCCTCGACCTGCCGGATCAGAGCGTCGCTCATGCCCACCTGGCGCATGCGCTGGCGGGCGCCATCGACGAGCACGCCGAGGTCGGTGCCTTGCATGCGCCGCACGGACAGGAACTCTTCCTGGGCGGCGATCCAGTCCGGCACATAGAGCTCGGCCAGCGGCTGGCCAGCGCGCACCGGATCCAGGGTGGCACGCACATGCAAGCGTTCCACATAGCCGATGGCCCGCGCCTGGACCACGACCTGGTCGCGCTCATTGAAGGCGATGCTGCCCACGCTGGACACCTGCGGGGACAAGGTGCCCTCGACCACCTCGGCCGTGCGCACGCCCAGGTTCTGCTGCACGCGCGGGCTGACCGTCACCTTGCCTTCGTCGGCCTCGCCACCGGCGTAGACCGGCACCAGCATCATGTCCATGAAGGGCGACTTGGCCGGTGCGTCGAACTTGTTCCCCGGCACCATGGGGTCGTGGTAGTAGAGGATCTTCTGGCCCGTGACCGGGTCCATGTCGCCGGCCTTGAGGCCGGACTTGACGTGGCGTCGGGTGGCTTCCTCGCCTTCAGCGACGCTCTGAGGGAGTCCCCCGGTGGGTGCCCCGCCTGCGGGAGCGGCGCTGCTCGACTCAGGCATCGGCATGCCTGCCATGCCCTGCGACTTGCCGAACTGGTAAATGCCGAAGCCGCCAAGCGCCAAGGTCAGGACGCCGATGGCGATCAAGAGGGGTTTCTTTTTCATTTCGCGGACTCCATCGCGGCTTCGTGGCCGACAGGGATCAGGTAGTTCAGTTGGGCCCACAGGCGGGCGACGCTCATCTCGAGACGCAGTCGTTCCATGCGGGTGTCGATCTCGCCGCGCCGCGCGTCCAGGACGACGCTGAGCAGCGCAGTGCCGCCTCGATAGGCTGCAAGGGCCGCGCGGGTGCGCTCGGCGGCCAGAGGAAGCAGTTCCTTGTCGTAGCGGACCATGCGGTCGCGGTCGCTTTGCCACTGCTGCAGCAGCGTTCGCGCCTCGGCAACGTGCATGCGGGTCTGTTCCTCGCGCTGCGCACGCAGTTGCTCGACCACGGCGAGCTTGGCGCCGAGTTCGCGGTCCTGGCGGTTCTTCTGGTCCCATTGCAATGGGATGGAAACCCCGAACGAGACCATGTTGGAGTAGGCCGGCCCCCGCTGGCTGTACGACAGCTCCACGCTGACGTCAGGCCGCTTGTTGGCACGTGCGACGTCGACGTCCGCCTGTGCGGCAGCCTCCTGCTTGAGCAGCACGGACACCTCGGGGTGGTGGGCAATGTCCTGATCCAGGGATTCGTCGCTCAACCGCACGACATCGAGCGGCGGCGGTGCATCGAGGGCTTCCTCGGTGGCCACGCCGGTCCAGCGCGTCAGCATGGTCTTCGCGCTCAACACGTCTCGGGCGGTCGCCGCGATCCGGTCGTCAATCTGGGCCACCGCAGCGCGGGCTGCAAAGACGTCGGCCTGGGTGCCGCGGCCGCCGCGGTAGGCTGCATCGGCCGCCTGAACAGGCAATGCCGCCTCGTCCTTCTGCTGCACCAGCAGAGCGCGCATGCGCTGCTGGTAGTAAAGGTCCAGCCAGGCCACGGCCGTGTCACGCTGCAGGTTCGCAAGCGCGAGCTGGCGGCCGGCTTCGGCGGCCTCCGCCTCGCGCTCGAAGCGGGCGGACCTCAGGCGCAGCTTGTCGGACCGAGTCCATTCCTGGGACACGCCCACGGTGCGCATCGTCATGAAGTCGCGCGTCGTGCTGAAGCGGTCAGCGCCGTTGATGGGAAGGTTGTCGACACCTGCCTTCAGAACTGGGTCGGGGCGCTGGCCGGCAGAGACGGCCATCTGGCGTGCGGCATCGGCCGCGGCATCTTGTGCCGGCAGTTGGCGCGAGCGCTGCTCCGACAGGCGCAAGGCGTCTTGAAGCGAGAGTGGCTCCGCGTGCGTGGACCAGGCGAATGCCGCCAGCCCGAGCGCGAGCGCAGCACGTACAAAGGGGGAAAACATGAAGGCTCCTGATGGACCCAATGGACCAGCGCCGGGTCGCTTGGCAGCGACGGACAGGCATGCGCTGCTGGTAGTAAAGGTCCAGCCAGGCCACGGCCGTGTCACGCTGCAGGTTCGCAAGCGCGAGCTGGCGGCCGGCTTCGGCGGCCTCCGCCTCGCGCTCGAAGCGGGCGGACCTCAGGCGCAGCTTGTCGGACCGAGTCCATTCCTGGGACACGCCCACGGTGCGCATCGTCATGAAGTCGCGCGTCGTGCTGAAGCGGTCAGCGCCGTTGATGGGAAGGTTGTCGACACCTGCCTTCAGAACTGGGTCGGGGCGCTGGCCGGCAGAGACGGCCATCTGGCGTGCGGCATCGGCCGCGGCATCTTGTGCCGGCAGTTGGCGCGAGCGCTGCTCCGACAGGCGCAAGGCGTCTTGAAGCGAGAGTGGCTCCGCGTGCGTGGACCAGGCGAATGCCGCCAGCCCGAGCGCGAGCGCAGCACGTACAAAGGGGGAAAACATGAAGGCTCCTGATGGACCCAATGGACCAGCGCCGGGTCGCTTGGCAGCGACGGACAGGCGCGCTCAACGGGCGCAGCGGCACGCCGGGGCGTGCGACGAGCGCCTAAGAGCTCAGGAGATCAAGTGCGGAAGACGCAGTGAAGGATTGCGTGCGGTGGTGGCGGCACGGCCAGCAGGGGATCCGGGACATCGGTCGGCTGATTGGCCGTCACCAGATCCTCGGACTGCAGCACGTACAGCAGATCCAACACCGGCCCGCCGATGACTGGCGCCGGCGCCGTGTCACTGGACTGCTGCCCCACCTTGCAGTGTTCTGCACACAGATTCGGCGACTGCTGATCCAGATCACCCGCCCCACCTGTGGCCACCGCTTCCGCGGCCTGCTGCATGGCACCCGCATCCATCGCCATGCCGCTGGGGCAGGCGTAGCTCGCCACCGCGAACTGCGCGAACAGAACGACGCCGATCAGCACGCGGCAGATCAGCTTGTTCAGGGCTCGGGTCAGGCTCATGGTGGAGGAAGGTGCTCTCGAGGGGCAGTTGCGCAAGAGCCGCCGGATAGGCCCGGCAGCTTGTTTGACATTCTTCGGCTTACAACGGTGGGAATGTCAAGCAAATTCTGCGGCCAGGTGGTCGACATGCGAGCTGACGAGCAAAACCGTCACGCTTAGGCCTTGGTCGACCGCCGAGGGCTGCAGCCACAGAAGGCGACCGGCGAAGTCTGCGGCATGCCACGGCACTGCCCACCGCCAGCTGGAAGCCCACGCCGTCAACGGCGCTGGCCCCTCTCCCTAACGCGCACCAGCGTGCCCCTTGACCTTCTCACGGTGGCAAGGCCCAGACTGCAATGCAAGAAATGGGACTCGCCATGCCGTCGTCCGACCACGCTCCCCACGACCATCCTCATGTAGCCCCTAGGGGCAGACCGGCGACGTCCGTGCCCGACGGCAGCCACAGCCAGGCCGAGTACACCTGCCCAATGCACCCGCAGGTGCGTCAGATTGGGCCAGGCAACTGCCCGATCTGCGGCATGGCCTTGGAGCCCGTGCTGGTGACTGCCGAACAGGGAGAGAGTCCCGAGCTGCGCGACATGACGCGACGGTTCTGGGTTGGCACCGCGCTGACGGCGCCCGTGTTCGCCCTGGAGATGGGAAGCCATTTCTTCAACTTGCACCAACTCATCACACCGCAGTCGTCGAACTGGGTCCAGTTGCTGCTGGGCACGCCGGTAGTGCTCTGGGCCGGCTGGCCGTTCTTCACTCGGGCGCTGGCGTCGCTGAGAACCCGAAACCTGAACATGTTCACGCTCATCGCGCTGGGCACGGGCGCCGCCTGGCTCTACAGCATGGCGGCGACGCTGACGCCGAGCCTCTTCCCGGCCACCTTGAAGGGAAGTGACGGCGCCGTCCCCGTGTATTTCGAAGCCGCAGCCGTCATCACCGTGCTGGTGCTACTGGGTCAAGTGCTGGAGCTGAGGGCGCGAGAGAAGACTTCCGGGGCCATCAAAGCGCTGCTGGAGCTGGCGCCGAAGACGGCCCTGCGCGTCAGGGCCGATGGCGCCGACGAAACCGTGCAGGTGGACGCCATCCAGACCGGCGACTTGGTGCGGGTGCGGCCCGGCGAGAAGGTGCCGGTCGATGGCGAGCTCACCGAGGGCAAGGGCAACGTAGACGAATCGATGGTGACCGGCGAGCCTATGCCGGTAGCGAAAGCCGTAGGGGCCAAGGTCACGGCTGGCACGATGAACCAAACAGGTGGCTTCGTGATGCGCGCTGAGAAGGTCGGCGCCGACACGTTGCTTTCGCAGATCGTCAGCATGGTCGCGGCGGCGCAGCGGAGCCGAGCGCCAATTCAGCGCATGGCTGACCAGGTCGCCGGATGGTTCGTACCAGCAGTCATCCTTGTGGCGGCTTTGACCTTCACCGCTTGGCTCGCCTGGGGCCCATCGCCAGCCTTCAGCTACGCGCTCGTCGCCTCGGTATCAGTGCTCATCATCGCCTGCCCCTGTGCCTTGGGCCTGGCCACGCCGATGTCCATCATGGTCGGTGTGGGCAAGGGCGCACAGCTGGGCGTACTGATACGCGACGCTGAAGCCTTGGAGAAGATGGAGAAGGTCGACACGTTGGTCGTGGACAAGACCGGCACCTTGACCATGGGCCATCCCAAGGTGGTCCACATCGAGACGGTCGGAGGGTTCACGGCAGCGGACGTGCTGAAGAAGCTCGCCAGCGTCGAACGTGCCAGCGAGCATCCGCTGGCCACGGCCATCGTCGCGGAGGCGCGGGAGCAAAAGCTGGAGCTGTCAGAGGTCGCCGACTTCGATTCGCCGGCTGGTAAGGGTGTAGTCGGCACCGTCGATGGGATGGCCATCGTGTCGGGTGCGGCCAAATTCATGACCGAGCAGGGCATCGACACGACGAGCCTCGCTGCCCCGGCGGACGAGCAGCGGAAGAATTCGGCCACGGTCGTCTTCGTTGGGGTGGGAGGCAAGCTGGCCGGGTTCGTGGCCATTGCGGACCCGATCAAGCCGACATCGCGTCAAGCCTTGCAGGCGCTACGGGCTGCCGGCGTACGGGTGGTCATGCTGACTGGCGACAACAAGACCACGGCTGATGCAGTGGGGCGTGATCTTGGCATCGACGAAGTGGTCGCCGAGGTTCTTCCTCAGGACAAGGCAGCGGCGGTGAGGCGGTTGCAGGAGCAAGGCCGGGTTGTGGCGATGGCAGGGGATGGAGTCAACGACGCGCCGGCACTTGCACAGGCGACAGTTGGCATTGCGATGGGCACCGGCACCGACGTGGCGATGGAGAGCGCCGGCGTGACGCTGCTGAAGGGTGACCTGCAAGGCATCGTCACAGCGCAGGTGCTGTCACGGGCCACCATGCGCAACATCCGCCAGAACCTATTCCTGAGCTTCGCCTACAACGTGGCGGGTGTGCCGCTTGCGGCAGGCGTTCTGTACCCATTCCTAGGCGTCCTGCTGTCGCCGGTGGTGGCCGCCGCGGCGATGGCGCTTTCCTCGGCGAGCGTCATCGGCAACGCGCTGCGCTTGCGGACAGCGAAGGTGACGTACCTCGTCGCATCCACCGGCGGCAAACTTTCCAGCCGGCAAAGCGAGTCAAAGCGATGAACGTCATCATCCTTGGTGCGAGCGGGATGGTAGGACAGGGTGTCCTGCACGAATGTCTAGCCGATCCGGCCGTGCAAAAAGTCGTATCGCTCAGCCGCAACTCCCTTGCAGACCAGCACCCCAAGCTAGTCCAGCTTGTGCAACCGAATCTGTTCGACCTGACCCATCTCGAAGGCCAGCTCGGATCGCTGGACGCTTGCTTCTATTGCTTGGGGGTGAGTTCCGCCGGGATGAGCGAGGCGCAGTACCGACACCTCACGTACGACTTGACCGTGTCCGTGGCCTCCACGCTTCTGCGGCTGAACCCAAAGATGAGCCTCATTTACGTGTCAGGTTCCGGTACTGACAGTACTGAACAGGGCAAGGCCATGTGGGCGCGCATCAAAGGCGCGACCGAGAACGCACTGCTCCGCATGCCATTTGAGGCAGCCTTTATGTTCAGGCCCGGCGTCATCATCCCGCTGAACGGCATCGAGTCCAAGACACGTAGCTATCGCCTCTTCTATGCCCTTCTAGGGCCCATCCTGCGCCTCATCCATCGCGTGCGGCCCGGCTCAATGACGACGACCAAGGCGGTTGGGCGCGCCATGCTGAACCTCGCACATCACGGTGGGCCAAAAGCCGTCCTCGACGGCATGGCCATCAATGCCGCCGCCTTGCAGCACTAGTAGATCTGTTCTCAACGCCCGAAGAAAGCACCATGGAACCTCACACGCCCTCCGATCTTGGCGAATTGGCCGACCGCCTCGCCATTCGCGAACTTGTCGACGCGTATGCCACGTGCGCCGATACGCGCGATGCCGAGGGTCAGATGGCACTCTTCACCGAGGACACGGTGTTCATTGTCTATATGGACAGTCGTGCCGCCCACCCTTCGTACACGCTCAACGGTCGCGCCTCGCTTGCGCCCGTGTTCGCCAATCTCCGCACCTATCAGGCGACGATGCACTTCAACGGGCAAAGCACTGTGCAGCTTTCCGGCGACCGCGCCACTGGTCTGAGCTACTGCATCGCTCACCATGTGTCCGTTGACGGCGACAAAAAGACTCTGATGGTCGCCCATATTCGCTACCTGGATTCCCTCGTTAAGCAGAACGGCAAATGGCTGTTCGCCGAGCGCAAGCTGATGGTCGACTGGACAGAGACACGTCCCATCGAAGCTTGAAGGACCAGCAAGCGCAGAACGCGCGATATCTGATTCATGAGGCACGTGGCCACCTGCCCTAAAGCAATGGACGTATCCCTCGGCGCCGCGGTTGGAGTTCGCCGGCTGGCGCACCATGGAGAAGATCGATGACCCGATCTTGTTCCTCGGCAGCGAACTGCCGTCGGAGGACGCAAGTGCCTGCTCAAGGCGGAGTCGTTTCTGCCGGAGCTCTTGGATGACGGTTTCGCGTTGCTGTCAGGCCAGGTGGTCGACACGCGAGCTGACGAGCAAACCCGTCACGCTTAGACCTTGGTCGATGACCGATGCGGCAACCACTGAAGGCGACCGCCGGACAAGCGGTGTCCGCGCGAAACAGCCGATGGCGCCCCCGGCGGTGTTCGCGCAACTGTTTAGTTTGTTGTCAGCTAGAAAGCACTTGTAAATGTAACAAGCGTCCCCATGTAGGCGCGCGGACCGCGGCAAACACGCCGGCGGCGCAAAACAACTTGCCTAGGAGACCGCGTGAACAGCCAACAAAACGACATCCCGACGCGGCAGGCGTCAAGTGAAAACCGGGGCCTGCTGCGCGCCCGCCATAGCAATTACCGCGCCGCCAAGGTCACCCAGGGCCTGCTGGTCCTGGTGTCGATCCTCTTGCCTGTCGTCGGCGTCTGGATCGGTCCCCAGGTTCCTGATATCCGGCCCTACCTGGCCCTGGCCAGTTTGATCTTGCTGGTGATGGAGACGGCGCTGTTCGACCGGATCCAGAAGGACCGGCTCAAGCGCGGCGCAAAGCTGCAGGAACAGTTCGATACGGACGTCTTCGGCCTGCCCTGGAACCGCTTCGTGACCGGCGCGCCGGTGGAGCACGAAGACGTGCGCAGGCTCTCCGCCAAGCCGCTGTCCAAGAAGCGCGAGTCGAACTTCCTTGCCTGGTACGAGGTGTGCATCGGTAGGCTGCCGCTGCACCTGGCCCGGCTGATCGGCCAGCGCACAAACATCAGCTACGACGCGCGGCTCAGGCGCCGGTATGGCGGCTGGCTGCTGACGCTAACCATCCTGTTCGGCGTCTCGCTGTTGTATGCCGGGCTGTACAAGGGCCTGCAGTTTCCCGATCTCATCATGACGTTGGTGGTGCCGTTCCTGCCCGTGCTTACGTGGGCACTGAGGGAGCGCATGCAGCAGGCCAACGCTGCGATTTCGCTGACGAACCTCAGCGGCGAGTGGGACAAGATCTGGACCAAGGCCCTTGGTGGCGCCGAGGCGGCGGTCATCACGGCCGAGTCGCGAGCCTTGCAGGACGCCATCTACCAGCATCGCGAGCGCAGCCCACTGGTCTTCGACTGGGTGTATTTCATCTTCAGGTCGGCGAACGAGGATGAGGCCCACCACGCGGCAGAGGATCTGGTGCGGAAGGCCGAGAAGGCGCTGGGCGCGGGGGGCGGGGCATGAAGCTGGTCGATCAGTTCAAGACCTTCCTCAGCGGTGAGGTCAACCTCAACGACACGCGAGTGAGCCAGTTGGACGCCAGCGTCGAAGCGGTTCAGAAGGCGATCAAGGCCTCAAGCTGGGGGCCGAAGATCCTCGATTTCGACGGCCACGGTTCATGGGCCCACGGCACCATCATCAAGCCGCGCGCGGACGGCGAGTTCGACGCCGACCTGCTGGTGATCGTGGAACCCGTCGAAGGCTGGGAAGCCAAGGACTACGTGAACAAGCTGGGCGCCTTCTTTGACGGCCACAGCACCTACAAGGACAAGGTGCATCGCTATTCGCACTGCGTGACCATCGAGTACGCGGGCGAGCGTCGCATTGATATCGCCCCGTGCATCAAGGGCCGGCTGTGGTCGAACACGTACGAGGTCTGCAACCGGACCACCAACGAGTTCGAAACGACCGCCGCACTGGACTACACCGACTGGGTGATCGGCAGGAACGGCGTGGCGGGCGGCAATGACCTCAAGAAGGTCACCCGGCTGCTGAAGTACCTGCGCGACATCAAGACCAACTTCACCTGCCCGTCCTTCCTGTTCACGACGCTGGTGGGCATGCACATCTACGACTCGGACAAGGACACGACAGCCTTCGCCGACACGCCGACCTGCTTGAAGACCGTGATCGGCCGGCTGGACGACTACTTGCAGGCGCGCCCCACTGTGCCCGTCATCCGCAACCCGGTGCTGTCGTCAGACATCCAGAGCCGCGTCTGGGATCAGACGCAGTACGGCAACTTTCGCGAGAAGATCAATCTGTATCGCACCTGGATCGACGACGCCTATAACGAGGGAGACCGCGACGAGTCCATCGGCAAATGGCAGCGCGTCTTCGGCGATAGCTTCGCCGCTGGCGAGGCCAAGGAATCTGCACGGCTCAGCGAGAGCGTGTCGAAGAGCGATGCGCTGGTGCTGGCGGGCCAGTTCAAGGACCTGGTCCAGCGGGTCATAGAACGTGGCCGCGCCGCGCTTCCGGAGCGCATCACGCGGCTGCCCTATGTTCAGCGTCCCAAATGGCGCAGCGCGCCGCAGACTTATCGCATCAACGTGTCCGCAGAGCTCATGACCGAGCAGAAGGGCGCGAGGCTGGGTGCGGTGACGTCGCTCCAACCTCTGCCGAAGGGACGCTCGATCCGCTTCACTGCGTCCAACGCCGTCGGCTTGCCGTTCGACTCTTCGTTCAAGGTGCAATGGCGCGTGACGAACACCGATCAAGCCGCCTATGACGCCAACTCGCTGCGCGGCGACTTCTACGCCAGCGACTCAGGCTTCTCGCGCGAAGAGGACCTGGCCTACCGCGGCGTGCACTTCGTGGAAGCCTTCCTGATCGGGAGGAGTGACAACCGCCTTTACGGGAAGTCGGAGCCGTTCTATGTCGTGATCGAGTGATGAGCACGGGTGAGCCGGCCGTGGGGTCCTCCGAGTTCCTGCTGGGGAAGGACCTGCAGCGGCATCTCGTCGAGAACCTGGAGTGCGTCGGGCCCGGCCTCAGGCTCTACGAGGAGGACATCAGCGAGATCCATAACCTTGCCGGCGCTGCTACCGATGCATAAAGCTGCCGAGGCGGCAGCTTTATGGCCTCACCGGCGCGGTCGACTTCCTCGTGAAGCCGGTGCTGCCCATGGTGCTTGAAAGGGTGGCGGCGTTTGTCGCCCTCAACCTGCAGCGCAAGTCACTGAGCGACCAGAAGGATGACTGCGAGCGACTGCTGGCTGACTACAACATGGCTTTCACGAGCGATGTAGAGCAAATTTCGGCCAATCTTTAGCTCAGACCTTGATAGGCCGCCGCAAAGCGCACGTCCAAAACTTGGCCGAAAGTTCCTGCAGTCGCTCCGCAAATTCGGGCCAAGTAGCCATCGAAAGCACAGTAGTCGAAAAACGCAAAAGGCCCCGATTTGGCGCGCCCGGTTGGGATCGAACCAACAACCCCTGCCTTCGGAGGGCAGTACTCTATCCATTGAGCTACGGGCGCGAAGCCTTGCATTCTAACAGCGGGGTTCCCCGAGCCATGGGGGCGGGTGGGGCGCACCTATAATTCTCCGGTTTTTCGTGCCGCGCGCTGCGCTGCACGCCAAGAAGACCGACGAGGATCGATAAGAGGAATCCATGAGCGACAGCCACGATCACGACCACGACGAAGCCCATACCGGCCCGATCAAGACCCCCAAGCAACTCGCCTGGGCCGTGCTGTTCGCCTTCGTGGTGCCGGTGATCGTCATCATCATGCTGGCCAACTACGTCAGCACCGACAGCAAGCCGGCCGCGGGCACGGGTGCGCTGGATGCCCAGGCCGTGGCCGAGCGCATCGCGCCGGTGGCCCGCGTCGAGGTCAAGGATGCCAACGACTCCGGCGCGATGAAGACCGGCGAGCAGGTCTTCCAGGCCCAGTGCTCGGCCTGTCATGCGACCGGCGCCGCCGGCTCGCCCAAGTTCGGCGACGCCGCTGCCTGGGGCCCGCGCATCAAAAGCGGTGTCGAGGCGCTGCTGAATTCGGCGCTCAAGGGCAAGGGCAATATGGGCCCGCAGGGCGGCGGCGATTTCTCGGACTTCGAGGTCCAGCGCGCCGTGGTCTACATGGCCAACAACGGCGGCGCCAAGTTCGACGAGCCCAAGATGCCGGCCCCGGCCGCCTCGGCCGCGAACTGAGTACCCCACTCCCTTTGACAAGGCCCGCCGTGAGCGGGCCTTGTCATTTCTAGTGCGCCAGCGCGGGGCGCAGCCGGTAGCCGAACAGGGCCGGCAGCTTGGCGGCGATGCAGTCCTGCGGCGTCCAGCGGCCGGCCTCGACGGCTTCGGCGGCAAGGGCCATGTCGGCCGTGTGCACGAGGCCCAGGCCCAGGTCGGCCTGCAGGTAGAGGTGGCCGGCCTCGTCCAGCCAGGCGGATTCGACCTTGGCCTCGCGCCCCGTGTGGCTGCGCACGCCGCCGCCCGGCTGCAGGCGCCAGACCCAGGGCGTGCTTTCCAGCTCGACGTAGACGCGCTGCGGGCCGTTCTGGAAGAACCAGGCGCCGCGCTCGTCCGAGGCGTAGTTGCGGCCGATGAAGGCGAGCAGCTTGTCGTGCTCGACGCGGCTGCCCTTCACGCGCGGGAAGGGGCCGGAGCGCTGGATGCGCTCGTCGCGCATATACCAGTCGCCGCGCGCGTCGAGCGCCAGCCAGCCGTAGCAGTGGGGCACGTTGGGCCACTTCTTCAGCGCGGCTTCGACGATGGCGTCCATGGCGGCGATCCTTCAGCGTTGCTTCCAGAGCCAGTCACAGACCTGCTCGGGCATGGTCAGCAGATGGCCGGGCAGCGGACCGGCCGGAAAGCCGACATGGCCGCCGTGGCCGGGCTGCCAGAGTGTCACATAGGCGCCCACTTCAGCGGTATGCGGCAGGCTGTGCCCCGGCACGAAGGGGTCGTTGCGCGCGTTCAGCACCAGGGCCGGGATGCGGATGCGGTGCAGGTGGGGCTTGGCCGCGGCGCGAGCCCAATAGTCCTCGGTGTTGCGGAAGCCGTGCAGCGGCGCGGTGAAGAGGTCGTCGAACTCGTAGAGGGTCGTCGCCCGCTTCAGGCGCTCGCCGTCGAACAGGCCCGGGTGCTGCTGCAGCTTGCGCAGCGCCTTGGGGATCATCGTGCGCAGGAAGCGGCGCGCGTAGACCTGCCGGTTGAAGCCGCGGTCGATGGCCGCGCCGGCGGCAGCGAGGTCGATGGGCGAGCAGATGGAGCAGACGGCATGGGCCGTCTGCGCAGCCGCCGTGCCGGCCTCTTCTGCCCAGCGCATCAGCGCATTGCCGCCCAGCGACACGCCGGCGACGATCAGCGGCGCGCCGTGGCGCTCGCGCAGGCGCTGCAGTATCCAGCCGACCTCCTCGTAGTCGCCCGAGTGGTAGGCGCGCGGGCCGCGGTTCAGTTCGCCCGAGCAGCCGCGGAAATTCGGCAGCGCCATCGCCCAGCCGCGCGCGCGGGCCACGCTGGCGAAGGCGACACTGCTGTGGCTGGTGCGGTCGCCCTCCAGGCCGTGGAACAGCACGAACAGGGGCGCGCCGGGCGGCGAGCCTGCCAGGAAGTCGACATCGATGAAGTCGCCGTCCGGCGTGTCCCAGCGCTCGCGCGTCCAGTCTGGCGGCGGGCCGTCGTGCTGGCGGCTGAAGAGGGCAGGCCAGATGGTCTGGGCATGGCCACCGGGTAGCCAGCGGGGCGCGCGGTACTGCATGGCGCCTGGGTTCCTAATGAAGCGTGCCGGCGTCCGCCACCAGTTCCTGGACGTCGCCCGCGTTGCCGGGGCTGGCATGGTGCAGCACCAGGCGCCAGCCCAGTGCCGTCTTCAGGTAGACATTGGTCGCGATGACCCAGGCGGTCGGCGCTGCCTGGCCCGTCTCGCCGTGCAGTTGCACGCGTTCCAGGACATGGTGGATGGCGCAGTCGCCGCTGTGCAGGCGGCGCACCCGCTCGGGGTGGACGTTGACGGCGCCGCGCTCGAACACCGCCGCGAAGGCAGCGCGTATGGCGGGCAGGCCGACGATGCGCGGGCCGCCCGGGTGCACGCAGGCGACCTCCTCGTCATCGGCCCACAGGGCCATCAGGTGGTCGAGGTCGGCGTGCTGCAACGCCTCGTAGAACTGGGCCTCGCTGTCGTCGGGCGAGGCCAGCAGGACGGCGGACGGGGCGGCGGTTTTGCGCATCATTCCATTGTAGGGAGACGCCCATGGGCGATGCGCGCAAGACGGCGGGCCGGACGTAGCATCGTCTTCCCTTGTCGCGGGCGCGGCATCGGCGGATCAGCACAGGAGGACTTATGGGTTACCACCTCGAAGGTCGGCTGCTGGAGGTCTGCAATTGCAAGGTGCTCTGTCCTTGCTGGATCGGCGAGGACCCGGACAACGGGACCTGCGACACCATCGTCGCCTGGCGCGTCGACAAGGGCACCGTCGAGGGCACCGATGTCTCGGGCCTGACCATCGCCGCCGTGGCCCATGTGCCCGGCAACATCCTGCAGGGCAACTGGACGGCCGCGATCTTCGTCGACCAGAAGGCCAGCGCGGCGCAGGAGCAGGCGCTGCTGAAGGTCTATACCGGCCAGGCCGGCGGGCCGGTGGCGGACCTGGCCAAGCTGATCGGCACCGTCGTGTCGGTCGAGCGCGCCGCCATCCGCTTCGACGTGCAGGGCGGCAAGGGCACGCTGGAGATCGGCAGCGACTACTACGCCGAGCTGGAGCCTTATCTCGGCGCCACCGGCGGCCAGACGACGCTGTCGGACACGGTGTTCTCGACGGTGCCGGGCGCGCCGGTCTTCGTCGGCAAGTCGCCGCGCTACCGCTCGAAGAACGCCAAGATCGGCATCGACCTTGACATCAAGGGCCACAACGCGCTGCAGAGCATCTTCGTCTTCGACGCCTGATGCCGATGCCCGATGCGTCGCTACTGGGCGGCAGCCACGGCGCCCGGTGGACGCGGCATCGCCGCGTCTTCCTGCCGGTATGGCTGGCGCTGGTGCTGCTGGCCTGGACCCTGCTGTGGGCCTGGAGCCTGAGCCCGCACGCCCGCTACCTGGATCACGGCGGCTGGACCGGGCCGCTGGCTGATCTGTGCCGCACGCTGCCCGGAGGCGGCTGGTGGCTGCCCACGGCCCTCGCGGCACTGGCCTGGCTGCTGATGTGCATCGCGATGATGCTGCCGACGACGCTGCCGCTGTTCGACGTGTTCGAGCGCGTCACCGCCGGCCGCGCCGACCGGGGCCTGCTGCTGGGCCTGCTCGGCGCCGGCTATCTGGCCGTCTGGGGCGGGTTCGGCCTGCTGGCCCACGGCGCGCACGAGGCTTTGCTAGCCGGCGTGGCCCGCCTGCCCTGGCTGGCCGACCGGGCTGCCTGGATCGGCGTGGCCACGCTGGCGGGCGCCGGCGCCTTCCAGTTCTCGGCACTGAAATACCGCTGCCTGGAGCAATGCCGCACGCCGCTGAGCTTCGTCATGGCGCATTGGCGGGGCGGCAGCCCGCGCTGGCAGGCTTGGGCGTTGGGCGCCCACCATGGCCTGTTCTGCATCGGCTGCTGCTGGGCGCTGATGCTGCTGATGTTCGTCGTCGGCATGGGCCACCTCGGCTGGATGCTGGTGCTGGCGGCGGTGATGGCGGCCGAGAAGAACCTGCCCGGCGGGCGCCGGCTCAGCGCGCCGCTGGGCTGGGCCCTGCTGGCCGCGGCCGTGCTGCTGGCGATGCGCGCATGACGCGAGGCCGCCTGCTGCTGCTCAGTGCGCTGGCCATGCTGGCCTTCGCGGCCAACTCGCTGCTGTGCCGGCTGGCCCTGCAGCAGCGCAGCATAGACCCGGCCAGTTTCGCGACGCTGCGCGTGGCCGCCGGCGTCGTCGTGCTGCTGCTGCTGGCGCGCCGGCGGGCATTGGCGCAGCCGCCCGACTGGCCGGCCGCCGCGATGCTGTGGCTCTACATGGCTGGCTTCGCCTTTGCCTATGTCAGCCTGTCGGCCGGCAGCGGCGCCTTGATCCTGTTCGCCAGCGTGCAGCTGACGATGTTCTGCGCCGGCCTGCGCGCCGGTGAACGCTTTGCCGCCGCCGGCTGGGCCGGGCTGGCGCTGGCCTTGGGCGGCCTGGTCTATCTGGTCGCGCCGGGGCTGGAGGCGCCGCCGGCCCTGGGCGCGGCCCTGATGGCGCTGGCCGGCTTCGGCTGGGGCATCTATTCGCTGCGCGGTCGCGGCAAGACCGATGCGCTGGGTGCGACGGCCGGCAACTTCCTGCGTGCGCTGCCGCTGTGCCTGCTGCTGAGCCTGTTCATGTGGCGGGGCTGGCAGGTGCAGCCGCGCGGCGCGCTGCTGGCCCTGGCCTCGGGCGGCATCACCTCGGGCCTGGGCTATGTGATCTGGTACGCCGCCCTGCCGGGGCTGACCGCGATGCGCGCCGCGACGCTGCAACTGTCGGTGCCGCCGCTGGCCGCCCTGGGCGGCGTGCTGCTGCTCGCCGAGGCGCTGACGCCGCGGCTGCTGTGGGCCTCCTGCGCCATCCTCGGCGGCATCGCGCTGGTGCTGCTGAGCCGCAGCAAGGGGCGTTGAGGGCCGCGCTCAGGGCCGTTCAATGGCCGCTGTGCAGCACCTCGCCGGTCTTCAGCTTGTAGGCCGTGCCGCAGTAGGGGCACTGGCCCTGGCCGCCGTGGGTCAGGTCGATGAAGACCTTGGGATGGTTGCTCCACAGCGCCATCTTGGGGTTGGGGCAGAAGACGGTGCCGTTGTCGTTGCAGTCCTTGGCGGTCACTTCGACGGTGGCGGCGGGGGCTTGGGTCGTGCTCATGATGGTTCTTGTTCTCAGACGGCGGTCAGCCACTCGGCGTACTTGGCGTTGCGGCCGTTGACGATGTCGAAGAAGGCCGACTGGATCTTCTCGGTGATGGGGCCGCGGCTGCCGCTGCCGATCTCGACGCGGTCCAGTTCGCGGATGGGCGTCACTTCGGCGGCGGTGCCGGTGAAGAAGGCCTCGTCGGCGATGTAGACCTCGTCGCGGGTGATGCGCTTCTCGACCAGCTTCAGGCCCAGGTCCTGGCAGATCGCGAAGATGGTGTTGCGGGTGATGCCGTTCAGCGCGCCGGCCGACAGGTCGGGCGTGTAGACGACGCCGCCCTTGACGACGAAGAGGTTCTCGCCCGCGCCCTCGGAGACGAAGCCCGAGGCGTCCAGCAGCAGGGCCTCGTCGTAGCCGTCGTCGGTCGCTTCCATGTTGGCCAGGATGGAGTTGGTGTAGTTGGACACCGTCTTGGCCTGCGTCATCGTGATGTTGACGTGGTGGCGGGTGTAGGAGCTGGTCTTCACGCGGATGCCGCGCTTCATGCCCTCCTCACCCAGGTAGGCGCCCCAGCTCCACGCGGCCACCATCAGGTGCACCTGGTTGCCCTTGGGGCTGACGCCCAGCTTCTCGGAGCCGATCCAGATCAGCGGGCGGATGTAGGCGCTCTTCAGGCCGTTGGCCTTGACGACGGCGCGCTGCGCCTCGTTGACCTGCTCCACCGAGAAGGGGATCTTCATGCGCAGGATCTTGCCGCTGTTGAACAGGCGCTGGGTGTGCTCCTGCAGGCGGAAGATGGCCGTGCCGTTGACGGTGTCGTAGGCGCGCACGCCTTCGAAGGCACCGCAGCCGTAGTGCAGGGTGTGGGTCAGCACATGGATCTTGGCGTCGCGCCAGTCGACGAGCTCGCCGTCCATCCAGATCTTGCCGTCGCGGTCGTGCAGGGGGGCGGGAACCATCGCGTACTCCAGGTGCTGAGGAAGAAAAGCGGCGATTTTACGGAGAGCCCGCGGCCTCGCCCGCCCGGAGCAGCCGCCACTCGGCGAGCCGGCCTTTCCTCAGCACCACCTCGACCGCATCGCCGCCGGCATCGCGCCAGGCAAAGGTCTCGGGCGCCTGCTTGCTGCCGAGGCTGCCGGCCAGCGAGATCAGGTCCACCAGCTTCATGCCGGCGTGCAGCTGCGACGCCAGCGTCGCCGCGCTGGCGACCGAGCCCGGCGGCGCGGCGCCGGCCAGCTTCATGACCCGCATCAGCTGGCGCATCTGCAGCAGCAGCCAGACCACGACGCCGGCCATCGCGAAGATGACGCCCTGCCAGCCCAGCAGCACGCCGCCAAGGACCAGGGCCAGCAGCGCCAGCCCTGCGCTCACCCATGCATTCACGGCTGTGGGTCCCGGCTGCCGTCCTCGCGCGCCCAGGCATAGGCGCGCTCGACCTTGGCGACGCGCAGCGAGTAGTGGGCATACCAGTCGCTGCGGCCGGTGTCGCGGGCGATCCGGTGCTCGGCATGGCGGCGCCAGGCCGCAATGTCCTCGGGGCTGCGCCAGTAGCTCACGGTGATGCCGAAGCCGTCCTCGCCGCGGGTGCTCTCGACGCCGAGATAGCCCGGCTGCCCGGCCGCCAGCGCCACCATGCGCTCGGCCATGTCGCCATAGCCGTGTTCGACCGCGGTGCGCTGGCTGGCGAAGATGACGGCGTAATAGGGCGGGTCGGGCAGGCGGGTGCTCACGAGGCCGCCTTCAGCAGCAGGCAGCGCACCCATTGGCCGGACTCCAGGCCCTCGCGGTGGGCGTTCAGGAACTGCTCGGCCGTCGAGTTGCGCGCGACGAAGCGCATGCCGTGCAGGATGCCCATGCGCGGCACCGGCCGCGACCAGGCGCGCTCGACGACGCCGTTGAACCAAGACACCTGCTCGTCGTCGCTGTCCATGTCGGAGCGGCCCAGCAGCAGCACGACCTCGTAGCGCGACTCGGTCAGCGTCTCGGCGGCGCTGGTCAGCACCTGCAGGCCGCCGTCGCTCATGTTCAGCACCAGGCCGGCCGGGCCGCGGCTGAACTGGACCGGCTTGAAGACCCAGCCGGGCAGGGAATCGGCGTCGTGCTGGGCGGCGAGGAAATCGGTACGGGCGTGCTGCCTGAGCTCGGCGGGGTCGGACATGGGAGGCTCCTCCGGTGCGTGAGCCCCGATCCTAAGCAGACTTTGGCAGGTACAAAACAAGGCAATCCCGCGCCCCGACGGTCTACAGCCCGCGCAACACCTCGATGGCCTGCTCCACGCGCTCGATGGCGTGGATGGTCAGCCCCTCGATGGGCTTCTTGGGCGCATTGGCCTTGGGCACGACGGCGACGCTGAAGCCCAGCTTGGCCGCCTCCTTCAGCCGCTCCTGGCCGCGCGGCGCGGGGCGCACCTCGCCGGCCAGGCCGATCTCGCCGAAGGCGATGAAGCCCTTGGGCAGCGGCCGGCCGCGCAGCGAACTCTGGATGGCCAGCAGCACGGCCAGGTCGGCCGCCGGCTCGCTGATGCGCACGCCGCCGACCGCGTTGACGAACACGTCCTGGTCGCCCGTGGCCACGCCCGCGTGGCGGTGCAGCACGGCCAGCAGCATCGCGAGCCGGTCGCGGTCCAGGCCGACCGACAGCCGCCGCGGGCTGACGCCGCCGCTGTCCACCAGGGCCTGCAGCTCGACCAGCATGGGCCGCGTGCCCTCCAGCGTGACGAGCACGCAGCTGCCCGGCACCGGCTCGCTGTGCGTGGACAAAAAGATCGCGCTCGGGTTGGCCACGCCCTTGAGCCCCTTCTCCGTCATCGCGAACACGCCGATCTCGTTGACGGCGCCGAAGCGGTTCTTGATCGCGCGCACGAGGCGGAAGCTGCTGTGCGTGTCGCCCTCGAAGTACAGCACCGTGTCGACGATGTGCTCCAGCACGCGCGGGCCGGCGAGGGCCCCTTCCTTGGTGACGTGGCCGACCAGCACGATGGAACAGCCGCGCGCCTTGGCCGTGCGCGTCAGCTGGGCCGCGCATTCGCGCACCTGGGCAACCGAGCCGGGCGCGGACGAGAGTTGCTCGGAATACAGGGTCTGGATGGAGTCGATGACGCAGAAGTCGGGCTGCTCGGCCTCGAGGGTGGCGAGGATCTTCTCCAGCCCGATCTCGGCCAGCACGCGCACCTTGTCGCCGGCCAGGCCCAGGCGGCGCGAGCGCATCGCGACCTGGGCGCCGCTCTCTTCGCCGGTGACATAGAGCACCTTGACGGTCTGGCTCAGCGACTCGACGGCCTGCAGCAGCAGCGTGGACTTGCCGATGCCCGGGTCGCCGCCGATCAGCACGACGCCGCCAGCGACGATGCCGCCGCCCAGCACGCGGTCCAGCTCCTCCTGGCCGGTGGGCGTGCGCTCGAAGTCGCTGGCCTCGATCTCGCTGAGTGTGGCCACCGGCTGGCTCTTGGCCAGTGCCTGGTAGCGGTTCCTGGCGCCGCCCGTGGGCTCGGCCGCGGTCTCGGTCAAGGTGTTCCAGGCATTGCAGTGCGGGCATTTGCCCAGCCATTTGGCGCTGGTGCCGCCGCATTCGGTGCAGGTGTAGATGCTTTTCGTCGTCGCCATCAATGCATTCTCGTGCCCGGCCTCACCCAGGCCGTCAGCAGCAGCGCGGCCGCCAGCGCGCAGCCCGCCGAAAAGCCGAAGGCGATGGTGGACGACAGGCCCTCCCACAGCCAGCCGAACAGCAGTGAGGCCGGCAGCAGCATCGCGCCCATGACGAGGTTGAGCCAGCCGAAGGCCGTGCCGCGCTGCGCGGGCGGGGCGAGGTCGGCCATCAGTGCGCGCTCCACGCCTTCGGTCGCGGCCATGAAGATGCCGTAGAGGCCGAACAGCGCATAGAGCCGCCAGCCCGGCTCGGCCCAGACCGCCATGCCGACGTAGAAGACGGCATAGGCCAGATAGCCCGTCACGAGCAGGCGCACGCGGCCGAGGCGGTCTGACAGGCCGCTCAGCGGCACCGAGAACAGCGCCGCGACGGCCGAGACCGACGCCCACAGCAGCGGCACCTGGGCCTCGGCCATGCCGAGCTGCCTGGCGCGCAGGAACAGGAACATATTGCTGGAATTGCCCAGCGTGAACAGCGCGACGACGACGAGGTAGCGGCGCAGCGGCACGGGCAGGTCGGCCAGCACCCAGGAGAAGGCCGGCGGCGGTGCGGCCGGCGGCGGCGCGTCGCGCACGGCGGTGGTCAGCGCCAGGCAGGCCAGGCCGGGCAGCAGGGCCCACAGGAAGACCTTCTGCAGCGGCGCGCCGTGCGCGAGCAGGGCCCAGGCCAGCAGCGGGCCGATGACGGCGCCGCTGTTGTCCATGGCCCGGTGCAGGCCGAAGGCCAGGCCGCGCTGGCCGGGCGCGATGTTGGCGGCCAGCAGCGCGTCGCGCGGCGCGGTGCGCACGGCCTTGCCGATGCGGTCAGCCACCCGCAGCACCAACAGCAGCGGCCAGCTGCCGACGAAGGCGATGGTCGGCCGGGCCAGACCGGCGATGCCATAGCCGCCGACGATCCAGGGCTTGCTGCGTCCGCTGCGGTCTACCATGACGCCGGCCCAGAGCTTGAGCAGGCTGGCCACGGCCTCGGCAATGCCCTCGATCAGGCCCAGCACCCGCGGCCCCGCCATCAGCACGCCGCTCAGATACAGCGGTATCAGCGGATACATCATCTCGCTGGCGCTGTCGTTGACGAGGCTGATCAGGCCGAGCAGCCAGACGCTGCGAGGCAGCGAGAAAAGGGCTTTCAACATCGGGCGATCTTATGTTTTGCGTGCCAGACCGCCCGAGCGCAGCGAGTAGCTCTGGCACCAACTGACTGGTCGCGTGGGACACTCCGCCTCCTGCAGTCGGTTTGGTGGGATGGTCATGGATTTCTCGGTGTGGTTGGCCTTTTTCGCGGCGTCCTGGGCCATCAGCCTGTCGCCCGGCGCGGGCGCGGTGGCGGCGATGAGCGCCGGCTTGAGCCATGGCTTCAGGCGCGGCTACTTCATGACTTTCGGCCTCATCCTCGGCATCCTGACCCAGGTGGTGCTGGTCAGCGCCGGTCTGGGTGCGCTGATCGCGGCCTCGTCGCTGGGCTTCGCGCTCGTGAAGTGGGCCGGCGTGGCCTACCTGATCTGGCTCGGCGTGCAGCAGTGGCGTGCGCCGGCCAAGCCGCTGGTCGCGGCCGACGAAACCGCCGTGCAGGTCACGCGCCGCCAGCTGGTGCTGCGCGGCTGGGGCATCAACGCGGTCAACCCCAAGGGCACGGTCTTCCTGCTCGCCGTGGTGCCGCAGTTCCTGGACCTGCATGCGCCGCTGGGGCGGCAATACCTCGTCATCGGCGGCACGCTGGCCTTCACCGACCTCGTCGTCATGGCCGGCTACACGGTGCTCGCCGCGCGGGTGCTGGCGGCGCTGAAGAGCGACAGCCACGTCAAGGCGCTGAACCGCGTGTTCGGCACCCTCTTCGTCGCGGCCGGCATGCTGCTGGCGAGTTTCAAGCGCGCCGCCTGATGGCGGGCGCAGACAGGGCGCGCGGCCTGCCAACCTGGTTCCTCTTCCTGGCCCCGGTGCTGATCTGGGCCAGCACCTGGCACGTCATCCTCTACCAGCTCGCCTCGCCCGTGCCGGCGCTGACCTCGGTGGGCTGGCGCTTCCTGCTCTCGGCGCTGATGCTGGCCGGGCTCGCGCGCTGGCGCGGCGTGCCGCTGGGGCTGCCGCGCTACGCCCACGGCTATGCGCTGGCCACCGGCGTCGTTCAGTACGCCGGCAACTACTGGGCGGTCTACGAGGCCGAGCGCTACGTGCCCAGCGGCCTGGTGGCGGTGCTGTTCTGCCTGATGGTGTTCATGAACGCCCTGGTCGCCTGGCTGCTGTGGCGCCAGCGGGTCGGCCGGCGCTTCCTCGTCGCCTCCAGCGGCGCGGTGCTGGGGGTGGCGCTGATCTTCTGGCCCGAGCTCGCGACCACCGGCGCGCGGCCCCATGCGGCGCTCGGCCTGGGCCTGAGCTTCTTCGCGGTGGTCGCCGCCGTCATCGGCGGCTTCTGCACGTTGGTGCTGACGCGCCGCGGCCTGCCGCTGCTGCCGGTGCTGGCCTGGAGCATGGGCTATGGCGCGGCCTTCCTGTTGGCCTTGTCGGTGCTGACCGGCCGGGGCCTGCCCTTCGACGCGGCCTGGACCTATGTCGGCAGCCTGGCCTATCTGGCCGCCTTCGGCTCGGTCATCGCGTTCACGCTGTACTACAAGCTTGCCGAGCGCCGCGGCGCCGCGCAGGCGGCGCTGGTGGGCGTGCTGGTGCCCGTCATCGCGCTGGTGATCTCGGCGCTGTTCGAGGGCTGGCAGGCCACGCCGCTGGCCGTGGGCGGCATGGGGCTGTGCCTGGCCAGCCTCCTCGTTGCTACTCGATCGGCGAGCGGCGCGAAGCCTTGATGCCGCCGCGCTTGGCCTTGCCCTCTAGCCGCCGCTGCTGCGAGCCATAGGTCGGCTTGGTCGCGCGCCTGGCCTTGGGCACATGGGCGGCGGCGCGCACGAGTTCGATCAGCCGCGCGACGGCGTCCGCCCGGTTGCGTTCCAGGCTGCGCGAGTCCTGGGCCTTGATGACGACGATGCCTTCCGCCGTGATGCGCTGGTCGGCCCAGGCCAGCAGCCGCGCCTTCACGGCCTCGGGCAGGCTGGACGCGCGGATGTCGAAGCGCAGGTGGACGGCGTTGCTGACCTTGTTGACGTTCTGGCCGCCGGGGCCGCTGGCGCGGATGGCGTCGAAGACGAGTTCATCCGGCCGCGGTGACCAGCGGAATTCAGACACTGTGCACCGGCACGCGCGGCGCGACGGCGCACATCAGCTCATAGCCGATGGTGCCGGCCGCATGTGCGACCTCGTCGATGGGCAGGCGCGAACCGCGCGGGCCCTCGCCCCACAGCGTCACCTCGCTGCCGAAGCCGCTGGCCGGCAGCGCACTCAGGTCCACGGCCAGCATGTCCATCGACACACGGCCCAGCGTGCGCGTGCGCTGGCCGTCGACGAGGATGGGCGTGCCCGTGGGCGCATGGCGCGGATAGCCGTCCGCGTAGCCGCAGGCGACGACACCGATGCGCATGGCCGCCTCGGCCGTGAAGGCGCTGCCGTAGCCGACGCTGTCGCCGGGCTGCAGCTGCTGCACGCCGATGAGGCGCGAGCGCAGCGTCATCGCCGGTCGCAGGTCCCAGTGGGCGGCGTCGTGCTCGGGGAAGTCGGGCACGCCGCCGTAGCACATGATGCCGGCGCGCACCCAGTCGTTGGCCGTGCGCGCCGGGTGGCGCAGCGTGGCGGCGCTGTTGGCCAGCGTGCGCTCGCCGGCCAGGCCCTCGGTCGCGGCCTCGTAGGCGGCGAGCTGCTGGGCGATGCCGTCGGCACCGAAGCGCAGCGCGTCGGCGTCTGAAAAATGGGTCATCAGGCCGATCTCGTCGACCTGGGGCAGGGCGTCCAGCCGCGCATAGGCGGCGCGGAAGGCGGCCGGCATGAAGCCCAGCCGGTTCATGCCCGAGTTCAGCTTCAGGAAGACGCGGTGCGGCTCGTGCGTCTTGTGCATGGCCAGCCAGTCGATCTGCTGCTCGCAGTGCACCGCATGCCAGAGCTTCAGGCGCGAGCACAGCTCCAGGTCGCGCGGCTCGAACACGCCTTCCAGCAGCAGGATGGGGCCGCGCCAGTCCAGCGCGCGCAGCCTCTGTGCCTCCGCCAGGTCCAGCAGCGCGAAGCCGTCGGCGGCGCGCAGGCCCGGGTAGGCGTTCTCGATGCCGTGTCCGTAGGCATTGGCCTTCACGACGGCCCAGACGCGGGCATTGGGCGCCTGGGCGCGGGCCCGGCCCAGGTTGTGGGCCAGGGCTTCGGCATGGACCAGGGCTTCGATGGGACGGGGCATGGCGGGATTCTGCGCCCGGACTTGGGGCAGAGCCCGCAAACTAGGCGCGTGCTATAAACCCGCGCCGCCCCGGTTTACAGATTCCCAGCCGAAGACAGTTCAGGATTGCGCCCCGCCCGATGAAACGCGGCTTCTACACCATCATGTCGGCGCAGTTCTTCAGCTCGCTGGCTGATAACGCGCTGTTCGTGGCCGCCATCGAATTGCTGCGCTCCTCCGGTGCCGCCGAGTGGCAGCGCGCCGCGCTGGTGCCGATGTTCGCGCTGTTCTACGTCGTGCTGGCCCCCTTCGTCGGCGCCTTCGCCGACGCGGTGCCCAAGGGCAAGGTCATGTTCTATTCCAACAGCATCAAGGTGGTGGGTTGCCTGATGATGCTGTTCGGCACCCATCCGCTGGCGGCCTATGCCATCGTCGGCCTGGGCGCGGCGGCCTACTCGCCGGCCAAGTACGGCATCCTGACCGAACTGCTGCCGCCCTCCCAGCTCGTCAAGGCCAATGGCTGGATCGAGGGCCTGACCATCGCCTCCATCATCCTCGGCGTGCTGCTCGGCGGCCAGCTGGTGGGCGAGCGCGTGTCGCATGTGCTGCTGTCCTTCGACCTGCCGCTGATCGACACCGGCATCGACACGCCGCCCGAGGCCGCCATTGCCAGCCTGCTGGGCCTGTACGTGGTGGCGGCGCTGTTCAACCTGCGCATCCCGCGCACCTCGGCGCCGCTGCAGCCCTTTGCGCACAGCGTCGTCGGCCTGGTGCGCGACTTCTCCTCCTGCAACAGCCAGCTCTGGCAGGACAAGCTCGGCCAGATCTCGCTGGCCGTGACGACGCTGTTCTGGGGCGCGACCAGCAATCTGCGCTATATCGTGCTGGCCTGGGCCGCCGCGGCCCTGGGCTATGGCATGACGCAGGCGTCGTCCCTGGTCGGCGTGGTGGCCATCGGCACCGCGGTGGGCGCGGTGGTGGCCTCGATGGTCAGCCGGCTGGACCGGGCCACGGGCGTCATCCCGCTGGGCATCGCGATGGGCCTGCTGGTCATCTTCATGAATTTCATCAGCAACGCCTGGGTGGCGGCGCCCTTCCTGATGATCCTGGGTGCCATCGGCGGCTACCTCGTCGTGCCGATGAACGCGCTGCTGCAGCACCGTGGCCACAACCTGATGGGTGCGGGCCGCAGCATCGCCGTGCAGAACTTCAACGAGCAGGCCTGCATCCTCGGCATGGGCGCCTTCTACACGGCCATGACCAAGTTCGGCCTGTCGGTGTTCGGCGCCATCACCATCTTCGGCCTGGTCGTGGCCGCCGCGATGTGGTGGATCCGCGGCTGGCACCAGCGCAATCTCGTCGAGTACAAGGACGAGGTCGAGCATCTTCTCGATGTCGCCCGGACCGACCACATCCCGCAGGACAGATAGCCCACTCCCCGCCGGCTGCGCCGGCCGACTCATTCACGAGGTCGGAGTGCTTGCGCCACGGCCTTTTCGGCCCGAGGTCGGCTGGATCAGGTGCTTGCCCTCCAGCACCATCTCGATGGCCTCGCTCCAGGCGCGGGCGATCTTGAAGCAGCCGCTGTGGTTGAGGTGGATCTCGTTGTGCCAGTCGCCGCTGATGCCGGTCGAGCCCGGCGCGGCCAGGGCCAGCGGCACGGTGGTGGAGTCGAACACGAACAGGCCGGGGAAGGCCTCCTTGTCGGCGGCCATGCTCTTGAGCAGCTGGGCGAGATGGAAGACCATCAGCCGGCTCACCGCCGCCCAGTCGGCCGCCGGCACGCCATAGGTCTTCAGCGCCGGGTAGAGCCAGGGGCCGCTGGCGGCACCCAGGTCGTCGTTGCTCTCGGCGCCGGCCGGGCGCGGCATGGGCACGGCATAGCAGTGCATGAAGACGGGCTTGCCCGTGGACGGCCCCTGGTCGCGCAGGCTCAGCAGGTGCTTGACGTTGGCGCGCAGATAGCCGGCATAGGTGGCCCAGCCGGGCTCGGAGAAGTAGCGCGCGACGCCGGCCGAGGGCGGGCCCCATTCGGTCTGGCGGCGCAGCAGGCGCAGCTCCAGCGGGATGGGCGTGCCGTCCCAGTTCTGCGCCGGTGTGCGGGCGGCGGCGATGAGGTCGTTGCCGCCGACGGAGAGCAGCACGCCGTCCCAGGCCGGGGCCTCGGTGCCGGCCAGCAGCCTGACGAAGTCGGGGCTGGATTGCAGGTCCACCATGTGCGACAGCGCATTGCCCGTGCCGGCGCAGTTCACGGCGGCGGTGGCGGACTTGAAGACCAGCTCCTGCAGCAGATTGGCGTGGGCGTTGAGCTTGGCCGTGGCGTTGGAAAACCAGGAGTCCCCCTGGGCCAGCAGCTTCCAGCGAAAACCGCCGAGATCGGGCGGGGTGTTGCCGGCCAGGTCGGCCGGGGTGAAGCAAGCCAGGTGATCCATGAACGTGATGTTGTCCGAAGTAGCTGACCGTGGGGCGCTCCACGGAGGCAGCGCTCGAATTTCGCGCGATTGGAAGGCCAGCCGCGCGCCGGGCGCCATGCTACAAACCCTGGGAGCGCCCGCGTTAGCATGGCTCAGCTTTTTTAGGGAGGCCCCATGGCCGAGAACGTGTTCGACTTCCAGGCCCTCTCCATCCGCGGCGAGCCTGCCGACCTGGCCGCCCAGCGCGGCAAGGTGCTGCTCATCGTGAACACGGCCAGCGAGTGCGGCTTCACGCCGCAGTTCAAGGGCCTGGAGAAGCTCTGGGAAGACTATGGCCCCAAGGGCCTGGTGGTCATCGGTTTCCCGAGCAACGAGTTCGGCGGCCAGGACCCGGGCAGCAACGACCAGATCGCGAGCTTCTGCGAGATGAACTACGGCGTCAGCTTCCCGATGATGGGGAAGATCAAGGTCAACGGCAGCGAGGCCCACCCGCTGTGGAAGTTCCTGAAGAGCGAGAAGCCGGGTTTCCTGGGCACCGAGGCGATCAAGTGGAACTTCACGAAGTTCCTCGTCGGTCGCGACGGCCAGGTCATCAAGCGCTACGCGCCCAACGATGGGCCCGACAAGCTGCGCGCCGACATCGAGGCGGCGCTGGCGGGCTGAAGGCGGCGTAGTCAGCGCGCGGGTTTGTGGTCTACCGCGCCACGCAGCTTGCGCACGAAGTCGCGCAGCGTGGGCGATTGCTGTGACGCCATCTGGCGCACGCTGCGCACATGCTCCATGGCCTTGAGGCTGACCTCGGGCGCAATGTGGGCGGCCAGCCCGATGCCGCGGCTGGGCAGGCGATGCATGCCGGCCAGGATGTAGGTCCAGTTCGCCGGGCCGAACAGCGACAGGCGCTTGTCCAGATCAGTGGGCGTGGGCAGCTTGGCGTCCCACAGCTGCAGCAGTTCCGCCAGCCGTGGCGGCATGCTGGCCGGGTCGGTGCAGGTGCGCCAGAACGGCGTGTCCCGGCGCTGTGACAGCGCGTAGTGGGCCACGATGAAGTCGCGCAGCTCCTCGTACACGTCGCCGACGGCACGGTTCAGTCGGTCGCGGCAGACCGTGCTGTCGCCTGCCGGAGCGATGTGGTCGACGAACAGCTGCAGCACCCACTCGATCAGGTAGATGCCGGTGGACTCCAGCGGCTCGATGAAGCCGCCGGCAAGGCCCAGCGCCAGGCAGTTCTGCTCCCAGGCGCGAGCCGCATGGCCCACGCGCATGCGCAGCAGGCGTGGCTCGGCCAGTGCGGTGCGGCCGGCGTTGTGGCGCTGCAGCGTGGCGACGGCCTCGTCGTCGCTGCAGAAGCGCGACGCATACACATAGCCCGTGCCGCTGCGGCTCTGCAGGTCGATCTCCCAGGTCCAGCCGGCGTCCTGGGCGGTGGAGGTCGTGTAGCTGCGCAGCGGCGCGTTCTCGTCGGCATAGGCCACGGGGAAGGCGACCGCACGGTCGCAGGGCAGCCAGTCGCTGAACGACTCCCAGGGCACATCCAGCGTCTTCTGCAGCAGCAGCGACTGGAAGCCGCTGCAGTCGACGAAGAAGCTGGCCGCGAAGCGCCGGCCGTCGTCCAGCTCGACGGATTCGATGCCCGCCGGGCCGCGGTGCACCTGGGCGACGTTGCCCTGCACATGCTGCACGCCGCGCTCGATGGCCGTCTGCTGCAGCAGCGTGGCGAGCTTGACGGCGTCCAGGTGGTAGCCGTAGCTGACCGGTGCCTGGTAGTCCGGCGAGTGCATCAGCTTGGGCGACTGGTTGCCGTCGTACAGCCGCGTCTGCACGGTGCAGGCCTCGGCCATCGGGGGTTGCAGCATGCCGCGCTGCATCAGGTTCAACCAGTGCACCGTAGCCGGATAGCCGTTGAACGGAAGTGGCATGTCGAACGGATGGTCGTAGCTGTCCTCGGCAGCCGTGCCGCCCTTGCGCCAGCCATTGAAGCGGATGCCGTTTTTCAGCGTCGCGTCGGCAGCCGTGAACAGCGTGCTCTCTGGTAGGCCCAGCGCCTGCATCGTCGCGCGCAGTGTCGGCACGGTGGCCTCGCCGACGCCGATGGTGCCGATCTGCGGCGACTCGATCAGCGTGATGGGAAGTGGCGTGGGGCGGGTCGCGCTCAGTGTGCGCTGCAGGAAGGCTGCGGCCAGCCAGCCGGCAGTGCCGCCGCCCACGATGACGATGGATTGGATGTCGGACAAGGAAATCTCCGGCGCCGCCGGCGGCGGACGGTCAGTTCAGCGCGCTGAGGAACAGGCGTTGCGTCAACCTGGCGCTCGCCAGCGTCTGCGACGCCGGCACGTCGCGCATGTCGATGGAATGGAAGGCGTTGCCGGGGTACATGACCATACGGTTGAAGCGCCCCGTCACGGCATGCAACTTGACCCAGACCGTGCCGTCTTCCACGGCATAGGTGTCGGGCTGCGTGCTCTGGCCCTGCTGGTGAAGCCACGCGTCGTAGCGCTCGATCTCGTCGGCGTTGCGCAGCATGGCCAGGCCCAGCGGCCGATGCTCGAAGAAGGCCGTGCCGACATCCAGTTCGGGGGACAGGTAGACCACGCCTGCCAGCGGCAGCCCGTCAACGTGCGGATGCTTCTGCTTGGCGAGCATCTGCCGGGCCGGCGTCGTAACGATGGAGAAGTCCGAGAACAGCGCCTCGGCACGTACCTGGGCGTGGCCGAGCTGGCGCAGCAGCGTGGCCACGCGCTCGAACAGGGGTTGGATCAGTGCACTGTCGATGCGGGCGTGCAAGCCTGGGTAGTAGGCCAGCGAGGAGTCGTAGTTGCCGCCGAGCGCCAGCGCCCGCACGGCATGCGGGTCGGCATAGAAGTCGTCGATGACAAGCACCGGGCAGCCGGCGCCCACCTGTTCGATGTGGACCGACGCCGCCGTGTTCAGCGCGAATGGGTCGGCGGCGGGGCTGGTCATTCCTGCCTACGGCGGCGGCGTGCGGCGGCAAGGCCCAGGGCGGCCGTGGCGGTCAGCGCCAGCGTGGCCGGCTCCGGCAGGCGGCCCGAAGGCGTGTCGTCGACCTGCAGCGTCAGCACGGCCTGATCCAGGCGGAACTGGCCAGTCTGCGCGAAGACGCTGGCGTCCAGCGTGCCGGCGGTGGCAAAGCTTGCCAGCGCGAGGCTGTCCAGCGTCATGTCCACGCTGAGCGCGCCGGAGACGGAGTGATAGACGTTGCGGGACTGGTCGTAATAGGTGTCGGTGCCGTACATGCCGTTGCCCGACTGGCCGGCGAAGACCTGCGGGCCGTAAGCGGTGGCCGAGTTGCTGACAGAGGAGTCGCTGCCCGTCTGCGTCGTGTTGCCGGCATGCACGCTCATCGTGTCGACGGTGTTGTCGCTGTAGAGCACGTTGTCGCTGCGTAGGAAGGTGCGGTTGGTGCCCTGCACCGGGTAGTAATAAGCGGGCACGTAGTAGCCGCCGCTGCAGCCGCCGGACCACCAGCTGTAGGACGTGCAGACGAAGTAGCCGCCGCCGCCGTACTGGTAGAAGGCCGTGAAGTTGGTCTGGGACTCCAGCATGTAGCTGCCGTATTGCGTCACGCCGCTGCCATAGGAGGCATCGGACACGCCGTACACCTGCAGCGAGCCCGACAGCACCTGCTGGGATTCGAGGTTCTGGCCACTGAGCGTCGAGCCGAGATCGAAGTGCAGCCCCGTACCGCCCCCGTTGAGCAACTGGCCCAGATTCAGCGTCTGCGACACCGTGACCGGCGCGGCGGAAACCCCGGCGGCGGCACCTGCGGCGACCAGGGCGCCGGCCAGTTTCGTGATGTCCATTCCCACGGCAACTCCTCGTTTTGTAGTGGAGTTGATGTTAGGGGGTTGACTTTTCGATGGGAATCGCCAGGTCGCGGGGTAGGTCCCTCAGACGCGGGGGTGAGGAAGGGCGGTGCGGATTCTTACCGGTTTGGCCCTAGACGGTTTCGATGTCCGCCAGCGCCGCGCCGTTGTTCAGGTCCAGGTAGTTGGCGAGGTTGCCGGGCCGGTAGGGGCGGGCGGCTTCGCCGGGGTCGTGCACGACGGCGGCCTGGCGCCAGCGATCGATGATGGACTGGTGCAGCCGCAGGCCGGCGGGCATCTGGCCGGGTGCGACCCGGGCCGCGATGCCCAGCGCCTTCCACGGCAGGTGCTGCCAGGGGGCGTGGGCCCAGGCGCCGGCTTCGGGCTGGGGCGGCGTGGGCAGCGGGTCGACGAAGCGCAGGCCCCGGGCCGCGACGCCGGCCTGCATCCAGGCCAGGGCCGCGTCCGACAGGCCGGACTCCTCGGCCGTGTTCGGGTAGCCGCCGCCCACGTCGGCATGGGCGCCGGGGAAGAGCACCTGCGTGATGCAAGCATCGGCTGTCCACAGGCAGGGCGTGAAGTTCTGGCGCTGCTCGTCGGCCGCCACCGCGTGCAGGCCGCGCTCGACGGCCGGGCTGAGCCGCGTGTCGGCGAACTGCAGCGCGTCCACGAGGCCGCCGTCGGTGCCGATCTGCGGGATGCCCAGCGACCCCACGGTGTCCCAGACGGCCACCGTCGCGACGGTGATGCCCGTGCGCCGCGGCGGGCTGGCCGGGCCGGCGCTGAAGAAGCCGGGCAGCGAGGTGAGCAGGTCCTCGAGCCGGCCGAGCAGGGTCGGGTCGCCGCCCAGGGCGCCGCGCCGGTAGTCGCTCCATGCCGCCGCGCCGAGGCGGTAGGCGTTGGTCTTGTCGTCCAGGTCGCTGTGCGCCGGGTCCAGCAGGCCCTGTGACGCGATCAGCCCGGCCAGCGCCCGCGCCGTGTAGGCGCCGCGGCTGAAGCCGAGCAGGTGGATGCGGTCGCCGGCCTCGTAGTGGCGCGACACGAAGGTGTAGCCGCGGATAACGCGCGCGATCAGCCCGGCGCCCAGCGTGCCGCCCAGCATCTTGACGAGCAGGTTGTTCGAGTCGCCGACGCCGTGCAGGTATTTGGCCGCCTGCAGCGTGGCGCCGGCGCCATCGACGAGGAAGCGCTCCTGCTCGTCGGCCAGCGCGATCGTGTCCAGAGAATCGACGCCGGCCAGGTTGTGGAAGAGCTTGAGCACATTGGTCGGCGGCCCCGGCTCCTCCTCGTCGCTGCCGCTGCCGTTCCAGGTGCCGTCGGCACAGAAGACGATCTGCTTGCCCATGGGGTCCTCCCAAGCGTTGAAGCCCGTCTTTTAGACCGGAGCGGGCGTTTCAGCCATCCCCTGCGGCGTGCTGCCACCAGCGCCCGCGGCCCAGGCGCAGTCGTGCAATGCCGGCGGCGGGCCTGCCTATGCTGGCGGCATGGATCACCCCGAAGAACTCGCCGAACTGCTACGCCGCTTCGGCCGCGAGGAATGCGCGCAGGAGCCGCTCTACGCCGCGCTCTGCGAACTGGCCGCCGAGGACGCCCGGCTGTGCGCGCTGCTGGCCGAGGCGCCGCCCGAGCAGCGCAAGGTCAACCTGCTGCTGGCCGCGCTGCACGAGCGCGTGCTGGCCGGTGCCGCGACCGAGCTGGCGGCCTACTACCCGAGCGCCGGCGGCGGGCGGGCCGTGGACAGCGGCCTGGCCGCCGCGCTGGCGGCCTGCGTCGAGCGCGAATGGCCGGCCCTCGTGCAGCATTTGCGCCATGGCGCGACGCAGACCAACGAGGTCGCCCGTGGCGCGGCGATCTGGCCGGCCCTGGGCGCCGCGGCCGCCGCCACCGGCGCCCGCCATCTCGCGCTGCTGGACTTCGGCTGCAGCGCGGGCCTGAACCTGGGCGTCGACCGGTACGCGCTGCGCTACCGCGGCGACGACGGCGGCTGGCATGCCCGCGGCGCGGCGCGCGACGGGCGCGCGGCCGAAATCGAATCGCTGTGGCTGGGCGGCGCGCCGCTGCCGCCGCTTGATGCCGGCTGGCGCCTGGCGCTGCGCCACGGTCTGGACCCGGCGCCCGTCGACGTCAACGACCCCGCGCGCCTGCGCTGGCTGCAGGCCTGCCTGTGGCCGCACGACGCGCGCCGCCGCGAGCGCCTGGCCCGCGCGGCGGCGCAGCTGCAGGCGCTGCCGCACCGGCTGGCCCGGGCCGACGACTGCGTCGCGGCCATCGAGCCCTGGCTGCTCGGCCTGCCGGCCGGCGTGCAGCCCGTGCTGCTGACGAGCTGGGTGCTGTACTACCTGAGCCCGGCCGACCTCGCGCGGCTGCGCGTGACGGTGGACCGCCTCGCGCTGGGCCACGGCCTGGCCTGGATCTGCGGCGAATTGCCGGCACTGAGCGCACGGTGCGGCGCCGCGCCGCCGCTGCCCGCCATGCCCGCCGGCGAGGTCGCGGCGTCGGCCACGCTGTGGACGCTGCGCCATGCGCGGGCCGGTCGCATCGCGGAGCGGCACCTGGGCTGGAGCCACCCGCACGGGCGCTGGGTCGCCTGGCTGTAGAGGCCGCTATGGGGGTATTTGCGGCCGCTCGGATAATCTCGGCTTCCCAACGGAGTCGAGCCCCATGTTCCAGCACGTCGATGCCTATGCCGGCGATCCCATCCTGAGCCTCAACGAGGCCTTCCAGAAGGACCCCCGCGCCGGCAAGATCAACCTGTCCATCGGCATCTATTTCGACAACGACGGCCGCATCCCGATGCTGCCCTCGGTGCGCGCCGCCGAGCTGGCCGTCGTCGAGGCCGCGGGCCCGCGGCCCTACCTGCCGATGGAGGGCGCGGCCAACTTCCGCAGCGCCGTGCAGGCCCTGCTGTTCGGGCCCGAGCACGTGGCGCTGAAGGCCGGCCGCATCGCGACCATCCAGGGCGTGGGCTCCAGTGGCGGCCTCAAGGTCGGCGCCGACTTCCTGAAGCGCTATTTCCCCGACAGCAAGGTCTATCTCTCCGACCCGACCTGGGACAACCACCGCGCCGTCTTCGAGGGCTCGGGCCACAGCTGCGAGACCTATCCCTACTACGACGCGGCCACCGGCGGCGTGCGCTTCGAGGCCCTGCTCGCTCATTTCAAGGCCCTGCCGGCGCGCAGCGTCGTGCTGATGCATGCCTGCTGCCACAACCCGACCGGCGTGGACCTGAGCCAGGACCAGTGGCGTGCGCTGGTGCCCGTCATCCGCGAGCGCGGGCTGCTGCCCTTCCTGGACCTGGCCTACCAGGGCTATGGCGACGGCATCGAGGAGGACGCCTTCGCGCCGCGCCTGCTGGCCGACGAGGGCCTGAGCTTCCTGATTGCCAACAGCTTCTCCAAGAGCATGAGCCTGTACGGCGAGCGCTGCGGCGCGCTGAGCGTCGTCTGCCCCGACGCCGACCAGGCCGCGCGCGTGCTCGGCCAGCTGAAGTTCATGATCCGGCGCAACTATTCCAACCCGCCTATGCATGGCGGCCAGATCGTCGCCAAGGTGCTGACCGATCCGAAGCTGCGTGCGATGTGGGAGGCCGAGGTGGCCGAGATGCGTGGCCGCATCCAGGAGATGCGCCGCCAGCTGCACGACGTGCTGGCCGCGAAGCTGCCGGGCCGCGACTTCGGCTACTTCCTGACCCAGCGCGGCATGTTCAGCTACACCGGCCTGACGCCGGAACAGGCCGAGCGCCTGAAGACTGAGTTCGGCGTCTACATCCTGCGCTCGGGCCGGATGTGCGTGGCGGGGCTGAACACCCGCAACGTCGAAGCCACCGCCGAGGCGATGGCCGCCGTGCTGGCGGCCTGACACGATCCATGCGACAGCGGCTCTGCGGCCTCGCCGCGCTGCTGCTGGCCGGTTCTGCCCAGGCGGCAGGGCCGGTGGTGGACAGCATCGTCTGGCTGAACGGCGACACGCTCGCGGTGCGCGTCGGCGACGGCGTCGTGCGGCCCTCCGACATGATCTCGAGCTGGCTGCAGGCCCATATGCCGGGTGTCGAGCTCAGGCCGACGCTGGCCAATGCCGAACGCAGCTGGACGCTGGTCCGCCAAGGTGAGAAGGCCTGCATCGCCAACGCGGTACGCCTGCCGGAGCGCGAGCGCCTGGCCTATTTCAGCGCGGTCTGGCTGATGCCGCCGCCCCAGCTCATCGTGCGCCGCGAGCGCCTTGATGCGCTGCCGCTGGATGTGCGCGGCGCCGTCAACCTGCAGACCCTGCTGGCCGATGCCTCGCTGCGTGGCGCCATCGCCCAGGGGCGCAGCTATGGCCCGGCGCTGGACGCGCTACTCGCACCAGGCGGCGTGGGGCTGCTGCGCGTGACGGGCGCCGACTTCGGCAGCAACCTGGTCTCCATGGTCCTGCAGGACCGGGTGGACTACACGGTCGAATATCCCAACATCCTCGTCGCGCTGGGCAGCCAGCGCGAGGGCGAGCTGCCGCTCGCGGCGCTGCCGGTCAAGGGCGCCGCCGACCCCGTCCCCAGCGGCGTGGCCTGCCCCCGCACGCCTTGGGGCCACGCGGCCATCCGCCTGATCGACCAGGCCCTGGGCACGCCCGCCGGCGCGGCCATGCTGCGCGAGGCCCTGCGCATTTCCCTGCCGGCCGACACCCAGCGCGCCTACCGCGACGCCTTCGACGCCTACTTCCAGCGCCGCGCCAAACCCACGCCCGGGCTGTAGAGCGTGTTCCCGATCCCATCGGCGCCATGAGGGGACCGTAAACAAGCGCTTGGCCATAACGCGGAGTGATGGCCGCAGCCGCCGCTTTCATTGGCAGCGGCGCCCAAGCATCCTTACGCTGCCGGCTGAAGAATTGGCCCAGGGGCAGGATGAAGCATTGCGTGGTGATCGGCGGTGGCGTGGTGGGCCTGACCACCGCCTGGGCGCTGCTGGAGCGCGGTCACGCGGTGACGCTGCTGGAGCGCGACGAGGCCGTCGCCCAGGGCGCCAGCCGCGCCAACGGCGGCCAGCTCAGCTACCGCTATGTGTCGCCGCTGGCCGACGCCGGCGTGCCGTTGAAGGCGCTGCGCTGGCTGCTCGACCCCGACGGCCCGCTGCGCTTCAAGCCCGAGGCCAGCCGGGCGCAGTGGGCCTGGCTGATCGCCTTCCTGCGCAACTGCCGCGGCCCGGTGAACCGCCGCAGCACCGAGCGCCTGCTGGCCCTGGGCGCCTACAGCCAGGCCGCGTTCGCGCGCCTGCAGGCCGAGGCGCAGCTGGGCGACACCATCGCACTGCGCACGCCGGGCAAGCTGGTTGTCTACCGCAATTCCACCGAGTTCGCCCGCGCGGCGGCGCGCGCGAACGCCGGCCTGGAGCAGGCCCTGTCGCACGACGACTGTGTCGCGCTGGAGCCGGCGCTCGCCGACACCGAGGCGACGCTGGCCGGCGGCATCTTCACGCCCGGCGAGGCCGTGGCCGACTGCCATGCCTTCTGCGCCGCACTGCACGCACGCTTGAGTCAGCGCGAGCGCTTCCGCGGGCGCCTGGGCGCGCGGGTCGATGGCCTGCTGCGCGACGGCCGCGGCGCCGTGCGGGGCGTGAGCACCGGCCTGGCCGAGGTCGGCGCCGATGCCGTCGTGCTGGCCGCCGGCCTGGCCAGCCGCGCGCTGGCCGCGACGGTCGGCGTGGCGCTGCCGCTCTACCCGCTGAAGGGCTACAGCCTGACCGCGCCGATCGGCCCCGGCCACCGCCCGCCCGAGGTCAGCGTGACCGACTTCGAGAAGAAGATCCTCTACGCCCGCATCGGCCACGAGCTGCGCGTGGCCGCGATGGTCGACCTCGTCGGCGACGACGCCAGCCTGGACGCCGGCCGCCTGGCCTCGCTGCAGCGTTCGGTGCGCGCCACCTTCCCGCACGCGGCCGACTATGACCGCGCCACGCCCTGGGCCGGCCTGCGC
Organism: Roseateles saccharophilus; assembly: GCF_004342485.1. GTDB lineage: Bacteria > Pseudomonadota > Gammaproteobacteria > Burkholderiales > Burkholderiaceae_C > Pelomonas > Pelomonas saccharophila. The sequence continues at coordinate 259,176 of NZ_SMBU01000001.1, forward strand.
CCGGCCACGCCCAGCGGCGCGCCCATCCTCGGCGCCAGCGGCGTCTCCGGCCTGTGGCTCAATGTCGGCCATGGCGCACTCGGCTTCACCTTCTCCTTCGCGACGGCCAACATCGTGGCCGAGCTGGTCAGCGGCCGTGCCAGCCCGCTGCCTCTGGACGGCCTGACGCTGTGACCGCCGACGATCTCGCCGCAGCGCTGTGCGCCGCCGTGCTCGCCCAGCGCTTCGAGACGACCCCCGACGGCCAGCAGGGCGGCGCGCCACTGGGCTGGCACCCGAGCATCGACCTCGCGGTGGCCGTGTTCCCGCGCGGCGCGGCGCCGGTCTGCGCCAATGTGCTGTTCTCGCGCGAACATCCGCAGGGCCTGGTCGCGCGCTTCGACGGCGGGGACGGCGCGGTCGACAACATCGGCTTCCATGCCGATGTGCGCGACGCGGCCGGCGACTCCTTTGCCTGGCTGCCCGGCGCGGACTGGTCGCGCATCGCCTTCCCCGCCTGGTTCGGCAGCGGGCCGAGGTTCGTCGCGCCCTACCCGGCGTCGCTGTTGAAGACCCTGGTCGCCGTCGGCGTGGCCCGCCTCGTCGACGCCGGCCGCAGCGACTGGGCCCTGCCGCTGGCCCATGGTGGCGCGACCCGCCCGTTGGCCGACTGGCTGTTCGACATGATCACGGTCAGCAGCAACGAGGCCACGTCGGCCCTCGTCGCCCATCTGCATGCACGCGGCGCCATCCGCCGCGAGGGCGGGCGCGAGGTGCGCAACGAGCTGCACGAACTCTTCGAAGCCCAGGGCCTGCCGGGGCTGCGGCTGGCCAACACCGCGGCCGACGGCGGCTGGGGCAATGGCGCCGGCGCGGGCGTCGGCCAGATCCAGATGACGGCCTGGGACGCGCTGCGCCTCGTCTGGCGGCTGGACGCCGACGCGCCGGCCCGGCCGCCGCTGGTCAGCGCCGCCAGCCGCGCCGTCATCCGCCGCGCGCTGGACGCGCAAAGGCTCAACGAGATCCTGTCCAGCGAGTCGCTGCGCGCGCTGCCGGGCTGGGTGGCCGGCATCCCGGCGCCCCCCGCGCGGTTCGCGCACAAGACCGGCAACACGCAGAACTACGGCAGCGATGCCGGCATCGTGCACGACGGCGACCTGCACTATCTGATCGCGGTGACGACCAGCCTGGGCCAGCGCCATGCACCGCATCCCGATGCAGCGACGACCTGGAAGCTGCCGGCCCTGGGCGCGGCGGTGCATGCATGGCTGAAGACGGCGAATTCCTGATCCCGCCGCTGCGCCGCGGCGCGGGCATCGCCGTCATCGCGCCGGCCGGCCCGCCCGGGCCCGGGCGTCTCGAACCCGTCGAGGGCTGGCTGCGCGAGCGCGGCTACGCGCCCACGCTGCTGCCGAGCTGCTACGGGCCGGCGCCGCTGGACTTCCTCGCCGCGCCCGATGCCGTGCGCCTGGCCGACGTGCACGCCGCCTTTGCCGACCCGCGCTTCGATGCCGTGCTGGCGCTGCGCGGCGGTTCGGGCTGCATCCGCCTGCTCGACCGCCTGCAGCCCGGCCGGCTCGCGGCCAGCCGCAGGCTGCTGATCGGCTACAGCGACCTGACCGTGCTGCATGCGCTGCGCACGAACGCCGGCATCCCTTCGCTGCACGCGCCCATGCCGGCCAGCGACTGGGGCCTGCCCGGCGCCGCGGCCGACACCGAGGCGCTGTTCGCGGGCCTGGCGCGTGGCTGGCGGGCCGGCGACCTGCTGGGCCGCGCCCGGCCGCAGGCGCTCAGCCACGGCGGGCGGGCGCGCGGGCGCCTGATCGGCGGCAACCTGGCGATGTTCTGTGCGCTGCTCGGCACGCCCTATCTGCCCGAGGCCGACGGGGCCCTGCTCTTCATCGAGGACATCGGCGAGGAGCCCTACCGCGTCGACCGCATGCTGAGCCAGCTGCGCCTGGCCGGCGTGCTGGGCCGCATCGCCGGCCTGGTGCTGGGCAGCTTCAGCGGCGCCGGGAGCCCGGACGCCGTGCTGGCCGACCACCTGCAGGGCCTGCCCTGCCCGGTGCTGGCCGGCTGGCCCGCCGGCCACGGCCAGCCCAACCGGCCGCTGCCGCTGGGCCTGCACGTCGAACTCGACGTGGCGGCCGGCACGCTGACGCTGGTCTGAGCGGCTTCCCCGGTTGCGCGGGTCGCGCTGCATCCGAAAAAAAGCCCCGATGCGGGGCCGTGGAAACCGGCCCGGGGGCCGGCAGGGAGCTTTGGCTCAGAAGAACTTGTAGCTCGCCGTCAGCGTCAGCGTGCGGCCGCGCGGGTCGGCCACGCGCGGGTCCCAGCCTGTGCCGACCGCGTTGTCGACGTCGTGCCAGGTGAAGGGCGGCTGGACGCCGAAGAGGTTGATGATGCCGGCGCCCAGCGACAGGTCCTTCACGCCGGTGAAGGTGCCGATGAGGTTGAAGGTGAGGTACTTCGAGACCTTGCGTCGCTGCAGTTCCGGGACGTTGGTGAACGTCGTGTGATCCTCGTCCCAGTAGCTTGCCGAGTAGTTCGCGGACAGCGTCGTCGACAGCGTCGGCGTCTTGTAGGTGCTCGACAGCGAGCCCTTCCACGGCAGGTAGAGCGTCGTGTTCGTCCACTGGCCGACGTACTGGATCATCGGTGTGCCGGAGACGAGCTGCTCCCTGGCGCTGATCATCTTGGTGGCCGACAGCGTCGTCGTCAGCCGGTTGTCGCCCAGCTTGGCCGCCCAGTTGCCGGTCAGGTCCAGGCCCTTGGTCATGCTGCCGCCGGCGTTGATCCAGCCGGCCTGGATCAAGGTGATGTTGCCGCTGGGGTCGCGGATGAAGTTGTTGGCGAAGACCGAGTAGTTCTGCAGCTCCTGAGTCGGCGTCAGGTTGTGGATGCGGTCGATCATCTTGATCTGCCAGTAGTCCACCGAGGCCGTCATGTCCTTGACCGGCGAGAACACCACGCCCAGCGAGCCCTGACGCGACTTCTCCGGCTTGAGCTGGGCGTTGCCGCCGGACAGGTAGGGGATGCTGTTGAGCTGGCAGGACGGGTCGTTGTTGCCCGTCGGGTTGGGGCATTTGACCGGGTCGGGGAAGGTGCCCGTCGTCGCGAGCGTCACCGTGGCCAGATGCAGTTGCTGCGGTGTCGGTGCGCGGAAGCCGGTGTTGTAGGAGCCGCGCAGCAGCAGGTCGGTGTTGGGCGTGAACTTGAAGCTGACCTTGGGGTTGGTCGTGCTGCCGACCTCCTGGTAGTGGTCGTAGCGCAAGGCCAGGTCGAATTCCAGGCTCTTCAGCGCGGGGATCAGCAACTCGCCGTAGACGGCGCCGACGTTGCGCGTCATGTCGGGTGCCGAGCCGTTGCCGGGGCAGCCCATCACCGAGTTGGCCAGCAGCATGTTGCCCTTGCTGAAGGACGACACGCAGTTGTAGTTCTGCGTGCCGCTGTAGCCGTAGAACTCGCGGCGCAGGTCGGTGCCCAGCGCAAAGGACAGGTCGCCGGCCGGCAGCTTCATCAGCGGGCCGGAGATGTTGGCGAGGACCTGGTCGACCTGGGTGCGGCCGTCGGCGAGGCGGCCGTGCACCTTGGTGTCTTCCACGGCCTTCATCGCCGCGGCCGTCTGCGTCTGGCCCGGCATCAGGAAGGGGTTGTAGATGCCGCTGGTCAGCAGCGCGACCAGCTTGTTGGTGTCGGCATAGCCGTCCACCATCTCCTGGTAGCCCGAGGCCTTGCCGCGGGCGATGGAGAGGCGGTAGTCATAGTTGCCCCAGGCGCCCTCGATGCCGGCCGTCAGGCGGTCGTTGACGGACTCGTTGCCCAGCGTGCGATAGCCCCAGTCCCACATGCGCAGCCGGTAGGCAATGGACTTGGTCGGGTCGAACTGGTTGGCGCCGTACAGCGCCTTCATGTTGACGTAATAGGGGCCGTTGACCGGGTAGTTGGCGCCGGTCGGATAGGCCGTGCCGTTGACGACCGAGCCCAGCCCGAGCGCAGTCGTGCTGAACTGGTAGGGCGTGAATTCGCCCAGCGAGTAGTAGCGCGAGCCGACGAACTCGACGAAGCCGGTGGCGTCCTTGCCGACGTTGAAAGTGGCGCGTACGACGCCGCTGGTGGTCTTGCTCGGCGCCGCCAGCATGTACTGGCGGCCGTAGTCGGTGCCGCAGCGATAGGTGCTGTTGGCCTTGGTGTAGCCCAGGCCCGACAGCACCGTCGGGTTGGCGAGCTGGCTGACGCCGAAGGGCACGGCCGTGCACTGGTTGGTCAGGGCCAGCGCGTTCAGCACGGTGTACTTGGTCGGGTCGGTCGCGCCGATGGTGGTGCCCGCCGTCGGCAGCGCGCTGCCGCTCTGGCCGAGGATGTTGCCGAAGAAGGGCGAGCTGGACGTGTCAGGCGCCAGGCCACGATCGGGCTGGTAGCCCAGGGCCCAGGGACGGTCCACGCCGCGCAGGATGTCGTTGCGGCTGTGCGTGATGCTGCCGGAGATGTTGAAGCCCTGGGTCGCCATGTCGCCCCAGCCGGCTGTCAGGTTGAGCTTGCGCTGCTGGCCGCCCGCGCCGTCCTGCGGCGAGCTGTAGTTCGCACTGGCCTGCACGCCCCGGTAGTCGCGCTTCAGGATGAAGTTGATGACGCCGCCGATGGCGTCGGTGCCGTAGATGGCCGAGGCGCCGTCCTTCAGCACCTCGATGCGCTCGATCATGTCCAGCGGAATGGCATTCAGGTCCACCGAGCCGCCCGACGTGCCCTGGTTGGACAGGCGCCGGCCGTTCAGCAGCACCAGCGTGCCGGTGGGGCCGAGGCCGCGCAGGTTGGCATAGGCGCCGCCGCCGGCGAGGCGGTCGCCCTCCTGGCCGAAGACGCTGTTGCTGGACACCGCGTTGTTGGCGTTGGCCGCGTTGGCGGCCAGGGAGCGCAGCACGTCCTCGGCGCTGCTCAGGCCCTTCTGGCGGATCTGGTCGGCCGTGATGACCTCCAGCGGCAGTGCGCCTTCGTCCACCAGCCGCTTGATGCTGGAACCCGTCACCTCGACGCGCTCCAGCTTGGCAGCGGTTTCGCTCTGCGCCAGCGTGATGCCGGCATGGGCGGCGAGGCCGAGGACCGCCAGCCGGCCCACCAGACGATTCAGCTTCATCTCAACGACTCCAGGGTGATTTGATTGCCGGCCATGTTCGCCGCCGCGCGTGGGTGCGCCCAGGGGGCAGCACCCCAGGTGTTGCGTGTTTCCCGATGAATGCTTGTGCAGCGCACATAACCTGCGGGAATGCATGGCCGAGTGAAAGCGCGCTGCGGGTGCGCCGCGGCCCCTCTACAGTGCCCATGAACCGTTTTGGAGCCCTTGCGATGCGACTGATCACCGAGGCCGAAGTCACGGCCGTTCTCGACCCCGACAGCGCCGTGGCCGCGCTGCGCGCCGCCTTTGCCCAGCACGGGCGCGGCCGGGCCCAGGTGCTGGGCCGCCACCGCGCCACCGCCACGCAGGACGGCGCCGCGCTGGCCATCAGTGCGATGGGCGCCATCCTCGATGCCGATGGCGAGCTGCCGGCCGTGCTCGGCACCAAGGTCTACTCGGCGCGCGACGGCAAATATCACTTCCTCGTCAGCCTGTTCTCGGCCGCCACCGGCGCGGCCATCGCGACGCTGGAGGCCAACGAGTTCACGCGGCTGCGCACGGCTGCCGCCACCGCCGTCGCGGCGGACCTGCTGGCGCTGCCGGACGCGCGCACGCTGGCCGTCTTCGGTGCCGGCATCCAGGCGCGGGCCCATGCCGAGGCGCTGTGCCGCGTGCGCCGCTTCGAGCGCGTGCTGGTCTGCGCCCGCTCCGGCGCCGAGGCGCTGGCGCGCGATCTGCAGGCGGCGCTGGGCCTGACGGTGCGCACGGCCAGCGTGGCCGAGGCTGCCGCCGAGGCCGACGTGATCGTGACGGCGACGCGCTCGGCGGTGCCGCTGTTCGACGGCGGCCTCGTCAAGCCCGGCGCCTTCGTCGCTGCCGTCGGCACCAGCACGCCGACGGCCCGCGAGCTGGACGACGCGCTGCTCGGCCGCGCCAGCCTGGTCGTCGTCGAATGGCTGGGCGCGGCGCGCCATGAGGCCGGCGAGCTCGTCATGGCCGCGCCCGGCGTCGTGGCGCCGGAGCGCCTCGTCGAGCTCGGCGCGCTGATCGTCGAGCCGCGCCCGCGCGGGCCGCTGGACATCGTCGTCTACAAGAGCGTGGGCGTGGGCCTGGAGGATGTGGCCCTGGCCCGCTTCGTCGCCCGCCGCCTGGGCGTCTGCTGATGCGCGTCTGGCCGTTTGCGGCGGCGCTGCTGCTGGCGGGTTGCGCCGCGCGGCCTCTGCCCGACCCCGTGCAGGCCGCCCTCGACCGGGCCGGCCTGCCGGCCGACAGCCTGGGTTTCGTGCTGCAGCCGCTGGACGGCTCGCGGCCGGCTCTGCAGCGCCGCGCCGAAGAAGCCATGGCGCCGGGCTCGACGATGAAGCTGGTGACGGCCGTCGTCGCGCTGGAGCGCCTCGGCATCAACCATCGCGGCCACACCGAGCTGCTGGCCGCCGCGCCGCCGGTGGGTGGCGTGCTGGACGGCCCGCTGATCCTGCGCGGCGGCGCCGACCCCGACCTCGACTGGCCGGCGCTGTGGTGGCTGCTGCGCCAGCTGCGCGAGAGCGGCCTGCGCGAGATCCGCGGCGGCCTGGTCGTCGACAGGACCCTCTTCAACCCGACCCGTTTCGACACGGGTCAGCCGCCCTTCGACGAGGCGCCCGAGTTCGACTACAACGTGATCCCCGACGCGCTGCAGCTCAACGGCAGCCTGCTCGACATCGAGCTGCGCTCGACGGAGGCGGGCGTCGCCGCGCGCAGCCTGCCGGCGCTGGCCGGCCTGAGCCTCGACGCCGGCGCGATGACGCTGTCCGCGCGGCCCTGCAAGGACTGGGACGAGGACTGGAAGCCCGCCGAGCTGGTCGCCGACGGCGACGCGCGGCGGCTGAAGCTGCACGGTGCCTTCCCGCGTGGCTGCCGCCAGCTCGCGCCGCTGCAGCTCGTCGACCGCCAATGGCTGCTGACCCATGCGGTGCGCCAGTTCTGGGCCGAGCTGGGCGGCACGATGGCCGCTGGCGATGTCGAAGGGCCGGCCTCGGCCGGCGCCGTCGTGCTGGCCAGCCACGCGGGGCGGCCGCTGGCCGAGCTGCTGCGCGGCGTGATGAAGCGCAGCGACAACGCGCTGGCCCGTCTCGTCTACCTGCAGCTCGGCGCCCAGGCCGCGCAGCCGGGCGAGTCCACGCTGGCAGCGGCCGACCGCAGCGTGCGCGCCTGGTTCGCGGCCCATGGGCTGGACGACCGCGGCCTCGTGCTCGACAACGGCTCGGGCCTGTCGCGCAGCGAGCGCATCAGCCCTGCGCAGCTGGCCGGCCTGCTGCGCGTGGCCCAGGCCGGCGCCCAGGCGCCCGAGCTGCTGGCGACGCTGCCCATCGCCGGCGTCGACGGCACGCTGTCGCGCCGCTTGAAGGACGGCCCGGCCACCGGCCGCGCGCGGCTCAAGACCGGCACGCTGCGCGGCGCGGTCGGCCTCGCCGGCCTCGTGCCCGACGCGAGCGGGCGGGCCTGGGTCTTCGTCGCGCTGCTCAACCACCCCGACGCGGCGGCCAGGGGGCGGCCCGTACTGGACGCCCTCGTGAACTGGGTGGCGGCCCGGCGCTGACTTCTTGGCGGTCACGTACCGTCGGCTTAGGATGCGGGCACGACTCGACGGGAGGCGGGCATGGGAATCCTCAGTTGGCGCGGTCTGGCCTGCATGGCCGGGCTGCTGGCGCTGCCGGCCTGGGCGCAGACGCCGATGCGCTTCGTCACGGAGCCCTTCCCGCCCTACACCTTCGCCATCGACGGCCGCCCGGCGGGCCCGATGGTGGAGGTGCTGCAGGCCGCCTGCGCGCGGCTGGCCTGGAGCTGCAGCATCGAGGTGCTGCCCTGGCGGCGTGCGCTGAACATGGCCCAGCGCGGCGAGGTCGAGGGCATCTTCACCGTCGTCGACTCGCCCGAGCGGCGCCAGTACTTCCATGTGTCGCCGCCGGTCATCGAGGGCCGCTATGTGCTGTTCGCGCGGCTGGGCAGCAGCTACCAGTACGCGGGCGACCCGCAGACCCTGGCCGGACGCGTCATAGGCGCCTACGGCCCGTCGGCCACGGCGCTGACGCTGGAGCAGCTCATCGAGGGCGTGCCGCGTGCGCGCAGCGAGGTCGAGCCCGACAACCGCACCGTCGTGCGCAAGCTGGCTGCCGGCCGCTATGGCGAAGATGGCCTGGCCCTGGCCAACGAGGCTGTCGCCCAGCACCTGATGCGCGAGGACGGCGTCCGCAACCTGCAGCCGGCCGGCCTCGTGAAGGCCTTTGGTTACTCCTTCGGGCTGACGCGCCAGAGCGTCGACCTGGCCCAGGCCCAGGCGCTGGCGAAGACGCTCTACGAGCTCTGCCGCAGCGGCCGCACGGCCGAGCTGCTCAAGCCCTACGGGCTGCCGGCGTCGGCCTGCGTGAAGCCTTAGAGCACGGCGGGCGCCAGCAGCCTGATCGTGCCGGCGTCCGCATCGATCTCGGCCGGCGCGCCCACCGGCACGGTCAGCTTGCGCTTGATGTGGCCGATGGACGCGCCGCGGAACACCGGCACATTCAGCGGCAGGAAGTAGTCGTCGAAGACCTCGTCCAGCGTCAGGCTGCCATAGCCCTCGCCGGGCTCGCATTTCGTGAAGCGGCCGAGCACGACGCCGGCCAAGGCGCTGAGCGCGCCGGCGAGGCGCAGCGTGGAGAGGCAGCGGTCCACGCGGTAGATGTATTCGTTGATGTCCTCGAGGAAGAGGATCGCGCCGCGGCAGTCGGGGAAGTAGGGCGTGCCGGCCAGCGAGGCCAGCACGGTCAGGTTGCCGCCCACGAGCGGCCCCTGCGCGCGGCCCGGCCGGATGGTCGTGATGCGCTCCTCGCGCGCGACGAGGTCGTCCGCGGGCGGCGCGACCGGGTTGCGCAGCACGGCGGCCTCGGCGTTCATCGCGACGGCCTTGAAGTTCTGCACCGAGTAGTCGTTCCACTCCGACGCGGCCACCGGGCAGTGGAAGCTGACCAGGCCGGTCTGGCGGTGGATGGCGTTGACGAGGCTGGTCAGGTCGCTGAAGCCGCCGAAGAACTTCGGCTTGCGGCGGATCAGCGCGTAGTCCAGCCTGTCGACGATGCGGTTGCAGCCCGAGCCGCCGGTCATCGCGAGGATGCCGGCCACCGAGTCGTCCGCGAACATTGCATTGATGTCGGCGGCGCGCTGGGCGTCAGTGCCGGCGAAGGGGCCGCGGCGTGCGGCGACGAACTCGCCCGGCTTGACCTTGAAGCCCAGGGCCTGCAGCGACTCGATGGCGAGCTTCAGCGGCTCGCGCTCGAAGCTCGCGTTGGCCGGGCTGACGAGGCCGAGCGTGTCGCCCGGGCGCAGGCGCGGCGCGCGCAGCGGGCCGGAAGTGGATGGGGCGGATGGCGTGGCCTGGGCCGGCTGGGTTGTGGCCAGCAGGCTGGCGGCGCCGGCGCCGAGTTGCAGCAGTTGGCGGCGGGAGGCTTGCATGGCTTCGACGCGGGGCATGGGGCTGTCCTCAAGATGAATCTTTTTGGCCTTCGCAGGATTGACGCTGCGACGACCGGCTCGCTATGTTGCTCGATCCGCGAGGCAGCCCGTGAGGAGATGCGCATGAAGTTTCATCTGACAGCCATGCTGTTGCCCTGGCTGCTGGCTGGCTGCGTCAGCACGACGCCCCAGGCCAGCCTGGACGACACGAAGAACTGCTCGGCCATGGTGCTGGGCGGCTTTCGCAAGGTGGCCGACGAGCGCGGCGAGCGCTTCAACGGCAAGGTCGGCGAGGACGTCGCGCGCTGCCGCGGCGGCGACAAGGCGGCGGCCTTCCGCGGCACGCCCTATGTCGACTGGGCCAACTACTGGGCCACCGGCGACGCCAGCTCGCTGCTGCCGGGCAGCGGCGCCGTGGGCAGCCACCTCGGGCCCAACGGCCGCGGCGTTGACGGCGCGCTGCTGGACCTCGAATACCAGCGCATGGAGCTGATCAAGCTCAATCTGTTCGACAACTCCGGCAGCTTTGCCGACTACGCGCTCGGTCGCGACGGTGTGCCCGGCCTGGCCCTCAAGACCTGGCCCTCGATGCGGCTGCCGGCCAGCTCGCCCTTCTACGCGGCCGTGGGCGGCGACGGCCCGCAGCTCTGCACCGGCGAGCTGATCCGCTGGCGCCAGCTCAGCGGCATCTGCAACGACATCAGGAACCCGCGCATGGGCTCCAGCGGCACGTTGTTCGCGCGCAATGTGCAGTTCGAGGCCACCTACCCCGACCTCAGCGACGACCAGCTCGCCCGCAACCGCCACGGCGACCGCCTGTCGCTGCTGCAGCCCGACCCGCAGCTCATCAGCCGCAAGCTGTTCACGCGCACCCAGAGCGACCCGGCCAGGTGCCGCGACGGCCAGGGCCTGCCCGGCGCGTCGGCCGACGCGAACTGCGACTACCAGAAGGCGCCCTTCTTCAACGTGCTGGCGGCGTTCTGGATCCAGTTCATGACGCACGACTGGTTCTCGCACATGGAAGAGGGTCACAACGCGCCCGACTGGATGCCGGTGGGGTGCGCGGGCGATGCGGCTGGGCTGGGTTGCCGGCCCGGCGACCGCATCGACCGCGGCTATGTGGCCGACAGCGGCGCGCCGCCGCGCTACACGGCTCCTGACGGCGCCAGGCCGCTGGCGCGAGCCTTTCGCACCCATGCCAACAACGTGACGGCCTGGTGGGACGCCTCGCAGATCTACGGCTACGACGCGATCTCGCGCCAGCGCGTGAAGCGCGACCCCGACGACCCGGCCCGGCTGCTGATGCGGCCCGGCGCGCGCACCGGCGCCGGCGAGGCCCAGGGCCAGCTGCCGGTGTTCGCGCCCGGCGACCCGATCAACCCGCAGTGGGCGGGGCAGGGCAGCGCGGCCTTTCCGGACAACTGGAGCATCGGCATCGGCTTCTATCACACGATCTTCTCGCGTGAGCACAACGCCTTCGTCGCCGAGTTCCGCCGCCGCGCGGCGTCCACGCCCGATGCGGACTCGGGCCTGCGCGATCCGGCCAAGCCGGGCGATCTGATCCGCTACCGCGACGTGACGGCCGACGTGCTCTTCGAGGTGGCCCGCCTCGTCGTCGCGGCCGAGATCGCCAAGATCCACACCATCGAATGGACGCCGCAGCTGCTCTACGACGAGCCCCTCTACCTCGGCATGAACGCGAACTGGGGTGGCCTGTTCGAAGGCCATCCGCGCGTCGAGCATGCGCTGGAGGCCGTCGTCGTGCAGAACTTCGGCAAGTCCGAGAACGCGAAGAAGGCCGGCCAGTGGTATTCGGCACTGGCCTCGGGGCCGGGCATCTTCGGCCTTGGCGCGCGGGTCTACAAGGACGACCACCTGTTCGCCCGCCACGACCCGGTCAAGGACGACATCTGGAACCTCGCCAACCCGGAGGACGTGAACGGCGGCGTCAACCATTTCGGCTCGCCATTCAACTTCCCGGAAGAGTTTGTCAGCGTCTACCGTCTGCACTCGCTGGTGCCCGACCTGATCGAGCTGCGCCACTGGGACGCCGACCCCAACCGCATCGCGGCCAAGGTGCCCGTCATCGACACCTTCCGCGCCAAGGCCACCGGTGCGCTGGCGGCCCAGGGCGCGGCCGACTGGGCCCTGTCCATGGGCCGCCAGCGCCTGGGCCTGCTGACGCTGGGCAACACGCCGGCCTTCCTGCAGAACCTGCCTTTGCCGAGGCTGCAATCCAGCACCGGCAGGATCGACGTCGCCGCGCTGGACCTGATCCGCGACCGCGAGCACGGCGTGCCGCGCTTCAACGAGTTCCGCCGCCAGTACGGCCTGCGCCAGCTCACCAGCTTCGATGACTTCGTCGACGCCCACCTGGCCGCCGGCTCGCCCGAACGCGCACGCCAGCTCAAGGTCATCGCCGAGCTGCGCAGCATCTATGGCCAGCACAGGTGCGACGCCAGCAAGATCATCACGGCCGCGCAGAAGAACCTCGACGGCAGCCCCATCAACGACTGCCTGGGCCACCCGGACGGCAGCCTCGTCGACAACATCGAGGACGTGGACACGGTGGTGGGCTGGCTGTCCGAGTTCACGCGGCCGCATGGCTATGCGATCTCGGAGACGCAGTTCCAGGTCTTCATCCTGAACGCGTCGCGGCGGCTGTTCAGCGACCGCTTCTTCACGAGCAGCTTCCGGCCCGAGTTCTACGGCCGGCTCGGCGTCGAGTGGGTGATGAACAACGGCCCCACCGGCCCGCAGTTCGAGCCCCGGGAGAGCAACGGCCACCGCGTGCCGGTCTCGCCCCTGAAGCGCGTGCTGCTGCGCACGATGCCCGAGCTCGGCAACGAGCTGAGCACGGTCGTCAACGCCTTCGACCCCTGGGCGCGCGACCGTGGCGACTACTACAGCGTCGGCTGGAAGCCGCGCGCCGGTGCCGAGAGCGACCCGGCGTTCAAGCCATGAGGTGAAATGCGGGGCATGAGCTCCGACCTGCCCCCGCTGCCTGCCATCGCCCCCGGCCACTACCGCCACTACAAGGGCGGCGAATACGAGGTGCTTGCCACCGCCCGCCACAGCGAGACGCTGGAGGCCCTGGTCGTCTACCGGCCGCTCTACAACGACAGCGGCTGGTGGGTGAGGCCGCATGCGATGTTCATCGGGAACGTCGTCATCGACGGCGTCGAGAAGCCGCGCTTCGAGCGCATCGGATCATGACGGCGCAGCCCTGCGGGACCAGCCTCGCCCTCGAATCCGCCGACCAGCCCGAGGTCATCGCCCTCATCGCCGAGCTGGACGCCTACCAGGACACGCTCTACCCGCCCGAGAGCCGGCATCTGCTGGACCTGAGCGGCTTGACGCAGCCGAATGTGCTGTTCGCCGTGGCGCGGGATGCGAGTGGCCGGGCGATCGGCTGCTGCGCCGTCGTGTTGTCGCCGGACTTCGGCGAACTCAAGCGCATGTTCGTCAGCCCGCATGGCCGCGGGCAGGGCGCGGGTGGGCGACTGCTGGCCCTGCTGGAGGCAGAGGCTCGGGGGCGCGGCTGTGGCCTGTTGCGGCTGGAGACTGGGCCCTACCAGCCCGAGGCGCTGGCGCTTTATGCCCGCTGCGGCTTCGCGCGCCGCGGGCCCTTCGGCGGCTATGCCGATGACCCGCTGAGCGTGTTCATGGAGAAGGCGTTGTAGGGCCGCATGCGGTTTGGCACATCGGTCTGCCGGGCTCGTCAACTCCTTTCAGGAGGCCGATCGCGGTTGGGCGCGATAACCTTCCCGGAGGCTTGATGCGACGCTCGAAGGGATCCCATGCGCCAAGATGCTTTCACTCATCTCCCGCAACTCCGCGACCGGGTGACGCCCGCCGAGAAGTCAGCGCTTCGGGCGACTGTCGAAGTGCTGGCGGCCTGGGATCAGCGTGCACGCGACGCGGGCTTCCCGGTCAATTGGCGAGTCGGCGACCAGCAGCTCGACATCTCGCGGCAAGCAGTCCTCGGCGGCCTTGATCCGGCCGAGGACTTATGGGTCTTCGCCTACGGCGGTCTGATGTGGGACCCAGGCATTCATTTTGAGGAAATCAGGCTCGCCAACTTGGCGGGGCATGTCCGTCGCTTCTCCCACAAGAACACGATAGGGCGCGGCTCTCCCGAGCACCCGGCGCTGATGCTGTCGCTGGAAGAAGGCGCGGGCTGCTGCGCTGGCTTGGCCTTTCGGGTCGAGGCCTCGGCCGCGGACTTCGAAGCTGCGATCGTCTGGCGCCGGGAAATGCTCTGGGACGACTATCGGCCCCAGCTGATGCCGGTCAGCACGCCTCAGGGCGAGGTCAAGGCCCTGGTCTTCCGGGCAAACAAGGAGCATCCGAATTACTTCGGCGAACATCCCCTCGACGAAACAGCCGCCATGATCGCTGTCGCCCAAGGCGAGATCGGGAGCAATCGCGACTACCTGGCGCAGGTTGCCGCTCAGTTGGGGCGCTTGGGCATCGAAGACCGCTATGTGCAAGAACTGGCTGCCCGGGTTCAATTGCTCGCCTGAGACCTGAGTAGCGGAGCGCTTCACTGCGGTTGGGGCCAGTTGCGCAGATGAGCAGCCGTGGGCTGCCAGTGCCCACCGTGCCAGCCGGCTCCGCTCGCTGAACGGCGTTGCGTCAGTCCGCCAGCCACTGCAGCGCAACTGCCGGCAGTGCCAGCTCCAGCTGCATGCCCGGTGCTGGCGCGGCCGCTTCGGGCGGCAGGTTCAGCGTCAGCATCTGCTCGCCCCAGGCCTGCAGCTCGACGCTGGTGTGCTGGCGTCCGGGGTGGGCGGCCAGCACGCGAGTCGCCAGGCGCCAGGCGTCCGGCGCGGTGCCGGCGTCGGCGACCTGCAGCGCGGCCAGCGGTGCGATCCAGCAGCCGGCGTCGCGCCGCCAGGGCTCGGGTGCCGTGCGTGCATCGAGGCGGTTGAAGGCGCCGAGGAAGTCGGCCACGCGGCGTGTGCGCGGGCGTTGCCACAGCTCGGCCGGCGGGCTGCATTGCTCGATGCGGCCGTCGAACATCACGGCCACCCGGTCGGCCAGCTCGAAGGCCTCGTCGCGGTCGTGGGTGACGAGCACGCAGCTCTGGCCCAGCTCGCGCTGCAGTTGGCGGAAGGACCGCCGCAGCGGGATGCGGAAGGACTCGTCCAGCGCCGAGAAGGGTTCGTCCAGCAGCAGCAGCGAGGGCCGCGGCGCGAGCGCGCGCGCCAGGGCCACGCGCTGGCGCTGGCCGCCGGAGAGCTGGGCCGGCCGCTTGGCCGCGTGCTCGGCCAGGCCGACGAGGGCCAGCAGCTCGGCCACGCGCGCCTGCTGGGCCGCCTCGCCCTCGCGGCGGGCCTGCAGGCCGAAGCCAATGTTGTCGCGCACGCTGAGGTTGGGAAAGAGGGCGTAGTGCTGGAACACGACGCCGATGCCGCGCCGGGCCGTGGGCAGGGTCGAGATGTCGCGGCCGTCGAGGTGCACGCTGCCGCTGTCCAGCGGCTGCAGGCCGGCGATGGCGCGCAGCAGCGTGGTCTTGCCGCAGCCCGAGCCGCCCAGCAGGGCCAGCACCTGGCCGCGCGGCAGTTCGACATCGATGCCTTGCAGGATGGGCCGGCCGCCGAGGGCCAGGCTGGCCTGGCGGACTAGGAGCGCGCTGGGGTTCGCCATGAGGTGAGCATTTGGATGACCAGGCCGAGCCCGGTGACGATGACGAGGCTGACGACGATCAGCGCCGCCGCGAGGTGGCCGTTGGCGCCGCGCAGGCCGTTGACCAGGGGCTGCAGCAGCTCCAGCGAGCCGGCCAGCAGCAGGTTGGCGATGGCGAACTCCATGGCCGCCGTCGTCCAGGCCAGCAGGCCGGCCGCGGCGAAGGCCGGCAGCAGCAGCGGCAGCAAAACACGGCGCAGCAGCAGGCCGTCGGAGGCGCCCAGCGTGCGGCTGGCGTCGATCAGCGGCTGGGCGTCCAGTTGCTGCAGCGCGGCCGACAGCGTCTGGTGCACCAGCGGGAACAGCAGCGCGGCCAGCAGGCCGACGTAGACGGCGCGCAGGTCCAGCACATCGCCCCAGCGGCCGACGAACAGGTCCAGCGCGCCGATGGCGACGACCACCGGCGGGATGGCATAGGGCAGCAGCGCGAGCGCGTCCAGCAGCGCCTTGAGGCGCGGCGCCGCGAGATGGGCGGCCAGGCTGGCGGCGCCGCCAAGCAGCAGGGCCAGGACCGCCGCGGCGCCCGAGACCCAGACCGAATTCCATGCGGCGGTGGTCACGCGCTCATCGGCCGCGAGGCCCGCCAGCCAGTGCAGCGTCGCGCCCTGCGGCAGCAGGCCCTGGTCCCAGCGCTCGCTCAGACCATAGGCCAGCACGGCCAGTGGCGGCAGCAGCACCAGCAGCGCCGCGGCCCAGAAGGCGAAGGCGGGCGGGCGCCAGGGGCGATTGACCGACCTCATGCCGAACGCCTCAGGCGCGCCGACCACCAGCGCCCGCCGGCGATGACGGTGAGCAGCAGCAGGGCCATCACGAGGGACAGGGCCGTGGCCAGCTCGGGCTGGGAAAAGATGTCGCCGCTGACGGCCGCGGCGATGCGCACAGCCAGCACCGGGCTGGCCGTGCCGGCCAGCGCGAAGGGCGTGGCATAGGCGGCGGCCGCGTTGGCGAACAGCAGGCTGGCCGTCTCGACCAGGCTGGGCGCCAGCAGCGGCAGGCCCACGCGGCGCCAGAAGCGCGCCGGCGAGGCGCCCAGCGTGGCGGCGGCCTCGGCCAGCGTCGGGTCCAGCAGGCGCACCGGCGCCATCAGCAGCACGACGGCCAGCGGCAGCTGGAAGGCGGTGAAGGCCAGCAGCAGGCCGGCGTCGCTGTTCAGGTCCCAGCCCTGCAGCAGGCCGGCATTGCGGGCCAGCGTCGTCAGCACGCCCTGGCTGCCGAGCAGCAGGGTCAGCGCCAGGGCCAGCGGCACGCCGGCGAAATTGGCGCCCAGGCCGGCCAGCACGGCCACCGGCTTCTCCCAGCGCGGATGGGCGACGAGGTGCAGGGCCGCGCCCAGGCCCAGCACCAGGCCCAGGGCCGTGGACGCGGCCGACAGCAGCACGGTGCGCGCGATGGCGTCGATGTAGAAGCGGTCGGCCCAGAGCTCGTGCAGCGCGCATTCGCCGCCGCCCAGGCAGGCGCGCAGCAGGTCGAGGCTGCGCCAGCCGAAGGGCAGCAGCAGGGCCGCGGCCATCAGCGCGAGCAGGGGCCCGGCTGCGAGCCAGGCTCGGGCGGGGGTCAGGCGCATCCGAGGCGCTGGGCGACGAAGCCGCGGACGCCGAGCTGCGTCGTCGGCCAGCCGGCCGGTGCGTCGGCGCCGCCCGCCTGGGTGTCATGAGGCAGCCAGACCAGGGGCACGTCGCGTTCCACCGGCAGGGCGCCGCCGTGCCAGTGGTCGGCATGCATGCCGTGGTCGCTGGTCAGCAGCAGGTCGTAGCCGGCGGCATGCCAGCGCGGCAGGGCCTGGGCCAGCACCGCGTCCAGCTTGCGGGCAGCGAAGCTGTAGCCGGTGGACTCGCCGCCGTGGCGGTGGCCGGCCAGGTCCAGCCCCATCGGGTGAACGAACAGGAAGTCCGGCGCGTGGGCCTGGCGCAGCGCCTCGGCGTCGGCCAGCAGATGGGAGTCGGGGTAGTCGTCCTCCCAGTACCAGCGCGCGGCCTCGATGCCGAGCTGGGGCAGGGCGGTCTCGCGGTGGGCGAGCGGGTCGAAGACGGCGCCGGCCAACAGCTCGAACACCCAGTGGTAGGCCGCCACGGCGGAGTGGCGGCCGGCGGCGGCGAGGTCGTCGAAGACCGTGCTGCCGCAGCGCTGGCCGGCCTGGCCGTTGCCGAGGATGCCGTGGTCCAGCGGCGTGCGGCCATTCAGCACGGTGGCGTAGAGCGGGCGCGACAGGCTGGGCAGCTCGCAGCGCAGGTTGCTCCAGTGCGCGCGGCCGGCCTCGTTCAGGGCCTGGACATAGCCGAGGTAGTCGCGCGCGGTGTCGGCGCGCAGGCCGTCGACCAGCAGCAGGACGAGCTTGTTCATGCGCCGAGCACCTCGCGCTGCCAGGCGCGTGGCAGCTTCTTCACTTCCTCGGTCCACAGTGCCGGCTTGAGCGCGCGCGCAGCCTGGTACTGCGCGGCGGGCAGCAGCTTCTTTTTCAGGTCCTCGGGCAGGGCCAGGTGGTCCACACGGATGGGCCGGGCGTTGCCGCGCGCGAGGTTGAGCTGGCCGGCATCGCTGAAGATGTATTCGCGCGCCAGGTCGCCGGCCGCGGGGCGCCTGGAATACTTGTTCAGCAGCGTCGTGTAGCCGCTGGTGATGCTGCCGTCGCTGGGGATGAGCACCTCGTAGTCGGCCGCGTTGGGGATCTTGTCGCGGTAGCTCAGCGCGTTGAAGTCCCACATCAGGAAGACCTCGGCCTCGGCGCGTTCCATCAGCGCGGGCGAGGGGTCGGTGCTGATCAGCTTGTGGGCCTTGGCGAGCTGGGCGAAGGCCTGCAGCGCGGGCTGCAGCTTGGTTTCGTCGCCGCCCAGCGCATGGGCCGCGGCCAGCACGGTGGCATTGGCCTGGGCCGCGCGGCCGACGGCGCCGATCAGCACGCGTGGCTGGGCCGCGAACAGCGCCTTCCAGCTACGCGGCACCTCCTTCAGGAGCCGCCTGTTGACGGCGAAGGCGATGGTGCCGGTGTAGGCCAGGGCCCAATGGCCGTCGGCGTCCTTGGCCCAGTCGGGTACCTGCACCCAGGTCGTGGGCTTGTAGGCGCGCGTGATGCCGCGGGCCTTGGCGATGGCACCGAACTCGAAGCCGACGTCGCCGATGTCGATGCTGGCATTGGCGCGCTCGGCCTCGATCTTGGCGATCTCCTCGGCGCTGCTCATGTCGGTGTCGACATGGGCGAGGCCGTAGAGGCGCTGCAGGTCGGCCCAGGTGGCGCGCCAGTTGGCCCAGTCGTCGGGCATGCCGACGCTGGCGATGCGGCCCTCGGTGCGGGCGGCTTTCTCGAGCTCGCTGGGCTGGGCGAAGGTCAGGGGTGCCAGGCCGCCAGCGGCCAGGCCGGCGAGGACGTGTCGGCGGTTGAGTTTGCTCATGCCTTGGTGGAGAAGCGGAGTTGGTCGAGGCTCAGGCGGTGGCTGAGGCGGGTGTCGCCCTTCACGTCGCGGATGGCGAGAGTCAGCTCGGGCACGGGCTTGGAGAAGTCCAGGTCGACGAGGCCGAAGTTGATGTCAGCATAGACCTCGGACACGCGGCGCGCGTTGGGCGTCGGGATGTCCCAGACCTCGGTCAGGCCGCTGGAGGTCAGGTCCCACAGCGGGTAGCAGCCGGGCGTGTCCCAGCGCGACAGGTCGGCGTAGTGCATGTCGCCGCTGATGACGACGACGCCCTCGGCGCGCTTGTCGCGGATCAGGTCCACGAGGCGCTGGCGTTCCAGCGGGAAGTTGTTCCAGCCCTCCCAGCCCGTGCCCTCGGCGGCCAGCTGCACGCTGGAGCACAGGATGCGCACGTCGGCGGGCTCGGCCAGGCGCTCGGCCAGCCAGGCCCATTGCGGCTCGCCCAGCAGCGTCGCGGCCGGGTCGAGGTTGGGCACATACCAGCCCTTCATCGCACCGCCGCCGAGCTTGGCCTTGGCGACCATGGCCGCATAGCCCTGCTTCAAAGCCGGGTCGGCGACCAGGGGCGTGCGGTTGAAGCGCAGGTCCAGCATCAGCAGCTGCACCGTGCGGCCGCCGCGCTCGATGCGGTAGGCCTCGTAGATGCCGGGGCGGCTGCGGCGCGGCGAGTCGGCGGGCTCGCCCCATTCGTCGCAGAAGAGCTGCTGCGACAGGGCCTTGAACGGGTAGTCGCCGCCGACGTCGTCGTCGCCGAAGTCGTGGTCGTCCCAGATCGCGAGATGGGGCACGTCGCGGCGGAAGGACTGCAGCGCCTCCACGCGGCGGAACTCCGCGTAGCGCTGGCGCAGCGTGTCGGCGTCCTGCGCGTCGGCATAGAGGTTGTCGCCGAGGAAGAGGAAGAGCTCCGGCCGCGCGGCCCGCACCGCGGTCCAGATGGGCTGGGGCTTGGACTGCTTGGCGCAGGAGCCGAAGGCAATCCTCAGCCGTTGCAGGCGCTGCGGGTCGGTGGGCGCGGCGAGCACAGGCGGGCGCGAGCCCGCCTGTGCGCTGACGCCCACCGCCGCCAGCCCGGCGGCCAGCATCAGCTGGCGCCGGTCGAGCTGGGCGAGGCTCATCAGAGCTTGCCGGTGAACGTGACGAAGAACTGGCGCGGCGCGCCGGTCAACAGGGTCTGGCTGTCGCCGCTGTTGCCGAAGCCGTTGCTGCCCACCGTCGAGATGTATTTGCGGTCGGTCAGGTTGGTCACGCCCAGCTGCACGCTGCCTTCGGCCAGGAAGCCCAGCGACTTGGCGCGCAGGCCGCCGCTCAGGTTGAACAGCGTGCGGCCGGACACCGCGGCGTCGTTCAGGTAGCTGTAGTAGCGCTTGGACATGTAGTCGGCGCCGAAGTTGCCGAACCAGTGGCCGTCGTCGTAGCTGAGGATGCTCTTGACCATCTGGTCGGGCGCGTCGACGACATGCTTGCCGGCGGTGGCGACCGTGACGGTGTTGTTGCTGGCGTCCTTGCTGGTGACGTTGTCCTGATAGGTCGAGTTGCTCAGGCTCAGGCTGTTGTACCAGCTGACGCCCGGCATCAGGCGCAGCGACAGCGCCGCTTCCAGGCCCTTGGTGCGCACGCCGCCGACGTTGCTCAGCACCGTCGGATTGCCCTGGATGCCCGAGCCCTGGGTCACGCCGAGCAGGCGGTCCTTGAAGTTGACGAGGTAGGCGGTGACGGCGGCCTCGTAGAGCTTGCTGCTGGTGCGCCAGCCGGCCTCGAAGTTGTCCGAGGTCTCAGGGTGCAGCGAGCCCTTGATCGCGTCGAAACCCGCCTGGGTCGTCGCGAACGGCGTCGTGCCGGTGCCGGCGCCCTGATAGGCGCGCATATTGCGCGAGACGCTGGTGAAGAGCTCGTCACTGCGGCTGAGCTGGTAGTTCAGGCCGACCTGGGGCAGGAAGCCCTTGCTGGCCGTGATGGAGCCGTTGGGGTGGCCGCTGCCCAGCTGCAGGTTGCCGTCGATCTTGGCGCGCAGCGACTTGAAGCCGGCGCCCAGCGTCAAGTCCTTGGCGATGGCGATGGTGTCGGACAGCGAGAACTGGTCGGTCTTGGTGTTGAAGGCGTACTGCCAGGCGGTCTGGAAGGGGTTGCTCGGGAAGCTGTAGACGTCGGGGATGGCGTTGGCGCTGACGGCGTAGAAGCGGCGTGCCTGGTCGAAGTCGTTGTTCTCGTGCCAGAGCGAGGCGCGCAGCTGGTGGATGCCGATCTCGTAGTCCAGCGTGGCGGTCAGGCCGTCGCGCTTGATGCCGTATTCGGTCGTGCGCAGCGCGATGGGCGTGCCGTCGGGCGAGGCGGTGTAGGGCGTGAACCAGAGGCCGCGGCCGTCGTTCTTGTGGTGGTAGACGGTGGTCTTCAGGCGCAGGCCCTCGGCCAGCTTGGTGTCCAGCGTCACGCCGGCCAGCGTGTCCTTGCGCAGGCCGGAGCCGGCGTAGTAGGCGTCGTCGACGCTGGTCTCGCCATGCGTCCAGATGCCCTTGGCCGACTGCAGCGCGGTGTTGAAGTCGGGGTAATAGTTGTCCCAGTTGTAGCCCAGGCGGTTGACCATCTCCAGGGACATGTCCTGGTAGTCGACTTCGCGGCGGTTGGACGTGTTGACGAAGGCCGACAGGCGGGTCTCGCCGAAGTCCTTCACATACTTCAGGTTGAACTGGTCCTGGCGCTGCTGGCCCTGGCCGCGCCACTTGTCGGCCTGTTGGTGGGTGTAGCTGGCATAGATGGCGCCGAGCTCGGACTGGCCGCTGTCCAGGCGCACGAAAGTGCGGCGGTTGCTGTCGCTGCCCAGGGTCTGCGAGAGCTGCAGGCCGAAGGCCTTGGCCGGGTCGATGGAATAGAACTGCAGCGTGCCGCCGAGGTTGCTGGACGAGGGGGTGTCCAGCGAGCCCGTGCCCTGCGACAGGTCGGCGCGGGCGACGTTCTCGCTGGAGATGGCGCGGCTGATGTGCAGGCCGTTCAGGTTGCCGTAGCTCATGTCGCCCAGCGGCACGCCGTCCAGCGTGAAGCCGAGCTGGTTCTGCGAGAAGGCGCGCACCGTGAAGCGGGTGGACCACTCGTAGTTGCCCAGCGGGTCGGCCGATTGGAAGTTGACGCCGGGCAGGCGCGACACGGTGGCCAGGGGGCTCTGGCCGGCCGCGGCGGCGGCCTCGAAGTCGGCCTTGGTCAGGCCCTGCACGGAGCGGATCTGGCCGCGGCCGAGCGTGACGGTGACGCGTTCGAGTTCCTGGGTGTCGGCGCTTTGCGCGAGGGCCGGCAGGGCGGTGAAGGCCAGAGCCAGCAGGGCGGCCAGGGGGCTGAGGGCGTGAACTGCAGATCGCATGGTGTGGAGGCGCTGAGCGCGTTTTGAGGCTGCGGAGGGCCGACCCGGGAACAACCCGTGCCAGCCGTGTGACGGGCCGCAATGTCACAAAAATCCACGACAGTTCTGCGACAGATCGGTGTCTTTGGCCTGATTTCCACGAATTTCCACAAGCGTCCTCGCATTCACACAACCGCCATCTGGCTGTGGCCCACTCAGGCCGCGCTCCTTCTTCCCGTCCCTTGCCGCACATGTGGGTTGCCGAACGACACCGCCTCATCCTGGACCTGCTCCAGACGCATCAACGCCTGACGACCGAACACTTTGCCGAGGCCCTGGGCGTGTCCCGGGAGACGGTGAGGCGTGACCTGATCGAGCTGGAGCGCTCGGGCCATCTGGCCCGCGTGCACGGCGGCGCCGTGCCGCCCGCCGCCGCGCCGGCGGTGCCGCCCGAGCCGGCCTATCTGGAGCGAACCGGCCTGCAGCAGCCGCAGAAGCGCGAGATCGCGCGGCTGGCGGCGACGCTGATCCAGCCCGGCCAGGCCTGCTTCCTGGATGCCGGCTCCACGACGCTGGCGCTGGCCCAGGAACTGGCCCAGCGTGAGGGCCTGATCGTCATCACCAACTCGCTGGATGCCGCCATGGTGCTGGCCTGCCACCGCCGCCACGAGGTGCATCTGCTGGGCGGCCGGCTGGAGGACGATGTGCCCGCCACCTACGGCGAGCAGACCGTGGCCGAGATCGCGCGGCTGCAGGTGGACTGGGCCCTGGTGTCGCCGGTGGGCATCGATGCCGCCAATGGCGCGATGGACTACCTGTGGCACGAGGCCACGGTGGCGCGCGCGATGCTGGGCCGCGCGCGCCAGCGCGTGGTGCTGGCTGACGCCAGCAAGCTGGGCCAGGCCAGCCGCGTCCAGATCTGCCCGCCGGCCGAGGTGGACGTGCTGGTGACCGATGGCGGCGCCGACGCCGCGCAGCTGGAGCGCCTCACGGCCGCGGGCGTGAAGCGCGTGCTGCAGCCCGAGGCGGTTCAGCGCCCGACAGACTCCTGCGCCGCCGCCGCATAGGGCCCGGCGCGCAGGGCGTCGGCGATGCCGCGGCGGTTCTGGGCCAGTGCCGCCATGCTGAAGTGGATGTGGCCGCTGCCCGGCGATAGGCGCCGGATGCTGTCGATCTGGCCCAGGATCTCCTCGGGCAGCCAGCTTTGCGGCGTTGAATCGATGCGGCTCGTGAACAGGCCCGGGTGGATGGGCCGGCCCAGCGGGTTCAGCGCGCGCCAGGCCTGCAGCAGCGTCTCGAAGGCCTGGGCCGTTTGCGCGCGTGGCCAGTAGAGCTGGGGCGCGAGATAGTCCAGCCAGCCCTCGCGCAGCCACAGCTCGACGTCGGCATAGAGCTTGTCGAACTGGCTGAAGCCGCTGATGCCCGGCGGGCGCGCATCGGGCCGCGGCAGGCCGAAGGGGCTGATGCCAAGCCGCGCGCCGGGGCGTACCTCGTGCACGAGGGCGTAGAGCCGCTGCACCAGGCTGTTGACGTTGTAGCGCCGCCAGTCGGCCCGCGCGAGGCTGCCGCCGCCGGCCGCATAGGCCTGCCAGCTCGGCTCGTCGGGAAAGTCGACGTCGTTCTTCGCGGCGTCCTGCACCGGGTAGGGATAGAAGTAGTCGTCGATGTGCACGCCGTCCACCGCATAGCGCGTCAGCAGCTCGCGCACGACGGCCAGCGTGTGCTCGGCGGCGGCGGGCTCGCCGGGGTCGATCCAGAGCTGGTCGCCATAACGCTTCACCCAGCCGGTGTGAGTGCGGCTGAGATGGTTGTCGGCTGGCGCGGACTTGGCCGTGCTGTGCCGCGCGCGGTAGGGGTTGAACCAGGCATGCAGCTCCAGGCCGCGCGCATGGGCCTCGGCGAGCCAGACGGTCAGCGGGTCGTAGCCGGGGTGGCGGCCCTGGGTGCCGCTCAGCACCTCGCTCCAGGGTTCGAGCGTGGATTCGTAGAGCGCGTCGGCGCTGCTGCGCACCTGCAGGATCAGCGCGTTCAGCCCGGTGCGGGCGGCCACGTCGCAGAGGCCGCGGATCTCGGCCTGCTGGGCCTCGGCCGGGAGACCCTTCTTGCTGGGCCAGTCGATGTTGGCGACGGTGGCGACCCACGCGGCGCGCCATTCGCGCGGCGGCGGTGCCGGCAAGGCAGCGGAGGCCGCGGGCGCGGGGGCGGATGCAGCCTCCGCGGGTGGCGTGATCGCGCCGGGTGCGGCGGGCGGCGTCGTGCAGGCCGCGAGCAGCGGCAGGCTGGCGAGGCCGAGCAGGTCGCGGCGCTTCATGGCCTGTCTCCCTCGGGCTTCTTCATGCCGAAATCGTCGGGAACCCTGATCAGCGCCGCCATCACGAAGCTCGGCACCGTCGCCAGCAGCACCCAGCCGAAGAAGGGCACATAGCCGATGTGGTCCTGCAGCCAGCCGCTCCACATGCCGGGGATCATCATGCCCAGGGCCATGAAGCCCGTGCAGAGCGCGTAGTGGGCGGTCTTCTGCGGGCCTTCGGCGACATGGATCATGTACATCAGATAGGCCGTGAAGCCGAGGCCGTAGCCGAACTGCTCGACGGCCAGCGCGGCGCTGATGACGGCCAGGCTGGCCGGGTGGGTCAACGCCAGCGCGAGGAAGGCCAGGTTGGGCACGTGCATGGCCAGCACCAGCGGCCACAGCGCGCGCTTCAGGCCCACGCGGGAGATGACCCAGCCGCCCACCAGCCCGCCCAGCGTCAACGCGCCGATGCCGACGGTGCCGTAGGCGAAGCCCACGGCCTTGGTGCTCAGGCCCAGGCCGCCCTTGTCCACCGTGTCCAGCAGGAAGGGGCTGGCCAGCTTCAGCAACTGCGCCTCGGGGAAGCGGTAGAGCAGCAGGAAGCCGAGGATGACGGCGATGCCGGGCTTGGCGAAGAAGCCGGCGAACACGGCGAAGAACTCGGCCAGCAGCCCGCGCGCGGCGCGGCGGCCGGCGCCGGGCGTGTCGGCCGCGGGATGCGGCAGCACGAAGCTGTGCCACGCGGCCAGCCCGATGAACAGCGCGCCCAGCAGCCAGAACACCAGGCTCCAGGCGTCCACCACGCTGCCGGTGCGCTCGCTCAGCTCGCCCGCCAGATAGACCAGCCCGCCTTGGCCCGCGATATTGGCCAGGCGGTAGAAGGTCGAGCGCACGCCGACGAGGGCGGCCTGGCGGTGCTGCGGCAGCGCCAGCATGTAGTAGCCGTCGGCCGCGATGTCGTGCGAGGCCGACGTGAACGCCATCAGCCACAGTACGGCCAGCGACATCTGGAAGACCTTGTCCGTCGGGACCGTCAGCGCCACGCCCGCGAGCGCCGCGCCGATGATGAACTGCAGCGCGGTGATCCAGCGCCGCTTGGTGCCGAACAGCTCCGCCAGCGGCGACCACAGCGGCTTGAGCACCCAGGGCAGATAGAGCCAGCTCGTGTAGAGGGCGATGTCGGTGTTGGAGATGCCGAGGTTCTTGTAGAGCACCACCGACAGCGTCATGACGACGACATAGGGGATGCCCTGGGCGAAGTACAGGCTGGGCACCCAGGCCCATGGCGAGCGTGTCATGGGTGCAATGCGCGGCTCACGCTGCCGTCCGCCGCGTCCAGCAATGCGCGTGCCTCATCAGCGCCCACGCCGCGCCCGAGCATCACCAGCGCCGTCTTCACATGCTGGTCGCACTGCGCCAGCGCCGCCTGCGCGTCCGCCTCGCTGGCGCCGGAGGCGCGCACCGTCAGCGCCAGCGCGCGCCGCACGAGCTTGGCGTTGGTGGCCTTCAGGTCCACCATCAGATTGCCGTAGACCTTGTTGAGCCTCACCATCAGCGCCGACGAGAAGGTGTTCAGCGCGATCTTCTGCGAGGTGCCGGCCTTGAGCCGCGTGCTGCCTGAGATGACTTCGGGGCCGGTGTCCAGCGTGATGCCGATGTCGGCCTGGGCCGCGACCGGCGCGCCGGGGTTGTTGGCAAAGCCGATGGTCAGCGCGCCGGCCGCTCGCGCGGCCTCAATGGCGCCCAGCACATAGGGCGTGGCACCGGACGCGGCCAGCAGCAGGGCCACGTCGTTGGGGCCGGGCTGCAGCGCGGCGAGGTCGGCGGCGCCCTGGGCACGGTCGTCCTCGGCGCCCTCGACGGCGACGAACATCGCGCTGGCGCCGCCGGCGATCACCGCCACCGCCCGTTCGCGCGGCCAGGAGAAGGTGGGGTAGAGCTCCACGCTGTCCAGCACGCCCAGGCGGCCCGAGGTGCCGGCGCCGGCATACAGCAGCCGGCCGCCGGCGCGGATGCGCGGCAGGGCGGCGTCCACGGCCGCGGCCAGCTGCGGGGCGGCGGCCTGCACGGCGGCGACGGCGGCGTTCTGGTCGGCTATGAATGCATCCAGCAGGGCCGGGGTGGCGTAGCTGTCCAGGTCGGGATGCCGGGTGCTCGGGGTTTCGGTGTTCAGCATGGGGATGGCGGCTTCAGGCCGCCGGACTCTAGCGCGGCACCGGGCCATGACGAATGCCACGGGCCATTGCAGTCATAACGGCAGGTAATCAGAATCTGCCGGCTGGCTGTAAGGACTCGCCGAGTCACACGACACAAGCTGGCAAGTCGATGCGGGCTCTACTCGGATCGACCTGTGGTGATCCCGATCTCAACCACTTCTCTTTTCTGGAGACTCCAAATGAACGCATCCCTCAAGACCGGCCTGGGCATCGCCGCCGCCGCTGCCGCCCTGTTCGCCACCACCGCCTTCCCGACGGCCGCCGTCGCGGCCGACGGCATGGTCAAGTGCTCCGGCGTCAACAGCTGCAAGGGCACCTCCGAGTGCAAGACCGCCAAGAACGACTGCAAGGGCCACAACAGCTGCAAGGGCCAGGGCTGGGTCAGCAAGGCCTCGGCCGCCGAGTGCACGAAGGCGGGCGGGACCGTCGAGAAGTAAGACCACCCCCTGCCGGCTTCGCCGGCCCCCTCAAGGGGGCACTGCCTATGGCCCGGCAAAGCCGGTTCCATGGCAGTCGCTTGATGGCGCGCGTGCCTGCGGCCGCGCGTCGTTTTCGTTTGCACTGACATGACCAAGATCCAAGGCTTTGGCCTCGGCCTGCGTGTCGAGCACTACGCCGCCTTCGAGGCCGGCGTCGATGCCGCCGTGCGGCCCGACTGGCTGGAGATCATTTCCGAGAACTACATGGTGCCCGGCGGGCCGCCGCTGGCGCATCTGGAGCGCATCCGGGCGGACTACCCGCTGGTCATGCACGGCGTGTCGCTGTCCGTCGCCGGGCCGGCGCCGCTGGACCTGGGCTATCTGCGCGAGCTCAAGGCCCTCGCCGATCGGCTGCAGCCCGGCTGGGTGTCCGACCACCTCTGCTGGAGCGCCGACGCGCACAGCCAGCTGCACGACCTGCTGCCCGTGCCGCTGACCCGCGCTGCCCTCGACCATGTCGGCGCCCGCATCGCCCAGGTACAGGACATCCTCGGCCGTCCGCTGGTGCTGGAAAACGTGTCCAGCTATGTGCGATTCAAGGCCGACGAGATGCCGGAGTGGGAATTCATCGCGCAACTGCTGCAACAGACCGGCGCGAAGATGCTTCTGGACGTCAACAACATTTACGTTTCCGGCCGCAACCACGGCTTCGACCCGCGCGCCTATCTCGACGGCATCCCCGTCGAGCCGGTGCGCCAGATCCACCTCGCCGGCCACGAGGACCGCGGCGACATCGTCATCGATACCCACGACCATCCGGTGCGCGACGAGGTCTGGCAGCTCTACCAGTACGCGCTGATGCGCTTCGGCGCCGTGCCGACGATGATCGAACGCGACGACCACATCCCGTCGCTGCCCGAACTGCTGGACGAGCTGGGTGTCGCGCGTCGCCTGGCCGCGGAGGCCCTGCGATGAGCGTCGGCGCCCAACAGCGTCAGCTCGCCGCCGCCATCCGCGATGGCGACGATGCGCCCGGCCTGCTGGCCGGCGACTATGCGACCGGCCTCGAGGTCTACCGCCACGCCTACCGCGCCCGCCTGGCCGCGGCGCTGGCCGACAACTACACGGTGCTGGCCCGCGCGTTGGGCGACGAGGGCTTCGATGCGCTGGCCCGGGCCTATATCGCCGCGCATCCCAGCCAGCATCCGTCCATCCGCTGGTTCGGCCATGAACTGGCCGGCTTCATGGCCGCGGCCGGCGAGGGCCTGGTGCCTCATCCCGGCCTCGTCGATATCGCCCGCATGGACTGGGCGCTGCGCAACGCCTTCGACGCCGCCGCGGCGGCGCCGCTCGAACCGGCCGCGCTCGCGGCGCTGAGCCCCGACGACTGGGCCGGCCTGGTGCTGAGGCTGCAGCCCGGCGTGCAGCGCATTGCGCTGGCCCACGCCATCGAGCCCGCCTGGCGGGTGCTGCGCGAATGGGAGCCCCCGACGTCCGAACCCGGCGGCGTCGACCAGCCCGAGCTGCCCGAGCCCGTGGCGCATGCGCATGAGCTGCTGGCCTGGCGCCAGGGCCTGGAGACGCGCTGGCGCTCGCTGGAACCGCTGGAGGCCGCTCTGCTCGATGCCGTCGCCGCGGGCCAGCCCTTCGCGTTGCTGTGCGAGCGTGCCGCCGCCGAGCTGGGTGACGCCGAGGCTGCTGCGCCGGCTGTTATCGGAGCGCTGCAGCAGTGGCTTGCCGACGGACTGCTCGCGGCGTCAAATTCGACGGTTGCTCAGGCGTAGACGGGGCAGACTTGCATGGGAGCGACCTTCACATTGAAGGGCGGGAATGCTTAGCGCTTGCCGCCGATCTCGATGTCAGGAAGTTCAAGCCGCGTGTCGCCCTCATCAAGGCGAGAGGCAGGCACCAACTGCAGTCGATAGTTCCGCCAGGTGGAGTATTTGGAGAAAAGCTGCCACGCCGGTGGGTCCGGATCGCCCGGTAGCCCTTGGAACGTGAGCATTGGCTCCACCGTGTAGGCCCACCGTTCGAAGCGCCAATCCTGGTGACTTCCAGCATGCAGCAGCTGCTTTGGCGCATCGGGCTGAGATGCGATCTCGATCGGCAGCGGGCATTTGAGCGACGCCGCGCCGCGTGACTCGCAGAGAACCTGGTACTGCTGTTCCGGGAATCGCAAGACCTCTCTCGGAAGACCGCTGCGACTGAGGCGGAAGGTGGGCTGCGACAGCACGGCTTGCCGGCCGGGCGCGATGCGCAGCTGCAGGCAGATGAATCTCTCCGAAACAGGCTCGCACAAACCCAGGCGTGCGTCGAGGAGATCGGGAACCAGCAGGCGGGTCACGTAGGGCTGGCTGCTCTGCAGTTCGAAATCTTGGCTTGCCGCAGCCGGCCTCACGTTGACCAGGCTGGTCGTGCGGCAGGTCGAGCAGGCCTGCAGGACGCCAACGCCCATCAGCGCGGCCAGTTGAAGCGTTCGACACGTCGTGGAGGCGTGATGAAGTGAACCGGCCCTGTGTCTCGGTACCCGCTTTGCCGCCGTGGACGCCTGGCCCGGATCTGCGGGGGGCGCGGGATTTCTCATCAGATTCCCTTGAGATGGGTGCCATGCAGATTTTGCGCGCCTGCCCGGGCTGCTGCGGGTTGCCAGGCCTGTAGTGACCCTGTGCGTGGAACCCTTCAGGCGGCGCGGTCGTGCCGGCTTGGCTATCCTGCCGCCCACGTCATTTCCGAGGTGTGCCATGCCCCGTACCCTGAAGCTCACGCTTGCCGCGCTGTCCGTCGCCTTGTTCCTGCCCGTCGCCCATGCGGCGCTCAATGTGGGCGCCACGGCCCCGGATTTCAGCGCCGACTCCGCCGTCGGCGGCCAGCCCTTCAAATTCCACCTCGCCGACGCGCTGAAGAACGGCCCGGTGGTGCTGTACTTCTATCCCAAGGCCTTCACCAGCGGCTGCACCGTCGAGGCCCACCAGTTCGCCGAGGCGAGCGACAGGTTCAAGGCCCTGGGCGCCACCGTCATCGGCATGTCCAACGACGACATCGACACGCTGAAGAAGTTCAGCGTCGAGGCCTGCCGCAACAAGTTCGCCGTCGCGGCCGACGCGGGCGCCAAGGTCATGAAGGACTACGACGCCGCCCTCAGGCTGCTGCCGGGCATGGCCGACCGCGTGTCCTACCTGATCGGCACCGACGGCAGGATCGCCGCCGTGCATGCCAGCATGAGCCCCGAGGGCCACATCGACGCGATGCTGAAGGCCGTTCAGCAGTTGAAGAAGTGATCGCCGGCCTCGGTGCGGCCGAGCTGCTGTCGGCCTACTGCTGCGGCGAGCTGTCGCCGGTCGATGCCGTGCAGGCCGTGCTGGCGCAGGCCGGGCGCCGCGAGGGCGGGCTGCATGCGCTGTGCGCCGTCGAGGCCGAAGCGGCGCTGGCCGCGGCGCGTGCCAGCGAGGCGCGCTGGCGGGCCGGCAGCGCGCTGGCGCTGGACGGCGTCCCGGTCACGCTGAAGGAGAACATCGCCGTGCCCGGCGCGGCCTACAGGTTGGGCACCGCGGCCACGCCCGATGGCGCCGTGGCCGACTTCGAGGCCCCGCCCGCCGCACGGCTGCGCGAAGCCGGCGCGATCCGCTGGGCGCGCACGACGATGCCCGACTACGGCATGCTGAGCTCGGGCCTGTCCAGCCTCTACGCCGAGCCGGCGCGCAACCCCTGGGACGTGGCGCTGACGCCGGGCGGCTCCAGCGCCGGCGCGGCCGCCGCGGCCGCGGCCGGCTACGGCCCGCTGCACCTGGGCACCGACATCGGCGGCTCCATCCGCCTGCCGGCCGGCTGGTGCGGCCTCGTCGGCCTCAAGCCCAGCCATGGCCGCGTGCCCATCAAGCCCGGCTATGCCGGCCGCGTCGCCGGGCCGCTGACCCGCACGGTCGCCGACGCCGCGCTGATGCTGGCCGTGCTGGCCCAGCCGGATGCGCGCGACCCGACCCAGCTGGCGCCGGGCGCCGTCTCGCCCCGGCCGCTCGAACTGCGCGGGCTGAGGCTGGGCCTGCAGCTGGACGCCGGCTGGGGCGAGGCCGTGCAGCCCGAGGTGGCGGCCGCCATCGTGGCCGCCGCGCGCGCCTTCGAGCAGGCCGGCGCCATCGTCGAGCCGCTGGCCGCCTTCACGACTCGAGAAACAGCCGACGGCATCGACCGCTTCTGGCGCATGCGCTCCTGGCTGGACATCTCGGCCCTGCCGCCCGAGCGCCGCGCCAAGGTGCTGCCCTACATCCTCGACTGGGTGGCGCCCGCGGCGGGCTACGACGGTGCCACGGTCTTTCGCGGCTACAGCCAGATGCAGGCGCTGCGCGAAGCGGCCAACGCGGCCTGCGAGCCCTTCGACTTCGTGCTGTCGCCCGTCAGCCCGATGCCGGCCTACCCGGCCCATCTGGCCAGCCCGCTGCACGACCCGGCCCGGCCCTTCGAGCACATCGCGTTTACGCTGCCCAGCAATATGAGCGAGCAGCCGGCGCTGGCCATCAATGCGGGCTACACGGGCGAGGGGCTGCCCATCGGCCTGCAGATCGTCGGCCGGCGCTTCGACGATGCCGGTGTGCTGGCGCTGGGGGCCGCGTGGGAGCAGCTGCGGCCTGCGCAGCGCTCCTGGCCTTTCTGACGGCCGGCTTCAGGGGCGCGAAGGCGGCGCCTGCAGCGGCAGGCCGGCGGCGGCGAGATCGGCGTTGACCAGGGCCCAGGCCGAGTCGAAGTCGTCGGCGCGGCGCACCGGGCGGCTGGCGCGCCAGATGTCCATCAGCGCGGGCAGCCTCTCGATGCCGGGGGTGCCCGGGCGCACGAGGAAGACGGTGGAAACCGCGACGATGCCACGGTTGGAGAAGCTGTGGATGCTGGCGCGCAGCTCGGCCAGCGCGTCGGCGTCCATCTCCATGCTGCCGCGGATCTCGAGCAGGTCGCCGAAGCGGCGATCGGCCGGCAGGCGGCGGCCGGCCAATGCGATGGCGCGCTTCACGGCGGCCATCAGCCCGGCGTCGAAGGGGCCCTCGGCCATCGACACCATCACGCGGCCGTGCACGCCGACGCTGACCCGCCCGAAGCTGGGGCGGATGCGTCTGTGGAGCGGCGGGGCGGGGATGGGGCGCATGGGCTTGCGGAACTGCTGCGGCGATTTTGCACCGCTCGATGGGCGCGTCATGCCAACAGGAAGCTTGCAGGTAAAAAGTGGCGAAGGCCGCCTTCGTGTCCAATGATCCGCTCCAGAACCCGGAGCCGCCCATGACCCATCCCATCGATGCCTGGCATGAACTGGCCAAGGCCCGCAACCCGCGCGCGCTGGCCGCGCTGCTGGCCGAGGACG
Organism: Roseateles saccharophilus; assembly: GCF_004342485.1. Lineage (GTDB taxonomy): Bacteria > Pseudomonadota > Gammaproteobacteria > Burkholderiales > Burkholderiaceae_C > Pelomonas > Pelomonas saccharophila. Next base: position 291,433 of record NZ_SMBU01000001.1, read on the forward strand.
TCGTCTTCCACTCGCCCGTCGTGCACACGCCGCAGCGCGGCCGTGCGCTCGCGACGCAATACCTCGCCGCCGCGCTGGCCGTGCTTGGCAACGAGAGCTTTCGCTATGTGCGCGAGATCCGCGGCGAGCGCGATGCGCTGCTGGAGTTCGAGCTGGAGCTGGCCGGCGTGCAGGTCAACGGCGTGGACATCATCCGCTGGAACGACGCCGGCCGGATCACCGACTTCAAGGTCATGGTGAGGCCGCTGAAGGGCATGCAGGCCGTGCAACAGAAGATGGCCGAGCTGCTGGCGCAGATGCAGCAACAACAGCAGCAGTGATCAGTCCAGCGTGCGGCGGTAGCGCAGCAGCGCGACGCCGCCGGCCGCGGCCAGGAAGGCCAGCATCGGCCACAGCTCCGGCAACAGCTCGGCCGCGCCCGAGCCCTTCAGCATGACGCCGCGCACGATGCGCAGGAAGTGGGTCAGCGGCAGCGCCTCGCCCAGGTGCTGCGCCCACTGCGGCATGCCGCGGAAGGGGAACATGAAACCCGACAGCAGCATGGACGGCAGGAAGAAGAAAAAGGTCAGCTGCAGGGCCTGGAGCTGATTCTTCGCCAGGGTCGAGAACGTGAAGCCCACGCCCAGGTTGGCCAGCATGAAGACGCCGATCATCGCCAGCAGCAGCGCCGCGCTGCCCACCATGGGCACCTCGAAGAGCAGGAAGGCCGCGCCCAGGATGACGCCGAGCTGCACATAGCCGAGCACGACATAGGGCAGGATCTTGCCGACCATGACCTCGAAGGGCCGCACCGGCGTGGCCAGCAGGTTCTCCATCGTGCCGCGCTCGCGTTCGCGGGTCATTGCCAGCGAGGTCAGCATGACCATGGTCATCGTCAGGATGGTGCCGATCAGACCGGGCACGATGTTGTAGCGCGTCAGGCCCTCGGGGTTGTAGCGGCGCTGGATGCGCACGTCGAAGGGCGGCGCCGTGGGCGCCAGCGCCGCGAGCGGACCGCGCAGGTCGCGGGCCAGCGCGGTGCTGCCGAGCTGATTCAGCGCGGCGAGGGCGTTGCCCGAGGCCGAGGGGTCGGTCGCGTCCGCCGCGATCAGCAGCGACGGGCGCTCGCCGCGCACGATGCGGGCGCCGAAGTCGTCGGGCACGACGATGAGGAACTGGATGTCGCCGCGCTGCAGCAGCGCGTCGCCACGCGACTCGGCGATGCCGCTCTCGACGATGCGGAAATAGCCGCTGGTCTGCAGCGCCGCGACGACGCTTCGCGCCATCGGGCTGGCATCCTGGCTGACGACCGCGGCAGGCAGGCCCTTGGGGTCGGTGTTGATCGCATAGCCGAACAGCACCAGCTGCAGGATGGGCACGCCGACGGCCATCGCGAAGGTGAGGCGGTCGCGCAGCATCTGCTGCACCTCCTTCAGCGCGATCGCGAAGGTGCGGGCCAGGGATTGCATCAGCCGGCCTCGGAGAAGTTGTCGGTGGCCTGGCCGACGAGGCGCACGAAGGCGTCTTCGAGGTTGTCCGCGCCGGCGGCCTGCACGATGGACGCCGCCGTGCCGCGCGCCAGCACGCGGCCGTAGGCGATGTAGACCAGCTCGTGGCAGCGCTCGGCCTCGTCCATGTAGTGCGTGGACACGAGCACGGTGATGCCCTCGCCGGCGAGCTGGTGGATCTGGTCCCAGAACTCGCGCCGGGCCTTGGGGTCGACGCCGGCCGTGGGTTCGTCCAGCAGCAGCAGGCGCGGCCGGTGCAGCAGGCAGGCGGCGAGCGCGAGGCGCTGCTTCCAGCCGCCGGACAGCGCGCCGGCGAGCTGGGTCTGGCGCGTGGCCAGGCCCAGGCGTGCCAGCGCGCCGTCGACGGCAGCGCGGCGGTCGGGCATCGAGAACAGCCGCGCGATGAAGTCCAGGTTCTCGCGGATGGAGAGGTCGTCGTAGAGGCCGAACTTCTGCGTCATATAGCCGACCTGGCGCTTGACTTCGGCGGCCTCGCGGCGGAAGTCCAGCCCCAGCACGCGGCCCTCGCCGGCGTCTGGCGTCAGCAGGCCGCAGAGCATGCGCAGCGAGGTGGTCTTGCCGCTGCCATTGGGGCCGAGGAAGCCGACGATGCGGCCGCTGCCGACCTGCATGTCGACCGCGTCGACGACCTTGCGGCCGCCGTAGGACTTGGAGAGCCCCTTGACGTCGATGGCCAGCTCGCTCATCGAGTCACATCCAGAGGCTGGCCGGGGTGCAGTCGCTCCGCGTCCTCGGTCTTCACGGGCCTGGCCTCGACGAGGAAGACCAGCTTGTCGCGCTGCTGGTTGGAATAGATGACGGGCGGCGTGTACTCGGGGCCGTTGGCGATGAAGCTGATGCGCGCGGGGATGGGCGCGCCGCAGCCGTCGCAGTGCAGGCTCACGGCCGCGTCCAGCCTGAGGCCGCCGACGGCGGACTGCGGCACATAGAAGCGCGCCTTGCGGTTGGCCGGCGGCAGCAGGGCCAGCACCGGCTGGCCGGCCGCCACCCATTCGCCGGGGCGCATGAAGACGTCCTGCACGCGGGCCGCGACGGGCGCGTTCTGGCGCTTCTGCTCGACGCGCCAGGCCGTCTGCGCGCGGCCACTCTGCGCGGCCTCGGCCAGCGCGCGGGCGGCGCTGCGTTCGTCGTCGCGGGCCGGCAGCTGGGCCACCTGCAGGGCGGCCTCCAGCTCGCCGACGCGGGCGCGGGCCTGGGCCAGCGTCGTCGTCGCGTCGTCCACGCGTGCCCGCGCGACGAAGCCCTGCGTGAGCAGCTGCTGCTGGCGGGCGAGGTCGCTGGCGGCCAGGCGCTCGGCGGCGCGGGCCTGGTCGAGCTGGGCGCGCGTGACGGCCAGCTCGGGCGCGCGCCGGCCCTTGTCCGTGTCGAGGGCCTGGGCGCGGGCGCTCTGTGCGCGCGCCTGGGCCTCGGCATCGGCGGCGAGCTCGGGCGTAGCGTCCAGCGCGAACAGGGCCTGGCCGGCGGCGACGGCCTCGCCGGAGCGCACGGCCAGCTCGCTGAGCCGCCCCGCCACCGGCGGCGCGATATAGACCAGCTCGGCCTCGGCATAGCCGGTCCAGCCCGGCGCAGGCTTGTCGCCGCAGGCGGCGAGCAGCAGGGGCGTCAACAACAGCAGGGCCGGTCTCATCTTCGGGTCTCCTTCAGACGCCGCTGGCCAGGCCGAGCAGCGCCCATTCGATGCGTTTCTGCAGCGCGGCGTCGGACAGCATCTGCTCGTCCAGTGCGGCCAGCAGCGGGGCCGGCATGGCGCCGACGGACTGCATGCCGCCAGCCAGGATCAGCGGCGCGACGACGGCGCCCATCAGGAAGGCGAAGCGCGTCAGCGGCGGCTGCTCGGGCAGGCGGCCGCGCGCCTGCGCCTCCTGCAGCAGCGCCAGCAGCACGCCGAGGTGGCGCGGCGCGTTGGCGCGCAGGAAGTCCTGGGCCACGGACTCGCCGCCCTGGGCATCGGCCCAGACGCGGGCGATCAGCGGCCGGTGCTCGCGCACGAAGCGCGCGATGCCGAGCAGGGCCGCGGCCAGGCGCTCCATCACGTCGGCCTCGCCCTGGCTGGTCAGCGACAGCGCGGCGAACATCTCTTCGTAATGGCGCTGCAACAGCGCGCGCAGGAAGGCGTCCTTGCTGCCGAAGTGGTAATGCACCATGGCCGGGTTCACGCCGGCGGCCTCGGCCACGCGGCGCACCGACAGGCCGGCGCAGCCGAGCCCGGGGTAGAGGGCGGCGCCGGCGGCGAGCAGAAGCCGGTCCTGATCCTGGCTGGGGCGTGGCATGGCGGCGATTATTAAACACATGTCCAATAACGCCAAACCTTGATCTGCACCAATTGCCTTCCGCGGCCGCATCACTAGCATGCCGAACGACCGGCCGCGTCCAGCGGTCACCCCAAAGGACAAGACCATGGATCTCGCCAACTGGATGCGCAGCTTCACCATCCGCACCCGCATGCATGGCGCCATCGCGATGGTGCTGACGATGTTCGCGGCCCTGGCCCTGACCGGCCTGATGGGTGCGCGCGAGCTGAGCGCACTGAACGCCGGGGCAGCCGCACAGACCGCGCGCAGCCTGCAGCCGCTGGCCGAGGCGCGCCAGGCCCTGGCCGAGCTGAAGCTGCCGGAGAAGGACGCCGCCGCCGAGCGCCTTGCCGGCGCGCTGCAGACGCTGCAGCGGGGCCTGGAGGACAAGGGCCGGGTCCAGGCCTTCGATGCCGAGATGGAGAGCATCGGCTGGTGCGCGGCGGGCGTGCTGCTGGTCGTGCTGCTGCTGGTCGTGCCGCTGACGCTGGTCAACTCGGCCACCATCACCAGCCCGATGCGCGACGCCCGCAACCTGGCCCAGTCCATCGCCGGCGGCGCGCTGGACAACCGCATCGAGGTGGTCGGCCGCGACGAGACGGCCGACCTGCTGCGCGCGCTGGACGCGATGCAGGCCAGTCTGCGCGACCTGGTGCGCCAGGTGAAGACCTCGGCCCAGAGCATCGAGACGACCAGCAGCGAGGTCGCCTCGGGCAACCTCGACCTCAGCCAGCGCACCGAGCAGGCGGCGTCCAGCCTGCAGCAGACGACCAGCTCGATGGAAGACCTGACCAGCGGCGTGCGCCACGGCGCCGATGCGGCCGGCAAGGCGCGCGAGCTGGCCGCGGGCGCCGCCGAGGTGGCGCGCCGCGGCGGCGAGGAGGTGTCGGAGGTGGTGTCGACGATGGACGAGATCAATGCCAGCTCGCGCCGCATCGGCGACATCGTCGGCCTGATCGACAGCATCGCCTTCCAGACCAATCTGCTGGCGCTGAACGCGGCCGTCGAGGCGGCGCGCGCCGGCGAGCATGGCAAGGGCTTTGCCGTCGTCGCCAGCGAGGTGCGGGCCCTCGCCCAGCGCTCGGCCGGCGCGGCGCGCGAGATCAAGACCCTGATCACCGCCAGCGTCGAGCGCGCCGAGGCCGGCGCCCGCCTGGTGCAGCATGCGGGCACGACCATGCACGAGATCGTCGACAACGTGCAGAAGGTCAGCGACATGATCGGCGAGGTGGCCACCGGCGCGGCCGACCAGAGCGCACGCATCGGCCGCATCAACGGCGCCGTCAGCCAGCTCGACCACATGACCCAGCAGAACGCGGCCCTGGTGGAGCAGTCCGCCGCCGCGGCCGACAGCCTGCGCCAGCAGCTGCAGCTGCTGACGGGCGCGGTGGCGCAGTTCAGGCTCGACGCAGGCCGAGCTTAGAATCCGGCCTCAAGCGCCGATTTGTTCCGGATTGCGGGCGCTCTACAAATGCCGCTAAACAGGACTCCGAGCAACCGGCGTCCCGCAACAGTGGCGCCGGTTTCTTCATTGGAGTAGGGCCATGACGGGCCGTAGCGTCGGCGAGGTATCGCCGCAGAGTTTTCATTTCGACGAGCCGCTGCCGCTGCGCAGCGGCGCCACGCTCGGCCCCTATGACCTGATGGTCGAGACGTATGGCCAGCTCAATGCCGAACGCAGCAACGCGGTGCTGGTCTGCCATGCGCTGAACGCCAGCCACCATGTGGCCGGCACCTATGCGGGCCAGCCGAAGAGCGAGGGCTGGTGGGACAACCTGATCGGCCCCGGCAAGGCCCTGGACACCGACAGGTTCTTCGTCATCGGCGTCAACAACCTGGGCTCCTGCTTCGGCTCCACGGGGCCGATGCACGCCAACCCGGCGACGGGCCGGGCCTGGGGCGCGGACTTTCCCGTCGTCACCGTGCAGGACTGGGTGGACGCCCAGGCCCGCGTCGTCGAGCGCTTCGGCATCCTGAAGCTGGCGGCCGTGCTGGGCGGCAGCCTGGGCGGCATGCAGGCGCTGGACTGGGCGCTGCGCTACCCCGAGCGCGTGGCGCATTGCATCGCCATCGCGACGGCGCCGAACCTGTCGGCGCAGAACATCGCCTTCAACGAGGTGGCGCGGCGCGCCATCGTGACCGACCCCGACTTCCACGGCGGCCACTTCTATGCCCACGGCGTTGTGCCCAAGCGCGGCCTGCGCGTGGCGCGCATGATCGGCCACATCACCTATCTCAGCGACGACGTGATGGCCGAGAAGTTCGGCCGCGAGCTCAAGGGCGGCGAACTGGGCTACAGCACGCAGGACATCGAGTTCCAGATCGAGAGCTATCTGCGCTACCAGGGCGACAAGTTCAGCGACTACTTCGACGCCAACACCTATCTGCTGATCACGCGCGCGCTGGACTACTTCGACCCGGCCTCGGAGCAGGGCGGCGACCTGACGCGGGCCTTCGCGTCGGCGCGGGCCAAGTTCCTGATCGCCAGCTTCACGACCGACTGGCGCTTCTCGCCGGCGCGCTCGCGGGAGATCGTCAAGGCCCTGCTCGACAACCGGCTGGACGTGAGCTACGCCGAGATCGACGCGCCGCACGGCCACGACGCCTTCCTGCTCGACGACCCGCGCTACCACGGGCTGCTGCGGGCCTATTTCGAACGCATCTCGGTGGAGGTGGCCCGATGAGCTTCGACCCCGCCATCGCGGCCCTGGTGCCGCCCGGCTCGCGCGTGCTCGACCTCGGCTGCGGCACCGGCGAGCTGCTCGAGCACCTCATCAGGCACAAGGGCTGCAGCGGCTACGGCGTGGAACTGGACGACGCCAACCTGCTGGCCTGCGTGAAGCGCGGCGTCAACGTCATCCAGCGCAACCTGGAAGAGGGCCTGTCCATCTTCGAGGACCAGAGTTTCGACGTCGTGCTGCAACTGGAGACCCTGCAGCATCTGCGCAATGCCGAGCAGATGCTCAAGGAGACGGCGCGCGTGGGCAAGCTGGGCATCGTCAGCTTCCCCAACTTCGCCCACTGGCCCAACCGGCTGCAGGTGCTGCTGGGCCGCATGCCGGTCACGCGGGCCCTGCCCTACGAGTGGTACGACACGCCCAATATCCGCGTCGGCACCTTCGCCGACTTCGAGGTGCTGGCGCGCAAGAACCGCCTCAAGGTGCTGGATGCCTTCGGCCTGCAGGGTGGCGAGGTGGTGCGCGCGCTGCCCAATCTCAGGGCCAGCGTGGCGGTGTTCAAGTTCGAGCGCGAGTAGCGGCCGACGCCCCGGTCAGGCGGCCTTCTTGTGGCGGCCCTTCCTGACGTGTTTCTTGTGCTTGGCCTTGGTGGCCTTCTTCGCGCCGGCCTGGGCCTTGACGGGGCTGGTGGCGTGGCTGGTCGTGTGGTGGCGGGCGACGCGGGCCTCGGCGGCGGGGGCGGCGAAAGCGAGGGCCAGGGCGGCGGCGGTGAGCAAGGTTTTCATGGGGAGACTCCTGAGAATGCGTACAGGTTACACCGACGCGCCGCGCGCGCCGCCTGACCTGCCTCAAGGAAAGGCCAGCGCGCGACCTCACAGGGAACCGCCGGGCCGCCCCAAGGTTTCTTGACCCCCTCGGGGGGGGGGGGGGGGGGGCTGGGCGCCCTCAGTTGCCCTTGCGGACCATATAGCCGTCGTCCGTGCGCTCGTCTTCCTTGAAGACGCCCTCCCAGCGGTCGCCGGTGGGCCAGTAGAAGATGCCCTGGCCGTGCTTGAGGCCGCGCGCCCAGGCGCCCTCGTAGCGCTCGCCGCTCTTCCAGGCGTACCTGCCCTCGCCATGGGCCTTGCCGGCCTCGAACTGGCCCTCGTAGACGTCGCCGCTGGGGAAGACCATGCGGCCCTGGCCTTGCGGCAGGCCGGCGGCGAGCTGGCCCTCGTACTGGTTGCCGTTGGTGAAGCGCATGCGGCCCCGGCCCTGGGGCTTGTCGTTGACCCATTCGCCGTCGTAGCGCTGGCCGCTGGTCCAGACATAGAGGCCCTTGCCATGCGGCAGGCCCTGGTGGATCTGGCCGGTGTAGACGTCGCCGGACGCATAGGTCAGCCTGCCCTCGCCCTCGGGCTGGCCGTCCACCAGCGTGCCGTCGAACTGGTTGCCATTGGCGAACACCATCAGGCCGTGGCCGGTCGCGTGGTCGCCCGCCCAGTCGCCCTTGTAGCGCTGGCCGTTGGCCCAGCGGATCTCGCCGGCGCCCTCACGCCGGCTGTGCGTCAGCGGGCCTTCGTAGACGTCGCCGTTCTTCCATTCGACGCGGCCGGTGCCGGAGACGGTGTCGTCGTCCTCGCGCACGAACCGGCCGACATAGTGCGTGTCGCCGGCGCTGCGGTCGAAGAGCTTGGGTTCGGGCGCCGCGGGTGCGGCCAGCGGAACGATGGGCGTGGCAGCAGCCTGGCGCAGCGGCGCCGCCGTTGCGGCAGTTGCGGCGGCTGTAGCGGGCGGCGGGGTGGCAGGCTTGGGCGCCGCAGCCACGGCGGTGGGAGCCGTGGGAACGGCAGGCGCCACCGCGGGCGGGGCGCCCGGCAGCGGCGTCGCCACCCAGGGCGTGCCGCGCTCGCGCGCCAGGGCCTGGGCGTTGTTCAGGGCCAGCTCCTGGGCGCTGCCTTTGCAGAGCCTGGCGGTGTCGCGCCACAGGGTCTCGCCGATCTGGCTCTGGGCCTGGCGCTCGGCCAGCGGCAAGGCCGCGCCAGCGTTGCGCAGCCTGGTGCTGAAGTCGCGGGCGCGCTCGAAGGGCGGGGCGCAGAACTCGGCGTTGTGGCCGTCGATCTCGCTCTGCTCGCGGCGGCGCTGGGCGGTCTGCTGCTGGCTGCCGCTGCACTGGTCGACGGCCAGGTCCCACATGCCCTCGGCCTTGCGGTAGAGGCTGGCGGCCTCGGCGAAGCGGCGTTCGCCGAAGGCGCCGCGGGCCAGCTCCTGCAGCGCGCTAGCGTCGTGATGGGCGCTCTCGCACTGGCTGCCGGCCTGCAGCTTCTCGGCCAGGGCCTCGCGGGTCTTCTGGCTGTCGGCGAGGTTGCGGGTCGCGCGATCGCGGGCCCGGCCCTCGCATGCGGCGATGGCCGAGCCCCACTGGGCCACGGCCTCGTCGTAGAGCGTGACCTGGGCCTGCAGCGGCTGCTGCTGGGCATGCGCGGTGGCGGCCTTCAGGTCGGCGGATAGCGCGTGGCTGGTCAGCTGGTTGCAGCTGGGCGGCGGCGGTGCCGGCGTCGGGCGGGGTTCGGGGGCGGAGGCCGCGGCGGCCTCGGGGGCGCTGGCGGCGTCGGCCGGCGGGGTCTGGGCGCGGGCGGCCGCGGTGGCGAGCAGCAGCGCAAGGGCGAGGGTGGGGGCCGGTTTCATTTCTGCTTCGGTGCCGATTCGATGGGCAGTTCGAGCATGGCATCGACGAGGCCGCGCGAGAAGCGGCCGGCGCCGGGGTCGTCGGCACTCTCGAAGGAGAAGCTGGCCCGGGCCGAGGCCAGCGGCATGGCGCCGATCTCGGCCAGCAGCGCGTCGGCGCGGAAGCCGCCGAGGATGGCCGTGACCTCGGCCTCGAAGCCGCGCGCCGCGGCCACCTTGTTCAGCGCCGCCAGGCGGTCCGCGTCGAACAGGAAGGCGTTGGCATAGAAGCTGCGCTCGATGAGCTTCTGGTGCAGCGTGAAGCCGGCCAGCGGCGGCGCGCCAAGGGCCGCCATGCGTGTGAAGGCCCAGGCGTCGGCGCGCTCGAAGGCGGTGGCCGCGATGCGCGAGATGCCGCCCAGCGAGCCGCGGTTGGCGGCGGCCGCCTGCATCACGTTGAGCACCTGCTGGCGGCTGACCTGCTGGGCGGCCTCCACCAGGCCGTCGCGGACCCGCTGTGCCGCCAGGGCCTTGCCCTGCTCGATGAGCTGCTGCCTGATGATGTCGCTGGCCACGTTGGCGGCGGCGCTCTTGGCCGCGCTGATGGCCGCGTCGGCCGCCATGGCCGCGGCCTTCACGCCCGAGGCCAGCGTGGCGAGGTTGTAGAGGGTGCCCGCGATCTTGATCGCGTAGTGGTAGGTCTTCATGCGGGCCCCGCCCTCTTCGGACAGGCCCTGGGTCCATAGCACCATCCACAGCGCCTCGTCGGGCGTGGGCTCGGCCTGGGTCAGCTCCAGCGGGTGCAGGCTGAGCAGCCAGTGGTAGTCCTGCAGCTGCGGCGTGTTGGGTGGCGCGAAGCGGGTGTAGCCGCGGCAGACCTCGAAGGGCGTGACGAGCACGTCCTTGCCGGTGGCCGTGCCGACGTGAAAGGGCCGGCCCGCATCGCGCGCGTCGGCCAGCCATTCCAGCAGGTGCTCGCCGTCGTCGCCGGCCTGGCCGCCGATGCGGTTGATCCGCGTGCCCATGGGCAGGGGCGAGTCCTGGGTGATGGCGATGACGGTCAGGCGCTCGTCCACCTGCAGTGCGCGCACCCAGGCGACGCGGTCGTTCTCGCCCCAGCCGGCGCTGGTGGCGACGGCGAAGGGCAGCTCCCACTGCTTGTCGCAGTCCCGGTCCTGCAGCGCAGCGCTGCGCGCGATGGCCGGGCGGATCAGCCGCTCGCCCGCACCATAGGCGCGCATGCCGCCGAGCAGGGGCTCGTTGACCGGGCGGCCGTCGTCCACCGTGAACCTGGGGCCGGAGGCACAGCCGGCCAACAGCGTGAGCAGGGCCAGCAGGGCGGGCAGCAGCAGGCGGGTCATGGTGCGTCGAGCCTAAGGGCAGGGCGAGCTCGCCTGCTCCGTCGTTTTCCCCGATCCTGCCGGGCCTGTGTGACGTTAGAACCGGCTCAAGCCCAGCTCATGGCGCCTGCAGCGGGGCGGTGTCGGCGCGGCACACGCGGTTGCGGCCCTGGTCCTTGGCGGCATAGAGGGCGCGGTCGGCGTCGTGGAACAGGCCGTCCAGGTCGATCGGGCCGCGCGCCTCGGCGCAGGCCAGGCCGAAGCTGGCCGTCAGGCGCAGCGTCGGGCCTTCGGGGGCCGCGACCGGCGTGTCGGCCAGCGTCGCGCGCAGGCGCTCGGCAAGCTGGGCGGCCTGCTCGGGGCGGCAGTTCACGGCCAGGATGACGAACTCCTCGCCGCCCTGGCGGGCCAGCAGCTCTCCCTCGCGTACGGTGGCCTGGGCCAGCCCGGCCGTGGCGCGCAGCACCGCGTCGCCGGCCGGGTGGCCGTGCTGGTCGTTGATGCGCTTGAAATGGTCGAGGTCGAAGACGAGCAGGGCGACCGGCCAGCCGTGGCGCCGTGCCTGGGCGAGCAGGGCGGCGGCACGCTCGACGAAGGCGCGGCGGTTGGGTAGGCCGGTCAGGAAGTCGGTGTCGCTGGCGATGCGCAGCTGCTCGATGAGGCGTTCGCGCTCGCCCTCCAGCGCCCGGCTGCGCAGCGTCGCATCGCGCAGCGCGGCGACGGCGCGCTTCATGTCGCCGATCTCGTCGGCGCGCGTGATGGGTGGCTCGTGGTCGCTGGGCTGGACGCGCCCGCCCATGATGGCGTTCATGGCCTGCGTGCTGCGCAACAGGGGCAGCAGCACGCGGTGGCGGATCAGCAGGAAGACGCTCAGCTCTATGCCCAGCACCGCCAGGCCCAGCGCGGTGTTGATGGCCATGTGCCGGCGGCTCTGTGCGACGCGCTCGCGGGCGGCGTCGCGGGCGGCGGCGAACAGCGCGTCGCGCAGCTCGACGATGGTCTTCATCGGTGGCACATAGCGGGCGACGAAGGCGGCCGAGTCCAGGCCATAGGCCTCGCCGGCCAGGCCGCGCTCGGTCATCTCGCGCACGAAGGGCAGGTCGGTGCCGAAATAGCGTGCCTCCATCGTCGCGATGGCGGCCTGCAGCGGGGCCTCGGCGCCGCTGACGCGGGCCTGCAGGCTGATCAGCTTGCGCAGCTGCTCGATGCGGCCCATCAGCAGCGGGATCTCGTGCCTCTCCTCGTGGCCCAGGGGCTGCCGGGTGGCCAGCGGCGTCGTGAACTGGGAGCCCAGCCGGCCGGCGTACTCGCGCAGCTCGGCCGCGTAGCGCGCGCCGACCAGGGGCATGGCCAGTTCGGGGTAGACAGCCTCGGCCGCGGCCGACTGCGTCGTCACGGCGCCCAGCACCGTGTCGATGACGGCGAACATCTGGTCGATGGGGCCGCGCGTGAGGCGCTGGCCCGGCGCGCTGCGCTGGGCATGGGGCAGGGCGGCGACGCGGTCCACCTCGATGCGGGCGCGGCCCAGCTCCTGGCGGGCATGGATCAGCTGGGCGCGGGCCGAGGTCGAGGCCGGGTCGCGTGAGCCGGCCAGCGCGGCCAGGGCCTCGTCGAAGGCAGCATCCGTCGTGCGCCGGAAGTCCGCCAGCCGGGCCCGCTTGGCCGGGTCGGGCGGGTCGGTGTCGTTGAGCACCGGGATGGCCGGGCCGCGCTCGGCCGAGGCCTTCTCGGCCACCTTCATGCCCAGGTAGGCGCGCTGCATGGCCGCCAGGCCGAGCTCTGCCGCGCCGACCTGGCGCCAGTCGGCCCAGACCGAGCGCAGCAGCAGCGACGTCACCAGGCTGAGCAGCAGCCCGGTGGTGAGCAGGAAGATGCGGGTCAGGCGCATGGTGGCGGGGGCGGCGGGGCATTATCAGAGCGCCTAAACTGGCTGGCCGCGCCACAAGCGCCAGGAGTACGCCATGAATGCACGAGATCCGCATCTCCCGCTGCAAGCCGACGAGGCGAGCGCGCTGGGGGCTTTTGCTGCAGCGCTCTGGGACGAGGAAATCGTCCCCGCGCTGACCGACTACATCGCCATCCCGGCCAAGAGCCCGATGTTCGATGCCGACTGGGCCGCCAACGGCCACATCGAGAAGGTGCTGACCCAGGCCGCGGCCTGGGTGGAGAGCAAGAAGGTCGCCGGGCTGAAGCTCGAGATCGTGCGCATCCCGGGCCGCACGCCGGTCATCTTCTTCGAGGTGCCGGCCACCAAGGCGGGCAGCGAAGACAGCATCGTCCTCTACGGCCACCTGGACAAGCAGCCCGAATTCAGCGGCTGGCGCAGCGACCTCGGCCCCTGGACGCCCAAGTACGAGAACGGCCTGCTCTACGGCCGCGGTGGCGCCGACGACGGCTACGCGGTCTATGCGTCGCTGACGGCCATCATGGCGCTGGACGCCCAGGGCATCCCGCGCCCGCGCTGCGTCGGCGTCATCGAGACCTGCGAGGAGAGCGGCAGCTTCGACCTGCCGGCCTATATCGACCTGCTCAAGCCCAGGCTGGGCAATGTGTCGCTGGTGGTCTGCCTGGACTCCGGCGCCGGCAACTACGACCAGCTCTGGCTGACGACCTCGCTGCGCGGCATGGTCTCGGGCGTGCTGAAGGTCGAGGTGCTGACCGAGGGCATCCACAGCGGCGACGGCTCGGGCGTCGTGCCCTCGTCCTTCCGCATCCTGCGCCAGGTGCTGGACCGCCTGGAGGACAGCAAGACCGGCCGCCTGCTGCCGGAGAGCTTCCACTGCGAGATTCCCGGCGCGCGCCTGGCGCAGGCCCAGGCCACCGCCGCCATCCTGAAGGAAGAGGTCTACAAGCGCATGCCCTGGGCTTGCGGCGCGGACGGCGGCCCGGTGCTGCCGGTGACGAGCGACCCGGTCGAGGTGCTGCTCAACCGCACCTGGCGGCCGACGCTGTCGGTGGTCGGCGTGGACGGCTTCCCCGAGCTGAAGAACGCCGGCAACGTACTGCGCCCCTACACGGCCTTCAAGCTCAGCCTGCGCCTGCCGCCCCTGGTGGACGGCAATGCCGCGGCGCTGGAGCTCAAGGCCCTGCTGGAGGACAACGCACCCTACAACGCCAAGGTGACGTTCGTGCCCGACGGCCGCGCCGGCGCCTATGGCGCCACAGGCTGGAACACGCCCGAGCTGTCGCCCTGGCTCAGCCAGGCGCTGAACGACGCCAGCCAGGCCCACTTCGGCGCGCCGGTCGGCTATATCGGCCAGGGCGGCACCATCCCGCTGATGAGCATGCTGCAGAAGGGCTTCCCGAAGGCGCAGATGATGGTCTGTGGCGTGCTCGGCCCCAAGAGCAATGCCCATGGGCCCAACGAGTTCCTGCATGTGCCCTATGGCAAGCGGCTGACGGCGGCCGTCGCCCAGGTCATGGCGGCGCATCCCTGACCGAGGAAGGATGGACCAGCTCCGCGCCATCAAGGTCTTTGTCCGCGTCATCGACGAGGGCAGCTTTGCCGCCGCGGCGCGGGCGCTGGACCTGGCGCCGGCCGTGGTCACGCGCCTGGTGGCCGAGCTGGAGGAGCATCTCGGCACCCGGCTGCTCAACCGCACGACGCGGCGCCTGGCGCTGACCGAGATCGGCGAGGCCTATCTGGAGCGGGCGCGGCGCATCCTCGCCGATGTCGACGAGGCCGCGGCGCTGGCCGCCTCGGCCACCCAGGAGGTGCGCGGACTGCTGCGCGTGCTGTGCCCGCCGGCCTTCGCCGTGCACCAGCTTGCCAAGCACCTGCCCCGGTTCCACCGCGACTACCCGCTGGTGTCGCTGGAGATCACCTCGCCCGGCCCGGTCGACACGGTGGACGACAGCTACGACCTGACCATCCTGCTGTCGCGCGCGCCGCTGGACGGCGACTTCATCGCCCGTCGCCTGGCGCGCAGCGAGTTCATCATGTGTGCCTCGCCCGACTACCTGGACCAGCGCGGCCGGCCTCAGCACCCGAGCGAGCTGAAGGCGCACGACGCACTGCTGCCGCCCACGGCCTCGCTGCTGCGCGGCCTGACGCTGCAGCGCGGCGACGGCAGCGAGGAGATCACGCTGCCCGTCGTGCCCTCGCGCGCCGCGCTGGCGACGACGCACATGGACACCAACTACGCCGCCGCCCTGCACGGCCTGGGCGTGGCCGGCCTGCCCAGCTTCATGGTCGAGGACGCGCTGCTGGAGCAGGCCCTGGAACGCGTGATGCCACAGTGGCGCATGTTCAGCACCACGCTCTGGGCCGGCATGCCGACGCGCAAATACGTGCCGGCGCGCACGCGCGCCTTCCTCGACTTCCTGCTCGAGATCTTCGGCGGCGAGGACAAGGACCCCTGGCTGGTGGCCGCCGGCTGCGCCACCTGCCCCTGACTACCTGAGGCTGAAGCCCAGCTGGAAGAATTCCGGGAAGCGCGCTTCCATGGCCCGCTTCAGCGGCCCGAAGGCGACATAGCGGCTGGACGTCTTGGCGATGTGGGCCAGCAGCCGGCGCTCCTCGGCATGGCCTTCGCCCAGGGTCGCCAGCAGCGCGAGGTGCTGGCGCAGTGCGCTCCACTCCAGGCCGCGCCAGTATTCACCGAAGTCGGCCGCCAGGTCCTCGTCCAGCCGGCCCTCGGCGCGGCAGGTCTCCCAGTGGCGCACGGCCCAGTCGATCTCCTGTGCCTCGTCCCAGGCCAGCTCGGGCGGGCGCAGCAGCGCGGCCAGCCCGTCCGTTGCGCGGCTCCGGGGCGCGTCGTCGAGCAGGCGCTGCAGCACGGCGTCCAGGCCGCTGCTCCAGGCATCCTGGGCGATGCGGGCCAGGCCGGCGCGCAGCGCGGCGGCGTCGGGCGGGACCGGCGTCGCCGCTTGGGCGCGTAGTTCGGCGCAGGCGGCGCGCATCAGCCGATCGGCGTCGTCGGGGTGGGCTTGCAGGGCAGCGATCAGTTCGGGTGGCGTCATGGGAAGAAGGGCCCTCGTGGATAATGAAATTCTAAGAATCGCCGGCCCCGGCCTCCCTCAGACAACGAGCTCAGACAACGAGCCCCTGCCGCCCGTGCCGCGCCCGCTCCCCCAACCCCGCCCCGCCCCGCTGCCCACGCTGATCGCCCTGGCTCTGTGCGCCTGTGGGCAGGCCTCGGCGCAGCAGGCCCCGGCCGAGGACGCACCGCTGACGCTGCGTGGCAGCCGCGTGCTGGGCGCGCCGGCCAGGCCCGGCGACAAGCCGGCCCTGGTCATCGGCGCCGGCAAGCTGTCGGCCCAGGCCGACCAGAGGGCGGAGGGATCGGGCGGCGTCGACCTGCGCTATGGCGAGCTGCTGCTGCGCGCCGACAAGCTGGACTACAGCGTCGTCGAGGACCTGGCCAAGGCCGAGGGCAACGTCAACATCAGCCACAAGGGCAATGTCTTCACCGGGCCGGCGCTGCAGCTCTATGTGAGCCGCTTCGAGGGCGAGTTCCTGACGCCGAGCTTCTTTCTCGGCGCGACCGGCGGCTCGGGCAAGGCCAAGGTCATCAACTTCATCGACAGCGAGCATCTGAGCGCGACCCAGGGCACCTACACGAGCTGCCCCGCGGTCGAGAACCAGGAGCCGGACTGGCAGATCTCGGCGCGGCGGCTGCGCATGGACCTGGCCGCCAACGAGGGCGAGGCCGAGGGCGCGGTGCTGCGCTTCCTGGGCGTGCCCATCCTGGCCGCGCCGTCCATGAGCTTCCCGCTCAGCTCGGAGCGCAAGTCGGGCTGGCTGCCGCCCAACATCTTCCTGGACAACCGCAGCGGCTTCGAGTTCGGCGTGCCCTATTACTGGAACATCGCGCCCCAGCGCGATGCGACGTTCACGCCCTTCGTCATGACCAAGCGCGGCGTGGGCCTGGACAGCGAGTTCCGCTACCTGGAGCCCGGTCATGCCGGCCGCATCAACGTCGACCTGCTGCCCACCGACCGCGTGTTCGGCCACTCGCGCTGGAGCCTCAAGCTCAACAACGACGGCAACTTCGGCGACTGGCGCTACCGGCTCAGGAGCGAGCGCGTCTCCGACGACGACTACTGGAAGGACATGTCGCGCCGCGTCGAGAGCCAGACGCCGCGCCTGCTGGCCAGCGACCTGAACGTCAACCGCCAGAAGGAGCTGTCCTGGGGCGTCATCGACACCTATGCGCGGCTGCAGCACTGGCAGACGCTGCAGGGTACCGATGCGCTGGCGCAGTTCGACACGCCCTACCAGCGCAGCCCCCAACTCGGCGTGCGCGTGACGACGGCGGCCGACGAGGCCGTGCTGGACAGCTTCCGGCCCTGGGGCCGCAAGGCGCGGCTGGAGGGCAGCCTGGAGCTGGAGTACAACCGCTTCGACCTGCCGGGCTCGGCTCTGGCGGCCCAGGCGCGCGGCGGCCAGCGTGTGCATGCGCTGGGCCATATCGCCGCGCCGCTGGGGGGCGAGGCCTGGTGGTTCATCCCGCGCGTGTCGGTCAATGCCGCCAGCTACGACCTGGATCGCGCCCAGGCCGACGGCCGCACGCGCATGAGCCGCGTGATCCCGACGCTGAGCATCGACCACGGCTGGGTCTTCGAGCGCGACGCGACGCTGTTCGGCCGCGAGATGCGCCAGAGCCTGGAGCCGCGGCTGTTCTACGTGAACACGCCCTTCCGCGACCAGAGCAACCTGCCCAACTTCGATTCGGCGCCCAAGGACTTCAACTTCGACTCGATCTACACCGACAACCAGTTCTCCGGCGTCGATCGGGTGTCGGACCTGCACGCGCTGAGCGTCGGCGCCACCAGCCGCTGGGTCAGCGCGGCCCAGGGCGAGGAGGTGCTGCGCCTGGGCGCGGTGCAGCGCTTCCTGTTCCGCGACCAGTACGTCACGCCGGACGGACAACCCGTCACGCAACGTTTCTCCGACCTGCTGCTGGCCGCCGCCGCGCATCTGGAAGAGCGTTGGTGGGCCGACGGCACGCTGGAGTTCAACCCCGAGAGCGGCCGCTCGGTGCGCTCGGTGCTGCGGGCCCGCTATTCGCCGGGGCCGTTCAAGACCCTCAGCGTCGCCTACCGCTATGCGCGGGCGCAGAGCGAGCAGGTCGAGCTGGCCTGGCAGTGGCCGATCTACGGCCAGCCGGTGACGCAGCGCTCGCAGGCGAGCTGCGGCGGCGCCTGGTACAGCGCCGGCCGTGTGCAGTACTCGCTGCGCGACAAGCGCCTGACCGACTCGGTGGCCGGCTTCGAGTACGACGCCGGCTGCTGGGTGATGCGCTTCGGCCTCGAGCGCCTGTCCACCGGCCGGGCCGAGACCAACACGCGGTTGATGCTGCAGCTGGAGCTGGTCGGCCTGTCGCAGCTCGGATCGAACGCCCTCAAGGTCTTGAAGGACAATGTGCCCGGTTACCGCAGGCTGAGCTCCGACCGCTCACCGAGTTCAGATTTCCTACCATGATGCATCGCCTCGCTCCCTCCATCCTTGCCGTGACGCTGGCCCTGGCCGCCTTCAACGCCGCCGCCCAGACGCCCACGCTGCAGCCGGGGGACTACATCGCCGCCGTCGTCAACCAGGACGTCGTCGCCGCCAGCGAGGTCATCCAGCGCACCGAAAGGCTGCGTCAGGAAGCCCGCCAGAAGGGCGAGGTCATGCCCGAGACGGCCGGCCTGCGCAAGCAGGCGCTGGAGGCGCTGATCGAGGACCGCGTCCTCGTCACCTATGCCCGCGAGAACGGCGCGCGCATCGACGAGGCCGAGCTGGACCGCGTCGTCGCCAACGTGGCCGCGCAGAACAAGCTGACGCTGGAGCAACTGCGCGAGCGCCTGAAGACCGATGGCACCGACTACAAGAGCTTCCGCGAGAACCTGCGCGACCAGATGATGACCGAGCGCGTGCGCGAGCGCGAGGTGCAGGGGCGCATCAAGGTGACCGACGCCGAGATCGACGCCTGGCTCGACAAGAAGCGCGCCGCGCTGGAGCAGGGCGGCCAGATCAACCTCGCCCAGGTGCTGGTGTCCGTGCCCGAAGGTGCTGCGGAGAGCGTCGTCGCCGAGCGCCGTGCGCGTGCCGAGGAGGCCCTGGCCCGCATCAAGGGTGGCGAGGACTTCGCCAAGGTCGCCCGCGAGATCTCCGAGGACGGCAACAAGGCGCGTGGCGGCGAGATCGGCATGCGCCCGGTCGACCGCCTGCCCGACGTCTTCGTCGCGGCCGTCAAGGGTCTGAAGACCGGCGAGGTCGCGCCCCAGCTGCTGCGCAGCGGCGCGGGCTTCCACATCCTCAAGGTCGTCGAACGCCACGGCGCGTCGGCGCTGACGCAGAGCCAGCAGACCCATGCCCGCCACATTCTGCTGCGTCCTTCGCCCCAGTTGAGCGCCGAGGTCGCGGCGCGCCGCCTGGTCGAGTACAAGCGCCAGATCGAATCCGGCCAGGCGACGTTTGAACAGCTCGCCAAGTCCTACTCCGAGGATGGCAGCGCCGAGAGCGGTGGCGACCTCGGCTGGATGGGGGCCGGCGGCTTCGTGCCCGAGTTCGAGGAGGCGATGAACGCGCTGCCCCTCGGCGGCATCTCGGGGCCGGTGGTGTCGCGCTTCGGCATCCACCTGATCCAGGTGTTGGAGCGCCGCGCCGTCGAGATCGAGCCCAAGCAACTGCGTGACCAGGCCCGCAACGCGCTGCGCGAGCAGAAGTACGACGAGGCCTACCAGGACTGGGTCAAGGACCTGCGCGCGAAAGCCTTCGTCGAAGTCCGCGAATGGCTCGATTGAGCGGCCAGCACATCCCGCGCAAGCGCTTCGGCCAGCACTTCCTGACCGACAAGGCGCTGATCGGCGCCATCGTCGACCTGATAGACCCGCAGCCGGGCGAGACCCTGGTCGAGATCGGGCCGGGCCTGGGCGCGATGACGCTGCCGCTGCTGGAGCGGCACAAGCCGCTGACCGTCATCGAGCTGGACCGCGACCTGGCCGCGCGGCTGCGCAAGCGCGGCGATGTCGAGGTCATCGAGAGCGACGTGCTCAAGGTCGATTTCCACGAACTGGCGGTCGTCAAGGGCGCCAAGCTGCGCGTCGTCGGCAACCTGCCCTACAACATCTCCACGCCCATCCTCTTCCATCTGCTGGACGCGGTGGACGACGTCGTCGACCAGCATTTCATGCTGCAGAAGGAAGTCGTCGATCGCATGGCCGCCGGGCCGGGCGGCAAGGACTACGGGCGCCTGTCCGTGATGCTGCAGTGGCGCTATGACATCGAGTCGGTGCTGGATGTGCCGCCCGAAGCCTTCGACCCGCCGCCGCGCGTCGACTCGGCCATCGTGCGCATGCTGCCGCTGAAGACGCCGCCGGCGCTGGACCCGGCGTTGCTGGGCGCCCTCGTCGCCAGCGCCTTCTCGCAGCGCCGCAAGCTGTTGCGCCATAGCCTGGGCCACTGGCTGGCCGAGCGCGGCTACTCGGGCCACTTCGACCTGCAGCGTCGCGCCGAGGAAGTGCCGGTCGACGAGTTCGTCGCGCTGGCGCTGGAAGTCCCGCCGCAGAAATGAAAACGGGACCCGAGGGTCCCGTTGTTCTTCGTTCGCGGGTTCAGCGCGGCATCAAGCCGCATTGAGCCACATCGACGTATCGAAGGCGCTGCACATCATCGGCATGTTCACGCCGAAGTTGGGATTGCCAATCGTCGATTTCGCGCTTTTCGGCGCAGGCTTTTCAACCACCGGGGCCACCTCAGCAGCCCGCTCCCATGACCCGTTTTCTTGGGAGCGGGCTACTGAAAAGAATAGAAACACCGGAAGGGGATCTTCCTGTCGGCCCAGTAGTCGGCCGTGTCGCGGAAGACATCGAGCAGCTGCTCGCGCGCCTCGCGGTCGAAGCGCACGTTGTCGGGCAACTGCTCCAGCACCACGACGAAGCCCGGCTGGCTGCCGGCCTTGTGGACGAGGTCGGTCATGCAGTCATGCAGGGCGTCCAGGTTCTTGCCGAAGTGAGCCGGGAACAGGAAGGCCTGCGCGATGCCGTCGAGCACGTCCTGCTTGGACTGTGCCTCCGACAGGTTGGCGTACAGGAAATGCTGGCCCGCTTCTTGGGCGGCCTGCATCAAGTCCTCGACCCGGTAGGCCCGTATGGCCTGCACGATATTGGGACGGACGGTCTGCAAAAGCATGGTCGCGATCCTCCTTTCAAGTCACAAAACTGCTGAACCCTCGACCTTCACCGGGCCGCCGCGGCGCGTACGCGCCTGAAGCTGGCATAGTGATCGTCGGTGTAGTAACAAACCTCGGGCGCGCTGGGGGGCGTGCCGCCACAGATGAGGCGGCGGGCGCCCCGGTTGCGCGCGCCAGGGGTCTTGACCGTGTACTCGTGGTAGAAACCGCGTGCCTTGCGGGGCAGCAGCCGTTCACGATTGCCGAACACCACGCCGTCCTGGCCGTAGGGAAACGGGCCACCGGCCAACACGAGCCGGTGCGTTTCCTGGGCCTGGGCGGGCAGCTCGCTCAGCGAAATCTCGGCCAGAGCGGGCGCAGCGGTGGGCGCTTCCTTGGCTTGCGCGCCTCCGGCGAGGCCGGAAAGCAGCAGGGCGGTGGTCACCGCCGAGGCGCCGGAGCGCGCCAACCACGAGAGCAAAAACACGGGTTAACCCTGAATTCGAAACCGTAATGGTACCGAAGCGACCCCGAAAGCTCAAGCCGGCCCCCCGCGCCGGAGTCTGGAATTGGCTCATGTGAGCCTGCGCTCACACTTCTCCAAGTTCCTGTTTTTACTGGCGTCGTGACCGAATCATGACGCATTTTTCGGCGCGAAAACTTCTGTCAATTGGGGGAGTCCGGACGCTGTTGGCCGGTTCCCCCGGGGTAACGCGGCGGGCCCCCGTCAGGCGTCGAACAGGCGCACAGGCCCCAGGGGCCTGTTCCGGGTCCGGCCTCAACCGCGCGCCGCGTTGGCGTCGGCGACGGTCAGCGCCGTCATGTTGACGATGCGCCGCACGGTGGCCGACGGGGTCAGCACATGCACCGGCTTGGCCGCGCCGAGCAGCACCGGACCGATGGCGATGCCGCCGCCGGCGGCCGTCTTCAGCAGGTTGTAGGAGATGTTGGCGGCGTCGATATTGGGCAGCACGAGCAGATTGGCCTCGCCGGTCAGCGGGCTGTGCGGCATCAGCTGCTTGCGGTAGGCGGCGTCCAGTGCGGTGTCGCCGTGCATCTCGCCGTCCACCTCCAGCCAGGGCGCGAGCTGCTGGATCAGGGCCAGGGTGTCGCGCATCTTCACGGCCGAGGGGCAGTTGCTGGTGCCGAAGTTGCTATGCGACAGCAGCGCGGCCTTCGGCGTCAGGCCGAAGCGGCACATCTCCTGCGCCGCCAGGATGGTGATCTCGGCCAGCTGCTCGGCGTCGGGGTCGTAGTTGACGTGGGTATCGACCAGCATCACCTGGCGGCCCGGCAGGATGAGGCCGTTCATGCAGGCATAGGTCTTCACGCCGGCGCGCTTGCCGATGACCTGGTCGATGTAGTGCAGGTGGGTGGCCGTCGTGCCCCAGGTGCCGCAGAGCATGCCGTCGACCTCGCCCTTGTGCAGCAGCATGCTGCTGATCAGCGTCAGGCGGCGGCGCATCTCGATCTTGGCGAGTTGCTGGGTCACGCCCTTGCGCTCGGTCATCTGGAGATAGGTCTGCCAGTAGTCGCGGTAGCGCTCGTCGTGCTCGACGTTGACGGTGTCGTAGTCGCGGCCCTGCTGCAGGCGCAGGCCGAAGCGCTCGCAGCGCTCGGCGATGACCTCGGGGCGGCCGATCAGCGTCGGCCGGGCCAGGCCCTCGTCGACGACGACCTGGGCTGCGCGCAGGATGCGCTCCTCCTCGCCCTCGGCGTAGGCGATGCGCTTGTTGGGCGCACGCTTGGCTGCGGTGAAGATGGGCTTCATCGTGTTGCCCGACGCATAGACGAAGCTCTGCAGCTTCTCGCGGTAGGCGTCCCAGTCGGTGATGGGGCGCGCGGCGACGCCGGAGTCCATCGCCGCCTGGGCCACGGCCGGCGCGATGCGCATCATCAGCCGCGGGTCGAAGGGCTTGGGGATCAGGTATTCGGGGCCGAAGCTCAGCGTCGCGCCGGCATAGGCCGCGGCGACCACCTCGCTCTGCTCGGCCTGGGCCAGCTCGGCGATGGCCTGCACGGCCGCGATCTCCATCTCGACGTTAATGGTCGTCGCGCCCGAGTCCAGCGCGCCACGGAAGATGTAGGGGAAGCACAGGACGTTGTTGACCTGGTTCGGGTAGTCCGTGCGGCCCGTGGCCATGATGGCGTCGCCGCGCACGGCCTGGACCTCCTCGGGCAGGATCTCGGGCGTCGGGTTGGCCAGCGCGAAGATCAGCGGCCTGGCGGCCATCGTCGCGACCATGTCGGCCTTCAGCACGCCGCCGGCCGACAGGCCCAGGAAGACGTCGGCGCCCTGGATGACCTCGCGCAGCGAGCGCGCGTCGGTCTTCTGTGCATACACGGCCTTGTCCGGGTCCATCAGCTCGGTGCGGCCCTCGTAGACGACGCCGGCCAGGTCGGTCACCCAGATGTTCTCGCGCGGCAGGCCGAGCTTGACCAGCAGGGAGACGCAGGCCAGCGCCGCGGCGCCCGCGCCCGAGGTGACGAGCTTGACCTTCTTGATGTCCTTGCCGACCACCTTGAGGCCGTTCAGGAAGGCCGCGCCGACGACGATGGCCGTGCCATGCTGGTCGTCGTGGAAGACGGGGATCTTCATGCGCTCACGCAGCTTGCGCTCGACGTAGAAGCAGTCCGGCGCCTTGATGTCCTCGAGGTTGATGCCGCCGAAGGTCGGCTCCAGCGCGGCGATGCAGTCCACCAGCTTGTCGAGGTCGTTCTCGGCGACCTCGAGGTCGAAGACGTCGATGCCGGCGAACTTCTTGAACAGCACGCCCTTGCCTTCCATGACCGGCTTGGAGGCCAGCGGGCCGATGTTGCCCAGGCCCAGCACGGCCGTGCCGTTGGAGACGACGGCGACGAGATTGCCGCGCGAGGTGTAGCGGAAGGCGTTGGCCGGGTCGGCCACGATCTCCTCGCAGGCCGCGGCCACGCCGGGCGAATAGGCCAGGGCCAGGTCGCGCTGGTTGATCAGCTGCTTGGTGGGCGCGATGGCGATCTTGCCCGGCGTCGGAAACTCGTGGTACTCGAGGGCGGCCTGGCGGAGTTGGGCGCGTTTTTCTTCTGAGCTGGGCATGGCGAGGATCACGAGGGCCGAGGGGTTGGGAATCATGCCACCGCGGCGCAGTTCGGTCGCTGTGGATGTCCACACGGAGACAATCGCCGGCATGGGTGAGTTCGATCTGATCCGGCGCTTCTTCCAGCGCCCCGCATCCGCCGGTGTCGACGTCGGCGTCGGCGACGACTGCGCCGTCCTCGTGCCGACGCCGGGCGCGCGCTGGCTGGTTTCCAGCGACATGCTGGTCGAGGGCCGGCATTTCCTGTCCACCGTCGCGCCCGAGCGCCTCGGCCACAAGGCCCTGGCCGTCAACCTCAGCGACCTCGCCGCCTGCGGCGCAACGCCGCGAGGCTTCACATTGGCGCTGGCCTTGCCGCGCGTTGACGAAGCCTGGCTGGCCGGCTTCTCGCGCGGCCTGCTGGCCCTGGCCGACGCGCATGGCGTCCCGCTGGTGGGCGGCGACACGACGCAGGGCCCGCTCAACATCTGCATCGCCGTCTTCGGCGAGGCGCCTGCGGGCCAGGCCCTGCTGCGCAGCGGCGCGCGGGCGGGCGACGAGATCTGGGTGTCTGGCCGGCTCGGTGACGCGCGCCTGGCGCTGGAGGTTTTCCGCGGCACGGTGGTGCTGGACGGCGCCGGCTTCGAGACCGTGCGCGCCGCGATGGAATGCCCGACGCCGCGGCTGGCCCTGGGCCAGGTGCTGCGCGGCATCGCGAGCGCGGCCATCGACGTGTCCGACGGCCTGCTCGGCGACCTCGGCCACATCCTCGCGGCCTCGCGGGTCGGCGCGCGGCTGGACCTGGACGCGCTGCCGCGCAGCGCCGTGCTGGCCGCGCAGCCTGCGGCCGTGCAGCAGGAATGCCTGCTGGCCGGTGGCGACGACTACGAACTCGTCTTCACGGCGCCGCCCGGCGCGCGCCTGCCCGACGTCGGCGTCGCGCTGACGCGCATCGGCCGCATCGAGGCCGAGCCGGGCCTGCGCGTTGTCGATGCGGCAGGCGCGCCCGTCGAGCACGGCCTGCGCTCCTTCGACCATTTCGCGTCATGAGCGCCGCGCAGGGCCGCCCCAAGCAAGCTCGCTCCCGCCTGGCGGGACAGGCCGCAGGCCGAAGGGTGCACCAATGAGCGCAGCGCCCGTGCGGCCGACCGCGGCCTTCATGCTCCGCCACCCGGCGCGCTGGATCGCGCTCGGCTTCGGCAGCGGCCTCGCGCCCAAGGCGCCCGGCACCTTCGGCACGCTGTGGGCCTGGGCGGTGTTCCGGCTCGTCGCGCCCTGGATGAGCGACCTCGCCTGGGCGCTGCTGATCGGCCTCGGCACGCTGGTGGGCTTGTGGGCCTGCACGCGCACCGCGCGCGACATGAACACGCCCGACCCCAGCGCCGTCGTCTGGGACGAGGTGCTGGCCTTCTGGCTGATCCTGTGGTGGATCGCGCCGGCCGGCTTCGTCGGCCAGCTCGTCGCCTTCGGCCTGTTCCGCTTCTTCGACGCCGCCAAGCCGGGGCCGGTGGGCTGGGCCGACCGGCTGTTCAAGGCCGAGCGCGGCGCGGATGGCAGTTACGAGATCGGCTGGGCCCAGGGCTTCGGCATCCTGTTCGACGACTTCGTCGCCGCCGGTTGTACGCTCGTCGTCATCGCGCTTTACCGTGCGCTCGTGGGGTGATGCCATGTTTGCCGACGAATCCGAACTGATCCACCGCATCGCCGTCGCGCTGATCCAGCGGCGCGAGCGCATCGGCACCGCCGAGAGCTGCACCGGCGGCCTGATCGCCGCCGCCTGCACCAGTCTTTCCGGTTCCAGCGAGTGGTTCGAGCGCGGCGTCGTCAGCTACAGCAACGAGGCCAAGGCCGAACTGCTGGGCGTGCCCAAGGGCCTGATCGCGCTGCACGGCGCCGTCAGCGCCGAGGTGGCCGAGCATATGGCGCGCGGCCTGCTGGCCCATGCGCCCATCGACTGGGCGTTGTCGGTCACCGGCATCGCCGGGCCCACCGGCGGCAGCGTCGACAAGCCGGTCGGCACCGTCTGGCTGGCACTGGTGCACGCCGGCCGGCCGGCCCAGGTCTGGCGCGAGAACTTCGGCGGCGACCGCCAGGCCGTAAGGCTGCAGACGGTGCGCGCCGGGCTGACGGCCCTGTGCGAGGCGCTGGAAGACCGCGACAGCTAGCCGAGCTTGGCGATGACGCTCTCGGCCGCGATGGCCGAGGTGTCGGGCGGCTGCCAGCTGCGCGCCCAGGCGATGAACTGCTGCTGCGGCATGGGCTTGCAGATGTAATAGCCCTGGCCCTCGTCGCAGCCCAGGCGGGCCAGCATGGCCCAGGCCTTGATCGTCTCCAGGCCCTCCGCGACGACGCTGAGGCCGAGGTTGTGCGCCAGCTCGATGGTCGAGCGCACGATGCGCGCATCGTCGAGGTCGCGCTCCATGGCCATGACGAAGCTCTTGTCGATCTTTAGTTCGTCCACGGGCAGGCGCTTCAGATAGGCCAGCGAGGAGTAGCCGGTACCGAAGTCGTCGATGGACAGCTTGAAGCCCATCGCGTGCAGATGCTCCAGCGTGGACAGGGCCCGCTCAGGGTCGTCCATGATGGCGCTCTCGGTGATCTCCAGGCACAGCGAGCTTGGGGGCACCTGTAGCGGCGCGAACAGGGCCTCGATCTTGGCCGGCAGGTCCTGGTCCATCAGGTCGCGAGTGGACAGGTTGACCGACAGCCGCAGCGTGAGGCCGGCGTCCAGCGCCTCGCGCGCGAACCTGGCCGCGCCGGCCAGCACCCAGGCGCTGAGCACGCGGATGAAACCGGTCTGCTCGGCGAAAGGGATGAACTGCATCGGCGGCACCAGGCCGCGCGTCGGGTGCTGCCAGCGCACCAGGGCCTCGGCGCCGATGACGCGGCCCTTCTGCAGGTCGATCTTGGGCTGCAGGAACAGGCGCAGCTCGTCGTCCTCGACCGCGCGGCGCAGCTCGGTCAGCAGGGACAGCGATTCCTGGCTGCCGGCATCGAGCTGGGCGTGATAGATCAGGCTGCCGCACTGGCGCTGTTTGGCGGCGTACATCGCCAGCTCGGCGCGGCCCAGCAGCAGGTTGACCTCGTGGCCATGCTCGGGGAAGAGGGCGATGCCGATGCCGGCGCCGAGGTCGATGGTCTCGTCGTCGATCTGCAGCGGCTGCTCGAAGTCCTTCAGGATGGCCAGGGCGGCCTCGCTGGCGGCGTGTGCATCGGTGCGTGCCAGCAGGATGGCGAACTCGTCGCCCGACAGCCGCGCCAGCACCGAATGGGCCGGCGCGCACAGGGCGCGCAGCCGCTCGGCCACGCTCTGCAGCAGGCGGTCGCCGACCTCGTGGCCGAGCACGTCGTTGACGTGCTTGAAGCGGTCCAGGTCCAGCATCAGCACGGCGCCCGGCGTGTCGCTGTTGATGAGGTGGTGCTGCAGGAACTCGGCGAAGCGGGCGCGGTTGGGCAGCAGGGTCAGCTGGTCGACGTAGGCGAGGTTGTTGACCAAGGTGTCGCGGCGACGGATGCCTTCGCGCATGTTCTCCAGCGCCAGGGCCAGGCCGTGCACCTCGTCCAGGCTGGACGCGGCCGGCACCGGCGTGTCGTAGTCGCCGCCCTCCAGCCGCCGCGCCGAGGCCGACAGCGCCGTGATGGGGTTGCTGATGCCGCGCGCCAGCAGCACGCTGACGATGAAGAAGACGGACACGCCCAGCACCGTCAGGCCCAGCAGGATGAGCTGCAGCTGCTGGTAGGGTGCCAGCGCCACGTCCAGCGAGCGCAGCAGCAGCACGCCGAGGTGCTGCTCGCCGGCGATCAGCGGCACGAAGCGCGCGCTCATGCGCTCGCCGGCCAGCTCGACGGCGCCGTCTGGCGGGGCCTGCATGCCGAGTTGCCGGGGCAGGGCCGCGGCGGCGGCGGCGTCGAGATTGCCGACGATGCCGAGCCAGGGGGCGCCCGGCGTCTGCAGCAGCACGACGCCCTGCAGTTCGGACAGGGCCTTGAGGTCGTCCAGCACCCCGCGGTCCAGCGCGAAGGCCATCAGCACCCAGCCCACCGGCGCCGGCGTGCGCACCTGCACGGCGACGACCTGGTAGACCTGGTTGCCCTGCACGGCCAGTGCGCTGCCCTCCTTGTCCTTCACCAGCTGCCCCAGGGCCATGCCGAAGGCCGCGGCGCCGTCGCGCGTCGCGGCGACGAGATGCTGCTGGTCGTCGAAATAGGCGACCACCGAGGCGCCGATGCGTTCACCCTGGTTGACGAGGGCGTCCTTGATGGTCTCGACCGTGCCGGCCTCGGCCAGCGACGAGCCCAGGGTGCTGCGAAAGCCATAGTCCTTGGCCAGCAGTTCGGACGCGTCGCGCAGCTTGCCGGCGCGCTGCTCCAGCAGGCGGCGCAGCACGCGCTCGCCGGTCTGCAGCTGGCTGGCCAGCGAGTCCTCGGCGTTGTGCATGATGCTGGCGCGGATGACGCCGAAGCTGAGCAGCTGCACGGCCAGCAGCAGCGCCAGGAAGAGGGCGACGATGCGCCCCTCGAGGCGGCGCAGGTTCAGCCAGGCCGGCCAGCGCATCTTGCTGCCGTCACTCGGCAAGGTTCAGGGCCAGCGCGCCGCCAGCGGCCGGCACGTCGAGCCTGAGGCTTTGCAGCGTCGGTGCTTTCTGCCCCTCATGCCAGGCCTTGGCGACATGCTCACCCGGCGGCAGGTCGAACTGGGCCTGGCCCTTGGCGTCGGTGCGGGCGAAGGTGGGCGTGTCGACGACGACGATGTGGGCGCTCATGCGGTCGTGGATGTTGCAGCCCAGCGTGGCGACGCCGGGCTTGTCGAAGACGATGGGCTCGGCCGGCGTGCCGGAGTAGAGCTTGATGTCGATGACCTTGATCGGCGAGAAGGAGTAGACGTGATGCCGCACCGTGTCGAAGTTCGGGAAGCTCACGGCCGTGCCCGTCTGCACGACGAGGAGCTGGGGCGTGAACTGGCGGTCGCGCTGGCCCATCTCGGCCTTGGCGGTGCTGGTGCGGGCCGGCCGGCCCTTGACCTCGACGGCCACCACGGCATTGGCCAGCGGCTGCCCGTCGGGGCCCAGCAGCTGCACGGTGACGGGAACCGCGAATGCCGCGGCCGGGCAGGCCGCGAGGGCAAGAAGGGCGAGGCGGCGAAGGGTGGGCATGGCGTCTCGGGCTGTCGCCCCGACGATAGCCCAATCGTGCTCAGCGCACCGTGAGAACTGTCCCGCTTTTGCCGCTTGCGGCCTCGGCCAGCATCAGCGCGAAGCGGCGCAGCGCGGCCCAGGGATCGCTGGGCCAGTCCGGATGGCGCAGGCCCTTGACCAGGCCGTCGCAGACCTGGGCCGCCTGCACGAGGGCACCGGTCTGTGCGGAGTCCAGCCGCGGCGCGATGCGCTCGACGAGGCGCTCCTTCACGCCCCAGACGCGGGCCTCGCGCAGCGCCAGCGGCAGCGGCTTGCCGGCGTCCAGCGCGGCGCGCACGCGGGCCAGCGCGCGGGCGTCCTCGGCCAGGTTCCAGTGCACCAGCACGGCGGCCTCGCCCTCGGCCTCCAGGCCGTCGAGCATGCGCAGCAGGCGCGGCACGCTGCCGGCCAGCACCGCCTCGCTGAGCTTGAAGACGTCGAAGCGCGCCACGTCCAGCACGGCGGCCTCGATGTCGGCCAGCGTCAGCTCGCCCTTGGGGTGCAGCAGCGCCAGCTTCTGCAGCTCCTGGTGGGCGGCCAGCAGATTGCCCTCGACGCGGTCGGCGAAGAAGGCCAGCGCCTTCTGCCCGTCCTCGCCCTCGGGCACCGATTGGCCCTGGGCCTTGAGCCGCTGGGCCAGCCAGGCCGGCAGCTGGCGGCGCTCGACCGGCTCGACGCGCAGGGACACGCCGTTGCCGTCCAGCGCCGTGAACCAGGCGCTGTTGAGCTGGGTCTTGTCCAGGCGCGGCAGCGTGACCAGGGTCAGCACGTCGTCGGGGGCGGTCTCGGCGTAACGCTGCAAGGCCTCGGAGCCGTCCTTGCCCGGCTTGCCGCCGGGGATGCGGATCTCGATGAACTGGCGCTCGGCGAACAGGCTCATCGCCTGGGCGGCGGCCAGCACCGGGGCCCAGTCGAAATAGGCGCCGGCGACGGTGAAGATTTGCCGCTCGCCAAAGCCCTGGGCGCGGGCGGCGGCGCGGATCTGGTCGGCCGCCTCCTGCGCGAGCAGGGGCTCGTCGCCATGCACCGTGTAGATGCGGGCCAGGCCCTTGGCCAGATGGCCGGCGAGGCTTTCGGTGCGGAGTTGCATCTCAGGCCGGAAGTTTCACAGCGGCCAGCCGGCGCATGACCTGCGCGATCGCGTCGGAGTGCATCGCGCTGTAGAGGTTGACCGCCTCCTGCTCCTTGGCCAGGGCCGCCGTCTCGGTGTAGTTCATGTCGCGCGACAGCCGCAGCTCGACCTTGGGCACCAGCAGCTCGCCGGCCGCGGTGCGGATCAGATAGTCGAAGCTCAGGCGCAGCTGCCATTCGCGCACCTGGCCGACGGTGGTGGACGCGACGACGGTGCGGTCGCGGAACTCGCGCGTCACCTCCAGCACGACCTGGGCGCGACTGGGGTCGTCCACGAGCTGCACCGGCGTGCGCTTGATCTGGCGCCGCAGGCCCAGGGCCAGCGGCGAGTCGGGCGGGAAGCCGATCAGCGCCAGCGTCTTGAACGGCAGCTCGGGCTCGTGGCGCAGCTCGAAGCCGCAGCCGGCGAGGGCTGCGAGGCCGAGGAGGGCGGCTCGCCTTTTCATCAGACGACGATGTTGACCAGGCGGCCCGGCACGATGACGACCTTCTTCGGCGCCTTGCCTTCGCTGAACTTCGCGAACTCGGGGTTGGCGAGCGCGGCGGCCTCGATGGAGGCCTTGTCGGCGCCGGCCGGCACCTTGACCGCGCCGCGCAGCTTGCCGTTGACCTGCAGCATCAGCTCGATCTCGTCCTGCACCAGCGCGGCCTCGTCCACCGTGGGCCAGGGCGCGTCGAGCAGGTCGCCGAGTTCGGCGGCGAAGCCGAGGTCCTGCCAGAGCTGGTGGGCGATGTGGGGCGTGGCGGGGTAGAGCACGCGCAGCAGCACCGAGAAGCCGTCGCGCACGGCGCTGTCCTGACCCTCGGCCTTGAAGCCTTCGAGCGCGTTCAGCAGCTTCATCGCGCCGGAGACGACGGTGTTGTACTGCATGCGCTCGTAGTCGTAGCTGACCTGCTTCAGCACGTTGTGCACCTCGCGGCGCAGCGCCTTGCCGTCGCCGTTCAAAGCGGCGTAGTCCTGGCCGCCCGACTTGATCGCGTCGGCATTGCGGGCGCCGAAGTTCCACACGCGCCTCAGGAATCGGTGCGCGCCCTCGACGGCGGCGTCGTTCCACTCCAGCGTCTGCTCCGGCGGGCTTGCGAACATGACGAAGAGGCGGGCCGTGTCGGCGCCGTACTGGTCGATCAGGGCCTGCGGGTCCACGCCGTTGTTCTTGGACTTGGACATGGTCGTCATCTCGTACTCGAGCGGCGTGCCATCCTTCTTCAGCTTCGCGCCGGCGATGCCGCCGCGCTCGTCGTGGATGACGTCGACCTCGTGGTCCCAGTAGTAGTCCTTGCCGCCGCCCTCGGGCTTGTGGAAGAAGGCCCCCTTCAAGACCATGCCCTGGGTCAGCAGCTTCTCGAAGGGCTCGCTGACCGACACCAGCTTCAGGTCGCGCATGACCTTGGTCCAGAAGCGCGCGTACAGCAGGTGCAGGATGGCGTGCTCGATGCCGCCGATGTACTGGTTCATCGGCATCCAGTACTTCGTGCCGTCCGCAACCATGGCCTGGTCGTTGGTCGGGTCGCAATAGCGCATGAAGTACCAGGACGAATCGACGAAGGTGTCCATCGTGTCCGTCTCGCGCTTGGCCGGCTTGCCGCACTTGGGGCAGCCGACGTTCAGGAAGCCGGCGTGCTTGTTCAGCGGGTTGCCGCTGCCGTCCGGGATCAGGTCCTCGGGCAGCACGACGGGCAGGTCCTTCTCCGGCACAGGCACCACGCCGCAGTCGTCGCAGTGGATGATGGGAATCGGCGTGCCCCAGTAGCGCTGGCGGCTGATGCCCCAGTCGCGCAGGCGCCAGGTCGTCTTCTTCTCGCCCAGCTCGCCGAGCAGCTCGGCCACCTTGTCGACGGCGGCCTTGTGGTCCAGCCCGTCCAGCGCGCCGGAGTTGATGCAGCGACCGTTGACCTTGTCCGCATACCACTCGGCCCAGCGCGTCGTGTCGTAGGCCTGGCCGCCGACATCGACGACCGGCTTGATGGCCAGGCCGTACTTGTTCGCGAACGCGAAGTCGCGCTCGTCATGCGCCGGCACGCCCATCACGGCGCCGTCGCCATAGCTCATCAGCACATAGTTGCCGACCCAGACCTCGACCTGGGCGCCGGTCAGCGGGTGCGTGACGAACAGGCCCGTCGGCACGCCCTTCTTCTCCTGCGTGGCCAGCTCGGCCTCGGTCGTGCCGCCGGCCTTGCATTCCTCGATGAAGGCGGCCACCTTCGTGTCGGTGGCGGCCGCATGCGTCGCGAGCGGATGCTCGGGCGCCACGGCGCAGAAGGTCACGCCCATGATGGTGTCGGCGCGGGTCGTGAACACCCACAGCCTGCCACCCTCGCCACCGATGGCATGCGGGAAGGCGAAGCGCACGCCCTGGCTCTTGCCGATCCAGTTCTCCTGCATCAGCCGCACGCGCTCGGGCCAGCCGCTGAGGTAGTTCGGGTCTTCAGGATTCGCGACCGCCGACAGCAGTTCCTCGGCGTACTGCGTGATCTTCAGGTAGTAGCCGGGGATCTCGCGCTTCTCGACCAGCGCGCCCGAGCGCCAGCCGCGGCCGTCGATGACCTGCTCGTTGGCCAGCACCGTCTGGTCCACCGGGTCCCAGTTGACGACCTGGGTGCGGCGCTCGGCGATGCCGGCCTCCAGCATCTTCAGGAACAGCCACTGGTTCCACTTGTAATAGCTCGGCTGGCAGGTCGCGACCTCGCGGCTCCAGTCGATGGCCAGGCCCATGGCCTGCATCTGGCCCTTCATGTGGGCGATGTTGGAGTAGGTCCAGGCGGCGGGCGGCAGCTTGCCCTTCATCGCGGCGTTCTCGGCCGGCAGGCCGAAGGCGTCCCAGCCCATCGGCATCAGGACGTTGTAGCCCTTCATGCGCAGCTGGCGGGCCAGCATGTCGTTGATCGTGTAGTTGCGCACATGGCCCATGTGCAGCTTGCCCGAGGGGTAGGGCAGCATGGAGCAGGCGTAGAAGTGCGGCTTGGACGCGTCCTCGGTGACGCGGTAGGCATCGCGTTCCGTCCAGTAGGCGCGGGCGGCGGCTTCGATCTCGTTGGGGTTGTAGCTGGGCGCTTCGGTCTTGGCGTTCATGTCAGGGGTGCCCGGCCGCCCGAAGCCCCTGACACACCCCCTCAGGGGGCAGCGAGCGATAGCGAGCGTGGGGGCTTAAAGTTTCACCAAATTGTAGGTGGCGCCTCTCGGCCGACCTTTCGCTCAAGGGGCCGAAGCGGCGGCCTGAGCGACGAAGGCGATGCGGTTCAGCCCGGCGGCCTGCACCCAGCCGATCAGCTCGGCCACCTGGCCATAGGGCACGGCGCGGTCGGCGCGCAACTGCACCTCCATCTGCGCATTGGCGCGGCCCAGCTCGTTGATGCGCTGCTGGAAGGCCTTGGCGTCGAGTTCGTCGTCGCCGAGGTGCAGCCTGCCGTCCGGCGTGACGGTCACGGCGATGAAGCTCGGCGCGTCGCTCGGCGTCGCGGCCTCGCTCTTGGGCAGGTCCAGGCGCAGCGAGGCGGTCATCAGCGGCGCGGCGATCATGAAGATGACCAGCAGCACCATCATGACGTCGATCAGCGGCGTCATGTTGATGTCGCTCATCGGCCGCGAGCCTTCCGGTTTCTCAAGCCGGCCGAAAGCCATGATCAGTCCTGGTCGAGCAGTTCGCGCAGGTCGTGCGCAAAGCCTTCGAGATCGGCCTCGCAGGCCGCGACCAGCTTGCCGAAGACGTTGTAGGCCAGCACGGCGGGAATCGCCACCGCCAGGCCCGCGGCCGTCATGATCAGCGCCTCGCCGACCGGGCCGGAGATCCTGTCGATGGTGATGTTGCCGGCCGCCGAGATGCTGACCAGCGCGTGGTAGATGCCCCAGACCGTGCCGAACAGGCCGACGAAGGGCGCCGTCGCACCGATGGAGGCCAGCAGTACCTGGCCGAACTGCAGCCGCGCCAGCACCGCGTGCAGCGCATCGCGCAGGCGGCGGGTCAGGCGGGATTCGCGCTTTCCGGCGGCGTCCAGCGTCGCCGTGCGGGTTTCGGCGGTGGCGGCGTCCAGCAGTGGCAGCAGCAGTTGCTCGGCGTCGAAGTTCCGCAGCGCGCCGCGGCCTTCGGCCACGCCGGTGGCCGACCAGAAGGCCGGCACCGCGCGCACCAGGCCACGGCGGGCACGTTGCAGCAGCCAGGCCTTCCACAGGATCAGCGCCCAGGCGCTGACGGACATGGACAGCAGCAGCAGCGCGACGGCGCGACCGACCAGGTCGCTCTGGGCCCAGAAGTCCGCGAACATGTCAGCCCCTCGCCCGACGAGTACGTCGGACGATCCCCCAAGGGGATGCGGGCCGGCTCGGGGCGGCCAGGCGCTCGGCCCGCCGGCGCTCGCTCATGCGGCGAAGCCCAGCACGTCGTTCATGCCGAACAGGCCGGTCGCCTGGCCCGCCAGGAAGCGCGCGGCGCGCAGGCTGCCCTGGGCGTAGATGCCCCGGCTGCTGGCCTTGTGGCTGATTTCGATGCGCTCGCCGGTGCCGGCGAACAGCACGGTGTGGTCGCCGATGATGTCGCCGCCGCGCACGGTGGCGAAGCCGATGGTCGACGGGTCGCGCACGCCGGTCACGCCCTCGCGGCCGTAGACGGCGCATTGCTTCAAATCGCGGCCGAGCGCGTCGGCGACGACCTGGCCCATCTGCAGGGCCGTGCCGCTGGGCGCGTCGACCTTGTTGCGGTGGTGGGCCTCGACGATCTCGATGTCGAAGCCCTCGTTCATCGCGCGGGCCGCCATGTCCAGCAGCTTCAGCACGACGTTGACGCCGACGCTCATATTGGGCGCGAAAACGATGGCCGTGTGCTGGGCCAGCTCGGCGATCCGGGCCTTCTGCGCCGGCTCGAAGCCGGTCGTGCCGACGACGGCCTTCACGCCCAGGTCGGCGCAGATGGCCAGATGGTCCAGCGTCGCCTCGGGGCGGGTGAAGTCGATCAGCACGTCGGCGCCGGCCAGGCCCGCGCGGACGTCGTCGCCCTTGTCCAGCGTGGCGTGCAGTTGGCAGTCCTCGGCGGCCATCACGGCCTCGATCAGCATCTTGCCCATGCGCCCGGAGGCGCCCGTCACGGCGACCTTCAGCATCAGGAGCCCGCCTTCGCCGGTGCGGCGTCCAGCGGCGGGTAGACGCGGCCGGGGGCCGGGCCCTCGGCCGCGGCGGTCGGGGCGGCCTCGGCGCTCTGCTTGGGCGGCGGCAGGGCTTCGCGCTCGGCCTGGCTCAGCGCCAGCTTGGGCTCCTTCGCGCTGGGCTTGAAGGTGTTGACCGAGGCGACGAATTCGTTCTCGGTCGGCAGGTCGTCGGGCACGTCGATCGACTTCAGCTTGTCGCCGTCGAACATCGCGACGACAAGGCGCTGCTGCGCCGGCGCGCCCTGGCGGCGGATCGTGAAGACATAGTCCCAGCGCGCCTCGTGGAAGACGTCGGTCAGCAGCGGCGAGCCGAGCAGGTCGCGCACCTGGGCCTTGGGCATGCCGGGCTTGACGCGGGCGACCATCTCCTTGGTCAGCACATTGCCCTGCACCACCTCGAGGCGGTAGGGCGTCAGCACGCCCAACACCTTTTCGCCGGTGATGGCGGGCAGGGAGTCCCAATGGGGCATCAGGGA
Organism: Roseateles saccharophilus; assembly: GCF_004342485.1. Classification (GTDB taxonomy): domain Bacteria; phylum Pseudomonadota; class Gammaproteobacteria; order Burkholderiales; family Burkholderiaceae_C; genus Pelomonas; species Pelomonas saccharophila. The sequence continues at coordinate 326,969 of NZ_SMBU01000001.1, forward strand.
GCAGCCGCCAAGCAGCGCGAGCAGCGGGAGAGAGGCAGGCAGGAGGCGCATGGAGGCTGGCAAAAGAGGCTGGAAACACCTGCCGAAGGCTCGGCTGGCTATGATCGCGCGGATTCTAGCGGGGCCCATCCCGGTCCCTTGCTCACTGCGCCATGCCCTCTTCCGCCAACAGCCAGACCAGCGACATCAAGAACAGCGGCCTCAAGGCGACCCTGCCGCGTATCAAGATCCTCGAGATCTTCCAGCGCGCCGAGCAGCGCCACATGACGGCCGAGGATGTCTACAAGGCCTTGCTCGGCGAGGACGCCGACATCGGCCTGGCCACGGTCTACCGCGTGCTGCAGCAGTTCGAGCAGGCCGGCCTGCTGAGCCGCAATCATTTCGAGACCGGCAAGGCCGTCTACGAGCTCAACGAGGGCCACCACCACGACCACCTCGTCTGCCTGACCTGCGGCAAGGTCGAGGAGTTCTTCGACCCCGCCATCGAGGAACGCCAGCACGCCATCGCGCGCGAGCGCGGCTTCCAGCTGCAGGAGCATTCGCTGGCGCTGTACGCGAGCTGCGTGAAGACGGACTGCCCGAACCGGGGCTGATGCGCGGAACCGGGGCTCAGGGCGCCGATGCGGCGCTCGCCGGCCGGGCCGCCGCCGGGTTCTCGACTTTCTCGACCTTGGGGTCGTCCCAGCTGCCGCTGATGTGGAATTCGCGCGTGCTGGCCGCGGCCACCGGGCGGCTCAGGATCAGCTGGGCCAGGAAGGCGCCGAGCGCGATGGCCGGGTTGATGGCCGCGTAGGCCAGCGAGGCGCCGCCCGCCGATACCTCGGGCACGATGACGACGCGCAGGTTCTGCGTTTCGGCGGCGAGGTCGGTGCTGCCGTCCACCAGCACGGCGGCCTGCAGGCCGCGGATGCGGATGTTGTCGCTGCGGGCGATGCCGGCGGCGATCTTCACGTCGCCGGTCACGCCGTCGAAGGTGAAGCCCTCGGCGAAGACGTCGCGGAAGTCCAGCAGCAGCCGGCGCGGCAGCGACTGCAGGCTGAGCACGCCCAGCAGCCGGCCCACGCCGGGCTCGGCCTTCAGGAAAGTACCGGTGTCGAGCTGGATGTTCAGCGCGCCGGCCATGCTGGGGTAGTGGGGCGACAGCGGCGAGCCGTCCCAGCCGACCTTGCCGGCCAGCACGCCCTTGCCGCCGCGCAGCACCTGGCCCTGGCCGAGGCGCTCCAGCAGCTTGCCGGCGTCGGCGATGTCGAGCTTCCAGTCGAGCTGGGTGCGGCGGCGGGCGTCGGCGTCGCCGCCCTTGATGGCGGTCCACAGCCCGCTGGCGCTCAGCGTCGCGTCCGGCGACTGGATCAGCAGCTTGTCCAGCTTCCAGTCGCGCGCGGCCGCGGGCGCCTGGGCCAGCACCTCCAGTCGGCCCAGCCGCTTGCCGCGCAGCTCGAAGTCGTCGACCTCGATGTCCAGCGACGGCAGCGGGCTGCTGCTGGCTGCGGGTTTGCCCGGGTCGATCAGCTCGCTGAAGGAGTCGGCCTCGGCGCGCGGCAGCGACAGCCGCGTGAGCCGCGCCTGCACGGCGTCCACGCTGCTGCCCCGGCCCAGGTTGACGCCGCGCAGCTCGATGCGGCCGGCCAGTTGCTCCGCGTCGATGGCGAGGCGCCAGACCGAGCCGTCGCGGGCGACCTGGGCGTTGACGCGGCCGAGCTGGCGGCCGCCGATCTTCAGCGCCTGGCTGCGCAGCACGATCTGGCCGGGCAGCAGGCCGGCGGCGTCGCCGTCGTCGCCGCCGCTGCCGCCACCGGCCAGCGCGCCCAGGCGCTGCTGCCAGGCGTCCAGGTCCAGCGCGGCCACATTGACCTGCAGCAGCACGCCGCTGGGCGGCAGCGCGGGCAGCCTGTCCTGCACGGCCAGCGCGCCGCGCAGCACATGCGAGCTGGCGCCCGAGATGTCGCGCTGCAACTGGGCCTGCAGCAGCGGCGCCGCGCTGGCGCCGACCTCTAGCCGGATCTCGTCGCGGCCGGCGGCCGTGGGCGTCATCAGCAGGCGCAGTGGCAGGGCCGCGTCGGCCTCCTTGCGCGCCGGCGCCGGCAGGTCCAGGCCCAGGCCCTGCAGGCTGCTGGCCACGCTGAGCTCGCTCTGGCCGTCCTTGCCGACGGCGAGCTGGAAGCGGTAGGCTGCCTGGCCGCTGGCGGCCTGGGCCAGCCGCGCGACGGCGCCCAGCTCGGGCGCGCGGCGCAGGCCCTCGGCCGTGGCCTGGCCCTGCACGGCGAAGCGCAGGCTGCCGTCGCGCTGGCTGCCGCCGTCGATGGCGGCGTCGCCGCCGAGCAGGCGCGCCGTCATGCCGGCCAGCTGCAGGCCCTTGCGGTCGAAGTCGATGCGCCCGCGCGCGCCGGCCAGGGCCGGCAGCTCGGGGCGCAGCTTCAGGTCCACGCCACCGAGCTGCAGCTGGCCCTTGAGCGTCGTCTGGTTCACGTCGTCCAGCGGGATGGCGATGCCCAGCCTCAGCCCGGCGGGGCCCTGGGCCGTGGCCGTCGTGAGGGCATGGCCCAGCCATTCGTCCAGCGGCGAGCCGCGCACGAAGCGCAGCAGGTCGGCGCCGGCGCCGCGACCCGTGCCGTCCAGGGCCAGCACGCGGCCGTGTTGCAGGTCCTTGATGCCGCCGTTCACGCCGCTCAGCTCGTAGCCCAGCACCCGGGCGTGGCCGTTCCTGATCTGCATGCCCGCGCGCTCGAAGACGAGCTCGGCGTCCACGCCTTCCATCGCCGGCCAGTTGGTTCCGACCTCGCTGGGCGGCACATAGGCCAGCAGCACGCCCTGAGCCTGGGTCGCGACGCGGAAGATGCCGTTGGAGTGCGGGCCGTCGAAGGGGAAATCGTGGAGATCGCCCTTGATCCTGACGATGATGTTGCGCGCCTCGCCGCCCAGCACCGCCCGCGCGACATAGCTGCGCGTGGCGGGCAGGCTTAGCGGGATGTAGCGGGCGATGCGGGTGGCCTCGGCGCGCTGGGCATGGCCGCTCAGGTCGAGATAGCCTGGTGTCGTTGCGCCGGCCGTGCGCCGCCACAGCACGTCGAAGTCGCCGCTCAGGTCGGGCGTCTGCAGCTGCAGGTTGCGCAGCTTCAGCTCGACCTCGCCGGCCGGCCTGGCGCCCGGCGCGGGCAGCTTCCAGCTCATCTGGGTGGCGAGCTTGGTGATGGGCAGGACGGGCTCCTCGAACAGTCCGGGCAGCTCGACCTCGCCCTGCTGTACCGCGAGGCGGGCGCTGCCGCCGCGCTCGTTGGCGTCGAGCTCCAGGCTGGCGCCGCGCAGGCCCGGGCGGCCGAGCTGGTCGGGCTGGGCCGCGGGCTTGGCCGCGATGGCCAGGCCGTCGAGCTGGGCCTTGACGCGGTAGCTCTTGGGCGCGTCCAGCGGGCCCTGCCACTGGCCGCCGAGCGCGGTCAGCACGCCGCGCGGCTCCAGCTCGGTCAGCAGCTGGTGGGCACGCTCGCCCAGCGGCAGGCGCTGCGCGATCTGTGCCATCAGCGCGAAGTCCAGGCGCTGGGCGTTGACCTCGCCGCCCAGCACCTCGTCGTTCTTGCCCAGCTGCAGGCTGACGCCCCAGTCCGAGCGCGGCCAGGCGATGCCGTCGCCGCTGACGAAGCCGAGCTGGCGGGCCTGCAGGCTGAGCCTGTCCTTGGCGCGTGCCAGGTCCAGGCGCCCTTCGATGTGGACCAGGTCCAGCTCGGGTGCGGACTCGAGCAGCTTCAGGCGCACCGAGCGCAGCGCCAGGTCCAGCGTCGCGCCGACGGGCTGGCCGTCCTTCAGGTCGGCCCAGGCGCGCACGGCGCCGTCGCCCTCGCTGAGCTGGAAGGGCAGGTCGACATGGCGGCGCAGCTGGCTCAGGTCGGCGCGCGGCAGGTCGGCGTAGAGCTGGCCGCTCCAGTGCTGGAACTGGCCGGGGCGCTTCAGCAGGCTCTGCGTGAAGCGGCCGCGCAGCGTGAAGCGCTGGCCCCAGTCCGTCGGCGGCGTGGCGTCCAGGCGCAGCGCGTGGCTGCGCAGGCCGTTGCGCATGACGAAGTTCAGCTCCGACAGCTCCAGCGGCCGAGCATCGGCGCGCTTTTCGTCCACCCAGCGCACGCGGCCGTGCACGATGGCCAGCTCGGGCTGGCTGAACAGCCAGTCCAGGCCGGCCTCGGTGGTGCCCGTGTCGGCTTGGCTCGCGGCGTCCAGACCCATGCCGCCGATGAAGATGCGGCCCTGGGCGTCGCGGCGGATGATCAGCTCGGGCGCGTCGATGAGGAGCTGGGAGAAGCGCGGCTCCAGCGCAAGCAGCGACTGGGCCGACAGCACGGCCGCGACGCGCGGCAGCTGCAGGGCGGGGCGGCCGGCGGCGTCCAGCACGCGCACCTCGCCCAGCTCCATGCGCGGCATCCAGCCGCCCGACTCGACCCTGATGCGGCCGATGCGCAGCTCTACCCCCAGGGTCTTTGAGGCTTCCCTCTCCAGCCAGGGGCGCCATTCATCGGCGTGCGGGAGAATGGCCCAGTGCAATACGCTCCAAGCCACCACCCCGAGCGCCCACAGCAGGGCCAGCAGCAGCAGCGCCCAGCGCAGCGCCTGCCAGCACAGGCGCAAAGGCCAGCCAGCGGCGCGGGAGCAATGGTGGAGGGCGGCCGAGAAGAAGTCAGACACGTTGTCTCTGGGGCACGTGGGAACCGGCCGGCAGGCAATCTAGCACAGGGTCATGAGCGAACTGTTTCCCGTCGTTGCTGAACACAGCCGCTATGTGCAGCGCGTGCGCCGCCGCTATGCGGCCGAGCTGGCGCTGCTGCCGGCGGGCCTGCCCGACCGGGCCGTCATCGCCGCGCTGATCGAGACCCTGCTCGCCGGCCGGCCCCAGCCGTCACTGGCGAGCGCGCTGCGCGTGGCCCGCCACCTGGTGCTGGAGCGGCTGGCGGTGCTGGACATCGAGCAGGGTGCGAGCGTGGACGACGTGACGCTGGCCATGACCCATCTGGCCGAGGTCACGCTGGACATTGCGCTGCGTGCGGCCCGTGCCGAACTGGACGCCATCCACGGCGAGCCGCGCACGGCCGACGGCCGGGACATCGCCTTCTGGGTGCTGGGCATGGGCAAGCTCGGCGCGCGCGAGCTCAATGTGTCGTCGGACATCGACCTCATCTACGTCTACGAGGACGACGGTGCCACCCATGGCCCGCGGCCGGTCTCGGCCCACGAGTATTTCTCGTCGGTCGCCAAGCGCCTGTACGCGCTGATCGGCGACGTGACCGACGACGGCCAGGTCTTCCGCGTCGACCTGGCGCTGCGGCCCAACGGCAAGAGCGGCCCGCCGGTCGTCAGCCTGGCCATGCTGGAGGAGTATTTCTTCGTGCAGGGCCGCGAGTGGGAGCGCTTCGCCTGGCTGAAGAGCCGCGTCGTCGCGCCGCTGTCCGGCCCTGGCGCGCCGGGCGATGCGCGCACGCTGGCCCTGCGCCAGCTCGTCACGCCCTTCGTCTACCGCCGCTACCTGGACTACGGCGTGTTCGAGGGCCTGCGCCAGCTGCACGGCAAGATCCGCAGCGAGGCCAAGGCGCGCGCCGCCGGCCGGCCCGAGCGCGCCAACGACGTGAAGCTGTCGCGCGGCGGCATTCGCGAGATCGAGTTCATCGTGCAGCTGCTGCAGGTCGTGCGCGGCGGGCAGTTCCCCGAGATCCGCACCCGCTCCACCGTCAAGGCCCTGGCACAGCTCGCCGCCGGCGGGCTGATGAAGGCCGAGACGGCGCAGCGGCTGTCCGAGGCCTACGTCTTCCTGCGCCGCGTCGAGCACCGCATCCAGTTCCTCGACGACCAGCAGACCCATTGCCTGCCCCAGGCCGACGCCGACCTGGCCTGGATCGCCGCGTCGATGGGTCTGAAGTGCAGTCGCGAGACCTGTGAGCTCTTCGAGCAGCTCGGCGAGGTGCGCGAGCTTGTCGCCACCGAGTTCGACGCGTTGCTGCATGAGGGCGGAGCGCCCAAGCCCGGCGGCTGCCGCGGCGGCCAGTGCGGCGGCCCCAGGCCGACCGTGGACGGCGACGAGTTCCTGCAGAGCCTGCCGGCTCCGCTGGCCAGCGCCGTGCGCCGCCTGGCCGAGACGCCGCGCGTGCAGGGCCTGCGCGAGGAGTCGCGCCAGCGCCTCGCCAAGCTCTTCTACCGCGCGGCCCAGGCCGTGACGGCCCAGGAATGCTCGCTGGGCGCGGCGCTGCGCTTCGTCGACTGGGTCGAGCCTCTGCTGCGCCGCGAGAGCTATCTCGCGCTGCTCGTCGAGCGCCCCGCCGTGCAGCAGCGCCTGCTGCGCCTGCTGGACCTGGCACGCTGGCCGATGCGCTATCTGATGCAGCACCCCGGCGTCATCGACGAGCTGGCCGACCCGCTGCTGCTGACCGCCCGCTTCGACCGCGAGGCCTTCATCGCCGACCTGCTGGACCGAGAGCGCGGCTGGCAGCGCAGCGGCGAGGCCGACGAGGAGGCGCTGCTGGACACGCTGCGCCGCGCTCACCACGCCGAGGTCTTCCGCACGCTGGTGCGCGACGTCGAGGGCCGCATCACCGTCGAGCAGGTGGCCGACGACCTGTCGCTGCTGGCCGATGCCGTGCTGCAGATCGCCATCCAATGGGCCTGGGCCCGCTTCGGCAAGGCCCACCGCGCGCAGCCGCGCCTGGCCGTCATTGCCTACGGCAAGCTTGGCGGCAAGGAGCTGGGCTATGGCGGCGACCTGGATGTCGTCTTCGTCTTCGACGACGAGGACGAGAACGCGGCCGAGATCTACGGTGCCTTCGTGCGCCGCCTCATCACCTGGCTGACGCTGCGCACCGCGGCCGGCGAGCTCTTCGACATCGACACCGCGCTGCGGCCCAACGGCAACTCGGGCCTGCTGGTCACGTCGCTGGCCCATTTCGAGGCCTACCAGACCGGGCGTGGCAGCAACACCGCCTGGACCTGGGAGCACCAGGCCATCACGCGGGCGCGCTTCTGCGCCGGCGATGCCGACCTGGCCGAGCATTGCGAGGCGGTGCGCCGGCAGGTGCTGACGGCGCCGCGAGATACCGAGGCGCTGCGACGCGAGGTGCAGGCCATGCGCGAGAAGGTGCGCGCGGCGCGGCCGGTCAAGGATGGCCTGTTCGACGTGAAGCACAGCGAGGGCGGCATGATGGATGCCGAGTTCGCGCTGCAGACCCTGGTGCTGGCCAATGGCGCGAACCACCCGGAGCTGCTCGACAACCTCGGCAATATCGCGCTGCTGCAGCGCTGCGAGGCGGTCGGCTTGCTGCCTGCGGGCGTGGGGGTTGGGGCGGCGAACGCGTATCGCGAGCTGCGGCGGGTGCAGCATCGGGCGAGACTGGATGAGCAGTCGACGGCGCTGGATGCGGAGGCGGCGGTACCGCTGGCTGTTCACCGCGATGCGGTGAAGGCGCTGTGGCTCGCGGTGTTCGCTTAGTGGACCGGCCCGGCCGATCTCCCGACCTGGCGAACTCCGGGCCTGGGCCTCGCCCATGACGCGATCGTCGAGCTGGCTCGCACTCTGCGCCGCATTCGCCCTGCTGTGCCTGCTGAACTGGCCCCTGCCGCGTGAAGCCGTCGACTGGCAGCCCGCGCTCTTCGCCACTCAACCCTGGCGCGCCCTCAGTGCCGCCTTCGTCCACTGGACCCCCATCCACCTCGCCGCCAACCTCGCCGGCTGCGCCGTGCTCGCGCTGCTCGGCTGGCGCGCGGCCCTGGGGCCGCGTGAAGCCGTCGCCGGCCTGATCGCGCTGCCGCTGACCCAGCTGGCCCTGCTGCTGCGCCCCGAACTGCTGCACTATGCCGGCCTGTCCGGCGCACTGCATGCGCTGACGGCCATCGCGGCGCTCAGCCTCGTCGCGCGGGGCGGGCGCGAACGCCTGATCGGTGCCGGCATCGCTCTCGGTCTTGCCGTCAAGCTCACGCTCGAACAGCCGCTGGGCCCCGTGCTGCGTCCCACGCCCGGCTTCGACTTCCCGGTCGCGCCCTTCGCCCATCTCGGCGGCGCCCTCGCCGGCGCGCTGGCCTGGCGGCTGACAATGCGACGACGCAAAGAATGAGGAGCCCGCATGGGACGTGAAGCCAGCTGTACCGCCCGTGTGGGCCAAGAGGCCGCCGAGGTCGATGCCCTGCTCGAATCGACCACCGTCGTGCTGCGCGGCGCGCTGAAGCGCCGCTGGGACATCGCCGCGCTGCAGAACCTGAGCGTCGAAGGCGAGGAACTGCGCTTCGACGCGGACGGCGATGCCGTAGCTCTCGTGCTGGGCGAGAAGGAAGCCCAGCGCTGGCTGAAGAAGCTGCAGACCCCGCCGCCCACGCTGGCCGCCAAGCTCGGCGTCAGCGCCGAGAACCCGGCCCTGCTGATCGGCCCCACCGTGGGCACGCTGGATCCGGCCCTCGCCGAGGCCCTGGCCGGCGGCATCACGACCAATGTGCGCGAGGCGCGCATGCTGGTGGCCGTGCTGAGCAAGCCCTCCGAGCTGGAGCGCATGGCCGAGTTCCACGCGACGATGATCTGCAAGACCGTCTGGGTCGTGTACCCCAAGGGCCCGGGCGCCAGCCCGTCGGAGGCCGAGGTGCGCACGGCGATGCGCGGCTGGGGCTATGTGGACAACAAGACCAGCGCGGTGTCGGACAAGCTGACGGCGACGCGCTATGTGCTGACCCAGCCGCCCGCGAAGAAGCGCGTGCGCAACCGCTAGCTGTTCGGTCAGTTGATCGCCAGCCGGTCCCGCAGCATCAGCACGAGATCGGTCTTCGCGACATGGCCGAGCAGGCGTCCGGCCGCGTCGAGCACCGGCAGGCGCTCGCCCGGGTGGCTCTCGAACACCTGCAGCACCTCCCACAGCGGCATGTCCTCGCGCAGGCGCGGGTAGCGCGGCTGCAGCAGGTCCGCCGGCCAGGGGCCGGCCGGGTCGTGTGGCGCCTTCAGCCGGGCCGCCAGCTCGTGCAGCGCGATGACGCCCTCGAAATGCCGTTGCGCGTCCAGCACATAGACATGGCGCCAGCGGCTCTCCAGCAGGCGCTGCTCCACCTCGGCGATGCTGGCGCCCGGGCCGATGCAGCAGCTGTCGGTGCGCAGCAGGTCGCCCGCGGTGGCGAGCCGCGGGTCGGTGGCCGCCTTGGCGCGCTGCGAGGACGCATAGACCGAGTCCGGCCGCAACAGCCGCGACAGCGACACGGCCAGCACGCAGGCCAGCATCAGCGGCGCCACCACGCGGTAGTTCTCGGTCATCTCGAAGATCATCAGCAGCGACGTCAGCGGCGCATGCGTGCTGGCCGCCAGGAAGGCGCCCATGCCGATGGCGGCGCCGACCGGCATCGGCAGCGCGGCCGGAAACACCAGCCCGGCGACGACGGTGAACAGCGCACCGCTGACCGCGCCCACGAACAGCGTCGGCGTGAAGATGCCGCCGACAGCGCCGGAGCCGGTGGTCGCGGCCACGGCCCCGACCTTGAGCAGCAGCACCAGCAGCAGGGCCTGCCAGGGCCAGCCGCCCTGCAGCACGCTGTCGACGACGCTGAAGCCATTGCCCCAGACCTGCGGGGCCTGCAGCGACAGCAGGCCCACCAGCAGGCCACCGAGGGCCAGCTTCAAGGGCCGCGCGAGCTGCCAGCGGCCGAAGGCGGCCTTGGCGCGGTCCAGCAGCCACAGGTAGAGCGGCGCGCCCAGCCCCGCCAGCAGGCCCAGCACGCCGCACAGGAATAAGCCCGGCCCGCCCAGCGGGGCGACCTCCGGCATGCGGTAGAGCGAATGCGCGCCGGTCAGGCCCGCCAGCGTCAGGTGGGCCGTCACCGACGCGATCAGCAGCGGCGCCAGCGTCTCGGTGGACAGCGACTGCAGCACGATCTCCGCGATGAAGAGGGCGCCGGCGATCGGCGTGCCATAGGCCGTGGTGAGGCCGGCGGCGGCCGCGCAGGCGACCAGCAGGCGCCGGCGCGCGACCGGCATGCCGCGCCACCTGGCCAGCACGGAGCCGGTCAGCGCGGCCAGCTGCACCATCGGGCCCTCGCGGCCGATCGCGCCGCCGCTGGCCACCGTGCACAGCGAGGACAGCGCGCGCAGCAGCGAGCTACGCGTGCCGAGTTCGCCGCGCCCGAGCACCACCGCCTCCATGTAGTCGCCGTGGGGCGCGTGAGGCTGGCGCGCCTCCCAGGCCAGCACCGCGCCGGCCAGCAGGCCGCCAAGGGTGGGCGCTGCCAGGCGCAGCCAGCCGGGCAGCGATTCCGCCGCCTGCACCAGGCCGTCGGTGCCGTAGAGCAACTGCTCCAGCCCCACCAGGCAGGCGCGGAAACCCAGCGTCGCCAGCGCGCCGGTGATGCCGACGACGGCGGCCCAGGCAAGCGTGCGCTGCCAGTCGGTGGGGCGCAGCCGGAGCAGCAGCAGGGCGGGTTCGAAGAACTTGCGCATCGGGCCGGGAGCGTAGCGGATGCTCGCCGGCCGCAACGCGGCATGCGGCCCCGCGGGGCGCTCAGATGACGTTGGCTTCCAGCAGTGGCTTGCCGTCGCGCAGCCGCTGCGGTGCCAGCGCGTCGATCAGCGGCGCATCCTGCCCCGCGATCAGCCTCGCCATGGCCCAGCCTACAGCCGGCGCCTGCTGCATGCCGTGGCCCGAGAAGCCGCAGGCCGTGAAGGCGTTCGCATAGCCCGGCAGCCGGCCGGCCAGGCCGTTGTGGTCGAAGGCGTTCATCTCGTAGTAGCCGGCCCAGGCCGAGCGCAGGCGCAGCGCCTCCAGCGCCGGCACGCGGGCGGCCAGCGTCGGCCACAGCAGCGCGTCGAACAGGCCATGGTCGATGGCGTCCAGCGGCAGCTCGTCGGCATCCTCGCTGCGCGGCGGGCCGCCGGCCAGGATCAGCGCGCCCTCGGTGCGGAACCAGAAGCCGCTTGGGTCGATGACTAGCGGGCAGCCGGGCAGGGCGGCAGGTGTCTCCAGCACGAAGACATCGCGCTTCTTCGCGTGCACGGGCAGCTCGACGCCGAGCGCCCGGCCCAGCGGCGCGCTCCAGGCGCCGGCCGTGATGACGACGGCATCGCCCTCGATGCGCGAGCCGTCGGCGCAGCGCACGGCGGTCACGCGCTCGCCGGCGGTGTCGAAGCCGGTGGCCTCGGCCGTGACGAAGCGCGCGCCGCAGGCCTGGGCCTTGCGCCGGAAGGCGCGGTGCAGGGCCGGGCCGTCGAACCAGCCCTCGCCGCTCAGGCCGAGCGAACCGAGCGCGAGGTCGTCCACGGCCAGCCAGGGGAAGCGTGCCGCGAGTTCGGCCGGCGCCAGCAGCACCACGTCCACGCCCTCGGCGCGCTGGCACGCGTGCAGCTCGCGCAGGGTCGGCGCGCCAGCCTCGGTCGCGAGGTAGAGATAGCCCGGCTCGACCAGGCCGATGGCCGGGCGCTCGTCGGCCACGGCCAGCTCGTCCGCCACGCGGCGCAGGAAGCCCAGGCTCCAGCGCGACAGCGCGATGTTGACCGGCTGCGAGAACTGCTGGCGGATGGAGCTCAGCGACAGCGAGCTAGACGCTCGCGCGTAGGAGGGTTCGCGCTCGACGACGGTCACCGTGGCACCGTGGTCGCGGGCGAGGAAGCAGGCCGTGGCGGCGCCCATCACGCCGCCGCCAACAATCGTCACTTCGAACATGCTGGCAGCATACGCAGCATGAGCTCCCTGTCCCGCCAGTCCCATCTCGACCCCCGCGCCATCGCGCTTCTGCTGCTGTGCTGCTTCCTATGGGGCATCAACCAGGTCGCCGCCAAGGCCGGGCTGACCGAGATCGGGCCGCTGTGGCAGGCGGGGCTGCGCTCGGCGCTGGCTGCGCTGCTCGTCTGGCTGTGGTCGCTGTCGCGCGGCATCCGCCTGTTCGAGCGCGACGGCAGCCTGTGGGGCGGGCTGCTGGCCGGCGCGCTGTTCGCGGCCGAGTTCGCCTGCATCTTCATCGGCCTGCAATACACCAGCGCCTCGCGCATGGTCGTCTTCATCTACCTGTCGCCCTTCGTCGTTGCGCTGGGCATGCCGTGGATCGCGCATGGCGAGAAGCTGGCGGCCCGGCAATGGGCCGGCCTGCTGCTGGCCTTCGGCGCGGTGGCGTTCGCGTTCGCGGAGGGCTTCTCGGCGCCGCTCGGCCCGCTGCAATGGTGGGGCGACGCGCTGGGCGTGGCCGCGGCCGTGCTCTGGGGCGGCACGACGCTGGCCATCCGCGCCACGCGGCTGGGTGCGGCGCCGGCCGAGAAGACGCTGCTCTACCAGCTCGGCGTGTCCGCCCTCGCGCTGTGCGCGGCGGCCGTGCTCGCCGGCGAGGCCCTGCCGCTGCACTGGTCGCCGCGCCTGCTCGGCCTGTTCGGCTTCCAGGCCGTCATCGTGTCCTTTGCGAGCTATCTCGCCTGGTTCTGGCTCATCCGCCATTACGCGGCCACCAAGCTGGCCGTGTTCACGCTCAGCACGCCGCTGTTCGGCCTGTTGGCCGGCGCGCTGCTGCTCGGCGAGGGCATCAGCGCTCGGCTGGTGGCGGCCCTGGTGGCGCTGGCGGCGGGCATCGTGCTCGTCAGCCGCTGATGTCGCGTCGGCGCCAGAACCGGCGCGCCCTGCTGCATAGACTGCGGCACCCCTCAAGGAGACTTCCATGATCACGCTGTGCGGCATCCCGCTGTCGAACTACTACAACAAGGTCAAGCTGGTCCTGCTGGAGAAGGGCATCCCCTTCACCGAGGAGCATGTCAAGACCCACTCGCACGACGAGGCCGTGCTGAGCTGCTCGCCGCTGGGCAAGGTGCCCTTCATCAAGACGCCACGGGGCGCGCTGTGCGAGAGCCAGGTCATCGTCGAATATCTCGAAGCCGCCTACCCCGACACGCCGCGCCTGCTCCCCGCCGACCCCTTCCAGGCCGCCAAGGTGCGCGAACTGATCACCTTCGTCGAGCTGCACCTCGAACTGGTCGTGCGCGAGCTCTACCCCGAGGCCTTCTTCGGCGGCCAGGTCAGCGAGGGCACGAAGAAGCGCGTGGCCCGGGTGCTGCCCGAGAACATCGCCGCCTTCAAGCGCCTGGCCAAATTCGGCCCCTATCTGGCCGGCGACACGTTCACGATGGCCGACTGCGCCGGCTGGGTCAGCCTGCCGCTGGTGGCCATGACCACCAAGGCCATCTACGGCGAAGACTTCCTGGCCACCGCCGGCGTGGACTGGAAGCCTTATGCCAAGCTGATCGGCGAGCGCCCGCATGCCGTCAAGGTGGCCGCCGACCGCAAGGCGGACCAGACCAGGCCGGCATAGGCCCCAGGTCCGGCGCCCGGCCCGTGATGGCTTGGCCCGGAGTACCCTGGCTGCATGTGTCGTGAATCCCGCCAGGCGCGGTAGAGTCACCGATTTGGACGCCAACGCCGAGATCGAGCTGAAGTTCCTCGTGCCCGCCGAGGCGCGCGCCGCGCTCGCGGCCGAGCTGGCGGCGCGCGGCCGGCCGCGGCGCATGTGGCTGAGCGACGCCTATCTCGACACGCCCGACCTGCGCCTGGCGCGAGCCGGCCTGGCCTGGCGCATGCGCCGCGAGGGCGGGCGCTGGGTGCAGGCGCTGAAGGCTGCGCGCGGCGGCGCGCTGGAACGCTTCGAGCACGAGGTCGTGCGCCCCGATGCCGGCCCCGATCCCGCCGCCCATGCCGGCACCGGGCCCGGCCGCGAGTTGCTCGCGCTGCTGGCCCAGGCGCGAGAGGAGGGCCTTGAGGCCGGCGTGCGCTTCCAGACCCAGCTGCGCCGGCTCACGCGCCGCGTGCGCACGCGCGGCGCCGTCGTCGACATCGCGCTGGACGAGGGCCGGCTGATGGCGGCCGGCGCGGTGCAAAGGCTGCGCGAGGTCGAGTTCGAGCTGGTGTCGGGCTCGCCCGTCGCGATGCTGGCCCTGGTGGAGCGCTGGCGCGCCCGCTTCGGCCTCGTGCTGGACCCGCGCAACAAGGCCGAGCGCGGCCATCGCCTCGCGGCCGGCGCGCCCCAGGCGCCGCTGCGCAAGGCCGAGGCACCGGTCTATGCGGCGGAAGCCGGCGCGTCGGCGGCCTTCGGCGCCGTGCTGGACGAGTGCCTCGACCAGATCGGCCGCAACGCCATCGGATTGGCCGAGGGCGACCCGGCCCTGCGCGCCGAGCATGTGCACCAGCTGCGCGTCGGCATCCGCCGGCTGCGCGCCGCGCTGCGCGCCTTCCGGGCCTGGGTGGCCGAGCCGCCGGCAGACCTTGTCGACGGCCTGCGCGCGCTGTTCGCCGAGCTGGGGGTGGCGCGCGACCGCGACGTGCTCGGCAGTGGCGTGGCGGCCGAACTGGCGCTCGCCGGTGCGCCGGCGCTGGGCCCGCTGCCCGGCGCGGCCGATGCGCCCGACCCCGTGGCCCTGGTGCGCGCCGTCGGCACGCAGCGCCTGCTGCTGGCCTGGATCGCCTGGCGCGTCGCGCTAGACCAGGACGCACCGGCCGCGCCGGCGCCGGACACGCTGCAGCGCCTCGCCCGCCGGCGCCTGCGCCGCTGGCACAAGGGCCTGGCCGAGAGCTGCCGGGCCTTCGACGAACTCGACGCGCCGGCCGTCCACGAGCTGCGCAAGCGCGTGAAGCGCCAGCGCTATGCGATGGAGTTCTTCGCGCCCTTGCTGCCGCGCAAGGCCGCGGCCCGGCATCTGCAGGCGCTGGCCGCGGCCCAGCAGGGCCTGGGCGATATCAACGACCTCGGCGTCGCCCGCGAGCACTACCGGGCCCTGCTGGCCAGCGAGCCCGCCGCCTGGTTCGCGGTGGGCTGGCTGACGGCCCGCATCGCCGAGGTGCGCGAGCGTGCCCGGGAAGACCTGGCGCGGCTCGGGGCCGTGGCGGCTTTGCCGCGTTGAGGTCAGGCATCCCGGGCCGATGCGGTTCAGATGGCCGTGGATGGAGGCGCGGAGCCGCATGCCCCGTGAGGTGCTACGGCGAAGCCGCGGGCAGCAGCGCTCTGACTTGTTCGGAGATGCGCTTTCCACTTGTCCCGGGAGGGAAGTAGCCCACGTACTTCCCGGCCGTGTTCAAGACATAGGTGAAGGAGGTGTGGTCGATCAGGTAGTAGCCCGATCCGGGCGGCCTCACCTTTTCGTAGTACACCTTGTACGACAGCGCAACGCGGCGCACCTCTTCTTCGGTCCCGCCAAGAGCGACAAAGCGGGGGTTGAAGCTCTTCATGTAGCCGCCGAGCATCTCCGGTGTGTCGCGGAGCGGATCGAGCGTGACGAACACGGGCTGGACCTTGATTCCGTCGGGCCCCAGGTCTTCTATCGCTGCGCTGATGTTGCTCAGGTCGGTCGGACAAGCGTCCGGGCAGAAGGTGTAGCCGAAGTACATCAGCACCACTTTGCCGCGCCAGCGTGCCGGTCCCGCGCGTCGACCGTTCTGGTCGGTGAGCAGGAATGGACCGCCGATCGGCCCGGTTCCGGTCATGAGTTCATTCATCAGTCGCGCGGCGTCGGTCCGCAGGGGCTCACTGCCGGCTTGTTGAGCGCATGCGTCGCCCAAGACGAATGCAGCCCACAGGCCGAGGGCCCACGCGGGGAGCCGCGCCGTGCTCCGCCGCCTCGTCTGCCTCACAGGGCTACCCGCGCGGGCGTCAAGCACCGAACGTGAATTCGGTACCCGTCGTCGAAGGCACGACCTGCTCGGGCATCATGCTGCGCAGCGCGGCCAGCAGGCCCGGCCCGGAGCAATGCATGGGGATCAGCACGTCGGGATTCAACTTGCCTAGCTCGGCAACGGTCTGCTTCAGATAGGCCTCATCCGCAGGGAAGAGATGGAAGCCGCCGACGATGGCGTGCACCTTGTCGACCCCGGAGACCTTCATCGCCTGCCGCGTGGAATTCACGATGCCCGAATGACCGCAGGACGAGATCACGATCAACCCGCGGTCCTTGAGATGGAAGCAGGTGGCATGCTCGTTGAGGTGTTCGTCGGGAACGGGCTTGCCTCGGGCCTTCTCCGCGGCAGCTGGAATGTCGCAGCCGAGGCCGTCCTTGATCGAGTAGTCGACCCATGTATTGGGCAGCACGCGCTCGAAGGAATTCCGCTCGATCACGCCGGTCGTGAAGGCCTGGTCGGCGATCACGGTCGGTGTGGGGCAGAGCACGACGCGAACCTTCAGCGCCGCGAGCTCCCGGCGGTCGAGCACGCCGGACTCGGAGAACTGCCCCGGCGTGCCGCCCGCGCTCACGCGACGGCAGAAGTTGTCCTCACCGCCGGCATACAGCGTCAGCGAGGCCGGCAGCTTGGCGCGGTTTTGCTGAAGGAACTCAATGAGGCCACCAAAGTGGTCGAAGTGGCCGTGGCTGAGAATCAGGGCCTGCACCTTGGACGGGTCGACGCCCATGATGTCCATGTTGTTGGCCAGCGCCGCGAAGGTGTAGCCGAAGTCGAGCATCAGGTTGCGCGTCTGACTGCCGGCCTGGGATTCCAGCGCCAAGGCAAGTCCCCACTCGTTGTGCAGCGTCTTGCGGAAGTTGCCGGGTGCCGAGAACCCGATTCGACGGGCCTTCACCCACGGGGAAGCGGTCGGCCGCGGCGTGTCATAGCTGCTGTCGGTGAGAACCTTGATGTTCAGGCGGTCAATCACTGGCACGCTGATCGGGCCGGGCGATTGCGCCCACGCCGGACACAGGCAGGCCCAGGGAGACGCGAGTACTGCCGACCCAAGGAGAAGGCTTCGACGGCGCACAGGTGGGTTCACGGCATGCTCCCGATGGCGCGCGCTGAGCGCGTTCACGCAGTCTTGGGATCCTCGGCACTTGTGTCAAGGCGTTTCATGTTCGCAGCAAGGATTTGCCGCCCGGGGCCTGCCTGTCGAATCGCCGACGCTGGTCAGCAAACGGTGCTTGACGGCAGCGCAGGCGATCGGATGTCAACCGTGGGGCGCAACCCGAACCGGCTGGGCTCTATGGCGACGACAGCTTCAAGCCGACGATGCCCGCCACGATGAGGCCGGCGCTGGCCAGGCGCGCCACCGTGGCCGGCTCGCCCAGCAACACGATGCCCAGCAGCACCGTGCCAACCGCGCCCACGCCCACCCAGACGCCATAGGCCGTGCCCACGGGCAGGGTCTTCATCGCCAGGCCCAGCAGCCACAGGCTGACGATCATCGCCAGCACGGTGAAGACGCTGGGCCACAGCCGCGTGAAGCCCTCGGTGTATTTCAGGCCTATGGCCCAGCCGACCTCGCACAGGCCGGCCACGATCAACAGCGCCCAGGCCATCGTTCAGGCCAGCTGCAGCGCCCGGCCCTGGCGCGGCAGCACGCGGCCGACGACGGCTGCGGCGCCGAAGCCGTGGCGGGCGAAGGCCGCCAATACCGCGTCCACGGCCGCCGGCTCGCAGGACACGAGCAGGCCGCCGCTGGTCTGCGGGTCGGTCAGCAGCGCGCGGTCCTCGGCGGCGAAGCCGGCCGGCAGTTCGACGTCCTGGCCATAGCCGGCCCAGTTGCGGCCCGAGGCACCGGTGACGAAGCCGCGCTGGGCCAGTTCGCGCACGCCGGGCAGCAGCGGCACGGCGCGCCAGTCGAGCTCGACCGTGCAGCCGGCGCCGCGCGCCAACTCGAGGGCATGGCCGGCCAGGCCGAAGCCGGTCACGTCGGTCAGCGCATGCACGCCGTGCAGCTCGGCCAGCTCGGGGCCGGGCGTGTTCAGTTTCGTCGTCGTGTCGATCATGCGGGCATAACCCTCGGCGCCGAGCTGCTCCTTCTTCAGCGCCGCGCTCATCACGCCCACGCCCAGCGGCTTGCCCAGCACCAGCATGTCGCCCGGCCGCGCGTCGGCATTGCGCTTGACGCGCCGGGGGTGGACGAGGCCGAGGGCGACGAGGCCGTAGATGGCCTCGACCGAGTCGATGGTGTGGCCTCCGGCAATCGGGATGCCGGCCGCGTGGCAGACCGAGGCACCGCCTTCCAGCACGCGGCCGATGGTCTGCGTGGACAGCACATTGATCGGCATGCCCACCAGGGCCAGTGCGAGGATGGGTTTGCCGCCCATCGCGTAGACGTCGCTGATGGCGTTGGTCGCGGCGATGCGGCCGAAGTCGAAGGGGTCGTCGACGATGGGCATGAAGAAGTCCGTCGTCGCGATCAGGGCCTGCTCGTCGTTGAGCTGGTAGACGGCCGCGTCGTCGGCGGTCTCGATGCCGACCAGCAGTTCCTTCGGGATCGGCATCGCCGCGGTGCCCTTCAGGATCTCGGACAGCACGCCCGGTGCGATCTTGCAGCCGCAGCCGCCGCCATGCGACAGCGAGGTGAGGCGGGGTTCGGCGGCGGGGGCGGGGCAGGCAGGTGCGTTCATGCGGTGGTCAGTTCGGCAATGAGGCGATGCAGGGCGGCCCGCTCGGCCTCGGGCGCGAACAGCGCGGCGCGCGGGGCCAGTTGGGCGGTGAGCCGGGGCAGCATATCGGCATCGTCGCGGGCGCGTGCGATCAGGGTTGCCAGCGCCGCGTCGTCGCCGGGGTCGAACACGCCTTCGTAGGCTTGGCCCAGCAGGCCGAGGTTGCCGTCTATGCGCGAGGCCAGCACCGGCGTGCCGCTGCGGATGGCCTCGATGACGACATGGGCGCCGCCCTCCATGCGGCTGGCATGCACCAGCACATGGGCGGCCTGGATATGGCGGCGCGTGGCCGCATGCGCCAGGCCGCCCAGCCAGCGGAACTGCGGCCGCGCGGCCGCCAGCGCGGCGGCCTCGGCGCCGAGGGCGGGGTCGAGGGCTGTGCCGATGTGGTCGAGCCGGATGTCGGGCCGCTGCGCCAGCCGGCGCGCGGCACGCCAGAAGGTGCGCGGGTCCTTCTCGTCGCGCAGGTGGCCGACCATCAGCGCGCGCAGATGCCGCCGCGTGTGGGCCAGCGGCGCGCGCTCCGCGCAGGACTGCAGCACGACGCGGGTCTTGGCGCGCAGCGCCTCGGGCAGGCCCAGGGGCCCGAGCTCGTTGAGCACGACGAGGGCATCGGCCAGCTCCAAGGAGCGCTGCGCGCTGGCGTCGCTGGCGATGTCGCGGTAGAGGTCGGTGCCGGTCAGCACGAGCACGGCGGGGCGCGCCGGGTGGGCCGCGCGCCAGGCCTCGAGCGAGGCCGCCGAGCGGCGTGCATGCAGGGCGATCAGCAGGCTGCCCTCATCGCCGGCCTGCCACTGCGCGGCCAGGCACACGCGGTAAGCTGGCCGCAGCAGCCGCGCCCAGCGCTGCGCGGTCTGCCAGTTGCCGTTGTTGGCCTGGGCCAGCGCCGGGGTCACGATGACGAGGGATTCACGATGCACGACGCGAGCCTAACGCCGGCCGCCCGCGATGCCCGCCAGGGCGGACCCGCAGCGCTGGCCGCGGCGTTGCGGGCCAGCCGCGCCGACACGCTGGCCCGCTTTGCTGCCTGCGAGCGCGCGCTGCCGGGGCTGGCCGTGCCGCTGCGGCCCGAGCTCAACCCACCGCTGTGGGAGCTGGGCCATATCGGCTGGTTCCAGGAGTTCTGGATCGCGCGCAACCCCGAGCGCGGGCGCGGCTGGCGGGCCGACCCCGACGCGCCCCGCCTTGCACCGCTGCGGGTTGGCGCCGACGCCCTCTACAACTCAAGCACCGTGCCGCACGACAGCCGCTGGCAGCTGCCGCTGCCCGATGTGGCCGCGACGCGTGATGACCTCGAACGCCAGCTCGCGCGCACGCTGGCCCTGCTGCGCCAGGCCGGCGACGATGACGACGCGCTCTACTTCTTCCGTCTCGCGCTGCTGCACGAGGACATGCACCACGAGGCCGCGCTCTACATGGCCCGCGGCCTGGGTTTGCCGGTGGACGACGAACGCTGGCAGGCCCGCCCGCTGCCCGAGCCGCCGCCGGCCCTGGCCTTTGACGCGGGGCCCTGGCGCCTCGGCAGCGCCGCCGGCGCGGGCTTCGCGTTCGACAACGAGCTGCCCGCCCACGAGGTGGCGCTGCCGGCCTGCCGCATCGATGCGCAGGCGGTGCGCTGGGCCGAATACCTGCCTTTCGTCGAGGCCTGCGGCCTGGCCGCGCCGCGCCATCTGCGCCGCGACGGTGGTCGCTGGCGGCAGTGGCTGAACGGCGAATGGCAGGCCCTGGACCTCGCGCTGGCAGCCTGCCATCTGACCCGACACGAGGCCGAGGCCTGGTGCCGCTGGGCGGGCCGGCGCCTGCCGACCGAGGCCGAGTGGGAGCGTGCCGCCTGCACGCAACGGGCGGACTTCCGCTGGGGCGATGTGTGGGAGTGGACGGCCAGCCCCTTCGCGCCCTTCGACGGCTTCCTGCCCCATCCCTACCGCGACTACTCCGCGCCCTGGTTCGACGGCCGCCCGGTGCTGCGCGGCGCCTCGCACTGCACCCAGCCGCGCCTGCGCCACCCACGCTACCGCAACTTCTTCCCGGCCACGCGCAGCGATGTGCCGGCGGGGTTCCGCAGCTGCGTGAGCAGCTAGAGTGCAAGGCCGCCAAAACGTCACCTCATGGAGTTCGTCATGTCCCGTCTTTCGCCCCTGCGCCGCGCCCTGCTCGGCGGCCTGCTGCTTGCCGCCGCCGGTGTCGTGCAGGCCCAGCAGGTGCTGCGCGTCACGGCCATCCCCGACGAGTCGCCCACCGAGCTGGCGCGCAAGGCCGGGCCGCTGATGAAGTACCTGGAGGCCAAGCTCGGCGTGAAGGTCGAGTACACGCCGGTCACCGACTACGCAGCGGCCGTCGAGACCCTGGTCAACCGCAAGGTGGACCTGGCCTGGTTCGGCGGCTTCACCTTCGTGCAGGCCAATGCGCGCTCGGGTGGCAAGATCATCCCCCTGGTGCAGCGCGAGGAGGACACGCGCTTCCGCTCCGTCTTCATCACGACCGACCCGGCCATCAAGACCCTGACCGACCTGAAGGGCAAGGACCTCAGCTTCGGCTCGCCCAGCAGCACCTCGGGCCACCTGATGCCGCGCAGCTTCCTGCTGCAGGCCGGCCTGAACCCGGAGAAGGACTTCAAGCACGTGGCCTTCAGCGGCGCGCACGATGCGACCGTCGCCGCCGTCGCGGCGGGCAAGGTGCAGGCCGGCGCGCTGAACATCTCGGTGTGGGAGAAGCTGGTGGCCGACGGCAAGGTCGACACCGCCAAGGTGCGCGTCTTCTTCACGACGCCGACCTACTACGACTACAACTGGAGCGTGCACGCCGATATGCCGGCCGCGCTGCGCGAGAAGCTCAAGCAGGCGCTGCTGGCGCTGTCGCGCGACACGGCCGAAGGCAAGGAGGTGCTGGAGCTGCAGCGTGCGACGCGCTTCGTGCCGACCCAGCCCGAGAACTACAAGGGCATCGAGGCCGCCGCCAAGAGTGCCGGTCTGCTCTAAGACGTTGTGAAGCTGTCCCTGCAAGGCCTGTCCGCCCGCCACGCGACGGCACGGCGCGGCGCGGCCGATGCGCTGACCGGCATCGGCCTCGACATCGCCGAGGCCGAGCAGATCGCCGTCATCGGCCCCTCGGGCGCCGGCAAGACGACGTTGCTGGAGGTGCTGGCCTGCGCCCGCCCGCCATCGGCCGGCGCGCTGCGCGTGGACGGCGCCGACCCCTGGGCCCTGCCGGGCGGTGAGCTGCAGCGGCTGCGTGGCCGCTTGATCCTGCTGCCCCAGGTGCCGCCGCTGCCGCCGCGCCAGCGCGTCGTGACGGCCGTGCTGGCCGGCCGGCTGCCGGCCTGGAGCCTGGGCACGGCGCTGCGCTCGCTGTTCTACCCGGTCGACATCCCGGCGGCCGATGCGGCGCTGGAAGTCTTCGAGCTCGGCGACAAGCTGTTCGAGCGGGTGGACCGGCTCTCGGGCGGCGAGCGCCAGCGCGTCGGCCTGGCGCGTGCGCTGGTGGCGCCGGCGCGGCTGTGGCTGGTGGACGAACCGCTGTCGGCCCTGGACCCGGCCCGCGCCGAGCGCGCCATCGCGGCGCTGGCGCGCGAGGCCGGCGCGCGCGGCGTGACGCTGGTGGCCACGCTGCACCAGGTGGACACGGCGCTGGCGCATTTCCCGCGCATCGTCGGCCTGCGCGACGGGCGGCTGGTGTTCGACCTGCCGGCGGCCGAGGTCACGCCCGAGCTGCTGGCGCGCCTGTATGCCCAGCACGAGGACGAGCTGCATGGCGGCGCGGCGCCGCAGGCCGGGGCGCTCACCGAGCCGGCGCGCGTGGCGATGCAATGCCGCTGAACCCTGCCCGCCACGACCCCGCCTGGCGGGGCCGCCTGGGCGCCATGCTGGCGGCCCTGGTGCTGCTGTGGCCGCTGCTGGTGGCCACCGAGTTCAAGCCCTGGCTGCTGCTGGAACCCGAGTCGCTGCGCGTGACCGGCGGCTTCCTGCGCAGCTTCCTGCCGCCGGCCCTGGGCGCCGGCTTCCTGCTGCAGGTGGCGCGCGAGACCTGGGCCACCGTCGCGATGGCCACGGCCGGTGTCACGCTGGCCCTGCTGCTGGCCGTGCCGCTGACGCTGGCGGCCACGCGCGCGCTGTCGGTGTCGGGCCTGAGCGGGCGCATGGCGGCGCTGCCTCTGGTGCTGCGCCAGTTGGTGCGCCTCGTGCTCGTCGCGCTGCGCAGCGTGCCCGAGCTGGTCTGGGCGCTGGTGTTCGTGCGCGTCGTGGGCCTGGGGCCGGCGGCCGGCGTGCTGGCCATCGCGCTGACCTATGCCGGCATGCTGGGCAAGGTCTATGCCGAGATCCTGGAGAGCGGCGACGCCCAGGTCACGCAGACGCTGCTGCGCAATGGCGCGGGCCGGCTGCAGGCCTTTGCCTACGGCCTGTTGCCGCAGAACGCCGCCGAGCTGACGAGCTACACCGTCTACCGCTGGGAGTGCGCCATCCGCAGCTCTATGGTGCTCGGCTTCGTCGGCGCGGGCGGCCTGGGCCAGTTGATGGACGGCTCGCTGAAGATGTTCGCCGGTGGCGAGGTGCTGACGATGCTGGCGGTCTTCGTCGCCCTCGTCGCGCTGGCCGACAAGCTCAGCGCCGGTCTGCGCAAAGCGCTGGGATGACGATGTCGCGCCCCGACCGCCTGCCGCCACCGCTGTTCAGCGCGCGCTGCCGTGCCTGCTGGCTGGTGGCGGGCGTGCTCGTGTTGATCGCCGCCAGCTTCCTGTCGCTGGACCTGCATCTCGCGGCCCTGGCCACGCCCGAGGCGCTGGCCAGCATGGGCGGCTTCCTGGCCGAGTTCGCGCCGCCCGAGCTGGCGCCAGACTTCGTCGCCAAGACCGCGGCCGCCGCCTGGGAGACGCTGGCCATGTCGGCCCTGGGCACGCTGCTGGCCGCTGCGGCCGGCCTGCTGCTGGCCCTGCCGGCGGCCCGGCTGCATGCGGGTGACGCAGCGCGCACCCGCGGCCCGGCGCGGCTGCTGCTGAACGCGCTGCGCTCGGTGCCCGAGCTGGTCTGGGCTGCCATGCTCATCATCGGCGCCGGTCTGGGGCCCTTCGCCGGCACACTGGCGCTGGCCATCCACACCAGCGGCGTGCTCGGCCGGCTGTTTGCCGAGGCACTCGAGAACGCGCCACCCGGCCCGGCCGCGGCGCTGCGCGCCCAGGGCGCGGGCGCTGCGCGCGTGCTGCTGTACGCGACGCTGCCCCAGGTGCTGCCGCAGCTGCTGAGCTACACCCTCTACCGCTGGGAGAACAATATCCGCGCCGCCACTGTGCTCGGCGTCGTCGGCGCGGGCGGCCTGGGCCAGATGCTGCTGTTCCACCTCAGTCTGTTCCAGATGCACAAGACGGCCACCGTGCTGCTGGCCATGGGCCTGCTCGTCGTGGGCGTGGACGCCGCCAGCCACGCCATCCGGCGCTGGCTGACGCGCTGACGGCCGTCACCCGCCTGGCGTTGGACGCGCCGTCGCCCGGGCCTTCTCTAATGGTTTGAGCAACAAGGGAGGATCTGCATGGCATCCAAGACGGGAGGGTTCCCGACGCTCGACGACAAGCTCTGCTTTGCGCTGTACTCGAGCTCCCTGGCCATGCTGCAGACCTACAAGCCGGCCATGGCCGCGGTGGGCCTGACCTACCCGCAATACCTTGTCATGCTGGTGCTGTGGGAGGGCGATGGCGTTTCAACCTAGATCCGGCAGTTACCCCGTCGCTGGCAGCGCGTTGAGCGGCGGCGAAGGGGCAATGGACGGCGCGATGCGCTGGCAGATGTAGCGCACGAGCGTGGCCCAGCGATCGACCCGCGGCAACTGCTCCGCAATTGCCTTCACATGCTGTAAGGCCGCGCGGATGTTGACGATCAGCGCCTTGATGGTCTGCAGCTTGCCGTGCAGCGGCGAGGTCCGCACGGTGATGGCGGTATGCACCGGCGCCTTCATCCTGGGCCGGGCAGGTTTGCTGGGTGGCCAGGCCGCCACCACGACGGCCGGCGCCAATCCCCAGTTGGCGAAGCTGTTTCCCAAGGCCCATGTGGTGACCGACAGGCGCTATGTGGACAGCGGCAGGATCCTCACAACGGGCGGCCTGTCGGCCGGTATTGATGGCGCGCTCCATGTGGTGGACCGCGACGTGGGCCGGCTGCGTGCGCAGAGCGTGGCCTGCTTCATCGAGTATGAGTGGCGTGCCGACGGCGCCGGTGGCTCCGGCCAGTTGGCGACCCACCGCATGCCCGACCTGACCGAACTCCTGCAGGCCAGCGCGTCGTGGCTGCGGGTTGTCGATCAGGGCGACGCGCGGCAATGGGAAATCAGCGGTCGCCTGGAGATCAGGACCAGCCCCGATCAGTTCCTGGATGCCGCCGCGGCCACGGCCGGTGCGCAAGCCTGGGCTGTGCAATCCGACGGCGCCAAGCTGCGCCGCAGCTTCGTCAAGACGCAGGGCGGCGCGTCGTGGCGCTTCAGCTTGTCGCTGGATCAGGAAGCTGGGCCCGGTGAATACCGATTGAAGATGCACATCCAGCAGGTCCCGAGGACTTGACGCCGGGTGCCTGGACTTGTGGCGTTGGCCGGCGGCGGCCGGCAACAACGGCCCAGGCGGCCCAGGCCAACCGGGCCCGGCCGGCGCGCCCCTTCACCGCGTGTACCAGCCGACCGGGCCCGGCCTGAGGTTGGTGCTCACCTGCTTGACCTGCTGGTACTCCAGCAGGCCGTTGACGCCCAGTTCGCGCCCGTAGCCGCTCATCTTGTAGCCGCCCCAGGGCGCTTCGTTGAAGGTCGGGTTGTAGCAGTTGATCCAGGTGATGCCTGCGCGCAATTCGCGCACCACGCGCAGCGCGCGCGCGCCGTCGGTGGTGAACACGCCGCCGGCCAGGCCGTAGCGCGTGTCGTTGGCCATCTGGATGGCCTCGGCCTCGGTCCTGAAGGTCTGTATCGAGGCGACGGGGCCGAACACCTCCTCGCGCACGATTTCCATGTCGGGGGTGCAGTCGTCCAGGAGGGTGGGCTGCATGAAGAGGCCCTTGGCGCAGTCGCCCGCGACATGGCGCTGCCCGCCGCACACCAGCCGCGCGCCCTGCGCCTGCGCGCGCTCGACGAAGCCCAGGATCTTGTCCAGCTGCGCCTGCGAGACGATGGCGCCGATGTCGGGGTCTTCCAGCCCGCGCCCGATGGTTATGGCCCGGGCCCGCTCGGCCAGTCGCCCGACGAAGCGGTCCTTGATGGATTCCTCGACCAGGATGCGCGCGCCCGCCGAGCACACCTCGCCCTGGTTGAAGAAGACGCCGATCATGGCCCACTCGACCGCCCCCTCCAGGTCGGCATCGGCGAAGACGATGTTGGGCGACTTGCCGCCCAGCTCCAGGCCGACCTTCTTGAGGTTGCCCACCGCGGCGCGGGCAATGGCCTGGCCCGTCGGCGTGCTGCCGGTGAAGGTGATCATGTCGACGTCGTGGCTCGCTGCGAGCTCGGCACCCACGGTGGCGCCAATGCCCAGGACCAGGTTCGCGGTTCCGGGCGGCAGGCCCGCCTGCTCGAAGATCTCGAACAGCGCGATGGCGGACAGCGGCGTCAGCTCGCTGGGCTTGAAGACCACGCAATTGCCTGCGGCCAGGGCCGGGGCGAGCTTCCAGGTGGCCATCAGCAGCGGGTAGTTCCAGGGCGTGATCTGCGCGCAGACGCCCACCGGCTCGTGCATGGAGAAGGCGTGCATCGGCCCGAAGGCGTCGCTGACCTCGTAGACGCCGCCCTGCGGCGCGCCGATCAGGCCGGCGTAGTAGCGGAAGCAGGCGGCCGCGTCGTCGATGTCGCAACGCGCCTCGCGCAGGGGCTTGCCGTTGTCGCGCGAGTCGAGCCGCGCCAGTTCGTCGGCCCGGTCGCCGATCGCGTCGGCCACGCGCAGCAGCAGTTCCGCGCGCTTGGGCGCGGGCGTGCGGCGCCAGCGGCCGTCCGCATAGAAAGCGTGCTTGGCGGCTGCGATGGCGGCGCGGGCGTCGTCGGCATCGCTGTCGGCGACGAGGCCGATGGTTTCACCGTTGGCGGGGTCGGTGATCTCGCGGGTGGCGCCGCTGACGGCAGGCTGCCAGCGCCCGTTGATGTAGTTCATTCGGAGGTTCATGTTCAGTCCGGCATCCAAGGCGTATCAAACGATGTAGATCTTGCGCAGCGTCTGCGTCACCGTCCAGGTCGTGGCGGCGCCGGCGGCGAGCCGCCCGACCACGCCGGCCCGCAGCACCAGGTCGGGCGACCCGTCCGAGAACTGGATCGTGCCTTCACCCGCTAGCACGACGAAGAATTCCTCGCTCTCCACATCGGTGCTGACGCTGGGCGAGATCTCCCAGACGCCGATGGTTCGCCCGCCCAGTTCGCCCAGCACGGCGGTGCCGACCCGGACGCGGCCGGCCAGGGTCCGCTCGGGCGGCAGGTCTTCGTAGGCCAGCACGACCGACGCGGCTTGAACGCCTTGGTTCGAGAGGAGGGTGGCCAGGTCAGGCATCGTGGTCCTTGGTGGGGTGAGGGAGGGGTCAGGAGTCGAAACCCAGGCCCAGGGCGTCGAGCACCCGCAGCAGCGGGCCGCGCTTGCCGTGGTTGTGGTCGGCCTTGTTCAGCGCGCGGCGCACGGCGGAGATCACGGCGAAGGCGATCGGCTCGGGCGGGAAGGGCATGGGCACCTCGCGCACCATGCGCAGCCGCGTGCGTTCGGTGTCGAGCCGGAAGAGGCGGTCCAGCAGCACATTGGCCGCGAAACGCGTGGCGCCAACGCCCAAGCCGGTGAACCCGGTCGCCTGCGCAACGCGGCCGCCATGGGATTGAACGAAGAAGGCGCAGAAGCGCGAGGAGGTGTCGATTGCGCCGGCCCAGCGGTGCGTGAAGCGGATGCCCTGCAGCTGCGGGAAGGTCGTCAGGAAGTGGCTGGCGAGCCTGCGGAAGGACTCAGGCCGCGCCTCGTGCTCGGGGCGCACCTTGCCGCCGAAGTGGTAGATGGCGTCGAAGCCGCCGAACAGGATGCGGTTGTCACGCGTGAGGCGGTAGTAATGGAACTGGTTACCCATGTCCGCAATGCCCTGCCGGTGCCGCCAGCCGACGGCTTCGAGCTGCGCGGCCGAGAGCTGTTCGGTCATCAGCACATAGTCGTAGACCGGCACCGTGTGGAAGCGGAAGCGCTTCAGCAGCGAAGGAAAGGCATTAGTTGCCAGCACCACGCGATCGGCGAGGACGGTGCCGGTCGGCGTGGCCAGCCGCATCTTTGCGCCCTTGCTGGCCATGCCCTTCACGGGCGATTGCTCGAAGAGGCGCACGCCCAGCTCGGAGGCGACCTGCGTCAGGCCCACCGCCAGCTTGCCGGGGTGCACCAGCGCGCAGCCCTCGCGTTCCCAGAGGCCGGCCAGATAGGTGGGCGAGTTGACCTCGGCGCGGACATCGTCCTGCGACAGATGGCCGTCATCGTGCGCGCGGAGCTGCTCCGCCTGGTGGGGCTCGACCGCGACGGTCAGCACGCCGGTGCGCTCGAAATCGCAGTCGATCTGGTAGCGGCGTAGCGTGGCTTCGAATTCGTCCAGGTTCTGCTCGCCGAGGGCGCGCAGCTGGTCGACCTCCTCCGGCCAGCGCTGCAAGGCGTTTTCCTCGCCGTGGGTGATGCTGGCCTCGCAGAAGCCGCCGTTGCGCCCCGAGGCCGCGCCGCCGATGCGGTCGGCTTCCAGCAGCACGACGTCCAGCTCGGGGTGCCTCTCCTTCGCCAGGATCGCCGTCCACAGGCCCAGATATCCGCCGCCAACGATGGCAAGGCCGGCCGGGGCGCTGCCTTCGAGCGCAGGGAATGCCCGCCGGCCCGGCAGTTCATCGAGCCAGTAGGTGCGCTGCACGCTGCCGGCCAGCGCGGCGTCGATCAGGTGGGGGGCCGGCGCGAGGCGCTCGAAGACGGTGCTTGGCATGGGCAGGGTGGTTTCTTTATGCGTGTTCTCGGACTTGATCGGTCCATGCGTCAATGGCTCAGCACGATCTGCGCGCTGTCGGTCCAGGTGGCCCAGACGCCTTCGCCGGGATGGAGCATCTCGTCATGGCGCCTTTCGGTGTTTGCCATCGAGACTTTCAGCAGGGCCCCGCTCGCGGTCTGCAGGTGATAGACGGTGTAGGCGCCGAAGTAGGCGCGGTCCCTGATGGTGGCCTGCACGCAGTTGAAGCGCGTGTCGGCGGGTGCCTGCCTGGAGAGCGCGATCTTCTCGGGGCGCAGCGCAACCGCCAAAGGCATGCCGAGGCTGCCGCTGATGCCGTGGCCGACCAGGTGCTGGCAGTCCGCGCAGTCGACGATCACGTGATCGGGTTCGTCGGTGCCGAGATGGCCGTCCATCAGGTTGACATTGCCGATGAAGTCCGCAACGAAGCGCGTGCCCGGCACCTCGTAGATCTCGGCCGGCGACCCGACCTGAAGGATCCTGCCCTCGCTCATCACCGCGATGCGCGAGGCCATGGTCATGGCCTCTTCCTGGTCGTGCGTGACCATCACGCAGGTCACGCCGACCTCGTGGATGATGTTGACCAGCTCGACCTGCGTCTCCTCGCGCAGCTTCTTGTCGAGCGCGCCGAGCGGCTCGTCCAGCAACAGCAGCTGCGGGCGCTTGGCCAGGCTGCGCGCCAGGGCCACGCGCTGCTGCTGCCCGCCGGAGAGCTGGTGCGGCTTGCGCTGCGCGAACCTGCCCAGCTGCACCAGCTTCAGCATGGCCTCCACGCGTTCGGCGATCGCGGCCTTGGCGCAGTCCTCGCGGCGCAGGCCGTAGGCGATGTTGTCCCACACGCTCATGTGCGGAAACAGCGCATAGCTCTGGAACATGATGTTGATCGGCCGGGCATGGGGCGGCAGGCCGGCCAGGTCCCGGCCGTTCAGCACGATGCGGCCGCTGGTGGGCGCCTCGAAGCCGGCGAGCATGCGCAGCAGCGTGGTCTTGCCGCAACCCGATGAGCCCAGCAGCGCAAAGATCTCGCCACGCTCGATGTCGACCGAGACGCCGTTGACGGCCACGGCCCCGCCGCCAAAGTCTTTCACCACCTGGTCGATGCGTAGATAAGGGGTCGTTGCGACGGGTTGCATGTTGTTCTCGTTGCGCCTGGCTGGCTCGGGCTCACGCCCTTGCAGGGTGCGGCTCCGGCACGCCATCCACGCCGATGGCAGGGCAGCCGTAGCGCGGCTGGGAGTGCGCATCCTGAGGGAGCGGCTTGCTTGCAATCAATGACGGCAAATCACAGCTTACTTGGTGGTTGATGCAACTAATGGGGCGCATGGGGCCAAGCCTGGGTTTGTCCCAGGCCGGTGTCCCCCGCTTGTCCACCGCGACGCGGACAGGCCCGGGCTTCAGCCGCTCACAGAATGGGACAAGCAATCGACGCCGCCCGCATTCCCGAGGGCCGTCTGTTTGCCATGGCGAGGGACTGATGCTCGGTTTGTGGCGATCTCTGTGGGTGGGTGTGCTGGGGCTGGCCCTTGGGGGCGGCGCCGTCGGTGCGCAGGCGCAGGCAGAGAAGACCTTGAACCTCTACAACTGGGCGGACTACATCGGCCCGGACACCATCCCGAGCTTCGAGAAGGCCACGGGCATCAAGGTCAACTATGACGTGTTCGACAGCGCCGAGCTGCTGCAGTCCAAGCTGCTGCTCGGCCGCACCGCCTATGACGTGGTGGTGCCCAGCGCGGCCTATGTGCGCAACCAGATCGCCGCGGGCATCTTCCAGAAGCTCGACAAGCGGCGCCTGCCCAACCTGAAGCAGCTCGACCCGGCCCTGATGGCCAAGCTGGCGACCATCGACCCCGGCAACAACTACGTGGTGCCCTGGGCCTGGGGCACCAACGGCCTGGGCATCAACGTGCAGAAGGTGCGCGAGATTCTCGGGCCGGAGGCGCCGCTGGACAGCCTGGCCCTGCTCTTCGACCCCCAATACGTCTCCAAGCTGAAGGCCTGCGGCGTGTCGGTACTGGACTCGCCGGGCGACATGGTGTCCCTGGCGCAGGCCTACCTGGGGCGCCGCACCGACCAGATGACCGCCGAAGACCTGAAGGTGGCCTTCGAGCTGCTGCGCCGCGTGCGCCCCTACATCACGCAGATCAACACGACCAGCTACAACAACGACCTGGCCCAGGGCGACATCTGCCTGGCGGCCGGCTATTCGGGCGAGTTGACCCAGGCCGTGCGGGCATCGCGTGCGGCGGGCAAACCATTCGAGGTGCGCTATGTGCTGCCGCGTGAAGGCTCGGTGGTCTGGATCGACGTGATGGCGGTGCCCACAAGCGCGCCCCACACCGACGCCGCCTACCGCTGGATCAACCACGTGCTGGACCCCCAGGTCAGCGCCGGCATCGTCAACCAGATCATGTTCCCGACCGCGGTGCCGGCCGCCAGCGCCCATGTGCGCCCCGAGATCCGCGACAACAAGGCGCTCTACCTCGACGCCGCCGCCATCGACCGGCTGGGCCTGGCCACGCTGGGCACCTTCGAGATCAACCGCCAGCTCAACCGCATGTGGCTGTCCTTCAAGTCACGCCATTGAGCGGTCTTCACACCGCCTCTTCAAAACCTAGGACTTCCATGAGAACCACACGACGAGCCCCCGCCCTCCTCGCCCTCGCCGCGGGCGCCCTGTGCGTGTCCAGCGCATGGGCGCAAAGCGCGCCGCAGGCGCCGGGCGCCGCTGCATCCCAGGCCGACCGCGGCAACGACGACCTCAACAAGCTGGACACCGTGGTGGTGACCTCGCAGCGGCGCGAGCAGGTGATCAGCAAGGTGCCCATGAGCGTGGCGGCCATGAATGCCGTCGCGCTCGAAAAGCAGAGCGTGCGCGACCTGACCGACATCAGCCGCGCCACGCCGGGCCTGACGCTCAGCAGCCCCGACCCCTCCGGCGAATCGAACATCTCCATCCGCGGCATCAGCTCCCTGGTCGGCGCCGCGACGACGGGCATCTACATCGACGACGTGCCGGTGCAGATCGCCAACATCGAGGGCTGCCCCATCCTGTGCGCGGGCGACCCGACGCCCAAGCTCTTCGACCTGGACCGGGTCGAGGTGCTGCGCGGCCCGCAGGGCACGCTCTACGGCTCCAGCTCCGAGGGCGGCGCGGTGCGCTTCATCACGGCCGCGCCGAAGCTGCGCGGCGAGCTCACCGGCCTGGCGCATACCGAGGTGGCCGGCTGGCAGGGCGGGGCGCCGAGTGCCGAAGCCGGTGTCGTGCTCGATGCGCCGCTGGCCACGGACCTGGCGGGCTTTCGCCTGAGCCTGTGGCAGCGGCACGAGGGCGGCTATGTGGACGCCTACTCGCCGACCACGGGCGACCTGGTCAAGCGCAACGTCAATGCCAGCAACTCGCGCGTGGCGCGCCTGGCCGTGAAGTTCACCCCCACCGACGAGCTGACCCTGACGCCGTCCTACTACTACCAGGACGTCAAGCGGGCCGACCGCGCCACCTATGCCGAATCCCTGGGCCTGGACAAGACCAACGCCAACATCGCGCAGCCCAACCATGACCGCTTCGGCATCGCGGCGCTGACGGCGGACTACGACTTCAATGCCTTCAACCTGAAGGGCATCGTCTCTCACCTCAAGCGCACGGAAGACCGCACCGACGACTACTCCAACTTCGGCGAAGGCCGCGAGATCCTGAACCAGCTCATGGTGCCGGCCGGGTTCCCGATCGCCGCCCTCGACCAGCCGCTGCCGACGAAAAAAGGCATGGGCACGGCCAACTCGCTGACGCGCAACACGCAGAACACCTGGACCGAGGAGATCCGCCTGACCTCCAAGGACAGCAAGGAAGCGCGCCTGTCCTGGATTGCCGGCGCCTACTTCCAGGTCGCCCGCCAAGGCTTTGCCGAATACATCTACGAGAACGTGGCGGCGGTCTCCTCGGTCTATGACGCGCTGTGGGGCGGCGGCGGCTCGCTCTACGACCCCAACGACCCGCTGGGCAACGTCAGCTACACCGAGGACGACCATTACAAGACCACCGAACAGGCGCTCTATGGCGAGGCCAGCTACAAGCTGATGCCCAGCCTCACGGCCTCGCTGGGCCTGCGCCTGACCCGCATTACGAACTCCTTCGACAGCACGCTGGGCGGCTGGTGGTCCGGCGGCCCGGCCCGCTACACCGGCAGCGGCCAGGAGCATCCGGTGACGCCCAAGGTCGGCCTGTCCTACCAGGCCACGCAGGACAGCCTCTACTACGCCACGGTCAGCAAGGGCTTCCGCTCCGGCGGCGTCAACGCCTCGCTGGCGACCAACCCGACCTGCCAGACCGACCTGAACAACCTGGGCGGGACCAATGTCGAACCGCTGCTCTACAAGTCCGACTCGGTCTGGAGCTATGAACTGGGCTCCAAGCAGACCCTCGCCGACGGCGCGGCCCAGCTCAGCGGCAGCCTCTACCTGATCCGCTGGAGCAACGTGCAGACCCAGGTCGAACTGCCGACCTGCGGCTTCGGCTACATCGCCAACATGGGTGCCGCCACGAGCAAGGGCTTCGACATGGAGCTCCAGGTCAAGGCCAGCAAGGCGCTGACGCTGTCGGCCTCGCTCGGCTACGACAAGGCCGAGTACAGCCAGTCGGTGACCAACGCCGGCTTCACGCTGGGGCTCTCGCCGGTGCAGTACCTGGTCAAGTCGGGCGATGCGCTGCCGACGCCGCGATGGACCGCCGCCCTGGGCGCCGAATACGGCTGGCAGCTCGGCAGCGTGGGCGCCGCCTTCGTGCGGGCGGACTACCAGTTCGCCAGCGGCTACGCCCGCATCGGCAGCGAGGGCACACAGGGCTACGACCCGGACACCCGCATGGTGAACGCGCTGCACCTGCTGAACCTGCGCGCCGGGCTCAAGTCCGGTGCCTGGGACTACAGCCTCTACGTCAAGAACGCGCTCAACACCCGCACCGAGATGAGCCGCTTCCATTCCTTCAGCCAGTCCGCCATCACCGGGCAGCCCTCGCAGCTTTACTACGGCACCGCGCTGGCACCGCGCATGGTGGGTGCCTCCGTCAACTACCGCTTCTGAGCCCCATGAAATCCTTTCTGCATTCCCTGATCGGCGCCGCCGCGCTGCTGTCCCTGCCGGCCTTGCATGCGCAAGACCTGCTGCTCGTCAACGCGCGCGTCTTCACCGGCAACGCCGCGCATCCGTATGCCCAGGCCGTCGCCATCCACGGCGAAAAGATTGCCGCCGTGGGCAACCCGGCCGAGATCGCCGCCGCGGTTGCCGCCGATGCCCGGGTGATCGACCTCGGCGGCAAGACCCTGCTGCCCGGCCTGATCGACAGCCACGCCCATGTGATCTACGGCGGCACGGAGCTGCTGTCGGCGACCGTCGAGCCCACCGTCACCCAGGTCGACCAGGTGGTCGCGGTGGCGCTCAAGGCGCTCAAGGCCGGCAAGAGCATGCGCGGCGACGTGCTGGTGGTGGGCGGCATGCCGCTCAAGATCTGGAGCCAGCTGCCGCAGCTCAACGCGCGCTTCAACACGGGCGCCTTCGCCAAAGTGCCGGTCATGCTGCGCGGCTCGGACGGGCACACCTCCTGGGCCAACCAGACGCTGCGCGAGCGCGCCGGCATCACGCCGGCCTTCCTGCGCGGCCTGACGGAGCAGCATCTCAAGTACTACGGCCACGCCAAGGATCTCGTGCCGGACGGCTTCGTCGTCGATGAGGGCCAGGCCCGGCTGCAGAGCCACGTGCCGGAGCCCGATGCGGCGACCCTGCTGCAAGCCGGCCACGCCGGGGTGGCCTATATGCACGGGCTGGGCATCACCTCCTGGCTCGACGCCCTCGCCACGCCCGACATCCTCGCCACCTACAAGGCCCTGGCCGACCGGGGCGAGCTCAAGTCCCATGTGGCGGCCTTCGTCGAGGTCAAGGCCGATGCCGCCGAGCCGCTGACCCAGGTCCAGGCCCTGCGCCAGCAGTACGCCAACGTGCCGGGCCTGAGTGTTGCCGGCATCAAGATCTTCATGGACGGCGTGGTCGAGTTCCCCTCGCACAGCGCCGCCATGTCCGTGCCCTACAAGGTGACCGGCAAGATGGGCGACCTGCTGTTCCCCGCGGACAAGTTCGCGCATGTCGTCACCGCGGCCGACAAGGCCGGGCTGGTCGTGCATGTCCATGCCATCGGTGACCGGGCCGTGCATGAATCGCTCAACGGCTTCGAGGCGATGCGCAAGGCCAACGGCGACAGCGGCTTGCCCGACACGATCACGCACCTGCAGTTCGTGCAGCCGGCGGACATGCCGCGCTTCAAGGCGCTGGGCGTGCTGGCTTCGGTGCAGCTGCTCTGGGCCGAGGCGAGCACCGACACCATCGACCTGATCAAGCCCTATGTCGATCCGGCCATCTATCCCTGGCAGTACCCCGCGCGCTCGATGCTGAACGCCGGGGCCACGGTGTCCGGCGCCAGCGACTGGCCGGTCTCGACGGCCAGCGTCTTCGAAGGCATCGCCCAGGCCGAGACCCGCAAGGGCGCCAAGGGCGTGCTCAACGCCGCCGAGGACATGCCGCGCGAAGCCATGTTCTACGCCTACACCCTTCATGCGGCCCGGGCCATGAACCAGCAGGACCGCATCGGCTCCATCGAACCCGGCAAGCAGGCCGACCTGACCCTGGTCGACCGCGACGTGCTCACGGTCAGCGCCAAGGAACTCAAGGAGACCCGGGTGCTGGGCACCATGGTCGGCGGCGAATGGGTGTACCGGGCCACGAAGAACGACCCCGCCCTGAACTGAACTGATCCCCCGCCGACATGAGCCCCCAAGACCTCTGCTATCTCTCCGCCACCGATGCGCTGCGCGCGTTCGGCGACGGCAGCCTGACCCCGCCCGACTACCTGGAGGCCCTGCTCACGGCCGCCGCCGGCTGCCAGTCCACGGTGAACGCCACCACGGTCATCCATGCCGACGAGGCACGCCGCCAGGCCGAGCGGGCGCAAAAGCGCTGGCGCGACGGCACGGCGCGGCCGCTGGAGGGCATCCCCGTCATCGTCAAGGAAGAGACGGCGGTGCGCGCCTGGAACAGCACCTTCGGCTCGGAGATCTGCGACGAGGTGGCCGAGGAAGACCACCCCATCGTCGATAAGCTGCGCCGGGCCGGCGCGATCTTCCACGTGCAGGCCACCAACCCCGAGTTCTGCTGCCTGGGCCACACCTGGAGCCGGCGCTGGGGCGTCACGCGCAACCCCTGGAACCTGCAGAAGTCCTGCGGCGGTTCCAGCGGCGGCTCCGGCGCCGCGCTGGCCGCCGGGCTCGGCCCCCTGGCCACCGGCAGCGATATGGGCGGCTCCATCCGCCTGCCCGCCGCGATGAATGGGGTCTACGGCTTCAAGCCGCCCTCGGGGCGCCTGCCGACCAGCCCCGGTGACGAGCTGTTCGGCTTTGCCGTCGAGGGGCCGATGGCGCGCAGCTTCGACGATCTCGTGCTGATGCAGAACGTCGTCGCCGGCCCGCACCCGGACACCTACGCCACCGTGCCCTTCACGCCGCTGCCGCAGCGCTGGCGCAGCCTGGAAGGCGTGCGCATCGCCTACTGTCCGAGCCTGGGCGCGCGGACCATGGCGCGCGACGTGCGCGCCAACATGGACCGCGCGCTGGCCGCCCTGCAAAGGCGCGGCGCCACGGTGCAGACCGTGGACCTGCGCTGGGACATGGCCGAGGTCGGCCACACGCTGATGGAAGGCATCATGGCGGTCTACTACGCCGAGTTCCTGGAGACCATCCAGGAGGCCGACCGCGCCCGCCTGTGCAGCTACAACCAGGACACCATCCGCAGGTTCCTGGGCCAGCCCAATTCCCTGGCCAAGGCGGCCGACCTGGCCTCGGCCCTGCACCGCGAAATGCAAGCCAAGGTCTGGGGCCTGGGCTTCGACGCCCTGGTCTGCGGCACCACGCTCGGCACGGACTTCGCGGCCGACCAGGACCCGGTGGCCGAGCCCAGCCTGTCTATCGAAGGCGTGGCGGTCGATGCCTTCCTGGCCTGGGCCCTGACGCCGGCCTTCAACCTGCTGTCGCGCTACCCCGTGATGGCCGTGCCGACCGGGCGCGACAGCGCCACCGGCGTACCGACGTCGATGCAGATCGTGGCCAATTCCTACAATGACGAGATGGTGTTCCGCCTTGCCCACCACCTCGATGCCAGCGGCGCTTCGGGGCTGTTCAAGAGCGAGTTCCCGACCTTCTGAGGCCAGCCCTCGACACGCCGCCGATTGCCGCCCGTGCCTGCCCCCATCAAACAAACCCAGATCGCCCACCTGGTCGACAGCCTCGGGACGGCGGCCTTTCCCGCGCGCCTGTGGGAATGGCTGACCGATTGGGGCCCGCTGTGCAATGTGTGCTGCGTGCGCTTCAACCAGGCCGGCCCGGGCGAGGAGTTCACGTCGATGGACTGGCTGTTCTCGCACGGCACGGTCGACCGGGGCACGCTGCTGCAGCTCTTCCAGGTCTATGCCGACCACCACTGGCGGCACGACCCGGTGCTGCCCCACATCAAGGACCTGGGCAGCGAGCCGGTGCTGGTCGACATCCGGGACCCCATCCCGTCGGCGCCGGGCTATGTCGAGGAGCTGCTGCAGCCCTATGGCGTGCTCGAGGAGTGCAGCCTGGCCGGACGCGGGCACGACGGGGTCTACACGGTCGCTGTCTACCGCAACCAGGAGCAGGGGGCGTTCTCGCTGGCCGACCTGATGCACTACAAGGGCCTGGCCGAGCTGGTCATCCCGCTGGTGCGCCAGCACGCGCGCCTGTCCACCACCCGGGCGCAGACCGCGCCGCTGGGCATGGTCGACCGCTTCGACCGCCGCGTCGCCACCGAGGGCTGCCGCCTGTCGGCGCGTGAGCGCCAAGCCTGCCGCGGCGTGCTGCAAGGGCAGACGCTGGACCAACTGGCCGGCCAGTTCGGCGTCCAGAGCTCCAGCGTCAAGACCTATTTGGAACGCGCCTTTGCCAAGCTTGGCATCCGGCGCAAGACGGAGTTGATGGCGTGGTGCGTACAGCAAAGCCGCTGAGGGCCTGGGGGGCTCGTTTGCTGGCGCCGGGCCGGCGCTGGGCCATCATCCCGCCCTATCTTTTCCTGCTCGTCTTCCTGGCCTTGCCCTTCGCGCTGGTGGTCAAGATCAGCCTGGCCGAGGCACGCTTCGCGGTGCCGCCCTATACGGCCCTGCTGAGCGTGCGGGACCAGACCGTGACGCTGGCACTGCAGTTCAGCCACTACGCCTACCTGGCGACAGACGGGCTCTACATCGACACCTATCTCAACTCGGTGCTGGTCGCGGCCATCACCACGCTGCTCTGCCTGCTGATCGGCTACCCGGCCGCCTACGCCATCGCCAGCGCCACGCCGCAGCGGCGCACGCTCTACACGCTGCTGGTCACGCTGCCCTTCTGGACCTCGGCGCTGCTGCGCACCTATGCCTGGGTGGGCCTGCTGAAGAACGAGGGCCTGATCAACCAGGCGCTGCGCTGGCTGGGCTGGATCCACGAGCCGCTGCAGCTTTATCACAGCAACGCCGGCGTCTACATCGGCATGGTGTATTTCTACCTGCCGCTGATGATCCTGCCCCTGCTCGACCACCTCATCAAGCTCGACCCTCGCCTGCTGGAGGCCGCCGACGACCTCGGCGCGCACCCCTGGAGCGCCTTCTTCACCGTCACGCTGCCGCTGTCCCGGCGCGGCATCAGCACCGGCTGCCTGCTGGTCTTCATCCCCGCGGTGGGCGAGTACGTGATCCCGGAAATGCTCGGCGGCAGCGACACGCTGATGATCGGCCGCCTGATGTGGGACGAGTTCTTCAACAACATGGACTGGCCGATGGCCTCGGCCATCACCACCGCCATGGTGCTGCTCCTGCTGGTGCCGCTGGTGCTGCTGCAGCGCCTGCAGGACAAGGAGCCCTCGGCATGAAGCACGCCAAGACAGCGCCCGGCCCGCTGGCCACGAGCCGCATGGCGCTCTGGGCGACGCTGGGCTTCTTCTACCTGCCCATGGTCGTGCTGGTGGTCTATTCCTTCAATGCCTCCGAGCAGGTGACCGTCTGGGCGGGCGTGTCGATGAAGTGGTACGGCCGCCTGCTGGCCGACACCGAGCTGCTGTCCGCCGCCAGCCTCAGCCTGCGCGTGGCGGCGCTGACCGCGCTGAGCTCCATGGTCATGGGCGCCTGGGCCGGCTATGTGCTTGCGCGCTTCGGCCCGGGCAAGGGCGGCGGCAAGGCGGGAGGGTTTCGCGGCCTCGGGCTATTCCAGGCCATGGTCAATGCACCGCTGGTGATTCCCGAGGTGATCCTCGGCATCGCAACGCTGCTGCTCTTCGTCACGCTCGGCTCATCCATCGGATGGCCGGCCGATCTTGGCTTCGTGACCATCTGGCTCGGCCACACGGTGCTGTGCGTTTCCTTTGTCGCGCTGATGGTGCAGTCACGCGTGCGCGACATCGACCCGACGCTCGAAGAGGCGGCGCAGGACTTGGGCGCCCGCCCGCTCACCGTCTTCCTCAGCGTCACGCTGCCGCAGATGAGCCAGACGGTCATCTCGGGCGGCCTGCTCTCGTTCGCGATCTCGGCCGACGACCTGATCCTCAGCGCCTTCCTGTCCGGGCCGGGCAGCACCACCCTGCCCATGCTGGTGTTCTCGCGCGTGCGCCTGGGCCTGAACCCCGAGATGAACGCGCTCGCCACCGTCTTCATGGCAGTGGTGGCCTTGGCCGTCTGGGGCGCGACGCGCTTCACCGCACGACAAAGGCGCCGCAGCCAGGCCGCGGCGGGCTGAATTCCGGCCCGGGCTCAGGCCGCTCGCGACGCGGTCTCCTCGATCTGGGCGCCGATGTAGTCCCACAGGCGCGCATCGGCGCTGAACGCCACGTTGAAGCGCAGCCAGCCGCTCTCGCGCGGCTCCGGGTAGAACAGATGGCCGGGGCCGAGCATGATGCTCTGCTGGGCGGCCTGCTGCGACAGCACCGCCGCGTCTGGGATGTCGGGATGGCGGGCCCACACATACATGCCGGCGGGGGCCTGGGTATGCAGCTCGAAGCCGAGCGCCAGCAGCCGCTGGGACACATCCTGCTGCGCCTGCGCGAGCCGCCCGCGCAGCTTGCCGAGGTGCTTGCGCCAGCGCCCCTGCGTCAGCGCATGGAACACGGCCCGCTCGCCCAGCTCCGATGACGTGAGCCCGGAGATCATCTTGCGCGTGGCGAGGTCTTCCAGCACCTGCGGCGCGGCCGCCACATAGCCCACGCGCAGATTGGGCGCGATGGTCTTGGAGAAGCTGCCCAGGTAGGCGACGCGCTGCAGCCGGTCCAGGCTGGCCAGGCTCGGGTGGAAGTCCGGGTCGAGGTCGGCGTAGATGTCGTTCTCGACGATGGCGAAGTCGTGCAGGTGGGCGAGCTGCAGGATGCGCAGCAGCTGGTTCAGCGGCGCCGTCGAATTGCTCGGGCTGTGCAGGCGCGGCTGCGTGAAGAAGACCTTGGGCCGGTGCGCCGCCAGCAGCGCCTCCAGCGCCGCCAGGTCGTAGCCCTCGGGCGTGCGCGGCACCGGCAGCAGCACCGCGCCCATCAGCCGCAGGATGTAGTGGATGTTCGGGTAGCCCGGCGCGTCCACGAGCACCGCGTCGCCGGGGCGGATCCAGTGGCGCGCCAGCAGGTCGAGCGCCTGGCTGGAGCCAAGCGTCAGCAGCAGGTGTTCCAGGCCCGCCGCGATCTGGCGCTCGGCCAGCGCGTCCACGAGCAGGCCGCGCAGGCCCGCGTGGCCATAGGGCGAGCCATAGCCGCCGAGCTCTGAGCCCTCCTGCGCGAGCTGGCGCAGCGCGCGGTGCACGCCGTCCGTGAACAGCCAGTCCTGCGGCAGCCAGCCGCAGCCGGCCTTGATGTCCAGCGCGCGGCTCTCGAAGATCTGGCGCAGATACCACTTGGCGTCGAACTGCAGCTGCGCATCCGCGCGGGCCGGCTCGGCCGCCGCGGCGCGCGGGCGCACGAAGAAGCCCGCGTTGGGCTTGGAATGCACCAGGCCCAGCGCCACCAGGCGGTCATAGGCCTCGACGACGGTGAACACGCTGACCCCCTGGGTCTGCGCCAACTGCCGGATCGACGGCAGCCGGGCGCCGGGCTTGAGCGCGCGCGATTCGATGAGCTGCTGCAGGCCGGCGACGATCTGGGCGACCAGGGGCGTGGGCGAGTCGTGGTCGAGTGCGAGCATGGGTCGGGGGATCGGCTGTACAGGCTGGCGAACCAGTACGGCCCCGCGCTGTCAGCGAGGGACTGTATCTGTTGCCCCGGCGACCCGCTGCCTAGAGTGAAGCCTCCCGTTACCTGGAGGACTTCCCGATGAGCAGCAATGCCCAACTGATGGCGCGCCGCCGCGCGGCCGTGGCCCGTGGCGTAGGCCAGGCGTTTGAGATCTTCGTCGAGCGTGCACGCAACGCCGAGCTGTGGGATGTCGAGGGCCAGCGCTACATCGACTTCGCCGGCGGCATCGCCGTGCTCAACACCGGCCACTGCCATCCCCGCGTCGTCGAAGCCGTGCAGCAGCAGCTGACCCAGTACACCCATACCTGTTTCCAGGTGGTGGCCTACGAGCCCTATGTGGCGCTCGCCGAGAAGCTCAACGCGCTGGCGCCAGGCGAGTTCGCGAAGAAGACGCTGCTGCTGTCCAGCGGCGCCGAGGCGGTCGAGAACGCGGTCAAGATCGCCCGCGCCTACACCCAGCGTTCGGGCGTGATCGCCTTCACCGGCGGCTACCACGGCCGCACGCTGATGACGCTGGGCCTGACCGGCAAGGTGCAGCCCTACAAGAGCGGCTTCGGCCCCTTCCCCGCGGAAGTCTTCCATGCGAAGTTCCCGAACGCGCTGCACGGCGTCAGCATCGACGAGGCCATCGCCTCGGTCGAGCAGATCTTCAAGAACGACATCGAGGCCGAGCGCGTGGCGGCCTTCATCGTAGAGCCCGTGCAGGGCGAAGGCGGCTTCTACATCGCGCCGGTCGAGTTCGTGCGCCGCCTGCGCGAGCTGGCGGACCGCCACGGCATCCTGCTGATCGCCGACGAAGTCCAGACCGGCGCCGGCCGGACCGGCACCTGGTTCGCCTGCGAGCAATGGGGTGTTGCGCCGGACCTGATCACGACGGCCAAGTCGCTGGCCGGCGGCTTCCCGATCTCGGGTGTCGTCGGGCGCGCCGAGGTGATGGATGCGCCGGCCCCCGGCGGCCTGGGCGGCACCTACGCCGGTAGCCCCATCGCCTGCGCGGCGGCGCTGGCGGTGCTGGAGGTCTTCGAGCAGGAGAAGCTGCTGGCGCGCAGCCAGGCCCTGGGCGAGCGGCTGGTGCAGCGCCTGACGGCCATCGCCGAGACCCAGCCGGCCATCGGCGACGTGCGGGCCCTGGGCGCCATGGTGGCCATCGAGTTGTTCGCCGTCGAGAACGGCCGCGCCGACCTGCGCCGCCCGGACGCCGACCTCACGCGCCGCGTCGTGGCCGACGCGGCCCGGCGCGGGCTGATCCTGCTGTCTTGCGGTACCAACGGCAATGTGATCCGCTTTCTCGTGCCGCTGACGGCATCCAACGCGCTGATCGGCGAAGGCCTGGACATCCTGCAGGCCAGCCTCGTCGCGGTGCAGCGCGCGTGAGGCCGGGCATGAGCGCATCGCCTCTGCAAGGGCTCCAGGACCCCGCGCTGCTGAAGACGGCGGCCTATGTCAACGGTGCCTGGGTCGAGATGCCCGCCACCTTCGGCGTCCACGACCCGGCCACGGGCCAGGAGCTGGCCCGCGTGGCCAATCTCGGCCCCGCGCAGGCCGCGCAGGCCATCGCCGCGGCCGACGCCGCCTGGCCCGCCTGGCGCGAGCGCACCGCCAAGGACCGCGCCGCCGTGCTGATGCGTTGGCATGCGCTGATGCTCGCGCACGCCGACGACCTCGCCCGGCTGATGACGGCCGAGCAGGGCAAGCCGCTGGCCGAGGCGCGCGGCGAGGTGGCCTATGCGGCCAGCTTCGTCGAGTGGTTCGCCGAGGAGGCGCGCCGCGTCTACGGCGAGACCATCCCGACGCACGACAAGACCAAGCGCCTCCTGGTGCTGAAACAGCCCATCGGCGTCTGCGCCGCGATCACGCCGTGGAACTTCCCGCTGGCGATGATCACCCGCAAGGTCGCGCCGGCGCTGGCCGCCGGCTGCCCCGTCGTCATCAAGCCAGCCGAGGCCACGCCGCTGTCGGCGCTGGCGCTGGCCGAGCTGGCGGCGCGCGCGGGCCTGCCGGCCGGCATCTTCAACGTGCTGACGGCCGATGCCCAGAACTCGATCGCCGTCGGCCGCGTGCTCTGCGAGAGCCCGGTGGTGCGGCATCTGTCGTTCACCGGCTCGA
The DNA here is from genome assembly GCF_004342485.1 of Roseateles saccharophilus. Taxonomy (GTDB): domain Bacteria; phylum Pseudomonadota; class Gammaproteobacteria; order Burkholderiales; family Burkholderiaceae_C; genus Pelomonas; species Pelomonas saccharophila. The sequence goes on from NZ_SMBU01000001.1 coordinate 369,656, forward strand.
CCGAGGTGGGCCGCATCCTGATGGGCCAGTGCGCGCCGACGATCAAGAAGCTCTCGTTGGAGCTCGGGGGCAACGCGCCCTTCATCGTCTTCGACGACGCCGACCTCGACGCCGCCGTGGAAGGCGCCATCGCCAGCAAGTACCGCAATGCCGGCCAGACCTGCGTCTGCACCAACCGCTTCTATGCGCAGGAGGGCGTCTACGACGCCTTCGTCGAGAAGCTCGCGGCGAAGGTCGCCGCGCTGCAGCTCGGCAACGGCTTCGAGCCCGGCGTGCAGGTGGCCTCGATGATCGACGACGACGCCGTCGCCAAGGTGCAGGCCCACGTGGCCGACGCCGTGGCCAAGGGCGGGCGCCTGCTGGCCGGCGGGAAGCTGCGCTCGGGCCGGCTGTACGAGCCTACCGTCATCGCCGACGCCAGCGCCGACATGCGCTGCGCACGGGAGGAGACCTTCGGCCCCGTGGCGCCCGTGTTCCGCTTCGCGACCGAGGCCGAGGCCGTCGCGCTCGCGAACGACACCGAGTTCGGCCTGGCGAGCTACTTCTACAGCCGCGACGTGGGCCGCATCTTCCGTGTCGCCGAAGCGCTGGAGTACGGCATGGTGGGCGTCAACACCGGGTTGATCTCGACGGCCGAGGCGCCCTTTGGTGGCGTCAAGCAGTCGGGCCTGGGCCGCGAGGGCTCACGGCACGGCATCGAGGACTACCTGGAAGCGAAGTACCTCTGCCTGGCCGGCGTCTGACCTGCCGCCGCGACGCAAATCTGAACAACGCCCGCTCCCCGCGGGCGTTTTCGAGCGCCCACAAGGCCCCGGGAGGGGCCGCTACAGCTCGAACGCCGTACTGCGCTTTATCGTCCTGAGCACCAGCATCGAGTTCGATCGCGCCACCTCCGGCAGCTGCATCAGCACGTAGGTGTGGAAGCGCTCCAGGTCTTCGGCGTCCTTGTAGGCGAAGCGGATCAGGTAGTCGTTCGAGCCGGCCACATAGAAGCAGTCGAGGATGTCGGGGCTGGCCAGCACGGCCTCCTCGAAAGCGGCCAGCGCCGCGGTCGTCATCCGTTCGAGATTGATGATGGTGTAGCTCGTGCCCTGCTTGCCGACGGCCTTGGGGTTGAGCAACGCCACATAGCGGTCGATGACACCGCTTTCCTCCAGCCTTTTGACGCGCCGCAGGCATGCCGACGGCGAGAGATGGACGCGCTGCGCCAGGTCCTGGTTGGGCAGGCGGCCGTCGCGCTGGAGCTCGTTCAGGATGCTCCTGTCGATCGCATCCAATTGCACGTCATCATTCATAAAGAGAATCTGATTCAATATTTTCTTCAGTTTATCGCATTGGGTTGCAAAACATCGGGTTTAGCCTGCGCCAGCGCGCTGCCACATTGCGCGCCGCCCGGCCTAGACTGCTGCATCGCCGCAATGCATGTCCATGCGTGTTTTGCACCAGGGCCCGGCGCCCGGTTCCCACGCATTCCTTATGAGCCTGCTCACCGTTGATCGTGAACTGACCCAGGATTCCTACTACGTCGCCACGGCAGCGCGTGGCCCGGGCCATGCAGCGTTGAACGAGACGCTCGAAGCGGATGTGGCCATCGTCGGCGGCGGCCTCGCCGGCCTGTCGGCGGCCATCGAACTGGCCGAGCGCGGCCATGACATGGTGCTGCTTGAGGCGGCCCTCGTCGGCAGCGGCGCCTCGGGCCGCAACGGCGGCCAGGCCATCCACGGCCTCGCCTGCGACCCGTCGACCATCGAGGCCCAGTTGGGCCTCGACGAGGCACGCCGCATCTGGGCGATGAGCATCGAGGCGCTGGACCTGATCCGCGAGCGCTGCGCACGCTTCGACATCGACGCCGAATGGCAGGACGGCTTCCTGGGCCTGGCGACGAGCGCGGCCAAGGCGGCCGAGCTGCAGCGGTCGGTGCAGCGCATCGGCGATGTCTACGACTACCCGATGCAGTGGATCGCGCCCGCCGAGATGCCGCAGTGGATTGCCAGCCCGCGCTTCTATGCCGGCGCCTATGACGCGCGTTCGGGCCATCTGCACCCGCTCAAGTACAGCCTGGGCCTGGCCCGTGCGGCGGCCGGGCTGGGCGTGCGCATCTTCGAGCGCAGCCCGGTGACCGCCATGGAGGTGGGCGAGCGCGTCGTGCTGCGCACCGGCCAGGGCCAGGTGCGCGCCCGCCAGGTCTTGCTGGCCGGCAATGTCTACCTGCCCGAACTGGCGCCCTCACTGGCGCCCGACCTCGCCGCCCGCATCATGCCGGTCGGCACCTATATCGGCTGCACCGCGCCGATGGCGCCCGAGCGCCTGCGCGCGCTGATCCCGAGCCGCTCGGCCTGCTGCGACACCAACTTCGTGCTCGACTACTTCCGGCCCACGGCCGACCACCGCCTGCTCTACGGCGGGCGCGTGAGCTACAGCACCGTCACGCCGCGCGCGCTGATGAACAGCATGCGCGCCCGGCTGCTCCAGAGCTTCCCGCAGCTGGACGACGTGGCCATGCAGTACGCCTGGGGCGGCTTCGTGGACATCTCCATGAACCGCGCGCCCGACTTCGGCCGCGTCGGCCCGGCGCAGAACGTGTACTACGTGCAGGGCTTCTCGGGCCACGGCCTGGCGCTGACCGGCATGGCCGGCCGCGTCGTGGCCGAGGCGATGCACGGCGACGCTACGCGCTTCGACACCTTCGCGCGCCTGCACCACCGCCGCTTCCCCGGCGGCCGGCTGATGCGCACGCCGGCGCTGATGCTCGGCATGGCCTATTACCGCCTGAAGGACTTGCTATGAGTGCCGTGGACACGTCCCGCAAGCCCCGGGTGCTCGTGCCGGTGTGCAACCGCCAGCTGGGTGACCACCCCTTCCACATCGTCGGCAAGAAGTACATCGACGCGGTGCGGCTGGCCGGCTGCCTACCTGTCATCGTGCCGAACCTGGGCGGCGCCACCGAAGTCCTTGACGACTGGCTGGCCCTGGCCGACGGCGTCTTCCTGACCGGCTCGCCGTCCAATGTGCACCCGAGCCACTTCGAGGAAGACGTGTACAACCCCGCGCTGCCGCTCGACCCGGGCCGCGACGCGCTGACGCTGCCGCTGATCCGCCGCGCGGTGGACATGGGCCTGCCGCTGTTCGCGATCTGCCGCGGCTTCCAGGAGACCAATGTCGCGCTCGGCGGCAGCCTGCACCAGGCCGTGCAGGAGCAGCCGGGCCTGGCCGACCACCGCGCGCCCGAGGGCCAGCCGCCGCAGGTTGCCTACGGCGAGCAGCATGCCATCACGGTGCTGCCCGGCGGCCGGCTCGAAGCCCTGCTGGGCCCGGGCGCCGTGCAGGTCAACTCGCTGCACGGCCAGGGCGTCAACCAGCTGGCGCCGGGCCTGCGCATCGAAGCCGTCGCGCCCGACGGCCTCGTCGAGGCCTTCAGCATCAGCCCCGCACGCGGCTTCTCGCTGTGCGTGCAGTGGCACCCCGAATGGCAGGCGGCGGGCAACCCCACCTCGATGGCGCTGCTGCAGGCCTTCGGCCGGGCCTGCCGCGACTACCGCGACCAGGTGCGCCAGCCCCGCCACGACTTCAAGACCGACCCCGAGACCTAGCGCCACGAGCGCCAGCGCGCGGCCTCCCGTGCCATTGCGCCGAGTCTTTCCGTTCCTTTCCCGACCCAGGGCCGCATCGACACGCCTGCGGCCCGCCCCCCCAAGACCTACAGGTGCCCTATGGTGCTCAGAAACGAGTACACGTTCAGCGAACTTGAGCAGTGGTTCCGCGACCACCGCGTGACCGAAGTCGAATGCCTCGTCCCCGACCTCACCGGTGTGGCGCGCGGCAAGATCCTGCCGCGCGAGAAGTTCACCGAAGACCGCGGCATGCGGCTGCCCGAGGCCGTGGTGGCGATGGGCGTGACGGGCGAGTTCCCCGAAGAAGGGCCCTACTACGACGTCATCAGCCCCAACGACATGGACATGCACCTGCGCGCCGACCCGACGACGGTGCGCCTCGTGCCCTGGGCCACCGACCCGACCGCGCAGATCATCCACGACTGCTTCGACCGTCATGGCCAGCTCGTGCCCTTCGCGCCGCGCTCGGTGCTGCGCCGCGTCTGCAACCTCTTCGACGCCGAGGGCTGGGACCCGGTCGTCGCGCCCGAGCTGGAGTTCTACCTCGTCGCGCGCAACACCGACCCCGACGTACCGCTGAAGCCGCCGGTCGGCCGCAGCGGCCGCGCCGAGACCTCGCGCCAGGCCTACTCCATCGACGCGGTCAACGAGTTCGACCCTCTGTTCGAGGATGTCTACGACTACTGCGAGAAGATGGAGCTCAACGTCGACACGCTGATCCACGAGATCGGCGCGGGCCAGATGGAGATCAACTTCTTCCACGCACACCCGCTGGGCCTGGCGGACGAAGTGTTCTTCTTCAAGCGCACGGTGCGCGAGGCCGCATTGCGCCACGACATGTTCGCCACCTTCATGGCCAAGCCCATCGCGGGCGAGCCCGGCAGCGCCATGCATGTGCACCAGAGCGTCGTCGATAAGAAGACGGGCCGCAACATCTTCTCCAACGAGGACGGCTCGCCGACGCGGGAGTTCTTCTGGTACATCGGCGGCCTGCAGAAATACGTGCCGGCCGCGATGGCGCTGTTCGCGCCCTATGTGAACAGCTACCGCCGCCTGGTGCGCAACGCGGCCGCGCCGATCAACATCCAGTGGGGCATCGACAACCGCACGGTGGGCATCCGCTCGCCGGTGGCGCCGCCGTCGGCGCGCCGCGTCGAGAACCGCGTGATCGGCGCCGACGCCAACCCCTATGTGGCGCTGGCCGCAACGCTGGCCTGCGGCTACCTCGGCATCAAGAACCGCATCGAGCCCACGCCCGAATGCAAGGGCGACGCCTACCTCGGCGACTTCGCGCTGCCGCGCAGCCTCGGCGAGGCGCTGGAGCTGCTGCGCGCCGAGAAGGACCTGGCCGCCGTGCTCGGCGAGAGCTTCATCTCCGTCTACACCGAGGTCAAGGAGACCGAGTACGACGAATTCATGAAGGTGATCTCGCCCTGGGAGCGCGAGCACCTGCTGCTGCACGTCTGATCCGCCGGCCATGCAGAACCTCGACCACGTCGGCAGCTATTACGCGGCCTCCGGGCTGCCGCAGCCGCCCCGTCCCGCGCTGCGCGGCACGGTGGACGCCGACATCGCCATCGTCGGCGCCGGCTATACCGGCCTGAACGCCGGCCTGGCCCTGGCCCGGCGCGGCTACCGCGTCGTCGTGCTCGAAGCGGCGCGCGTCGGCTGGGGCGCCTCCGGCCGCAACGGCGGCCAGATCGTGCACAGCTACTCGCGCGACATCGACACCATCGCCGCCAGCCATGGCCGCGAGGTGGCCGCACCGCTGGGCGCCATGGCCTTCGACGGCGCCGCCGTGCTGCGCCGCAATGTGCGCGAGTTCGGCATCGATTGCCATCTGCAGGACGGCGGCATCTTCGCGGCGCTGACCGACAAGCAGGTCGCCAAGCTGGAGCACCACAAGGCGCTGTGGGAGGGCCTCGGCCATCCGGGCCTGGAGATCGTCCGCGGCGCGCGCGCCCGCGACCTGGTCCAGACCGAGCGCTACCGCGCGCTGCTGGTCGACCCGACCGGCGGGCATTTCCATCCGCTGCGCCTGGCCCAGGGCGAGGCAGCCGGGCTCGAATCGCTGGGCGGCGTGATCCACGAGCACAGCCGCGTCCAGCGCATCGAGCGCGGCAGCACGGCCGTCGTGCACACCGACCAGGGCCAGGTCCGCGCGAAGTTCGTGCTGGTCGCCTGCAATGCCTATGTCGGCAATCTCGAACCGCAGCTGCTCGCGCGCTCCATGCCCTGCGGCACGCAGGTCGTGGCGACCGAGCCGCTCGGCGAGCGCGGCCGCGCGCTGCTGCCGCACAACCATTGCGTCGAGGACTGCAACTACCTGCTCGACTACTTCCGCCTGTCGGCGGACGGCCGCCTGGTCTACGGCGGCGGCGTGACCTACGGCGCCCCCGAGATCACCGAGATCCGGCAGGTCATCCTGCCCAAGCTGCTCAAGACCTTCCCGCAGCTCGAAGGCGTGCGCATCGACTACGCCTGGAGCGGCAACTTCCAGCTCACGCTGAGCCGCCTGCCCGATGTCGGCCGCCTGGCCGGCAACATCTACTACTCGCACGGCTGCTCGGGCCATGGCGTGACCTTCACCTACCTGATCGGCGACGTGCTCGCCGAAGCCATCGACGGGCAGGCCGGCCGCTTTGACGCCTTCGCGCGCCTTCCCCACTACCCCTTCCCCGGCGGGCGGATGTTCCGCGTGCCTTTGACCAGCCTCGGCGCCTGGTACTACCAGCTCCGCGACCGCCTCGGCTTCTGATTCCAGGACTCGATGATGACCACCACCGTTCAGACCTCTCCGGCGCGCGCCAGCGCGCGCAGCACGCGGGAATGGCAGGCCGCCGACGCCGCCCACTTCCTGCACCCCTTCACCGACCACGGCGCGCTGGCCAAGAAGGGCGCGCGCATCGTCACCCGCGCCGAGAACATCTACATCTGGGACAGCGAGGGCCACAAGATCCTCGACGCGATGAGCGGCCTGTGGTGCGTCAACACCGGCTACGGGCAGCAGAGCCTCGTCGATGCGGCGGCGCGCCAGATGCAGGAGCTGCCCTTCTACAACGCCTTCTTCCAGACCTCGACGCCGCCGGCCATCGAGCTGGCCGAGCTGCTCGCCCAGGTCTCGCCGCCGCAGTTCAAGCATGTGTTCTTCACGAGCTCGGGCTCGGAGGGCAACGACACCGTCGTGCGCATGGTGCGCCGCTACTGGGACCTGCAGGGCCAGCCCGAGCGCCACGTCATCATCGGCCGCCGCAACGGCTATCACGGCTCGACCATGGCGGGCGCCTCGCTCGGCGGCATGAGCGGCATGCATGCGCAGGGTGGCCTGCCGATTCCCGGCATCGTCCACATCGAGCAGCCGCACTGGTACTTGCACGGCCGGCCCGCGGGCCAGTCGCGCGACGAGTTCGGCATCACCGCCGCGCGCTGGCTGGAGGAGGCCATCCTCGCCGTCGGCCCCAGCAAGGTGGCCGCCTTCATCGGCGAGCCGGTGCAGGGCGCCGGCGGCGTCATCGTGCCGCCCTCGACCTACTGGCCCGAGATCCAGCGCATCTGCGACAAGTACGGCATCCTGCTCGTCAGCGACGAGGTCATCTGCGGCTTTGGCCGCACCGGCCAGTGGTTCGGCGGCGAGACGATGGGCACGCGCCCCGACCTGATGACCTTCGCCAAGGGCGTGACCTCGGGCTATGTGCCGCTGGGCGGCGTCCTGGTGGGCGAGCGCGTCGCCAACGCCCTCATCGAAGCCGGCACCGACTTCGAGCACGGTTTTACCTACTCGGGGCATCCGGTGGCCTGCGCGGTGGCGCTGGCCAACATCCGGCTCATCCAGCGCCTCAACCTGGTCGAGCATGTCAGGCAAGACGTCGGCCCCTACCTGGCCGAGCGCTTTGCCGAGCTGTCGGCCCACCCGCTGGTCGGCGAAACGCAGACCTGCGGCCTGATGGGCGCCGTGCAGCTCGTCAAGGACAAGGCCTCGGGCGCGCCGTTTGCTAGCGAGTTGTCTGTCGGCATGGTGTGCCGCGGCCACTGCTTCGGCAACGGCCTGATCATGCGGGCGGTTGGTGATCGGATGATCATTGCGCCGCCCCTTGTCATCAGCCGCGGGCAGATCGATGAACTGATGCAGCTCATCAAGCGCTGCCTGGACCTGACCCTGGACGACCTGCGGCAACGCGGCTGGTTCCAGTAGAGGCAGTTCACGCCCTTCAGCAGTGGAAGCCGCTGCCCCCCGTTTCGGACTTTCGCCATCGAACCCATCGGAGCTCTGAACCTCATGAAGAACCTGACCCGCTTTCCCCTCACCACCGTGGTTTCCGCCTGCCTGCTGGCCCTGCCGCTGCTGAGCCAGCCGGCCCTGGCCCAAGCCACCGACCCCGGCGAGGCGCAGGCCGACGGCAAGGACAAGTCCAAGCTGGACAAGGTGGTGGTGACGGGCTCCAACATCCGCCGCATCAGCGGCGAGACGCCGAGCCCGGTGCAGACGCTGAGCGCCGACGACCTCAAGCAGTCCGGCTACAACAGCCTCAGCGAGGTGCTGCAGGGCATCACGGCCAACAACATGGGTTCGCTGAGCCAGGCCAACGCCTCGGCCTTCGCGGCGGGCGGCGGCGGCGTGTCGCTGCGCGGCCTCACGGTGGGTGCCACGCTGGTGCTGATCAACGGCCACCGGATGGCACCCTACCCGATGCCCGACGACGGCGAGCGCGATTTCGTCGACCTCTCCTCGATCCCCTTCGACGCGATCGAGCGCGTCGAGGTGCTGAAGGACGGCGCCTCCGCCGTCTACGGCTCCGATGCGATGGCCGGCGTCGTCAACGTGATCCTCAAGCGCAGCTTCAACGGCACCAACATGCTGGGCGAAGCGGGCCTCTCGGGCAAGGGCGACAGCCGCAGCGTGCACGCGGCCGTGACGCACGGCTGGGGCGACTACGGGCAGGACGGCTACAACGCCTACGTGGCGCTGGAATACAAGCAGCGCAACGCGACCCCGCTGAGCGCGCGCCCCTACCTGACCGTTGCAGACTGGACACCCTATGGCGGCGCCAACCTCAGCAGCGGCTCCAGCCCCTACTACGAGCTCCAACCGAAGACGCGCAACATCAACCTGCTGGGCAAGTTCACGAAGAAGATCAGCGAGGACTGGGAGTTCAACATCCAGGGCTCGGTCTTCAACAGCCAGGCCACCCAGGTCGGCGTGTTCAACGCCTACCCGGTCGACGCGGCCAGCTCGACGATCACCATCCCCACGCTCAAGTGGGGCCCGGCCAACTACAACAGCCCCACCGTCGGCAGCGTCGGGCCGATTCCCGTGCCCGCCGCCTATGCCAATGCGGGCCTGCTGACGCTGTCCGACATCGGCCCGCAGACGCAGAAGGCCGACACCACCTCCTACCGCCTGGTGTCCGAACTCAGCGGCACCGCCGGGGACTGGAACATCGACGCCTCGATCGGCTGGACCCGCGCCGAGACCAAGCTGAACGCGAACAACTTCCTCAGCGCCTCCGCCTTCAACACGGCCGTCGGCAACAGCAGCTATGTGATCCCCGCCGCCATCCCGGCCAACCCCTATGCGCGGCTCCGCGGCGTCACCGCGGCAACCTATGCCGCGCTGGCACCGAGCGCCTCGGCCACCTCCACCAGCGACCTGAACTTCCTCAGCGCCCGCGTCTCGCGTGAGTTGGTGAAGCTCGGCGGCGGCCCGCTGTCCGTGGGCGCGGGCTTCGACCTGATCCACAAATCGACCAACGAGCAATTCCCGGCGGGCTTCTCGTCCGGCGACCAGAGCTCGCCCATCTACTCCTTCGCGATCGGCAGCCAGAGCATTTCGGCCGCCTACGCCGAAGTGGTGGCACCCCTCACGAAGCAGCTCGAGATCGACGCGGCGGCGCGTGTGGACCGCTACAACACCTACGGCAGCTCGGCCACGCCCAAGATCGGCTTCAAGTTCACGCCCAGCAAGCAGCTCACGCTGCGCGGCACCTATGCCAAGGGCTTCCGCGCGCCGAACGCCGCCGAGATGGGCGTCTCGGGCTCGACCTCGGGCAAGCTCTCGCCCGTGTACGACCCCGTCCAGCAGGTCAACGTCAGCATCCCCGAGCTGCAGCTCTCGAACCCGAAACTGAAGCCTGAGAAGTCCGACTCCTACACGCTCGGCGTCATCTTCGAGCCGAACGAGATCTTCAACTTCTCGCTCGACTACTACGACATCAAGATCAAGAACCAGATCAGCTCGCCGGGCCTGCTGGGGTCCATCCAGATCGCGGCGGCCTACGACCCCGCCAACCCGACGACGTCGATCAACAACCCCTACCTGGCGCAGATCTTCCGCAACCCGGACGGCTCGATGGCCTATGAGACCTACAAGTTCGTCAACGCCAGCCAGACGCACACCAACGGCGTGGACCTGGACATGCGCGGGCGCTTCGACCTCGGCGAGACCGGCAAGCTGGTCATCGACCTGAGCTTCACCCGCGTCTTCAAGTACGACGCCAACTTCTTCGGCACCAACTATCCGCTGGCGGGCACGCACGGCCCGGGCTTCGTCTCCGGCGACACGGGCACGCCGCAAAACCGCGCCGTGCTGACGACGACCTGGACCCGCGGGCCCCTGGAGCTGACCGGCACGCTGAACTACACCAGCGGCATCTCGGTGCTCGACCCCTCCTACGGCTACAACGACTGCGCCACGGCCCTGGCATTCACCTTCCCGAGCGGCAAGGTGCCCAACCAGTTCTGCCGCGTGCCGTCGTTCACCACCTTCAACCTCACCGGCAGGTACGAGGTCTCCAAGCAGCTCAGCGTGCACGGCTCGATCGTGAACCTGTTCGACCGCCACGCGCCGTATGACCTGCAGACCTTCGGCTCGACCGGCAACGGCGCGCAATACGGCGGCGCGCCCTACAACCCCGCGCTGCACCAGGACGGCGCGATCGGCCGCTACTTCACGGTCGGCGCGAGCTACACCTTCTGAGCGCGAGTCCCGTGTACGAAGGGCGCGGCGGCAGCAGTATGTTCAAACAATCCACGGCGCTCTTCCTCCTCGGCATCGGCCTGCTGCTCGGCGGCGCGGGTCGCGCGCAGGCCGCCGAGGAGAAGCTGCTCAACATCTACAACTGGTCGGACTACATCGCCGAGGACACGATCCGCAACTTCGAGAAGGAAACGGGCATCCAGGTCCGCTACGACACCTTCGACAACAACGAGATCGTGCACGCCAAGATGGTTGCCGGCGACACCGGCTACGACCTCGTCGTGCCCTCGTCCTACTGGGCCAAGATCCAGGCCGACGGTGGCCTGCTGCGCAAGATCGACAAGGGCCAGCTCCCCCGCTACGGCAACCTCGACCCGGTGCTGCAGGCCCAGCTGGCCAAGCTCGATCCGGGCAACCAGTACATGGTGACCTGGCTCTGGGGGTTCTCCACGGTCGGCATCAACGTCGACAAGGTGCGCGCCGCGATCGCACCGCTGCCGCTGCCCGAGAACTCCTGGGAGCTGCTGTTCAACCCGCGCTACATCTCGCGCCTCAAGTCCTGCGGCGTGAGCTTCATGGACTCGGCGACCGAGGTCATCCCGGCCGCGCTGCACTACCTCGGCCTGCCGCCCTACAGCCGCTCGACGGCCGACTATCACGCGCTGCCGCCGCTGCTCAAGAGCATCCGGCCCTACGTGACCCTGTTCAGCTCATCGGGCTACATCAACAGCCTGGCCAACGGATCGATCTGCGTGGTGCTCGGCTGGTCCGGCGACATCAACATCGCACGCCAGCGCGCCATCGCCGGCAAGACCGGCCAGCGCATCCAAGCCCTGCTGCCCAGTACCGGCGGCATCCTCTTCATGGACACCCTGGTCATCCCGGCGGACGCGCCGCATCCCGGCAACGCCTTGAAGTTCATCGACTACATCCTGCGCCCCGAAGTCGCCGCGGCGATCTCCAGCAAGGTCTTCTACTCCAGCCCCAACCGCGCCGCGCGCGCGCTGATCCGGCCCGAGATCGCCAACGACCCGACCGTCTACCCCAGTGACGCCGAGATGGCCCGCATGATCGCGCCCGGCGCGCTGGCCAACGAGACGCGCCGGCAGATGACCCACCTCTTCACTGCCTTCAAATCAGGCTATTGAACATTCCCATGGCATTCCTCGAGATCGACCAGGTGGTCAAAGACTTCGGCGGCGGCGCGGTGGCCGTGGCCGGCGTGTCGCTGGCCATCGAGCGCGGCGAGATCTTTGCACTGCTGGGCTCCTCCGGTTGCGGCAAGACCACGCTGCTGCGCATGCTCGCCGGGTTCGAGACGCCCACGGGTGGCCGCATCCTGCTCGACGGGCAGGACCTCGCGGCGCTGCCGCCGCATCTGCGGCCCATCAACATGATGTTCCAGAGCTATGCGCTGTTCCCGCACCTGACGGTCCGGGACAACATCGCCTTCGGCCTGAAGCGCGAAGGCCGGCCGCGCGCCGAGGTGGCCGAGCGCGTCGAGGCCATGCTCGAACTCGTGCAGCTCAAGCCCTATGCCGGGCGCAAGCCGCACCAGCTCTCCGGCGGCCAGCAGCAGCGGGTGGCGCTGGCGCGCAGCCTCGCCAAACGGCCCAGCCTGCTGCTGCTCGACGAGCCGCTCGGCGCCCTCGACAAGAAGCTGCGCGAAGAAACGCAGATCGAGCTCGCACGCATCATCCGTGAGGTCGGCGTGACCTGCGTGATGGTCACGCACGACCAGGAGGAGGCCATGACGCTGGCCTCGCGCATCGCCGTCATGAGCGAGGGCCGGCTGCTGCAGGTGGGCGCGCCGCGCGAGATCTACGAGATGCCCGCCACCCGCTTCGTTGCCGACTTCATCGGCAACGTCAACCTGATGGAGGGCACGCTGGAGGTCGACGAGCCCGACCACATCGTCGTGGGCTGCGCCGACGTGAAGCATCGCGTCGGCCACGGCATCAGCGGCAGCTGCGGCCAGCCGGTCGCCATCGCGCTGCGGCCCGAGAAGATCCAGCTCACCCGCGCGGCGCCGGCCGACACGCAGTTCAACGCCGCCCGCGTGCGCGTGCAGGAGCGCGCCTACTTCGGCGCCTACACCGTCTACCACCTGCGGCTCGCCAGCGGCGCCCGGCTCAAGGTCTCGCTCGCCAACACCGAGCGCCACGGCGAGGCGCCGCTGGCCATCGGCGACGAAGCCTGGGCGCACTGGAGCGATCTGGCGCAGATCGTGCTGACGCAGTGATGTTCGGCAAGCGTCTCTCCTTCGCCGGCAAGTTCAACGGCGGCCGCTGGGTCGTCGGCCTGCCCTATGCCTGGCTGCTGGTCTTCTTCGCGCTGCCCTTCCTGATCGTGCTGCGCATCAGCCTCTCGGAGATGGAGGCGGTGCGCGTCGGCGACATCGTCGGCTATGCCGACGGCACGCTGAGCCTGCGGCTGCGGCTGGCCAACTACCTCTTCCTCGGCGACGACGACCTCTACCTGCGCGCCTACCTCAGCAGCCTGCGCTACGCCGGGCTCACCACCCTCGGCTGCCTCTTCATCGGCTACCCCTTCGCCTACTTCATGGCGCGCAGCGCGCCCAAGCGCCAGCCGCTGCTGATGATGCTGGTGATGCTGCCGTTCTGGACCTCCTTCCTGCTGCGCGTCTACGCCTGGAAGGTGCTGCTGAGCCCGGGCGGCTGGGTCGCCACGCCCATCCACGCGCTGGGGCTGGACCAGGTGCTCGCGGCGCTGGGCCTGATCGAGGCGCCGGGCCTGCTCATGAACACGCCGTTCTCGCTGCTCATCGGCATGGTCTACACCTACCTGCCCTTCATGGTGCTGCCGCTGTACGCCACGCTGTCCAAGCTCGACCTGCGCCTGCTCGAAGCGGCGGCCGATCTCGGCGCCACGCCGTGGAGCGCGTTCTGGCGCATCACGGTGCCGCTCTCGCGCGGCGGCATCGTCGCGGGCTCCATGCTCGTCTTCATTCCCTGTGTCGGCGAGTTCGTCACGCCCGAGCTGCTGGGCGGGCCGCGCACGCTGATGATCGGCCGCGTGTTGTGGGACGAGTTCTTTGGCAACAACGACTGGCCGCTGGCCTCGGCCATCGCGGTGCTGCTGTCCCTGCTCGTGCTGCTGCCTATGGTGCTCTACAACAAGGTCCAAGCCCAGGAGGCGAAGCGATGAACGCCGTCCGACTCTCCCGCGGCGTCAGCCGCGCCTGGCTGGCAGGCGGCTTCGCCTTCCTCTACCTGCCCATCGTGGCGCTCATCGTCTATTCGTTCAACGACTCGCCGGTGCCCGAGGTCTGGGCCGGCTTCACGCTCAAGTGGTTCGGCCAGCTCGGGCGCGACGACGAGCTGATCGCCGCTCTGGGCCTGTCGGCGCGCGTGGCCTTCATGAGCGCGACGACCGCCGTGGTGCTGGGCGTGCTCGCGGCCTGGGCCATGGTCAAGCTGCGGCGCTTTCGCGGCAAGCCGCTGTTCGTCGGCATGATCAACGCACCGCTGCTGATGCCCGAGGTCATCGTCGGCCTCTCGCTGATGCTGTTCCTCGTCTCGGTGCAGCACCTGCTGGGCTTTCCGCGGCGCGGCTTCGTGACGATCTGGCTGGGCCATGTGCTGCTGTGCCTGTCCTACGCCACCATCGTCATCGAGGCCCGGCTGCGCGAACTGCCGCCACAGCTGGAGGAGGCCGCGCTCGACCTCGGCGCCAAGCCCTGGCAGATCTTCTGGCTCGTCACGCTGCCGCTGATCGGGCAATCGCTCGCCTCGGCCTGGCTGCTGAGCTTCACGCTGTCGCTGGATGACGTCGTGCTCTCGGAGTTCCTCTCCGGGCCGGGCGCGACGACGTTGCCGATGGTGATTTTTTCGCGGGCGCGGCTGGGGCTGTCGCCCAGCATCAACGCCGTCGCCACCGTGATCGTGGCCGTGGTCTCGCTGGGCGTCATCGCCGTGAGCCTGTGGCTGGCACGTCAAGGCAGAACCAAGGAGAACCGACCATGAGCAACCCTCACGCAACCCTCGACTGGCACGCCCGTGCCGCGGCGCTGAAGATCGACGGCCGTGCGCTGATCGGTGGCCGCCGCGTGGCCGCGGCCGAGACCTTCGCCAAGCATTCGCCCATCGACGGCCGCCTGCTCGGCCCGGTGGTGCGCGGCCAGGCCGCTGATATCGACGCGGCCGTGCGCGCCGCCCGCGCCGCCTTCGAGGACGGCCGCTGGGCCGCCCAGGCGCCGGCCAAGCGCAAGCGCGTGCTGCAGAAGTTTGCCGGGCTGATCCTCGGCGCGCAGCAGGAGCTCGCGCTGCTCGAAACGCTGGACATGGGCAAGCCCATCCAGTACGCCTTGGCCGTCGACGTGCCCGCCGCGGCGCGCTGCATCGACTGGTATGCCGAGGCCATCGACAAGATCTACGACGAGATCGCGCCGACGGCCGCCAACGCGCTGGCCCTGATCCAGCGCGAGCCCATGGGCGTCATCGGCGCCATCGTGCCCTGGAACTACCCCATGATCATGGCGGCCTGGAAGCTCGGCCCGGCCCTGGCGGCGGGCAATTCCGTCATCCTGAAGCCCAGCGAGAAGTCGCCGCTGACGGCGCTGCGCCTGGCCGAACTCGCGCTGGAGGCCGGCCTGCCCGAAGGCGTCTTCAACGTCGTGCCCGGCTTCGGCCACGAGGCCGGCGAGGCGTTGGCCCTGCACCCGGACGTGGACGCCATCGGCTTCACCGGCTCGACGCGCGTCGGGCGGCGCATGCTCGACTACGCGGGCCGCTCCAACCTCAAGCGCGTCTACAACGAGCTCGGCGGCAAGTCGGCAGTGCTGGTCTTCCCGGATTTCGACGACCTCGACCGCGCCGCGAAAACCATCGCCGGCAGCATGTTCTTCAATCAGGGCGAGAGCTGCAATGCGCCCTCGCGCGTGTTCGTGCACGAGAGCATCGCCGACGACTTCGTCCAGCGGCTGGCCGCCGAAGCGCCGCGCTATGCCGCCGCCGACCCGCTCGACCCGAACGCCGTCATGGGCGCCCTCGTCGACGAAGGGCAGATGCGCACCGTGCTGGGCTATATCGAGGCCGGTACGCAGGACGGCGCCCGCGCCGTCGCCGGAGGTTGCCGTGCCCGCGAGGCGAGCGGCGGCTATTACGTCGAGCCCACGGTGTTCGACGGCGTGTCCAACAGCATGCGCATCGCACGGGAGGAAATCTTCGGCCCCGTGCTCTCGGTGCTGCGCTTCAAGGACGAGGCCGACGCCATCGCGCAGGCCAACGACTCCAGCTACGGCCTGCAGGCCAGCGTCTGGACCTCGCATGTGGACCGCGCGCACCGCGTGGCCCGCAAGCTCCGGGCCGGCACGGTGCATGTCAACCAGTACGACGAGGACGACATCACCGTGCCCTTCGGCGGCTACAAGCAGTCGGGCAACGGCCGCGACAAGTCGCTGCACGCCTTCGACAAGTACACCGAACTGAAGACCACCTGGCTGCGGATCAATTGAACGGTGGGGCGGCCCACACGACCTGGCCGCCCACCATCGTCAGCAGCACCTGGGTGTAGGCCAGCTTGTTCAGCGGCGCCGTCATGAAGTTGCGGTCCAGCACCACGAGGTCGGCCAGCTTGCCGGCTTCGAGGGACCCGACCCTGTCCTCCATGCGCAGCTGGTAGGCCGAGTTGGCGGTGATGGCACGCAGGGCGTCGCCGCGCTTGAGCAGCGGATCCTGGTTCAGCCGGCCCGCGTATTTGGGGCCGAAGCCGGCGGGGTGGGTCGGGTCGCCGCTGCGCGTCAGGCCCACGCGCAGGTTGTAGAAGTAGGCCAGCGGGTCCACGGGCCAGTCGCTGCCATAGGCGATGCGCGTGCCTGCCCCCTGGAGGCTGCCCTCCGGCTCCATGCGCCCGAAGCGCTCGGGGCCCAGCGGCTTCTCGGCGGCCTCGATGGAGTAGGGCGCGCGCTGCGCCCACTGGAACGACATGACGGCCGTCACGTCCAGCGCCTTGAAGCGGCGGTAGTCGGCCGGGTCCACGAGTTCGGCATGCGCGATGGCGGGGCGCAGGCCCGACTGCGGCGCCCGCCCGCGCTCGTGTTCGACGGCGTCTAGCGCGAGGCGCACGGTGGCGTCGCCGATGGCGTGCATGTGCACGTCCAGGCCCGCCTTCGCGGCCTGTTCGAGCATGCCGTCCAGCTGTGCGCGCGTGAAATAGCTCTGGCCGCTGGAGGGGCCGGCGCGCCAGTTCTGGTGCGTGTGGCTGCCGTGGTTGACCTTGTAGGGCGCCAGCAGCGCGGCGGTCTGTGCCGGCGACGCAATCACGCCGTCCATCCACAGCTTGATGGTGTGCACGTCCACGCTGGGGCGGGCGCCGGTGGGTGACTCGGTGTAGCGCGCGGCGATGTCGTGCACGGCGGCAACCGCATGGGCCGGATCGTCCGAGTCCTTGGGGTCGACCTTGATCGCGAAGCTGGCGCGGGCGGTCAGCTCGCCGGCCTTGGACAGCTGGGCGAAGGTGGCGACCTCGGCCTCGTCGCTCAGCGCCGAGAGGAAGCTGGTGACGCCCTGGCGGCGCAGCAGGTCCAGCGCAATGCGCGCGAACTGCAGGCGCTCGGCTTCGGTCGGCGCGGGGACGGCCTTGTCGCTGAACAGCAGCGCGCCGTCTTCGAGCATGCCGGTGAGGTGGCCCTGCGCGTCCTTGGCGATCAGGCCGCCAGTGGGGTTGGGCGTGCTCGCATCGATGCCGGCGGCGGCCAGCGCGGCGCTGTTGTTCAGCCGTGAATGGCCGTCGATGCTCGTGACGATGATGGGCCGCTTGCCGCCCAGTGCATCGAGGTCGGACAGCGTGGGGTCGCGGTCCCCGGCGGCCGTGGCCTGGCGGTCCCAGTTGACCACCTGCAGCCACTCCTGCTCCTCGCCCTTGCCGGCCATGTCGGCCAGGCAGGCGCGCACCTTGTCCTGCAGCTGCGCAACCGTGAGGGGCTTGTAGTCCAGGTTGCACCTGAGCGTGCCCTCGCCGCCGCCCATGGGGTGCATGTGGCCGTCGATGAGGCCGGGCATCAGCATGCGTCCGCCCAGGGGCACGACCCGGGTGCCCGCGCCGATGTGGTCGCGCGCCTCGCGGTCGCTGCCGACGAAGGCGATGCGCCCGTCCTTGACGGCGAGCGCCTGCGCCACATGGCCTTTGGCGTCCACCGTGTAGACCAGGCCGCCCGTGAACACGAGGTCCGCGGGCTCCGCGGCAAAGGCCGGTGCGGACAGGCAAAGCAGCGCCGCAGCGAGCGCGCTGAGGCGGCCGCCGGAGCCTGGCGGCACGGGGAGCTTTCTCGGATTGAGCTTCATGGATTGCCTCAGAAACGGTAGTTGGCCGATGCGCCGATCAGGCGCGGCTCAAGAGCCGTGCCCAGGAAATGCGTCGAGCCCTCGCCCGTGATCGCGGATTGCGTGAAGGTGTTGGCGCGGCTCATCTCGGTGCGCGTGTTCAGCGCATTCTTCACGTACAGCGCGTAGTCCCAGGCACCGGACTTGACGCCCGCGCGCAGGTTCAGCATGTGCAGCGCGTTCACGTCGTGGGTGAGGGCGTTGTAGTTCTGCGTGCCCGCGCTGCCGACCGCGTGGTAGCCCGTCGCGAACTGGTAGTCGGCGCGCGCATAGGCCGCACCCATGCCGCTCCAGTGCCAGGCGTACTCGGCGCCGACGCTGGCCGTCCAGCGCGGCGTCGGCAGCGTGTCGCCGCTCTTCACGATGTACTGGATCTTGGAGAGCCCGAGCGCGTAGCCGGCGTTGGTCACCGACTCCGTGTAGTTGGCGCGGTCGTAGCCGAGCGCCGTCGATAGCGTCAGGTGCGGGCTGAGCTTGGCGTCCACGCCGAGGTCGAAGCCCTTGCTGGTGGCCGTGCCGACGTTGTCGATATAGCCGAAGCCGCAGCTGGGCAGCTCGATCAGGGTCTGCACATTGCGCCAGTTGATCCAGTACAGGCTGCCGCTGACCTGCACCGCTCCCTGGGCCAGCGTCTGCTTGGCGCCGAACTCGTAGCTCCAGACCGAGTCGGACTTGAAGAGCAGCGGCTCGACGCCGGCGCCGCCTAGGTTGTCCAGGTCGGTCTTGCAGGTCGGGTTGGTCGATAGCGCCGGGTTCACGCCGCCTTGCCGGAAGCCCTTGGCCATCGTGGCGTAGTAGAGGCTGTCGGGCGTGGCCTGGTAGGACAGGCCGACCTTGGGCGTGACCGGCTTTTCCTCGTTGTTGCCGGTGAAGACGTTCCTGCCGCCCGCCCACCAGCCGTCCATCGTGCTGTCGAAGTAGGCCGTCATGCGCGTCAGGCGCAGGCCCAGCGAGGCGGTCAGATCGGGCCGCAGCTTGTAGCTCGCTTCGCCGTACAGCGCCTGCTGGGTGTTCTTGTAGTGGTCGTGCTGGGTGTAGCTGGTGTTGCCGCCCAGCGGGTCGTTGGGGTCGTAGAGGCTGCCGCCGGCGCCCCACAGGGCGTCGTACATCGAGGACAGCTGCGCCACGTTCTCGTAGATGTATTGGTCATAGGCCTGGCGCGCGACCTGGACATAGGCACCCGCGATCCAGGACAGGCGCGAGGCCTTGCTGTCTGTGGAGGTCAGGCGGATCTCCTCGGTCCAGGTGTTCTGACCGTTCACGGTCAGCGAGTTCGCCGTGGCCATGCCCTTGCGCGCTGGCAGCAGCTGGGCCAGGTTGGCCAGCGGGAACTGCGCCGGGATGTCCAGGGTGTTCAGATAGGTGCGACCCTCGCCGGAGTTGGAGTAGTCGTCGGTGCGGTGGGCGGTGCGGTGCAGGTTGGAGATGATGAGCTTGGCGGCGAAGGCGTCGAAGTCGTAGTCCGTGCTGACGGCGCCGATGCCGAAGCGGTCGTGCGTCGGCTGGGCGATGTTGCTGTCGATCTTATCGACGCCGAGCGCCGGGTTGTAGGTCGCGCGGTCGGCCATGCGCACGTCCTGGTAGTAGTAGGACGGCGTGATCGAGAGCCGATCGGTCGGCACGATCTTGACCGCCAGGCGCGCGACCTGGGAGTTGCTGGCGTTGATGTTGCGCCTGAGCCGCTCGCCCGTCGTGGGCGAGTAGGCGTCGGCGTAGCCGCCCTGGTGCTGGCCCCACAGGCTCAGCCGAAAGCCGGCCACGTCGCTGGCCAGCGGCGCATCCAGCACCACGCCGGCCTCGGCGCTGGGGGCGCCGCCCTGCCAGCTCGACACCTCGGCATGCGCCAGGCCCGTGAGCTCGCCGCGCAGCTTGGGCGCGGCCGTGATGTAGCGCACCGCGCCGCCCTCGGAGCTGGAGCCGTACAGTGTGCCCTGCGGGCCGCGCAGCACCTCGACGCGGTCGAGGTCGAAGATCTTGGGGCTGGTGTTGCCGCCGCACAGCGTGGGGCAGCCGGAGACGTTGAAGATCTGCACCGGGACGTCGTCGATGTACAGGCCCGTCGTGGAGCCGCCGACGTTGGAGCTGATGCCGCGGATGGAGATCGTCGTTTCTCCGGAAGGGTCGGGGCTGCTCAGGGTCAGGCCCGGCGTCACGCGGCTGATGTCGCTCAGGTCGCGCACCGAGGCCTTCTCTATCCCCGCGGAGTTCATGGCCGCCACGCTCATCGGCACCTTGCTGATGACCTGTTCGCGCCGCTGCGAGGTCACGATGACGGTGTCGAGCTTGTTGTTCTCGTCCGGTGCTGCGGCGGGTTCAGCCGGTGTGGTTTGGGCCCACGCGGCGCTGACGCACAGCGCGCCCGCGGTCAGCGCGAACAGCGCTTCGGCGGCCAGAGTTCTTTTCATGCGGATTCCTTGAGTCGTGAAGATTTGTGGAACGTCTTGTCGGCAGAAAATGGCGCGGCGCGTCAGGCCCAACTTGTCTCCATGGCCTGCTGCCGCTATCGGCGAATCGATGATAGGAATGCGTTTTGCGCGTCGAATCCCGACTTCACGAAGCTCACATTGGGGCGTGTCAATGTGCGAGCGCGGCAGGGCGCCAGCGTGGTGCGGCGTCGCGCACACGGTGGTGCGCGGCGCACCCAAGCGCCGGGCTCAAAAGGCGTGGAGTCAGGGCTGGGCCGGCTTGACGCCGAAGGCCTGCAGCAGGTTCTCGCAGAAGGCCTTCACGACGGGCTTGTCGAGGCTGCCGCGCTTCATGACGAGATGGAAGGGCACGTCGAAGCTGAAGCTGTCGCGCTGCACGGCGCGGATCAGGCCGCGCCGTTCGAGGGCCTCGGCGTGATGGGTGGGCAGGTAGCCGAGGTGGCCGCCCGAGAGGATGAGGATGGTGGCGGCCTCGATGCTGTCCGTCGTCGCCGTGATGTGGCGCTGCGTCAGCGGCAGCTGCTCCTCGGGCACGTGATAGCTGCGCCAGACCCAGTCGAAGCTGAGCAGGTCCTCCACCGTCACCATCTTCTTGGAGTGGAAGAGGGGGTGGCCCCGCCCGCAATAGATCTCCTGCTGCTCCAGGAAGAGCTGCGTGTAGACCAGGCCCGGCACGCGGTGCCAGAAGTAGCCGATGGCAAGGTCCAGCTGCTTGTTGACGATGCCTTCCTCCAGCGACTGCGAGGGCGCGACCGTCATCGTGAAGCGCACGGCCTGGTCGCGCGCCCGGAACGCGCCGATGGCCTCGGCCAGGCGCGCGTTCTCGGTCAGCGGGGCCTGGCCGATCAGGCCGATGGCGAGCGTGCCGACCAGCTTGCGGTCCATCTCGCGCACCTGCGCGACGAAGTCCGTCGTGGCTGCCATCAGCGCGCGCGCCGAGGCCGCGAAGCGCTCGCCCTTGGAGGTCAGCCGGAAGCCCCCGCGCCCGCGCTCGCACAGCGTGAACCCGAGGCGCGTCTCCAGCACCGACAGCTGCGTGCTGATGGTGGACTGGCGGATGCCCAGCGAGGCCTCGGCCGCCGTGATGCCGCGCGCGTCCACCACCGCGAGGAAGACGCGGATCAGCCGGAGGTCGAGATCGGTGGTGTTGGAGAACATGCTCGCGTCTTGAGGGCCCGCGCGAGCTTAGCCGGGCGGGCTGGGCTCTCTTACATGGGGAACCCGAGCGCCTTGATGCCCTTGATCCAGGCCCGCTTCCAGCCGCCTTCGGCATCGGCGCCGTCGAACGCATGGAAGGTGAGCTTGGCCCCCAGCCACCGGAAGGGCTCGGGTGGGATGTATGTGGGGCTCTGCGTCGCGATGTCCAGCCCGCGCTCGGGGCTGTCGCGATCGAAGAGGATGTTCAGTCCCATGAAGGCGCCGAAGCGGCTGGCCGCCACGCCGAAGCCCGTGTAGCCGGCCACGAACACGGCCTTGCCGCCGAGGTAGGGCTTGGCGAAGACCGAGCCGCGCGAGCAGTAGTCGATGGGGCCGCCCCAGGCGTGCGAGAACCGCACGTCGCCGAGCTGCGGGAAGGTGCGATAGAAGGCGGCCGCGAGGCGGTGGTAGGTCTCCTTGCGGCCGTCTTCGGCGGGGTCGGGGTTGCCGTCGAAGTGGTAGCTGACCAGGCCGCCGAAGATGATGTTGTTGCCCTGGGTCAGCCGGAAATAGTTGAGCTGCGTGCGCGTGTCGTAGACGCCCTGGCGCTTCGCCCAGCCGATGCGGGCCAGCTGCTCGTCGGTCAGCGGCTCGGTGGCCAGCACGTGGTCGCGCACCTGCACGACGCGGCGGTTGATGTCGGGCACACCAACCTTGGCCGTGCCGGTGCCGAAGAGCACACGGGGCGCCTTGACGCTGCCTTTGGGCGTCTGCACCTCGACGTGCGAGCCGGCATCGTGCAGGCGCAGCAGCGGCGTGTTCTCGAACAGGCGCACGCCCAATGAGATTGCGGCGCGGCGCAGGCCCCAGGCCAGCTTGGCCGGGTGGACGATGCCGCTGCGGTGGCGCGACCACAGCGCCCCCGCGAACAGCGGCGACTTGATCTGCGCAGCCGTCTGCGCGCGGTCCAGCAGCACCACGTCGTGCCCGTAGCGCCGGTGCAGCGCGTAGTCGGCGCTCAGGTGGTCGACGTGTGCCTCGTCCACGGCCACGGTCATCTCGCCGTTCCACTCGATGTCGGCGTCGATGCCGTAGCGCCGCAGCGTCTCCTCGAAGCCGTCGAGGTTGACCTGGCCGAAGCCCTCCAGCTGCTCGATGTCGTTGGGGAACACGCGCACCGCGTTGGGCAGGCCGTGCATGACCGACGTCGAGATGATGCCGCCCGCGCGCCCGGACGCCCCGAACGCCACTCGGCCGGCCTCGATCAGCACCACGTCCAGCTCGGGGCTCTGCTCCTTGGCCTGGAT
Organism: Roseateles saccharophilus; assembly: GCF_004342485.1. Taxonomy (GTDB): domain Bacteria; phylum Pseudomonadota; class Gammaproteobacteria; order Burkholderiales; family Burkholderiaceae_C; genus Pelomonas; species Pelomonas saccharophila. Next base: position 392,453 of record NZ_SMBU01000001.1, read on the forward strand.
GGCCGCCCACAGGCCCGTGAAGCCGCCGCCGACGATCAGCAGGTCGGCCTGCGTGGCCTGCAGCAATTCGGCGGCGGGCGAGGGCGCGGCCGGGTTGTCCAGCCAATAGGGCATCAGCTTGGTCGGGGCAAAGGCCTCGTCCAGGCTGATCTGGCCGGCAGGCGGAGGGGCAAGGGTTTCAGGCATTGCGACGCTCAAGCGCTCAGGCCTTGTCGAGCAGGACGTAGAGCTTCTTGGCGTCCTCCAGCGTCTCCCAGCGGCCTGCGAAGCCGGCGGGCAGCAGGTAGGCGTCGCCCGCGCTGAACTCGCGCCGGCCGCCCTGGCTGTCGGTCAGCGCAATGCGCCCCTGGGCGAGCCAGACGATCTCGTCGGCCGTCGTCGCCGGGAAGTCGACGCTGCCGACCTTGCCCTCCCACCAGCCCACCACATGGCCGCTGCTGGCGCCCTTGAACGCGCACCAGTCGTCCTCGTCCATGCCGTAGTCGAGCTTGGTGTGGCTGCCGACGCCGGCGCCGAGTGTCTTGATGTCTTGAACGAGTGCAGTCATGAAGGGTGATTCCGGTTTGAAAGAGAGATGAGGTTCAGGGCGCGCGGCGCACGGCGTGGCGCAGCTCCTGGTAGGCGCGCAGCCCCTGCAGGCCCAGCTCGCGGCCGATGCCGCTGGCGCCCAGGCCGCCCCAGCAGACCTGGGGAAAGATCAGCTGCGGCGTGTTGACCCACACGAGGCCGGCACGCAGCTCGGCCTGGTAGCGCGCGGTGGCCTGCGCGCTCTCGGTGACGACCGTGGCCACCAAGCCGTAGGCGGTGGCATTGGCCTGCGCCAGCGCCTCGTCGTCGTCCCGGAAGGAGCGCACGCAGGCCATCGGCCCGAAGATTTCTTCGCGCCACAGCAGGTTGTCCGCCGGCGGCTCGGCCACCACGACCGGCGCCATGTAGAAGCCGTCGCCCGCATGCGGGGCCAGGCGGCCGGTGAAGGCGATGCGTGCGCCGCCGTCCAGGCCCTGCAGCAGCAGCGACTGCACGCGATCGAGATGGGCCCTGGAAACCAGCGGGCCCATCTGGCTGGGTGCCTGGCCTGGCCCCGGCTCCGGCGCGCCCACGACCAGCCCGCGCACCGCGATCTCGAACTCACTCATGAAGCGCCGGTAGAGCGCGTCGTGCACGAGGATGCGCGAGGTGGCCGAGCACATCTGGCCCGCGTTCGCGAAGGCACCGGCGACGGCGAGGCTCACGGCCAGTTCGACGTCGGCGTCCTCGCGGATGATGAGCGCCGACTTGCCGCCCAGTTCGAGCGTGACCCGCCGCATGTCCAACGCGGCCTGCTGCATGATCTTCGTGCCGACCGCCGTGCTGCCGGTGAAAGAGATCTTGTCGATGCCGGCATGGGCCACGAGCGCTGCGCCCACCCGCGCATCGCCGTTGACGAGGTTGGCGACGCCAGCGGGCAGCCCGGCCTCGGCGAGCAGGTCGAACAGCGCATGCTCAGCCGGCGACGTGAGTTCCGACGGCTTGAGCACCACGGTGCAGCCGGCCGCCAGCGCCGGCGCCAGCTTCCAGGCCGTCGTCACCATCGGGAAGTTCCAGGGCACGACCAGCGCGGCGACGCCCACGGCCGCATGGAAGCGCTCGGCAATGACTCCGCTGCCGCCGCCGTCGCCCACATCCACCCGCTCCACGGCGAAGGCTTCGCCCAGTTCGCACAAGCCGGCGTAGTAGGCGAAGCAGGCTGCCACGTCGGCCACGTCCAGCTCGGCCTCGGCACGGGGCTTGCCGTTGATTCGCATCTGCCACTGCACCAGCTCGTCATGCCGTGCCTCGACGCCGGCCACCACGCGGCGCAGCACCGCGCCCCGCACGGCGGGAGGGGCATCGCGCCAGCCCGGCAGCGCGGCGCGCGCCGCCGCCACGGCCTGGCCGACCTGAGAGGGCGAAGCGCTTTGCTGCCAGCCGATGCGCGCGCCGCTCGCCGCCGCAAAGATCGGCGTGCGCGCCTCGGAGGACTCCAGGCGCTGGCCGGCCACGCAGGCCGCGGGAAGGATGAACTCGTTCATGAGCGACGGCTGAGGAAGATGGAGGCTCACCGGTACTGGACGCCGGGCATCACGCACAGCATCTCGTAGGCCAGGTTGGCTGCGACGAGGGCCGTCGTGCCGGCCTGGTCGTAGGGCGGCGAGACCTCGACGAGGTCGGCGCCGACGAGGTTGAGCCCGCGCATGCCGCGGATGATCTCCAGCCCCTGCTGCACCGTGAGGCCGCCCACTTCGGGCGTGCCGGTGCCGGGTGCGCAGGACGGGTCCAGCCCGTCGATGTCAAAGCTGAGGTAGACCGGCGCGTCGCCGACGCGCGCGCAGACCTCCTCCATCAGCGGCGTCAGCGAGCGGTGCCAGCAGTCCTCGGCCTGCACGACGGTGAAGCCCTGGCGGCGGCACCAGTCGAAGTCGTCGGCGTGGTAGCCGGTGCCGCGCAGGCCGATCTGGGTCACGCGCCCGCACTGCAGCAGGCCGTCCTCCACCGCGCGCCGGAACGGCGTGCCGTGCGCGATCTTCTCGCCGTTCATCGTGTCGTTCACGTCGGCGTGCGCGTCGATGTGGACGACGGCCACGGGGCCGTGCTTCTTGTGCAGCGCGCGCAGGATGGGCCAGGCGATGGTGTGGTCGCCGCCCAGCGTGATGGGGCGGCACCCGGTGGCCACGATCTCGTCGTAGGCCGCCTCGATCAGGCGCACCGAGTCCTTCAGGTCGTAGGGGTTGATGGCGACATCGCCGAGGTCGGCCACCTGCAGCGAGTCGAAGGGGGCGGCCCGGGTGGCCATGTTGTAGGGGCGCAGCAGCACCGACTCCGTGCGGATCTGGCGCGGCCCGAAGCGGGTGCCCGAGCGGTTGGACGTGCCGATGTCCAGCGGCACGCCGACGAAGCCGACGTCCAGCCCCGCCGCGCTTTGCGCCATGGGCAGGCGCATCATGGTCGCGATGCCGCCGAAGCGGGGCATGGCGTTGCCACTGAGCGGTTGGTTCAACGTGCGTTCGGGGGCGCGAGACATGGGGGCGTCTTTCATGAGGTCATGCTAGGCAGGCAGGGGTGGAGCGCGGATTCCGATCTCGTGACCTTCACATCGATTGCTCTCGTTGCAAGCGCGGGGCTCACATCGCGGCGGCCGAAGGGCAGGGGGCCTGCCGTGCCGCCGCTGCGGGCGCGCGCACGAAGCGGCGGCCGCGCGGCCCGTAGACGGTGTCGGGCTCGGGGAAGATCCACAGCAGCGCGGGATAGAGCAGGCCGCCCATGGCCAGGGACACCGGCACGCTGACATCGAAGCCGCCGGTGAACACGCTCAGCGGGCCGGCGTACTCGCCGGGCACGTTGGCGAACAGCAGGCCGGTCGTCGCGCTGGCCACCCAGGCGCCCATGGCGCGCAGGTTCCAGCCGCCGGTGAACCAGTAGTGGCCGCCGCGCAGGCCGCGGTTGAAGACCTGCAGGTCGTCGGCCAGGTAGTGGCCCCGCCGCGTGGCGTAGCCGATCACCATGATGGCCACCCATGGGCAGCTGAACGTCACGATCAGCGTGGCGAAGGTGGAGACGCTCTCGACCAGGTTGAAGGCGAAGCGGCCGACGAAGATGAAGACGCTGGCCAGCGTGCCGATGGCCAGCGTGGCGCGCACGCGGTTGAACAGGCGCGGCAGGATGCTGGAGACATCCAGGCCGGTGCCGTAGAGGGCGGTGGTGCCGGTGGATATGCCGCCGATGATGGCGATCAGGCAGGTCGGCAGCAGGAACCAGCGCGGCGACACCGCCAGCAGCCCGCCGATGTAGTCGCCTGACGCGATGAACTGCGGCGCTTTTGTGGCAATGATGGTGGCCGTGGCCAGGCCGAACAGGAAGGGCGCCAGCGTGGCGACCTGGGCCACGAACACCGCGCCGATCAGGCGGCGCCGGGGCGTGTGCTCGGGGATGTAGCGCGCCCAGTCGCCCAGCGTCGATGCAAAGGACAGGGGGTTGCTCAGCGCCACCAGGGTGGCGGCGAGAAACGCCGGCCAGAAGCCGGCGTGGCCGGTTTGCAGCCTGCCCGCATAGCCTGTTTCGAGCGTGCCCGCGAAGGCGAAGATGCCCATGGCGAACAACAGGCTGGCGGTCCAGACGGCGACCTTGTTCACCCACAGCATGAAGCGGAATCCGTAGATGCAGACGGTCAGCACCAGCACGGCGAACAGCCCGTAGGCGCAGCTCAGCGTCAGGCCGTTGACCGGCAGGCCCACCATCTCGTGGGCGCCGCCGACGAGCGCGTCGCCCGAGCTCCACACCGCCAGTGAGAAGAACGCGATCGAGGTGAGCAGCGCCAGAAAGGACCCGATGATGCGGCCGTGGATGCCGAAGTGCGCGCCCGAGGACACGGGGTCGTTCGTGCCATTGCGCGCACCGAACAGGCTCATCGGCGCCAGCACGCAGGTGCCCACCGCCACGCCCAGCAGGATGGACGCAGCGCCGGCCCAGAAGGGCAGGCCCAGCAGCACGGGCAGGGCGCCCAGCACCGAGGTGGAGAAGGTGTTGCAGCCCCCGAACAGCAGCCGGAACAGGTCTATGGGGCGCGCGTAGCGGGATTCGTCGGGGATGCGCTCGAAACCGAACTGTTCGACTTGCGTGATCTGGGTGCCCATGCCTGTCTTCCGTGCTGCCCGGGTGTGCGGCAGGCGGCGCGACGGCGGCGCACCTCACACCCTTGTTGTCTCATTGGCTGTTCTGGCTGGCAGGAAGTATCAAAGCGCCGCCCGCGCGGCGATTCGGCATCTGGTGTCCTTCAGATTGATGGGGGTCGATGCTTTCGGAGGCGGCCGGCAGCGCGGACGCCCGGTGGCGCGGCGCATCGGGTCGAGGGCAACCGTCAATCGGTAGCCGCGGGCTCGTTCTCGGTGTGCCGGTCAGGCTCCGTGGTGCGGAGGATTTCGTTCAGGACAGAGGTGGCGTAGTTCCCGGCGGACAAGGAGAACGTGAGCACCAGTTGATGGGCCTGCGGCCATTCCCATGACATGCCCAACGGGCTCGCCACCAGGCCGCGGCGCTCCTGATCCAGGCCGGCATGTTCCATGCCGTCGCACAAGGTGGCGTGGCGTTCGGCCACGCCGTTTTCCAGGGCCTGCGCTTGCTCGGCGGTGGCCACGCGGCCCCGCCCCCAGAGCGGCCCGGTGGGCCGGCCCGCCTCGTCCATCACATCGCCGGGCAGGGTCTTGCCCCAGAGCCCCTGCTGGAAGCGCAGCGCCAGCACTTCATTGAAGACGAAGGAGCGCACTGCCGACAGGTAGATGCCCTTCTTCTTCGGGTTGCGCACGCGGATCTCGCGCGCCCGCATGGCGCGGCCCTGCTCGACGTTGCCGCCCTCAAAGCCGAAACGCTGGGCGCCGAAGTAGTTGGGCACGCCCTGCGACGCAACGGCCTTGAGGTTGGCCTCGATGGCGCCGCGGTCGCCTGCCACGTCACGCAGCACGATGCGGAACCGGTTGCCCTGCAGGTCACCGGGGCGCAGCTTTTTGACGTGGCGGCTCTGACTCAGCACCTTGAACTCCGGGTGCTGAAGCAGGGCGAGGTCGGGCGTCTCGCCCTTGGGTAGATAGATGCTGAACCACTGGCGGGTGACGGCGTAACGGTCCTTGAGGCCGGCATAGCCCACGTCCCACTCCCGCACGCCGGCGGCCTCGGCCAACTGCTGGGCGACGAAGGCGGTGTTGGCGCCGTTCTTTTCGACGTCCAGCCAGATGTGCTCGCCCTCACCGCAAGGCTGCTGCAGCGGCAGCTCGGTCACGATGAAGTCTTCGTTGAGGAGTTTCAGGGTGGCACTGGCGCCGCTGGCTGGATAAGCGCTGGGCCACTGCGGCAAGGTCGTGTATGGGGCGTTGGTCATGGGCGGTCTGGCAGTACCGGCCGTAAGTCGGGATAGAGTGTCTGGCCGACCAGGGGGGGCGGGCAGGGATTTTCTCCCTGGCCGCTATTTGTTCAGACCGACCGGTTAACCGACAACCGACGACGGCTTCAGGACCCCGAGCGTGAACCCGGCTTCATGACGCGGACGACGGCAGCCGCTACGGAGCCGTTTCCAAACTCAGCGCAAACCGACACTCAGCCCAAACCGACAGCCGCACCGACAGTCAGACTGTCGGTTTGCGCTCAAGTCCGAACCGAGACTGAGCCTGAATCAGACGCTTAGCCGAACTTGCGTCAAGCAGTCTTGAAATCACTCGTCATTCAAGTCTGAACTTTCGGGTCAGACTGTCATTCAACTCTGAATTTTGGCTTGCGCATAGCAGCAAGAATGCCCGACGGATGCCTGCAGCCTGATCGCTCAGCGAGTGGAAGACCTGACGGCATGGCTGGGTGAGTTGGAGACGAGCAGCCGGGACTTCCGCTGAACTCTTCCGACGACCTCAACTTGAACGGGTTGCCAATGCCTCCTACGCTTCGGTGAAGGAGAGCTCATACAGCGTCGAGGAGACCCCATGGACAACCTGTTCTTCGCCACCGACGGATCTGCCTCCGCGCTGGCGTGGGTGCAGCTCTACGAACTCGGATACCTCGGGGTGGTCCGTTTCGCTGTGGACACCACGAGCGGGACAGCGCTGCGACATGAATGCATCCGGCACAGGGACACACGGGAGCAGGCCTTGCAGGACGCGCGCCGCGACGCGAGCACGCTGGTCCGGAGGTGGGTCGACGAGAGGGTGCGGCTCCGTGATCGGTGATAGCGTGGGGTCAGCAATAGCCCACAGCATCATTCCTCAGCAGCCGCGCCCTGCTTTTCCTCCCTTGTATCTTGGCGGCTCGGACTGACCAAGGTAGCTCGATCCTCCCTAGGGCATCAAAGCCCGCTGCTCAGCGCTGAGCGCCTCGGTCGGACCGTCCTCTCCTCAGCCCGAACGGTTGTTGGAGCTCGAAGTTCGCATATGCAAGGAAGGGAAGAGAGGACATGTCCGAGCCTGTGTTCGTAGGTATCGACGTTGCCAGCGCGACGCTGGAGGTGGCCTGCACTGGAGACAAAGTCACCTGGCAGGTTAGCAATGACGAAGCGGGCATTGCGGAGCTTGTGCGTCGCATGAAGGAAGCGGCCCCTGCACTTATCGTGCTTGAAGCGACAGGAGGCTATGAGTTCATGGCAGCCTCCACCCTGCAACTGGACGGCTTCGCCGTTGCAGTGGTCAATCCACGTACCGCGCGCGACTTCGCCCGGGCGATGGGACTGCTAGCCAAGACCGACTCGCTGGACGCAAAGCTCTTGGCGTCGTTCAGTCGCGTGCTGCACCAGCACCCAGAACGAGAACGCTTCATCAAGCCGTTGGCGGATGAGGCGCGCCAACAACTGCAGGCGCTGGTGCAGCGGCGCCGTCAACTGATCGAGATGCAAACGGCGGAGAAGCTTCGGAGGCGACAGGCGCACGTTGCGTCACGAGCCAGCGTTGACCGAGTGGTTGCTTTCCTGAAGGAAGAGCTCGCCAACAATGATTCCGCGGTCGCAGCGCATCTCGAACGACATCATGCGGAACTGGTTGCTGCGCTCACATCGGTGCCAGGCGTCGGTCAGACCAGCGTCGCGGTGCTGATTGCAGACCTGCCTGAGCTGGGCAAGTTGGACCGACGCAAAATTGCTGCGCTGGTCGGTGTTGCACCGATGAACCGAGACTCTGGGCAGTCACGAGGACAGCGCTCCATCTGGGGTGGTCGCCATGATGTCCGGTGCGCCCTCTACATGGCGACGCTCGTAGCAGTTCGGTTCTGCGCGGTGTTTCGCTCGTCCTATGAGCGGTTGCTTGCCAGAGGTAAGGCCAAGAAGGTTGCTCTCGTCGCGTGCATGCGCAAGCTGCTGGCGACGCTGAATTCAATGGCAAAGCACGGTGCCCGATGGAACCCGATGCTGCATGACTCGTGAGCAGACCGGCTATGACGGCTACGGGCCGCCTCGGTCATTCATGCTTCATTGGCTGAACGACCGGTCACCTCCTCCCATTAGGCGATTCACAGCAGCTCAATGACTCTTTCAGCCGTCACTTTGGCCGACTGCGGGTTCTGGCCGGTCACCAGTCGACCGTCCACGACGGCTTTGGGGACGAAAGGCAACAGAGCCTTCTCGAACCGCGCGCCACGTTGCTTCATCTCTTGTTCGGCGTTATAGGGCACCAGCTTGCCGACGCCGGCCAGCAATTCCTCCACCCATGTGAATCCGGTCAGTCGCCGGCCGGCCACCAGCAGTGAACCATCGGAAAGCTTGGTGTTGAGCAACCCACAGTAGCCGTGGCACACCGAGGCGACGACACCGCCCTGCTCGTAGATGTCGCGCGTGAGGCGCTGTAGGCCAGCGTCATCCGGGAAGTCGTACATCACCGCGTGGCCGCCGGTGAAATAGATGGCGTCGAAGTCCTTGGGGTCGATGTCCTCGGGTCGCGCGGTGTTGGACAACAAGCCCTGGCGGGATGGGTCTGCGAGCCAGCGCTTGGCCGAGGCGTCGGCGTTGGGCCATTTCAGCGAGCGAGGCTCCAGCGGCGACAGGCCACCTTTCGGGCTGACCAGGCGCTGCTCGAAGCCCTGCGCCGCAAAGAGGTCGTAGGCATGAGTCAGCTCCGACAGCCACAACCCCGTGTGTTCCGAGGGCGAGTCGAAGTGGGCGACGTTGGTGACAACAAGCAGGATGCGGCGAGTCATATTGCGTACCTCGATCAGGAAGTCGCGCGGCGAGACTCGTCGCGGATCAGCCCCAGACCTTTCCGGTAGGTCGTGACCTGGAACTCCGGAAAGCGCTGCTTGAACTTTGTTGAGTCGAAGAGGTTGTCGCGCTCGTAGCGAGGCAGCAGCTCGCGCAGTTCTCGGACTTGGCTGGAAACGAGGCCCGCCGCCGTCAGCATCCATTTGCGGAGCACCTTGTACGAGGGCTGCGTTCCGAACACTTCGGCTGCCAGCTCGACGAGTTGCCGATAGGTCAGCCGCTCGTCGTCACAGGGCAGATGCCAGGTCTGGCCGAACGCATCCGGCGCGTTGCCCAGCGCGGCCAGGGCGCGGCTGGCGTCCGGCGTCCAGATCAACGTGCGGCGCGTGTCGTCGCGCACGGGCACTCGCGGCGTCTCACCGGCCTTGAGCTTGTCGATGACCAGCGTGTTCGTGATGCTTTGCGTCTTGCCTGGGCCGTAGAACTCGGGCGCGCGGCCGATGACGACGGGGATGTCCCCGCGCGCCATCTCCTGAAGCACCATGCTTGCCATCTCTGCGCGCACACGGCCCTTGCGCCCCACTGGCTCGAAGGGCGCGTCCTCGCGCAGCACCCGGTCGTCCTGCGGGTACATGTAGGTGTTGTCGAAGTAGACGAACTTGGCGCCCGCCGCGCGCGTGGCGTCCAGCGCGTTCTTCAGCATCAGCGGGAACTGCTTCTCCCATAGGTCGGTATCGGGCGGCAGGCCGGCTGTGAAGTAGACGATGTCGCTGCCCTTGACCGAATCGGCGGCCTGTTTGGCGTTGAGCAAGTCGGCCGGTGCCAGCAAGTCGCTCTCGTTGACCTTGCGAGGGCTGCGGCTGACGAGACGCAGCTCATCTTCGGTGGTGCGCCTTAGCTCCCGCGCAAGTTCTACGGCGATCTGGCCGGTGGCGCCCAGGATGGTCTGCATGGTGGGTCCTCAGTCTGTTGGACGTCGTCGCCTTACAAAGGCTTGGGCGCGTACAGCGCGCTCTGGAAATCGGGCACGTACTCGTACTTCAGGAGTTTGCCCAGCTTCAGCGCCTTGATATAGGTCGAGAGGCTGCCGTCAGTCAGCGTGAGCTGCACGTCATCCGCGCTGCTGCTGCTCGCGTGGCGGAGTTGACGGGAGACTGCGAAGCCCGTCGTCAGCTCGCCTTTCTGGTCGACATTGGTGAAGCTGTTCTTGACCATGACCTCCTTGCTGGACAGGTCGTCGAGCTTGCGGGTCTCCACCGTCACGTCAACCTGCTTGGTCTTGGCGTCGTAGATTTCGACCACGACGGCCTTGTCCGTCTCCTTGTAGTCGATGTCGGTCAGCCATTTCGGCAGGTTGTAGCCCACCACGCCGCGCACCCGAGCCAGTTCCGTGTTCACCGGCAGCTTGAGCACGTAGCCCCAGAAGTCGCCGTTCAGGGACTGACTGAGCAGCGTGAACGGACCGAAGCTGGATGAACCCGGCTTGTTGGTGACGATGGACAGGCCGATCTCGTTGTAGCTGTCGTTGTCGCAGTAGCGGTAGGTGTAGGCAGTCAATGCAATGAGCCCGCGGCCCGGCCAGACCTGAAGCGGCTGCACCTGTTCCAGCACCTTGGCCGGCATCAGCGCCTTGAGCCGGTCCAGGTCCGCCGTGTAGATGGCCGTCACGCGGCTGGTCTTGTAATAGAAGTTGGGTGAGTAGGACTCGAAGCCGATGTCCACGCGCTCCTTCTTGAGCTGCTTGAACCAGCTCAAGTCGACGTCGGGAGCTTCGGCCGCAATGACGCTCAGTGGCGGGTTTGACCGGTATCGGTCATACAGCCCTCCCTTCACGACTGGCACCGGCTGGCCGGCGACGTCGATGGTCGTGGTTTGGGGCTGCGCCCACACGGCGCCGGCGCTGAGGCTGAGGACGGCGCCGACGGTGGCGGCAATCGTTCGGACATTCATGGCTTCACTCAGAGACGTTGACGATGTCGAAACTCTAAGGTTAAAGTTAAGTTCAATGTCAAGCGGTGATTTGGAGCTCGGATGAAGATCGGCGAACTGGCGCGGCGCACCGGCCTGGCCGCATCGCGCATCCGCTTCTATGAGAAAAGCGGCCTGCTCAGCACGGTCGAACGGCGCGAGAACGGCTACCGGCAGTACGGTCCGGAAGCGCTGTGGATGCTGGAAATCATCGCCAGCGCCCAAAGCGCGGGCTTCTCACTCGATGAGATTCGGAGCCTGCTGCCGGACTCCAAAGCTACCTGGCAGCACGATGCTCTTCTGGAGAGCCTGCAGCGCAAAGTCGCCGAAATCGAGCTGCTGCAACAGCGGCTTGCGCAGAACAAGGCGCGCCTGCTCGTGGCCATTGACACCATGAAGAACCGTCCCGAAGACATGGCCTGCGCCGACCGCCCCCAATGGGTGCTGGACCAACTACGCGCCGCAGGCGCAGACGGCGCTCAACGCGACTGAGCCAGCGTCCTCATCGCCTGCTGCGTCGCAGCGCCATCGCAATGGCCAGATCAACAATCCGCGCCGGCCTGAAGTTCGCTGTTTGACATCCACCAACTCTGAGGTCTCGTCTTCCATCAGCCGCAACGGCTGCGAAGCCGTCCGTCCGAGCGAGGGGCTTGGCCCGCCGGTCCGGGCGGAGGCTTGACTCCCAAGACGGTTGCTGAGCAGGCGCCCGCGATGACAGCGACGGCGTTCAGACCCTCGGCGATGCCGGGGGTTTTCTTTTGCTGCCGCTCTGCCATCCACCCCTTTGAGGACCCGGGACGCTTGGCGCTCCTGCTACGCCCCTGGGCAGCTCATCGCCTGCCTCGAGGTGCCAGGTACGACCCGTGCTCGTTGTACTTCCTGTTCCCAACGGTCGGGTCAAAGCCTGCCGAAAGCATCTTCGAATCCGCCAGATAGAGCAGCACCAGTACTTCGTCCCCTCGCAGTCGAACGCACTGCTCAAAAACCTCATACCTGTCAGCGTCCGAGTTGGTGAACCAAGCATCGGCAGACTGCTTCCCCAGGATGCGGCACTCCTTGCCCTCATAGAGCAGGTCGTAGGCGAAACTGTCTTCGTCGACGGTGTCCTTGAGATACCACCGACGGGGGACATGCTTGGCAGCTGCTTGCCAGCGCAGCCCAGCCTTGGAGTAGCAAGCAATGATGACGGGCAGCGTGTCAACGCCCACCAGGCGCAAGGCCGTGGCGGTCAAGCTGGTCTCAAACCGCTGTGCAACGTCACTCAGCTGCTTGAAGTTTGGGCGATCCACGCCGCGAAGGGCCTCGTGGAACAGGCTTGCTGGCATCAGCAGATGGGAAGCAAACGTGTCGGCTTCCTTCTCAAGCGCGGTCGACGAGGAAAAGTTGTCTTCAACGGCATCTACCCGGCACCGGAACGAACGGCCGCGGTGCAGTGTCCAATGGCCAAGCTCGTGCGCCACCGAAAAGCGCTCCCGACCACGATAGCTGGAAGGGTTGATCGTGGCGATAGCTCGATCTCCCACACCGACAAGCGTCGCTTCGCAGCCGCTGAGCTGCTCGTAGACCACTTCGACGCCGGCATCAAAGGCAATCGCTTCGACGTCCAGTTCCTCTACGCTGCTGATACCCAGACTTTCGATGACAGCTTCGGCGTGCTCACCGGGAGTCATGCCTCGTCGTCCTTGCCAGCTTGCTCAAGTCTTTTCATCTGCCAGTAAAGCCTCAGCACCTCCTCCGGTGGCATCTCGCCGAGCTTTCTGGCAGCCAACGTAAATCGAGGGTCGTTCTGAGCCTGAGCGATGAACCGCTTCGCTTCGTCGAGTGACACCGCTCCCGCCTGATGTGACGATGCATCTAACAGCGCACGGTTGGCTTCAACCCCGGCCCGAGCAGCGGCCATCCGACGCTTGCCAGCTGCAGTCCTGGCTGACTTCAGAAGTGCCTGCGCCCGGCTCTCGGTAGCGGCCACATCTACCCCCTCGAGCACCTGGTCATCAGGCATTGCAATCAGCTCTGCGGCCAATGCGTCCACAAAGTTGTCAAAGTTCGAGGGCTTGTTCATTTCGTTCTCCGGTCGGGGTCCACGGTCTTCAAACGGCGCTCCAGCCGTTTGCGGGCAGCCTCGTACTTCTTCTTGTCCCAATCGAGAGCCTTGGCCGCTTCATCGCCGCGCAGGCCGTCGGCCCAGGCCATCACCAGCATCTCCAGATCCTCGTCACCGGCCACCGCAGCGTAGACGGCGACCAGTTGCTCCTTGCCGGACAGCGAGTCTTCCGGCGTGATGGTCACCTTGCCCTGCGCCTGGCGCCGGACATCGGTCTCATCTGTTGGCTGGCCATCCGCCAGCGCAACGGTCTCATCCACCGGGCTCAGCTCAGCGCGCTTACGCGCGTCGCTCGCGATGCTGCGCATGGCGTTCTTCACGACAACCACCGGATGCACGTCGGCTGGCCAGACACGCCGACCTTCCATGAAGCGGGTCAGCGCCTCCTGCAGCAGGTCGTCACCGGTCAGTTCTGAAACGCCGCCGCACAGCACGCCGGCGATGGTTTCCAGGCGGCTCCAGTCCGCTGCAGATGCCGCCAACGCCCGGATCGCTGCATCGACCTGCGCAAGGGTCAGGCGGGCGCCGGTCACAGGCGGGTCGTCGTGCTCATCGAATTCTTGGGACATGTAGGGGCTTCCTCCTTTAAAGACGCCTGGCAGCTTGCCTGCGGACGCCCTGCCTAAATTTTTTTCAAAGGTGCGTCCGCGGCGCCAGTTTGGGGCGTCTTAGTCAGTGTGGCACCCGGGTTTCATCCGATGCTGCAGCTGTGTAAGACCTCGAAAGCCCGACCGATGAGCACCAACCTCCTGACCCCGGCATCCATCACCCTCGCCTCCTCTGCCTACCTGGAGCGCCTGGCGCAGGAACTCGACGTTCCGCCTTCCCGGTACGAAGAAGCCAGGCGCCGATTCAAATCTGTCGGTGAGTGGCTCTGCCGCGAGGAGTCGACGCTGAAGGACCTGGAGCCGGACGTCTACGTGCAGGGCTCGTTCAAGCTGGGCATCCCTATCCGGCCGGTGAACGAGGACGAGCACTACGACGTCGACCTGGTCTGCGAGTTGAAGGCCGCCACCAAAGCCATGTCCCAGCAGCGCCTGAAGGAGTTGCTCGGCCATGAGATGAAGCTGTACGCGAAGGCCCACGGCATGAAGCAGGTCGGGGAAAGCCGACGCTGCTGGACGCTGGACTACGCGGACGGCGCCCAGTTCCACCTAGACGCCCTCCCCGCCATCCCGGATGCCGAGGGCCAACGTCGCGTCTTGGCATCGCGCGGCTTGACGAACACCTGGTCGGACACCGCCATCGCGATCACCGACAACGAGCACCCACGCTACCGTGAGGTGAGCGACGCCTGGCCCCACAGCAACCCGCGCGGGTACACCGAGTGGTTCCGCAGCCGGATGCGCACTGTCTTCGAGGCGCGCCGCAACGCCATGGCGCTGGAAGCGCGTGCTTCCGTGGAGGACATCCCTTCGTACCGGGTGAAGACGCCCCTGCAGCAGGGCATCCAGGTCCTAAAGCGCCACCGCGACCTGATGTTCGCCGACGACCCGACTGACAAACCCATCTCCGTCATCCTGACCACGCTGTCGGCGCTGGCCTATCAAAGCGAGCCGACGGTTGCCCAGGCGCTGCAGGGAATCTTGGCGCGGATGGACTCGTTCATCCAGTACGACGCGCAAGGCTTTCCGGTCATCCTGAACCCCACCGACCCGGCCGAAAACTTCGCAGACCGCTGGCGCCAGTATCCCAAGCGCCGCGAAGCGTTTTTCACCTGGCTTCATCGCGCTCGCGCTGACCTCAAGGAGCTGACCTCGCAATGGGAGCCCAAGGTCTTGATGGAGACCGCAGAGCGCTTCTCTGGGCGTCGCACCGCGGTGCTGGCCAGCGTTCCCGCCACGCAGGGCAAGCGCACCTTGCTCTCCCTGGTTCCGCGCGCGGCCGCACTCTTGAGCGCCCCGCACCGCCAAGCACCTACCTGGCCCGCCGTCCGCATGGGACACGTGCGCATCGACAAGGCGACCTGGCAGAGCAATGGATTCTCCCGCCCCATGCGCTTCTACAGCGACTCCCAGCCGTTGCGCAAAAACCTTGACCTGAAGTTCGAGGCTCACACGGACATTCCCGCGCCCTATGACGTCTATTGGCAGGTGGTCAATTCGGGGCTGGAAGCCACGCAGGCTCGATCGCTGCGGGGCGGCTTCAACAAGGGCACAGTGGGTGTCGGCTCGCTGGTCTACCGAGACGCCACGGCGTACACGGGCACGCACACCCTGGAGTGCTTCATCGTCAAGAACGGGCTCTTGGTCGCCCGCAGCGGTGTCTTTGTCGTCAACATTGCCTGAGATTAGCCATGCCAGCTGCTGAAGCATCGAGCGTCGTTCCCGCCAGCGACAACGCCCTCGCGCAGGTCTTGCGCGACTTGGCTGCGTCCGGCGCAAAGGTCATGGTGGTGACCAACGCGTACACCGCCCGCATCGCGGCTGACGATGGTACGGGCGCGTGGAAGGAGGTTGCCCGAGGAGACTTTGGCCTCAAGAGCGGCGCGGCCGCCCAGCCCATCGCTGATGCCGCCAATCTGGCTTGGTGTGAAGTCCCCGGCGCGTTGGCAGCTATGGACCTTGCGACAGCGGTGGGCAGCCCGGTTGACGCCATCTTCGTCGATGCCTGGCTCACAGCTGCAGACGCGCTCACCGGCTCTGACGGCCGCGGCGCTTCTCCGGCCAAAGACGATCTCAACCACCTCGGCTACCTCGCCGGCTGGCGATGCCAGTTCTCCGGCTGCGGCAAGGATCTGCGACGTGAGAGCCTGAGCGGCACGCCGGGCAACTTCTCGTACTTCGCCCACATCATTGCTTCTTCCGCCAAGGGGCCGCGCGGCGATGCTTTGCTGTCAGGCCAGCGGTCGAGCGACATCGACAACATCATGCTGATGTGCGACGAGTGCCATCGCCGCATCGACCGTGTGGACCCGGATCGCTTCACCGTGGACGTGCTGAACAAGATGCGCCAGGACAGCATCAATGAGGTTCGGCGATTGCTCAACACGCTGCAGTATCCGGAAGTACTTCCGCTGGTCGTCATGGGCAACATCACGGCGCAGTCGCCGCGGTTCAACCAGCGCGACGCCGAAGAGGCCATGTGGACAAGGCAGCTGCGAATGGCATCCGGCGGTCCAGAGCGCCACCTTTCCAACGAGGGCCGCCTGCATGACCCGCATAGCCCGACCTATTGGGGAACCGCGTTCAACAGCTTGGCGGAGGATCTCCCGATGCTTCGCAAGCGCCTCAACGGCACGTTGAAGGACGATGGCACGCGAATGCCGGTTGCAGTCTTCCCGCTGCACGGCACGTCCTTCCTGACGCTGGCCGGGCGCGTCGTCGGCGAGGGCACCAAGGTCACGGTCTTCCAGTTCAATCGAGATCGGCCTGCCGGTCTGCCGGGTGGACCTTGGGCGTTCGACGAAAACACGCCTGCTCCCGCGCCGGGCAAGTACACCGCAACCGAGCTCGCACCGCACGCCGGCGGCAACGAAGCGTGCCTCATCGTCTCCCTGACATTTGGCTTGGCGCCGGAGCGACTTCCGCCGTCGCTCTACGCCGATGGCGCATTCAAGGTGGGTGCCATGCATGTCACGACCGCCAGCGCCGACGACCTCAAGCACAGCGTGTTCTCGCATACCAGCGACATCGACCTGTTCGCTCTGGCGGTCGAGGACGCCATCCGCACGCTTCAAGACAAGTGGCGCGTTTCGACGATCCACCTGTTCATCGGCGCCCCGGCTAGCGCGTGCTTCAAGGTCGGCCAGAAGCTGCAAGCGCGCAACCACGCCACGGTCATCTGCTACGAGAGCAAGCCCGGAGCAAACGGCTCATTCCTACCAACTATTGCCATCGCCAACACCACGGCAACGGAGTTGCAGACCCATCAATCGATATCGCTGGTCTGAGCAGCACGATTGGCCCCGCCGAAGACCAAGGTCCCGCCTGACAAGGCTAGACGTTCGATTTTTGGAGCTCGGCCTAAAGGCTAAAACCGGTACGGATACGTTGGCGCAGACCAACTATCACGCACCAAGATGCCTATCACCATCATCCAAGACCTCGAAGTAGATACAGCCTTCCCGCGGCTCAGCGAGCTCCACAGCCTCATCTGCTAGAGAGCCCGGAACCTGGAAAGCGACGCCGCCATAGCGGTGGTCGTGCCTACCGACGCGCTCCCTGACCAGCTCGGCGTCGACAGCGAGATGCTCATCATCAGCCTTCCGGATGACGTGGAGGCTTTCCTCCCCGAACTCGCAGTGGCGGAGCTGGACGTCTGAAACACCGTCAGCGCTGATCTGCAAACTTGCACGTCCATGCTGATGCTGCAGTCCCACTAACTGGCAGTGGAGTTGAATGTCCGCTCGCTAAAACCCGGCTTTCCGCGCATTGGCAACTCCGGCTGGTCTTACCTCGGCGTCGCCGCAGGAAACTGGCTCGTCATCGCGCAGCACTGCATGGGCCGAGAATGGCTGGAGAGCCATCACGCCGGCGCCCAGGGCCCCAGCGAGCGCCTTTACTACTAAACCTATGCGGAGCAGACGGGCCGGCCGGTCTGACTGGCAGCAACCGCTGCGGAGCGACCGCTCGTGTGGTGATATCGGTTTCAGGCTGCCCCCGCGAGCCGCCATGCTCGTAAACACTGGATGACGCGCTCGTCGTGCTGAACTGGGTGTCCGCGACCACCGGAATACGCACAAGTGAAGGGCACTCTGAGAGGAAGCTGCCGTTTGCCGTAGCAGCGGGTGCAGCCTAATATCGACACATGGACGGCAGCCTACTCAGCAATCCAGGTTTTTGGATCTCGCTTTCCATGGTCGCCTTGGCCTGGATCTTCGGAACAATGCTGAAGCGAGCGGGGGCGAGACGCCGTAGCGCCCGCAGACGGCGTTGACCGTTGCGGGCAGCCACTTCGCACAAGTTGGTGGGAAGCGTTACTCACCATCTCTCGAGGCTAACTGCCGACCCCCACGGCGTCTTCAGTTCCTCCCGGGTACGCAGCCGAACGGCATCCCGCCATACCTGCTCAAGCGATCGATCATTCCGAAGCCGACGCTCCACTCGGGACCATTGTTGTGGGTACGGCAGCCACTCTTCGTACGCGCGACGACAAAGCGCTGCAGTCCCCACACCTTGGGCACGATAGCGCGCTCTTCCGGCACACAGTGAAGCCAGCAGCGCTCGCCCATTTAAGAGCCAGCAAGCTTCAAGTTCTGTCAGAGCGCTGGAAGTCACTGGGTTGATAAAGCACGGCTTCGCCGCCGCCAGATTTGCACTGCAATGGAGACATCGGCTTTGAGACGCATAGCCTGCCCGGCCAGCTTTCGACAAAGCCATGTCTTGCGGGTAGCAAACCGGCGCCTTGCATTGCCAGCAGACACTCTCCATCAGACAGTTGTGTACCGGGCAATAGCGCCAATCGATAAAGCGCCAATGGATGTCCAAGTGCGCTGTCGAACGACCTCGCAAGCATGCCGGGCAGTAACGGGAAGCTGGTACCCCGGCAATGGTGGTCGCCAAGCTCCAGACAGGCATGCGCGCCTTCGCGAAGCCAGCCATCACCGTCCCAGCAATTGCAAAGGCGGTTGGGGGCAAGCTGCAGCGACGCCGCAGTTCCGCTAGCGCCTTGCCGTACATCATGTGATCTACATCGAGGCACCCTTCAATATCAAGGAACCTTAAAAGCTCTTTCATCGAGCAACCCTGCGCCAACGCAAGCCGTGCAAGCCAGCTGCTGGGCGCCTCGGCCTCGAATGGCCTTGGTACGCCGTACCTGAGAACGTCTGCCGCGCTCATGTCAGAAACAACGGCAGTTGGCCCTTCGGACGCGCCCCCGCCCTCGTTCGACCGGGGTCCACGCCGCTTCTCAGCGCGAGCAACAGCCACCAGGCAAGCGTATGGTCCTCTGGTGCCGCAAAGTCATTGGCGAGCTGCGACAAAGCAACTTGGTTCACTATTGAGCCGAACTGCTGAAGTGAACCGGGGTCAGCTTCGATGGTCCGAAAGCGCGCAACGCCCCGTGCAATCACTGCCCCTAGCGCCGGCGGCGTGCTCGCGCTGGCCAGTGCAGATCGCACCGATGCGTTTGCCGATGCATGGACGCCCAAAGCCTCCACGATCCTGAAGGCGCCATCGACGCTGAGGTGAGTGAGGGCCTGCGGAAGAAGGTGACGCGCTGGACCGGCAGAAGTCCGGCACACAGCTTCTTCCAACCAAGTCAGCCAGGCGCAAACCTCCGGCTCCAGTGGAGGCACATCGCGAACGGCGCGAAACGGAAAGCCACAACGACATATGTCGACATCGGGCCGGTCCCAGGCGATGGCCTGATTGCAGCGCGGACAACGCCAGATCAGGCTGTATCCATGCCAAGGGCAACCGACGCCGGCTCGCAAGAGCCAGGTCAGCCGTAGGCGTCCGGTCTCCCGGACGCAATGAGGGCACAGCTTCGCGTACAACCGGTTGGACGCGCTTTGGCGCCGGAGCCGATGCCCCGCCAGGCGCACCCAACCAGCGTTCCCGTCTCGGGTCACAAACCGACTCCTAAGCAAGTCCGCGTCGACGTTGAGCGCCCATGCGATCCGTCGCACTTCATACGGGTCCACTGGTCGATGCCGCTGAAGGCCAAGCCAGCGCACGCCCCAATCGAATGGAACGCCGTTGGCACGGAGTGCCCGAACAACGAAGCCGAGCCCTGACTCGGCCTCGCCTAGCTCAAGCGGGATGGGCAGCTGACGAGGCTCATTCGCTGCCATATGGATTCGACGTGGTTTGGCCGGGTCCGGCCGTGCGCTCGAAAGCGAGGCGCAGATGCGCGACGGTCACTGCGGCTGCCTTGTCGTCCACCGCGATCAGAACAGCCTCGGTGATCAAGCGAACGAAGGTCCGTCGCCCACCCTTGGTTGCAGCGTGGGTAGCGGCGCACACCTTGGGCTCAGTCAGCACGGCGAGGGACACCGCCGAAACGGCGCGAGCGAATTCCGCCAAGAATCCGGCCCAGGTGTTGCCATCTTCGAAATGCTTCAGTAGCAGTGTTCCGGACAAGCGATCAGCCAGGCCAGGGTCAAGCTGATCCAGTGATTGCAGGCGCTGGTCGGCAAGCAGCACGATGCCCACACCAACGGTGTCGGCCAGCTCTCGCAGGAGGTTTGCGGCCGTGGTGTCGCGATCCTCTGCAGCTCGCTTGCCGCGATGAGCGAGCGACTGCGCTTCGTCGATGAAAAGGATGCGCGTTCCTTTGTGTTCAAGCCCTTCGCAAACGACCTCGCGCATCGGCGCGACGCGATCTTTCAGGACATTGGTGAAAGGGTGGTGCAGGCCTTTGAGGATCTGGGAAACGATGAACCCGGCCGACGCGCCCGGACGCATGCGCATATAGATCGCGCCGAAGCCTTCCACCACGCCGTCGGCTGGCGGCAGCGACTTCATGAAGTACTTCGCGACGGTGCTCTTAGATGAACCCGGCGGCCCTGACACGAGGACACCCTGAGGGAGATCGAGCTTTCGCGAGAGCTGGTAGATGCGATCAAAGGTTGCCAGCACGCTTTTGAGCTGCGGAAAGATCACGTACTTCCGCGTCACCTCTGATGCCGCTGTGATGGCCGCAACGGAGTACATGGCCATGCGACGGGCTTGGATCTTGCGCTCCTCGTCGTCCCAGTCGGTCGGATCGATGATGTCGTAGCTCATGCAACGTCTCCGCTTACGGAAGCCGGGAAGGACGGATGAACCGCTGCGATGGCACGCTGATGTTGGGGCTTGGTAGATTGAGTCTTCATAGATTCAGAAATTGACGGTTTCGAATTCCTCGGCGCCCGCTGGCGCGTAGGTCGACACTTGTTCATTGCTCACCGGCTCGGGAGGTGGCGGGGGCGCTGGCGTCTCGGAGTCGCCAGCGAACACCTTTGCTGAAGTAGCCCCGGAGAACCGCGCTGCGAGCTTGCGATCGGCCTGGGTCTTCCAAGCCACAGCCTCCATCCAGTGGTCGTGCAGACGAAGCCTCGCCCTTTCGAGGTATTCGTAGGAGCCGTTCTTCTTCAACTCCTGGCGGGCGAACTTGCGGATGAGCAAGTGCTGGTTCCAGCTCAGGTCCTTGGCGTAATCCGTCCAGCGGCATGGACTCGATACCCAGTGCTTGTCCACCGGGTCTTGAACCCACAGTCGAGACATGTCATCGGGATCCCACTTCACCCAGGTCTTGAAGCGCTTGCCGTACCGCTCGCGCATCGGCAGCAGTTCCCCCGCGCCATAGGGCAGTCCATGCAGCTCGACACCGCCCTGGTCGACCGTCTTCGGCTTCGACAGCGCCGAGGCCAGGCGAATGCGTTCCATGTCATGCGGAAAACAAGCCGCTGGCGTGCGCTCCAGACCTTCCAGGAACAGGTCATAGGGTTTGGCAAGCTTGCGCTCGTTGACCTTGAATGGATGGACGTCGACGGCGAACTGCACGAGGCCACGCACGAACTGAGAGAACATGACCGAGGCGTCCTTGGTCGGGTCGATGTTCAAGACGTTGGCCACGCGCTTGTGAATGCGACCTTTGGTCAACGTGATCGTGTCCAGCGTGGCGAAGAAGCGCTCCACATGCGGCTTGAGCCATGGCGTCCGCACGCGGCAATACGTGAAGTCGCTGCCTAGCTCCCAGCCGATGCGCTGGAAAACCGGAGAGTGGAATTCCAAGCCGTTGTCCAGGATCGTCCTGTCAGGAATGCCCTCTGCAAGCCACCGGTGCTCCAGCTTGATGCCGGCGACCATGTCCGCCTTCGGCGAGATAGCGCAACGCATGGCGCCGCTGACGCTACTCAAGCCTGGCCCGTAGAAGCTGACATAGAGACCGAGGAGGTAGTTGCTGTACGCGTCGATCACGACGGTCAGCATCGGCCGCCCCAGCGGCAGACCGGTCCGATCGCATATAACTACCCAATTCAGCGGCGTATGGTCCACCTCGACGGCGTCGAGCGGGTACGCGGCCGTAGTCCCATCCATCGTCGTCCGGCATTCCATACGCGCCCGCGCCGGTCCCTGCCTTGCCTCGATCACGCGATAGGCATCCATGCTCTGGACGCGCCGGGTCAACGTTGTTACGTCCCGCGTAGATTTCGGCTCGCGATCCCAAGCTATTCGAGGTTGAGTCAAGGCTGCTGTCTCGCGAAGAATTGGACGGGACTCGCACC
>NZ_SMBU01000002.1 GCF_004342485.1 Roseateles saccharophilus
CTGCAGGACAAACCCCTGCACGAAGTGCTGGACCTCAAGGGACGGCTGCGCGCCAGCCGCGAGGAGCTGTTCGAGGCGCTGAGCACCGAGCGGCTGAGCCCCACGCACCGCTTCGTCGCCGACGAGATCCTGCAGCACATCGAGCAGATCGAGCAGCGCATCGCCCGCATGGACCAGTACCTGCTGGACGGCTTGCAACCGTGGCAGGCCCAGTTGAACCTGCTGCAGACCCTGCCGGGCATCGACCAGATCGGCGCGGCGATGCTGCTGGTGGAGATCGGCGCGGACATGGATGCCTTCGGCAGTGCTGAGCGACTGGCCAGCTGGGTGGGCATCTGCCCGGGCAACAACGAGAGCGCCGGCAAGCGCAAGAGTGGGCGCATCCGCCGCGGCAATGCCTGGGTGCGCCGGCTACTGTGCGAGTTCGCCCAGGCCGCGGCGCGAACGCGCTGCGCCTTCAAGGACAAGTTCCAGGCGCTGGCCATCCGCAAGGGCCACAGGAAGTCCGTCGTCGCGCTGGCGCACAAGATCCTGCGCACGGTCTACGCCATGCTCAGCAGCGGCACCCATTACCAGGACCGGGTCGTCGACTACGAGGCGTTGAACGTGGCGCGCAACGCTCCGCGCTGGCTCAAGATGCTGAGCAAGCACGGCTTCATCGCCACACCCGCCGCCGCCTGACGCGTCCTCCCATCGCGCCCCAACGCTCCGGCCGGCGTCAGGTCAGGCGTCGTCACGTCCGGCAGGAGAGGTCTTCCACATTAAGCCTCTGGGGCGGCGTCGGTCCAGACGCCGTCTTGCAGGACTTGGTGCGGCCTGAAGCCGGACTTGTAGGCCATCTTGGGGCTCTCCTCGATCCAGTAGCCCAGGTAGAGGTGGCTGAGCTTGAGCTCCCTGGTCTGCTGGATCTGCCACAGCACGCCATAGGTGCCGTAGCTGGCGTCCACGTCCGGGTCGTAGAAGGTGTAGACCGCCGAAAGGCCGTCGCTGAGGATGTCCAGGATGGACACCATGCGCAGCGGCGCGCTGCCGTCTGGCATGGGTTCGCGGAACTCCACGAGGCGCGAGTTGATGCGGCTCTGCAGCAGGAACTGCGTGTACTGGTCGACGCTGTCGTGGTCCATGCCGCCGCCGCTGTGCCGGCCAGCCTGGTAGCGCAGGTAGAGGGCGTAGTGCTCGGGCGAATAGCCCAGGCGCATGACCTTGGCCTGCAACCGGCGATGGGCCTTCCAGGCGCGGCGCTGAGAGCGGCTGGGCTCGAAGCGGTCCACCGGCACGCGCAGCGGGACGCAGGCGCGGCACTGGTCGCAGTAGGGGCGGTAGGTGAACAGGCCGCTGCGGCGAAAGCCCGCGGCGACGAGGTTGGAATAGGCGTCGGCGTGGATCAGGTGGCTGGGCGTGGCGACCTGGGAGCGCGCCTGGCGCCCCGGCACATAGCTGCAGGGGTAGGCAGCCGTGGCGTAGAACTGGATCTGCGCAAGGGGCAGTTCTTTGGGATGGGTCACGTCGAAGTCAGCAGGTGCCGGTGCCAGTAGTCCGGATGATAGGTCCACGGCCGCGGCGAGGGCCGGCCGACATGGGCGGCAAGATGGGCTTCGAACACGTTTCTCGGCACTTCGGCGGCCCCCAGCGAGGCCAGGTGGCGGGTGTTCTGCTGGCAGTCGATCCAGGGGATGCCGAACTCGCGGCACAGGCAGACCAGCGCGCACAGCGCGATCTTGGAGGCGTCGGTGCGGCGCATGAACATCGACTCGCCGTAAAACATGCGGCCGAGGTTGACACCATAGAGGCCGCCGGCGAGCTCGTCGTCGGCCCAGGTCTCGATGCTGTGCATGGCCGGCCAGGCCAGGTAGGCGGCCTGCAGCTCGGGCACGATCCAGCTGCCGCTCTGGCCGTCGCGCGGCACGCCGGCGCATGCCTGCATCACGGCGGTGCGATCGAAGTCGACGCGGATCTCGCAGCCCGGCGTTGCGGCGAAACGCTGCACCGTCTTGCGCAGCGAGCGTGACAGCCTGAAATCGGTCGTCTTCAGCACCATGCGCGGGTCGGGTGCCCACCACAGCGGCGGCTGGCCGGGGCCGTACCAGGGGAAGATGCCGCGCCGGTAGGCCGCCTCCAGCCGCGCCGGCGTCAGCATGCCGCCGGCGGCGAGCAGGCCGGGCGCGTCGGTTTGCGGGCCGAGGGCGTGCGAGCTCGGGGGGAAGTCGAGTGTGGCCTCGTCCAGCCAGTCGATCATCAGCGGCTGATGCGGAAGGTGGCGACGATCTGCGACAGCTGCGCGGCCTGGTCCTTCAGGCTCTCGGCCGCGGCGGCGGACTGCTCGACGAGGGCGGCATTCTGTTGCGTCATCTGGTCGAGTTGCATGACGGCGGTGTTGACCTCGCCGATGCCGCGGCTCTGCTCGGCCGCGCCGGCGCTGATCTCGGTGACGATGGCGGTCACGCTCTGCACACTGCGCAGGATCTCCTGCGTGGTCTGGGCACTTTCGTCGACGAGGCGGCTGCCGTCGGCGACCCGCGCCACGCTGCCACCGATCAGGCCCTTGATCTCCTTGGCGGCTTCGGCGCTGCGCTGGGCCAGAGCCCGCACCTCGCCGGCCACGACGGCGAAGCCACGGCCCTGCTCGCCGGCGCGCGCGGCCTCCACCGCCGCGTTCAGCGCCAGGATATTGGTCTGGAAGGCGATGCCGTCGATGGTGCCGATGATGTCGTTGATGCGCGTCGAGCTGGCGCTGATCTCCTGCATCGTCGTGGCTACCTGCTGGGCCACTTCGCCGCCGCGCTGGGCCACGTCGGCGGTGCTGCGGGCATGGCCGTCGGCCTCCCGGGCCTGGTCGGCGCTGCGCTGCACGGTCTGCGTGATGTGCTGCATGGACGAGGCCGTCTCCTCCAGGCTGGCCGCGGCGCTCTCGGTGCGGCCGCTCAGGTCCTGGGCGCCGGCGGCGATCTCGCGCGAGGCCGTTGCGATGGACTCGGCGCTGGCCGCCACGCCGCGCATGACCGACTCGATCTGCGACACGAACTGGTTGAAGGCACGCGCGATGTCGCTCAGCTCGTCCTCGCCGGCGTCGTTCAGGCGCTGGGTCAGGTCGCCGCCGCCGGCGCTGCCGATCTGCAGCATCGCGTCCTTCACGACGACGAGGCGGTGCAGCAGCGAGTTGACCAGCCAGGTCGCGAATAGCGCCGCGCCGGCCAGCAGGAGCACGAGCGCGATGCCGGCGTCGCGCAGCAGCGCGCTCAGCGAGGCCAGCGCCTCGCCGCGCTCGGCGGCCGTGACGAGCAGCCAGTCGGTGCCGGCGACGGGCGCGGCGCGCAGGAAGAAGCTGTGCTCGCCCACAGTGACCTCGACGAGCTCGTCCGCGCCCGCGCCGATCAGCCTGGCGGGCGTCAGGTCGGCCGCCAGCTCGGTCATCGGCTTGAGCGTCAGCGCCGCGTTGGGGTGGGCAATGATCTTGCCCTCCTTGTCGGCCAGGAAGGCGAAGCCCGAGGGCGTGGGCTTGAGCTGGTTGATCGTCGTGACGACCTCGTCCAGCGTCACGTCCGAGCCGGCCACGCCCTTGATCTCGCCGCCGGCCCGGATCGCGTAGGCGAAGGTGACGACCAGTTTCTTCGACGACGCGGCGATGTAGGGCGCCGTCAGCACCGGCTCCTGGCTCGTCGCCGCGAGCTTGTACCAGGCACGCGACGTGGGGTCGTAGTCGGCGGCGCGCTGGCGGTCCGGCACGGACACCATGCGCTTGTCGGCGCCGCCGACATAGGCCAGGTCCAGCGCGCCCGAGGTCTGGCCCTGCTGCAGTGCCGGCACCGGGTCGGCGGCGGCCAGGGCGGGCGCCATGGCCTGCACGACATGCTTCTGCCCATTGGCCCAGGACGCGATGCGGTCCGCCTGGGCCTGGCCATTGGCGCCGAGCTGCGCGGCCAGATCGTGCAGGATGGTGCTGCGCGCGGCGCGGTAGCTGGTCAGCGTGGCCAGCAGCACCGACACCACCATCAGCCCCAGACAGGCCGCCAGCAGGCGACTCTTGATCGTCTTCAGCATCGCATCTCCCTCGGCGTGGATGGCAACCTGGCCATGGTAGCTTTGCACCCCATGATCACCGTCTATGGAATTCCCAACTGCGACACCGTCAAGCGCGCCCGCGCCTGGCTGGCCGGACAAGGCCTGGATGCCGCCTTCCACGACTTCAAGAAGCAGGGCGTGCCGGCCGAGCTCTTGCCGGCCTGGCTGAAGGCCTTCGGCCGCGATCGCCTCGTCAACCGCGCCGGCACGACCTGGCGCAAGCTGGACGAGGCGACCAAGGCCGCCGTCGTCGACGACGCCAGCGCCACGGCGCTGATGCTGGCCGAGCCCAGCGTCATCAAGCGGCCCGTGGTGTACTGGCCGGACGGCCGCTGGACGCTCGGATTCAGTGCGGACGAGTTCGAGAAGGGTGCGCTTTCTGCACCAAATAAGGGCTGAGTGCTTCTTTGTGGTGCCTGTCTGTCGAAGGGCCACGCCTTAAAAGCGGGCATTGAATTTGCTGTTTCGGTGCGAACCGGTTCGGCTTGGTGCATGTCGCCCAAGTCTGGAGCCTGTGGCCGGAGACAGCGTTGGAGTCATCGATCAAGCAGGGCGCGGATGCGCTCTTCATCCTCCTGGGCGCCATCATGGTGCTCGCCATGCATGCGGGTTTTGCCTTCCTGGAACTGGGCACCGTGCGCAAGAAGAACCAGGTCAATGCGTTGGTGAAGATCCTCGTGGACTTCGCCGTGTCCACGCTGGCCTATTTCCTCGTCGGCTACCTCGTCGCCTACGGCACCCATTTCTTCACCGGTGCGGAGACGCTGGCGCAGAAGAACGGCTATGAGCTCGTCAAGTTCTTTTTCCTGCTGACCTTCGCGGCGGCCATTCCCGCCATCGTGTCGGGCGGCATCGCCGAGCGAGCTCGCTTCGGCCCGCAGCTGGCGGCTACCTCGGTCATCGTCGGCTTCGTCTACCCGTTCTTCGAGGGGGTCGCGTGGAACCAGGCCTTCGGCATCCAGGCCTGGCTGAAGGCGGCCACGGGCGCGGAGTTCCATGACTTCGCCGGCAGCGTCGTCGTGCACGCGGTGGGCGGCTGGATCGGCCTGGCGGCCGTGCTGCTGCTCGGCCCGCGTCTGAACCGCTACCGCAAGGACGGCGCGATGAGCGCCCACCCGCCTTCCAGCATCCCCTTCCTGGCCCTGGGCGCCTGGGTGCTGACGGTGGGCTGGTTCGGCTTCAACGTGATGAGCGCGCAGACGCTGGACAAGATGTCCGGCCTCGTCGCCGTCAACTCCCTGATGGCCATGGTGGGCGGCACGCTGGTGGCCACGCTGCTGGGCCGCAACGACCCCGGCTTCGCCTATAACGGCCCGCTGGCCGGGCTGGTGGCCGTCTGCGCGGGCTCCGACCTGATGCACCCGCTGGGCGCCCTCGTCACCGGCGGCGTGGCCGGCTGGCTGTTCGTGCGGTTCTTCACGCTGACGCAGAACCGCTGGAAGATCGACGACGTGCTCGGCGTCTGGCCGCTGCACGGCCTGTGCGGCGCCTGGGGCGGCATCGCCTGCGGCATCTTCGGCCAGAAGGCGCTGGGCGGCATCGGCGGCGTGAGCTTCGTCGCGCAGCTCGCCGGCACGCTGGGCGGCGTGGCCTGGGCGCTGGCGGGCGGCTTCGTCGTCTACGGCCTGATCCGCAAGTTCGTCGGCCTGAGGCTGGACGCCGAGCAGGAGTTCGAGGGCGCCGACCTGTCCATCCACAAGATCGGCTCGACCCCTGATCGTGAGGTCAGCTGGTAAGCTGGCCCGACACTCTCCAAACGGCCCCTCGGGGCCTTTTTTCATCATGTTCACAGGCATCGTCCAGGGCGTCGCCCGCGTCGAATCCATCGAGGCCCGCGAGGGCCTGCACACCCTGCACCTGAAGTTCCCCCAGGGTTTCGACGCGGAACTGGCCATCGGCGCCAGCGTGTCCTGCGACGGTGTCTGCCTGACCGTCACCGAGCGCCCCGCGCCCGGCGTGGCCAGCTTCGACGTGATGGCGCAGACGCTGCGACTGACGACGCTCGGCGGGCTGATGGTGGGCTCCGGCCTGAATGTCGAGCGCGCCGCGAAGGAGGGCGTCGAGATCGGCGGCCACCCGCTGTCCGGCCATGTCGACGTGTCCGCGCGCATCGCCGAGATCCGCCGGCCCGACAACAACCACGTCATCCGTTTCGCGCTGCCGGCACCGTGGATGCGCTATGTGTTCGCCAAGGGCTATATCGGCGTCAACGGCTGCAGCCTGACGGTGGCCGAGGCCCGGCGCGAGCGCGATGGCTCGGGCTGGTTCGAGGTCTGGCTCATCCCCGAGACGCTGCGCATGACGACCTTCGGCGACAAGACCGTGGGCGACGCGGTGCACATCGAGATCGAGCGCAGCACCCAGGTCGTCGTCGACACCGTGCGCGACGCGCTGGACGAGAAGCTCGGGCCCTTGCTGCCGGTGCTGGAGGCCATCGCTGCGGAGCGCGGCATCGACATCACCCAGCTTGCACTCAGCAAATCTTGATGCTTTCTTGATGCCGCCCGCCGCGTTCTTGTCGGCGGTTTGACGGCCCGATTTCCAGAATCACCTCCATCGTTATGGAGGTGTCATGGACATCGTTTTTCTCGGTCTCTGCGCGGCCCTCGCGCTCGTGACCGGTCTCGCGGCCTGGGGCTGCGACAAGCTGGCGCGGAGGAAGTCATGAACGGCTTCGAACTCGCCGCGACCATCCTCGTCGTGGGCTTGGTGGTCTACCTTTTCTGGGCCCTGTTGTTCCCGGAGGATCTGTCATGAGCAGCTCCGCCTGGATTCAGCTCATTGCCTTCCTCGTCGTGCTGTTCGCGCTGGCCTGGCCGCTGGCGCGCTGGATATACGCGGCGATGGAGGGCCGGGTCGATTGGCTGCGCCGCTTCGAGCGCGGCCTGCTCAGGCTGGCCGGCGTCGACGCCGACGCCGAACAGGGCTGGCTGCGCTATGCACTTGGGCTGCTGATCTTCAATGCGCTGGGCGTCTTCGTGGTCTATGCGCTGCAGCGCCTGCAGCCCTGGCTGCCGCTGAACCCGCAGGGCATGGCCGCCGTCACGCCGGACTCGGCCTTCAACACCGCCGTCTCCTTCGTGACCAACACGAACTGGCAGGGCTATGGCGGCGAGACGACGATGAGCTATCTGACCCAGATGCTCGCACTGACGGTGCAGAACTTCTTCTCCGCCGCCACCGGCATCGCCGTCGTCGTGGCCCTAGTGCGCGGCTTCGCGCGCCACACCGGCCGGGCCATCGGCAACGTCTGGACCGACCTGACCCGCGCGACGCTGTGGGTGCTGTTGCCGCTGTCCCTGGTGTTCGCGCTGGTGCTGGCCGGCATGGGCGTCGTGCAGACACTCAAGCCCTACCAGGACGTGACCACCATCGAGGCGCAGAGCTGGCAGGAGCCCAAGGTCGGTGCCGACGGCCAGCCGCTCAAGGGGGCCGACGGCCAGCCCGTCATGGAGGACAAGCACGGCCAGAGCCAGACCATCGCGCTCGGGCCGGTGGCCTCGCAGCTGTCGATCAAGATGCTGGGCACCAACGGCGGCGGCTTCTTCAACGCCAATTCCGCCCATCCCTTCGAGAACCCGACGGCCGCGACCAATGCGCTGCAGATGCTGTCCATCTTCCTGATCCCGGCGGCGCTGTGCTTCGTCATGGGCCGGCAGGTGGGCGACATGCGCCAGGGCTGGGCGCTGCTGGGCGCGATGACGGCGATGTTCGTCGTCGCCGTGGTCGTCGCGACGTCGGCGGAGCAGGCCGGCAATCCGCAGCTCGCGAAGCTGGGCGTGGACGCGGCCCAGAGCGCCGCGCAGTCCGGCGGCAACATGGAAGGCAAGGAGGTGCGCTTCGGCATCGAGGCCTCGTCGCTGTTCGCCGTCATCACGACGGCCGCCAGCTGCGGCGCCGTCAACGCGATGCACGACAGCTTCACACCGCTCGGCGGCCTGGTGCCCCTGGTCATGATGCAGCTCGGCGAGGTCGTCTTCGGCGGCGTCGGCGCGGGCCTGTACGGCATGCTGGTGTTCGCCATCCTGGCCGTCTTCGTCGCCGGGCTGATGATCGGCCGCACGCCTGAGTACCTCGGCAAGAAGATCGAGGCGCATGAGATGAAGATGGTGTCGCTGGCCATCCTGCTGACGCCGCTCGCGGTGCTCGTCGGCACAGCCATCGCCGTCGTCGTGGAGCCGGGCAAGGCCGGCATTGCGGCGCCCGGCGCCCATGGCTTCAGCGAGGTGCTGTACGCCTTCTCGTCCGCCGGCAACAACAACGGCAGCGCCTTTGCCGGTCTGTCGGCCAACACGCCCTTCTACAACCTGCTGCTGGGCCTGGTGATGTGGGTCGGCCGCTTCGGTGTCATCGTGCCGGTGCTGGCCATGGCCGGCTCGCTGGTGGGCAAGAAACGCCTGGCCCCGGGCGAGGGCACGCTGCCCACGCATGGCCCGCTGTTCGTCGTGCTGCTGATCGGCACCGTGCTGCTGGTCGGTCTTCTGAACTATGTGCCGGCGCTGGCCCTGGGGCCCGTCGTCGAGCATCTGATGCTGTGGGGTGCGCAATGACACGCGCTGCTTTCTCCTTGTTCGACCCGGCGCTGACCCGCGCCGCGCTGCTCGACTCCGTCCGCAAGCTGGACCCGCGCACCCAGTTGCGCAACCCGGTCATGTTCGTCGTCTATCTCGGCAGCCTGCTGACGACGGCCCTGTCCATCGCCCAGCCCAACGGCTTTGTCATCGCCGTGACGGTGTGGCTGTGGTTCACCGTGCTGTTCGCCAACTTCGCCGAGGCGCTGGCCGAGGGCCGCAGCAAGGCGCAGGCCGCATCGCTGCGCGGCCTGAAGAAGGAGACCTGGGCCAAGATCCTCGCCGGCTGGAAGGCCGGCGCCTCGCGAGAGTCGCTGAAATGGACGCCGCGCGAGGCCAGCAGCCTGCGCAAGGGCGAATGGGTGCTGATCGAGGCCGGCGACATCGTGCCGGCCGATGCCGAGGTCGTCGACGGCGTCGCGTCCGTGGACGAGAGCGCCATCACCGGCGAGTCGGCGCCCGTCATCCGCGAGAGCGGTGGCGACTTCTCGGCGCTGACCGGCGGCACCCGCGTGCTATCCGACTGGGTCGTCGCCCGCGTGGCCGTGAACCCCGGCGAGACCTTCGTCGACCGCATGATCGCGATGGTCGAGGGCGCGCAGCGCAAGCGCACGCCCAACGAGATCGCGCTGACCATCCTGCTCGTCGCGCTGACGCTGGTCTTCCTGGGCGTCTGTGCCACGCTGCTGCCGTTCTCGCAGTTCAGCGTGGCCGTGGCGGGGGCGGGGCAGCCGGTGAGCTTGGTCGTGCTGGTGGCCCTGCTGGTCTGCCTGATCCCGACCACCATCGCCGGCCTGCTGTCGGCCGTCGGCGTGGCCGGCATGAGCCGCATGCTGCAGGCCAATGTCATCGCCACCTCGGGCCGCGCCGTCGAGGCTGCCGGCGACGTGGACGTGCTGCTGCTGGACAAGACCGGCACCATCACGCTGGGCAATCGCCAGGCCGATGCCTTCTGGCCCATCGCCGACACCTCCGAGGCCCAGCTGGCCGAGGCTGCGCGCCTGGCCTCGCTGGCCGACGAAACGCCCGAGGGCCGCAGCATCGTGGCGCTGGCTGACCGCAAGTTCGGCCCGGCCGCCCCGGCCGCCGAATGCGGCGAGTTCGTGCCCTTCACGGCGCAGACGCGCATGAGCGGCGTCGACTTGGGCGGGCGCCAGATCCGCAAGGGCGCCGGCAGCGCGGTGCGCGCCCACGTCGAGGCCCTGGGCGGCCGCTGGCCCGCCAGCGTGCAGGCCACGGTGGACGAGGCCGCGCGCCGCGGCAGCACGCCGCTGGTGGTTGCGGACGGTGCACGCATCCTCGGCGTCGTGGAGCTGAAGGACATCGTCAAGCCCGGCATCAAGGAGCGTTTCGCACAACTGCGCCGCATGGGCATCAAGACGGTCATGGTCACCGGCGACAACCGGCTGACGGCTGCTGCGATTGCCGCGGAGGCCGGCGTCGACGACTTCCTCGCCGAGGCCACGCCCGAGGCCAAGCTGGCGCTGATCCGCGAGCAGCAGGGGAGGGGCTTGCTCGTCGCGATGACCGGCGACGGCACCAACGATGCGCCGGCCCTGGCCCAGGCCGACGTGGCCGTCGCGATGAACACCGGTACCCAGGCCGCCAAGGAGGCCGGCAACATGGTCGACCTCGACAGCAACCCCACCAAGCTCATCGAGGTGGTGGAGACCGGCAAGCAGATGCTGATGACACGCGGGTCCCTCACGACCTTCTCGATCGCCAACGACCTGGCCAAGTATTTCGCGGTGCTGCCGGCGGCCTTCGTGTCGACCTACCCGCAGCTGTCGGCCCTGAACGTGATGCGCCTGGCCAGCCCCAACTCGGCCATCCTGAGCGCCGTCATCTTCAACGCGCTGATCATCGTCGTGCTGATTCCGCTGGCCCTGAAGGGCGTGCGCTACCGCGCGATCGGCGCCAGCGCGCTGCTGCGCCGCAACCTGCTGGTCTACGGCCTGGGCGGTGTCATCGTGCCCTTCATCGGCATCAAGGCCATCGACCTCATCCTCGTCACGCTCGGCCTGGCCTGAGCGTGCAGCAACAGAACCAAGACATCATGAAATTCCTGATTTCCCTGCTGGCCCTCGCGGCGGCCGTTCCCGCCTTCGCCGACGAGACCGCCGCCGCCGACCCGTTGTCGTTCAACGTCGGCGTCGTCAGCGAATACCGCTACCGTGGCATCTCCCAGACCCGCCTGCAGCCGGCCCTGCAGGGCGGCATCGACTACGCCGCCGCCAACGGCTTCTACGTCGGCACCTGGGCGTCGACGATCAAGTGGATCAAGGACGCCGGCGGCGATGCCGATGTCGAGATCGACCTCTACGGCGGCTACAAGACCGAGGTGTCCAAGGGCCTGACGCTGGATGTCGGCGTGCTGCAGTACTACTACCCGAGCAACAAGCTCAACCCCAGTGCCAACACCTTCGAGCTCTACGGCGCGCTGAGCTTCGGCCCGGTCACAGCCAAGTATTCGCACAGCACGACCGACCTGTTCGGCTATGCCGACAGCAAGAACAGCGGCTACCTCGACGTGACGGCCAACTTCGACCTGGGCGATGGCCTGAGCCTGGCGCCCCACGTCGGCCACCAGACCGTCAAGCACCTGTCGGCCGCCTCGTACACCGACTACTCGCTGACCCTGGCCAAGGACTTCTCCGGTCTGGTGCTGAGCGGCGCGATCGTCGGCACGGACGCCAACAAGACGACCTATACCAGCCTGGTGGACGGCAAGTTCCTGGGCAAGACCACGCTGGTCGTCGGCCTGAAGAAGACCTTCTGAACAGGAGACACGTCATGACTACGACGCTTTCCACCCCCGCCACGTCCTCAGCCGCGGCCGACGTGCCGCTGTGGCGGCCCGCGCTGACGCTGTTTGTCGTGCTGAGCCTCGTCACGGGCCTGGCCTATCCCCTCGTCGTCACCGGCGTTGCGCAGGCGCTGTTCCCCGACCAGGCCAACGGCAGTCTCGTCGTGAGGGACGGCAAACCCGTCGGTTCGACACTGATCGGCCAGACCTTCGCCGACCCCGGCCACTTCTGGAGCCGCCCCTCGGCCACCGGCCCCATGCCCTACAACGCAGGCAACTCGTCGGGCTCCAACCTCGCGCCGACGGCGCCGGCCCTGGCCGATGCCGTCAAGGCGCGCGTCGAGGCGCTGCGCGCGGCCGACCCGGGCAACACCCGGCCGGTGCCGGTCGACCTCGTGACCACCTCGGCCAGCGGCCTGGACCCCCACATCAGCCGCGCCGCGGCCGACTACCAGGTCGCCCGCATCGCGCGTGCGCGCGGCCTGCCGGCCGCGAAGCTGCAGGCCCTCGTCGAGCAGCACACCGAGGGGCGTTGGCTGGGCTTCGTCGGCGAGCCGCGCGTGAACGTGCTGGCGCTGAACCTCGCGCTCGACGCCGCCGAGAAATGAGGCATGCGAGGATGGCGTGATGCTCATGCCCCGCCTGATTTCGACATGCTGATCAACAGTGCCGTGTACCACGATGGCCGCATCGTTGCAGAGCCGGGCCTGGACGGCGTTTCCGAGGCGCTGGAGTCCCGGTCCGGCTTCGTCTGGATCGCGTTGCGCGACCCGACCGACGACGAGCTGGGCCTGCTGCAGCGCGAGCTGGACCTGCCGCCGCTGGCCGTCGAGGACGCCCGCAAGGGCCACCAGCGCCCCAAGGTCGAGGAGTACGGCGACATGCTGTTCGCCGCCATGCACCTGCTCGAGGTCGGCGCGGACGGCAACCTCGAGGTCGGCGAGGTGCATGTCTTCGTCGGCCCGCGTTTCGTCGTCTCGGTGCGGCACAACAGCCAGCAGGGCTTTCTCGGCGTGCGCGGCCGGGCCGAGCGCGAGCCGCATCTGCTGGGCCAGGGGCCGGGTTTCGTCTTCTACGCGCTGATGGACGCGGTGGTGGACCGCTACTTTCCGCTCATCGACGCCGTCGAGGCCGAGCTGGAGCAGGTCGAGGAGAGCATGTTCCAGCCCGGCCAGGACCGCCAGGCCGTCGTGCAGAAGCTGTTCGGCCTCAAGCAGCGCCTGGCCACGCTGCGCCACGCGGTCACGCCGCTGCTGGAGGTGACGTCCAAGCTGCACGGCGGGCGCGTGCCGGCCGTCTGCATGGCCTTGCAGGACTATTTCCGCGACGTCTACGACCACCTGCTGCGCATCCAGGGCAGCATCGACGCCGCGCGCGAAACCATCATCGCCGCGACCCAGGTCAACCTGACCCTGGTCACCATCGACGAGTCCCTCGTCACCAAGCGCCTGGCGGCCTGGGCCGCGATCTTCGCGGCGTCCACCGCGCTGGCCGGCGTCTGGGGCATGAACTTCGAGAAGATGCCCGAGCTGAAATGGGCCTTCGGCTACCCCATGGCGCTGGGGGCGATCCTGCTCGTCAGCGGCGCGCTGTATTGGCGCTTCAAGCGACTCGGTTGGCTATGAACCTAGACCCGGCAGCTGGGCACGCCCGCTGGTCTGGCGCTTCAGGCCGCTGGCAGCGTTGCTCCTCCTCGTGGACACGAGCCCACGGCGTCGTCGCGCCTTGCCGGCGACCTGCTTCGCCATGCCAGGGCCGGACGCCCTGGCCTTCGCCAGGCACAAACAGTCCTCAGGACTGTTCGTGTCCGGGCTCAGCCCCTCGGACGCGCCCAACTGCCGGGTCTAGGTTATGACCGACACCCGCCCCGACCCCGACGCGCTGCTCGCCAAGGTCCAGCGCGACGAAGCCGCCGCCAGACGTGGCCGGCTGAAGATCTTCTTCGGTGCCAATGCCGGCGTGGGCAAGACCTTCGCGATGCTGGCGGCGGCGCATGCTGCGAAGCTGCAGGGCCGGTCCGTGCGCATCGGCGTCGTCGAGACCCATGGCCGCGCCGACACCGAGGCCATCGCCCGCGACCTGCTGCGCATTCCGCTGAAGGACGTTGCCGGGCGTGGCCAGGCGCTGCGCGAATTCGATCTCGACGCGGCGCTGGCCTGGGGCGCGGCCGAACCCGGCGGCGTGCTGCTGCTGGACGAACTGGCCCACAGCAACGCGGCGGGTTCGCGTCACGCCAAGCGCTGGCAGGACGCGCAGGAGCTGCGCGAGGCCGGCGTGGAGGTCTGGACGACGTTGAACGTGCAGCACCTGGAGAGCCTGAACGATGTCGTCGGCGGCATCACCGGCATCCGCGTCTGGGAGACGCTGCCCGACAAGGTTTTCGACGAGGCCGACGAAGTCGTCGTCGTGGACCTGCCGCCCGACGAGCTGCTGCAGCGGCTCAAGGAGGGCAAGGTCTACCTGCCGGCCCAGGCCGAGCGTGCGGCCAGGAACTTCTTCCGCAAGGGCAATCTGCTGGCGCTGCGCGAGCTGGCGCTGCGCCGCACGGCCGACCGCGTGGACGACCAGATGCAGGCCTACCGGCGCGAGCACACCCAGCTGGCCCAGGGCGCGGTCTGGCCGAATCGCGAGTCGCTGCTGGCCTGCGTCGGCCCCGGCGTCAACAGCGACAAGGTCGTGCGCAGCGCTGCGCGCCTGGCTCAGCAGCTCGGCCTGGACTGGCATGCCGTGCACGTGCAGACGGCGCGGGCGCTGGGCGACGCGGACCGCCAGCATGTGCAGCGCGCGCTGGAGCTGGCCAAGTCGCTGGGCGCGCGCGCGACGGTGCTGTCCGCACCCGAGGTGGGCGCGGCCCTGGTGGGCTATGCGCGCGAGCACAACCTGGCCCGCCTCGTCGTCGGCCGGCGCGAGAACGCCTGGCGCTGGCCGGGCCGGCTCTCGCTGGCCGAGACGCTGAACCGCCTGGCCGACGACATGGACGTGCTGCAGGTCGCGCTGCCGACGGCAGCGACCGCCGCGCGCGGCGCCGAGCCGCAGCCGCGCATGCCGCACGGCCTGCTCGCGCCGCAGATGCTGCGCGGCTTTGCGGCGGCCCTGGCCGGGGTCGCGCTGACGACGGCCATCAACGGCCTGCTGCTGAATCTCATCGCGGTGACCAATATCGCGATGCTCTACCTGCTCAATGTCGTCGGCGTGGCCTTGCGCTTCGGCCGCGCGCCGGCGGCGCTGGCCGCGCTGCTGGGCGTCGCGGCCTTCGACTTCTTCTTCGTCGACCCGCGTTGGTCCTTCGCCGTCAGCGACGCCCAATACCTCGTCACCTTCGCCGTGCTGCTGCTGGTGGGCCTGGTCATCGGCCAGCTCGCGGCCGGCCTGCAGGCCCAGGCCCGCGCTGCCCGGGAGCGCGAGCGCCGCGTGCGCGGGCTGTACGCTATGTCGCGCGACCTCGGCGCCGCCCTCGTGCCCGAGCAGGTGGCCGAGATCGGCACGCGCTTCCTGCGCGCGGAGTTTGGCGTCGCGTCCGCCGTGCTGGCGCCGCCGCTGGGCGCCGCGCCCGACCACGAGGTGCTGGCGGTTCTTCCCGGTGGCAGCGCCCAGCCCGACCTCGGCGTCGCGCAATGGGCCTTCGACCACGGCCAGCCGGCCGGGCAGGGCACCGACACCCTGCCGGCCAGCCCCTGCCTGATGCTGCCGCTGACGGCACCGATGCGGCTGCGCGGCGTGCTGGCCGTCGACGGCCAGGGCCGGCGCTGGCTGCCCGACGAGCGCGAGCTGCTGGACACCTGCGCGGCCCTGCTGGCCATCTCGCTGGAGCGCATCCATTACATCGAGGTGGCGCAGCAGAGCACGCTGCAGATCGAGAGCGAGCGCCTGCGCAACTCGCTGCTGACGGCCATCTCCCACGACCTGCGCACGCCGCTGGCCGCCCTCGTCGGCCTGGCCGACGCGCTGAAGCTGACGCCGCTGGACCCGCCCCAGGCCGAGGTGGCCGACGCGGTGCGCCGCTCGGCGCTGCGCATGAGCGCGCTGGTGGCCAACCTGCTGGACATGGCGCGGCTGCAGTCCGGTGCCGTGCAGCTCAACCGCCACTGGCTGCCGCTGCAAGAGGTCGTCGGCAGCGCACTCGCCAGTCTCGACGAGGCGCTGGCCGGCCGCGACGTGGCGGTGGACCTGCCGGCCGAGCTGCCCCTCATCGAGCTGGACGCCGTGCTCGTCGAGCGCGTGCTCGTCAATCTGCTGGAGAACGCGGCCAAGTACGCGCCCGGCCCCATCCGCGTGGCCGCGCGCACGGCGGGGCGGCAGGTCGAGATCGACGTCAGCGACAGCGGCCCCGGATTTCCGGCCGGCCGCGAGGCCCGGCTCTTCGACAAGTTCGAGCGCGGCGACCGCGAGAGCGCCACGCCCGGCGTGGGCCTGGGCCTGGCCATCTGCAAGGCCATCGTCGAGGCGCATGGCGGGCGCATCAGCGCCCACAATGCCGCGACCGGCGGTGCCTGCGTGCGAGTGGAACTCCCCCTCGGCCAGCCGCCGACATAAGCAGGAGAGGGCAGGGTGGGCGCCGCACGCGTGTTGATGATCGAGGACGAGCCGGAGATCCGGCGTTTCGTGCGCATGGCGCTGGAAAGCGAGGGCATCGAGGTGTTCGAGGCGGCCACGCTGGCCCGCGGCCTCATCGATGCGGCCACGCGCCGCCCCGAGCTCGTCGTGCTGGACCTGGGCCTACCCGACGGCGATGGCCTGGACTTCATCCGCGAGTTCCGCGGCTGGTCGCAGGCGCCCGTGCTGGTGCTGTCGGCCCGCGAGGGCGAGGAGCGCAAGGTGCAGGCGCTGGATGCCGGCGCGGACGACTACCTCGTCAAGCCCTTCGGCGTGGCCGAGCTGCTGGCCCGCGTGCGCGTGCAGTTGCGCCGTCACGGTGGTGGTGGCAACGATGCCGACCCGGTGCTGCGCTTCGGCGACATCGCCGTGGACCGTGCGCTGCGCAGCGTCACGCGCACGACACCTGAGGGCAGCGAGGAACTGCACCTGACGCCCATCGAATACCGGCTGCTGCAGGAGCTCGCCGCCGCGCCGGGCCGCGTGTTGACCCACCAGCATCTGCTGAAGGCCGTTTGGGGCCCCGGCCACGCCGATGACGTGCATTACGTGCGCGTGCACATGGCCAACCTGCGCAAGAAGCTGGAGGCCGACCCCAACCGGCCGCAGTGGCTGCTGACCGAGGCCGGGGTGGGCTACAGGCTCAAGACCTGAGGGCTGGCGCCGCGGCCGCCTGTTGTGCTTTCCGGTGCGCAGGGCCAGACTCCGGCGACGCTCCCATCAGACAGCTCCCGCGGCGAGGCGGAGCGACCCACCGCCGCCAACCTCTGGCCTTGGAGGCTCCCTCATGAGTCGCTCGACTGAACACCTGAAGCGTCTGCTGTTTCCGCTCGTGCTCGCCCTGTCGGGCTGCGCCGCCACGCCTCTCGCGCGGGAGGTGGTGGTCAGCAAGGACGCTCCGGCCCCGATCGGCCCCTATTCGCAGGCCGTGCGGGCGGGCAATCTGCTGTTCCTGTCCGGGCAGGCCGGCCTGGACCCGAAGACCGGCCAGCTGAGCGGCGGGTCGATCGAGGAGCAGACGACAACGGCCCTCGAGAACCTGAAGGCGGTGCTGGCCGCCAACAACATGACGATGGCGGACATCGTGTCGACGACGGTCTATCTGAAGGACATCGGCGACTTCGGCAAGATGAATGCGGTGTATGCCCGATTCTTCCCGGACAAGCCGCCGGCCCGGGCCACGATCCAGGCGGCCCGCCTGCCCCGGGATTCGCTCGTCCAGATATCGGCCATCGCAGCGCGTTGAGGGCGGCCGGGTCGCGTCCGGCTTGCCGCCGGACTGGGCGGACTATGCGCAGGCCCAGCTCGACTGGACGCTGGGATCACCGGCGCCGTCGGCAGCGACACGGGCGAGGGCATCACCTTCGCCCCCGGGGCCCGACGAGGCGCAGTGGCGCTGGGTGGAGCAGTGGCTGCCGCATTCGGCGTGGATGCTGCTGGCCGCCCTGTCGATGGAGCAGCAACGCAGCGGGCAGGGGGCTGCCGTGGCGCATCGATTGGCGGCAGTCAAGCCCTGACCCCGTCGCCCGCATTTGCGGGGATGCGCATTGGTTTCAAATTGATACAGTTGAAATCACTGAGCAGTTGCCGATGGCATTCATGCACAGGCAACAGATGTCGCAGGGCCTCGCGCCCTAAGCGCACGCAGGGGGACAAGGCCGTCCGGACAAACGTCCATGGCCACTCGCGAGCCCGCTTTGGCGGGTTCAATCCGTTCCCGATGCCGTGCGGTACCGCGGTTGGCATGGCGCTCCAGCAGCGCCGGCTGACGTGCCACGCTTGGCATCCCTTGCCTGCTTGTCACGTGGAATCGAACACTGCTCTTGCCCCGGCCCGCGCCTGGGCGAC
This sequence comes from Roseateles saccharophilus, assembly GCF_004342485.1. Lineage (GTDB taxonomy): Bacteria > Pseudomonadota > Gammaproteobacteria > Burkholderiales > Burkholderiaceae_C > Pelomonas > Pelomonas saccharophila. Next base: position 17,878 of record NZ_SMBU01000002.1, read on the forward strand.
CGAACCGGCCCGAGATTGCGCTCCGCGCGACGCCGCCGACCTGATCGTCGACGCGCTGGCCGCCCTGGGCGTCGAGTACGTCTTCGGCGTGCCGGGCGGCGCCGTCGAGCCGCTCTACAACGCGCTGGCACGCAGCGCCCGCCGCGGCGGGCCGCAGGCCATCGTCGCCCGCAACGAGCAGGGCGCAGCCTATATGGCCGACGGCTATGCCCGCGAGACCGGCCGCCTGGGCGTGTGCATCGCCACCTCGGGGCCGGGCGCCACCAATCTCATCACCGGCGTGGCCTGTGCCTACGACAACAACGTGCCCATTCTGGTCATCACCGGCCAGCCGCCGATCAAGAACTTCGGCAAGGGCGCGCTGCAGGAGTCGAGCTGCACGGGCATCAATACCGTGGCGATGTTCCGGCCCTGCACGCGCTACAACTCGCTGGTCTCGCATGCCGAGCAGTTGCCCACCAAGCTCTTCAATGCGCTGATGCAGGCCCAACGTGCGCCCAGCGGCCCCAGCCATCTGTCCATTCCCGTCGATATCCTGCGCGAGCCGCTGCGGCCCGGCATGGAGGCGCCCGACTTCGCCGGCCTGCTGCGCCGTGCGCCGGCCCTGGTCGACCTGCCGGCCGTGCGCCAGCTCGCGCGGCTGCTGTTCTCGGCGCGCCAGCCGGTCTGGCTGATCGGCGACGGCTGCGGCGACGCGGCCAACGAGCTGATGCAGCTCGTGCAGCGCAGCGACGGCAGCTTCATCACGACGCCCGACGGCAAGGGCTTCATCAATCCGCGCCACCCGCGATACCGAGGCGTGTTCGGCTTCGGCGGGCATGCCAGCGCGGCCGAGCTGCTGCAGGCCGAGCCCGACCTCGTCATCGCGCTGGGCACGGGCTTCGGCGAGTTCAACAGCGGCGGCTGGTCCTCCACGTTGCTGAACAGCCGCCTCGTCCATGTCGACGACAGCGACGAGAACCTGATGCGCTCACCGATGGCGCGGCTGCATGTGCGCGGCCACATCAAGTCGGTCTGCGAGCAATTGCTGGCGCTGCTGGCCCCGTCGCACAACGGCCAGGAGGCGCAGCTGCTGCCCTTCCTGCACCCGCAGGTGGCGCGCCTGGCCTACGAGGCCATGGTCGACAGCCCCGAGGCGCTGCGCAGCGACAGCGCGCCGGTCAAGCCGCAACGCCTCGTCGCCTGCTTGAGCGAGCGCTGCCCGCCACAGACGCGTTTCGTCGCCGACGCCGGCAACAGCGCCGCCTGGGCGGTGCACTACCTCGCGCCGCGCGACCAGCGCAGCGCGCGCCTGCCCGGCAGCGCCTTCCTGCCTGCGGGCCAGGAGAGGCGCACGGGCAGCTCCAGCTGGCTGCGCGTGACGATGGACTTCGCGCCCATGGGCTGGGCCATCGGCTCGGCCGTGGGCATCGCGATGGCCAATCGCCGCTGCCCGGTCGTCTGCCTGACGGGCGACGGCAGCTACTTGATGAACGGCCAGGAGATCACGGTGGCCGCCGAGCTGGGCCTGCCGGTGCTCTACGTCGTGCTCAACGACGGCGCGCTGGGCATGGTCAAGCACGGCCAGCGTCTGGCCGGCGCCGAGCCCATCGGCTTCCAGCTGCCCAAGGTTGACTTCGCCGCGATGGCCGCGTCCATGGGCATCCCCGGCCACGTCATCCGAACGCCGCAGGAGCTGGACGCGCTGGACTTCGACGCGCTGCTGTCGCGCGCCGGGCCGACGTTGCTGGACGTGCGCATCGACGGCGAGGAAGTGCCGCCGATGAACCTGCGCATGCGCACGCTCGGGACCGCACGATGACGCAAACCTTGACGACGCGCATCTGGCGCGAGGAGGCCGAGCCCGGCAATGCCTTCGCGGCCCGCGCGGCCTTCTGCCACGGCTACGACGTCTTCGGCGAGATGCTGGGCCGGGCGCGCTGGGTGGACATGCTGTGGCTGCTGTTCCGCGGCGACGTGCCGCCGCCGGAGCAGGCCGCGTTGCTGGAAGACCTGGCTGTGGCGCTGGCCAACCCGGGGCCGCGCGATCCGGCCGTTCATGCCGCGATGTGCGCCGGCACCGGCGGCTCCACGGCGGCGGCGAGCCTGATGGCGGCGCTGGCGGTCGGTGCCGGCCAGCAGGGCGGTGCGCGCGAGGTCTTCCATGCGATGGCGCTCTGGCAGCGCTGCGGCACGGACCTGGCCGCCTGGGCGCAGGTGCTGGCCGCGCCGGCCGAGTCGGTGGCCAGCATCTGGCCGGACTTTGAGCACGCACCCGGCTTCGACCCCAATGCCTCGGCCGCCGGCCTGACCGTGCTGCAGACGCTGGCGCACCTGGCGCGCGGTGGCGTGGGCCATCGGCTCGGCTGGCTGGACAGGCAGCGGGCGGTGCTGGAGGGCCTGGCCGCTGCGCCGCTGGCCATGACGGGCGTCGCGGCCGCCGCCCTGTCCGACCTGGGCCTGACGCCCGATCAGGGCGAGATACTTTTCCTGCTGCTGCGCCTGCCGGGCGCAGCGGTGCATGCGCTGGAGCAGCGCGCCCTGGGGCCGAAGCACTTCCCGTTCTTCGAGCTGGACCTGTTGAACGACCCCGTCGACGAGGTGGCCGCATGAACGGTCCGGCACTGCTGCGGCGCAATGCCGGCCGCCTCGAGACCCGCGCCGGCAAGGCCTTCGTCGGCACGCGGGCGGTGTTCCGCGGCCAGGACCTGCACCAGGACCTGCGCGATGCCGACTGGGTCGACCTCTATCTGCTGTCGATCACGGGCCGCCGCTTCGACGCGCCGGCGCTGCGCCTCTTCCATGCCATGTGGGTCTGCACGAGCTACCCGGATGCGCGGCTTTGGAACAACCGCGTGGCGGCCCTGGCCGGCAGCGCGCGCAGCACGCCGGCCCTCGGGCTGTCGGCGGCGCTCGGCATGTCCGAGGCGGTGGTCTACGGCGGCCATCCCTGCGTGCGCGCCATCGACTTCCTGATCGGTGCGCAACGCCGCGCCGCGTCGGGTGAGCCTTTGGCCAGCCTCGTCGAACAGGAGCTCGCGCAGCGCCGCATCTACGGCTATGGCCGGCCCATCCACGCCACCGACGAGCGCCTGCCCTGGCTGCTGAGCCTGGCCCGCGACCTGGGGTTGGCTGGCGGCCCCCACCTGGCGCTCGCCCACGAGGTGGAGCGGCTGCTCGTGGCCCGCGACGGCCGGCTGAAGATGAACTACGCGGCGCTGACGGCGGCCCTGGCCGCGGACCTGGGCCTGTCGGTGGCGGAGTTCCACCATTTCCAGGTGCCGATGCTGCTGGCGGGCATGACGCCCTGCTACATCGAGGCCGCCGAGCGGCCGGCCGGCGCGCTGTTCCCGCTCTCCTGCGAGCACATCGCCTACGAGGGCGTCGAGCGGCGGCCCTGGCCGGGCGTTCAGAAACGGTAGCTGGCCTGGGCCGACAGCGAGCGGCGCGCCATGGGCAGGTCGTTCGCGATGCCCGCGCTGGGCAGGCTTGGCTCGCGCACGTCGGCATCGAAGGCGTTGAGCAGGCTGAAGGACAGGTCCCAGCCGCTGTGGGCCAGCGCGGTCCGCAGCGTCAGGTCCAGCGTCGTGTAGTCGGGCACCGGCGGGCGCATGTCGCCGAAGGCGCGCATGCGCTTGGTAACGCGGTTGAGCGTGCCGCTGAGCGTGGAGCCGCCGGCAAACGACCAGTCCAGCCGGGCGTTCAGGTGCTGGTGCGGCGCATAGCCGGCGTCGACCCGGTTGAGTTCGTTGGTGGATCGCTGGTAGGCGTAGCTGCCGCTGAAGCGCAGGTCGACCCGCGGGTCCCAGACCCATTCGATCTCGGCGCCGCGGCCGTGCTGGGTGCCCTCGTTGCGGAAGGTTGCGCCCGGTGCCGGCGCCGGGTTGGGCGTGGTCTTGATGATGTCTTCCATCGCGTAGCGGAAGACATTGAAGTTGAGCTGCAGTTCGCGGCCCGCATGCCACTGCAGCACCGCCTCCAGTGTGCGCATGGTTTCTGGCTGGATCGTCGGGTTGCCGCTGGCCACCGGGTTGACGCCGTACTGCTCGTTGAACGAGGGCGCCCGGAAGGCGCTGCCGTAGAGCAGCTTGGCGGTCAGGTCGAGGCTGGCGTCCCAGACCAGGGCGGCGCGCGGATTGGTGGTGCGGCCGAAGTCGGAATAGCGGTCCTGCCGCACGCCGGCCGTCAGCGTCCAGTCCTGGGCGAAGCTCCACTCGTCCTGCACATAGGCGTAGTCGACGCGGCGGCGGTGCGGCGCCAGGAAGGAGTCCTCGACCGGCGCCTCGACCAGTTGGCCGCCGGGCACGGGCACCGGCACGCCGGTTAGGGGGCCCGAAGTGATGACGGTGAAGTTCTTGAACTCCTGCGTGCGGTAGAGGTCCAGGTCGTCATGGCCCAGGCCGATGCGCCATTGGTGGCCGGCCCAGCCGCCGTAGGTGGCGGCCGCGGAGAGCCGCAGCTGTCGCTCCCAGGTGTTGGGCGAACCGAAGACGCCGTTCGGGAAGCTGCCGCCGAAGGCGCCGGGCGGAAAGAGCTGCACCGGCACGGACAGCTTCTGGATGTAGTTCAGGTAGCTGCCGCCCAAGCTCAGGCGCCAGCCCGGCGAGAGGTCGACGTCGTTGACGCCGGTGTCGAGCTCCGCGCGCGTCGAGCCCATGCGGCCGACCGGGTCGAGGGCGCCGGCGATGCCCGCCCCCGTGCCCACGTCGCTGCGCTGCTTGTAGCCGGCATGCAGACGCCATTTGGCGTAGCCCAGCTCCAGGCCGCCGTCGATGGCGTGGTAGCCCGTGTTGACCGGCCCCGGCGCCAGGCTGGCGTGCGTGCCGAACACGGTGTCCAGGCCGGTCTGGGCGTCCGATGCGACGACCTCCTTGAAGCCGTCGCCGCGCCCGACGCGCAGGAAGGCCGCCAGGTCCAGCGGCCCGGCCTTGCCGCCGTGCTGAAGCCAGGCGTCGCGGGTCCGGAAGGAGCCGGCGTGCAGGCCCAGCTCGGTGCCGGGGGTGTCCTGTACGCCCTTGGTGATGATGTTGATGATGCCGGCGTAGGCGTCTGCGCCGTAGAGGGCCGAGCCCGGGCCGCGGATGACCTCGATGCGCGCGATGTTCTGCACCGGCAGGCCGCCCCAGATGATGCCGCGGCTGCCGACATAGAGCGTCGTCATCGGCACGCCGTTCTGCAGCATCAGCACCTGCGGGTTGAAGTCGCTGGCCACGCCGCGGATCAGGTACTGCGGCGAGTAGGCGCCGTTGCTGCGGCTCACATGCAGGCCGGGCACGGTCTCCAGCACCTCGTCGAGATCGTTCGCGCCCATCGTCGCGATGTCCTGCGCCGTGATCACCGTGGCCACCGCCGGCGCCCGGCGCAGGGCTTGCGGCCGGCCCGTGGCGATGCTGATGGTCGTCTTGTCGGCGTAGACCTGGGCGAGCTCGTCTTCGTCGTTCGGCGCCTGCGCATAGGCCGCCGACTGCGCCGCCATCCAGCAGGCGCCGGCCAAACTCACCGAACGGAACACAAAACGCATGGTCGGTTTCTCCGAGGTGGACGGTGGTGGGCGCATATTGTGGGGGGCGCCGAAGCGGGGGGGGCGAGGAATTGCGCAGGAATTGAGGCGCGGCGGCGGCGCCCGGGTCTGCATAATCGCCGCCGTTCCGCGTCCGGTGCTCCAACGACATTGACCTCACTTGACTGACCACGGCCGATCCTCAGACGCCGCCCGTCGCGCCTTGTTGCGGCGGGCCCTAGGCGGTGCCGTGGCATTGGCAGGGCTGGGGGCCCGCCCGGCCTTCGCGGCCGAGGCCGCGCGCGGCATGGCCGTCGTCTACCCCGACCTGGGCGAGCCCTTCCGCCAGGTCTTCACGACCATCATCGAAGGCATCGAGGACAAACTTGGCGGCTCTGTCATCAGCATCGCGGTGGCCAACAACGCCAACCCGGCCCAGGTCGCCGACGACATCCGCAAGCGCGACGTGCAGGTGCTGATCGGCCTCGGCCGTGGCGGCATGCGGGTCGCGGCCGCGATGGCGGGCGAGCTGGCGGTGCTGGTGGGCTGCGTGGTGTCGGTGCAGGAGTCCGAGGCCCGCGCCTTCCCCGTCCACACGCTGGCGCCCGACCCGGCCCTGCTGCTGACGCGGCTCAAGCGGCTGCGGCCGGCCACGCGGCGGGTGCAGCTGGTCTACGACCCCAAGCTCAACGGCTGGCTGGTGCGCCTGGCGCGCGAGGCGGCCAAGGCCGAGGGCATGGAGCTGCAGGCGCTGGAGGCCGCCGACCCGGCCGAGGCTCTGCGCGGCTACACCCAGCTGCTGGCCGCCGCCGACCCCGCGCACGACGCGCTGTGGCTGCCGCAGGACCCGACCACGGTGGACGACAACGTGGTGCTCTCGCTGGTGCTGCGCGAGGGCTGGAGCCGCAACATCGCCGTGATCTCCAGCCACCTGGCCCATGTGAAGCGGGGCGCGCTGTTCTCGCTCTACCCGGACAACCACGAGCTTGGGCGCACGCTGGCCGCATCGGCGCAGCGGCTGGCGGCTGCGCCCAAGGCGGCCGCGGGCGGCGTGCTGCCTTTGCGCCAGGCGCGTGCTGCCATCAATATCCGTACCGCTGCGCATCTGGGCATCGATGTGGCCGCGGTGCAGTCCGGATTCGATCTGGTCTATCCCTCCAACTGAGGTCCAGCTTGACGCCACCCTATCCCGCCGACAGCCAGCCGCCCAGCCTCCTGCGGGAGGAGGGCGTGCCCATGGCCGCGCCGACGCCTCGGCCCTGGCCGCTGCGCGTCTATGCCCGCTGGTTGCGCGACACCTCGTTCCGCCGCCATCTGAGCGTGGCCGTCACGCTGGGCGCGCTGTGCCTGGCCCTGCTGGTGGCCGCGGTCAACGCCTGGCAGGGTGGTCGCCAGGTGCGCGCGATGCTGATGGAGCAGGGCGGGCGCGTGGCGGCCAACCTGGCGTCCAACAGCTCGCTGGCCCTGATCTACGCCTCGGCCGACAACGCCGAGGAAGCCGTGCGAGCCTCGCTGGCCTTCCCGGACGTGATGGCCATCGAGATCCGCGACACCAACGGCCGCCTGCTGCTGGCCCTGGGGCCGGGGCGCGACAGCCTGCCCTCGCCGGCCGCGCCCGCGCGCGCCAGCAGCGAGCCCTGGCTGGACCAGGAGACCGACGGCAGCTGGGCCTTCGCGGCGCCGGTGTGGACCCGCCCCGAGCCCTCGCCCTTCGACGTGACGCTGCGCCCGCCGCAGCTGCTGGGCCAGGTGCGCGTCATCCAGAGCAAGGCGACGCTGCATCGCGCCCAGACCTCCTTCTTCATCACCAACTTCGGCGTGGCCCTGCTGTTCGCGGCGCTGTTCCTGTTCGCGGTGCGCTTCCTCGCGCTGCGCCTGACGCGTCCGCTGGCGGCCCTGTCCCGGGCGATGGAGCAGGTGGAGCAGGGCGACAGCGACGCGCGCGCGCCGGCCGGCGGGCCGCGCGACATCGCGGCGATGGCGCACACCTTCAACCGCATGATCGCCGCGCTGCAGGAGCGCGAGGCCGAGCTCGGCGCCCACCGCGACCACCTCGAAGACCTGGTACGCGAGCGCACGCTGGAACTCAGCGAGGCCAAGGAGCGAGCCGAGGTGGCGAGCCGGGCCAAGAGCCAGTTCCTGGCGCGTATGAGCCACGAGCTGCGCACGCCGCTGAACGCGGTGATGGGCTATGCGCAGATCCTGAAGATGGACGAGGGCCTCAGCCCCAAGCAGCGCAATGGCCTGGACATCATCCACAGCAGCGGCCAGCACCTGCTGACGCTGATCGTCGACATCCTCGACCTGGCGCGCATTGAGGCGGGCAAGGCGGAGCTGCGCATCGCGCCGGTCGAGCTGCCGGCGCGGCTGAACGCCGTCGCCGACATCGTGCGCGTGATGGCCGAGGGCAAACAGATCGGGCTGGCGCTGGAGCTCGACCCCGCGCTGCCGGCCGTCGTGCAGGCCGACGAGAAGCGCCTGAGCCAGGTACTCATCAACCTGCTCGGCAATGCGGTGAAGTTCACCCACGCGGGCGGCGTGACGCTGCGCGCCGAGCTCGTGGTGCCGGCCGGGGGCGATGCCGGCGAGGCGCTGCTGCGCTTCGAGGTGAGGGACACCGGCGTGGGCATCGCCGAGAATCAGGTCGCGCGGCTGTTCGAGCCCTTCGAGCAGGCCGGCAACGCCGAGCAGCGCACCGGCGGCACCGGCCTGGGCCTGGCCATCAGCCGCCAGCTCGTTCGCATGATGGGCGGCGAGATCCGGCTCGAGAGCCGCCTGGGCGAGGGCAGCCGCTTCTGGTTCGAAATCAGCGTGCCGGTGCAGCGGCCGGCGTAGCGGCGCCCCGCCGCGCGTCCAGCCGGTCGCGCAGCCACAGGCCCGGCCGCTCCACGGCGTGATGCAGCGCGGCGTCCACCAACAGAATGGCCGCCGCGTAGACCGCGAACAGCGCCGGCCCGTGCAGCGGCAGCACCGGCGCCAGCCATTCGTGCACGGCGTGCATGGCCAGCTTGTGGCTCAGGTAGAGGCTGTACGAGATGGCCGCGACCCCGCCTGCGCCCGGCACCGCCCGGCGGCCCAGCAGGCCCTGCGGCGAGGTGGCAGACAGGGGCAGCAGCCCGAAGCCGAACGACAGCAGCGGCCAGCCGACGGCGTTGGCGAACAGGTTCGTGCGGTCGCGGAACAGCCAGAAGGCCAGCGCCGCGATGGCCAGGCCGGCCAGCATCAGCGGCGTCGAGCGGGCCTGCAGGCGCTGCCATGCCCCGAGCCGGTAGACGCGCAGAGCCGCGAGCGCGATGCCCATCAGCAGGCCGTCCAGGCGCATCCAGGTCGGGTAGTAGATGTCCTCGATGAACCAGTTGCGCGGCGGCTGATAGGCGTCGTCGTGCAGCCACACGCCCGCGCGCAACGCGATGCCCAGCAGCACGAGACAGGCGCACAGGCCGATGAAGCGGGGGGCTGAGGGTCGGCGCGTGGCCCACAAGGCCAGCAGCGGGAAGAGCAGATAGAAATGCTCCTCGACGCACAGCGACCAGGCATGCGAGAAGGCGGGGTTGTGGCCGTAGTCGATGAAGAGGTTCAGCGTGAGGGGCGCGAACTGCCACGCGGCCGCCATCCCCGGCACCTCGCGCAGCGCGGGGAACAGCAGGTAGACCGCCAGCACGGCGGCGAAGGCCGGCAGGATGCGCCAGGCCCGGCGCCAGTAGAAGGCCCGCAGCGAGGTCGGCTCGCCGCGCCGCAGCGCGCGCAGCAGCTGGGAGCCGATCAGGAAGCCGCTGAGCACGAAGAAAATGTCCATGCCGGCCCAGCCGAAGCGCGACAGCCAGGCGAAGTTCGCCCCAGGCCGCCGGCGAGGAAGGAGTGGAAGAGCATCACCTAGACGATGGCGATGCTGCGCAGCAGGTCGAGGCCGGGAAACGATGCCCCTCGTCCAGTCCCGCCTCCGCTGAACGCGGGCAGGCCTGACCGGTCCCCCGCGGGGGACGGCGAAGCGTGCGGCGTTGAGCCGCACGCATATCGCCACAGGCGGGCCGGCTTGGGAGCGGCCCGGCGCTCGGCCCGCAAACTCAAACGGCCCGCCACCGACTTTGCATGTAGCGACTTAAGCCGCGAGCAGCTGCCGGAGCACGAAGGGCAGGATGCCGCCGTGCCTGTAGTAGTCCACCTCGATGGCCGTGTCGATGCGCAGCGTCAGCGTCACGTCCTGCCTGCTGCCATCGGCGCGGGTGATCGTCATCGTCGCTTCGCCCTGGGGCTTGATCTCGTCGGCCAGCGCGATGGCGATGGACTCGTCGCCCTTCAGACTTAAGGCTTCCCACGAATCGCCGGCCTTGAACTGCAGCGGCAGCACGCCCATGCCGATCAGGTTGCTGCGGTGGATGCGCTCGAAGCTTTTCGCCACGACGGCCTTGATGCCCAGCAGCTGGGTTCCCTTCGCGGCCCAGTCGCGGCTGGACCCGGTGCCGTATTCCTCGCCGGCGAAGATCACGGTGGGCGTGCCCTCGGCGATGTACTCCATCGCCGCGTCGTAGATGGCCATCTTGCGGCCGCCCTTCAGCGTGTAGCCGCCTTCCTCGCGCGAGCCGTCTTCCTTGGGCGCCAGCATCAGGTTCTTCACGCGCACATTGGCGAAGGTGCCGCGCATCATCACGTCGTGGTTGCCGCGGCGCGCGCCATAGGAGTTGAAGTCGGCCTTGGCGACGCCGTTCTCGATCAGGAACTTGCCGGCGGGCGTCGTTTCCTTGAAGGAGCCGGCGGGGCTGATGTGGTCGGTGGTGATGGAGTCGCCGAACAGCGCCATGATCCGGGCACCCTTGACGCCGGCCTCCAGTTCTTTGGGCGCCATCGTGAAGCCCTCGAAGAAGGGCGGCTCGGCGATGTAGGTGCTCTTGGGCCAATCGTAGACCTGGCCCTTGACGCCCTTGATCGCGTCCCAGAGCTTGCCGGGCTTCCTGGCCACCTTGTCGTAGTTTTCCTTGAAGGCCTTCGCGTTCATCGCGTACTTCATCAGCTTGTAGATCTCGTCGCTCGTCGGCCAGATGTCGCCGAGGTAGACCGGCCGGCCCTTCTTGCCCAGGCCCACGGGCTCGGTCATCAGGTCGCGCGTCACGTTGCCGGCGATCGCATAGGCCACGACCAGCGGCGGGCTGGCCAGGAAGTTGGCCTTCAGGTTGGGGTGGATGCGGGCCTCGAAATTGCGGTTGCCCGACAGCACGGCCGCGCAGACGAGGTCCTTGTCCTGGATCAGCTTGTTCAGCTCCGGCGTCAGGTCGCCGGCGTTGCCGATGCAGGTCGTGCAGCCGTAGGCGGCGACGTCGAAGCCGAGCTTCTCGAGATAGGGCAGCAGGCCGGCCTTCTCGAGGTATTCGGTGACGATGCGCGAGCCGGGCGCGAGCGAGGTCTTGATATGGGGCTGGACCCTGAGCCCGGCCTCGACGGCCTTCTTGGCCAGCAGGCCCGCGGCCAGCAGCACGCCTGGGTTGCTCGTGTTCGTGCAGGAGGTGATCGCGGCGATCAGCACGTCGCCGTTCCTGATCTCCAGGCCGGACTCGGTCTTGTAGGTTGTGCCCAGCTTGTCGGCCGGCTGGTTGAAGCCGTTCTCGGCCACTGGCTTGCTGAAGAGTTCGCCAAAGGTGCTCGACAGGTTCGTGATCTCGATGCGGTCCTGCGGGCGCTTGGGGCCGGCCAGGCTGGGCGCCACCGTGCCGAGGTCCAGCGTGACGATCGAGCTGTAGTCCAGCTCGCCCTTCTTCGGGATGCCGAACATCTGCTGCGCCTTCCAGTAGGCCTCGAAGGCCTCAATCTCGCTCTTGCTGCGGCCCGTGCCCTTGAAGTAGTCGACGGTCTTGTCGTCCACCGGGAAGAAGCCCATCGTCGCGCCGTACTCGGGCGCCATGTTGGCGATGGTGGCGCGGTCGGGCAGGGCGAGGCTCTTGGTGCCCTCGCCGAAGAACTCAACGAACTTGCCGACGACCTTGTGCTTGCGCAGGATCTCGGTGACGGTCAGCACCAGGTCGGTGGCCGTGACGCCCTCGCGCAGCTGGCCGGTCAGCTCAAAGCCGACGACGTCGGGCGTCAGGAAATAGACCGGCTGGCCCAGCATGCCGGCTTCGGCCTCGATGCCGCCCACGCCCCAGCCGACGACGCCGATGCCGTTGATCATCGTCGTGTGGCTGTCGGTGCCGACGAGGCTGTCGGGGTAGTAGACGCCCTTGGCCTTGTGAACACCGCGTGCGAGGTATTCGAGGTTGACCTGGTGCACGATGCCGAAGCCCGGCGGCACGACGCCGAAGGTGTCGAAGGCCTGCATGCCCCACTTCATGAACTCGTAGCGCTCGCGGTTGCGCTCGAACTCGAGCTTCATGTTCAGGTCCAGGGCCTTCCTGGTCCCGTAGTGGTCGATCATCACGCTGTGGTCGACGACCAGGTCCACAGGCACCAGGGGTTCGATGGTCTTGGGGTTCTTGCCGAGCTTGGCCGCCACGTTGCGCATCGCGGCCAGGTCGGCCAGCAGCGGCACGCCGGTGAAGTCCTGCAGCACGACGCGGGCGACGACGAAGGGGATCTCATCGACGCGTTCGGCGTTGGGCTTCCAGTTGGCGAGCTGCTCGACATGTTCCTTGGTCACCTTCTGGCCGTCGCAGTTGCGCAGCACGCTCTCCAGCACGATGCGCATGGACACGGGCATGCGGCTCACTTTGGGGAAGGCCTTGGCCAGCTGTGGCAGCGAGAACAGCTTGCCGGTCTTGCCGGAGGCGGTCTTGAACTCGGCTAGGGTGTCGGCAAACGCGTGGGCAACGGGTTTCAGCATGGTTACTCCTATAGGATCCCTGGCCATTCTGGCGAGCTTGTCGTGACTTGTGTGAATACCTCTGAACGGAGTCGGCCTTGACGGCTCCGTCCGCTCGCCCCCGTCTCTTTCCGCTGACCTGGCCGCTGCTGCTGGAGCTGCTGCTGGGCATAGGCATCGGCATCATCGGCACGGCCCTGGCTGCGCGGCTGTCGGACAACAGCGGCGCGGCCTTCGGCATCGCCAACCAGGTGTTCGCGGCCCTGTTCGTGCTGTTCCGCGTCATCGGTGCGGGCGTCAGCGTCGCCGTGACCCAGGCCCTGGGGGCCGGACGGCGCGACCAGGCCGATGCCGTGGCCCGCGCGGTCGTCGGCGCCAGCACCTGGCTCGGCCTGGCCGGCGCGCTGCTGGCGCTGCTGGCCGCGGGGCCGCTGCTGGCCATCGTCAACACGCCGGCCGAGGTGGCGCCGCTGGCGCGCACGCTGCTGCAGGCGCTGGCGCCGGCCCTGCTGCTGGACGCGCTGAACGCCAATATGTCCAGTGTGATGCGCGCCCACCTGCGTAGCCGCGAGGCCCTGGTGGTCGTCATCGCGATCCAGGTCGTCACGCTGACGGTGGCGTTGCTGGCCATGCCGCACCTGGGCCTGGTGGGCTATGCGCTGGCCTGCATCTGCGGGCGCGGCATCGGCCTGGGGCTGCACATCACGCTGTGGCGTGCGCGGCTGGGCCTGCGCCTGCGCGCGGCCGACTGGTGGCGCCTGGTGCGCGCGCCGCTGGCCACGGTGCTGCATATCGGCATCCCGGGCGCGGCCGAGAACATCTCCTGGCGCCTGGCCTTCATGACCAGCATCGCGGCTGTGGCCCAGCTCGGCGCCCATGCGCTGGCCACGCATGCCTACACGATGCAGTTCCTGAACGTGATCCTGATGTTCAGCCTGGCCATCGGTTTCGCGGTAGAAATCCTGGTCGGCCACATGATCGGCGCCGGGGAGTTGCATGCGGCCCACAAGCTGGTGCGGCGCTCGCTGGCCCTGGGCTTCGTCGTCGCCTTCCTGGTTGCCGGCAGCTTCGCGCTGGCCGGCCCCTGGCTGCTGGCCCGCTTCACGTCCGACCCCGAGATCATCGCGCTGGGCTGCCAGCTGCTGTGGTGGACCGTGCTGCTGGAGCCGGGGCGCAGCTTCAACCTCATCGTCATCAACGCGCTGCGCGCCACGGGCGACGCGCGCTACCCGGTGATGGCCGGGGCGGCCTCGATGGCCGTCGTGCTGGCCGGCGGCAGCTGGTTCCTCGGCGTGCACCTGGGCTGGGGCCTGGTGGGTGTCTGGATCGCCTACGCGGCGGATGAGTGGATCCGAGGCCTGTTGATGTGGCGGCGTTGGGCGACACTCGGCTGGCTTCCCCATGCCCGGGCGGCGCATCGCAAGCTGCACCACGCCAGGGCGGGGTGAATCCGTATTTTCCTGACCAGTAAAACTTGAGGGATGTTTTCTACAATGCGCCCCTTTCGCCGGAACAACCCCGTCCCACCCATGAAGTTCACCCTGCCTCGACTTTCCCTGGCCCTGATGCTCGTCTGTGGCGCGGCCCAGGCGCTGGCTCAGTCCCAGCCCGCGGTGATCTTCGACATGGGCGGCAAGTTCGACAAATCCTTCAACCAGGCCGGCTACCAGGGTGCCGAGCAGTGGAAGAAGGAAACCGGCAAGGCCTATCTCGAGTTCGAGATCAGCAACGACACCCAGCGCGTGCAGGCCATCCGCCGCATGGCCGAGCGCGGCGCCAGTCCCATCATCAGCATCGGTTTCGCGCAGGCGTCGGCGCTGCAGCAGGTGGCCAAGGACTTTCCCAAGACCCACTTCGCCATCATCGACGCCAAGGTCGACCTGCCGAATGTGCAGTCCCTGCTGTTCAAGGAACACGAGGGCAGCTACCTCGTCGGCGCAATGGCCGCCCTGGTCAGCAAGACCGGCAAGGTCGGCTTCGTCGGCGGCATGGACATCCCGTTGATCCGCAAGTTCCAGTGCGGCTACGAGCAGGGTGCCAAGGCGACCCAGCCCAAGATCGAGGTGTTCTCGAACATGACGGGCACCACGTCCACCGCCTGGAACGACCCCACGCGTGGCGGCGAGCTGGCCAAGGCCCAGTTCGCCAAGGGTTCGGACATCGTCTTCGCCGCGGCCGGCGGCACCGGCATCGGCGTCTACCAGGCCGCCAAGGACGCCGGCAAGCTGGCCATCGGCGTGGACAGCAACCAGAACCACATCCAGCCCGGCACGATGCTGACCTCCATGGTCAAGCACGTCGACGTGGCCGTCTACAACGTGCTCAAGGGCTGGAAGCCCGGCGTCAGCGTGCTGGGCCTGAAAGAAGGCGGCGTCGACTACGCGCTGGACGAGAACAACGCCAAGCTCATCACGCCGCAGCTGAAGGCCAAGGTCGAGGCGATCAAGGCCGACATCGTGTCCGGCAAGGTCAAGGTGGCCGACTACATGGCCGACAACGCCTGCAAGTTCTGATCGCCTCGCGATGAACAAGCGTGTGCTGGTGGCCGCGCTGACGGCCTTCGTTCTTGGCGGGCTGACCCTGCTGCTCTGCTTCGAGGGCTCGGCCTGGCTGCTCTCGCAGCTGGAGGTGCTGTCGCCGCAGGCGCACCGGTGGTTGCGCGTCGCGCAGCCGCTGATCGGCGCGCTGCCTGCCGTGTTCGGTCTGTTGTTGTGGCGTCGGCGTCGCCGCGAGGAGCCGTCCGAATGAGCACTAACGCGGCGGCCGTCCGCCTGCAAGGCATCTCCAAGCGCTTCGGCGCCGTGCAGGCCAACCGCGAGGTGTCGTTCGACATCGCCGCGGGCAGCGTGCATGGCCTGGTCGGCGAGAACGGCGCCGGCAAGAGCACGCTGATGGCCATCCTGTACGGCTACTACCACGCCGATGCTGGGCATATCGAAGTCGACGGCCGCCAGGTCCACATCACGAACTCGCAGCAGGCCATCGGCCTGGGCATCGGCATGGTCCACCAGCACTTCATGCTGGTCGACACGCTGAGCTGCCTGGAAAACATCATGCTGGGTGCCGAGGGTGGCTTCTTCCTCGGCGCCTCCAAGGCCAGGGTGCGGGAGAAGCTGGAAGCGCTGATGGCCGAGACCGGCCTGCAGGTGCGACTGGACGCTCTCGTCGGCGAACTGCCCGTGGGCGAGCTGCAGCGCCTGGAAATCCTGAAGGCGCTGTACCGCGGCGCCCGCATCCTGATCCTGGACGAGCCCACCGCGGTGCTGACGCCGCAGGAGACCGACCAGCTCTTCGTCACGCTGCGCCGGCTGAAGGAGCGCAGCACGACGATCATCCTCATCACCCACAAGCTCAGGGAAGTGATGAACCTGTGCAGCACCGTCACGGTGATGCGCGCCGGTCAGGTCGTCGAGACGCGGCCGATTGCCGATTGGAGCGAGGAATCACTGGCCGAGTCCATGGTCGGCCGCAAGGTCACGCTAGGCCGCCCCGAGGGCATGGAAGTGCATGCCGGCGAAGTGCGCCTGCAGGCCAGCGGCCTGAGCTTGAAGCACGCCAACGGCGTGCCGGCGCTGAAGGATGTGAGCCTGACGCTGAAGGCGGGAGAAATCGTCGGCGTGGCCGGCGTGTCGGGCAATGGCCAGAGCGAGCTGCTGGAGGTGCTGTCCGGCTTGCGCGCGCCCGAGGGCGGCCGCATGGATTTGGGCGGCCAGGCCTTCACGCCCGAGACCTGGCTGGACACGGCCCAGGCCCGGCCCTTGCGCCTGGCTCATGTGCCCGAGGACCGGCATGCGGTCGGACTGGTCATGAGCTTCCCGGCCTGGGAGTCGGCCGTGCTGGGCTACCAGGACCTGCCCAAATACCGGCGCGGCGCCTCGATGAACCACGCCGCGATGCGCGAGGCCACGCGTGCGATGCAGGAGCGCTTCGATGTGCGCCCGCGCGACGAGAACCTGGGCTCTGCCAAGTTCTCCGGCGGCAACCAGCAGAAGCTCATCCTCGCCCGCGAGATCGGCGAGCAGCCGACCGTGCTGCTGGTGGGCCAGCCCACGCGCGGCGTCGACATCGGCGCCATCGAATTCATCCACCACCAGCTGCGGGCGCTGCGCGATGCCGGCTGCGCGGTGCTGCTGGTCAGCAGCGAGCTGGATGAGATCCTGGCGCTGGCCGACCGGGTCGTCGTCATGAACTGCGGCCGCATCACCGGCGAGCTGGCCATCGAGGACTGCGACGAGAAACGCCTCGGCCTGCTGATGGCCGCACAAGAAGAAAGGGTGGCCGCATGAAGCGAGCCGAGCGCTGGGCCGCTCCCGAGCCGGCTCGCATCCCCGCGGGGGATCGTCGGCGGTACTCCGCCGGCGAGGGGCAGACATGAGCCAGCCCATCCAATTGCCCCGCTGGATCGACATCGGCCTGCTGCCGCTGTGGAACCTCGCCATCGCGCTGGTCGTGGCCGGCCTCGTCGTCATGATCATCGGCCACAGCCCCTGGCAGGCGCTGACCGTGCTGCTGAACGGCGCCCTGGGCAGCGTGCGTGGCCTGGGCTATTCGCTGTACTACGCGACGACCTTCATCTTCACCGGCCTTGCGGTGGCGGTGGCCATCCATGCCGGCCTGTTCAACATCGGCGGCGAGGGCCAGGCGACGCTGGGCGGCGTGGGCGTGGCCCTGGTCGCGCTGTGGCTGGGCGCCAAGCTGCCGGCCATCGTCATGCTGCCGCTGCTGGTCGTCGCCGCCGCGCTGTTCGGCATGCTGTGGGCGGCGCTGCCGGCCTGGCTGCAGGCCTGGCGCGGCAGCCACATCGTCATCACGACGATCATGTTCAACTTCCTCGCCGCCGGCCTGAACGGCTATCTGCTGGTGAACTGGCTGCGCCCGGCCGACAGCATGGCGGTGGAGTCTGCCGAGTTCGCCGACAGCGCGCGCATGCCGGCCCTGCACCAGATCGCCGCCGCCTTCGGGCTTGAGCTGCCCTCGTCGCCGCTGAACCTCAGCCTCGTCATCGCGCTGCTTGCCTGCGTCTTCGTCGGCTGGTTCCTGTGGCGCAGCGCGGCTGGCTATGCGGTGCGCGCCGTCGGTAGCGCGCCGCGCGCGGCCCACTACGCCGGCATCCGCCCACGCGCCCAGGTGCTGCTGGCCATGGCCATCTCCGGCGCGCTGGCCGGCATGGTGGGCATCAACGAGATCTCGGGTGTGCAGGGCAAGCTGACGCTGGACTTCGTCGCCGGCGCCGGCTTCACCGGCATCGCCGTGTCGCTGATGGGCCGCAACCATCCGATCGGCATCGTGCTGGCCTCGCTGCTGTTTGGCGTGCTCTACCAGGGCGGCGTCGAGGTGAGCTTCGAACTGCAGGGCTTCAGCCGCGAGATGGTCGTCACGGCCCAGGGCCTGATCGTGCTGTTCTCCGGCGCGATGGCCACCGTCAGCGCGCCGCTGTTCGCGCGGGTCTACGCGAAATTCAAGGGAGGCCGCCATGGATGAAGTCCTGATCGCCTCGGTGATCGCGTCCACGCTGCGCGTCAGCGCGCCGCTGCTGCTGTGCGCGATGGCGGGGGTGCTGTCCGAGCGTGCGGGCGTCGTCGACCTTGGCCTGGAAGGCAAGATGCTGTTCGCCGCCTTCGCTGCTGCGGCGACGGCCTCGGTCGCGCATTCCACCGCCTGCGGCTTGATGGCCGCCATCGCCGTCGCCAGCGCGGCGTCGATGCTGCACGGCTTTGCCTGCGTGACGAATCGCGGCGACCAGGTCGTCTCCGGCGTCGCGCTGAACATGATTGCCGCCGGCCTGACCGTCGTGCTGGGCATCGCCTGGTTCCAGCAGGGCGGGCAGACGCCGCCCATCGAGGCCGACGTGCGCCTGACGGCACTGGCCAAGGGCTTTGCCGAGCCGCAGCCGGGCCACTGGTTCGCGTCCGTGTTCGGCCACGGCCTGCTGAGCCACAACCTGCTGGTCTATGTGGCCTTCCTGATGGTGGCTGTGGTCTGGTTCTTCCTGGAGCGCACGCGGCCGGGCCTGCGCCTGCGCGCGGTCGGCGAGAACCCGGCCATGGTCGAGGCCGCCGGCATGTCGGTCCAGGGTCTGCGCTACCAGGCGCTGCTGATGAACGGCGTGCTCTGCGGCCTCGCGGGCGCGTACCTGACGCTGGCGCAGAACGCGTCCTTCTCGCCCAATATGACGGCCGGCCGCGGCTTCATCGCGCTGGCCGCGATGATCTTCGGCAAGTGGAAGCCGCTGCCGACGATGGGCGCCTGCCTGCTGTTCGGCTTCCTGGACGCGATGGCCATCCGCCTGCAGGGCGTGCAGTTGCCAGGCATCGGCGAGGTGCCGGTGCAGCTGATCCAGGCATTGCCCTATATCTTGACGGTCGTGCTGCTCGCTGGCTTCATTGGCTCCGCCGTTGCGCCGCAGGCGCTGGGCCGCCCTTACGTGAAGGAGCGCTGACGTGGAACTGAGCCAAGACCTGCTGGACAAGCTGCTCGCCGAGTCGCTGCGTGCCCGCGAGTTCTCGCATTCGCCATATTCGAAGTACAAGGTCGGCGCCGCCATCCTCGACGAGCAGGGTCGCATCCACATCGGCGCCAACATGGAGAACGCTTCCTACCCGCAGGGCTGGTGCGCCGAACCCTCGGCGTTGACGGCCATGATCATGGCCGGCGGCAAGCGTGTCCTGGCCGTGCTGGTGACGGGCCCGGGCCCGGACATCATCACTCCCTGCGGCGGCTGTCGCCAGAAGCTGCGGGAGTTTGCCGTGCCCGAAGAGCTTGTCATCATCGCCGGCGATCCTGGCGGCATCCGCCAACGCTGGACTCTGGCCGAACTGCTGCCCCACAGCTTCGGGCCCAGTCACTTGAATTTCTGAGGTTTCCCATGATCGACAACAAGACCCTCGACGTCGCGATCGCCGCGAGCGTCGAGAAGCTGCAATCCCTGTTCGGCACTGCGCCCGAAGTCGCCGTCGTGCTCGGCTCCGGCTGGGCTGGCGCGGTCAGCCACGTGCGGGACGCGAAGAACCTGTCCTATACCGAGCTGCCGGCCTTCCCGCAGCCCAGGGTCGAGGGCCATGTCAACGAGATCGTCGTCGGTCACATCGGCGGCCAGCGCGTCGTCATGCTGCGCGGCCGGGCCCACACCTACGAGAGCGGCGAGTGCACCGGCATGGCCGGCGCGCTGCGCACGCTCAAGTCCTGGGGCGTGAAGCTGCTCGTGCAGACCAATGCCTCTGGCTCGCTGCGCGGCCACATGCCGCCCGGCAGCCTGATGCTGATCGCCGACCACATCAACGCGCCGCAGCGCAGCCCGCTCGTCGGCGAGCAGGGCAGCCACCGCTTCGTCGACATGGTCAACGCCTATGACGGCGAGCTGCGCAAGCATGCGCTGCTGCTCGCCAAGCGCGAGAACCTGATGCTGGGCGAGGGCGTGTACTGCTGGGCGCTGGGCCCGCAGTTCGAGACGCCGGCTGAGATCCGCATGTTCGCGGCCTGGGGCGCCGATGCCGTCGGCATGAGCACCGTGCCTGAGACCATCCTGGCCCGCCACGCCGGCCTCAAGGTGATGGGCATCGCGCTGATGACCAATATGGCCGCGGGCTTGTCCGCCGAGGCGCTGACGCACGACCTGACGCTGAAGCAGGCCCAGGCCTCCGGCGAGCGCGCTGCAGCCTTCCTGGCCGCCTTGGTCGCCAGCCTCAAGGATGTGACGTTGTGAGCGCCGCACGACCGCCCGAAGGTGGTTCAGCTCCCGCTTGGCGGGACAGCGCGCAGCGCGAAGGGTGCACCATGAATACCGAGCTGCAAGCCGCGGCCCGCACGGCGCTGGCCTGCCTGGACCTGACCAGCCTCAACGACGCCGACACGGCCGCCGACATCGACGCGCTCTGCAAGCGCGCGCAGACGGTGCATGGCAACGTCGCCGCCGTCTGCGTCTGGCCGCGCTTCGTCGCCCAGGCGCGTGCCGCGCTGCCGGCGGCGATCAAGGTCGCCGCGGTCGCCAACTTCCCCGACGGGGCGCTTGATGTACAGCGCGCGCTGGCCGACGTCGCCGAGATCGCCCAGGCCGGAGGTGACGAGGTCGATGTGGTCCTGCCTTACCGCGCGCTGCTGGCCGACCATTCCACCGAGGTCGCCGAGTTCCTGTCCGAAGTGCGTTTCGCCAGTCGCCCGCTGACGCTGAAGGTCATCATCGAATCCGGCGAACTCGGCACGTCCGAGCGCGTCGCCCAAGCCACGCGCATGGCCCTGGCCGCGGGGGCCGATTTCGTGAAGACCAGCACCGGCAAGACCAGGACCGGTGCCACCCCAGAAGCTGCCGCCGTGATGCTGAAGGAGATCAAGGCCAGCGGCCTGTCCGCCGCCGGCTTCAAGGCCTCGGGCGGCGTGCGCTCGGTGGCGGATGCGGCGGGTTATATCGCCCAGGTCCAGGCCGCCCTCGGCGCCGAAGCCCTCAACCCGCAGCGCCTGCGCTTTGGCGCGAGCGGCCTGCTGACCGACATCGAAGCCGTCCTGTCCGGCGCCGAATCGGCCGCCGTCACAGCGGCCTACTGACCATGCTCGCCCAAGAAATCATCCGCGCCAAGCGCGACGGCCAGGCGCTGAACGAAGCGCAGATCAAGCACTTCGTCCGCGGCCTTGTCGACAACTCATGGAGCGAAGGCCAGGTGGCTGCGCTCGGCATGGCCGTGTTCCTCAGGGGCATGGGTCGCGACGAAGCCGTGCTGCTGACCCGCGCGATGATGAACTCCGGCCGCGTGATGCGCTGGCCCGACATGCCCGGCCCCGTGCTGGACAAGCACAGCAGCGGCGGCGTGGGCGACAAGGTCAGCCTGATGCTGGCGCCCATGGTGGCGGCCTGCGGCGGCTACGTGCCGATGATCGCGGGCCGCGGCCTGGGCCACACCGGTGGCACGGTCGACAAGCTCGAAGCCATCCCCGGCTACACGACGACGCCCGACCCTTTAAGGTTCGACCAGATCGTGCGCAGCCTGGGTTGCGCCATCATCGGCCAGACCGCCGATCTCGCCCCTGCCGACAAGCGCTTCTACGCGACGCGCGATGTGACGGCCACGGTCGAGAGCGTGCCGCTGATCACGGCCAGCATCCTGTCAAAGAAGCTGGCTGCCGGCCTCGAAGGCCTGGCCATGGACATCAAATGCGGCAACGGTGCGTTCGCGTCCACGCCCGAGTTCGCGCGCGAGCTGGCCGAGAGCATCGTCGCCGTTGCCGGTGGTGCCGGGCTCAGGACGCGTGCGCTGATCACCGACATGAACCAGATCCTGGGCAGCGACGTCGGCAACGCGCTGGAAATCGTCGAGACGATCCGCTACCTGAAGGGCGAGGCCCGCGAGCCGCGCCTGCACGAGGTCACGCTGGCGCTGTGCGCCGAGATGCTGGTGCTGGGCGGCCTCGCCGCCGACACGGCCGCCGCGCGTGTGAAGCTGCAGGCAGCGCTGGACTCCGGCGCCGCCGCGGAGAAGTTCGCGAAGATGGTCGTGGCCCTGGGTGGCCCGGCCGACCTGCTGGAGCGCCCGGCCGCCTACCTGGCCGCCGCGCCCGTCGTGAAGCCCGTGGCTGCGCCGCGCGCCGGCGTCATCACGACGATGGCGACCCGCGACCTCGGCGTGGCCATCGTCGAACTGGGCGGCGGCCGTCGCAAGGCCGGCGATGCCATCGACATGCGCGTCGGCTTCTCCGACGTGAAGCCGCTGGGCACGCGTGTCGCCGCCGGCGCGCCGCTGGCATTGATCCACGCAGCCGATGACGCCGCTGCCGACCGTGCCGTCGCGTCCTACCTGGCCGCAGTCACGCTGGGTGATGCCGACGTGGCCGCCACGCCTATGGTCATGGCGACAATAGGCTGATGGAAGAGCAGAACAACAACCCACCGCAGAATCCACCGCGCCGCGCGATCAAGAGCTTCGTCACTCGCGCCGGCCGCATGGGCACGGGCCAGATCAAGGCCCTGGCCGAACTGGGCCCGAAGTTCGTGCTGCCCTACCAGGCCGAGCGCCTCGACGCCGAGGCGATCTTCGGCCGCAAGGCCCCGCTGGTGCTGGAGATCGGCTTCGGCATGGGCGGCGCGACGGCCGAGATCGCCGCCACGCTGCCCGACCACGACTTCATCGGCTGCGAGGTGCACGAGCCCGGCGTCGGCGCGTTGCTCAAGCTCATCGATGAGAAGCAGATCGCCAACATCCGCATCGTCCAGCACGATGCCGTCGAGGTGCTGCGCGACATGATCGGCCCCGAGCTGCTGGCCGGCGTGCACATCTTCTTTCCCGACCCCTGGCACAAGAAGCGCCACAACAAGCGCCGCCTGATACAGCCGGAGTTCGTTGCCAAGCTCGTGCAACACCTGGCGCCCGGCGGCTATCTGCACTGCGCGACCGACTGGCAGCCCTATGCCGAACAGATGCTTGAAGTGCTGTCGGCCGAGCCGCATCTCCTGAACACCGCGGCCGGCTATGCTGACAAGCCCGCCTACCGCCCCCTGACCAAGTTCGAGAACCGTGGCATCAAGCTCGGACATGGCGTGTGGGACCTGGTGTTCAGGAAGCGCTGATGACAACGAGCCCACTGCACGGCAAACACATCCTCCTCGCGATGACCGGCGGCATCGCCGGCTACAAGATCGCCGAGCTGACCCGCCTGTTCGTGAAGGGCGGGGCGACCGTGCAGGTCATGATGACCGAGGCGGCCGAGCAGTTCATCACCGCGGTGACTATGCAGGCGCTGTCCGGCCGCCCCGTCTACACCAGCCAGTGGGATGCGCGGCCCGACAACAACATGGCCCACATCAACCTCAGCCGCGAGGCCGACCTGATGCTGGTGGCGCCGGCCAGCGCCGACGCCATCGCCGCGCTGGCCCAGGGCAGGGCGGACGAGCTCATCGGCCTGACCGCGCTGGCCCGCCGCATCCACGAATGCCCGCTGCTGGTCGTGCCCGCGATGAACCGCGAGATGTGGGCCCACCCGGCCACGCAGCGCAATGTCGCGCAGATCAAGGCCGATGGCGCCACCATCGTCGGCCCCGCCAACGGTGAGCAGGCCTGCCGAGAAACAGGTGACGGCCGCATGCTGGAAGCACAGGAGATCTTCGACGATGTCGAGGCCTTCCTCGCGCCTAAGCCGCTGCGAGGCAAAAAGCTCCTCATCACGGCCGGCCCGACCTTCGAGCCCATCGACCCGGTGCGCGGCATCACCAACCGCAGCAGCGGCAAGATGGGCTTCGCCATCGCCCGCGCCGCGGCCGAGGCCGGCGCCGAGGTCACGCTGGTGGCCGGCCCGGTGCACCTGGCCACACCGCGCGGCGTGCAGCGCATCGACGTGCAGTCGGCCCAGCAGATGTTCGATGCCGTGCTGCCGCTGGCCGCGCATCAGCACGCCTTCATCGCCACAGCCGCGGTCGCCGACTGGCGGCCCGCGCAGACGCACGAGCACAAGCTGAAGAAGGCCGAAGGCGGCGCCACCGCGCCGACCCTTGCGATGGCCGAGAACCCCGACATCCTGGCCGCCGTGGCCAGGCTGCCCCAGCCGCCCTACTGCGTCGGCTTCGCCGCCGAAAGCGAGAAGCTGGCCGAGCATGCCGACGCCAAGCGCCGCCGCAAGGGCATTCCGCTCATCGTCGCCAACCTCGGCCCGGCCACCTTCGGCCGCGACGACAACGCGCTGCTGCTCATCGACGCGCAGGGCCGGCGCGAACTGCCCCGATCCGACAAGCTCAGCCTCGCGCGTGAGCTGATCCAAGAACTCTCGAAACGACTTTCCTGATGCACGCGATTGACCTGCAAGTGCTCGACGCCCGCATGGCCGAGCAGATCCCCGCCTACGCCACGCCCGGCAGCGCCGGCCTCGACCTGCGCGCCTGCCTGGACGCGGCCATCACGCTGGCCCCGGGCCAGACGACGCTGATCCCCACCGGCCTGGCCATCCACATCGGCGACCCGGGCTTGGCCGCCATCATCCTGCCCCGCTCGGGCCTGGGTCACAAACACGGCATCGTGCTGGGCAACCTCGTGGGCCTGATCGACAGCGACTACCAGGGCCAGCTGATGGTGAGCTGCTGGAACCGCGGCCAGGCAGAGTTCACCATCCAGCCCTTCGAGCGCATCGCGCAACTCGTCATCGTGCCGGTCGTGCAGGCGACGTTCCGGCGCGTGGACAGCTTCGATGCCTCCGAACGCGGTGCAGGTGGATTCGGCTCTACAGGCAAGGGCTGAATTGAGTTTCTGAATCAGTTGGGGACAGAGCTTGCTCCGCTCGGTCTGTCCCGCAATTAATGAAGACTCTCGTCCGGCGGTGCACCGGTCTGCACCATGAAGATGGGTTCACCCACTGAGCCGGCCTGGGCCTCTTCCTCGGTCGCCGGGCGCACGTCCAGCAGCTTCAGGTGCATGCGCAGTCCGATGCCGGCGAGCGGATGGTTGCCGTCCAGCACGACATGCTCCGGGTAGACCTCGGTGACGGTGTAGACCGCGTCGGGCATGCCTTCGGTGACGGCGCCTTCGGGCAGGCCCTCGAATTGCATGCCGGGCTCGACATCCTTGGGGAACAGGCTGCGGGCCTCGAAGCAGACGAGGCCGGAGTCATAGTCGCCGAAGGCCTCCTCGGGCTGCAGCGCGAGATCGGTCTCGAAGCCGACTTCCTGGCCCTCCAGTGCGGCCTCGACCTTGGCGAACAGGTCGTCGCCCCCGAGCAGGAATTCCATCGGTTCGGCCAGCTCGTCGATGAGCTGGCCTTGGGCATCGTCGAGTCTCCAGCGCAGGGAGACGACACAGGGGCGGGTCACTTGCATGAGATCAATTTTCCCACAGCCCCTCTCGGCACAATGACCGCATGCAGATCGACCACCCGACCCCCATGCTCGCCGGCCTCAGCCCGGCCCAGTTCATGCGCAAGCATTGGCAGAAGAAGCCGCTGCTGGTGCGTCAGGCCTTTGCCGACGCGACGCCGCCGGCGGCGTTGAAGGAGCTGGCCGCGCTGGCCGCACGCGACGACGTCGAAAGCCGTCTCGTCACCGCCTTCGACGGCAACTGGAAACTCAGGCATGGCCCCATCGCCCGCCTGCCGGCGATGAGCAAGCCTGGCTGGACGTTGCTGGTGCAGGGTCTGGACCAACATCTTGCCGAAGCGCGTGCGCTGCTGGACCTGTTCCGCTTCGCGCCCGATGCCCGGCTGGATGACCTAATGCTGTCCGTCGCCAGCGATGGCGGCGGCGTCGGGCCGCATTTCGATTCCTACGACGTCTTCCTGATCCAGCTTACCGGCCGGCGCCGCTGGCGCATCGCGCCGCAGAAGGATGCTGTGCTGCGCGACGACGTGCCGCTGAAGATCATTGCCAACTTCAAGCCCGAGCAGGAGTTCGTGCTGGAGGCGGGCGACATGCTCTACCTGCCGCCTGGCTGGGCCCATGACGGCATTGCTGTCGGCGCCGGCTGCATGACGGCCTCGGTGGGCTTTCGTGCGTCGACCGCCGAGGCGCTGGCGGCAGAGTTGCTGCCGCGCCTGCTGGACGACGTCGACGACGCCGGCAAGCTCTACGCCGACCCGCGCCAGGAGGCCGTCACCCAGCCGGCCCAGGTGCCGGCCGCGCTGCTGGACTTCGCGCGCCGCGCCGTCGAAGCCGCCGTGCAGCGGCCGCGGGCGCTTGAGCGCGCGCTGGGCGAGGCGCTGACCGAGCCCAAGGCCAAGGTCTGGTTCGAGCCGGGCGACGTGTTGCCGCCGGGGCAGGGCGCGCGGCTCGACCGGCGCAGCCGCATGCTCTATGACGCGGCGCATGTCTTCCTGAACGGCGAGAGCTTCCGCGCCGGCGGCAGCGATGCGACGCTGATGCGCCGGCTTGCCGATGGTCGCGAGCTGATTGCGGCTGATGTGGCGCGCCTGTCGCCCGGCGCACGCGAGCTGCTCGATCAGTGGGCCGAGGACGGCTGGGTGCAGCCGCTCTGCGAATGAGCCCGCAAGGCTTTGCCGGCCGCGCCGATTTCCAGCGCCTGCTGGTCGAGACCCTGGCCTGGGCCGGCGCACAGGGCCTGCGCGAACTGCATGCCTGGGACGCGAGCTTCGTCGACTGGCCGCTGTCCGACGCTACGGCCCTCGCTGCGCTGACGACCTGGGCGCGGCCCGGGCGCCAGTTGCATCTGCTGGCCCTGCAGTACGACGACATCGCGAGGCGCCATCCGCGCTTCGTGCGCTGGCGGCGCGACTACGCGCACTGCGTGACGGCTCGTGTCGTCGAGCCCGAACTCAGGCTGGAGGCGGCGCCCGAAAGCTTGCTGCTGGCTGTCGGCGAACAGGCGATGTTGAGCCTGCGGCTTTTCGATCGCCACCTCTGGCGCGGCGAACTGGCCCTGGGGGCGGCCGAATATCAGCGTGGCCTGGAGTGGTTTGATGCCCTGGCGCAACGTTCCAGCGAATCATTTGCGCCAACGACTTTGGGACTATGAGTCTTTGTGACATGCCAACCCCTATAATCAGTGGCTAGGCGAGGGAAGCGCTCGAGGTTTTCCGCGTCTTGTTCTGTCGGGGTCGGCAGTCGGTGCAAGAAACACTGGCGCTCGACCCCAAAGTTATGGTGTGCACCGTCGTTTAAACGTTTGAGGGCAAGTATGAAAAAGTCGATCCTGTTGGCTTCCCTGCTGGCTGCCGTTGCTCTGACCGCTTGCAGCAAGAAGGAAGAGCCCAAGGTTGAAGCGCCCGCTCCCGTCGCCGCCGCTTCGGCCGTGGTTGAGGCCGCTTCTGCTGCCGCCAGCGCCGTTGACACGGCCGCTTCGGCCGTCGTGGACGCTGCCGCTTCGGCCGCTTCGAAGTAATCACTTCGTCCCCACGGAAAAAGCCGTCGCTGCTCAGGCAGCGGCGGCTTTTTTCTTTTCCGGCTCCGAATCGCACCCCCTGTCGGAAGCAGAACCTTGCCTGACGCGGCCCGGGAGGGCTTGAGCGGTTCAGTGCAGTTGGAGCCAGTCAAAACCCAGCGCCGGGTCGGCCACGCGAACGTCGGCCGGGGCGCAGCCCAGCGCGGCGGCCAGTGCGTCGCGGGCCAGTGCAGGTGAGTTGTTTCGCTCGCTGAGGTGGGCGGCAACGACATCGCGCAACGCGGGGTGCTGGCAGCGCGCAAGCAGATCGGCGGCGGCAGCATTGGACAGGTGGCCGTGGCTGCCGAGGATGCGTTTCTTCAGTGACGGCGGGTAGGGCCCGTCGCGCAGCAACGCCACGTCATGGTTGCATTCCAGCAGCAGGGCCTGGCAGCCTGCGAGTGCGCCGGCAACATCGTCAGGCGCACTGCCGAGGTCGGTGACGATGCCAAGCCTTGCGGCGCCATCGTGCAGCGTGAGCTGCAGCGGCTCCTGGGCGTCGTGAGGCACGGCGAAAGGCCGCACTTCCAGATCGCCCAGCGCGATGGCCTCGGCGCCCTTCGCGATGCGTAGCAGGGCGGGGTCGAAGTCGGCATTGCCAACGGCACGCCAGGTGCCGCGGCTCATGATCAGCGGCAGGCGGTGCCGGCTTGCGAAGGCCAGCGCGCAGCCGATGTGGTCGCCGTGCTCGTGGGTGATGAAGACGGCATCCAACTCGGCCGGCTCGCAGCCGGCGCGGGCCAGGCGGCGCGTCAGCTCGCGCATGCTGAAGCCGGCGTCGACGAGCAGCCGCGTGCTCGTGATGCCCTGGCTGGCCTCGATGAGTGTCGCGTTGCCGGCGCTGCCGCTGCCGAGGCTGCAGAAACGCATCACGGCATGCGGGCCCTGCCGGGCGACCGGCGCAGCGGGCTTATTTCAGATCGTCCATCAGCAACGACAGGATGCGCTTGGCGTTGTCGTCGGCGATGGACTGGCCGCGGTCGTCCAGGATGCTGACCGTGCTCTTCGCGCCGTCGGCCTTGACCGACACGCGATAGCGCACCGGAGACGCGGCCTTGGCGCCGAACAGGCGCTGGAAGAAGTTGGGCTCGTCCTTGCCGGCCTGCTCGGGGTCGGCATAGCGCAGGTAGAACAGGCCGGCCGCGCGGTCGCGGTCCTCGATCGTGAAGCCATGGCGGTCCAGCGACAGGCCGACGCGGCGCCAGGCGCGGTCGAAGCCGTCGGCGACGCTGAGGCGGTCGGGCACTTCGGACAGCGGGCGGCGAGCCTTGGGCGCCTCGCCACCGACCTTCAGCGTGCTGGTCGTGACGGGTGCCGGCTGGCCGGCCTCGGCGACGACGGCCTTGGCCGCGTCTTCCTTGCCGCCGAGCTTGAGCATCAGGTGCGACAGCATCTCGGCTTCGAGATAGGGGTCGCTCGGGCGGCCCTGCCAGGCGGTCGAGTCGCGGCCGGAGGTGGTGTAGACCTCCTGCATACCGCGGTGGCTGATGAAGATGTCGGTGCCGCCGGCGCTGCCGGTGCCGCGCTCGACGCGGGTGCGATACATGTCGCGTTCACCGGTCGAGTACAGGCCGTCGAAGACCTTGCCGATGGTCGAGCGGATGAAGTCGTTGGGCAACTTGGCGCGGTTCTCGCCCCAGTTGGTTTCCATGACGCCGATCTCGGGCTGCTCCTTGACGACCTCGAGGCCGCGCTCCTGCCAGAAGCTGCGCAGCTGCGGCCAGAGCTGTTCGGGCGTGGCCGAGACATGCAGCCAGCGGTCGGTGCCGCTGCGCTCCAGGTGGATGTCGCCGATGGCATTGGTCGCCACGCTGCCGGCCACCAGGGACTGGGCGTTCGTCGAGTTGGCCGGCTTGACGGCGGACAGCTGGGAGGCCGTGATCGAGCCGCCCTGCACCTGGGCGCGGTTGTCCTTGGCGAGCTGGGTCAGGTCGGGCGGGACTTCCAGGCCCTGGGTCTGCTTGGCCGCGGCGCGGTAGTCGACCTTGTCGCTCGAGAAGAGGCTGTCAACGGTGCTGCAGCCGGCGAGCGACAGGACAAAGGCCGTGCAGGCCAGGCGGGTCGCCGACGGGCGAATCGAGAGAAGGGACGTCACGCTGGAAATCTCCGGGGAACAAGGGCGCCGGGCAAGGCCGGCGCAGCCGCGCATTAGACCAGAGGCTCAGGCCAGTCCGGCTTCGGTCATGGCCTGGCCGACGCCGGCCTGGCCGGCCGCGGTCAGCGGCGTGATGGGCAGGCGCACCGTGGCGCCGCAGCGGCCCAGGCGCGACAGCGCCCACTTGGCCGGCGCGGGGCTGGGTTCGCAGAACAGCTGCTTGTGCAGGCCGAGCAGCTTGAGGTGGATCTTGCGGGCCTCCAGCGCGTTGCCGGCCATCGCCAGGCGGCACATTTCGGCCATTTCGCGCGGTGCGACGTTGGCCGTCACGCTGACATTGCCGTGGCCGCCGAGCAGCATCAGCGCCACCGCCGTGCCGTCGTCGCCAGAATAGACGTGGAAGCCCTCGGGCGCGTGCTTGATCAGGTAGGCGGCGCGCTCGATGTTGCCGGTGGCCTCCTTGACGCCGAAGACGCCGGGCAGCGACGCGCAGCGCAGCGTGGTCTCGGGCAGCATGTCCGCAACGGTCCGGCCGGGCACGTTGTAGAGCATCATCGGGATGTCCACGGCCTCGGCGATGGCCTTGAAGTGCTGGTAGATGCCTTCCTGCGAGGGCTTGTTGTAGTAGGGCACGACGGACAGCGTGCAGTCGGCGCCGACCTCCTTGGCATAGCGGCTCAGCTCGATGGCCTCGGCCGTCGAGTTGGCGCCGGTGCCGGCCAGGATGGGAACGCGGCCCTTGGCGTGCTCGACCGCGATGCGGATGATTTCGCGGT
Source organism: Roseateles saccharophilus (assembly GCF_004342485.1). Taxonomy (GTDB): domain Bacteria; phylum Pseudomonadota; class Gammaproteobacteria; order Burkholderiales; family Burkholderiaceae_C; genus Pelomonas; species Pelomonas saccharophila. Next base: position 47,852 of record NZ_SMBU01000002.1, read on the forward strand.
TCTCTTCCATGCTGACGGTGGGCGACTCACCGGTCGTGCCAACGACGCCGACGCAGGCCGTGCCGGCCTCGATATGCCAGTCGATCAGGCGGCGCATTGCGGGAAAGTCGATGCTGCCGTCCTCGTTCATGGGCGTGACGAGGGCGACGATGCTGCCGAGGATGGGCTTCATGGTTGAAAAGTCTTAAGGAGTCGGTTGATTTTAGGCCGCTGTCATCGTGACTCGGGCGGCCGGATGGCCGCAACGCGCTGCACGAAGCGTGGGTTGACGTCGCTCTCGAACAGGTCTTCGTAAGCCGCGATGTGCCAATCGCCGCAGACGCGCAGCAGTTCGCCGCGCTGAAGCAGGAAGTCGGGCCGTGACGGCCGGCCGATGGTCTGCTGGCCATCGGCGAAGGTTTCCCAGATCAGCCAGCCGCCGGGCTTGACGGCGGACTTGATGCTGTCGAACAGCGGGCGCCACAGGTAGTTGCAGACGACGACCAGGTCGAAGGCCCGGCCCCGAAGTGGCCATGGGCTGTTCTCGATGTCGGCGTCGACGATCTCGGCCTGTGCCCGCAGCGGCGCAGTGGCCGCCGTGTCGCGGTCGACGCCGGTGACCTGCCAGCCGGTCTTGGTCAGCCAGGCCAGATTGCGGCCCGAGCCGCAGGCCAGGTCCAGCGCCGTGCCGGGTGGGGTGGGCGCGAAACGCTGCAGCCAGGCCGAGTGCCGGGAAGGGGCGGTCATCCGAAGCAGGCCCAAATCTGCTCGCTGAGCTGGATCATGACGGCCGGGTGGCGGTAGGCCAGCATCGTCGCCGCCAGCACGGCGGCGGCGAGCAGCGGCAGGATCCAGCGGCGTGGCTTCATGCCGGCTGCGCCTGCATCGGGCGCGCGATGGCAGTTTCGCGCACCGGCAGAGTGGTCAGCATGGCCATCACGCCCAGGCCGACGGCCAGCCACCAGACGACGTCGTAGCTGCCGGTCGCGTCGTACAGCCGGCCGCCGAGCCAGACGCCCAGGAAGCTGCCGATCTGGTGGCTGAGGAAGACGAAGCCGCCCAACATGGATAGGTGCTGGGCGCCGAAGATCTGCGCGACGACCGCATTCGTCGGCGGCACCGTGGACAACCACAGGAAGCCGATGACGGCGGCGAAGACGTAGACGCTGGCCGGCGTCAGCGGCAGCGAGATGAAGGCGACGATGGCGATGGAGCGCAGGCCGTAGATGGCTGACAGCAGATAGCGCTTAGGAAAGCGCTGGCCCAGCATGCCGACGGCATAGGTGCCGAAGATGTTGAACAGGCCGATCAGCATCAGCGCGCCGGTCGACACGCCCAGCCCCAGGCCGTGGTCGCGCAGATAGCTGGGCAGGTGCACGCCGATGAAGACGACCTGGAAGCCGCAGACGAAATACCCGAGCATCAGCAGCTGGAAGCTGCGATAGCCGAAGGCCTCGCGCAACGCATGCCCGATGCTTTGGTGGCCGGCCGGGCCGCCCTTGGCGCGGCGCTCGCGCACGCCCAGGGCCAGCGGCAGGATCAGCAGGGCCGAGCCGGCCAGCAGATAGAGGGCGCTCTGCCAGCCGAGGCGGCCGATCAGCCAGGTCTCGACCGGGATCATGACGAACTGGCCGAAGGAGCCCGCCGCCGCGGCGACGCCGAAGGCCCAGGAGCGCTTCTCATCGGACACGGTGCGGCCCAGCACGCCGTAGATGACGGCATAGGTCGAGCCCGACTGCGCGATGCCGACCAGCACGCCGGCGCTGAGCGTGAAGGCCAGTGGATGGCTGGACACGGCCATCAGCAGCAGGCCCAGCGCGTACAGGAGACCACCGGCGATCAGAATTTTCCAGGCGCCGAAGCGATCGGCCAGCATGCCGGCGAAGGGGCCGGCGAAGCCCCAGGCCAGGTTCTGCACGGCCATCGCGAAGGAGAAGGTCTCGCGTGTCCAGCCGCGCTCGGTGATGATGGGCTGCAGCCAGAAGCCGAAGCCATGGCGTATGCCCATCGACAGCGTGACGATCATGGCGCCGCACAGCAGCACCTGCTGCACGGACAGGCTGGAGGCGGAGGGGCGGGCGGCGCTCATCGGGCGAATGTAATCAGTGCCGCTTGGCCTTGGCTGACGCCCTGGCTTTGCCGCTCTTCTTCTTCGCCTTGGGCGGGTCGGCGGTCGAGGTGCTGACCTGGGCGCTGGAGGCGGCCACGTCGGCCAGCCGGGTCAGCAGCCGGCCCTGCTTGACGCGCAGCAGCGGCATGTCCACCTGGGCCAGGTCGGCCAGCGGGTCGCCGCCCAGCAACAGGAAGCTGGCCTCGCAGCCGGGCTCGAAGCAGCCGAGCTTGCGGCCCGGGAACAGGGCGCGCGGCGTGTCGTGGGTGGCCAGGCGCAGCAGCGTCGCGTGGTCCAGGCCGAGTTCGTCCAGCGCATGCAGCTCGGCGCGCGCGGTGCCGATGAAGACGTCCGAGCCGATCAGCAACTGCACGCCGGCGGCCTGTAGCCGGCCGAGGTTGGCGCGCTGCACCTCGCGCAGCGCGGCCAACGCGGTAGTGTCCAGCTTGAACAGGGCAGTGGCGGCCGTCGTCGTGATGACGGCGGCGTGCTGGCGCGCGGCCTGTGCGGCGGCGGCTTCGCTCAGCGCGAAGACCTCGGGTGCCTCGTCCAGCGTGTTGGCATAGCCGGGCAGGTGGGCGATGACGTCGATGCCGGCCGCCAGCGCTGCGTCGAAGTCCGCCGCCGTCTCGACATGGGCGACGACGTGCCGGCCGTCGGCGTGGGCCAGGCGGGTCAGTTCGGCGGCCGTGTCGGGCCGCAGGCCCAACCTGCCGAACATGGCCGGCTGCTGGCGCAGTTCCGGCCGTTCGCTGTGGGCCAGCACCAGGCGCAGCCAGTTGCCGCCGCGCGCCTTGATGGTCGGCCATTGCTGCCGGGCCTGCTCGGGGCTGTCGACGAGGACGATCTGGTCCTGCGCCGCGGCGGCCTCGGCGCTGGGCTCGGGCAGCACGGCGGCCAGCGGGTAGCCGTCGGGCGAGGTGATGCAGGCAGTGACGAAGCTGGTGTCCGGCGCCGCGGGCTTGGCGGCCAGCGGCCGGACCGGGGCCACGCCCGCCGGGTCGCCACAGAGCATGGCGGCATAGAACACGCCGTCGTCGATGTATTTGTCGGCGTACTGGCCCCAGCCCCAGGCGGTCTGCAGATTGTGGTTGTGGGCCTCGGCCAGCGGGTTGATGAGGACCTGCTGGTTGCGCAGGTCCATCTTGCGGTTGACCTTGGCCGGCTTCTTCGCGACGAAGACGCCGTTCTCGACATAGAGGTTGCCGCGCTGCAGCTTCTGGCCGTCGAACCAGCGGGCGTTCTTCAGTTCCCAGGACAGCGGGGCGCTGGCCTGGAAGGGCTGTTGAGGGGGCGGGGTCTGGGCCTGTGAAAAAATACAGGTCAACAGCAAACAAGCGATCAGGAATCTCAAGCGGCGGAACTCGGGTTTCGAGGGCCGCGAATCGTACTTTGAACCTGTTCCCGGCCTCCCCATGGTGCCCGCAAGGCATCCCAGGGGCGCAATCCAGGCGCACGCCGCCGGCCAGGCTGGAGCCTGGGCAAGGCGGGCAACGAGTGCGGCCCTGGGATGCCTTGCCCTTCGGGTTGCCCCGCAAAACAACGGCTGCGGCGTTGCAAATCCTCGCCGGGCAACCAGCCCGGCTGCGGTTTGCGCCTTGCACCCGCCGCTTTGCGGGGCAACGGGCGCCATGGGGAGGTCGTGAACAGGTTCTTAGAATCTCGCCCCTATGTCGAGCCGTCCCCCTGCCTCTCCCGCCACTTCACCTGCCGCTTATGGCGAAGCCTCCATCCGCGTCCTGAAGGGTCTGGAGCCCGTCAAGCAGCGGCCGGGCATGTACACCCGCACCGACAACCCGCTGCACATCATTCAGGAGGTCATCGACAACGCGGCCGACGAGGCGCTGGCCGGCTTCGGCAAGCGCATCGACCTGACGCTGCACGTCGATGGCTCGGTGTCCATCTCCGACGACGGCCGCGGCATCCCCTTCGGCCTGCACCCGGAAGAGGGCGTGCCGGTCGTCGAGATCGTCTTCACGCGGCTGCACGCCGGCGGCAAGTTCGACAAGGGCTCGGGCGGCGCCTACAGCTTCTCGGGCGGCCTGCACGGCGTGGGCGTGAGCGTGACCAATGCGCTGGCCGAGCGGCTCGAAGTGGCCGTCTGGCGCGACAAGCAGGTGGCCGGCATCGCCTTCGAGCATGGCGACGTGGTGCAGCAGGTCGTGGCCCGTCCGGCCACCAGCGGCGACCGCAGGCAGGGCACGACGGTGCGTGTCTGGCCCGAGGCCAAATACTTCGAGAGCGCCGAGCTGCCGCGTCACGAATTGATTCATCTGTTGCGCTCCAAGGCCGTGCTGATGCCGGGCGTGACGGTGACGCTGAAGATCGAGAAGACCAACGAGACGACGACCTGGCTCTACAAGGCCGGCTTGCGCGACTACCTGGCGCAGTCGCTGAACGCCGACCCGCTGATCCCGCTGTTCGAGGGCGAGGGCTTCGCCTCGGCCGGCGAAAGCGAAAACTTCGCCGAGGGCGAGGGCGCGTCCTGGTGCGTGGCCTTCACCGAGGACGGCGCGCCGCTGCGCGAGAGCTATGTGAACCTGATCCCGACGGTGGCCGGAGGCACGCACGAGTCCGGCCTGAAGGACGGCCTGTTCGGCGCGGTCAAGGGCTTCATCGAGATGCATTCGCTGCTGCCCAAGGGCGTCAAGCTGATGCCCGACGACGTGTTCTCGCGCGCCAGCTTCGTGTTGAGCGCCAAGGTGCTGGACCCGCAGTTCCAGGGCCAGACCAAGGAGCGCCTGAATTCCCGGGACGCGCTGCGCCTGGTGTCGGCCTATGTGAAGCCGGCCTTCGAGCTGTGGCTCAACCACCATGTGGACCACGGCAAGAAGCTGGCCGAGCTGGTCATCAAGCAGGCGCAGACCCGCCAGCGCGCCAGCCAGAAGGTCGAGAAGCGCAAGGGCTCGGGCGTGGCCGTGCTGCCTGGCAAGCTGACCGATTGCGAAAGCCGCGACCTGCTTCACAACGAGGTCTTCCTCGTCGAGGGCGACTCGGCCGGCGGCAGTGCCAAGATGGGCCGCGACAAGGAGACCCAGGCCATCCTGCCGCTGCGCGGCAAGGTGCTGAACGCCTGGGAGGTGGAGCGCGACCTGCTGTTCAAGAACAACGAGATCCACGACATCTCGGTGGCCCTGGGCGTGGATCCGCATGGCCCCAGCGACACACCCGACCTCTCCGGCCTGCGCTACGGCAAGGTCTGCATCCTGAGTGACGCCGACGTCGACGGCTCGCACATCCAGGTGCTGCTGCTGACCCTGTTCTTCCGCCACTTCCCCAAGCTGGTCGAGGCCGGCCATGTCTTCGTCGCCCGCCCGCCGCTGTACCGCGTGGATGCTCCGGCCCGCGGCAAGAAGCCCGCCGCCAAGCTCTATGCGCTGGACGACGGCGAGTTGACCGCCACGCTGGACAAGCTGCGCAAGGAAGGCGCCCGCGAAGGCTCGTGGAGCATCAGCCGCTTCAAGGGCCTGGGCGAGATGAACGCCGAGCAGCTCTGGGACACGACGCTCAATCCCGACACGCGCCGCCTGTCGCGCGTCGAGTATGGCCAGTTCGACTTCGCCGCGACGGTGGACGCCTTCAACAAATTGATGGGCAAGGGCGAGGCCGCGTCGCGCCGCGAGCTGATGGAGTTGCACGGCGACGCCGTGGAAATCGACATCTAAGGTATGAGCCTGCGCCTGCGCCCGACGATGCTGTCCGACCTGGACTGGGTGGTCTCGCTCGAGCGCGACGGGGCCAACCTGCCCTTCATCACGCCCTGGGAGCGGCCGCAGCACGAGGGTGCGATCCGCTTCCCGGATTCGCGGCATTTCGTGGTGGAGGAAGGCGATCGGCTCGAGCGCATCGGCTTCGTCATCCTGCAGGGCTGCCGCAACCCGAACGGCTCGGTCGAGCTGAAGCGCCTGGTGCTGCAGCCCAAGGGCCGCGGCCTGGGGCGCGCGGCGGTGCGCCTGCTCAAGGCCATGGCCTTCACGCAGCTGAAGGCACATCGCTTCTGGCTGGACGTGAAGTCGCTGAACGCGCGCGCCCTGAAGCTCTACCAGAGCGAGGGCTTCGTCGAGGAGGGCCGGCTGCGCGAGAGCGTGCGGGTCACGATAGACGGCGCCGACGGCTACGACTCGCTGATCGTCATGTCGCTGCTCGACCGCGAATACCAGGCCCGCGTGGCGCTAGGGCTGGAGTCGGCATGAAGATCCTCTGCCTGCTGCTGTTTGCCTGCCTGGCCTTGCCGGCCCATGCCGAGCTCTGGGGCTATGTGGACGCAGCGGGCGTGGCCCATTTCGCGCCCCGCGAGCTCGACACGCGCTACAAGCCCGTCCTCGGCAGCGTCGGCATGCAGCGCGTGCCCGGCAAGACCGACGCGGGCCTGGCCCTGCTGAACTGGCTGGACATCGCGCCCGAGGTCAAGGCCGTGCAGCCCTGGGTGCGCGAGGCGGCCGCGCAGACCGGTGTGGACGCCGAACTGCTGAAGGCCGTCATCGCCGTCGAGTCCGGCTACCAGAAGGGCGCCGTCTCGCCGCGCGGCGCGATGGGCCTGATGCAGATCAGGCCCGAGACGGCCAGCCGCTACGCGTCGCCCGCCGAGGCCGCGCGGCTGATCGAGCCGCGCATCAACATCCGTACCGGCGCACGCATGCTGGCCGACCTGATCCGCCGCTTCGGCCACATCGACGCGGCACTGGCGGCCTGGAACGCCGACGAGGGCGCCGTGCGCCGCGCCGGCAACCGCGTACCCGACATTGACGAAACCCAGGCCCATGTGCATCTCGTGCTCGAGCTGTACTGGGCCCTGCTGCAGCAGAGCCAGCCGGCCCATGCGCAGCGTTTGACCCTGCATCCATGAGTTCCCAGACCACGATCGACTTCAACGGCCCCACCGACGGTGGCAGCGACGATAGCAACGCGCTGACCCTGGCCGCCTATGCCCAGCAGGCCTATCTCGAATACGCGCTCAGCGTCGTCAAGGGCCGCGCGCTGCCGAGCTATGCCGACGGCCAGAAGCCCGTGCAGCGCCGCATCCTCTATTCCATGCACCGTCTGGGCCTGGGCTGGAGCGGCAACTCCGGCGCCAAGCCGGTCAAGGGCGCCAAGGTGGTGGGCGATGTGCTGGGCAGCTTCCACCCGCACGGCGACCAGTCGGTCTACGACGCGTTGGTGCGCATGGCCCAGGACTTCTCGCTGCGCTATCCGCTGATCGACGGCCACGGCAACTTCGGCAGCCGCGACGGCGACGGCGCCGCGGCGATGCGCTACACGGAAGCGCGCCTCGCACCCATCGCCCGCCTCGTGCTGGACGAGATCGACGAGGGCACGGTGGACTTCCGGCCCAACTACGACGGCACGACGCAGGAACCCATCGAGCTGCCGGCACGCCTGCCCTTCGCGCTGCTGAACGGCGCCAGCGGCATCGCCGTGGGCCTGGCGACCGAGATCCCCAGCCACAACCTGCGTGAGGTGGCCGCGGCGGCCGTCGCGCTGCTGAAGGACGACAGGCTCGCCGACGACGCCCTGTTCGAGCTGATTCCCGGCCCGGACTTCCCCGGCGGCGGCCAGCTCATCAGCGCGCCGGAGGAGATCCGCACGGCCTACACCTCGGGCCGCGGCAGCCTGAAGCTGCGCGCGCGCTGGAAGATCGAGGACCTGGCGCGTGGCCAGTGGCAGCTCGTCGTCACGGAGCTGCCGCACGGCACCAGCGCGCAGAAGGTGCTGGAGGAGATCGAGGAGCTGTCGAACCCCAAGGTCAAGGCCGGCAAGAAGACGCTGACGCCCGAGCAGCTGCAGCTCAAGGCCAGCCTGCTGGCGGTACTGGACTGCGTGCGCGACGAGTCCAGCAAGGACGCGCCGGTGCGCATCGTCTTCGAGCCCAAGAGCCGCACCGTCGAGCAGCAGGACCTGGTCAACGCGCTGCTGGCCCACACGAGTCTCGAGAGCAGCGCCTCGGTCAACCTGACGATGATCGGCGCCGACGGCCGGCCGACGCAGAAGAGCCTGCGCGAGGTGCTGACCGAGTGGATCGGTTTCCGCCAGACGACGGTGCGCCGCCGCACCGAGCACCGCCTGGCCCACGTCAACGACCGCATCCATGTGCTGGAAGGCCGGCAACTGGTGCTGCTGAACATCGATGAGGTGATCCGCATCATCCGCGAGTCGGACGAGCCCAAGGCCGCGCTGATCGCGCGTTTCAATCTCTCCGACCGCCAGGCCGAGGACATCCTCGAAATCCGGCTGCGCCAGCTGGCGCGGCTGGAGGCCATCAAGATCGAGCAGGAGCTGGCCAAGCTGCGCGACGAGCGCGCCAAGCTGGAAGACATCCTCGGCTCCGCCGCGGCGCTGCGCCGCACCGTCATCAAGGAGATCGAGGCCGACGCCAAGCAGTACGGCGACGACCGCCGCACGCTGATCCAGGCCGAGAAGCGTGTCACCGCCGAGGTGAAGATCGTCGACGAGCCGGTCACCGTCATCGTCAGCCAGAAGGGCTGGGTGAGGGCGCTGAAGGGCCACGAGGTCGACGTCGCCGTGCAGACCTTCAAGGCCGGCGACTCGCTGTGGGGCGCCTTCCGCTGCCGCAGCGTCGACCCGCTGATCGTCGTCGGCAGCAATGGCCGGGTCTATTCCGTGCCCGTCTCGACGCTGCCGGGCGGCCGTGGCGACGGCCAGCCCATCACGACGATGATCGAGCTGGAGACCGGCAGCCAGATCGCCCATTACCTGGCCGGCGCGCCAACCCAGCGCCTGGTGATGGCCGGCTCCACCGGCTATGGCCTGATCGCGCAGATCGGCGACCTGGTCGGCCGCCAGAAGGCCGGCAAGACCTTCCTGGCACTGGACGAGGGCGAGGCGCCGTTGCTGGCGCCGGTGCCGGGCGATGCGGTGGCGCTGCAACTGGGCGTGCTGAGTGCGCAGGGCCGGCTGCTGGGCTTCCCGCTCGACGAGCTCAAGCACCAGCCCAAGGGCGGCAAGGGCCTGATGCTGATGGACCTGGAAGCCAAGGACGCCGTGCTGTCCCTGGCCTGCTTCACGACCCAGCTGCGCGTGCACGGCAGCGGCCGTGGCGGCAAGCCGCGCGAGGAGTTGCTGAAAAACCAGTCGCTGGCCGCCCATGCCGGCAAGCGCGCCCGCAAGGGCAAGAGCGTCGAGGGCCTGCTGAAGGTGATGCGCCTGGCGGCCGAATGAGGCACAGCCGCATGCGCCGCTGACAACGGAAAACCTCTGGTTTACAGGTCGCTACAAGTGACCCGCCCGCCCTCCCTAGGCTGAAGGTTAGGCAAGACTTCATGGCGCTTGGTTGCGCCGCACAATGATTCCGTACACCAGTTCTGTGTCAGGAGTTGAGCATGAAGTTGAAATCCGTCGCCACGCTGAGCGCCCTTTCTCTGGCCGCGCTTGCCGCGCAGGCGACCACCACCGACCTCGGCAGCCTGGGCACGGCGATCACCACCAGCGGTGGTGTCGCGACCTCGTTCGGCAGCATCGTCAACGACGACTTCACGTTCTCACTGGGTGTGGCCTCCACTGTGCAGAGCAGCGTGTCGACCTTCCTCGGCAACATCAATCCGTCCTTCTACGGCATCTACACCGCCGGCCTCGACCACATCGTCGGCACGGCCGACGATGTCCAGGTCGTCGGGCACGGTTTCTCGTCCGGCAACTTCGACACGCTGGCCGCCGGCAATTACTACTTCAAGGTCTTCGGCCTGTCGAACGCAGCGCTGTCGGCCTACTCGATCGCCGCCAGCGCCACGGCCGTGCCGGTGCCCGAGCCCGAGACCTATGCAATGCTGGGCGCCGGCCTGGCCGCCATCGGCTTCGTCGTCCTGCGCCGTCGCCGCGACTGATCCGTTCTCGATGAGCCGGCCCGAGCCCGGGGCCGGATGGACAACCCAAGCCTTGGCGCGCCGCGACCAGGGCTTTTTTCTGCCGCTCGGCGGACGCGGGCGCGTCAGTCCCCCATCGGGAAGCGGCGGTCCCTGAACACCATGCTCTGCGTCGTCCGCACGACGACGCCGTCCTTGAAATGGACGTTGAAACGCATGCCGTAGCCCGACTGGTCGGGCTCGATGGTCCAGTCCCAGACATCCTCGCCGCTGAGGCGGAAGAACACCCGGGTGCGCTCCATGCCGAGGATGCGGCCGACCTGCTCCGGCGTCATGCCGGGCTCGATGCGGGCGCGGCCGGCGGGCGAGAGGCCGTCCTCGATGCCGATCAGCCGGCCATCGGCACCCAGGTGCACCATGTAGCAGTGCTTGCCCATGGGCTGGCTCGAATATTCCAGCGTGCGCCCGCCGTCGCCCTCGGGCCAGACGCGCCTGGGCTGGCCATAGAGTGCGACGACATCGGCCTCCTGGCTGACGCCTTGGCGCAGCCGCCCGTCATGGTCCGGCGTCGCGCAGCCGGCAAGCAGCGCGGTGCAGAGGGCGAGGGCGGCGAATCGCATGGCGGTCCAGGGTTCAGCGCCGTGCCAAGGCCTTCGCGCAGTCGCTGACGAGGCCGGGGCCCTGGTAGATCAGGCCGGTGTAGATCTGCACCAAGTCGGCGCCGGCATTGATCTTCGCGCGGGCGTCGTCGCCGCTCAACACGCCGCCCACGCCGATGATGGGATAGCCCTCGGGCAGGGCCGCGCGCAGCAGGCGGATCACCCGGTTGCTGGCCTCGAAGACCGGTGCACCGGACAGCCCACCCGTCTCGTTCGCATGCGCGAGGCCCTGGACCTTGTCGCGTGCGATCGTCGTGTTGGTCGCGATCACGCCGTCGATGCCGTTGGCCTTCAGGGTCTGTGCGATGACGCCGACCTGGTCCTCCTCGAGGTCGGGCGCGATCTTCACGAACATCGGCACCTGGCGGCCGGTCTGGCTCTCCAGCTGCAGCTTGCGCTGCTGCAGGCGCGACAGCAGCGCGTCCAGCGCCTCGTCGCTCTGCAGCGCGCGCAGGTTCTTGGTGTTGGGGCTGGAGATGTTGACGGCGATGTAGTCGGCGTGCGGGAACACGCCCTCCAGGCCGAGCAGATAGTCGTCGGCCGCGTTCTCGATAGGCGTCGCGGCGTTCTTGCCGATGTTCAGGCCCAGGATGCCGCCGGCGGCGCGGAAGCTGTAAGCCCGCTTCACGTTGGCGACGAAGGCGGCCAGGCCCTCGTTGTTGAAGCCCAGGCGGTTGATCAGTGCGTTCGCCTCGGGCAGGCGGAACATGCGCGGCTTGTCGTTGCCGGGCTGGCCCTTGGGCGTCACCGTGCCCACCTCGATGAAGCCGAAGCCCATCGCCCCCAGGCCGTCGATACAGCGGCCGTTCTTGTCCAGGCCGGCGGCCAGGCCGATGCGGTTGGGAAAGCGCAGGCCGGCGAGCGTGACCGGATCGCTGATGCGCGCGCCGCTCCACAGGCATTGGGCCGGCGTGTTCTGCAGCCGGGCGATGCTGTTCAGCGTCAGTTCGTGGGCGTGCTCGGGGTCCAGGCCGAACAGGAAGGGGCGGGTGAGGGCGTAGGGAATCAGCGGCATAGCCCGCGATTGTCTCAGGCGACTTCTTCCCGATCCCAGGGCGGCACCTCGCCCATCTTCTCCAGCATGAAGTCGATCAGCGCACGCACCTTGGGCGCCGGGTGGCGCGGCGTGCGGCCCGGCAGATAGACGGCATAGAGCGTGTCGGCGTCGGCCAGCCCGCCGACGGGCTGCCATTCGGGCAGCAGCGCGCGCAGCCGGCCGGCGCGCAGGTCGGCGCCGATGGCATAGGTCGGCAGCACGGTCAGGCCCATGCCGGCAAGCGCGGCGATGCGCAGGCTCTCGCTGCTGTTGGCCGTCAGCCCGCTCTCGAAGCGCAGCGCGCCGCGGGTCTCGACCCCGGCCTCGCCAAGCCCTGCATGCCTGAAGCGCCAGCGGTCGGGTGATTGCAGATAGCCGAACCGCAGGCAGCGGTGGCTGGCAATCTCGGCGACGGTCAGCGGCTCGCCGTGGGCCGCCAGATAGGCCGGCGCGGCGCAGAGCACGAAGCGGATGGCCGCCAGCCGCCGCGCCACCAGCCCGTCCGACGGCCTGTGCGTCAGCCGCAGCACGACGTCGAAGCCTTCCTCGGCCAGATCCACATAACGGTCGTTCAGCCCCAGCACGACATCGATCTGCGGGTGGCGGGCGCAGAACTCGGCCATCAGCGCGGTGCACTGAAGATTGCCGAAGGCCGTGGACACCGACAGCCGCAGCACGCCGCGCGGCTCGTCGCGGCGACCGGCCAGCTCGGTCTCCAGCGCCAGCGCCTCGTCCAGCAGGCGCAGCGCGCGCTCGTAGACGGCATGGCCCTCGGCCGTGGGGCTGACGCTGCGCGTCGTGCGGTGCAGCAGCCGCGTGCCGAGCTGATCCTCCAGCCGTACAACCTGCTTGCTGACGGCCGACTTGGTCGTGCCGAGCAGGCGTGCGGCGCCGGAGAAGCCGCGCGCGTCGACGACGCGTGCGAAGGCTTGCAGGTCCTCGAGGCGGCCCATTGTTGTTCTCCGTATGGAAACTCTGAATCTACTTTTTGCTGGATTGTGTCTTGATTTGTTGATTTCTACATTGGCGGCCTGCCCCTTCAAGGAGTCGCCATGTCCACCACCCTGTCGCCTTGTATGGCCCGGTCCTTCCGGCCCGGCCTGCCGGAGAGGCTGCTGTCCGCGCTGGCTTCGTCCAGCCTGCCGCTGCTGTTCATCCTGCTGTGGAGCAGCGGCTATGTCGCCGGCAAGCTGGCCCTGCCGCACACCGGGCCCTTGACGCTGCTGGTGCTGCGCTTCGGCCTGGCCGCCGTCGTGCTGCTGGCCGTGGCCGTCGCCACCGGCGCGCCCTGGCCGCACGGGGCGCATGCCTGGGGCCATCTGGCAGTCGTCGGCCTGCTGATGCAGGTGCTGCATTTCAGCGGCATCTATTTCGCGCTGCGCTGGGGGCTGAGCGCCGGCGTGGCCGGCCTGCTGATCGGCCTGATGCCGCTGGCGACGGCCCTGGGCGCCCACCTGTGGCTGGCCCAAAAGCTCGGCGGCCGGCAGTGGCTGGGCCTGCTCGGCGGCCTGGCCGGCGTGGCCCTGGTCGTGGCCGGCAAGCCGCTGGGCGGCGCCTGGAGTGCCTATGCCGCAGCCGGCTTCGGGCTGCTCGGCCTGGTGGCGGGCACGCTCTACCAGAAGCGCTACTGCGCTCACATGGACCTGCGCAGCGGCGCGGGCGTGCAGATGGCCGTGTCGGCCGTCGCCGTGGCGCTCGTGGCCGGGCCGACCGAGCAATTCGCCATAGCCTGGGTGCCCGAGCTGGTCGGCGCCTGGCTGTGGCTGGGCCTGGTGAATTCCATCGGCGCCTTCAGCCTGATGTTCATCATGATCCGCCGCGGCCAGGCGGGGCAGGTGGCGCGGCTGTTCTTCCTGATCCCGGGCGTGTCGGCGCTGATGGGTTTCGTGCTGCTCGGCGAGCGCCTGGGGCCGCTGGCACTGGCGGGCTTCGCGCTGTCGGCGCTGGCCGTGTGCGGTGCTGTCGTGAAGCGGTGAAAATCGCGGGCTTCTATGGAGCCCGCAATGAAACCTCTGGACGACCCCCGACACGACCGTGAAGCGGGCTCTCGCGACGAAACGCGCGACACGACGCGCACCGACGACACCCGCATCGGCGCCGTGCGCGCGCTGATCAGCCCGGCCCTGCTGCTGGAGGAGCTGCCCATCCCCGACGCGACGCTGTCCCTCGTCGAGCGGGCGCGCCAGCAGATCAGCGCCATCCTGCACGGCTGCGACGACCGCCTGCTCGTCGTCGTCGGCCCCTGCTCCATCCACGACCACGACCAGGCGATGGACTACGCCCGGCTGCTGAAGGCCGCGAGCGACGAGCTCAGCCGCGACCTGCTGGTGGTGATGCGCGTCTACTTCGAGAAGCCGCGCACGACGGTGGGTTGGAAGGGCTATATCAACGACCCGCGCCTGGACGGCAGTTTCCACATGAACGAGGGCCTGCGCCTGGCGCGCCAGCTGCTGCTCGACGTGAACGGCCTGGGCCTGCCGGCGGGCACCGAGTTCCTGGACCTGCTGTCGCCGCAGTACATCTCCGACCTGATCGCCTGGGGCGCCATCGGTGCGCGCACCACCGAGAGCCAGAGCCACCGCCAGCTCGCCTCGGGCCTTTCCTGCCCGGTCGGCTTCAAGAACGGCACCGACGGCGGCATCAAGGTCGCCAGCGACGCCGTGCTGGCCGCCAGCAGCGCGCACGCCTTCATGGGCATGACCAAGATGGGCACGGCCGCCATCTTCGAGACGCGCGGCAACCAGGACTGCCACGTCATCCTGCGCGGCGGCAAGGCGCCCAACTACGACGCCGCTTCCGTCGCCGCCGCCTGCGAGGCGCTGAAGGCCTCGGGCCTGCGCGAGCAGGTCATGATCGACTTCTCGCACGCCAACTCCAGCAAGAAGTACGAGCGCCAGGTGGACGTGGGCCGCGACGTGGCGGCGCAGATCGCGGCCGGCGACGCACGCATCACCGGCGTGATGATCGAGAGCCATCTGCAGCCCGGCCGCCAGGACCTGGCCGAGGGCCAGACCCGGGCCGACCTGAAGCCGGGCGTGTCCATCACCGACGCCTGCCTGGGCTGGGCCCAGACCGAACCGCTGCTGCGCGAGCTGGCCGCGGCCGTCCAGAAACGCCGCGGCTGAACGCGACGGAGACCTCATGAACCAAGACCAACTCAAGCAACTCGTCGGCCGCGCGGCCCTGGACTACGTCCCCGCCGGCCAGATCCTCGGCGTCGGCACCGGCTCGACGGTGGACTGCTTCATCGACGCCCTCGCGGCTGAAATCGCCAAGGGGGCCATCGCCATCCCCGGCACCGTGTCCAGCTCGGAGCGCTCGACCCAGCGCCTCATCAAGCACGGCATCAAGGTGCTCGATGCGAGCGAGGTCACCGGCCTGGCTGTCTACATCGACGGCGCCGACGAGATCGACGGCCGCGGCTATATGGTCAAGGGCGGCGGTGCCGCGCTGACGCGCGAGAAGATCGTCGCCGACCTGGCCGGGAAGTTCGTCTGCATCGCCGACGAATCCAAGCTCGTGCAGACACTGGGCGCCTTCCCGCTGCCGGTCGAGATCATCCCGATGGCCGCCGCGCAGCTGACGCGGCGCTTCGCGAAGATAGGCGGCACGGCCAGCCTGCGCGCCGGCGTCGTCACCGACAACGGCGGCCACATCCTTGACGTGCGCGGCCTGTCCATCACCGACCCGCTGGGCTTCGAGGCCGAGGTCAACCAGTGGCCCGGCGTCGTCACGGTCGGCGTGTTCGCGCGTCACAAGGCCAGTGTCTGCCTGCTGGGCGGCGCGGGTGGCGTGAAGACGCTGACTTTCTGAGCCTGGCCGCATGCCGCGCCGCGAACCGCCCGGTTTCGATGCGGCGGCGCACGAGCGGCATCACTGGTGGCGCAGCCTGCTGCTGAAGCTGGCCCTGTGCTCGGGCGTGAGCGCCCTGCTGTGGTGGTCGAGCGGATGGGCCGGCCTGCTCGTCAGCGTGATGCTGTGGGCGCGCGCCCTCGCCGGCGACCTGATGGCCTTGCTTGAAACGGCCTGGCGCTCGCTGCGCCAACTGGCCTTCCGGCCGGTGCAGGGGCATTTCTACCAGTTCAAGGGTCAGCGCATCCGCGTCGTCGACGACGACCTCGACGCGCACCGCTGGATCGCGCTGCAAGACCTCGCGACGGCGCTCGGCGCGCCCATGCCGGCGGCCGTATTCAGGCGGCGCCAGCCGCAGGCGCTGCGCGAGCGGCCCGATGGCGTCTACCTGCTCGACCAGGCCGCGCTGGCCTGGCTGGGCGAGCAGCGCAGCGAGCGCGCCGGGCGGCTGCGGCTGTGGGTGGAGCGCGAGGTCTGGTACCCGGCGCGGGGCCGTCGGGCCGGCTACAGGCAAAAAGGGGCGCCCGGCAACGGGTTGGACACCCCCGAGGGCTGAGCCGCGGCGATGGTCGCTGGGCAGGCACCGGCGTGGCCGGTGCTGGAGCTCATCTCAGAAGGTTTCCCAGTCGCCGTCGTCGCTGGTGGGCGCGGGAGTCGGGACGGGCGCGGCCGGCCGCGGCGCGGTGACGGGCGTGGTGGCCGGCTTGGCCGCAGGCTTGCGCACCGGCATCGTCGGCCTGGGCGCGGCTACCGCGGGTACGGCCGGCTTGAGTGCCGCCGGTTTTGGCGCTGCCGCCGCCTTCGGCGCGGGCCGCGGGGCGGGCGCCCTGGCCGGTGCCAGCCGCGCGGCAGCACCGCCGAGCTTGAACACGCCGATGGCCTCGGTCATGCGGGCCGACTGCTCGCGCAGGCTCTCGGCGGCGGCGGCGGATTCCTCCACCAGCGCCGCGTTCTGCTGCGTCATCTGGTCGAGCTGCACGACGGAGCCGTTGACGACGCCGATGCCCTCGCTCTGCTCGCGGGCTGCGGCGCTGATCTCGCCAATGATGTCGGTCACGCGCTGCACGCTGGCGACGATCTCGGTCATCGTGGCACCCGCGGCCTGGACCTGCTCGGTACCCGAGTCCACGCGCTCCACGCTGGCGCTGATGAGGCTCTTGATCTCCTTGGCGGCCTCGGCGCTGCGCTGGGCCAGGGCCCGCACCTCGCCGGCCACGACGGCGAAGCCGCGGCCCTGTTCGCCGGCGCGCGCGGCTTCCACGGCCGCGTTCAGCGCCAGGATGTTGGTCTGGAAGGCGATGCCGTCGATGGTGCCGATGATCTCGTTGATCTTGCGCGAGCTCTGGCTGATCTCGTCCATCGTCGTGACGACCTGGGACACGGCCTCGCCGCCGCGCTGGGCGACGCTGGCGGCCGAGCTGGCGAGCTGATTGGCCGTCATGGCGGCGTCGGCCGTCTGCTTGACGGTGCCGGTCAGCTCGGACATCGACGAGGCCGCCTGTTGCAGGTTGGAAGCGGTCTGCTCGGTGCGCAGCGAAAGGTCGTGGTTGCCGACCGCGATCTCGGCGCTGGCCGTGCCGATGCTGTCGGCCGCGCTGCGAACATCGCCGATGAGGCGTTGCAGCGCGGACTGGGTGTTCTGCAGCGCCTGCAGCAGGCGGCCGGTGTCGCCGCTGCCGCCATCGCGGATGGCGTGGGTCAGGTCGAAGCGGGCCAGGGCCTCGGCAGCTTCGGCCGCCTCGCGCAGGCCGGCACCACCGCTGCCGCCGCTACTCAGCACTGTGCCGATGCCGACCAGCCAGGCCAGGCCCAGCGCCCAGCCCAGCCAAGTCTTGGCAGGGCCCGCGTCGGTGAGCGCCGAGAAGGCGGCCAGGCCTCCGAGCGTGGTCAGGACCAGCACAAGGCCCAGGGCCAGGCTCAGGCGTTGTGCGGGGCTGCGCGAACCCCACAGGCTGTTCAGCATTTCTTGCTCCTTGGATGGCGACCGTCTCGCGGCCCGTTTCGGCGTAGCAGTGTCGTCACCCTCCTCGCCGCTCCAGGCGCGCTCAGTTCGGCAAAGCGGCAATAGTTGCGCGTCTTGCGCGCCGCAGTGCGAAGCGCATCGGGTCGACGGCATCCAGCAGTTCCGCTTCCAGCGGCCGGGGCGTGCCGAGCGCCAGCGCAGCGACCAGTTGGCCGGCCAGCGCCGCCCAGGAAATGCCGCGCGACGCGAAGCCGGTGCACAGCAGCAGGCCCGGCTGGCGCGGCTGCAGGCGCAGCTGGTCGGCCGCCACGCCCGGCGCGGCCAGGCCGCCAATCAGCGGCAGGCGGTCGGGCGCGATCAGCCGCCAGCCGACACGCCCGGCCAGCGGTACGTCCGGCGGGGTGTCGAGGCCGGCCAGGCGGGCGTAGCGGGCCAGGTTCTCAGTCTGGTCGGCCGCGCGCAACGCGGGGTCGAGGTCGCCGTCCTGCGTCGTCGCGCCGCACCAGGCGCCGCCGCGGCCGTCGGCGATGGCATAGCCCTCGCCGGCGATCGGCACGGCCGGGCACCAGGGCGCATGCGGCAGGTGGCTGAGCTGGCCGCGCTGCACGACGAGGCCGGCCGCCAGCTCGCCCAGCAGCGGCAGCTGGCCGTGACCGCCGGCGAGCACGACGAGGGGGGCCGCGGCGATGACGGCGCCGCCGCCGTCCAGCAGCTCCCAGCCCGCGCTGGCCGGGCGCAGCGCCGCCACCGGTGTGCCGAGGTTCAGCGTGGCGCCGCTAGCGGCCAGCATGGCCCGCGCGTAGGCCGCCGGGTCCAGCGCGCCGCCGCCGGGATAGAACCAGGCCGGGTGGGCCAGCGCCGTGCCCGCCAGGGCCGAGGCCTCGGCGGCGGACAGGGCTTGCACATAGCCGCCCACGCTCGTCATCGCCGCCAGCGGCAGCCGCGTCTCCAGCCGCAGCAGGCCGCGCTGCAGCGGCAGGCCCAGCTCGGCGACGAGGCGCTGCGTGGCCAGGGCCGCGGCGCGGTTGAAGCGGGCATGCGGGCCGTCGTCGGGGTTGACGGTGCCGTGGAAGAGGCCGGCCGGATTGCCCGAGCTGGCCTGGGCCGGGCCGCCCAGCGCATCGATGACGGTGCAGGCCACGCCGGCCCGTGACAGCGCCAGTGCGCAGGCCGCACCGGCGAGGCCGGCACCGACGACGACAGCGCGGCGTGCATCGGACGCCAGCGGCTCGCGGCCGGCCGGGCGCTGCGGCGTGTGGCGGGGCGCGAAGCGGGCGATGCTCATCTCGGGCTTGTTCGCAAAGCCCGGCGCCAGCCCGACCTCGAAGCCCAGCGAGGCCAGCGCGCGGCGCATCGGGCGCGAGATGCTCCAGGTCGCCGCCGTGGTGCCGGGCGCGGCGTGGCGGGCCAGGCTCTTCAGCAGCCATTCGTCCCAGAGCTCGGGGTTGCGCGCGGGCGCGAAGCCGTCGAGGTAGAGGGCGTCGGCCTGCAGCACCAGTTCGCGCAGCAGCTCGCGCGCATCGCCCAGGCCCAGCAGCAGCTCGACGCGGCCGGCCTCGAAGCGCAAGGTGTGCAGGCCCGGCGTCAGCGGCGGCCAGGCCGCGACGAGCTGGGCCGCAAGTTCGGGCAGCGGGCTGGCGGCATGGGCGTGGGCCAGGTGCTCGCGGCGCAGCGGGTGCTTCTCGACACTGACGAAGACGAGGCGCTCGCAGCGCGCCGGGTCCTGCCGCCAGGCGTCCCAGGTCGCGAGGAAGTTGTTGCCCAGGCCGAAGCCCGTCTCCAGCACGGCGAAGCTGCGCCGCCCCTGCCAGCGGCCCGGCAGGCCGTTGCCGCCGAGGAAGACATGGCGGGCCTGGGGCAGCGCACCGGCGCGCGAGTGGTAGACGTCGCCGAAGGCGGGCGCGGCGGGAGCGGCCGGGTCGGAGAAATCGACCTCGGCCGGGACGATGGCTGCGCGCCTCAAAGCTCGACCGTCTCGCCGTGCTGGGGCACGCGCACGGCCAGGCCGAGCTCGTCCTTGATGCGACAGCGCAGCGCGTCGGCCGCGGCCGGCTCGCCGTGCACGACATAGACCTGCTCGGGCGGCCGGGGCAGGGCGCGCAGCCACTGCAGCAGGCCCTCGGCGTCGGCGTGGCCCGAGAAGCCGTCGAGATGGCTGATCTCGGCATTGACCGGCACCCAGCGCCCGCGCAGCTTGATCTCGCGCTCGCCGGCCACCATGCGCGCGCCGCGCGTGCCGCCGGCCTGGAAGCCGGGGAAGGCGATGTGGTGCTGAGGCTGGGGCGCCAGCGTCTCGATGTAGTTCAGCACCCGGCCGCCGGTGGCCATGCCGCTGGCCGAGATGACGATGGCCGGCCGGGCCTTGCGTTGCGCCAGGCTGGCGGCGAGCTTGAGGCTCTGGGCCTGCTTGGTGACGTAGCGCACGCGGTCGGTCAGGCCGCGGGCCTCGTCAGCGGAGATGCGCAGCAGCTTGGCGTGCTTGACCGTCAGCTCCGTGGCCTGCTCGGCCATCGGGCTGTCCAGCCAGATCGGTACTTCCAGCGGCAGCTCGCCGGCGCGGCGCAGGCGCTGCAGCACCAGCAGCAGGGCCTGGGCGCGGCCGACCGCGAAGCTGGGCAGCAGCACCGAGCCGCCGCGCTTGAGCGTCGTGCGCAGCAGCTGAGCGAGGCGGGCCTGCACATCCTCGGCCGGGTGCAGGCGGTCGCCGTAGGTGGACTCGATCATCACGACGTCGGCCGCCGGCGGCACCTGGGGCACGGGCATCAGCAGGTCGTTGCTGCGGCCGATGTCGCCCGAGAACAGCAGGCTGCGCCCGCCGTGGCGGACGTGGATGGAGGTGGCGCCCAGCAGGTGGCCGGCCGGGGTGAAGCGCACCTCGGTGTCGCCCAGCGTGAGCCGGCCGTCGCGCGGCAGCGGCACGAACTGCTTCATCGTCGCCTCGGCCTCTCGCACGCCGTAAAGCGGCAGGGCCTTGTCGTGGCGGCTGGACTGGTCGCGGTTGGCGCGCTTGGCGTCTTCCTCCTGCAGGTGGGCGCTGTCGCGCAGCAGCACGTCGCAGAGGTCGCGGGTCGCGGCGGTGGCGTGGATGGGGCCGCGAAAACCCTGGCGGCGCAGCGCCGGCAGATAGCCACAGTGATCCAGGTGGGCGTGGGACAGCAACACGGCGTCCAGGCGGGCGGCGTCCGCGCCCAGCGGCATCCAGTTGCGTTCGCGCAGGGCCTTGAAGCCCTGGAACAGGCCGGCATCCAGCAGCAGGCGCTGCTCGCCCAGGGTTAGCAGATGGCGCGAGCCGGTCACGGAGTCGGCGGCGCCGAGGAAGGTCAGTTTCATGATCCTAGATTTGGCAGTTGGGCGTACCCGAGGAACTGAGCCCGGGCACAAACAGTCCTGGGGACTGTTTGTGCCTGGCGAAGGCCAGGGCGTCTCGTCCTGGCGTGGCGAGGCGGGCGGCTGACAAGGCGCGACGACGCAGTGGGCTTGCCCACCAGGAGGAGCAACGCCGTCAGCGGCCCGAAGCGCCAGACCAGCGGGCATGCAGCGCTGCTCACCGAAGTGCTGGAGGGCGCGGAATACGGAGGGTGTTGAGGCATCAAGAGTTCGCAGGATGGCCAGCGGTCGATTGCCGAATCTAGGATCCTGATCCCAGGGTCTGCATCGCGCCGGATTCGAGCAGCTGCACGGCCGGGCCGCCTTGCGCGAGCGCAAGCCGCAGCGCACGCGCGACGCGGTCCGCCGCGATGGGGCGCCAGGCCTTGGGGATGAGGCCGGCGAGCGGGCGCGCCAGGCGCAGGCTCCACGCCTCGCCGGCGCGATGGGGCTGGCCAAGGGCCTCGCGGTGGCCGTCGAGCAGCGAGGGCCGGGCGATGACGAGGCGCTCGAAGCCCAGGCCGATGAGGGCCGCCTCGGCCTCGCCCTTCACGCGGTTGTAGAAGACGGAGGAGCGCGCATCGGCGCCTAGCGCCGAGACGACGCCGCAATGCGTCGCGCCCCGCTCGCGCGCCGTGCGGGCCACGGCGACGACGGCGTCGAAGTCCACCGCGCGGAACGCCGCCTGCGAGCCGGCCTGGGCCATCGTCGTGCCCAGCGCGATGAAGACGCGGCGCGGCGCGGGCAGGTCGGCGGGCAGGGCCTGCAGGTCGACGATGGCCTCGCGGCGGAGTGTGCTCGGCGGCAGGCCGGCCAGCGGCCGGCGCACGAGGGCAAGAACGGGGGTGTCGCTCAGCTGCGCCAGCAGTTCGCGGCCGATGAGGCCGCTGGCGCCGGCGACCCAGGTCAGCTCGGGGGAAGGCATGCCTCGATCTTAGAGAGTCGGTCCTTTCGGTCCCGCCGCCACCATGAAAACGGCCCGCGCTCCGGGGAGGGCGGGCCGTGCTTCGCGACGCGTCGATCAGCGCTTTGGTTGCGTCAGGCGCGGGCCATTGTTGTGGCGCGGAGCGCTGCCGCCGTCGCGGCTCGGCTGGGCCGAGGCATTGCGCGGCGCGTGCTGGGCGTGCGGCTTGGCGCCACCGTGGCCGGCGTGCGCGCCAGCGGGCTTGGCGCCACCGTGGCCGGCATGCGCGCCGGCGGGCTTGGCACCACCGTGGCCGGCGTGGGCCTGCGGCTTGCCGCCCGGGCGGCCGCCGTCGCGCGAGCCGCCACGGTTGTCGCCACCGCGGCCACCGCCGCCATTGCCACCGGGGCGGCCGCCGCGGCCGGCGTGGGCCGGCGGGTTGGGGTTGCGGCCCCGGCTGCCATTGGGGTTCAGCACGGTGCGGCCCAGCACGATGGGCTCGGCCTTCTCGTTGGGATCGGGCGCGAAGCCGGGCACGATCTCCTTCGGGATCTCACGCTTGATCAGGCGCTCGATGTCGCGCAGGAAGCCGTTCTCGTCCACGCAGACCAGGCTGACCGCCTCGCCCTGGGCGCCGGCACGGCCGGTGCGGCCGATGCGGTGGACATAGTCCTCGGGCACGTTGGGCAGCTCGAAGTTGACGACGTGGGGCAACTGGTCGATGTCGATGCCGCGGGCCGCGATGTCGGTGGCGACGAGGCAGGTCAGGTCGCCGCTCTTGAAGTCGGCCAGCGCCTTGGTGCGGGCACCCTGGCTCTTGTTGCCGTGGATGGCCATGGCGCTGATGCCCTGGTCGTTCAGGTAGTCGGTCAGGCGGTTGGCGCCGTGCTTCATGCGCGTGAAGACCAGCACCTGGTGCCAGTCACCCGACTTGATCAGGTGGACCAGCAGTTCCTTCTTGCGCTCGCGACCCACCGGGTGGACCTTCTGCGCAATCTGGTCGTTGGTCTGGTTGCGGCGGGCCACCTCGATGAGGGCCGGCTGGTTCAGCAGGCGGTCGGCGAGGTTCTTGATCTCGTCGCTGAAGGTGGCGCTGAACAGCAGCGACTGCTTCTGCGCCGGCAGCAGGGCCAGCACCTTCTTGATGTCATGCACGAAGCCCATGTCGAGCATGCGGTCGGCTTCGTCCAGCACCAGGATCTGCACCTGCGACAGGTCCAGCGTGCCCTGCTGCGCGTGGTCGAGCAGGCGGCCGGGCGTGGCGACGAGGATGTCCACGCCGTCGCGCAGCTTGTTGATCTGCGGCTGCATGCCGACGCCGCCGAACATGACCATGCTCTTCAGCGGCAGGTATTTGCCATAGGTCTGCACCGATTCCTCGACCTGGGCGGCGAGTTCGCGGGTGGGCGTCAGCACCAGCGCGCGGATGGCGATCTTGCCGCGCTTGTTGAGCAGCTTCTCGCCGGTGGACAGGCGGTGCAGCATGGGCAGCGTGAAGCCGGCGGTCTTGCCGGTGCCGGTCTGCGCACCGGCCATCAGGTCGCCGCCGTTGAGCACCGCGGGGATGGCCTGGGCTTGGATGGGGGTGGGGGTGGTGTAGCCGGCGTCGGCGATGGCCTTGAGCAGCGGAGCTGCCAGGCCGAGGGTGTCGAAACTCATCGAATCCTAAGGGGGAGGGCACGCCAACTTTCACCGGGGCTCGCCGTGACGCCGGGGTGGCGACACCAGTCTTCGGGCAAGCCAGGCCGCGTGCGGGGGCCAGAAAAATGAAACGCCGCGCAAGACTGAGAGCGCGGCGTTGGCCTCCATTCTAGCCGCTCGGCCTAGCGAGCCACCGTGACCCAATCCATGCTGACCGCGTTGTTGGCGGAATGCGGCATGCCGATCCCGCCGCGCATGGCCCAGGGGATGACCTGGCGGTGCAGCGGGATGATGTTGACCTGCTCGCGGTAGCTTTGCAGCGCGGCCTTGACCAGGGTCTCGCGCTTCTTCGCGTCGGGCTCGATGGTGGAGGCCGCCGCTAGCGCGTCGGCCTCGTTGTTGACGATGCCGCCGAAGTTGCCCACGCCCACGCCGTGCTCGCCGCGGTTGCGCAGCACCGGGGTCAGCATGACTTCGGCGTCGGTGGAGCCGCCGCCCCAGCCGGCCAGGTAGAAGCTGGTGTCGAACTTCTCGACCTTGGGGAAGAACAGCGTGCGCGGCATCGCGTTGACCTTGACCCTGACCTTGAGCTGGGCCCACATGCCGGCGAGTGCTATGCAGATGCGCTCGTCGTTGACGTAGCGGTTGTTGGGGCAGTCCAGCGTCACTTCGAAGCCGTCGGCATAGCCGGCCTCGGCCATCAGCCGGCGGGCCTGGACGAGGTCGTAGAGCAGGCGGGTTTCTAGCCTGGCGTCGTTGTAGGCGCCGCGCGGCGACGGCGTCAGGCCGCCCGTGGGCACCGCATAGCCGCTCATCAGCTTGAGCTTGATGGCCTCGATGTCGATGGCCTGGTAGAGGGCCTTGCGCACGCGCAGGTCCTTGAAGGGGTTGCGGCCGCCCGGCGCCTGGCCGTAGAGCAGTTTGTCGCGCGTCTGGTCCATGCCGATGAAGATCAGGCGGTTCTCCTCGCCGTCCAGCACCTTGATGCCGGGCAGGGTGCGCAGCCTGGCCACGTCGCGCGGCGGCGGGTCGAGCACGAAGTCGACCTCGCCGGAGATCAGCGCCGCGGTGCGGGTCGCGTCGTTGACTATGGGCAGATAGGTGAAGTCCTGCAGATTGCCGTCGAACTTGTTCCACCAGTTCGGGTTGCGCTTGAACACCGTCTTCACGCCGGGTTGGCGGCTCACCAGCATGAAGGGGCCGGTGCCGTTGGCGTGCTGGCTGGCATAGGACTCCTCCTGCTTCTTGAAGTCCAGCGGGCGCGCGACGCGGTGTTCCTCGCACCAGCGCCGACTCATGATGTAGAGGTTGCCCAGCAGCTCCGGCACGATGGGGTTGGGCTTGTCCAGCGTGAAGACGACGGTCAGCGGGTCCACGGCCTTCGGCGTGCCGACCGCGTTGGCATAGACGCGTTGCGGCGCGTTGTCGTCGCGCAGGCGCTGCATCGAAAAGACGACGTCGTCGGCCGTGAAGGGGGTGCCGTCGTGGAACTTGACGCCCGGGCGCAGCTTGAAGCGCCATTGCAGCGGCGACAATTGGGTCCACTCCGTGGCCAGGGCGGGGCCCATGCTCATGTCCATCATGCGCCGGGTCAGGCTCTCATAGACCTGGTTGTTCAGCGTGTTGGTCAGCACCTCGTTCTGCGAATGCGGATCGGTGGTCTGCATGTCGCCCTGGCTGGCCCAGCGCAGGGTCTGGGCGTGGGCGAGGCAGGTGGCAAGAACGAGCAGCGCGGCGAGCAGGCGGGGCATCTGACTTCCTTGAATCACGGCCTCGGCGACAATAGCAGGCAACGCAGGCCCTTCCGGGGCCTGCCGCCATTTCAGCCTCAAGGATTCGCCATGGCCCAGTACGTCTTTTCAATGAACCGTGTCAACAAGACGGTTCCCCCCAAGCGCCACATCCTCAAGGACATCTCGCTGTCCTTCTTCCCGGGCGCCAAGATCGGCGTGCTGGGCGTGAACGGCTCGGGCAAGTCGACCCTGCTGAAGATCATGGCCGGCGTGGACAAGGAGTACGAGGGCGAAGCCATCCCGATGCCGGGCATCAAGATCGGCTACCTGGAGCAGGAGCCCAAGCTCGACCCCGACCAGACCGTGCGCCAGGCCGTGGAAGAGGGCATCGGCGGCGTGCTGGCCGCGAAGAAGCGCCTGGACGAGGTCTATGCCGCCTATGCCGAGCCGGACGCCGACTTCGACGCGCTGGCCGCCGAGCAGGGGGAGCTGGAGGCCATCATCGCCGCCGCCGGCTCCGAGAACACCGACCTGCAGCTGGAGCTGGCCGCCGACGCGCTGAACCTGCCACCCTGGGACGCCGTCATCGGCGTGCTGTCCGGCGGCGAGAAGCGCCGTGTGGCCCTGTGCCGTCTGCTGCTGTCCAAGCCCGACATGCTGCTGCTCGACGAGCCCACCAACCACCTGGACGCAGAAAGCGTCGAGTGGCTGGAGCAGTTCCTGCAACGCTTCCCCGGCACCGTCGTGGCCATCACCCACGACCGCTACTTCCTGGACAACGCGGCCGAGTGGATCCTCGAACTGGACCGTGGCCACGGCATCCCGTGGAAGGGCAACTACTCCGAGTGGCTGGACCAGAAGGAACGCCGTCTGGAGCAGGAGCAGAAGAGCGAAGACGCGCGCATGAAGGCGATGAAGGAG
Source organism: Roseateles saccharophilus (assembly GCF_004342485.1). Classification (GTDB taxonomy): domain Bacteria; phylum Pseudomonadota; class Gammaproteobacteria; order Burkholderiales; family Burkholderiaceae_C; genus Pelomonas; species Pelomonas saccharophila. Next base: position 73,833 of record NZ_SMBU01000002.1, read on the forward strand.
GAACTCAAGTGGGTGCGCTCCAACGCCAAGGGCCGCCAGGCCAAGAGCAAGGCGCGCCTGGCCCGCTTCGAGGAACTGAGCGACGTCGAATACCAGCAGCGCAACGTGACCAACGAGATCTTCATCCCCGTGGCCGAGCGCCTGGGCAATGAGGTCATCGAGTTCGAGAACGTCAGCAAGAGCTTCGGCGACCGCGTGCTGATCGACAACCTGAGCTTCAAGGTGCCCGCGGGCGCCATCGTCGGCATCATCGGCCCCAACGGCGCCGGCAAGTCGACGCTGTTCCGCATGCTGCAGGGTGTGGAGCAGCCGGACAGCGGCAACGTCAAGATCGGCAAGACCGCCAAGCTGGCCTTCGTGGACCAGAGCCGCGCCAGCCTGGAAGCCGGCAAGACCGTGTGGGAGGACGTCTCCGGCGGCCTGGACAACATCGTCGTCGGCAAGTTCGTCATGCCCAGCCGCGCCTACCTTGGCCGCTTCAACTTCAAGGGCAACGACCAGCAGAAGCTCGTCGGCTCGCTGTCCGGCGGCGAGCGCGGCCGCCTGCACCTGGCCAAGACCCTGGCCCAGGGCGGCAACGTGCTGATGCTGGACGAACCGTCCAACGACCTCGACGTCGAAACTCTGCGCGCGCTGGAAGAAGCGCTGCTGGAGTTCGCCGGCTCGGCCATGGTCATCAGCCACGACCGCTGGTTCCTGGACCGCATCTGCACCCACATCCTGGCCTGCGAGGGCGACTCGCAGTGGTTCTTCTACGACGGCAACTTCCACGAATACGAGGCCGACAAGAAGAAGCGCCTGGGCGAGGAAGGCGCGCGCCCCAAGCGCATGCGCTTCAAGCCGATCAAGTGACGGACTTGGGGGGGCGGGTTTCGACACAGTTCTTTACCCCGCCCCCAAAGATGCCACACAGGGTCTCCGGAAGATGACTTCACTTCCTCTTCTTCCAGGAGATCACTGATGCAAGCCCCCCGAATTCACAACCTGTTGCGTGTCGCCACCGTGGCGCTGGCCCTCGCCGCCGGCGGCGCGGCCGTGCAGGCCCAGCCCGGCCCCGGCCCGGATCACCACGGCGGCCCCGGCATGATGATGGCGCCCGGCATGTTCGGCGGCCACATGGAGCATGTGCTCGACCTGGTCAATGCCACGGACGCCCAGCGCAGCCAGATCGAGGCCATCTTCAAGGCCGCCCACCAGGACCTCGCCGGCCAGCGCGACAGCGGCCGGCAGCTGCACGAGCAGATGGCCGCGCTCTTCACCGCGCCCAATATCGACGCCGCCGCCATCGAGTCGGTGCGTGCGCAGATGAGCGCCCAGCATGACGCCGCCTCCAAGCGCATGAGCCAGGCCGGCATCGACGCGGCCCGCGTGCTGACACCCGAGCAGCGCGCCAAGATCGCCGACGTCATGAAGAAGCACCAGGCCCGCATGGCTGGCCGCAAGGCAGGTTGATTGGCTGTCGGCGAGGAGTTCTGCGATGCTTGAGCCCCATGGCACCGGCGCCGAGGTGCGCCGGCTTTCGTTCTCTTCCCTCGCCCCCGTGATGAGTGCCCGACTGCTGTTGATCGATGACGACACCCGCCTGACCGGCATGGTCGGCGACTACCTCCGCTCCGCCGGCTTCGAGGTCAGCGCGGCCGGCAGCCTGGCCCAGGCGCGGGAGGCCCTGGCCCAGGGGCGCTTCGAGCTGATCGTGCTGGACCTGATGCTGCCCGACGGCGATGGCCTGGACTTCTGCCGCTGGCTGCGTGGCGACCCGCGCTGGCGCCACCAGCCGGTGCTGATGCTGTCGGCCCGTGGCGAGCCCATGGACCGCATCCTCGGCCTGGAACTGGGCGCCGACGACTATCTCTCCAAGCCCTTCGAGCCGCGTGAGCTGCAGGCCCGCGTCAAGGCCCTGCTGCGCCGCCTCGAGCCCAAGCTCGATGGCGACGAGGTGCTGCGCTTCGGCCGGCTCGACATCGACCTGGCCGCGCGCGTGGCCCGGCTGGACGGCAGGATCTGCGACCTGACCAGCCACCAGTTCGATCTGCTCGTCGTGCTGGCCCAGAGCCCGGGGCGCGTGCTGAGCCGCGACCAGATCATGGACGCCCTCAAGGGCCATCCGCTGGAAGCCTTCGACCGCTCCATCGACGTGCACATCTCGCGCATCCGCGCCGTCATCGAGGACGACCCCAAGAACCCGCGCCGCGTGCTGACCGTGCGCGGCGCCGGCTATGTCTTCGCGCGCAAGCAGGACGCGGACGCGGACGCCGCTTGAATGAAACCCCTCGCCCAGTCTTGCCGCGCTGAACGCGGGCAAGCCCGGTCGGTCTTGCAGACCGCGCTGCGGCTTGCGCCGCAGCTCTTCGGCGGACACATCGCGCCCACTGGGGGCAATGTGTCCGGCCTCAGCCCCCTGGGGGGCGGCGATGCTTGCCGGATTGACCGACAAGCACATCGCCAGCGCGGGCCGGCTTGGGAACTGGAGTCGGACACAGGCAGTCCCTGCGGACTGCTTGTGCCTACGCAAGTCCGATGGCCTCTGGCCATTGGCAGGCCCGGCGCTCGGCCCGTCAGTTCCATGCATTGCCGATGAAGAGCCTCTACGTTCGCATCTACCTGACGCTGGTGGCGCTGCTGCTGGCCTTCGCCTTCGGCTCGGCCTGGCTGTTCCAGCGCCATATCGAGCAGGAGCGCGGCAATGTGGAGCTGGTGGCGGGCGAGCGGCTGAATGCGATGGCCGGCCTGCTCAAGCTCGCGCTGCCGGCGGCGACGGCGGCGCGCGAGGATCAGGCCGATGTCTTCGCCGACTGGGGTGGCCGCCTGCGAATGCCCATCGCGCTGGTGGACGCCGAGGGCCGGCGCATCGCGGCGACGGTGATGTTCCAGCGCCGGGTCGACGACCCGGGCGCCATTGTCGTCAGCGCCGGCCTGGGTGACGGCCGCAGCCTGGAGATGGTGCGCACCGTGCGCCCGGGGCCTCCCCAGGGCGGCCTGGCCGGCCCACCCGGCGGCGGCCCGGGAGCCCGACCGCAACGGCTGGACGAAGGCCCATGGGCCGGCCCCTGGCTGCATCGCCCGGTATCGCCCAACGCGCCGGCCGTTTCCACGCTGGCCATCGTGCTGGTACTGCTCTTCGTCGGCGTGGCGGCCGGCGCCTATCCCGTCGTGCGCCGGCTCACGCGCCGGCTGGAGGTGCTCAAGCGCGGCGTCGAGCAGTTCGGCGCCGGCCAGCTCGGCCACCGCGTCGACGACAGCGGCAGCGACGAGGTGGCGGCGCTGGCCGGCAGCTTCAACCAGGCGGCGGACCGCATCGAAACCCTGCTGCGCTCCCACCAGAGCTTGCTGGCCAATGCCAGCCACGAACTGCGCTCGCCGCTGGCGCGGCTGAAGATGGCCTTCGCGATGCTGGAGGACGCCGGCCCGGCCCAGCGCGAGCGGCTGGCGCGCGAGATCGACGTCAATATCGCCGAGCTGGACGCGCTGGTCGAGGAGGTGCTGCTGGCGAGCCGCCTGGAGGCTGGCAGCGCGCTCGGCGACACCCATGCCGTCGAGTTGCTGGCCCTGGGCGCCGAGGAGGCGGCCCGCTCCGAGGTCGCCTTCGAGCCCGAGACCGATTCGGCGCGCATCGACGGCCAGGAGCGCCTGCTGCGCCGCGCGCTGCGCAACCTGCTGGACAACGCGCGCCGCTATGGCGGCCCCGAGGTGCAGTTGACTCTGCGCCCGGTGGCCGGCGGCTACGAATTCGTCGTGGCCGACCGCGGCCCCGGCGTGCCGGCGGAGATGCGCGAGCGCATCTTCGAGCCGTTCTTCCGCCTGCCCGGCCATGCCGAGATGGCGGGAGGCGTCGGCCTGGGGCTGAGCCTGGTCAAACAGATTGCCGAGCGCCACGGCGGCAGCGTGCGCTGCCTGCCACGCGACGGCGGCGGCAGCCGCTTCGTGCTCTTCCTGCCGGCGTCAAGGCGCTGATTCGCGATTCTCTTCGAAGACTTGTCTGAGCAGCAGGCCGAGCAGCAACGCCGCGGTGAGCAGGCCCGCCGTGGCGGCCTGCCAGAAACCCACCGCGCCCGCGCCGTGGGCACCGAAGGCGAGCAGATAGCCACCACCGATGCCCAGGCCCCAGAGCGCCACGACGTAGATGACCATGGGCAGCGTCGCGACCTGGTAGGCGCGCAGCACATAGGCGGCCACCGTCTGCAGCGCGTCACCCAGGTGGAAGAACCAGACCCAGACCAGCAGCGGCAATGCCGCCGCCGCCGTGGCCGTGTTGGCCGTATAGAGGCCGACGATGGACTCGCGCGCCAGCGCGACGACCGCGCCCACGCTGGCCGCGACGAGGGCCGCCAGCACCATCGCGTGGCGGCCGACGGTGCGCGCCGCACGCTTGTCGCCCGCGCCCAGGTGCTGGGCCACCAGTGTGCCGGCCGCCGTGGCCAGGGCCAGCGCGATCATGAACATCATCGCGACGAGGTTGACCGCGATCTGGTGGCCGGCCACGGGCGTGGCGCCCAGCCGCGCGATGAAGAAGGCCATGAAGGTGAAGCCCGTCACCTCGACGAGGATGGAGCCGCCCATCGGCAGGCCCAGGCGCACCAGGCTGACCAGCTCGACCCAGTGCGGGCGCGTCTGCCAGAGGTGGGGGATGCGGAAAGGGCGGTAGAAGCCGTCGCGGCGCAGCAGGGCCTGCGCGGCCAGGGCATGGGCCGTCATCGCGATGGCCGTGGCCCAGCCGCAGCCTCCCACGCCCATGGCGGGCAGGGGCCCCCAGCCGAAGACGAGCAGCGCGTTCAGCGGCACCTTGGCGGCGAGGCCGCCGAGCTGCACGGCCATCACCGCCTTGGGCCGGCTGACCGAGGTCGAGAAACCGCGGAAGGCCGCGAACAGCAGCGCCGCCGGCAGCGCGAAGGCCTCGGGGCGGGTGTAGGCCCGCACCTTGGCGGCCTGGGTCGCGTCGAGCTGGGCCAGCCAGATGAAGGGATCGGGGAACCACAGTGCCAGGCTGCCCGGCACGCACAGCAGCAGGGCCAGCCACTGGGCCTGCACGAAGCTGCGGCCGGAGCCGGGCAGGTCGTCGGCGCCGTACTGCCGGCCGGCGATCGGCCCCACCGCGAGCACGACGCCCATCAGCCCGACGAAGATGCTGACGTAGGCCGCCGAGCCGACCGCGAGGCCGGCCAGGTCCTGCGGGCCGACGCGGCCCATCATCAGCGTGTCGACCGTGCTGAACATCATCACGGCCAGCTGGCCGACGAGCACCGGCCAGGCCTGGGGCACCAGGCGGCGGACGCTGTCGATGAAACGGATGCGTGTCATTTCGCGGCCGCCGTGGTTTTCGGGCCGAGCGCCGGGCCTGCCAATGGCCAGAGGCCATCGGCCTTGCGTAGGCACCAGCAGTCCGCAGGGACTGCCTGTGTCCGACTCCAGTTCCCAAGCCGGCCCGTCGGGCGATGTGCTTGCGGCTCAATGCCGCGAGCGTCGCCGTCCCCGCGGGGGACCGGCCAAGGTACTCCTTGGACGAGGGGCTTCATCCTCCTCGCTCGACGTAGCGGTTGAAGCGCCAGGCCGTTGCGTCCAGCGTGATGCGGTGCCAGACGGCGCGCTTCTCGAATGGGTCGAGGGCCGGCCAGTGCTGCACCTCGTCGAAGGTTCGGCCGCAGCCCTTGCAGACGGGGTCGCCCTGGGCGGTCGAGCAGATCGCGATGCAGGGCGAGTCCGGCGTGGTGGCATACCAGGCCAGCCAGGCGCCCAGCGCCCTTTCGTTCAACGCGGCCGTGTCGACTTCGGTGGTGTGCTGCCAGGCGAGCAGCGCATAGGCCTCGGCCAGCGCGCGCACCTCGGCGGCGGCGCTGATGCCGTCGGGGGAGGGCGAACGCTCGCGCCACCAGTTGATGGCGGCCTCAAGATCGGTCACATGAACTGTTGCGGCGTTCAAGCCACCAGCCCCATCGCCGCGCGCACCTCGCGCAGCGTCTTGCGCGCGACCGCGCGGGCGCGCTCGGTGCCGACCTCCAGCGTCCAGCGCACCTGCTGCGGGTCCAGCGCTGCGGCGCGCTCGCGCCAGGGGGCCTGCTCACGCTGGATGGCCTCGATCAGCGGCTGCTTGCAGTCCAGGCAGCCGATGCTGGCGGACTTGCAGCCGGTCTCGCAGGCGGCGCGCGTGGCCGCGTCGGTGTAGATCTGGTGCAGCGGCCAGACGGGGCAGCGCGCCGGGTCGCCGGCATCGGTGCGGCGCACGCGCTGCGGGTCGGTCGGCATGGTGCGGATCTTGGTGGCCGTGACCTCGGGCGCGTCGCGCATCGCGATCGCGTTGTCCAGGCTCTTGCTCATCTTCTGGCCGTCCAGGCCCGGCACGCGGGCGGTCTCGGTCAGCAGGGCCTGGGGCTCGACGAAGACGGGCGCATCGGCCGCATAGACGCGGTTGAAGCGGCGCGCGACCTCGCGCGTCACCTCGACGTGGGCGGCCTGGTCTTCGCCGACCGGCACGCCGGCGGGCTTGTAGAGCAGGATGTCGGCCGCCTGCAGCAGCGGGTAGCCGAGGAAGCCGTAGGTGGCCAGCTCGGGGTCGGCGGTGACCTGCTCCTTGTAGCTCGGCATGCGTGCCAGCCACGATGACGGCGTGCACATGGCCAGCAGCGTGAACAGCTCGGCGTGCTCGGGCATGCGGCTCTGCAGGAACAGGGTGCAGCGCTCGGGGTCGATGCCGGCGGCCAGCCAGTCGGTCACCATGTCGTAGACGTGGCGGCTCAGTGTGTCGCGGTCGGGGTGGGAGGTGGTCAGTGCATGCCAGTCGGCGACGAAGAAGAAGCCCTCGTGGCTGTCCTGCAGTTGCAGCCAGTTCTTGATGGCGCCGTGGTAGTGGCCGAGGTGCAGGGCGCCGGTCGGGCGCATGCCGGAAAGCACGCGCTGGCGGGTGGGGGCTGGGGTCGACATGGGGCTGGGATTGTCGTTCAAGCCCGTGGCCCTGCCGGTTGGCACGGGCGAGGGTCCTACACTGCCGGCCCATGAAGAGACTGGTGATTCTGATTTCCGGGCGGGGCTCCAACATGGAGGCCATCGTCAAGGCCTGCAAGGCCGAGGGCTGGCCCGCCGAGGTGGCGGCCGTCATCAGCAATCGCCCCGACGCCGCGGGCCTGGCCTTCGCAGCCGCCCACGGCATCGCGACGGCCGTCGTCGACCACAAGGCCCATGGCAGCCGCGAGGCCTTCGATGCCGAGCTGGCCCGGGCCATCGACGGCTTCGCGCCCGACCTGGTCGTGCTCGCCGGCTTCATGCGCATCCTGACGCCGGGCTTCACGGCCCGCTACGCGCGGCGCATGCTCAACATCCACCCCTCGTTGCTGCCGGCCTTCACGGGCCTGCACACGCACGAACGTGCGCTGGAGATGGGTTGCAAGGTGGCGGGCGTGACGGTGCACTTCGTGACGGCCGAGCTGGATCACGGCGCCATCGTCATGCAGGCCGTCGTGCCCGTGCTGCCCGGCGACGACGCCAAGGCCCTGGCCGCCCGTGTGCTGACGGCCGAGCACCGCATCTACCCGCAGTCGGTGCGCTGGTTCGCGGAAGGCGCGCTGGTCTGGGACGGCGAGGTCGTGCGCCACCGCGACGGCGCGGCTCAGCAGCTGATGCTCAGTTGAGCAATCCGGCCAGGATGTTGATGGCCAGGGCCAGCACGCCGGTGTTGAAGGCGAAGGCCAGCAGGGTCTGCAGCAGCACCAGGCGGCGCATCGGGCGCGAGCTGATGCCGACGTCCGAGGTCTGCGACGTGGCGGCCAGCGTGATCGAGAAATAGAGGAAATCGCCATAGTCCGGCGGCCCGTCATCGCCCGGGAACTGCAGGCCCGGCGTGGCCTGGCCGGGGCGGTGGTAGAGGCTGGCATAGGCCAGCGCGAACTCGACCGGCAGCAGCAGCCAGGAGCCGCACACGGTCGCCGCCACCAACAGCAGATAGCCGGGCTGGTGCGACTGCTTGGCCGCCTGCAGTTCCAGCGTGATGGCCGCGAGGCTGGCCAGTGCGCCCAGCACCGCGAGCATCAGCACGACCGGCATGCCCTCTGCCAGCCGGCGGGCGCGCTGCTGCACGTGGCGCGCGGCGTCGCCGGTCAGCATCATCCAGACGATGAGGGGGAGGTAGATCCAGACGGCCAGGTTCCAGCCGATCAGCGCGCGGGTCTGCCAGGCCAGCGTGCCCGGCCAGATTGCGGCCAGCAGGCTGCCGGTCAGGATGGCGGCCAGCAGGCGAGGGCGCAGGCGCAACTGGGTCCAGAGATTCATGCAGGGCGGCTTGGGATAATGGGGCGATGCATCCTAATGCCCTGCTGGAGCTGTGCGCCGAGCTGATCGCCGCCGTCAACAAGCTCGACGCGCCGGCCGACGCCACCGTCTCGGCCTTCTTTCGTCAACACAAGAACCTCGGCCCGCGCGAGCGCGCCAGCCTGGCCGAGACCGTCTACGCCATGCTGCGCGAGCGGCTCAAGTTCCAGAACCTGGCCCAGAGCGGTAGCGGCCCCATGCCGCGCCGCCTGGCCATCCTGGCCTGGCGCGGCAGCGACGCCTTCCTGCGCGGCGCGCTCGGCCCGGCGGAGCAGCAGTGGCTGGAGCAAGTCCAGGCCATTGCGCCGCAAAGCCTCGCGCCCAAGCTGCGCCACAACCTGCCCGACTGGCTGGCCGAGCCGCTGCTGGCCCGCCTGGGCGAGGAGGAGTTCTGGAAGCTTGCCGCTGCGATGAACGAGGCCGCGCCTTTGGACCTGCGGGTCAACACGCTCAAGCTCAAGCGCGAGGAGGCCCAGGCCCAGCTCGCCGCCGCCGGCATCGAGGCGGTGGCTACGCCCTATTCGCCGCTCGGCCTGCGCGTGCAGGGCAAGCCGGCGCTGAACAAGCTGGAACTGTTCACCAACGGCAGCATCGAGGTGCAGGACGAGGGCAGCCAGTTGCTGGCCCTGCTGCTGGCGCCCAAGCGCGGCGAGATGGTGGTGGACTTCTGCGCCGGTGCCGGCGGCAAGACCCTGGCCCTGGGCGCCGCGATGCGCAACACCGGCCGGCTCTATGCCTTCGACGTGTCCGGCCATCGGCTGGACGCCCTCAAGCCGCGGCTGGCGCGCAGCGGGCTGTCCAACGTCTACCCGGCCAGGATCGCCCACGAGCGCGACGAACGCATCAAGCGCCTGGCCGGCAAGATCGACAGGGTGCTCGTCGATGCGCCGTGCTCGGGCTTGGGCACGCTGCGCCGCAACCCGGACCTGAAGTGGCGCCAGTCGCCGCAGGCGGTGGCGGAGCTGCAGGACAAGCAGCGCGCCATCCTGGCCAGTGCCGCCCGCCTCGTGAAGCCGGGCGGGCGCCTCGTCTACGCCACCTGCAGCCTGCTGGACGCCGAGAACGAGGTCATCGCGGCCGAATTCGCCGCCGCCCACCCGGATTTCAAGCCTCTGGCGGCCGACGAACTGCTGGCCAAGGCCCAGGTCGAGAGCGCCGGCGAACTGGTGGAGAACGGCGCCCTGCGGCTCTGGCCGCACCGGCATGCGATGGATGGATTTTTCGCCGTCGCCTGGGAGCGGGCGGCTTGATGACGGTCAAGGAACGCGCCGATTCGCACGACAACGCCGGAATGCGGTGTTCCACATTCCTTGATTTTGGGGGCGCGCCTCTACAATCGAGGTTCCTTTGCATGGCCGTTTTGGCCGAGGTCCTGGACCCATGAACGACATCCTGAACGCGCTGATGAACTGGCTGGCCAATGGCCTGCTGGGTTTCAGTGCCTGGCAACTGGTGGTCTACACCCTCGTGGTGACCCACATCACGATCGCATCTGTGACGATCTTCCTGCATCGTTCCCAGGCCCACCGTGCGCTGGATCTCGGTCCCATCCCTTCGCACTTTTTCCGCTTCTGGCTGTGGATGACCACCGGCATGGTCACCCGCGAGTGGGTGGCCATCCACCGCAAGCACCACGCCAAGTGCGAGACCGAGGAAGACCCTCACAGCCCGCAGACCCGCGGCCTGGGCAAGGTCATGGCCGAGGGTGCCGAGCTCTACCGTGCCGAGGCCAAGAACGCCGAAACCATCGCCAAGTACAGCCGCGGCACGCCCGATGACTGGATCGAGCGCAATGTCTACATCAGGCACAGCGCGCTCGGCGTGTCGCTGATGCTCATCATCAACATGGCCCTGTTCGGCGCCCTCGGCGCGACGATCTGGGCCGTCCAGATGGTCTGGATCCCGTTCTGGGCCGCCGGCGTCATCAACGGCATCGGCCACTACTGGGGCTACCGCAATTTCGAGGCGCCCGACGCGTCGACCAACCTGATCCCCTGGACGCTGATCGTCGGTGGCGAAGAGCTGCACAACAACCACCACACCTACCCGACCTCGGCCAAGTTCTCGGTCAAGCCCTACGAGTTCGACATCGGCTGGGTCTACATCCGTGCTCTGGAAATGCTGGGCTGGGCCAAGGTCCGCAAGACGGCGCCCAAGCTGAGCTTGGGCGAGGTCCAGCCGGCCGATGCGCGCACGCTGGAGGCACTGATCGCCAACCGCTACGAAGTCATGGCCAGCTATGCGCGTGACCTGAGGGCGGCCTGCGCGACCGAACTGGCCAAGATCCAGGCCGAGGGCGGCAAGCACAGCGAACGCTTCGCCCAGTTCAAGCTGGCGAAGCGCTGGATGCACCGCGACAAGGAGCGCATCCCGCAGGCCGTGCAGGGCGAACTCGCCAACGCCCGTGCCGCCAGCCCGGTCATCGACAAGCTCGTGACGATGCGCGAGGAGCTGCGCCAGATGTGGACTCGCACGAATGTGTCGGCCGAACAGCTGGTGGCCGACCTGCAGGCCTGGTGCCGCCGCGCCGAGGAAAGCGGTATCGCCGAGCTGCAGGCCTTCTCGATGCGCCTGCGCGCCGTTCACGCCTGAGGCGGCAGCGTTTCACCCGCGTAAAGGGCGCCCCGACGGGCGCCCTTTTTCATGGGCTGACCTAGACTTGATACACACGGCTGCTGGTTTAGGAGGCCTGCCATGACGAACCGTTGGATCGCCCTTGGGCTGCTGGCCCTTGGAGCCGCCGCGCAGGCGGATGTGAAGGTCAATTTCGTGCACCCCGAGAAGTTCTCGGACATCCGGGACAACGACGGCTTCAGCCGGCCTGAAGTGTTGAAGGATCTGGAGGCCCACATGATTGCCGAGGCGGGCAAGGTGCTGCCTGGGCGGGATGTGCGCTTCGACGTCACCGACGTCGACCTGGCGGGCGAGGTGGAGCCTTTTGGTCGCCACGGCCGGTGGCTGCGGGTCATGCGTGCGGTGACGTCGCCGGCCATCACGCTGACGTATGAGGTCCGCGAGGGCGGCGTGCTCGTCCGGCAGGGCGAGGCCAAGATGCGTGACATGGACTACCAGAACAGCTTCAACAGCCTGACCGACAGCGACCCTCTGCGCTATGAAAAGCGCATGTTCGACCGCTGGATGCAGAGCGAGTTCAATCCGGCTGCAGCGGCTGCCCGGGGTCACTGACCACGCAGCGGCGCGACCAACAAAAAACCCGCCAGCGTTGCCGCTTGGCGGGTTTTTCTGGGCTGGGTTGCCAGGCGGCCTGGGCCGCCCGCCATCACTTCAGCTTGATTTCCTTGTACAGGACGTGCTTGCGCGCCTTGGGGTCGAACTTCATGAATTCGAGCTTTTCGGGCGTGGTCTTCTTGTTCTTGTTCGTCGTGTAGAAGTGGCCGGTGCCCGCGGTGGACTCCAGCTTGATCTTTTCGCGGCCGCCTTTGGATGCCATGGTCGTATTCCTTTGCTAGGTCAGTGGACGATCAGAGCTCGCCCTTGGCGCGCAGATCGGCGACGACTTGGTCGATGCCGACCTTGTCGATCAAACGCAGAGCGGCGTTGGTGATGCGCAGGCGCACCCAACGGTTCTCGGATTCCACCCAGAAACGGCGGTACTGCAGGTTCGGCAGGAACCGGCGCTTGGTTTTGTTGTTGGCGTGGGAAACATTGTTCCCGACCATGGGCTTCTTGCCCGTGACTTGACAGACGCGTGCCATGACGCTTCTCCACTCTGACGATTGACCAGTTGCGCGAGACACCTCGTGCAACCCTTTGACCGCAATGCCTGCTAAACCTCTCCCTCGAGCTTCCTCGAGAGTCGGGCGCGGTCCATCCAGCAGGCAAGCCGGCGAGTATAGCGGAAAACCCGTGAGCCGGGAAGGGGCTCGGCGCCCCAGCCGGTCAGCCGTTCTCCTGCTCCAGGAAGCGCTGCGCATCCAGCGCGGCCATGCAGCCGGTACCGGCGCTCGTGATGGCCTGGCGGTAGACATGGTCCTGCACGTCGCCGGCCGCGAATACGCCCGGCATGCTGGTCATCGTTGCGAAGCCGTTCAGGCCGCCCTTGGTGATGATGTAGCCGTCCTTCATCTCGAGCTGGCCCTTGAAGATGTCGGTATTGGGCTGGTGGCCGATCGCGATGAAGCAGCCGTGCACGGGGATCTCGGCCTTGCTGCCGTCCTGCACGTTGTGCGTGCGCACGCCGGTCACGCCCGAGGCATCGCCCAGCACCTCGTCGAGCTGCTGGAAGAGATGGAGCTTGATCTTGCCGGCAGCGGCCTTCTCCATCAGCTTGTCGATGAGGATGGGCTCGGCGCGGAACTTGTCGCGGCGGTGGATCAGGTGGACGGTGCTGGCGATGTTGGACAGGTAGAGCGCCTCCTCGACGGCCGTGTTGCCGCCGCCGACGACGCAGACTTCCTGGCCGCGGTAGAAGAAGCCGTCGCAGGTCGCACAGCCACTGACCCCGCGGCCCATGAAGGCCTGCTCGGAGTCCAGGCCCAGGTATTTGGCCGAGGCGCCGGTGGCGATGATGAGGGCGTCGCAGCTATAGCTGCCGCTGTCGCCCGTGAGCGTGAACGGCCGTTTGGAGAAGTCGACGCTGTTGATGTGGTCGAAGACGATCTGCGTCTGGAAACGCTCGGCATGCTGCTGGAAGCGCTGCATCAGCTCGGGGCCCTGCACGCCCATCACGTCTGCCGGCCAGTTGTCGACCTCGGTCGTCGTCATCAGCTGGCCGCCCTGGGCCATGCCGGTGATCAGCGTGGGCTTGAGGTTGGCGCGCGCGGCGTAGATGGCGGCGGTGTAGCCGGCAGGGCCGGAGCCGAGGATGAGCAGGCCGTGGTGTTGGATGGTTGCGGTCATGGCGGGGAAATGAGGGCGGCGGGCAGGCCTGCAAGTCGGCGTCGAAGTGAAAACCCCGAGCCCAAGCGTTGAGGCAAGCGCTGTCAGGTGTGCAAAATGCACGCCATTTTAGGCAGGCGTCTTTTCGGGCTCCTGTCCGAGGCCCCAAACCTGGAGAGTGCACATGGCGATGATTTCCAACTTGGACCTGATCCGGCGGGTTCCGCTGTTCTCGATGCTGACCACCGATCAGGCCCAGTCCATCGCCGACAGCGTCGTGAAACGCCGCTTCAAGCGCGGTGAACTGATCGTCGAGCAGGGGACCAAGTCCAACGCGTTGTTCATCCTGCTGAACGGCCGTGCGCGCGTGCTGACGGCCGACCACCGTGGCCGCGAGGTCATCCTCGCGGTGCTGCAGTCGGGTGACTATGTCGGCGAGATGAGCCTGATCGACAACGAGCCCCACTCGGCCACCGTGCGTGCCGAGGTGCAGACCGACATGCTGGTGCTCGGCCGCATGGAGTTCGCGCGCTGCCTGCCGGAGGGCAGCAGCCTGTCCTACGGCATCCTGCGCGGCCTCGTCGCGCGGCTGCGCAATGCCGACCGCCAGATCGAGTCGCTCGCGCTGCTGGACGTCTACGGCCGCGTGGCGCGCACGCTGCTGGACATGGCCGAGGACGAGAAGGGCATCAAGCTGATCCGCGGCAAGGTCTCGCGCCAGGACATGGCCAAGGTCGTCGGCGCTTCGCGCGAGATGGTCAGCCGCGTCATGAAGGACCTCGAGGAGCGCGGCGTCATCGAAACGCTTGAGAACGGTTCGGTGGTCATCAAGGAACGGTTGACCCACGATTGAGCGCCACAATGCGGGAATGAGTTTTCCCCTCGGTTCACTGCTGGGCGGCCAGGCTGAATCCGGTGCCGCGAGCGAGCCCGCCGCCCCCGCCAAACCCACCCGCCGCCAGGCCCCCAAGCGCGAAGCCCGCCCGCCGTCGGCGGCATCCCGGCTGCTGCGCACGCCCCTGTGGCTGGCTCTCACGGCGCTGATGCTCGCCTTGCTCGTGCTGGCCCTGGCCACGCATGACCTGCGCGACGCGGCCTTCAGCACCAGCGGCCAGCGCGGGCTGGTCGGCAACCGCGTCGGCAGCTTCGGCGCCTGGCTGTCCGACGGCCTGCTTTTCGTCTTCGGCTTCTCGGCCTGGTGGTTGCCGCTGCTGGCCCTGCGTGCCTGGCTGCGCAGCCTGGCCGGCCTGCTGCGGCACGATACGGCCGAGGCGCCGCGCTGGAGCCAGCGTGCGCGCTGGTGGCTGGGTGTCGCGCTGCTGATCGGCGCGAGTTGTGCGCTGGAGTGGAGCCGCCTGTACGCGCTGGAGCCGCGGCTGCCGGGCCATGCGGGCGGCGTGCTGGGCTACACGCTGGGGCCGCTGGGCATGAGGGCGCTGGGCTTCGCGGGCTCCGGCGTCGTCTGGATCGTGCTGCTGCTGACCGGCATGTCCTGGGCGCTGCGCTTCTCCTGGGGCCATCTCGCCGAGCGCATCGGCGAGCGCATCGAGGCGCTGCGCGAGAAACGCATCGAGCAGCGCGAGATCAAGGCCGACCAGAAGGCCGGCCAGCAGGCGGTGAAGGAACGCGAGCAGGAGGTCGAGGTCGAGCGCGAGGCCGAGCGGGCCCTGGAGCGCGACCTCGGCTTCGAGCATGACGCGCCCCTGGTCATCGAGCCGCCCATCGTCGAGGTGCCGCAGTCCACCCGCGTCGCCAAGGAGCGCCAGCAGACGCTGTTCACCGACGCCGGCGATGCCAAGCTGCCCCAGGTCGACCTGCTGGACGCCGCGCCCGGCCGCCAGGAGACGGTCACGCCCGAGTCGCTGGAGATGACCAGCCGCCTCATCGAGAAGAAGCTGCGCGACTTCGGTGTCGAGGTGCATGTCGTCGCGGCTTCGCCGGGCCCCGTCATCACGCGCTACGAGATCGAGCCGGCCACCGGCGTGAAGGGCTCCCAGATCGTCGGGCTGGCCAAGGACCTGGCGCGTAGCCTGAGCCTCGTGTCCATCCGTGTCGTCGAGACCATTCCGGGCAAGAACTACATGGCCCTGGAGCTGCCCAACGCGCGGCGCCAGACCATCCGCCTGTCCGAGATCCTCGGCTCGCAGGTCTATGCCGACGCCGCCTCGCAGCTGACCATGGGCCTGGGCAAGGACATCATCGGCCTGCCGGTGGTGGCCGACCTCGCCAAGATGCCGCACTGCCTCGTCGCCGGCACGACCGGCTCGGGCAAGTCGGTGGGCATCAACGCGATGATCCTCAGCCTGCTCTACAAGGCCGAGGCCCGCGACGTGCGCCTCATCCTCATCGACCCCAAGATGCTGGAGATGAGCGTCTACGAGGGCATCCCGCACCTGCTCGCGCCGGTCGTGACCGACATGAAGCAGGCCGGCAACGCGCTGAACTGGTGCGTCGGCGAGATGGAGAGGCGCTACAAGCTGATGTCCAAGCTGGGCGTGCGCAACCTGGCCGGCTACAACAAGAAGATCGACGAGGCGAAAGCCAACGGCATCAGCATCCCCAACCCGTTCGCGCTGAACAACGATGACCCCGAGCCGCTGGAGCGCCTGCCGTTCATCGTCGTCGTCATCGACGAGCTGGCCGACCTGATGATGGTCGTCGGCAAGAAGATCGAGGAGTTGATCGCCCGCCTGGCGCAGAAGGCGCGCGCGGCAGGCATCCACCTCATTCTCGCCACGCAGCGGCCGTCGGTGGACGTCATCACCGGCCTGATCAAGGCCAACATCCCGACCCGCCTGTCCTTCCAGGTCAGCAGCAAGATCGACAGCCGCACCATCCTCGACCAGATGGGCGCCGAGGCCCTGCTGGGCATGGGCGACATGCTCTACATGCCCTCCGGTACCGGTCTGCCCATCCGCGTGCACGGCGCCTTTGTCAGCGACGAGGAGGTGCACCGCGTTGTGGAGTACATCAAGTCGCAAGGTGAACCGAACTACGTCGAAGGCATCCTCGAAGGCGGCGTGCTCGACGACGCGGGCGGCGAAGCGCCGGCGCCCGGTGAAGCCAGCGGCGAACAGGATCCCATGTACGACCAGGCCGTGGCCATCGTGCTGCAGCATCGCAAGGCCTCGATCTCGCTGGTGCAGCGGCATCTGCGCATCGGCTACAACCGCGCCGCGCGGCTGCTGGAGCAGATGGAGAACTCGGGCCTCGTCGGTGCGCTGGCGGCCAATGGCAGCCGCGAATTGATTGTTCCGAAGCGAGACGAATGAAGCATTTCCTCATTGCCCTGGCCCTGGCCCTGGCCCTGGCCCTGTGCGCTGCCGGTGTCGCCCACGCCGATGCCGTCGACGCGCTGCGCGACTTCGCGCATGACGTGAAGAGCGGCAAGGCCAATTTCACGCAGACCGTCACCTCGCCGGACGGCAAGCGCAAGAAGCTGTCCAGCGGCAGCTTCGAGTTCGAGAGGCCCAACCGCTTCCGCTTCGCCTATGCCAAGCCCTTCGAGCAGACCATCGTGGCGGACGGCCAGAAAGTCTGGATCTACGACGCCGACCTGAACCAGGCCAGCTCGCGCAAGCTGGCCGATGCGCTCGGTGCCACGCCCGCGGCCCTGCTGGCCGGCGCCAACATCGAACACGACTTCACGCTGAAGGCCCAGCCCAGCGAGGGTGGCGTGGACTGGGTGCAGGCGGCGCCCAAGCAGGCCGAGTCCACCATCCAGTCGCTCAAGCTCGGCTTCAGGGGCAAGGAGCTGGCCGCGATGGAGATCGTCGACGGCTTCGGCCAGCGCTCGCGGCTGGACTTCAGCGCCGTGCAGGCCAATGTGCCCGTGTCGGCCGAACGCTTCCAGTTCAAGCTGCCGGCCGGTGCCGACCTGATCGAGCAGTGAGCGGTTCGCTTTTCGACGACGACGAGGCGCTGCCCGCGCGGGCAGCGCCGACGGCGCCGCTCGCCGGCATCCCGCTGGCCGAGCGCCTGCGGCCGAAGACGCTGGACGAGGTTATCGGCCAGCGCCACCTGCTCGGGCCCGGCATGCCCCTGCGCGTGGCCTTCGACGCCGGCCGGCTGCACAGCATGATCCTGTGGGGCCCGCCGGGTGTCGGCAAGACGACGCTGGCGCGGCTGATGGCCGGCGCCTTCGACGCTCAGTTCATCGCGATCTCGGCCGTGCTCGGCGGCGTCAAGGAGATTCGCGAGGCGGTCGAGCGCGCCCAGGTCGCTGCGGCCCAGGGGCGGCGCACGGTGGTCTTCGTCGACGAGGTGCACCGCTTCAACAAGTCGCAGCAGGACGCCTTCCTGCCCCATGTCGAGGCGGGCCTTTTCACCTTCATCGGCGCGACGACCGAGAACCCCAGCTTCGAGGTCAACTCGGCCCTGCTGTCACGCGCCACCGTGCAGGTGCTCAAGAGCCTGGATGCCGACGAACTCGGCCAACTGATCGAGCGCGGTGCGGCCGAGCTGGGCGTCGCGCCGCCCACGCCCGAGGCGGCCCAGCGCCTCGTCGGCTATGCCGACGGCGATGCGCGCCGGCTGCTGAACGCCTTCGACACGGCGGCTTCGCTGGCGCAAGGCGCACCCATCGACGAAGCCTTGCTGGAACGTGCCCTGGGCGAGCAGCTGCGCCGTTACGACAAGGGCGGCGACCAGTTCTACGACGTCATCTCGGCCTTGCACAAATCGGTGCGTGGCAGCAGCCCCGACGGCGCGCTCTACTGGTTCGCGCGCATGCTCGACGGCGGCGTGGACGCGCGCTACATCTCGCGCCGCCTGATCCGCATGGCCAGCGAGGACATCGGCTTGGCCGATCCGCGCGCGCTGCGCATCACGCTGGACGCGGCCGAAGCCTACGAGCGCCTGGGCTCACCCGAGGGCGAGCTGGCGCTGGCCGAGGCCGTCGTCTACCTGGCCATCGCGCCCAAGTCCAACGCGGTCTACAAGGCCTTCAACGAGGTCAGAGCCTTCATCAAACAGGACCAGAGCCGCCCGGTGCCCGTGCACCTGCGCAACGCGCCGACGCGGCTGATGAAGGAGCTGGGCTATGGCAAGGCCTATCGTTACGCCCATGACGAGCCCAATGCCTATGCGGCCGGCGAGCAATACCTGCCTGACGGGCTGGAAGGCGAGCGCTGGTACGAACCCGTGCCGCGCGGCCTGGAGCTGCGCATTGCCGACAAGCTGGCCGAACTGCGCCGGCTGGACGATGAAGCGGCTGCTGGCGGCTAGCGCGGCGCTGGCGGCGCTGGCGGCGCTGTGCTTCGGCCTGACGGCCCAGGCGGCCGACGGCCCCACGCTCACGCGCGTGCGTGACACCGGCGTCATCGTCATCGGCTACCGGCCGGCCTCGTTGCCCTTCTCCTATCTCGACGCCCAGCTGCGGCCCACCGGCTATACGGTGGAACTCTGCGACCGCATCGTCGCCGCCGTGCGCAGCCGGCTGCAGCTGCCCGACCTGGAGGTGCGCCGCGTGGAGGTGGCCTCGGCCACGCGCATGCCGCTCGTCATCAATGGCACGTTGGACCTGGAGTGCGGCATCACGACCCACACGGCCGAGCGCGCCCGCAACCAGGCCTTCTCGCTGACCATCTTCATCGCCGAGACGCGGCTGATGACGCGCGCCTCGGACCGCGTGCAGGGCCTCGCGGACCTGCGCGGCATGGCCGTGGCGTCCACCATCGGCACGACCAGCATCCAGCACCTGGCCAAGGTCAACGAACAGCAGGACCTGGGCATCCGCATCCTCGGCGGCCTGGACGACCCCGAGGGCTTCCAGCTGCTGCGCAGCGGCCGCGCCTCGGCCTTCCTGATGGACGACGTGCTGCTGCGCGCGCTGCTGGCCCAGCAGGGGCCGGGCGCGGACGACTACCGCATCTCTGACCAGGCGCTGACCGTCGAGCCCTATGCCATCGGCCTGCGCAAGGGCGACCCGCAGTTCAAGGCCCTGGTGGACGAGGTGCTGGCCGGGCTCTACCGCAGCGGCGAGATCCACGCCATCTACCGCCGCTGGTTCGAGTCGCCGCTGCCGTCGCAGGGGCTCAACCTGAAGCTGCCGATGAGCGCGGCCTTCCGCCGCGTCATCGCCAACCCGACCGACTCGCCGGACCCCGAGCGCTATCGCTGATCCGTGCGGAAGGCATCGATCTGGATGCCATGCCGGTGCAGCTTGTCGTACAGCGTCTTGCGCGGCGTGCCCAGCAGCTCCATCGCGGCCGGCACCTTGCCGCCACAGCGCCGCAGCGCCTGCTCGATCAGCGTCTTCTCGATCAGGTCCATCTGCCGCGCGAGGTTGAGCGCCGGCACGGCCTGCAGCGCGGCCTGGGGATCGAGGTCGTCCAGGGCCAGCACGAAGCGGTCGGCCGCGTTGCGGATCTCGCGCACATTGCCGGGCCAGTCGTGGGCGATCAGCTCGCGCATCTTCTCGGGTGTCAGCTCGGGCGCGGCGCGCTCGTAGCGGGCGCAGGCCTGGGCGACGAAGTGCTCGAACAGCAGCGGGATGTCCTCGCGGCGCTCGCGCAGCGGCGGCAGCTGCAGCGTGGCGATGTTGAGGCGGTAGTAGAGGTCGCTGCGGAACTCGCCCTTGCCGGCCTGCTCGCGCAGGTCGGACTTGCTGGCTGCGATGAAGCGCACATTGACCGGCAGCTCCTCATTGGAGCCCAGGCGCTCGACGCGGCGCTCCTGCAGCACGCGCAGCAGCTTGATCTGCAGCGCGATGGGCATGGTCTCGATCTCGTCCAGCAACAGCGTGCCGCCGTTGGCGTGCTCGATCTTGCCGATGCGGCGCTTGGCCGCGCTGGTGAACGAGCCGGGCTCGTGGCCGAACAGCTCGCTCTCGAACAGGGCCTCGGGCAGGCCGCCGCAGTTGATGGCGACGAAGTGGCGGTCGCGACGCGGGCTCTGGTCGTGCAGGCAGCGGGCCACCAGCTCCTTGCCGGTGCCGGTCTCGCCGACGATGAGCACGTCGGCCGAGGTGCCGGCCAGGTTCAGCACCTGGCGGCGCAGCTGCTGCATCGCGGGCGACTGGCCCAGCAGCGCGGCCTCGATGCCGCTGGCGCGCTGTAGCTGGGCGCGCAGCTCGTCGGCCGAATGGCGCAGCGTGCGCAGGTCCAGCGCGCGGCGAGCCACGTCCAGCAGGCGTTCGGGCGCGAAGGGCTTCTCGATGAAGTCGTAGGCGCCGGCGCGCATGGACTGCACGGCCATGGCCACGTCGCCATGGGCCGTGATGAGGATGGTCGGGATGCCCGGGTCGGTGGCCTGCACATGGGCCAGCAGCGCGCGGCCGTCCATGCCGGGCAGGCGCACGTCGGTGACGACGATGATCTGCGCGCCGGGCTGGATATGGGGCAGGGCCTCCTCGGCATTGCGGCAGGGCAGCACCGTGAAGCCGTCCAGTTCCAGCGTCTGCGTGAGGCTGACCCGCACCGGCAGGTCGTCCTCGACGAACACGACCTTGTAGCCCTCAAACATCTTCGCTCTCCGGTGTCGCCGCCCAGGTTTCTACGGCGAGGTCGAACTCGAAACTCATGCCCTGCTCCAGGCGCTCGGCGCGCAGCCTGCCGCCGAACTCATGCACGATCTTGGCCGAGATGACCAGGCCTAGGCCCAGGCCTTCGCCGGCCGGCTTGGTCGTGAAGAAGGGCTCGAACAGGCGCTGCAGGTCGGCCTCGCTCAGGCCCGCGCCACTGTCCTGCACGCGCACCAGCGCGCGCCGCCCGGCGTCCTCCGCGACGACCTGCACGCGCAGCCGCCGCTCGCTCTCCCGCTGCATTGCGTCGATGGCGTTGCCGAAGAGGTTGACCAGCACCTGTTCCAGCCGGTTGGCCTCGGCGCGCACGCGCAGGCCCGCGGGCACGTCGACCTCGGTCTGCAGGTTCAGCGTGCGGCTGCGGTGCTCCAGCAGCAGCAGCGCGTTGCGCACGCAGTCCAGCAGCGCGGTGCTGCCCACGGCCTGCTCGTCGGCCTTGCGCGCAAAGTTCTTGAGCTGGCGGGTGATCTGGCTCATGCGCTCGACCATATCGTCCATGATCTGCAGGTTGGCCGCCACCGCGTCGTTGCGGCCGCTCTCGAGCAGGCGGATGGAGTTGCGCGCCAGCGCGCGCAGCGCCGTCAGAGGCTGGTTGACCTCGTGCGACAGGCCGGCCGACATCTGGCCCAGCACCGCGAGCTTGCTGGCCTGCAGCAGCTCGCCCTCGGTCTGCAGGCGCTGGGCGATCTGGCTCTTCAGCGCATCGTTGGTCTGGCGCAGCTCGGCCGTGCGGCTGTCCACCAGCTGCTCCAGCTGCCCATGGGCCTGCTGCAGCTCGGTCTGGGCCTTGGTGAGCTGGCGCAGCGCGCGCCGCCGCGAGGCGAGGTAGAGCGCCGCCAGGCCGACGCTGGCGCCGAAGGCCGCGCCGCCCCAGGCCGCGATCTGGGCGCGCTGCTTCACCTCGGTCAGGTCCGACAGCGCCACCAGGCGCAGGCCGAGCGGCACGATCTGGCGCTGCTGGGCCAGCATGGGGCGGGCGCCGGGCAGCGGCAGCTGCACCTGCTGGCCCTGGTGCACCTCGAGCGAGGCGGGCAGCTCCAGGTCGGGGCCGATGGACTGCGGGTAGCGGGCGCTGGCCTGCAGGGCCTTGCGGCGCGAGGGATCGGCATGGTCGAGCACGGCGTATTTCCAGGCCTGCACCGAGCTCATGATGACGACGTCCTGGTCGTCGGCGACGAGGATGCGTTCACCCTGCGAGCGCAGGCCGAGGTCGATCCAGGTCGCCTCCAGCGGCGCGAGGTTGAAGCGCACGACGATGACGCCCGCGGTCCGGCCGCCCTGGCGCAGTGGATGCAGCAGGTAGAAGTCGGTACTGCCGGTGTTGGGGTCGGCGGCGAAGAAGTGGCGGCGGTCCTGCACCAGGGCCTCGGCCAGACGGGCTGGCGGCGTCAGGGTCTCGCTGGCCGACAAGACCTGGCCCTGGCCGTCGGCGACGAAGATCTGGTTGGTGCCGGCGCGCACATTGACGCGGGCCAGCATCTGGCTGGCGGCGTGGCGGCGCTCGGCGCTGTCGGGCGCGAGCATCAGCGCCTGCAGCGTCGGGTCGATGGCCAGCAGGCTGGGCAGCGAGGCATGGCGGCCCAGTTCGGCGGCGAGGTTGGAGGCATAGAGCTCAAGTCTCTCGGTGCTCAGGGCCGACAGCTGCTCGCGCCCGCTGCGTTCACTGAGGCGGTGCGCGAGCACGAAGCCCAGCACCATCAGCAGGCCGGTCAGGAAGAAGTAGAAGCCGGGCCGGCTCGGCAGCCGGCTGAGAAGCCGGGCGCGAGCGCGCAGCGGGGACGGGGAAGAGGGCGCGGGCATGACGGACGGCCGTTAGTGTGCCCACGCCGTGCGCCTGCGGGCAGCCCCGGCGGCGGTTTTTTGAGGCCTGGCGAAGAACCGCCCAGCCGCGCTGCGGTTTGTGCGGATTTCCGCCCAGGTTTTGCTGTTCCACACTCGTGACATCCGACCGCAGCCGCTGTCTTGGGCCGGATCGAACGCCCGGCCGTTTCATACCGTCGGTGAATACCCTTGAAACCTTGCCCGATGGCGTGTTTTGGCACGAGGGTTGCGATTTATCCCGGGTCGCCTGGCGCATGCTGCGCCCAACAAAATCTTCTGGAGCCCTTATGGAGACTCTGATTCAACAGATCATCAACGGCCTGGTGCTGGGGAGCATGTATGCCCTCGTCGCCCTCGGCTACACGATGGTCTACGGCATCATCAACCTCATCAACTTCGCGCACGGCGAGGTCCTGATGGTCGGCGCCATGGTCAGCTGGACCGTGGTCAGTGCGCTGGCCGACACTGGCATGCCAGGCTGGCTGCTGATGCTGATCGGCCTGGCCTGCGCCATCGTCGTCTGCGCGGTGCTGAACTTCTCGGTCGAGAAGATCGCCTACCGACCGCTGCGCAGCGCGCCGCGGCTGGCGCCGCTGATCACGGCAATGGGCATGTCGCTGCTGCTGCAGGTGGTCGCGATGATCATCTGGAAGCCGAACCCGAAACCCTTCCCGCTGCTGCTGCCCACCGATCCCTTCGACCTCGGCGGCCCCGTCATCACGGTCACGCAGTGCCTGATCCTCGGCCTCACGGTCGTCATCCTGGCGGGCCTGATGTACCTCGTGAACTACACGAAGCTGGGCCGCGCGATGCGCGCCACCGCCGAGAACCCGCGCGTGGCCGGCCTGATGGGCGTGAAGCCGGACTTCATCATCTCCACCACCTTCGTCATCGGCGCCGCACTGGCCGCCGTGGCCGGTCTGATGTGGGCAGCCAACTACGGCACCGTGCAGCACACCATGGGCTTCATGCCCGGCCTGAAGGCCTTCACGGCCGCGGTGCTGGGCGGCATCGGCAATCTGGCCGGCGCCGTCGTGGGTGGCGTGCTGCTGGGCCTGATCGAAGCCATCGGCGCCGGCTACCTCGGCGACCTGACCGGTGGCGTGCTGGGCAGCAACTACGCCGACATCTTCGCCTTCATCGCCCTCATCCTGGTGCTGACGCTGCGGCCTTCCGGCCTGCTCGGCGAGCGCGTGGCAGACCGCGCGTGATGGCTCACCCCCTACGCGCTTCGCGCGCCCCCTTCGAGGGGGCGACACCTGCGGCCCGGCAAAGCCGGTTCCGCGGTGTCCGCTCGATCCATCGGCCCATGGCCTAGGCTTTCTCGGGACTTCACTATGCAAGCCAAAAAACTTCTGACCTTTCTGGCAGCCGGCATCGGCCTGCTGGTCGTGCCGCTGTTCGCGCAGCAACTCGGCAACGGCCCGGTTCGCATCATCGACCTGGCCCTGCTCTATGTGCTGCTGGCCCTGGGCCTGAACATCGTCGTCGGCTACGCCGGCCTGCTGGACCTGGGCTATGTCGCCTTCTACGCGGTGGGCGCCTATATGTTCGCGCTGATGGCCAGCCCCCATCTCAGCGAGAACTTCGAGGCCATCCAGGCCGCCTTCCCGAACGGCCTGCACTCGCCGATCTGGCTCGTCATCCCGGCGGGCGCGGCGCTGGCGGCCTTCTTCGGCGTCATGCTGGGGGCGCCGACGCTGAAGCTGCGCGGCGACTACCTGGCCATCGTCACGCTCGGCTTCGGCGAGATCATCCGCGTGTTCCTGAACAACCTGGAGTACCCGGCCAACGTCACCAACGGCCCGCGCGGCATCGGCCAGATCGACGCCTTCCACATCTTCGGCGTGGACCTGGGCAAGTCACTGCAGATCGGCGACTACACGCTGCCCTCGGTGACGCTGTACTACTACCTCTTCCTGTTGCTGGTGGTGGCGGCCGTGGTGATCTGCTACCGGCTCGAGAACTCGCGCATCGGCCGCGCCTGGATGGCCATCCGCGAGGACGAGATCGCCGCCAAGGCCATGGGCATCAACACCCGCAACCTGAAGCTGCTGGCCTTCGGCATGGGCGCCACCTTCGGCGGCGTGTCGGGTGCGATGTTCGCGAGCTTCCAGGGTTTCGTGTCGCCCGAGTCCTTCAGCCTGCAGGAGTCGGTCATGATCGTCGCGATGGTCGTGCTGGGCGGCATCGGCCACATCCCGGGCGTCATCCTCGGCGCACTGCTGCTGTCGGCCATGCCCGAAGTGCTGCGCTATGTCGCCGGCCCGCTGCAGCAGATGACGGACGGCCGGCTGGACGCGTCCATCCTGCGCCAGCTGCTGACCGCGCTGGCCATGATCATCATCATGCTGATCCGCCCGCGTGGCCTGTGGCCATCGCCCGAGCACGGCAAGGGCGCGCCATCCGCGGCCAAGTGAGGAGGTCGACATCATGAGCACCCACGACAACATCGTTCTCAACGTCAGCGGCGCGTCCAAGCGCTTCGGCGGCGTGCAGGCCCTGTCCGACGTCGGCATCCAGATCCGCCGCGGCCAGGTCTACGGCCTGATCGGCCCCAACGGCGCCGGCAAGACGACCTTCTTCAACGTCATCACGGGCCTGTATGTGCCCGATGGCGGCAGCTTCTCGCTCGGCGGTACGCCCTACACGCCGCAGGCCGTGCACCAGGTCGCCAAGGCCGGCATCGCGCGCACCTTCCAGAACATCCGCCTCTTCGCCGACATGACGGCGCTGGAGAACGTGATGGTCGGCCGCCACATCCGCACCAGGTCCGGCCTGATCGGCGCCGTGCTGCGCACGCCGGCCTTCAAGGCCGAGGAGGCAGCGATCCGGGCGCGTGCCCAGGAGCTGCTGGACTATGTCGGTATCGGCAAGTACGCGGAGTACAAGGCCCGCACGCTGAGCTATGGCGACCAGCGCCGCCTGGAGATCGCCCGCGCCCTGGCCACCGACCCGCAGCTGATCGCGCTGGACGAGCCCGCCGCCGGCATGAACGCAACCGAGAAGGTCGTGCTGCGCGAGCTGATCGACCGCATCCGTAACGACGGCCGCACCATCCTGCTGATCGAGCACGACGTGAAGCTGGTCATGGGCCTGTGCGACCGCGTGACCGTGCTGGACTACGGCAAGCAGATCGCCGAAGGCACGCCGGCCGAGGTGCAGAGCAACGAGAAGGTCATCGAAGCCTATCTGGGCGCTGGCCACAAGCCTCACTGATGACCGACCCCCGTAGCGCTTCGCGCTCCCCCTCAAGGGGCGCACCGAGTGGCCTGGCAAAGCCAGTTCCACCGGCGCTGCTGGGGAATTCACGACGTGAATCGAGAGAGTGATATGACAACAAAGCAAACCCTGCTCAAGGTCAGCGGCCTGAAGGTGGCCTACGGCGGCATCCAGGCCGTCAAGGGCGTGGACTTCGAGGTGCGCGAGGGCGAACTGGTGTCGTTGATCGGCGCCAACGGCGCGGGCAAGACGACGACGCTGAAGGCCGTCACCGGCCTGCAGCCCATTGCGTCCGGCGACGTGAGCTATCTCGGTGAATCCATCAAAGGCCGTGGCGCCTGGGACCTGGCCAAGAAGGGCCTGGTGATGGTGCCCGAGGGCCGCGGCACCTTCACGCGCATGACCATCATCGAGAACCTGCAGATGGGCGCCTACAACCGCAACGACGGCGAGATCCAGTCCGACATGGACAAGGTCTTCGGCCTGTTCCCGCGGCTGAAGGAGCGCGCCAAGCAGCTGGCCGGCACGATGTCCGGCGGCGAGCAGCAGATGCTGGCCATGGGCCGCGCGCTGATGGCCCGCCCCAAGGTGCTGCTGCTGGACGAGCCGTCGATGGGCCTGTCGCCCATCATGGTGGACAAGATCTTCGAGGTCGTGAACGACATCCACCAGCAGGGCGTGACCATCCTGCTCGTCGAGCAGAACGCCAGCCGTGCGCTGGAGCTGGCCAACCGCGGCTATGTGATGGAGTCCGGCGAGGTCACGATGACCGGCGAGGGCCGCGCGCTGCTCGACGACCCCAAGGTGAGGGCGGCCTACCTCGGGGAATGAAGTCCTTCCCCGCGGCCGCTCCTCGAGGCCGGGCGCGCCTGCTGGGCGCGTGGCGCGGGGGCAGAGTGCAGTCCCTCCACCCCGACGGCACCGGGCGGGCTGGCGAGGTGGGCCGCAAGGCGCGCTGAAAAAAAAGCGGCCGGCCCGGGATCACCAGGCCGGCCGCACGGGCCCCGAGCGGCGCCGTCAGACGATGCTGACGTCCGTGACGCCCGCCGCCACGCGCACGCGCGTGACATTGGCCACCGGCACGCTGGGTGCCACACCACCCACCTGCTTTGCCACTTTCTTGAAGTCGCACAGCAGCTCGGTCTTGCTCAGCGTGACCACGGCATAGCCCTGGGCATCGCTGTCGACATGGCGGATCCACGGGTTGTTGACCGTCGGTGTCACGCCGGTCGTCGAGTTCGCGAACGGGTTCAACCGCTTGACGATCTCCGACGCAGGCACATAGGAGGCCGGGATGCCCAGGGCCGCGGCCAGCTTCTGCTGGATCAGGCCGTAGAGCGTCATCGCGGCGACCGACTTGCTCGCGGCGGCCAGGCCGGCGATGGTGTTAGCGACGATGGTTCCCATCGTGCCGGCCTGAGACTCGTCGAAGGTGTTGATGACGGCCTTTGACAGTGAGCTCGTCGGCGCGAATGCAGCAGCCGGCACCAGGCCGGCGCCGATGGCGGCGGCGACCGCGGCCTGGATGGCGGCCGTGTTGCTCAGGTCGGTCACACCGGCGCCGATCGCGATGGCCGCGCTCAGCATCTGGATGGCGATGCCTTCGGCCTCGGCCTCGCTGGTCGCGACCAGCGGCTTCAGTGCCGCGAACGACGGCTGGGTGGCCGCGCCGTAGAAGTAGCTGAAGTTGGAGTTGCTGGACACGCCGGCCGTGACGAGGTCGACCAGCGCCGGCACGGGCGTGGCGGCGTCGTAGTCGGCCATCACGACGCCGGCGTAGAAGGCGTGGATGTCACCGGTGACGGCGACGACGTTCTGCACGCCCTTGGCCAGCAGCTGGCCCATCAGGTATTTGCGCTCGGCGTTGAAGCCGTCCCACTGGTCGCAGTCGAGCAGGAACTTCTGCTTGAACGCGGCCGGTGCGGTCGGGATCTTGGCGCCGTCGATGCCCATGCGCAGCAGCGAGACCTCGTTGCCCCAGACCTTCCACTGCGCGGTGGAGGTGGTCATGGTCTGCACCCACCACTGGCGCTGCGCACCGCCAAGCATGCTGACCAGGGCCAGCGGGTCGGGCAGCGAGGCGCCGGCCGCGATCTTGGCCGCCTCGACCTGGACCAGCGAGGTCTGCGGCACCATGTAGCGCGCGCCGATGGAGCCGATTTGCTGGCCGGTCAGCGGGTTGGGCGCGGCCTCCGGGATGATGTGGTCGGCGCGGTAGAGGCGCTGGTCGGTCATGACCAGGTGCATCAGCTTGCCGAACTTCAGGTCGCGGTAGATGCGGATGCCGGTGATGCCCTGGCCCGGGTCCAGCGTGAAGCTGATGTCGGCCGGCATGTTCTCGAACCAGGCCTGGCTGGCGGCCAGGCGGCGCGGCATCTGCTCGGTGTTGTCGCCGACGCCGGTCGTCGCGTTGAACGTGCCGTTGTCGTAGGTCTCGCGGTCCTGCCAGCAGTCGTCGCTGAACTCGTGGTCGTCCCAGATCGCGATGAAGGCGAAGCGCTCATGCAGGTTCTGCAGGCGGCGGTCCGTGCGGTAGCGCTTGTAGAGGAAGCGGTAGTCGGCCAGCGTCGTCGCATACATGCCGCCGGTGGGCAGGGCCGTGCCATCGGGCAGGGTCAGCGCCGCATGGGCGCTCTCGACGCCGCCGGTCTGGTAGCTGGCGCCGACGGCCTCGTAGATGTAGTCGCCCAGGTGGACGACGAAGTCCACGTTCTCCTGCGCCATCGCATCCAGGCCGGCCCAGTGGTTGACGCTCCAGTCCTGGCAGGTCATGTAGGCGAAGTTCAGCGCGCTGATGTCGGCGTCGGCAGCCGGCGCCGTCTTGAAGCGGCCCACGCGTGACATGCCGCTGCCGGCGGTGAACTGGTAGTAGTAGACCGTGGCCGGCTTCAGGCCGCTGATCTGGTGGCGCAGCGTGTGGTCGTAGAACTCGTAGACCGGCACGTCGGCGGTGGCATCGATGCTGCCGCTCAGCGCGGTGGTGGTGCCGAGGTTGGCGCTGTTGTCGGCGCTGGTGATTTTCAGCGTGACGTTGTAGCTGCCGGCGCCGGTGGCGGTGGCCACGTCATCGGCGCTGCTGGGCACCACGCGGGCCCACAGTACGGCGCCGTCCGGCTTGGGGTCGCCCGAGGCGACCGACTGCGGGAACTTGAACGCGCCGCTCGCGGCGGTCGTCGTCGGCAGCGCCGTGCTGGAGCCCGGGAAGGTGGCCGGCAGCGGCTGGATGGGCGTGCCGGCGTCGCCGCCACCGCCGCAGCCGACGAGGCTGGACAGGGCCGTGGAGGCGGTGATCAGGGCGCCGGCCTGGGCGGCGCTGCGACGAAGGAAATTGCGACGATCCATGATGTGCCGCCTCCTCAGAACTTGTAGTTGAACTGGACACCGAAGACGGTGGCCTTGGTGGCGTAGTTGCCGCGTGCGGTCGCGAAGGAGCAGTTGCAGGGTGTCTCGCCGTCACCGTCGTCGGTGGCGTTCATCGCGGCATCCTTCAGCTTCACGTGGCCGAAGGAGAAGTCGACGCTGGCGTTGTCCATGAAGGCCCAGTTGGCGCCCAGCGCGAACCAGGTGCGGGCCGCGTCGGGCAGCGCCGGGCTGCGCGTGGCCGACGGCACGGGCGACAGGTCGCGGCTGTAGCCGGTGCGCAGCATCAGCGAGGGCAGGGCCTTCCACTGCGCGCCGATGGAGACCTTGGTGCTGTCCTTCCAGTGCTCGGCGGTGATGGAGTCGGCTGTCGTGTTGGCGAAGTCGATGCGCAGCTGCTTCAGGCGCGAGTCACGCGTGAAGGTGAAGTCGCCCATGATGGCGACGCTGGGCGTCAGTTGCTGGAAGCCGTGCGCCGACAGCGATTCGGGCGTGCGCACCGACAGGCTGGCGTCGGAGTCGTTGTGGTCCAGCGCGGTCACGCCGTTGTAGGGCGCGGCCGTGATGGCGGCCAGCACGGCGGCCGGCAGGTTGGTCGGCTGGGTCCAGTCGGCATGGCCGCGCAGCTTCTGCGCGACGCTGCTGCGGTAGCTCACGCCGACGCGCGAACCTGCCGCGGGCTCCCACAGCAGGGAGAGGTTGAAGCCCAGGCCCCAGTTCGAGCCGTCGACGGCGATGGAGCCGTCGTAGCTCGGGTCGCCGAAGACCTGCGCGGCCTGCTGCTGCAGCTGCAGGGCCAGGCCAGGCGCGCCGCCGACGGCCGCCTGGTGGGCGGCGCCCAGCAGGCCGGCCGCGTAGACGGAGGCATAAGGCACCGCGCGCTTCAGCTTGCCTTCCATGTACTGGATGTTCAGGCCGGCGGCCAGCGACAGCTCGGGCGCGGCCTTCCAGGCGATGTTGGGGTTGATCGACAGCGACTTCAGCTCGACCGACTGCAGGTTGTAGCGCCCACCCCAGTTGGCCGGGTAGTTGAGCTTGGTGCCCCAGGGCACGAACACGCCCAGGCCGTAGGCCAGGCCGTTGTCCCCCTGGTAGCTCAGGTAGGCGTGCGGCACCACCTGGGGCTTGGCGAAGCTCATCGTGTCGCCGACGGTGCCGATGGCGCGCGGCTGCAGGCCCGAGCCGGGCAGCGAGATGGTGGAGCCTTCGTCCGTGAAGCGCGTCTTGGGATCGACGTAGTCCAGCACGCCGGAGAAGTTCCAGCCCTTGCCCAGGCGCGTGATGCCGGCGGGGTTGGCGAACAGCGTGCTCGCATCGGCAGCCTCGGCACCGTTGGCATTGGCCGTGCCTTCGGCGGCGGCGCTCTGCGTGCCGAAGCGGTAGCCGGCGGCCTGAGCCGTCAGGGCCAGGGGCAGCAGGGCGATGGCGGCCAGCAGTGGGCGCACCACGGGGCGTGGGTTTCGTTGCATGGGCTTGTCTCCGGGGTAATCGTGCGTAACCGGCGCGGATTGTGAGCAGTGCCCTGTCGCCAGCAGGTCACAACTGCCCTGGGGAAACCCTGGATTCGAGAGAGCTCTCTAGACTGCTGCCCCTCGCCCAAATCTCGCCGCGCTGAACGCGGGCGAGCCTAGTCGGTCCCCCGAGGGGACGGCGATGCTTGCGGCATTGAGCCGCGAGCACATCGCCAGCGCGGGCCGGCTTGGGAGCGGCCCAGCGCTCGGCCCGGAATGCCAGCGCCCTCTGCCGCGGGTTGTATGCGGCACCTCGAGGTCTCGTTAGGCCCAAGCCTGCCGCCCGATGGGCGGCAACGCGGTTCAGGCCGGGCGCACGAGCTTGGAGCGGGCCCAGTCGTCGGCCACGCGGGCCGGCGTCGAGTCGGCCGCCTGCACGCGCTGCAGCAGCTCTTCCACACGCTCGGCGATCTTGCTGACCTCGGCCATCACGGCCTGTTCCTCGCCCTCGTTGCGGTACTCGCGGGCGACGCTGATGATGCCGCCGGCATTCACCAGGTAGTCGGGCAGGTAGCAGATGCCGCGGCGCTGCAGCGCGTCGCCGTCGGCCGGCGTCGCGAGCTGGTTGTTGGCGGCGCCGGCGATCAGCTTGGCGTGGATGGCGGGCACGGTCTGCTCGTTCAGCGAGGCACCCAGGGCGCAGGGCGCCAGCACGTCGACGTCGGCGGCCAGGATCTCGCCGACATGGGCGGCCACGGCGCCGAACTGCGCGACGGCGCGCTCGACCTTGGCGGTGTCCACGTCTGCGACGACCAGCTTGGCGCCGGCCTGGTGCAGGAACTCGGCCAGATGCCAGCCGACCGCACCCAGGCCCTGCAGCGCGACGCGCACGCCCTCGAGCGAGCTGCGGCCCAGCACGAGGCGGGCGCCGGCGCGGATCGAGACGAACACGCCCCAGGCCGTCTTGGGGCTGGGGTCGCCGCCGAAGGCACCTTCGCGCGGAATGCCGCTCACATAGGGCGTCACGGCCTGCATGCCACGCATGTCGGCGGTCGTGGTGCCGACGTCTTCGGCGGTGATGTAGGCGCCGTTCAGCGATTGCACGGCGCGGCCGAAGGCGGCGAACAGGGCGGGGCGGTCGAACTGGCCCTCGGGCTTCAGGATGACGGCCTTGCCGCCGCCGAAGGGCAGGTCGGCCAGCGCGTTCTTCAGGCTCATGCCCTGGGACAGTCGTAGCGCGTCGTTCAGCGCGGCGGCCTCGGATTCGTAGTGCCACAGGCGGCAGCCGCCGAAGGCGGGGCCGCGGGCGGTGCTGTGCACGGCGAGGATGGCCTTCAGGCCGGTGGCCGGGTCGGTGGCGAGCAGCACGCGCTCATGGGGGGCTTGCTCGGGCAGGCCGAAGAGGGAGATGGGGGTCATGACGGTCGGCGCTTTTGGCGCGGCAGTGGATTGCAGAACGGCCACGCTTTTGGCGTGGCCGTTCGGGATTTTACGGACCCTGGAATCCGCGGCTTCGCAAGGTGATGACCAAGGTATCGCGCCAACCGCGCTCGCCCGCGGCCAGGGGCTGGATGGGCGTGGTCTCGTGGATCACGCGTTCGTCGTCCAGCAGCAGCAGCGTCCACGGTGCCGTCATCGTGAAGCGCTGGCCGGCCGGGCCCTTGGCCTCGAAGACGCGCGACTCGCCGCCCTTGATCTGGTGGCGGCCGACCAGCAGCACGGCGACCAGGTCCACACCGTCGCGGTGGGCGCCCTCGGGCGTCGGGCGGCCGATGCCGTCGCTGGTGTCGATGCGAAAAGGATGGGCCTCGATGAACCAGGGCTGCTCGCCCTTGAGCTGCGAGGCCACGCGGGCCAGGCCGAGCAGCAGGGCCGTCCAGGCCGGCGACGCGGCCATCTCCTGGGCCAGCGGCACATACCAGCGCTGGATGCCGCCGTGCAGCGCGTTGTAGTCAACCGGCTGCCAATGGGCGCGGTGCGGTGCCAACGTCAGCGTGGCGCCGTCGGCGACGAAGCAGCCGTGGCGGCGGAAGCGGTAGCGGCCGCCGTCCTTCAGATAGCCGTCGGGCGGGAGGTCTTCCCAGCAGGGGCGCAAGGCCTCAAGCTCGGCCGCCGACGCGCCCAGCACGTCCAGAGATGACGGCGCCAGCACGGCCTCGCCGTCGCGCCTGAGTGCACCGACAAGGTCGGCCGGATCGGTCCAGGGCGGCTCGAACATGGCAGGCTCAGCCGTTGGCGTGCTTGTCTGCTTCGGACGTGAAGGCGTCCGCGTAGAACTCATTCTCCGGCAGCCTGCACCGCGCGACGAAGTCCTGGTGCGCGGCGTCGACCATGACCGGCGCGCCGCAG
This sequence comes from Roseateles saccharophilus, assembly GCF_004342485.1. Lineage (GTDB taxonomy): Bacteria > Pseudomonadota > Gammaproteobacteria > Burkholderiales > Burkholderiaceae_C > Pelomonas > Pelomonas saccharophila. Next base: position 106,689 of record NZ_SMBU01000002.1, read on the forward strand.
GCATAGACCTGATGGCCGGAGAGGTCCGGCAGATCGGCCATGACGGCCTGGTGGACGAAGCCGGTGCGGCCCGCCCAGCCGGCCTCGGGCTCCGACAGCACGGGCACGTAGCGCAGCAGCGGCCACTCGGCGGCAACCCGGGCTGCCCAGTCGTTCAGATAGAGGTCGGCCTGCTTGCGAGCACCCCAGTACAGCACCATGGGGCGCTTGGACTCGATGTGGCGGGCGCGTTCGATGATGGCCTTGATGGGTGCGAAGCCCGTGCCGCTGGCCAGCAGCACGATGGGCTGGGTCGCGTCCTCGCGCAGGAAGAAGCTGCCGAACGGGCCTTCCATGCGCAGGATGTCCTTCTCCTTCAGCGCGCCGAAGACATGGTCGGTGAACTTGCCGCCGGGCATGTGGCGGATGTGCAGCTCGATCTGGCCCGGCAGCGAGTGCGGCGCATTGGCCATCGAATAGCTGCGGCGCGAACCATCGCGCAGGATGAACTCGACGTACTGGCCGGCGCGGAACTGGAAGTTCTGGTTGGCGGCCAGCTGCATCGTCAGCACGGCCACGTCCGGCGCGGGCTTCATGATGGCCACGACGCGCGTGGGCAGCTTCAGCACCGGGAACTCGCCGGCGCCGGGCACCGTGCGGGCCTCGACGACACAGTCCGTCTGCGGCCGGGCGCAGCAGGTCAGGATGAAGCCGGCGGCTTCTTCCTCGGCGGACAGCGCCTTGGGCTGGTGGTTGCCGTGAATGACGGCGCCTTCCAGCAGTTTGCTCTTGCAGGAGCCGCAGGCGCCGTCCTTGCAGCCATAGGGCAGGCCGACGCCGTTGCGGATGGCGGCGGCGAGCAGGGTGTCGTCGCCCTCGGTGGAGTAGACGCGGCCGGCGGGCTGGATGGTGATCTGATGGGACATGAAGAGGGCAAAAAGCAGCGGCCCCGCAGAGGAGTCCGGGGCCGTAGACTGCCCGCCATTTTGCCCGACCCCCGAATGACCACCCCGAGGCTATTGATCATCGGCTGCGGCGACGTCGGCCTGCGCGTGCTTGAAGCCCTGGCGGGCCGCTGGCGCGTGTTCGCGCTGACCTCCAGCGTCACGCGTGCCGGCGAGCTGCGCGCGGCCGGCGCCGTGCCGCTGGTGGGCAATCTCGACGACCCGGCGACGCTGGGCCGCCTGGCCGGCCTAGCCGACCTGGTGCTGCATCTGGCGCCGCCGGCGCGCGACGGCGACGCGGACCTGCGCACCCGCCATCTGCTGGCGGCCCTGGCGCTCAGGCCGCCGCGGGTACTCGTCTACGCGAGCACGACTGGCGTCTATGGCGACTGCGGCGGGGACTCCATTGACGAGACGCGTGCGCCGAACCCGGCGACCGACCGCGCGCGCCGCCGTGTCGATGCCGAGGCCCAACTGCGCGCCTTCGGCCGCCGCCACGGCACGCGCGTGAGCCTGCTGCGCATCCCCGGCATCTACGCGCGCGACCGCGAGGGCGGCCATCCGCGCGAGCGCCTGGCGCGTGGCACACCGGTGCTCAGGCGCGAGGACGACGTGTTCACCAACCACATCCACGCCGACGACCTGGCGCGCGCCTGCCTGCTGGCCTTGCTGCGCGGCCTGCCCCAGCGGGCCGTCAACGTCTGCGACGACAGCCAGCTGCTGATGGGCGACTACTTCGACCTGGCCGCCGACCTGGCCGGCCTGCCTCGCCCCGAGCGCATCACGCGGGCCGAGGCTGCGGAGCGCATGGGCGCGATGGCGCTGAGCTTCTGGAGCGAATCACGCCGGCTGGCGAATCAGCGACTCAAGCGCGAACTGCGCCTGAAGCTGCACTACCCGACGCCGGCCGATGGGCTTTAGCGCCGGCGCGGCGTGCGCCAATAGCGGATCAGCAGCCAGGCGCCCAGCATGCCGCCGAGGTGGGCGAAATGGGCGACGCCGCTGCTGCCGTTGAAGCCGAGGATGAGCTCCAGCCCGCCGAAGATCGCGACGAAGACCTTGGCCTTCATCGGGATGGGCGGGATCAGCGGCACGATGATGCGATTCGGGAACAGCATGCCGAAGGACAGCAGCAGGCCGAAGATGGCGCCCGAGGCGCCCACCGTCGGCGAGTGCGCGCCGATGGCCCAGGTGAAGATCAGCTGCACGACGGCGGCGGTCAGCGTGCTGGCGACCAGGATCTGCGTGTAGCGGCGCGGCCCCCAGACCCGCTCCAGCCCGCCACCGAACATCCACAGGCCCAGCATGTTGAACAGCAGGTGCGTGAAGCTGCCATGCAGGAAGGCATAGCTCAGCAGCTGCCAGGGCATGAAGCCGCCGGAGGCCAGTGGCCAGAGTTCGAACCAGGGTTCCAGCGCGGGAAAGAGCTGGAAGAAGCAGAAGGCACCGACGCAAGCCAGCAGGAAGGCTTTGGTGACCGGAGGCAGCGGGGGCATGAGGGCGCGGCATTGCGCCTGGAGAAGGCGCTTGCACCGGGAGGGCCGGCGCTTGTCGGGCGAGTGTATGCCAGGGGGAAGGGGCGTCTGTTTCGTCTGGTGCCTCGGGCCGGACTCGAACCGGCACACCTTGCGGCGGGGGATTTTGAGTCCCCTGCGTCTACCGATTTCGCCACCGAGGCCCGTCGGAAACAGCTGATCTCGCCATTGCGGCGAGGGGCTGGATTATGCACTCGCCAAGCCTCGGGCTTTGCGCCCGGTTGCACAATCGCCGCCATGAACTACCCGACCCTCGAAGACGTCATCGGCGCAACCCCCCTGGTGCGCCTGCAGCGCCTGCCCGGCCCCGATGCACGCGGCAATGTGATCCTGGCCAAGCTGGAAGGCAACAACCCGGCCGGCTCGGTCAAGGACCGCCCGGCCATCAGCATGATCAGGCGCGCCGAGGAGCGCGGCGAGATCAAGCCCGGCGACACGCTGATCGAGGCGACCTCGGGCAATACCGGCATCGCACTGGCGATGGCCGCGGCCATCCGCGGCTACCGCATGGTGCTGATCATGCCGGAGGACCTTTCCATCGAGCGCGCGCAGACGATGAAGGCCTTCGGCGCCGAACTGATCCTGACGCCGCGCACCGGCGGCATGGAATACGCGCGCGACCTGGCCGAGCAGATGGCCGCCGAGGGCAAGGGCCGCGTGCTGGACCAGTTCGCCAACGCCGACAACCCGCGCGTGCACTACGAGACCACCGGCCCCGAGCTGTGGAAGGACACCGGCGGGCGCATCACCCACTTCGTCAGCGCGATGGGCACGACGGGCACCATCACCGGCGTTTCGCGCTTCCTGAAGGAGAAGAACCCGGCCGTGCGCATCGTCGGCGCGCAGCCGGCCGAGGGCTCGCGCATCCCCGGCATCCGCAAATGGCCCGAGGCCTATCTGCCCAAGATCTACGACCCCAGCGGCGTGGACGAGCTGGTGCTGGTCAGCCAGGCCGACGCCGAGGACATGGCGCGCCGCCTGGCGCGCGAGGAAGGCCTGTTCGCCGGCATCTCCGCCGCGGGCGCCTGCTGGGTGGCGCTGCAGATCGCGAAGACCGTCGAGAACGCGACCATCGCCTTCATCGTCTGCGACCGCGGCGACCGTTACCTGTCGACGGGCGTCTTCCCCGCATGAGCGAGGGGGCGTTCAGGTTCTGCCCGTCCTGCGCCGCCGAGCTGGCGCTGGTCATGGCGGCCGAGGACGGCGGCGACAGGCAGCGCCTGCGCTGCCCGGCCTGCAGCTTCACGCACTGGAACAACCCGACGCCGGTGCTGGCCGCCGTCATCGAATGCACGGACCGCGAAGGCCGGGTGCTGCTGGCCCGCAACGCGGCCTGGCCGGGGCGCTTCTTCGGCCTCATCACCGGCTTCCTGGAGGCCGGCGAGACGCCCGAGAACGGCATCCGCCGCGAGATCGCCGAGGAGACCGCGCTGGAGGTCGAGCACCTCGGCCTGCTGGGCGTCTGGGACTTCCAGCGCATGAACCAGATCATCATTGCCTACCACGCGGCGGCGCGCGGCGAGATCCGCCTGTCGCCCGAGCTGGCCGAGTACAAGCTCATCGCCCCCGCGGATGTGCGCTGCTGGCCGCAGGGCACGGGCCAGGCGCTGGCGACCTGGCTGCGCTCGCGCGGCATCGAGCCGCAGTGGCTGGAGCCCGCGGTGTGAGAATGTCGGCATGGATGTCCAACGCGAACTCGACACCCGGGGCCTGAACTGCCCCCTGCCCATCCTGAAGGCCAAGAAGGCCCTGGCCGAGATGCACAGCGGCGAGCTGCTGCGCATCGTCGCGACCGACCCCGGTTCGATGCGCGACTTCCAGGCCTTTGCGCGCCAGACCGGCAATGAACTCGTGGCCCAGGAAACCCGGGCCGACGAGTTCATCCATGTGTTGCGCAGAAGATAAGCGACTTGGCGCCTGGTGCCTTCCCAAGCGGCTGCCGTGGAACCAGCTTTGCCGGGCCATTGGCAGCACCCCCTTGAGGGGGCCGGCGAAGCCGGTAGGGGGTGGGCTTAGAGCCCGAGGCCCTGCAGGAATTCCCTGAAGCCCGGCCCGAGCTGCGGGTGGGCCAGGGCCAGTTCGACATTGGCCTGCAGGAAGCCTTCCTTGCTGCCGCAGTCATAGCGCTTGCCCTCGTAGCGGTAGGCGAACACCTTCTCGCGGCGCAGCAGGCCGGCGATGCCGTCGGTGAGCTGGATCTCGCCGCCCACGCCGCGCGGCTGGTTGGCGATCTCGTGGAAGACGCCCGGCGTCAGGATGTAGCGGCCGGCCACGCCCAGGCGCGACGGCGCAACCTCGGGAGCCGGCTTCTCGACGATGCGGTTCACGTCCATCAGGCAGTCGTTGACCTGGTTGCCGGCCACGATGCCGTAGCGCCGGGTGTGCTCGGCCGGCACTTCCTGTACGGCCAGGATGGAGGCGCGCCACTCGGCGAAATGCTCGACCATCTGCTTCAGGATGCCGCGGCCGGGCTGGGGGCCGACCATCAGGTCGTCGGCCAGCAGCACGGCGAAGGGATCGTTGCCCACCAGGCGCTGGCCGCAGAGCACCGCATGGCCGAGGCCCAGGGCCTGGGCCTGGCGCACATAGATGCATTCCATGTCGTCGGGCTTGACGCTGCGCACGACGTCGAGCAGCTCCTGCTTGCCGGCCTGCTCCAGCGCGACTTCCAGCTCGAAGGTCATGTCGAAATGGTCTTCGATGGGGCGCTTGTGGCGGCCGGTGACGAAGATCATCTCGCGCACGCCGGCCTCGTAGGCTTCCTCGACCGCGTACTGGATCAGCGGCTTGTCGACGACCGGCAGCATCTCCTTGGGCTGGGCCTTGGTGGCCGGCAGGAAACGGGTGCCGAGGCCAGCGACCGGGAAGATGGCTTTGGTGATCGGCGGGAAGGTCGAGGAGGCCATGGGTACACTGGTTTGATCGAGGGCGCGGCGATTGTGTCACGCGGGTTGTGACGGTCTGACCCTCGAATCAGCCCCGCTGCCCCGATGACCGTCTTGATCCTGGAACCCCTCGAAGCCGAGGCCGTGCAATGGCTGGCCGAGCGCCATGACGCGCGCTTCGCCCCCGAACTCGTCGGCGACCCGGACGGCCTGCGGGAGGCGCTGCAGGGCTCGCGCGCGCTCGTGGCGCCGCCGGAGGTTCGCATCGACGCCGAGCTGCTGCGCGGCGCGCGCAGCCTGCGCGCCATCGGCCGTGCCAGCGGCGGGGCCGACAACATCGATCTCGAGGCCTGCCGCAAGGCGGGTGTGGACGTCGTGCGTTCGCAGGCGTCCACCGCCAGCGCCGAGGCCGAGTTCGTCATCGGCGCGCTGCTGAGCCTGCTGCGCCGCGTGCCGGTCGAGGGCAGCGACGGCCTCAAGGTCGGCCGCGAGCTGGGCTGCTCGACGATAGGCATCCTGGGCCTGACACCCACCGCCGAGGTGCTGACCCAGCTGCTGCATGCCTTCGGCTCGCGGGTCATCGGCTACGACCCGGCCCTGCACCCGAGCGACGCCATCTGGGTGCGCTGGGGCATCGAGGCCGTCAGCCTGGCCGAGCTGCTGGAGCACAGCGATGGCCTGGTGCTGCTGCTGCCCTATTTCCAGCGCTTTCGCGGCCTTGTCGGCGCGCGCCAGCTGGAGGGCGCCCGGGCGGGCCAGGTGCTGGTCAACCTCAGCCATTCGGGCCTGGTGGACCCGGCCGCGCTGGCCCACGCCCTGCGCGCGGGGCCGCTGCGGGCGGCCTGGTTCGACAGCATGGAGCCGGGCTGGCTGGAATCGGGCCAGCCTCTGCATGGCCTCACGACGCTGCAGGTGACGCCGCGCCTGGCCGGCACGACGCGCGAGTCGCGCGTGCGCGCGGCCTGGGCCGTGGCGCGTGGCATCGACGCCCTGCTGGGCGGGCCGCCTGCCGGCAACAAGGCCCGGGCGAAGGCCGAGCTGGGCTTTTACTGACCCGGCCGCTCAGGCGGGCAGGCGGGCGAGCTGCTCACGCAGTCGCGCCACTGTCTCCTTGAAGCCGGCCACGCGGGCGCGCTCCTGCTCGACGACGGCAGCCGGCGCGCGGGCGACGAAGCTCTCGTTGCCGAGCTTGGCCTCGGCCTTGGCGATCTCGCCTTCCAGGCGCGTGACTTCCTTCGTCAGACGGGCGCGCTCGGCCTCGACGTCGATCTCGACCTTCAGCGCCAGCTTGGCCGCGCCGTGCACCAGCACAGGCGACGTGGCGCTCTGCCTGGCGAACCCGGCGTCGTCGGCGATCAGCTCGACGGCGCTGAGCTTGGCCAGCACCTTGAGCACGGCGGCGGCCTCGGTCAGGAAGGACAGGTCGCCGCCCACCAGCAGCGGCACGCGGTCGCTGGGGCTCAGCGCCATCTCGCCGCGCAGGCTGCGCGTGATGCCGACGACTTCCTTCAGCTGGGCCATCCAGGCGTCGGCATCCGCGTCGATGCGCTCGGGCTGGGCCACGGGGTAGGGCGCCTGGCCGACGTAGTCCGCCGTCTTGCGGCCGGCGATGGGCGCGACGGCCTGCCACAGCTCCTCGGTGATGAAGGGCGCGACCGGGTGCAGCAGGCGCAGCGTCGTCTCCAGCACGCGGATCAGCGTGCGGCGCGTGGCGCGCTGCTCGGCTTCGCCGCCGGTCTGGATCTGCACCTTGGCGATTTCCAGATACCAGTCGCAGTACTCGTCCCAGACGAAGCTGTAGATGCTGTTGGCGACGTTGTCGAGGCGGTACTCGGCGAAGCCCTGGGCGACGGCGGCCTCGACGCGCTGCAGCTCGTTGGTGATCCAGCGGTCCGCCTGGCTGAAGACGTTGTAGCCCGGCGGGCAGGCGCCCTGGTCGTGAGCGAGGCCGCAGTCGTGGCCCTCGGTGTTCATCAGCACGAAGCGCGTCGCGTTCCAGAGCTTGTTGCAGAAGTTGCGATAGCCCTCGCAGCGCTTGGTGTCGAAGTTGATGTTGCGGCCGAGCGTCGCGTAGCTCGCCATCGTGAAGCGCAGCGCGTCGGCGCCGTAGGCCGGCATGCCCTCGGGGAACTCCTTCTTCACGCGCGCCGCCACCTTGGGCGCCGTCTCGGGCTTGCGCAGGCCGGTGGTGCTCTTCTTCGTCAGCGTCTCCAGGTCGCAGCCCTGGATGAGGTCGACCGGGTCCAGCACATTGCCTTCGGACTTGCTCATCTTCTGGCCCTGCGAGTCGCGCACGAGGCCGTGGATGTAGACGTCCTTGAAGGGCACCTGGCCGGTGAAGTGGGTCGTCATCATGATCATCCGGGCGACCCAGAAGAAGATGATGTCGTAGCCGGTCACGAGCACGGAGGAGGGCAGGAAGAGCTGCTGCTCCAGCGTCTTCTCGGGCCAGCCCAGCGTCGAGAACGGCACCAGGGCCGACGAGTACCAGGTGTCCAGCACGTCGGGGTCTCGGGTCAGTTCGCCCAGGTAGCCGGCAGCCTTGGCGCGAGCCTGGGCCTCCTCCTCGCTGCGCGCGACGAAGAGCTCGCCGCCGCTGCCATACCAGGCCGGGATCTGGTGGCCCCACCAGAGCTGGCGCGAGATGCACCAGTCCTGCAGATTGCCCATCCAGTGGTTGTATGTGTTGACCCACTGCTCGGGGTGGAACTTGACCGCGCCGGTCTCGACGGCGGCGATGGCCTTGTCGGCAATGCTCTTGCCGTCGGCGCTCGGCTTGGTGACGGCGACGAACCACTGGTCGGTCAGCATGGGCTCAATGACCTGGCCGGTGCGCTCGCAGCGCGGCACCTGCAGCTTGTGCTTCTTGACTTCGACGAGCAGGCCTAGGGCCTCCAGGTCGGCGACGACGCGCTTGCGGGCGACGAAACGGTCCAGGCCGCGGTAGGTCACGGGGGCGTTGTCGTTGATGCGGGCCTGCAGGTCCAGCACCGAGATCATCGGCAGGCCATGGCGCTGGCCGACGGCGTAGTCGTTGGTGTCGTGGGCCGGTGTGACCTTGACGACGCCGGTGCCGAACTCGCGGTCCACATAGTCGTCGGCGATGACGGGGATCTCGCGCTCGGTCAGCGGCAGCTTCACGAGCTTGCCGATCAGCGCGGCATAGCGTTCGTCCTCGGGGTGGACCATGACGGCCACGTCGCCCAGCATGGTCTCGGGCCGCGTGGTGGCCACGACGACGGAGCCGCTGCCGTCGGCGAGCGGATAGCGGATATGCCACAGCGAGCCGTCTTCCTCCTCGGAGCTGACTTCGAGGTCCGACACGGCGGACTGCAGGATGGGGTCCCAGCTCACCAGGCGCTTGCCGCGGTAGATCAGGCCTTCCTCGTACAGGCGCACGAAAGTCTCGACGACGACGCTCGAGAGCTTCTCGTCCATCGTGAAGTACTCGTGGCCCCAGCTCACCGAGTCGCCCAAGCGGCGCATCTGGCTGGTGATGGTGTTGCCGCTCTCCTGCTTCCAGTCCCACACGCGGGCGACGAAATTCTTGCGGCCCAGGTCGTGGCGACTCTGGCCGGCAGCCTGCAGCTGGCGCTCGACGACGATCTGCGTCGCGATGCCGGCGTGGTCCGTGCCCGGCACCCACAGCGTGTTGAAGCCGCGCATGCGGTGGTAGCGCGTCAGCGAGTCCATCACGGTCTGGTTGAAGGCATGGCCCATGTGCAGCGTGCCGGTCACATTGGGCGGCGGCAGCTGGATGCTGAACGAGGGCTTGGCCGTGTCCAGGGTCGGCGCGTACAGGCCGGCGGCTTCCCAGGCAGGGCCCCAGTGGGCTTCCAGGGCGGCGGGTTCGAAGGACTTGGCGAGTTCGGTCACGGGGCTGGTCTCGGCTGGGCGGGCGGTAGGCAGGGTCGGCGATTTTAAGGGTCGACCCCGATACAAAACGAAACCCGGTGATACCGCGTCGAGATGCTCCCGGGAGGGCCGGCCGGAATGATGAACACCGTCCCAACCACCGGGCCTCGAGCGCCCCAGAGAGCAGGCCATGAACTTCTTTCGTCGCTGGCAAGCACATCACGACTTCCACCATCACTCCATGGGCCACGGCCGTCATGGCCATCCTTTCGGCCGCCACGCAGACGCTGACGGCTTCGTCGAACACATCGCCGCTCGCGTAGGCGCCAAGCTGGACCTCGACGCGGAGCAGCAGCGCCTTCTCGCCGCCTGGTTCGGTCAGCTCCAGCAGCAACGCGCCGCGCTGAAGGGACTGGCCCGCGGCCCCGAGCTGGCCGGCCTCATCGCCGGCGAGCAGTTCCCGCGCGAATCGGCCCAGCAGTTGCTGGACGCCAGGCTCGACGCGCTGCGCGCCGCCGGCCCGGGCGTCATCACGGCCTTCGCCGAGTTCTTCGACGCGCTGGACGGCGAGCAGCGCCAGGTGCTGCGCTTCATGATGCGGCGCTTCGGCCATTCGCGCCGCCGCGAATAATCCGCGCCATGCATCGACTGCTGCTGATCGACGACGACGAGGCGCTGGCCGGCCCGCTGGCCCAATACCTGGCGCGCTTCGACCTGCAGCTCGAAGCCGTCACGCGGCCCAGCGCGGCGCTGGCCCGGCTGGCCGCCGAGCGTTTCGACGCGCTGATCCTCGACGGCATGCTGCCCGAGATGGACGGCTTCGAGTTCTGCCGGCGGCTGCGCGCCGGCAGCGAGCCCTGGCGCGACATTCCCGTGCTGATGCTGACCGCACGCGGCGACCTGACCGACCGCGTCGTCGGTCTGGAGCTGGGCGCCGACGACTATCTGCCCAAGCCCTTCGAGCCGCGCGAGCTGGCCGCGCGGCTGCAGACCATCCTGCGCCGTACGCGGCTGACGCCGGTGGCGGCACCGGCCGCGCCGGCGTCGGCGGCGCGGCTCAGCTTCGAGGGCCTGGAGATCGACACCGCGCGCCGCGAGGTGAGGAGCGAGCGTGGCCTGCTCGAACTGACCGGCACCGAATACGAGCTGCTCCTGCTGCTGGCCCGCGAGCCCGGCCGCGTGTTCTCGCGCGACGACATCCTGAACCGGCTGCGCGGCCAGGAGGCCGAGCTGTTCACGCGGGCGGTCGACATCCTCGTCAGCCGGCTGCGCCGCAAGCTGGAGCCGCTGGTCGCGCTGAAGACGCTGCGCAACGCGGGCTACTGCTTTGCGCTCCCGGAGAAGTTCGCCCCATGAGGCCGCACCACCCCTACGACCACCACTGGCGCGAGCGCAAGCGCCGCAAGCTCGAGCTCGCCTGGCGGCGCGACTGGCGCTGGCGGGCCCGGCATCACTGGCACCAGGGCTGGCATCACCAGCGGGCCCATTTCAAGCATTCGCTCGGCGCACGGCTGATCGCCGTCTTCCTCGTGCTGGCCCTGGTCGGCAGCGCCATCCTGTGGGGCGCGATGGGCCACCCCTATGGCCTGCTGTGGGCCGTGCCGGCGCTGCTGCTGGTCACCGGCTGCGCCTTCGGCGCGATCCGCCACATGGTCCGGCCGCTGCATGCGCTGGCCGTCGGCGCCGAAGCCTTCGGTCGCGGCGAGTTCGGCCACCGCGTGCCGGTCATCCACGAGGACGAGATCGGCGACCTAGCACTGCGCTTCAACCAGATGGCCGCCGACATCCAGGCCATGCTGGACGGCAAGCGCGCCCTGCTGCTGGCCATCAGCCACGAGCTGCGCAGCCCGCTGACGCGTGCGCGCCTGCATGCGGAGCTGGTGGGCGAGGGCGCCTCGCGGGATGCGCTGCTGGGCGAGCTGGCGCAGATGCGCGACCTCATCACGGCGCTGCTGGAGAGCGAGCGCTTGGGGCTAGGCCACCGCGCGCTGCAGCTGGGCGATTGCGACCTGGTGGCGCTGGCGCGCGAGCAGGCCCAGCCCGGCGTGACGCTGCACATCGAGCCCGATCTGCCGGTGCTGCAACTGGACCGGCTGCGCGTGCAACTGCTGTTGCGCAACCTCGTGCAGAACGCGCTGCGCCACAACGATGCGGCGCGAGGTGCGGTTCGGCTCGGCCTCGTGCGCGACGGGGCCGGCGTGCGCCTGAGCGTGCGTGACTTCGGCCCCGGCGTGCCGCCAGAGTCCCTGCCTCATCTGGGCCAGCCCTTCTACCGGCCGGATGCAGCGCGCACGCGGGTCGACGGCGGCGTGGGCCTGGGGCTGTGCCTGTGCCGGCTGGTGGCCGAGGCGCATGGCAGCCGGCTGGAGCTGCGCAACGCCGAGCCGGGTTTCGAGGCGGCGGTGCGCTTCACATGAACAGATGTTCACCCGCGTTCTGGCTTCGCCGGAACGCAGGCCTCGCGCTGCACGCTCGGTGATCGCCTGCCTCCGGCAGCCGTTCACATGAACAGATGTTCACCCGCGTTCTCACCCCCGAGAACGACGTAGTTGACCTTCTTCAGGTCCGCCAGCTGCGTGCCGCCGGCATAGGAGATCGAGCTCTGCAGGTCCTCCTGCATCTCGCGCAGCGTGTCGGCAAGACGGCCCTTGACCGGCTCCAGGATGCGCTTGCCCTCCACATGCCGGTACTCGCCCTTGTTGAAGTCCGAGGCCGAGCCGTAGTACTCCTTGTAGAGCTTGCCGTCGACCTCGACGGTCTGGCCGGGCGAGTCCTCGTGGCCGGCGAACAGCGAGCCGACCATGACCATGCTGGCGCCGAAGCGCACGCTCTTGGCGATGTCGCCGTGGTGGCGGATGCCGCCGTCGGCCACGATGGGCTTGGTGGCCACGCGCGAGCACCACTTCAGCGCCGACAGCTGCCAGCCGCCGGTGCCGAAGCCGGTCTTGAGCCGCGTGATGCAGACCTTGCCCGGGCCCACGCCGACCTTGGTCGCGTCGGCGCCCCAGTTCTCCAGGTCGATGACGCCTTCGGGCGTGCCGACATTGCCGGCGACGACGAAGCTGCCCGGCAGCCTGTGCTTGATGTGGCCGATCATGCGCTGCACGCTCTCGGCATGGCCGTGGGCGATGTCGATGGTCAGGTAGTCGGCGCCCACGCCTTCGGCGGCGAGCCTGTCGACCAGTTCATGGTCGGCCGGCTTCACGCCGACGCTCAGGGAGACCAGCAGGCCCTTGTCGCGCATGGAGCGGGCATAGGCCAGGCTGTCGAGGTCGAAGCGGTGCATCACGTAGAAGTAGCCCTCGCGGGCCAGCATCTCGGTGAAGGGCTCGTCCACCACGGTCTTCATGTTGGCGGGCACGACCGGCAGCTTGAAGCGGCGCGGGCCGAACTGCACCGAGGTGTCGCAGTCCGAGCGGCTCTCCACGCGGCAGCGCCGCGGCAGCAGCAGGATGTTGTCGTAGTCGAAGATTTCCATGTTCAAGTTCGCATCAATCGGCGCGCGTTCATGCAGTGCGCGACCTGGGCTGCGAGCGCTTGACCTGGCGATCCCGGCTGGCGGCCCGCCATTGCAGCGGGCACAAAAAACCGGGCGCCAGAAATTTGGGCCCGGTGATTGATTCTACGCGGTGATCAATGCCCGAAGAACTTGCGGTGGATGCGCCGCGTCGTCCACCACACGGCCGCCAGCACGAGGGGGATGGCGGCGCCCACGGCCAGCTCCGGGCTGACCGGCAGCAGGTCCTCGTGCTTCAGCGCCTTGAAGCCATAGGCCAGCAGGCTGACGACGTAGTAGGTGATGGCCGCCAGCGACAGGCCCTCGACGGTGGCCTGCATGCGCAGCTGGGTGCGCTGGCCGTCGCCGATCTGGGTCAGCAACTGCTGGTTCTGCGACTCGGTCGCGATGTCGACGCGGGTGCGCAGCAGCGCACTGGTGCGCTCGATGCGCTGCGACAGCGCGGCCAGGCGTTGCGCCGTGGCCGTGACGGTCGCGATGGCCGGCGACAGCCGGCGCTGCATGAACTCGCCCAGGGTCTGTACGCCGGCCACCTTGCCCTCGTGCAGCTCGGCGATGCGGTTCTCGACGATGGCGTGGTAGGCCTGGGTCGCGGCGAAGCGGTAGCCGTGGGCGGCGGTGGCGTGCTCGATGCGGGCGGCCGTCGCGATCAGGTCGTCCAGCAGGGCCGCCTCGGAGGCGTCGCGCTGCTCCAGCCGCGCGGTGACGCCTGCAAGGTCGGCTTCCACCTGGGCCAGGGTGGGTGCAAGCGCCTTGGCCACCGGCAGGCCGCGCAGCGCCATCAGCCGGTAGGTCTCCAGCTCCAGCAGGCGCTGCGAGATGCGGCCCACGCGGGTGTCGGGCGTGCCCGGCTCGCTGAAGACCACCAGATGCTCGAAGCCGCTGGCGCGCAGGCGGAAGTCGGTCACGACGATGGAGTGGCCGCCGCCCATCGTCGACGCGACGACCGCGTGCTCGCCGAACCAGCCGCGCGCCTCGGCCAGCGCGCTGGGCGCGAAGGTGAGCGAGCGCTCCAGCAGCACCATCTTGATGGCCACGAAGGTGCGGCCCGGGATGCGGCCCAGCCACTCGGGCGGTACACGCAGCGCCAGCGCGTCCAGCGCGGCGGGGCCGGCCTCCAGCTCGGGCGGCAGGGCCTGCACGACGGAGTAGCGCGTGAACTCGCTGTGCCGCTCCCACTTCAGCGAGAAGCCCTCGCTGCGCAGGCGCAGGAAGTTGCCGTTCAGAGCCTCTGGGGCCAGCGCCTGCTGCCCGGGCAGGCGCTGCAGATGGGCATGCTCCTCGGCGCGGCTGACGCCGTCGTTCAGCACCGCGACGTAGATGATGGCCGCCGGCAGCCGGATGCGGGCAGGCGGGCGGGCGTGGACCTCGTTGTGCAGCACGAGGCGCAGCGGGTCGTCGGCAGGGAGCAGGCTGTCTTCAAGCATGGTGCTGGGCAGGGTTAACCGAGGGGCGGGCCGCCGCAGTGCACCAGGGCGGCCCGATAAAATCATGCCCTTGTTCCAACCTGGGGCGGCGGCGACCCCTTCTCAATCATGCAAGCTTCATTCCCGGCCGTGGTCATCAGCGGCACCGGCCTCTACCGTCCGCCCCACGTCATCACCAATGCCGAGCTGGTCGCGGCCTTCAACGCCTACGCGGACCTGCAGAACGCCGAGCATGCCGCGGCCATCGCCGCCGGCGAGCGCCAGCCGCTGACGCATTCCAGCGTCGAGTTCATCGAGAAGGCCTCGGGCATCAAGCAGCGCTATGTCATCGACAAGGCCGGCGTGCTGGACCCGGCCCGCATGTATCCGCGCTTCGAGCCCCGGCCCGACGAGCAGCTGTCGCTGATGGCCGAGATCGCCGTCGACGCGGCGCGCAAGGCCCTGGCCCAGGCCGGCAAGACCGGTGCCGACGTCGACGCCGTGCTGTGCTCCAGCGCCAACATGCAGCGCGCCTACCCGGCGATGGCGGTCGAGATCCAGCAGGCCCTGGGCGCCGGCGGCTACGGCTTCGACATGAACGTGGCCTGCTCCTCGGCCACCTTCGCGCTGGAGCAGGCGGTCAACGCGGTGCGCACCGGCTCGGCCCGCTGCGTGCTGGTCGTGAACCCCGAGATCACGTCGGCCCACCTCGAGTGGCGCGACCGCGACTGCCATTTCATCTTCGGCGACGTCTGCACGGCCTTGATCGTCGAGCGTGCCGACACGGCCACGGGGGCCGACCAGTGGGAGGTGCTGGGCACCCAGCTGGTCACACAGTTCAGCAGCAATATCCGCAACAACTTCGGCTTCATGAATCGCGCCGAGGACCGCGACCCCAACGACCGCGACCTGACCTTCTACCAGGAGGGCCGCAAGGTCTTCAAGGACGTCGTGCCCATGGCCGCCGCCCATATCGAAGGCCACCTGGCCAAGCTGGGCCTGGAGCCGACACAGATGCGCCGCTTCTGGCTGCATCAGGCCAACCAGGGCATGAACCAGTTCGTCATCCGCAAGCTGGTGGGCGGCGAGGCCGGCAGCGAGATCGCGCCGCTGATCCTGGACGAGTACGCCAACACCGCGTCCGCCGGCTCCATCATCGCCTTCCACCATCACCGCGCCGACCTGGCAGCAGGCGACACGGGCGTGATCTGCTCATTCGGTGCCGGCTATTCCATCGGCAGCGTCGTCGTGAAGAAACGCTGAGTAAAGCCGCCATTGATGCCCTTGCGTACGAGACGCGCGAGGGCCTTCGAGCGCCGTCGGACAGCGCGCAGGCGCTGTCCTCGGTGCGATCTCAGAACTCGGAGTGCAAGCGCACGCCGAGCACGTTGGCGGGTCCCCGCTCCGCGTTGTAACCGGGGTTGCGCAGGCGCTGCAGGTCCAGCGTCGCGCTCAGGCCGGGCGCGAGCTTCATCGCGTAATAGGCCTCGGCGATCTGCTCGCTGGCGTAGTGGCCCAGCCGGCCGTCGCCGACCAGGATGCCCAGGCCGCCGGCCGCGAAATAGCGCTGCGCCGCGCCCGACAGCGAGTTCATCGCCAGCGCGATACCCAGCGTGTGCCCGGGCTGCGACCAGGCCGCGCCGTTCAGCGAGAGGCCCAGGCTCAGCGAGCGGTTGATGTCGGTGAAGTCGAAGGCCTCGGTGCGGCCGTCGTTGCGGCTGTAGCGCAGGAAGCCGCCGAGGTTGGCGGCCAGCTCCTGCTCGGCATTGATGGCGAAGCCCTGCTTGGTTGCCGCCTGCCGCACGCGGGCCGTGTCGACAGGCGCGCCGAGCGCCACCGCGTCGTCGTAGCGGCCCATGCGGGCGAGCGACGCGAAGGCCAGCAGCTTCAGCTTGCCGGGGCGGCCGCCGAGCTGATGGCGGTGCTCGGCCTCGGCCACCCACTGGTGCTGGGCGAAGCTGGCGTCCAGGCGGGTGCCGTTGGGCTCGCGGGACAGCGTGAACAGGCCGACGCGGGCGCTCCAGTCGCCCTGGTTCCACTCCGCCGCGGCGCCCAGGCTGTAGCCCCAGGAATCGGCCGCGTAGTCGAAAGCGCCGGCGTCGATGACGGCCCAGTTCAGGAAATCGGCCCGCGGGTCGTGGGCATAGGCATTGGTGTCGAAGAGGTCGACGATCGAGAACTTGCCGAGCGTGAACGTCAGGTTGTCGGCCGGGCGCGTGCCGGCCAGCTGGTTGGCGGCCGAGTCCTGGGTCTCGCCGGCTTCGCTGCCCTTGCTGCTCAGCACGACGACCTGGCGCAGGAAGGCGCGCGGCAGCTTGCCGTAGGCCGAGTGGTGGCCGACCTTGTAGGCCTCGCCGCTCGGAAAGCCGCCCACGCCCAGCGTGTCGCTGAGGCCGAAGCCGCGGTCGATCTCGGGGTTCAGGTAGAACTCGGCGCCTTGCCACAGCCGCAGGCCGAGGAAGGCGGTGGCGTCCAGCGTCGTCTTGGTGCCTTCGGCGGCCTTCAGGCTGTTGGCGCCCTCGTAGGGCGAGGCGAAATGGTCGTGGCGCTGGGCCACGAGCGTGAGCTGGCCGTGCAGGTTCCAGTTCTCGGGGCCGGCAGCGTCGCCGGCATGGGCGCTGGGGATGTTGAGGGCGAGCAGCAGCGGAGCGGAATGGAGCAGGTGGCGGATCATCGGGGCGGCATTTTCGCCGCATCGGGTGACCGGAATGCGACGCTGGCGCACAGGCCCAGGCCGCCCGGGCCCGCGTCGAGGCGGAAATCGGCCTGCATCAGCTCGGCATAGCGCTGCACGATGGCCAGGCCCAGGCCCGCGCCCTGGCCCAGCCGCGTGCCCTCGTGGCCCTGTCGCCAGCGGGTCTTCAGCGATTCGCGCAGGGCCGCGCCGATGCCGGGGCCGGCATCGGTCACGGTCAGCACGACGTGGCCGGCGTGCTGGCCCAGCTCCAGCCGGATGTGGCCGCGCGCCTCGGGCCCGCGGCCGTAGCGCAGCGCGTTGTCGAGCAGGTTGGCCAGCAGGCCCTCGACCAGGGCGGTGTCGCCCAACGCCCAGGCCGGCTCGTCCAGGCCGCTGGCCTCGAGCTCCATGCCGGCCTTGTCGGCCCGCGCCAGCAGCTGCAGCAGTTGCTGGCGCGCGATGGCGGCCAGGTCCAGGGGCTTGAGCGGCAGGGCCGCGCCGGTCTCGTTGGCCAGGGCCACGGCCAGCAACTGGTCGACGAGGCGGCTGGCGCGCTGCTGGCTTTCCAGCACGGCCTGCAGCTGCTCGCGCCAGCGCGCGGGGTCGTGCTGGGCCAGGCCGTACTCGGCCAGCGCGCGGATGCCGGCCAGCGGCGTGCGCAGCTCGTGGGCCACATTGCCGGCGAACTCGCGCTGCGCGGCCAGCCCTTCGGCCACGCGGCCCAGCAGCGCGTCGATGGCGCTGGCCAGGCCATGCACGTCGCGCGAGGCGGCGCCGGCGAGCAGCCCGCGCGGCAGCGGCGACAGGTCGGCCGCGTCGCGCGTCTCGACCAGTTCCTGCAGCTGCGACAGCGGCTGCAGGTCGCGGTTGACGGCGCGGCGCAGCCAGGCGACCAGGCCGAGCAGCAGCAGCACCTGGGGCGCGATGGAATAGGTCACCAGGCGGCGCAGCAGCGCGCTACGGCTGGTCGTCGTCAGCGCGACGACGATCTGCAGCCGCGGCTCGCGGCGCTCCAGCACGGCGGCGCGCAGCGTCTGGCCCTGGTAGTTCAGGTCGGTGTAGCGGGTGTCGGCGCTGTCGTCTTCGGCCGGCGGCGGGTGCAGGCCGGCGTGGCCGGCGATCAGGTGGCCGTCCAGCCCCTGCACCGCGAAATAGACCATCTCGCTCTGGTCGTAGAGCACGGTGCGGATGTCGTCGGCGCTCATGTTCAGCACCCAGTGCCCGTCCTGTTGCGCCAGGTGGGCGGACAGCAGGTAGGCGTCGTCCAGCATCGCGCGGTCGAAGGCGCGCTGTGTGAAGTAGGACGCGATGCCCAGGGCCAGGGCCGAGCCCAGGCCCCAGGTCAGCAGCAGCGGCAGCGTGACGTGGCGGATCAGGCGCCGGCGCAGCGAGGCACGCGCGCTTGATGGTTCGGGGCTCAAGCCTCGGCCTCGATCAGATAGCCCAGGCCGCGCAGCGTGCGGATGCCCGCGCCGCTGCCCTGCAGCTTCTTGCGCAGCCGCGAGATGAAGGCCTCCAGCGCGTTGGCGGCCAGCAGGTCGTCGAAGCCCGACAGCTTGTCGGCCAGCGTGGCCTTGCTGACGACGCGGCCGGGCGGCGTCAGCAGCTCGCACAGCACGGCGAACTCGCGCGCCGGCAGCTGTAGCGGTTCGGGCCCGATGAAGAGGCGCTGGGTGCGGCGGTCCAGGCTGAGGCGGCCGACGCTGACGCGGTCGTCCAGGTCCAGGCGGCGGCGCACAAGCGCGCGCAGGCGGGCCTCGACCTCGGCCAGGTCGAAGGGCTTGCCGAGGTAGTCGTCGGCGCCCGCGTCAAGGCCGGCGATGCGCTCCTCGGTGCGGTTGCGCGCGGTCAGGATCAGCACCGGCGTGCGGTCGCCGCGGCCGCGCGCGTCGCGCAGCAGTTGCAGGCCGCTGCCATCGGGCAGGGTCAGGTCCAGCAGCACGGCGTCGAAGCCCTGCACCCGCCACAGCCAGCGGGCCTGTTCGGCCGTGGCCGCCAGGTCCACGTGGTGGCCCTCGTCGGCGAGGCTGCGGCTGACGACCTGGCTCAAGGTGGTGTCATCTTCGACAAGCAGGATGCGCATGCCGGCACGGTAGCGCATGAGCCTGACGTCGCGGTGTCCGGCAGGTCAGGTTCTGGTCAGGCCTCGGAGGCGACAAGCTCGTCCATGAAGTTCCCTGTCCTCATCCTCTGCGCGGTGCTCGCGGCCCCGGCTGCCTGGGCCGACGCGCCGGCGCCGCTGAGCCTGGCCGAGGTGCTGCGCGCCGCCGGCAGCAATTTCGACGTCGCCGTGGCGAACTCGGGCCTCGCGGCCGCGCGTGCCGACGTCCTCGCGGCCAACCACGCGCCGTTGCCTCAGCTGACGCTCAAGTCCAGCCAGATGGACCTGCAGCACGGCCTGGGGCGCGGCAACCTGTTCGCCGACAAGCGCATCGACAAGTCCCTGGGCCTGGACTGGACCTGGGAGCGCGGCAACAAGCGCGCGCTGCGCACGGCCGTGGCCGAGGCCGCGGCTACCGCGGCGGCCGGCGACCTGGCCGACGTGCGCCGCCAGCAGCTCGGCCTGGCTCTGGGCGCCGGCGTGGACCTGGCCGCGGCCCAGCAGCGCGTCGACGAAGTCGGCCAGCTCAAGCACAGCGCTGACGACATGCTGGCCGCGATGCGCGCCCGCCACCGCGCCGGCGACATCTCGGCCCAGGACCTGGCGCGCACCGAGATCGAGACCGCGCGCGCCGGTGTCGACCTGGCCGGCGCCGCGGCCGATCGTCGTCGCGCCAGCCTGGCGCTGGCCCGGCTGATCGGCCGCGGCCAGGACGATGTGGGCGTGGACGCCTCGGTCTGGCCGGCCGCTGCGCCGCCTGAGCCGCTGGACGAGGCCCAGCGCAGTGCCCGGATCGCAGGCCGTGCCGACGTGCAGGCTGCCGAGGCCCGCGTGCAGGCCGCGCAGTCGGCGCTGGACGGCACGCTGGCCGCGCGCCAGTCCGACCTGACCTGGGGCGTGTCGGTGGACCATTTCCCCGGCACGTCGACCAAGCTGGTCGAGTTGCGCCTGCAGATGCCGCTGCAGATCGGCTATTCCCAGCAGGGCGAGATCGGCCGCGCCCG
Source organism: Roseateles saccharophilus (assembly GCF_004342485.1). Classification (GTDB taxonomy): domain Bacteria; phylum Pseudomonadota; class Gammaproteobacteria; order Burkholderiales; family Burkholderiaceae_C; genus Pelomonas; species Pelomonas saccharophila. The sequence goes on from NZ_SMBU01000002.1 coordinate 126,592, forward strand.
CGCCCAGCTGCAGCAGGCCCGGGACCTGGCCGACAAGACCCGGCTGATGGCCGAGGCCGACCTGAACCAGGCCTGGCTGGAGCTGCAGGCCAGCAGCGCGACGCTGGCCGTGCACGAGGCCGAACTGCTGCCCAAGGCCCGCCAGGTGCTGGCCCAGGCCGAGCTGGCCTACCAGAAGGGCGCGATGCCGCTGACCGACCTCATCGACGCACGCCGCAGCCTGCGCGCCGCCGTGCTGGACGCGCTCGCCGCCCGCGCCGACCACGCTCGCGCCGCCGGCGCCTGGGCGCTGCTTACCGACCCCGAATTCGCCAAGACGCCATGAATGCCTTCTCTTTCACTATGACCCGTCTGGCCGTGCTGGCCGGCGCGGTGGCGCTGAGTGCCGGCCTGGCGGCCTGCAACGGCGAGTCCGCCGCCGCACCCGCCGCTGCCGAGGCCGTGCTGCAGGGCCAGCAGCTGATCTTCCCGGCCGGCCATCCGCAGCTGCGCCTGCTCAAGCTGGAGCCGGCCCGCCCCGGCGGCACGGTGGACGTGCCGCTGAGCGCCAAGCTGGTCTGGAACGAGGACCGCACCCAGCGCATCTACCCGGCCTTCGCCGGCCGCGTGGACCGCATCGCGACCGACATCGGCCGCGTCGTCAAGCCCGGCCAGGTGCTGGCCGAGCTGGCCTCGCCGGACTTCGGCGCCGCCCAGGCCGATGCGGCCCGCGCCGAGGCCGACCAGGCCCTCACGCACAAGCAGCTGCAGCGCCAGCGCGAGCTGCTGGCGGCCGGCGTCGTCGCGCAGCGCGACTTCGAGCAGGCCCAGGCCGATGCGGCGCGCGCCGAGGCCGAGCTGGCCCGGGCGCGGGCCCGTGTGCGCATGTACGGCGGTGGCAGCGGTGTGAACCAGCAGCTGGCCCTGCGCGCCGGCATCGCCGGCACCGTCGTCGAGCGCAACCTCAACCCCGGCCAGGAGCTGCGGCCCGACCAGAGCGGCCCCGGCGTGCCGGCGGTTTTCGTCATCAGCGACCCGGGCACGCTGTGGGTGCAGATCGATGCGCGCGAGTCCGAGGTTGGCACGCTGCAGCCGGGCAGCGCCTTCGAGCTGGAGCTGGCGGCCTACCCGGGCCGGCGCTTCGAGGGCCGCGTGACGGCGCTGGCCGACGTCATCGACCCGTCGACGCGGACCATCAAGGTGCGCGGCGCCGTGGCCAATGCCGAGCGGCTGCTGAAGGCCGAGATGCTGGCCACGGCCCATGTGCAGCGCGCGGCGGGCGAGGGCGTCGTCGTGCCCGCCGGCGCGGTGCTGCTGCGCGGCGAGAAGCACTGGGTGTTCGTGTCGCCCCGGCCGGGTGTGTTCGAGCTGCGCGAGGTGCAGGCCGGTGCGATGGGCGCCCAGCAGGTGGTGCTGAGGCGTGGCCTGGAGGTGGGTGAGCAGGTCGTCGTCGAGAACGCGTTGCTGCTTGACCGCCAGATGGCGGCCGCGCAGGCCAGCGCCCAGCCCGTGTCGGCGAAGGCGAGTCAACCATGAGGCGGCTCGTCTCGCTGGCCCTGGGCCAGCCGGTGCTCGTCGTGCTGGCCGTGCTGCTCTTCGTCGGCGCCGGCCTCGTGGCCTTCCTGAACCTGCCGGTCGAGGCCTTCCCGGACGTGACGGACACCCAGGTCACCGTCATCGCGCTGCACCCCGGCCATGCGGCCGAGGAGGTCGAGAAGCAGGTGACCCTGCCGATCGAGGTGGCGCTGTCGGGCCTGCCGAACGCGATCCGCGTGTTCTCGCACACGCAATTCGGCCTGTCCTACACCGTCATCACCTATGACGACGCTGCCACCGTGCAGTCGGTGCGCCAGGAAGTGGCCGAGCGCCTGCGCAGCGTGGATCTGCCGCCCGGCGTGACGGCCGACATCGCGCCCAATGCGACGCCGGTGGGCGAGATCCTGCGCTATCGCCTGAAGGGCGACGGCAAGGACGTGACGGAGCTGCGCTCCATCGAGGACTGGGTCATCGAGCGCGGCCTGCGCCAGGTGCCGGGCGTGGCCGACGTGGTGGCCATGGGCGGCTTCATCAAGCAGTACGAGGTTCAGCCCGACCTGGACAAGCTGCGTGCCTACGGCCTGAGCTTCCAGAACCTGCTGGATGCGCTGGGCCGCGGCAATGCCAATGCGGGCGGCAGCTATGTCGCCCAGGGCGCGCAGCAGTACGCCATCCGCGGCATCGGCCTGCTGCGCTCGGCCGAGGACATCGGCCAGATCGTCGTCACCGCGCGCAACGGCACGCCGGTGCTGGTGCGCGACATCGCGCGCGTCGAGGTCGGCGCCGTGCCGAGGCTGGGCGTGGTGGGCCAGGACGGCGACGACGACGTCGTGACCGGCATCGTCGTCATGCGCAAGGGCGAGAACGCCAGCGTCGTGCTCAAGGGCGTGAAGGAGAAGATCGCCGAGCTCAACGAGCGCGGCCTGCCCAAGGGCGTGCAGATCCTGCCCTTCTACGACCGCACCTGGCTGATGGGCAAGACCCTGTCCACCGTGTTCCGCAACCTCGTCGAGGGCGCGTTGCTGGTGTCGCTGGTGCTCTACCTCTTCCTATCCAACCTGCGCGCCAGCCTGGCCGTGGTGGCCGTCATCCCGCTGGCCCTGCTGGCCACCTTCCTGGGTCTGAAGATCCTCGGCGTGCCGGCCAACCTGCTGAGCCTGGGCGCGATGGACTTCGGCATCATCGTGGACGGCGCTGTCATCGTCGTCGAGAACATCATGCACCGCCTCTCCGAGCGCGGCGAAGGGCTGGACTTGAAGAAGCGCTCCCAGCTGATCGCCAGCGCGACCGACGAGGTGGGCCGGCCGACGCTGTTCTCGATGCTCATCATCATCGCGGCCCACATCCCCATCTTCGCGCTGCAGCGCCACGAGGGCCGCATTTTCCAGCCGATGGCGCTGTCGGTCAGCATGGCGCTGCTGGGTTCGCTGGTGTTCTCGCTGACGCTGGTACCGCTGCTGGCCTTCTGGATGCTGCGCCGCCGCCTGCCGCATGGCGACAACCGCCTCGTGCAGGGCGCCAAGGGCCTGTATGCGCCGGCGCTGGACTGGGCGCTGGAGCGGCCGCGTGCCGTCATGGCCGTGGCGGGCCTCGCCTTCCTGCTGGCGCTGGGCGTAGCCTCGCGCCTGGGCTCGGAGTTCCTGCCCGAGCTCGACGAGGGCACGATCTGGGTGGACCTGCGCCTGCCGTCCAGCGTGTCCATGCCGGAGGCCACGCGCGTGCTGCGCCAGGTGCGCGAGGCGCTGCACAAGGTGCCCGAGGTCGAGACCGTGGTGTCCAAGACCGGCCAGCCCGAGGACGGCACCGACCCCAAGACCATCAGCATGTCCGAGATGTTCGTCGGCATGAAGCCCGCCGAGCAGTGGCGCGCCGGCAAGACCAAGGCCGACCTGATCGCCGAGATGGACGCCGCCGTGTCGGCCATTCCCGGCATGGAGCCGTCGTTCTCCCAGCCGATCCGCGACAACGTGCTGGAGTCCATCTCGCAGATCCAGGGCCAGATCGTCATCAAGGTCGCCGGCGACGACCTGCACGAGCTCTCGCGCATCGCCGAGGCGATGCGGGCCGAGGTGCGGCAGGTGGCCGGCGTCTACCAGGCCGAGATCGACCGCGAGGGCGATTCCCCGCAGCTGGTGGTGGACATCGACCGCGCCCGCGCCGCGCGCCTGGGCCTGAACGTGGGCGATGTGCAGGACGTCATCGAGGCCGCGCTGGCCGGCAAGGCGGCGACCTATCTGTGGGAGGGCGAGCGCAAGTTCGCCGTCACGGTGCGCCTGCCCGAGGCCAAGCGGGCCATCGCCGAGCTGCCGCGCACGCTGATCTCGACGCCCACCGGCGGCACCGTGCCGCTGTCCGAGGTGACGAGCATCCGCGAGACCACCGGTGCGATGAACATTTCCCGCGAGGCGGGGCGCCGCACCAAAGCCATCGCCGTCTTCATCCGCGACCGCGACATGGGCTCGGTCGTGGCCGACATGCGCGGTCGCCTTGCAGCCAAGGTGAGCGTCCCCGAGGGCTACACCGTCAAATGGGTCGGCGAGTTCGAGAACCAGGAGCGCGCGATGAAGCGCCTGTCGGTGGTCGTGCCGATCTCGCTGCTGCTGATCTTCGTGCTGCTGTTCAACGCTTTCAACGACTTCCGCATGGCGGCGCTGATCCTGCTGAACGTGCCGCTGGCGCTGGTGGGCGGCTTCGTCGCGCTGTGGGTGCTGGACATCCCGCTGTCGGTGTCGGCCGCCATCGGCTTCATCGCGCTGTCGGGCCAGGCGGTGCTGAACGGCGTCGTCATGCTCAGCGTCTTCCAGCAGCTGCGCAACGCCGGCGCCAGCGTGCACGATGCGGCGCGCGAAGGCTCGATGCAGCGCCTGCGCACCGTGCTGATGACGGCGCTGCTGGCGGCCCTCGGCCTGCTGCCGATGGCGCTGTCGCATGAGATCGGCGCCGAAACGCAGCGGCCGCTGGCCGTCGTCGTCATCGGCGGCCTCGTCACCGCGACGCTGCTGACGCTGCTGGTGCTGCCGACGCTGTATGTGGCCTGGTTCAGGCCCAAGGGCGGGGAGGCTTCAGAAGCGCAGGCTGGCTGAGACCCGGTCGGCATCCAGGCCGGAGAAGTTCTGCTTGGGGTCGTGGGCGAGGCGCAGGAACCGGTTCGGCCAGTCCAGCGCCAGCCGCAGGTCCTCGGTCACGGCCAGCGGCCGAAGAAGTGCAGGTCGCGCTGGTGGGCGTGCAGGCGGTCGTCGGCGATCAGCGTGACCGACAGCGTGCGCCCGCCCTCGCCAGGCCAGCCGCCACCGACGGTGATGGCGTCGTTGGGGTCCCAGTTCAGCTTGAAGTAGGGCCGCAGATTGGTGCGGCCCCAGCCCACCAGGCCGAATCGGGTGGCGCCCAGGAAGCCGCGTGAGGCGGCCTGCAGCGAGGGCTCCAGGGAAAGGTTCTCGGCAAGGGCCAAGGAGGTGTCGAAGCCGGTGCGCGCCTGGTGGCCGAACACGCTGTCGCGCCAGACGCCCAGCCAGGCATTGGTGTCGCCGGCGCGGCGGCGCAGGTTGAGGTCCAGGCCGGTGTCGCCGGCGTCATAGCGGTAGCCGCCGAGCGTCAGCTTTTATTCGGGGGGCTTCCTCGGCCCGGGCCAGCGCGCAGAGGTGCAGCTTCGTCCAGGGCAGGATGGCGGTATGGTGCGGGCATGAGCGACCTGACCTTCTTCTGGCACGACTACGAGACCTTCGGCCGCGTGCCCAAGCGCGACCGCCCGGCCCAGTTCGCCGGCCTGCGCACCGACGCCGAGCTCAACGAGATCGGCGAGCCGCTGATGCTCTACTGCCAGCCGGCGCCCGACTACCTGCCCGATCCCGAGGCCTGCCTGCTGACCGGCATCCTGCCCCAGCACTGCCTGGAGCGCGGCGTGCCCGAGCACGAGTTCGCCGCTGCGATCGAGACCGCGCTGGCCCTGCCCGGCACGGTGGGCGTGGGCTACAACAGCATCCGCTTCGACGACGAGGTGACGCGGCATCTGTTCTGGCGCAACCTCATCGACCCCTACGCCCGCGAGTGGCAGAACGGCTGCGGCCGCTGGGACCTGCTGGACGTCGTGCGCTGCGCCTATGCGCTGCGGCCGGACGGACTCGAATGGCCGAAACACGACGACGGCCGCCCGAGCTTCAAGCTCGAGCACCTGACCGCCGCCAACGGCCTGGCCCACGAAGCGGCCCACGATGCGCTGTCGGACGTGCGCGCCACCGTCGCGCTGGCGCGCAAGCTGCGCCAGGCCCAGCCCAAGCTGTGGGACTTCTGCGTGAAGCTGCGCACCAAGCAGGCGGTGTGGGACGAGATCGGCATCGGCAAACCCTTCCTGCATGTGTCGGGCATGTACGGTCCCGAGCGCGGCTGCATCGCCCTCGTCTGGCCGCTGGCGCCGCACCCGACGAACAAGAACGAGCTCATCGTCTGGGACTGCGCGGTCGCGCCGGACGAACTGCTGGCGCTGAACGCCGCCGACATCCGCTCCCGCATGTTCACGAAGCAGGACGCGCTGCCCGAGGGCGTCACGCGGCTGCCCATCAAGACCATCCACGTCAACAAGTCGCCGGTCGTCATAGCCAACCTGAAGACGCTGAGCGGGCGACAAGCCGAGCGCTGGGGGCTGGATGTCGAGGCCCAGCTCGTCAACGCCAGGCTGCTGGCCGGGAAGGGTCGCCTGCTCGACGGCCTGTGGGGCGAGGTCTTCCAGCGCGAACCTTTCGCGCCGGCCGACGTGGACGAAGACCTCTACGGCGGCTTCATCGGCAACGAGGACCGCCGCGCGCTGAACCGGGTGCGCACGACGGCGCCCGAGCTTCTCGCAGAACGCGCCGCCCAGCGCAAGCTGGCCTTCCAGGATGCGCGGCTCGACGAGCTCGTGTTCCGCTGGCGGGCCCGCAACTTCCCGCTGAGTCTGGCGCCCGACGAGGCCGAGCGCTGGCGCGGCCACCTGGCTGCGCGCCTGCACGAAGGCGAGGGCGGGGCGCAGACGCTGGCGGCCTTCATGGAGCGCATCGATCAGCTCGGCGAGACCGCGGACGAGCGCGGCGAGGCCATCCTGTCGGCGCTTTACGACTATGCGGAGCAGATCGCGCCGTAGGCGATTTTCCCGTGATCTGCGGCATGGTCGAAAGCCACGAGTCCTGCGATAGTCGGGCGTAGAAGAAGCCCCCAGGAGACCCCATGAGCAGTGCTGCACCCGCCCACGCCGAAGACCCGACCGCCGCCCGGCTGCGTGCGTTGCTGGTGCGATCGCCGACGGCGGTCGCCTTCGTGTCGGGGCAGCGCTTCGAGGTCGTCAGCGAGGAGTTCAACCACCTGTTCGGCTTCGGCGACGACAGCGACCTCGGCGGCCAGGGCACGCGCGTCGTGCACACCACCGACCTCGCCCACACGGCGCTGCAGGAGCGCACCGTCGCCGCCTTCGCCGCCGGCCGGCCGCTCGACGAGGAGATCGAATACGTCAAGCGCGACGGCCATCGCTTCTGGGGCCGGCTACAGGCCACGCCGGTGCACTGGGAGGCCCCGGCGGGCGAGGCGCTGTGGATCGTCGAGGACGTGACGGTCGCGCGCGCCCAGCGCCTGCAGCCGACCTGGACGGCCAAGCACGATGCAGTGACCGAGTTGGCCAACCGCCGCGAGTTCGAGCGCCGCCTGGCCGAGCATGTCGGCAGCCGCCGCAACGAGCCGGTCTCGGTGCTGTGGCTGGACGTGGACAAGTTCGCCGATGTCGTCAAGGGCATGGGCGCCGAGGTGGGTGACCATTTCCTTTACGGCCTGGGCCAGATGCTGATCGGCAAGGTCCGGGCCTCCGACCTCGTGGCGCGCCTGGAGGAGGACCATTTCGCCGTCCTGCTGCCCGATTGCGACCAGCACTACGCCCAGATCATTGCCGAGAAGGTGCGTTCCGCCGTGGCCGGCTACCGCCTGCGCTGGGGCATGCACCGCACGCGGGTCAAGGCATCGCTGGGCGTCGTGCAACTGCAGCCCTCGCTGACGACGGTGGACGCCGTGCTGGGCGGCGCGGCTCTGGCCTGCACCGAGGCCAAGGCGGCGGGAGGCGATAGCGTGCGCGTATTCGTGCCGGCCGGCGGCTACGAGGAACTGGCGGGCTGATTTCACGCTTGCCCGCGCAGCGATCCCCGGAAATGCCGGGTTTTCCGCCGAATGTTCTAAAGTTCGGTCGGTCGCGGCCGATGTAGCGGTCAGGGCGCTCAAAACTGAATCCCGATGAACAACGTCCCGCTGTCCACCGCCTTGTCCGGCATCTCCGCCGCCAACGAGCGTCTGCGCGCGTCGGCGGCCAACATCGCCAACCTCGCGGCCAGCAACCAGAACCGGCCGAGCACCGAGCTGACGAATGTCGACAAGGTGCCCCAGCGCGAGATCAACCCCGCGAACGAGGTTGTGGAGCAGCAGTCCGCCGCCTATGCCTTCGTCGCGAACCTGAAGGTGCTGCAGACCCAGCTGAACACCACGGGCGCGCTGCTGGACATCAAGGCCTGAGCATCCTCGGCTCCTGCGCAAAGCGGCTTCAGGCCGCTTTTTCTTCGCCCGAGGCGTCCAGCGTGAAGCAGCGCCCGGCCGCCCACTCGCTGGCCAGGCGTTCGCGCAGCTCCAGCGTCTCGGCGCGTTGGCGGGCCAGGTCGGCGGCCAACTGGTCGATGCGGGCCAGGCGCTCGTCCAGCCCCTGCAGCACGAGTTCGTGGGGCAGGCCGTCCCGGCTGGCGGCGAACAGCTCGCGCAGTTGGTCGAGGCCGAAGCCCAGGCGTTGGCCGAGCTGGATCATCTGCAGGCGCTGCAGCGCAGCCTCGCCATATTGGCGATAGCCATTGCTGCCGCGCTCGGTGGGCGGCAGCAGGCCACTGGCCTCATAGAAACGGATGGCCGACGTGGCCATGCCCGTGCGCTGCGCCAGTTCACCGATCTTCATGCTTGACAGGCTTGACTTTGAAGTTGGGTTGAAGCTTAGCATTCCTCGCATTGCTACTCCCGACGCCTGCCTGCCATGTCTTCCAGCCCGCTGTTCCAGCCCCTGACCCTGCCCAATGGCAGCCGCCTGCCCAACCGCCTCGTGAAGGCGGCGATGGAGGAGGGCCTGGCCGGGCGTGGCCAACTTCCCGGGCCAGAGTTCGAGCGGCTCTATCGGCGCTGGGCCGCGGGTGGCGTCGGCCTGATACTGACCGGCAACGTGATGGTCGACCCCGCGGCCCTGACCGGGCCCGGCGGCGTCGTGCTCGACGAGCATGCGCCGCTGGAGGGCTTTCGCGCCTGGGCGGCGGCGGCCCGCAGCGGCGGTGCCCAGGCCTGGATGCAGATCAACCATCCCGGCCGCCAGGTCTTCGCCGCGATGGGCGAGGAGGCGCTCAGTGCCTCGGCCGTCGCGCTGGACCTGGGCAAGCATTCCTCGATGTTCGGCCAGCCGCGGGCGATGAGCGAGGCCGAGATCGCCGCCGTCATCCAGCGCTTCGCCACGACGGCCCGGCGCGCGGCCGAGGCCGGTTTCGACGGCGTGCAGATCCATGCCGCCCATGGCTATCTGCTCAACCAGTTCCTGTCGCCGCTGAGCAACCGGCGCGAGGACCGCTGGGGCGGCAGCCTGGCCAACCGGGCGCGGCTGCTGGTCGAGGTGGTGCGCGCGGTGAAGGCGGTGGTGCCGGCGGGCTTCGGTGTCGGCGTGAAGCTGAACTCGGCAGACTTCCAGCGTGGCGGCTTCAGCGAGGCGGATGCGCGCGTCGTCGTCGAGCTGCTCAACGGCGAGGGCCTGGACCTGCTGGAGCTGTCGGGCGGCAGCTACGAGAGCCCGGCCATGCAGGGCCGCACGGCCGATGGCCGCACGCTGGCGCGCGAGGCCTATTTCCTGGAATTCGCGCGTGAGCTCGCCAGTGTGGCGAGCATGCCGCTGATGACGACCGGCGGCATCTCGCGTCCTGCGGTGGCCGAGGCCGTGCTTGCCGGTGGTGTGGCCCTGGTGGGCCTGGGCACGGCGCTGGCGATGGCGCCCGAGCTGCCGCGCCGCTGGCGGGCCGGCGAGGCCGCCGTGGCGCCACGCCCCCAGGTCGGCTGGAAGGACAAGGCCATGGCCAGCCTGGCGACGATGGCCCTGGTGCGCCGCCAGCTGCAGCGCATGGCGGCCGGCAAATCGCCGCAGGCACAGGCCTCGCCGCTGTGGGCGTTGCTGACCGACCAGCTGCGCGCGAAGCGGCTGACGCGGCGTTATAAGGGCTGGCGGCTGGCGCGGGCCTGAAAAAAAGCCCGCCGGGCTTGCGCGCGGCGGGCTCTCGGGTCGTGCGAGCTCAGGCTCAGGCGGTGACCGCCTTGGCCGTGTCCGCGTACTCCTCGATCTGGTCGAAGTTCAGGTACTTGTAGACGCTGGCGGTGTCCTTGTTGATGATGCCCATCGCCTCGTGGTACTCGCCGACCGTCGGGATCTTGCCCAGCTTGGACGCGATGGCGGCCAGCTCGGCCGAGGCCAGGAACACGTTGGTGTTCTTGCCCAGGCGGTTCGGGAAGTTGCGGGTCGACGTGGACACGACCGTCGCGCCTTCACGCACCTGGGCCTGGTTGCCCATGCACAGGCTGCAGCCGGGCATTTCGGTGCGCGCACCGGCCGTGCCGAAGGCGGCGTAGTGGCCTTCCTTGATCAGCTCGCTCTGGTCCATCTTGGTCGGCGGGGCGACCCACAGCTTGACCGGGATGTCGCGCTGGCCGCCCAGCAGCTTGGCCGCCGCGCGGAAGTGGCCGATATTGGTCATGCACGAGCCGATGAAGGCCTCGTCGATCTTGGTGCCGGCCACGTCGGACAGGGTCTTGGCGTCGTCCGGGTCGTTCGGGCAGCAGAGGATGGGTTCCTTGATGTCGGCCAGGTCGATCTCGATGACGGCCGCGTACTCGGCGTCCTTGTCGGCTTCCAGCAGATCGGGCTTGGCCAGCCAGGCCTCGACCTTCTCGATGCGGCGCTGCAGCGTCTTCGCGTCGGCATAGCCGTCGGCGATCATGTTCTTCATCAGCACGATGTTGCTGGTGAGGTATTCCTTGATCGGCGCCGGGTTGAGCTTGATCGTGCAGCCGGCGGCCGAGCGCTCGGCGGAGGCGTCGCTCAGCTCGAAGGCTTGCTCGACCTTCAGGTCGGGCAGGCCTTCGATCTCGAGGATGCGGCCCGAGAACACGTTCTTCTTGCCGGCCTTGGCGACGGTCAGCAGACCGGCCTTGATCGCGTACAGCGGGATGGCATGCACGAGGTCGCGCAGCGTCACGCCCGGCTGCATCTCGCCCTTGAAGCGGACGAGAACGGACTCGGGCATGTCCAGCGGCATCACGCCGGTGGCGGCGCCGAAGGCCACGAGGCCGGAGCCGGCGGGGAAGCTGATGCCGATGGGGAAGCGGGTGTGCGAGTCGCCGCCGGTGCCGACCGTGTCGGGCAGTAGCAGGCGGTTCAGCCAGCTGTGGATGACGCCGTCACCCGGGCGCAGGGCCACGCCGCCGCGGTTGCTGATGAAGGCGGGCAGTTCGCGATGGGTCTTCACGTCCACGGGCTTGGGGTAGGCGGCCGTGTGGCAGAAGCTCTGCATGACCAGGTCGGCCGAGAAGCCCAGGCAGGCCAGATCCTTCAGCTCGTCGCGGGTCATCGGGCCGGTGGTGTCCTGCGAGCCGACGGTCGTCATCTTGGGCTCGCAATAGGTGCCCGGGCGCACGCCCTGGCCCTCGGGCAGGCCGACGGCGCGGCCGACCATCTTCTGGGCCAGCGTGAAGCCGGCCTTGGACTCGGCGGGCGCCTGCGGCAGGCGGAACTGCGTCGAGGCGGGCAGGCCCAGGAATTCGCGGGCCTTGGCGGTCAGCGAGCGGCCGATGATGAGGTTGATGCGGCCGCCGGCGCGCACTTCGTCGAACAGCACGTCGCTCTTGAGCTTGAACTCGGCGACGGTCGCGCCGTTCTTCACCAGCTTGCCGTCATAGGGCAGCACGTCGATGACGTCGCCCATCTCCAGCTTGGAGACGTCGACCTCGATCGGCAGCGAGCCGGAGTCTTCCTGCGTGTTGAAGAAGATGGGGGCGATCTTGCCGCCCAGCGTCACGCCGCCGAAGCGCTTGTTCGGCACGAAGGGGATGTCCTGGCCCGTGGCCCAGATCACCGAGTTGGTGGCGGACTTGCGCGAGGAGCCGGTGCCGACCACGTCGCCGACGTAGGCGACCAGGTGGCCCTTCTTCTTCAGGTCCTCGATGAACTGCATCGGGCCGCGCTTGCCGTCTTCCTCGGGCTTGAAGGCCGCGTCGGAGCGGGTGTTCTTCAGCATGGCCAGGTAGTGCAGCGGGATGTCCGGGCGGCTCCAGGCGTCGGGAGCGGGCGAGAGGTCGTCGGTGTTGGTCTCGCCGGGCACCTTGAAGACGGTGACGGTGATCTTCTTCTCGACCTCAGGGCGGGTGGTGAACCACTCGGCATCGGCCCAGCTCTTCATCACTTCCTGCGCCTTGGCGTTGCCGGCCTTGGCCTTGCTGGCGACGTCGTTGAAGTAGTCGAACATCAGCAGGGTCTTCTTCAGGCCCTCGGCGGCTTGCGTCGCGACTTCGGCGTCGTCCAGCAGCTCGATCAGCGGATGCACGTTGTAGCCGCCGACCATGGTGCCCAGCAGCTCGGTGGCCTTAGGCCGGGAGATCAGGCCGACCTTGATGTCGCCATGCGCGACGGCGGCCAGGAACGAAGCCTTGACCTTGGCGGCGTCGTCCACGCCCGGGGGCACGCGATGCGTCAGCAGGTCCAGCAGGAAGGCGTCCTCACCGGCAGGCGGGTTCTTGATCAGCTCGATCAGCTCGGCGACCTGCTTGGCATCCAGGGGCAGGGGCGGGATGCCGAGGGCGGCGCGCTCGGCGGCATGTTGGCGGTAGGCGGTGAGCATGGGTTCTCCAGTTGAAATCAGGCGCCGGGCACGATGACCCTGAGGCCCTTGAAATAGTCGCGATAGAAGCCGGCGTCGCGCGTGATGAGTGCATCGCACTGCATCATGGCGTGGGCGCCGATGAGGAAGTCGGCCACGGTGCGGCTGCGATTGCCGCCGCGCTGGCGGTAGCGGCGTTGCATCTCGCCGGCGCGCAGCGCGGCCTTGGGTTCCATGGAGCTGTAGGCGATGCCCACGTCCTCCAGCGTGCCCAGCACTTCAGAGCCGCCCTTGAGCGAGGTGCAGAGTTCGGCGAGCGCGACCTCGCACAGCACGAGCGGGCCGATATGCAGGGCCTGGCGGATGGCTTCGGCAGCGGCCGTCGAGTCGTCGCCCTGGCCGCCGATGAGGTCGATGAGGACCGAGGAATCGACGGCGATCAAGACTGGGCCTCGTCCTCGGGCGGCAGATACGGGTCTCCGGGGGCATGGCCGCGAATGGCGCGCATGGCCTCATCGGTGCTCGCGAAGCCATCGAGCTTGTAGCGGCCGCGCAGCCGCGAGATGGCGTCGTCGACATCCTTGCGCAGGATGATGCGACCGCCGTCCAGCTCGACCTTGAGCGTCGTGCCCTTGGTCAGGCCCAGGGCATCTCGGACGGCTTTGGGCAGCGTGATCTGCCCGCGTTCGGCAACGGTGGCTTCCATGGCGCCTCCAGCGGCTGAGCCGCCGCAATGGAGGCAGGGCTCAGGTATGCATCAGAAAGTATGCATTCATTCTACATACCTGAGGCGGCCGATTTCAAGCCGGCCGGCAGCATCACTTCGCTGGCGTGATGCCGATGGAGTTGGCGGCGGCGGTCTCGGGGTGCGCGGCAGCGGCGGCCCTGGCCTCGGCCATCAGGCGGGCCTGCTCCGGGTGAACGCAGTCGTCCACCAGGCGCTGGCCGAGCTTGGTGTCCAGCAGCATGGACTTGTTGGCGATCTGGATCATCAGCGTACGGCCGGTCACGTCTTCCAGGCGCAGCGCGCCGGTGGACGACAGCACGGGCTTCATCGTGATGCGCTGCTTCTGCCAGGCGACGTCGATGTAGCCGGCCATCTTGGGATGCTTCTCGATGTCGATGACCTGCTTGAACTCGCAGTGGTATTCGCCCAGATAGGCCCGGTCGGCCGCGGCCAGTTGCTCTTCGCTGGCCTCGGTCAGCACGGGCTCCGGCGGCGGCGCCTTCTTGGCCGGGGCGGCCTTGGCGATCTTCTTCGTGGCGTGCGGGGCGACAGCGGGCTTGGCCGGCGTGGTCTGGGCCAGGGCGGGCAGGGCGGCGCAGAGGATCAGGGCGGCGGCGCTGCCGCGGAGCGAGAAGGACTGCATTTGGCTTGGGGGTAGGAAAGGGGGGGGTAGGGAAGTGGCCGCGCATCATGGCTGCAACGCGGCCATGGATCAGTGAGCAGATGTGAGGGATTGATTGTCCGGCGCGCGCAGGGGCGTCCGGGGCCGTGCTTTACCCGATGGCCGTCGCGAAGAAGGCTTGGCGGGCCGCGGCCGGCAGCGTGCGGCCGGTGCGCTCGGCGCGCTCCAGCACGGTCCAGAAATAACGGTAGCTGGCGCGGTCGTGCAGGCGGTCGTGGAAGGAGATGGGCGCCCACTGCGCGGCCTGGGCCGCGAGCAGCAGCTCAGCGGCCTCGACGACCTCGTCGGCCGCCGGCGCGAAGGCCTCGACGATGGGGCGGATCTGGTCCGGGTGGATGCTCCACATGCGCGTGTAACCGAACTCGCGCGCGGCGCGGCGGGCGGCCGCGGCCAGCCGTTCGCTGTCGCGGAACTCGGTGACGACGCAGTGCGAAGGCGTCTTGCCGAAGGCGTGGGCGGCGGCGGCGATCTCGAGCTTGGCGCGCACGACCAGCGGGTGCTCGAACTGGCCGGGCAGCTCCATCGCCGCCTTCGGGATCGCGCCGCCGTGGGCGGAGACGAAGTCCATCAGCCCGAAGGACAGGGACTCGATGCGCGGCTGGGCCGCGATGCGGAAGACCTCGCGCAGCGCGCCGTGGGTCTCGATCAGCACCTGCAGCGGCAGCCTGGGCGCCCCGTGGCGCGCGCAGGCGGCGTCGATGGCGGCGACCGCGTGATCCACGTCGTCGGCGCTTTCGGGCTTGGGGATCATCAGATAGGCCAGGCGCTGGCCGGCCCGGGCGACGAGGGTGTCCACGTCGGCCTCGAAGGCCGCATGGCCCCAGGGGTGCACGCGCGCGCCGACGCGGCCGAAGCGGTTGGCGGCACTCGTCGCGAGTTCGGCGATCAGCAGCGCGTGTTCGGCCTCGCCGCCGACCGGGGCGCCATCCTCGGCGTCCAGCGTGATGTCGAAGACGGGGCCGAGCTCGGCCTGCAGCGCCAGGCTCTTGCGCATGCGGGCCTCGACGCCGCAGTAGTGGTCGACGACGGGCAGCGACGGGCGCGCGGCTTCTTGGCCGAACAGGGCCTGGCGGGGGTGGAGGGGGGCGCTCATGGCGCCACTGTACTCAGCCGTGGCCGCAGCCCGAACGCGGCCGGGCATCCGGCGCGGGCTGCAAGGCCGCCGTGGCGGGCGTGGCGAACAGCAGCGGCCTGACCCAGGCCAGCGCTGCGCTGGCTCGATCGAAGACTCGAAAGGGCAGGGCGTGCTCCTCGAAGAGCGGTGCGAACTGGAGGCACATCAGGTCCAGCCCCTCGACGTCGGGGCCGCCGACCCAGGCGACGGCGACATAGTCGTGGCGGCTCCGCATGAAGGCGTCGAAGCCGCGTCGGTAAAGCAGGAAGGCATCCGGCGACATCAGCGCGCTGTCCACCCATTCCATGACGGAGGCCATCTGCTTCGACTCCAGCTTCCAGCGATCGACGGCGGCCTGCCGCTGGCGGCCATAGGCCTGGAGCGCCTCGACATTGAACGGGCCGTGGCTCGTCCACATGAGTACGCCCCGGTCCATATGGCATCTGAACTCGCCATGGGGAGAGAACCCGCCGGCTGCGAAGTCGTTGCTGCTGAGTACCTCAGGATCCATGGCGGGGCCTCATGGCACAAGTTGGCTTCCGGCTGGCGGCATCGCTGGCGCAGACCGCACGCGGCGCGCATCCGCCAGGTCCGCCCAAGTGTGTTGATGGGCGCCGCCCGCGTCAATTGGCGATGCCGAGAGCATGGCCTGGCGCCAAATGACAGACGGCCCCGCGGGGCCGTCTGTGTTGGTGCTGAGTCGCGGAAGACGATTACAGCAGGTGCTTCACGCCGTCCTGCTCGTCCGTCAGTTCCTTCAGCGTCTTGTTGATGCACTCCTGCGAGAAGGCGTCGATCTCGATGCCTTGCACGATCTTGTACTCGCCGCCCTCGCAGGTGACCGGGTAGCCGAACATCACGTCCTTCGGGATGCCGTATTCGCCACCCGACGGGATGCCCATCGTGACCCACTTGCCGTTGGTGCCCAGGGCCCAGTCACGCATATGGTCGATGGCGGCGTTGGCGGCCGAGGCGGCCGACGACAGGCCGCGAGCGGCGATGATGGCCGCGCCACGCTTGCCGACGGTGGGCAGGAAGACGTCGCGGTTCCAGGGCTCGTCGTTGATCATGGCCTTGACCGACTGGCCGTCGATGGTGGCGTTGCGGTAGTCGGCGTACATCGTCGGCGAGTGGTTGCCCCACACGGCCAGCTTCTCGATGGAGGCGACGGCCTTGCCGGTCTTGGCGGCCAGCTGGCTGGCGGCACGGTTGTGGTCCAGGCGCAGCATGGCGGTGAAGTTCTTGGCCGGCAGGTCCGGGGCCGACTTCATCGCGATGTAGGCATTGGTGTTGGCCGGGTTGCCGACCACCAGCACCTTGACGTTGCGCGAGGCGACGGCGTTCAGTGCCTTGCCCTGGGTCGTGAAGATGGCGCCGTTGACGGCCAGCAGCTCGGCACGCTCCATGCCCGGGCCGCGCGGACGCGAGCCGACCAGCAGCGCGTAGTCGGTGTCCTTGAAGGCGGTCATCGGGTCGCTGTGCGCTTCGACGCCGGCCAGCAGCGGGAAGGCGCAGTCTTCCAGCTCCATGATCACGCCCTTCAGCGCGTTCTGGGCCTTCTCGTCGGGGATCTCCAGCAGCTGCAGGATGACGGGCTGGTCCTTGCCCAGCATTTCGCCGGAGGCGATGCGGAACAGCAGGGCGTAGCCGATCTGGCCGGCAGCGCCGGTAACGGCGACGCGAACGGGTTTCTTGCTCATGGAGGTCTCCGAAGGGGCAGTAAAAAAATCGGGGCGAATCCTGTCAAGTGTACGGGCATACCCTGTGCTGCAATGCGCCCATGCCCTCAACGAAGCCCAGGCCTTCCGCGCCGCTCTATGAGCAGATCCGCCAACTCATCGTCGCCGCGCTGGCCGCCGGCGAGTGGAGGCCGGGCGACGCCCTGCCCAGCGAGGCGGCCCTGGCCGAGCGTTTCGGCGCCAGCCCCGGCACGGTGCGGCGGGCGCTGGACGAGCTGACGGCCGAGCATCTCGTCGAGCGCCGCCAGGGCAGCGGCACCTTCGTGTCCACGCATGCGGCGCCGCGCCAGCAGTTCCGCTTCCTGCGCCTGGTGGCCGACGACGAGGCCGGCAGCTTCAGCCGCGAGCTGCTGGGCTGCCGGCGCGTGCGCGCCGCGGCCGAGGTTGCGCGGGCGCTGGGCCTGCGCACGGCGGAGCCGGTCATCGAGGTGCGCCGGCTGTTGCATCGGCGGGACCGACCCGTCGTGCTTGATGAACTCTGGCTTCCCGAGAGGCATTTCGAGGGCCTGACGGCGGACGTGATCCAGAACCATCCGGGTGCGCTCTATGCGCTTTTCGAATCGCGCTTCGGCGTGCACATGGTCAGGGCGGAGGAGAAGCTGCGTGCGGTCGCCGCCACGCCCGAGGCTGCGCGGCTGCTGCAGGTGCCCGAGGGCGAGCCGCTGCTCAGCGTGGAGCGGCTGGCCTACACCTACGGCGACCGTCCGGTCGAGTTGAGGCGAGGGCTTTACCACACCCTCGCCGACCATTACCGCAACGAGTTGAACTGAAGCTGACGATGGCGCAGTGCAGCATTGACGAGCGGCGAGGCAAAGCTTGGCCCTAGAATCGTTTGGTTTCACCCCGATTACGCAGGCTCGACCATGACGGACAGCGCCAAGACAAGACCCGTATACCGAAATATTCACGTCACGCAGATCGTCAGTTACCGTCTGCCCCCCGCCGGCATCGTCTCCATCCTGCACCGCGTCAGCGGCCTGCTGATGTTTGCGCTGCTGCCCTTCGTGATCTGGATGCTGGACGCCAGTCTGAGCTCCGAGATCTCCTACGACGGCTTCACCAACGTCTTCGTGGCTGGCGTCGCCGGCCTGCCGGCCTGGTTCGTAAAGCTGGTCGTGCTGGGGCTGCTGTGGGCCTATCTGCACCACTTCATCGCCGGCGTGCGCCATCTGTGGATGGACGCGACGCACAGCGTCAGCAAGGCCCAGGGCCACAGCTCGGCGCTGCTGACGCTGGGCCTGAGCATCGCGTTGACCGTGGTGCTGGGCGCCAAGCTGTTCGGCCTGTACTGAGCAAACCTGCAAGGACAACAACATGAGCACTTTTGGCTCCAAGCGCCTCGTCGTGGGCGCGCATTACGGCCTGCGTGACTGGCTCGCCCAGCGCGTCACCGCCGTGCTGATGGCCCTGTTCACCGTCGCCGTGCTGGCCCGCTTCCTGATGCCCGGCGAGCTGGGCTACGACCACTGGGCCGGCGTCTTCGCGCCGCAGTGGATGAAGGTCCTGACCTTCGTCGCCATCCTGGCGCTGGCCTACCACGCCTGGGTGGGCGTGCGGGACATCTGGATGGACTATGTGAAGCCGGTCGGTGTGCGACTGGCCCTGCAAGTGTTTTCGATCGTGTGGCTGCTTGGCTGTGCCGGCTGGGCAATCCAGGTGCTGTGGAGACTGTGATGACGGCAAAGATTTCGACCCGCAAGTTCGACGTGGTCATCGTCGGGGCCGGTGGCTCCGGCATGCGCGCCTCGCTGCAGCTCTCGCTGGCCGGCCTCAACGTGGCCGTGCTGTCCAAGGTCTTCCCGACCCGCTCGCACACCGTCGCCGCCCAGGGCGGCATCGGCGCCTCGCTCGGCAACATGAGCGAGGACAACTGGCACTACCACTTCTTCGACACCGTCAAGGGTTCGGACTGGCTGGGTGACCAGGACGCCATCGAGTTCATGTGCCGCGAGGCGCCCAAGGTCGTCTACGAGCTCGAGCACTTCGGCATGCCCTTCGACCGCAATGCCGACGGCACGATCTACCAGCGCCCCTTCGGCGGCCACACCGCCAACTACGGCGAGAAGCCCGTGCAGCGCGCCTGCGCAGCGGCCGACCGCACCGGTCACGCGTTGCTGCACACGCTCTACCAGCAGAACGTCAAGGCCCGCACCAACTTCTTCGTCGAGTGGATGGCGCTGGACATCATCCGCGACGCCGAGGGCGATGCCGTCGGCGTGACCGCGCTGGAGATGGAGACCGGCGAGGTCCACATCCTGCACGCCAAGACCGTGCTGCTGGCCACGGGCGGTGCCGGCCGCATCTTCGCGGCCAGCACCAATGCCTTCATCAACACCGGTGACGGCCTGGGCATGGCGGCGCGCGCCGGCATCCCGCTGGAAGACATGGAGTTCTGGCAGTTCCATCCGACCGGCGTGGCCGGCGCGGGCGTGCTGCTGACCGAAGGCTGCCGCGGCGAGGGCGCCATCCTGCGCAACAGCAATGGCGAGCGCTTCATGGAGCGCTATGCGCCAACGCTGAAGGACCTGGCGCCGCGCGACTTCGTGTCGCGCTCGATGGACCAGGAGATCAAGGAAGGTCGCGGCTGCGGTCCCAACAAGGACTATGTGCTGCTGGACATGACCCACCTGGGCGCCGAGACCATCGCCAAGCGCCTGCCCTCGGTGCTGGAGATCGGCCACAACTTCGCCAACGTCGACATCACGAAGGAACCGATTCCCGTCGTGCCGACCATCCACTACCAGATGGGTGGCATCCCGACGAACGTGCACGGCCAGGTGGTCGTGCCCAAGAACGGCAAGCACAACGACATCATCAACGGCCTCTACGCCGTGGGCGAGTGCTCCTGCGTGTCGGTGCACGGCGCCAACCGCCTGGGCACGAACTCGCTGCTGGACCTGGTCGTCTTCGGCCGCGCCGCGGGCAACCACATCGTCGACTTCAATCTGAAGACGAAGTCGCACAAGGACCTGCCCAAGGACGCCGCCGACCGCACGCTGGCACGCCTCGCACGCCTGGAGTCGGCCACCAACGGCGAGTACGCGCAGAACGTCGCCAACGACATCCGCGCGACGATGCAGAAGCACGCCGGCGTGTTCCGTACGCAGGCGACCATGGACGAAGGCGTCCGCAAGATCAAGGAAGTCGCGGCCCGCGTCGGCGGTATCGGCCTGAAGGACAAGTCCAAGGTCTTCAACACCGAGCGCGTCGAGGCGCTGGAAGTGGAGAACCTCATCGAAGCCGCCCAGGCCACGATGATCTCCGCCGCTGCCCGCCCCGAGAGCCGTGGCGCCCATGCGCACAACGACTACCCGAACCGCGACGACGCGAACTGGATGAAGCACACGCTGTGGTACTCCGAAGGCAACCGCCTGGACTACAAGCCTGTGAACCTGACGCCGCTGACCGTTGAATCGGTTCCGCCCAAGGTCCGTACCTTCTAAGCCGGGTCGACAAGGACATAGAGAAATGAAGCGCACCTTCCAGATCTACCGCTACGACCCCGACAAGGACGCCAAGCCCTACATGCAGACCCTCGAGGTCGAGCTGGACGGCCATGAGCGCATGCTGCTCGACGCCCTGGTCAAGCTGAAGGCGGTCGACCCCAGCCTGTCCTTCCGCCGCTCCTGCCGCGAAGGCGTCTGCGGCTCGGACGCGATGAACATCAATGGCAAGAACGGCCTGGCCTGCCTGACGAATATGCGCACGCTGCCGGGTGTCATCACGCTGAAGCCGCTGCCGGGCCTGCCCGTCGTGCGCGACCTCATCGTCGACATGACGCAGTTCTTCAAGCAGTACCACTCGATCAAGCCCTATCTCGTCAACGACAACCCGCCGCCCGAGAAGGAGCGCCTGCAGTCGCCCGTCGAGCGCGAGGAGCTGGACGGCCTGTACGAGTGCATCCTGTGCGCGAGCTGCTCGACGAGCTGCCCGAGCTTCTGGTGGAACCCCGACAAATTCGTCGGCCCGGCCGGCCTGCTGCAGGCCTACCGCTTTATCGCCGACAGCCGCGACGAAGCCACCGCCGAGCGCCTGGACAACCTCGAAGACCCCTACCGCCTGTTCCGCTGCCACACGATCATGAACTGCGTGGACGTCTGCCCCAAGGGCCTGAACCCCACGAAGGCCATCGGCAAGATCAAGGAACTGATGGTCCGCCGCGCGGTCTGATGAGATGAGCGAAGTGGCTGTCCCGATGATCGACGAACGCGCGCTGTCCAAGCTGCGCTGGCGCTGCCGTCGGGGCCTGCTCGAGAACGATCTCTTCATCGAGCGCTTCTTCGCCCGCCAGGGCGAGCGCGTCAGCGTCACGCAGGCCGAGGGCCTGACGATGTTGATGGACCTGGCCGACAACGACCTATTGGACCTGCTCCTGCGCCGCAAGGAGCCCGGTGGTGAAATCGACACCGCTGCGGTGCGCGAGGTCCTGGGCCTGTTGCGCACCTGAACGAATTACCAAGCCTCAAAGGACTGCTTTATGACCCCGTCCGACGTCAAAGCCACCCTGTCGTTCTCCGACGGCAGCCCCTCGATGGACCTGCCCCTGTACAAGGGCACGATCGGCCCGGATGTCATCGACATCCGCAAGCTCTACGGCCAGACCGGCAAGTTCACCTACGACCCCGGCTTCCTGAGCACGGCGTCGTGCAACTCGACCATCACCTACATCGATGGCGACAAGGGCGAACTGCTCTACCGCGGCTACCCCATCGAGCAACTCGCGGTGAACTGCGACTACCTCGAAACCTGCTATCTGCTGCTGTACGGAGAGCTGCCCAACGCGACGCAGAAGGCCAACTTCGAAGACCGTGTGATGCACCACACGATGGTCAACGAGCAGATGCAGTTCTTCCTGCGCGGTTTCCGCCGTGACGCCCACCCGATGGCCGTCATGACGGGCCTGGTGGGTGCGCTGTCTGCCTTCTATCACGACAGCACCGACATCAATAACCCCGAGCACCGCGAGATCGCGGCGATCCGCCTGATCGCCAAGATGCCGACCTTGGTGTCCATGGCCTACAAGTACACCGTCGGCCAGCCCTACATCTACCCGAAGAACGACCTCAGCTACGCCGGCAACTTCATGCGCATGATGTTCGCCACGCCCTGCGAGGAGTACAAGCCCAACGACGTGCTGGTGCGAGCGATGGACCGCATCTTCACGCTGCACGCCGACCACGAGCAGAACGCGTCGACCTCGACCGTGCGCCTGTGCGGCTCGTCGGGCACCAACCCGTTCGCGGCCATCGCGGCCGGCGTGGCCTGCCTGTGGGGCCCGGCGCACGGCGGCGCCAACGAAGCTTGCCTGAACATGCTGGGCGACATCCAGAAGCAGGGTGGCGTGGCCCGCATCGGCGACTTCATCGGCAAGGTCAAGGACAAGAACTCCGGCGTCAAGCTGATGGGCTTTGGCCATCGCGTCTACAAGAACTATGACCCGCGCGCCAAGCTGATGCGCGAGACCTGCCACGAGGTGCTGAACGAGCTGGGCCTGCAGAACGACCCGCTGTTCGAACTGGCCATGAAGCTCGAGAAGATCGCGCTGGAAGACGAATACTTCGTCGCCCGCAAGCTCTACCCGAATGTCGACTTCTACTCGGGCATCGTGCAGCGCGCCATCGGCATCCCGGTGCCGCTGTTCACGGCCATCTTCGCGCTGGCCCGCACGGTCGGCTGGATCGCCCAGCTCAATGAGATGATCGGCGACCCCGAGTACAAGATCGGCCGCCCGCGCCAGCTCTTCGTCGGCGCCGCCGCGCGCGACGTCAAGCCCATCGGCCAGCGCTGATTCGCTCTCGCTTCACGCGAACCCCTCGGTCCCCCGAGGGGTTTTTTCATTTGGAGCCTTGATGCCCGCACCCGAGATCCTTGTCCTAGGCAGCGTCAACCGTGACCTCATCGTGCACGCGCCGCGTCTGCCGCTGCCCGGTGAGACGCTGCGCGGCCAGCGGTTTGGCTCCTGCCTGGGCGGCAAGGGTGCCAACCAGGCGGTGGCTGCGGCGCGGCTCGGTGCCAAGGTTGCGCTGGCGGCGCGCGTGGGCCGGCTCGAGAACGGCGCGGCCATGGTGGAGCAGCTGAAAGGCGAGGGCGTCGACACGCGGGCCGTCGCCCAGCCTGCCGACGAGGTGCCCGGCGTGGCGCTGATCGTCGTCGGCGCCGAGGATGCCGAGAACCAGATCGTCACCGTCGCCGGCTCCAACGGCACGCTGCCGCTGGATCAGGTCGAGGCGCTGGAGCTGGCCGGCCTGCGCTGGCTGGTGGCCCAGCAGGAGCTGCCGCTGGCCAGCGTCGCCCGTGCCTTCGCGCGCGCGCACGCGGCCGGCGTGAAGACGCTGCTGAACGCCGCGCCCTATCGTCCAGGCTGCGAAAGCCTGCTGCCCCTCGTCGACCTGCTCGTCGTCAACGCCCTCGAGGCTCGGGCGCTGGTGACGACACCGGGCGGCGGCGTGGCCGAGCCCGAGGCGCTGGCCCTGGCTTTGCGCGCCAAGGGGCCATCGGCCGTGCTCGTGTCACTCGGCGCCGAGGGGCTGTGCTGGGTCGATGCCGAGGGCACGCGGCGCGTGCCGGCACGGCGCGTGAAGGCCGTGGACACCGTCGGCGCCGGCGATACCCTGGTCGGCGCCCTTGTCACTGCGCTGGCCGAGGGCCGGCCGGTCGCGCAGGCACTCGCCTTCGCGCAGGCCGCCGCCGCGCTCGCCGTGTCGCGCCCCGGCGTGCAGGACGCGATGCCGCGCCGCGACGAGGTCGAGCCACTGCTTGGCGAACCGAACTGAATCCCACAAGGAGAAGATGAGATGTCCCAGACCCTGCTGCTGCCGCGCTGGCTGCTGACGATGAAGCCCGGTGAGGGCGTGCTCGACGACCATGCCCTGCTGATCGACGGCGAGCGCATCGCCGCCGTCGGCCCGCGAGCCGAGCTGCTGGCCCGATACCCGCAGGCCGAGCGCGTCGAGCTGCCCGAGCAGATCCTCATCCCCGGCCTCATCAACGGCCACGCCCACTCGGCCATGACGCTGCTGCGTGGTGTCGCCGACGACGTGCCGCTGATGGACTGGCTGCAGAACCACATCTGGCCGCTGGAGAAGAAGTGGGTCAGCGAGGACTGGACCTATCTCGGCTCCAGGCTTGCAGCCGCCGAGGGCCTGCGCAGCGGCACGACCTATATCAACGACATGTATTTCTTCCCGACCGCGATGGCGCGCGCCGCCGTGGACTCGGGCATCCGCGCGGCGGTGTCGATCAATGTCATCGACTTCCCGACCGGCTATGCCAGCGGGCCGGACGACTACATCGCCAAGGGCATCGCCGCCTACGAGCAGTACAAGGGCGAGACGCTGCTGGACTGGACCAGCGCGCCGCATGCGCCCTACACGGTGTCCGACGAGACCTTCGTCAAGCTGCGCGACCTGGCCGAACGCCTGGACATCCAGATGCACTGCCACATCCACGAGACGGCGGGCGAGGTCGGCGACGGTCTCAGGGCCCACGGCGTGCGACCCATCGCGCGGCTGGACAAGCTGGGCCTGTTCAACGAGCGCATGATCGCCGTGCACATGGTCCACCTCGACGAGGCCGAGATCGAGCTGATGGCTCAGCGCGGCGTGCATCTGGTGCACAACCCCAACTCCAACCTCAAACTGGCCTCGGGCGTGATGCCGCTCAAGGCGCTGGAGGCCGCCGGCGTGAACACCATCCTCGGCACCGACGGCGCCGCGTCCAACAACCGCCTGGACATGTTCGGTGAGATCCGCTCGGCGGCGCTGCTGGCCAAGGGCATCACCGGCGACCCGACGGTGGCCTCCGCGCGCACCGCACTCGAGATGGCCACCATCCGCGCTGCCAAGGCCATGGGCCGGGCCAGCGACCTCGGTTCGCTGGAGGTCGGCAAGCTGGCCGACTGCGTGGCCGTGTCTCTGGACAGCATCGAGTGCCAGCCGGTCTACAACGCGGCCGCCCAGCTCGTCTACGTGGCCGGCCGCGAGCACGTCAGCAATGTTTGGATCGGCGGGCGCCAGCTGCTGCGCGAGCGCCAGCCGACGACGATCGACGTCCCGGCGCTGCTGGCCGAGGTGGGCGATGTCGTTGCCCGTATGCGGGCCTCCTGAACGGAACAAGCCGGCCTCTGCTTGCAGAGACCGGCTTGTCATCGAGTGACTCTCGCTGATCCGGCTTTGCCGGTCAGTCGAG
Source organism: Roseateles saccharophilus (assembly GCF_004342485.1). Taxonomy (GTDB): domain Bacteria; phylum Pseudomonadota; class Gammaproteobacteria; order Burkholderiales; family Burkholderiaceae_C; genus Pelomonas; species Pelomonas saccharophila. The sequence continues at coordinate 151,442 of NZ_SMBU01000002.1, forward strand.
AGTGCCCCCTCGAGGGGGCGGGCGACGCCCGTAGGGGGTGGGCTGTCAGCCGGGCATGAAGTGGACCTGGACCGCGATCAGCACGCCATCCTTGACCGAGCCCTTGATCTCGACCTTGGCGCCGTTGGCCAGCTTGCTCGCATCACCGTCGATGAACTTCACCGTGGAGCCCGAAGCGTCGACCTTCTGGCTGCCCACCTTGAAGTCGGCGGCGCTGTTGAAGTCGCCGATCAGGCCGCCGAGGTAGACGTAGTCGTTGCCGCTGGCATCCTGCTCGGGCTTCTCCAGCTCGATGGCGAGGGCCGTCAGCGTCACGTTGCCGGCGCTGCCGCTGACCGTGGCCCTGATGCTCAGGCGCGAGCCATTGACCAGGTCGGCCAGCTTGGTGCCGGTCGGCTGCAGCTGCGTGTTCGGCGTGATCTGCACCGTGTAGCTGCCGATCTGCAGGCTGGTGCTGGTCACGTTGAAGGCCACGCCGGAGAAGCCGATGGTCTTGCTGACGCCGGTGGTGTTGACTACCGTCACGCTGGTGGCCGTGAAGACGCCGCTGGCGGCCGAGTAGCTGCCCTCGACGCTGACCGTCACGCCGGCCGCGAGGTTGGCCAGGGACTTGCCGTCCGGGGCGATCTTGGTCGTGTCGCTCCACTGCACCGTCGTGCCCAGCACCGTGAAGGTCTTGGCCGTCGCGTCGACCGCGGTGATGGCGCCGGCCAGGTGCTGCGGCTTGTCGGCCGGCGGCGGCTGCACGGCGATGTCGGTCGCCTTCACGCCGCTGGACGTCAGCTGGCCCGTCACCGTGACCCAGGCACCGGTGCCGAGGTCGGCGGCGCTGCCCTTGCTGAACGTGGCTGCGCTGCCGTCCACTGCAGTGCCGCGCAGCGTGAAGTTGGCCAGCGACACATAGTCGGTGATCTGGCCGACCAGCAGGGCCTTGATGGCGGTGTCGTTCTTCAGCACCTTGATCCAGTCGGCCTTCATCGCGCCGCTGCTCAGCGTGCCATGGGCCAGGGCCTGGGCGCCGTTGACGATGTCGCCGGCTACCGTGCCGTCCTTCAGCGTGGCGGCGCTGGCATCGACGACGACGTCACCCACGCGCAGGCTGGCCAGGCTCTGGAAGTCGCTGATCGGGCCGCCGACGGTGGTGTCACCCGAGTCGGGCAGCTTCTTGGCCCTGACCTCGACGGCGCTGGCCACCAGCACCGTCTTGCCGCCGCTCGCGGCCGGCGCGTTGGCCGACACGACGCTGACCGGTTTGCCGTTCTCGATGACGGCGCCGTCGGGCAGGACCTTGGCCTTGCTGTAGTCGACGGTGACCGTGGTGTTGCCGGTCAGGCCGAAGGTCTTGGCCGTCGTGTCCAGGCCCTGCACGGCGCCGCTGATGCGGAACAGCTCGGTGCCGTCCTTGAGCCTGCGCTCGATGCGAGTGGCCGTGATGCTGCCGTCGCTGGCCACCGTGCCGCTGACCTTGACGAGGTCGCCCAGGGCCAGCTGCGACAGGGCGGAGAAGCCTTCGAAAACCGTGGGCAGCTGGCCCGTCGTCGTGATCTTGATGGTCTGGCCGAAGACCGTCAGCGTGCCGGCCGTGGTGTCCACCGCGCCAATGGTGCCGAGCAGGGCGAAGTTCACGAGTAGGTTCTGCAGCGCGCCGTCCTTCAGCGTGGCCTGCACCTGCATGCCGGTGTGCAGGTCGCCGAGCGTCGCGGCCGTCTGCACATCGGGCTGGTTGGAGAAGGCGACCTTGGCCAGGCTGTCGTCGTAGCGCACGCCGTTGATGACGACGCTGCCGAAGCCCGTGATCGTGCCGTTGACGACGCCGGTGATGCCGGCGCTGGGCGGCGCCGTCGCCGGCGATTGGGAAGCGGTGTCTCCTGCTGCAGCGCCGCCGCCGCAGGCGACCAGTACCGCGGCGCTGAGTGCGCAGCTCAGGGCGCACAGGCCCCACTGCAGATGTTGCTTGAGTTGTTTCATTGGACTGCCTTTGACGTCGGGGCCGCGTGCGGACCCTGGTTGTCGATGAATGCGGATGCCCTCGTGAACCCGCGAGGGCAGTCTGCCGAGCGCGCCTGTTCGTCGGCTGTCGAGCTGTGTCGAGTTGTTGCGGGTGAGGGGTGTCGCCTGTGCCTAAAGTCACGGATCGCCGCGGGTGCTCGACAAGCGGCAGGCCTCGCCGAACGAGCGGCGGGAGGCCTGGTTTCCGTCCGTCGTTCTCCGGTTGCCGCTCGTCTTTTGGCGCCACGGTGAGGGGGCTCAGTAGAATCCCGGGCTTCCGCACATCGCCTCCCGACCGGAGGCGGTGCGTCTCGAGAACCGCGCGCCCCTGCCGCGCCCAGCCTCCCGGATTCCATGGCCCTGACCTCGCATCTGACCCATTTCGAGGGCGGCAACGCCCTTTCCGATTTTCGTGCCCAGGCCCTGCTGGCCCGGCTGCAAGAGGTCAGCGCCCGCATCACCGGCATCAGTGCCCGCGCGGTCCACTGGGTCTGGACGGATGCACCGCTGCAAGCCGGCACGCGCGAGCGCTTCGCCGCGCTGCTGACCTATGGCGAGCCGGCCGTGGCCGGCGCCGAGGGCGACCTCGTCATCGTCACGCCGCGTTTCGGCACCGTCAGCCCCTGGGCCTCCAAGGCGACCGACATCGCCCGCAACTGCGGCCTCGCGCTCAAGCGCGTGGAACGCGTCGTCGAGTACCGCATCGCGACCAGGAGCGGCCTGCTCGGCGGCGCCAAGCCGCTGACCGCCGACGAGCTCGATGCCTGCGCTGCGCTGCTGCACGACCGCATGACCGAGTCGGTCTGCTTCAGGCGCGAGGACACGGCCCACCTGTTCGACGAGCGCACGGCCGAGCCGCTGGCGCATGTCGATGTGCTGGGCGCCGGCCGCGCCGCGCTGGAAAAGGCCAACGTCGAGTTCGGCCTGGCGCTGTCGGCCGACGAGATTGACTATCTCGAGACCAACTTCAAGAAGCTGGGCCGCAACCCCAGCGACGTCGAGCTGATGATGTTCGCGCAGGCCAACAGCGAGCACTGCCGGCACAAGATCTTCAACGCGAGCTTCGTCGTGGACGGTGAGGCCCAGCCGCTCAGCCTGTTCGGCATGATCCGCAACACCGAGAAGCTGCATCCGCAGCACACGGTCATCGCCTATTCGGACAACGCGGCCGTGATGGACGGCCACGCCATCGAGCGCTGGATGCCGGCGCCCCGGCCCGGCGCCGAGTACAAGGCCAGCGCCGAGCAGGCCCAGGTGCTGATGAAGGTGGAGACGCACAACCACCCGACGGCCATCTCGCCCCACCCGGGCGCCTCCACCGGCGCCGGCGGCGAGATCCGCGACGAGGGCGCCACCGGCCGCGGCTCCAAGCCCAAGGCGGGGCTTACGGGCTTCTCGGTGTCCAACCTGCACCTGCCGGGCCTCTCCGAGCCCTGGGAGCAGAACCCCGTCGGCAAGCCAGCCCACATTGCCTCTGCGCTGCAGATCATGATCGACGGCCCGCTGGGCGGCGCGGCCTTCAACAACGAGTTCGGCCGGCCGAATCTGGCGGGCTATTTCCGCGTCTTCGAGCAGAGCGTCGCCGGCCTGCGTCGCGGCTATCACAAGCCCATCATGATCGCGGGCGGCCTGGGCACCATCCGCTCGGACCTGACGAAGAAGATAGCGTTCCCGGCCGGCACGCTGCTGATCCAGCTCGGCGGCCCCGGCATGCGCATCGGCATGGGCGGCGGTGCGGCCTCGTCGATGGCGGCGGGCACGAACACGGCCGACCTGGACTTCGACTCCGTGCAGCGCGGCAACCCCGAGATCGAGCGCCGCGCGCAGGAGGTCATCAACCACTGCTGGGGCCTCGGCGCCGAGAACCCGGTGCTGGCCATCCACGACGTCGGCGCGGGCGGCATCTCCAACGCCTTCCCCGAGCTGGTCAACGACGCCGGCCGCGGCGCGCGCTTCGACCTGCGCAAGGTGCCGCTGGAGGAGTCCGGTCTCGCCCCGAAGGAAATCTGGTGCAACGAGAGCCAGGAGCGCTATGTGCTGGCCATCGCGCCGCAGAGCCTGGAGCAGTTCAAGGCCTTCTGCGAGCGTGAGCGCTGCCCCTTCGCCGTCGTCGGCGTGACGACCGAGGAGCGCGAGCTCAGGCTTGTCGACGAGCTGGCCGGCGACGACCACCCCATCGACATGCCGATGGACGTGCTGCTCGGCAAGCCGCCCAAGATGACGCGCGACGTGCAGCGCGTGGCCCGCAGCGGCGGCGCGCTGGACCTGACCGGTGTGGATCTGGGCAAGGCCGCCTTCGACGTGCTGCGCCACCCGACCGTGGCCAGCAAGCGCTTCCTCGTCACCATCGGCGACCGCACCGTCGGCGGCCTCAACCACCGCGACCAGATGGTCGGCCCCTGGCAGCTGCCGGTGGCGGACTGCGCCGTCACGCTGGCCGACTTCAAGGGCTTCGCCGGCGAGGCGATGAGCATGGGCGAGCGCACGCCGCTGGCGTCCGTGAACGCCCCCGCCTCGGGCCGGATGGCCGTGGCCGAGGCCATCACCAACCTGCTGGCCGCGCCCGTCGAGCTCTCCCGCGTGAAGCTCAGCGCCAACTGGATGGCTGCCTGCGGCGAGGCCGGCGAGGATGCCGCGCTGTTCGACACGGTGAAGGCCGTGGGCATGGAGCTGTGCCCTGCGCTGGGCGTGTCCATCCCGGTCGGCAAGGATTCGCTGTCGATGCGCACCAAGTGGGATGACAAGCAGGTCACCGCACCGGTGTCGCTGATCGTCTCGGCCTTCGCCAGCATTGCCGACGTGCGCGGCACGCTGACGCCCGAGTGGCAGCGTGAGGACTCCTGCGCCATCCTCATCGACCTGGGCCAGGGCCGGCACCGCCTGGCCGGCTCCATCCTGGCGCAGACGCTGAACCAGTTCGGCAGCGACGTGCCGGACCTGGACGACCCGCAGCTGCTGGTCGCGCTGGTCAACGCGATCACCGAGCTGCGCGCCGCGGGCATGCTGCTGGCCTACCACGACCGTTCGGACGGCGGCCTGTGGGCGGCGGCCTGCGAGATGGCCTTTGCCGGCCAGACCGGCCTGAGCCTGAACGTCGACATGCTGGTCACCGAGGGCGACGGCATCGGCGACAGCCGCGCCGACATGGGCGACTCCAAGAACTGGGCCACCCAGGTCAGCGCCCGCCGCGAGGAGCTGACGCTGCGCGCGCTGTTCGCCGAGGAGTTGGGCGCACTGATCCAGGTGCGTGCGGCTGATCGTGACGCCGTCATGCAGGTGCTGCGCGCGCATGGCCTGTCCAAACATTCCCACGTCGTCGCCAAGCCCAATGCGGCGCGGCAGATGGAGGTCTGGCGCGATGCGAAGAAGGTCTTCGGTGCCGACCTGACGGCCCTGCAGCAGACCTGGGACGAGGTGAGCTGGCGCATCGCCCGGCTGCGGGACAACCCGGCCGGCGCCGATGCCGAGCACGCCGCGGCCGGCAGGGCCGACGACCCGGGCCTGCATGTGCACCTGAGCTTCACGCCCGAGGCGCCCTTCGTCAGCACTGGCGCGCGGCCCAAGGTCGCCATCCTGCGCGAGCAGGGCGTCAACTCGCATGTCGAGATGGCCTATGCGATGTCGCTGGGCGGCTTCGACAGCTTCGACGTGCACATGAGCGACCTGCAGTCGGGCGCGGTCAAGCTGGACGGCTTCGCGGCCTTCGTCGCCTGCGGCGGCTTCAGCTACGGCGACACCCTGGGCGCCGGCGAGGGCTGGGCGCGCAGCATCATGTTCAACCCGGTGCTGACCGAGCAGTTCCGCGCCTTCTTCTCGCGCCCTGACACGCTGGCCCTGGGCGTCTGCAATGGCTGCCAGATGCTGGCCGCGCTCGCGCCCATCATCCCGGGCGCCGAGGCTTGGCCGCGCTTCACGCGCAACCAGAGCGAGCAGTACGAGGCGCGGCTGGCGCTGGTCGAGGTGCTGGAATCGCCGAGCCTGTTCTTCCAGGGCATGGCCGGCAGCCGCCTGCCCATCGCCGTCGCCCACGGCGAGGGTTTTGCGAACTTTGCCCGCCAGGGCGATGCGGCCAAGGTCATCAGGGCTATGCGCTATGTCGACAACCATGGCCAGGCGACCGAGGCCTACCCGTTCAACCCGAACGGCAGCCCGGGCGGCCTGACCAGCGTGACGACGCCGGACGGCCGCTTCACGGCGCTGATGCCCCACCCGGAGCGCGTCTTCCGCAATGTGCTGATGAGCTGGACCTCGGGCGACAAGAGCGCCCACAGCCCCTGGCTGCGGATGTTCCAGAACGCGCGCAAGGCGCTCGGCTGAAAGCGTTCGGCCCAAAACAAAGGCGGGCCCTCGGGCCCGCCTTGTCGTTGGTGCGCGACGTGCGCTTCAGTCCTGAACCACCGCTGCCGCCTGCAGCTTCTTGTTGACCCGCAGCGCCATCAGCGTGCCGACCACGCCGGACAGCAGGTAAAGGCTCAGCGACACCAGGCCGAAGCGCGAGGACAGGAAGAGGGCGACGACGGGCGCGAAGGCCGCGCCCAGCAGCCAGGCCATGTCGGCCGTCAGCGCCGCGCCGGTGTAGCGGAAGTGGGGCAGGAAGTTGGACGTCACCGAGCCGGCCGCCTGGCCATAGGACAGCCCCAGCAGCACGAAGCCGACCAGGATGAAGGCCGCCTGGCCCGGCTTGCCGCCGCCCAGCATCACCGGCGCGAACAGCGCGAACACGCCGATGGCCACGGCCAGCGTGCCCAGGTAGCTGCGCCGGCCGATCTTGTCGGCGATCAGGCCCGACATCGGCATCGCGGCCGCGCCGAAGAAGGCGCCGAGCAGCTCCATCTTCATGAAGTCCTCGATGCCCTGGTCGCCGTAGAGCGCGATCCAGGACAACGGGAACACCGTCACGAGGTGGAAAAGGGCGTAGCTGGCCAGCGCCGCGAAGGCGCCGACGACGATGTGGTGGCCCTGGGCCGGCAGCAGCTCGCGCAGGTTGGCCGGGTCGAGCTCATGCTCCTCCATGCGCTTCTCGTACTCGTGCGTGACCACGAGGCGCAGGCGTGCGAACAGCGCGACGACGTTGATCGCGAAGGCCGTGTAGAACGGGAAGCGCCAGCCCCAGGACAGGAAGTCCGCAGGCGCAAGGCTGCTGAAGACGTACAGGAACACGCTGGACGCGACGATGAAGCCCAGCGGCGCGCCGAGCTGCCCCAGCATCGCGTACCAGCCGCGGCGGTGCGGCGGCGCGTTCAGGGCCAGCAGCGAGGGCAGGCCGTCCCAGGAGCCGCCCAGCGCCAGGCCCTGGCCGACGCGGCACAGCGCCAACGCCCAGATCGCCGCTGAACCGGCCTCGGCATAGCCGGGCAGCAGGCCCATGCCGACCGTCGAGCAGCCAAGCAGGAAGAGGGCGGCGGTCAGCTTGGTCGAGCGGCCGAAATGACGCTGGATGGACATGCCGATCAGCGTGCCGACCGGGCGTACGACGAAGGCCAGCGCGAAGATCAGGAACGCGTAGAGCGTGCCGGTCAGGCGGTCGGCGAAGGGGAAGAAGACCTGCGGGAAGACCAGCACCGAGGCGATGCCGAAGACGAAGAAGTCGAAGTATTCCGACGCGCGGCCGATGACCACGCCGACGGCGATGTCACCAGGGGCCAGATCCTCGTCGGAACGGGCGGCCTTGGGGTTGGAATGGGGGGCGGAAAGGGTACTGCTAGCGAGTGCCATGGTGGCTTGTCTCCGTCTGTACGTAGGACAAAATGTCCAATAGTTGATTTGGGTCAATCAACTTACATTTCCGGCTGCCGTGCAAGATCGTTAACCCTCGCGCGCGTTTGTCCGGATGTACCACAAACCTACCCTCCCGTCTCGCGTCATGGCCTGGGGCGCTGCCCTTGCCGCCAGCCTCGCGCTCAGTGGCTGCGACCTGCTCGTGATGAACCCCCATGGGGATATCGCCAAGCAGCAGGCCAGCCTCATCGTCACCTCCACGCTGCTGATGCTGCTGATCATCGTCCCGGTGATCGCGCTGACGCTGTACTTTGCCTACCGTTACCGGCAATCCAACACGGAGGCGACTTATGCCCCCGAGTGGGACCATTCCACCCGTCTGGAACTGGTCATCTGGGGGGCGCCGCTGCTGATCATCATTGCGCTGGGCGCGATCACCTGGATCAGCACGCACAAGCTGGATCCCTTCCGCCCGCTGGACCGCATCGCCGAGGACAAGCCCCTGGTCGCCGACGTGAAGCCGCTGGAGGTCTATGCGGTCGCGATGGACTGGAAATGGCTGTTCATCTATCCCGAGCAGGGCATCGCCCTCGTCAACGAGATGGCCGCGCCGGTGGATCGCCCGATCCACTTCCGCTTCACGTCCACCTCGGTCATGAACACCTTCTACGTGCCCGCCCTGGCCGGCATGATCTACGCGATGCCGGGCATGGAGACGCAGTTGAACGCGGTCATCAACAAGCCGGGCGTCTATGAGGGCCTGTCGGCCCAGTACAGCGGCGCGGGCTTCTCGGGCATGCACTTCAAGTTCCACGGCCTGAGCGACGCGGAATTCGCGCACTGGGTCGAGGGCAACAAGGCCGGCGGCAACACGCTGACGCGCGCCGACTACCTCAAGCTCGAGCAGCCCAGCGCCAAGGAGCCCATCCGCCGCTTCGCCAGCGTGGAGCCGGGCCTGTGGAGCGCCATCGTCGACCGCTGCGTCGACGGCAAGAAGATGTGCACGAGCCAGATGATGGCCATCGACGCCGCCGGCGGTGCCGGCAAGGGCGGCGTGGCCGGCACGATGCGCAGCGCCTGGCGCGACCTCGACGGCGCCCGCCGCGAGCGCACCGTCGTCGCCGCGCTGTGCACGCCGGCGAATCCGCTGGGCCTGCCCGTCGAAACCGCCGAGGCCTCGCCGGCCGTGGCGCAGAAGAACTGAGTCCGACCGATGTCCGCTGAACAACTTCACCCCATCCTCGGCCGGCTGAGCTGGGACGCCATCCCCTACCACGAGCCCATCCTCGTCGCCACCTTCGGGGCCGTCGCCCTGGGTGGCCTCTTCGTGCTGGCCCTGTTGACCAAGTTCCGCCTCTGGGGCCCGCTGTGGCGCGACTGGGTCACCAGCATCGACCACAAGAAGATCGGCATCATGTACATCGTGCTCGGTGTCGTGATGCTGCTGCGCGGCTTTGCCGACGCCATCATGATGCGCGCCCACCAGGCCATGGCCTTCGGTGATAACGCCGGCTTCCTGCCGCCGCATCACTACGACCAGGTCTTCACGGCCCACGGCGTCATCATGATCTTCTTCGTCGCCATGCCGCTGGTGACGGGCTTCATGAACTACGTCGTGCCGCTGCAGATCGGCGCGCGCGACGTGGCCTTCCCCTTCCTGAACAACTTCAGCTTCTGGATGACCGCCGGTGGCGCTGTCCTCGTGATGCTGTCGCTGTTCATCGGCGAGTTCGCCAAGACCGGCTGGCTGGCCTATCCGCCGCTGTCGGGCCTGATGGCCAGCCCCGACGTGGGGGTGGACTACTACCTCTGGTCATTGCAGATCGCGGGTGTAGGCACGACGCTTTCGGGCATCAACCTGATCGCGACCATCCTGAAGATGCGCGCGCCCGGCATGACCATGATGAAGATGCCCGTCTTCACGTGGACGTCGCTGTGCACCAACGTGCTGATCGTCGCGACCTTCCCCGTGCTGGCCGGCGCGCTCGCGCTGCTGACGGCCGACCGGTATCTGGGCACCAACTTCTTCACGAACGACCTCGGCGGCAACGCCATGCTCTACGTGAACCTGATCTGGATCTGGGGCCACCCCGAGGTCTACATCCTGGTGCTGCCGGTGTTCGGCATCTTCTCGGAGGTCGTGTCCACCTACAGCCGCAAGCGCCTGTTCGGCTACGCGTCCATGGTCTATGCGACGGTGGTCATCACCATCCTGTCCTACCTCGTGTGGCTGCACCACTTCTTCACGATGGGCTCGGGCGCCAGCGTGAACAGCTTCTTCGGCATCACGACGATGATCATCTCGATCCCGACGGGCGCGAAGATCTTCAACTGGCTGTTCACGATGTTCCGCGGCCGCATCAAGTTCGAGGTGCCGATGCTGTGGACCGTGGGCTTCATGGTCACCTTCGTCATCGGCGGCATGACCGGCGTGCTGCTGGCTGTGCCGGCGGCGGACTTCGTGCTGCACAACAGTCTGTTCCTGATTGCCCACTTCCACAACGTCATCATCGGCGGCGTGGTGTTCGGCGTGTTCGCCGGCATCAACTACTGGTTCCCCAAGGCCTTCGGCTTCCGCCTGGATGCCTTCTGGGGCAAGGTGTCGTTCTGGTGCTGGCTGATCGGCTTCTGGGTCGCGTTCACGCCGCTGTACGTGCTGGGCCTGATGGGCATCACGCGCCGCGTCAGCCATTTCGACGACATGTCGCTGCAGCCCTACTTCATCGTTGCGGCCATCGGCGGCCTGATCATCGCCTGCGGCATCGGCGCTTTCCTTGTGCAGATCGGCGTCAGCATCTGGCGCCGCAAGGAGCTGGCCGACACCACCGGCGACATCTGGGAAGGCCGCACGCTGGAGTGGTCCACCTCCTCGCCGCCCCCCGACTACAACTTCGCGTTCACGCCCGTCGTGCACGAGCAGGACGCCTGGCACGACATGAAGCAGCGCGGCATCCCGCGTCCGCTGCAGGACTTCGTCGCCATCCACATGCCCAAGAACACCGGTGCCGGCTTCGTCATCGGCATGCTGGCCACGGCCATGGGCTTCGCGCTGATCTGGCATATGTGGCTGATCGCGGGCCTGGCCTTCGCGGCCACCGTCATCTCGGCCATCGTCCACACCTTCAACTACGACCGCGACTATCACATCCCGGCCGATGCCGTGACCCGCACCGAGGCCGAGCGCACCCGCGCGCTCGCATCGGCGGCCTGACCGGGAGCGCATGACATGACTGCAACCGTTGCAACCCACGTGAACGGCGCGCCGGTCTACTACGACCACGCCGGCGCGCATCACCCGCCCAGCAGCACGATGCTGGGCTTCTGGCTCTACCTGATGAGCGACTGCCTCATCTTCGCGGTGCTGTTCGCCACCTACGCCGTGCTGGGCCGCAATTACGCGGCCGGCCCGTCGGGCGCCGACCTGTTCGACCTGCCGCTGGTGGCCGTCAACACGGCCCTGCTGCTGTTCTCGTCCATCACCTACGGCTTCGCGATGATCGCGGTGCAGCACAAGCGCAAGGGCCAGGTGCTCGCGTGGCTGGCCATCACGGGCCTGTTCGGCCTGGGCTTCCTCGGCATCGAGCTGTTCGAGTTCCACCACCTGATCCACGAGGGGGCCGGCCCGCAGCGCAGCGCCTTCCTGTCCAGCTTCTTCACGCTGGTCGGCACGCACGGCCTGCACGTCACCTTCGGCACGATCTGGCTGGTCACGCTGATGGTGCAGGTGAGCAAGCTCGGTCTCACGGCGGCCAACCGTCGCCGCCTGATGTGCCTGTCGATGTTCTGGCACTTCCTGGACGTCGTCTGGATCGGCGTCTTCACCTTCGTTTATCTGATGGGGTCCATGTGATGGCTGCCAATCACGATCACGCCCACGACGACCACCACCATGAGGACGACGGCTTCCACGTCAGCTTCAAGGGCTATGCCGCCGGCTTCATCCTGTCGGTCATCCTGACGGCCATCCCGTTCTGGCTCGTGATGGGCAAGGTGCTGCCGACGCCCAAGATGACGGGCTTCGTCATCCTCGGCTTCGCGGCCGTGCAGATGGTCGTGCACATGATCTATTTCCTGCACATGAATGCCAAGGTCGAGGGCGGCTGGTCCATGCTGGCCCTGCTGTTCACGGTGGCCCTGGTCGTCATCATGCTGGCCGGCTCGGTCTGGGTCATGTATCACATGAACGCCAACATGATGCCGACGCCCGACCCCGCGGCGATGCGCAACATGCCGTGAATGTGAAGCCCCTCGTCCGGTCACGCCGCGCTGAACGCGGGCGTGCCCAACCGGTCCCCCGAGGGGACGGCGATGCTTGGCGGCTCGACCGCCAAGCACATCGCCAGAGCGGGCCGGCTTGGGAGCGGCCCGGCGCTCGGCCCGCAGGAGGCACTACGTGCGGGGATGGGGTTTCATGAACCGCGCTGCGCGCATTGCCCTGATCGTCAGCGCGGCACTGGCCAGCCTGGGCTTCCTGGCGCTGGCCGTCTGGCAGGTCCAGCGCCTGTCCTGGAAAGAGGACCTGATCGCGCGCGTCGAGCGCCAGGTCCATGCCGAGCCGGTGGCGCCGCCGGCAGTGTCCGCATGGGCCTCGGTCGGCAAACCTGATGAATACCGTCGCCTGCGCCTGCAGGGGCGCTTCGAGCCGCGCGCAACCCTGGTGCAGGCGACGACCGAGCTCGGCGGCGGCTATTGGGTCATCGCGCCGCTGCGCCTTGACGACGGCGGCGCCATCCTCGTCAACCGCGGCTTCGTGCCGTCCGAGCAGCGCGCGCCCGAGACGCATGCCGCGCCGGCCGGCCCGGTCGAGATCGTCGGCCTGCTGCGCCTCTCCGAGCCCGGCGGCGGCCCGCTGCGCCACAACGAGCCCGCGCAGGGCCGCTGGTATTCGCGCGATGTGGCCGGCATCGCGGCGCAGGCCGGCGTGGCCGGCCCGGTCGCTCCCTTCTTCGTCGACGAGTCCGCCGACCCCGCCCAGCCGCAGCGCTGGCCGCGCCCCGGGCTGACGGTGCTGCGTTTCGCCAACAATCACGCCGTCTACGCCGCCACCTGGCTGGCGCTCGCGGCCATGGCCGCTGCCGCGGTCGGCTATCTGGTCCGCGAAGAGCGCCGGCGGACCCAGCCTTGACTACCGACACCCACATCACGCCCCCTGCCGAGCCCGTCGTCGTGGCGCCCGAGCGCCGCGCCGGCCGGGCCAATCTGAGCCAGCTCATCGAGCTGCGCTGGCTGGCCGTCGGCGGCCAGCTCGCCACCGTGCTCGTCGTGCACGCGGCCCTCGGCATCGTGCTGCCCTGGGCGGAGATGCTGAGCCTGCTCGGCATCCTCGTCGCGTTCAACCTGTTCAGCCTGTGGCGCAACCGGCTCTCGCAGCCGGTCTCGCAGTTGGAGCTGTGCATCGCGCTGCTGGTCGACGTCGGTGTGCTGACCGGCCAGCTCTATCTGGCCGGTGGCAGCGACAACCCCTTCATCTACCTCTACCTGCTGCAGGTCGCCGTCGCCTCGGTGCTGCTGCGGCCAGCCTATCTGTGGGCCGTCGTGCTGAGCGCGCTGAGCGGCTTCGTCGCGCTGATGCAGTGGCACCGGCCGCTGGCGCTGGACCCGCAGATGCCCACGCTGCTGTCGCCCAACTATCTGGGCGGCCTGCTGCTGTGCTTCCTGCTCAACGTCGGCCTGCTCAGCGTCTTCATCGTGCGAATCAACCGCAACCTGCGCCAGCGCGATGCCGAGCTGGCCGAGCTCCAGCAGCGTGCGGCCGAGGAGGTGCACATCGTGCGCATGGGCCTGCTCGCCAGCGGCGCCGCGCACGAGCTGGGCACGCCGCTGGCGACACTGTCCGTCATCCTCGGCGACTGGGCCCATATGGCGCCCTTCGCCGGCGAGCCCGAGCTGCGCGAGGAGATCGAGGAGATGCAGCGCCAGATCCTGCGCTGCAAGGCCATCGTGACCGGCATCCTGATGTCTGCCGGCGAGATGCGCGGCGAGGCGCCACGGCTGACCTCGCTGCAGGCCTTCATCGACGGCCTGGCCCAGGGCTGGCGCCAGGCCCACCCGAGCGTGGAGCTGATGCTGCGCCGCGACGGCGAATTGCCCGAGCTGGAGATCATTTCCGACAGCGCCCTGCAGCAGGTCATCGGCAACCTGCTCGACAACGCGGCCGAGGCCGCGCCCGGCGCGCCGCTGACCCTGGTGGCCAGCCGCCCGGACGAGGACACGCTGAGCCTGGCCGTGCTCGACGACGGCCCCGGCTTCGCGCCCGAGCGCCTCGAGCACTTCGGCGAGCCCTACCAGAGCAGCAAGGGCCAGCCCGGCCGCGGCATGGGCCTGTTCCTGTCCGTCAACGTGGCGCGCACGCTGGGCGGGCGGCTGCAGGCGCGCAACCGGGAGGAGGGCGGTGCGGCCGTGACGCTCACGCTGCCTCTGGCTTCTCTGCTGCCGCGACAATCTGCTCCTGATGCTTCCCGTTCCTGAAGAAGACCGCCTGCTGCTCATCGTCGAGGACGACGACAGCTTCGCCCGCACGCTGATCCGCTCCTTCGAGCGCCGCGGTTGGCGCGTTGTCCGCGCCACCGGCCTGGACGACATGAAGAAGCTGCTCGACGAACTGCCCGAGGACGAGGAACTCGGCCATGCCGTCGTCGACCTCAAGCTGGCAGCGGGCGCCTCGGGCCTGGCCTGCGTGCAGCATCTGGCCGCCTGGGACCCGGAGGTGCTGATCGTCGTGCTGACCGGCTATGCCAGCATCGCCACCGCCGTCGAGGCCATCAAGCTCGGCGCCTGCCACTATCTCGCCAAGCCGGCCAACACCGACGACATCGAGGCCGCGTTCGCGCGTCGCCAGGGCGACGCCGAGGTCGAGGTCACCGAGCGCCAGACCGCGTCCATCAAGACGCTGGAGTGGGAGCGCATCCACGAGGTGCTGGCGCAGACCGACTTCAACATCAGCGAGACCGCGCGGCGCCTGGGCATGCACCGGCGCACGCTGGCGCGCAAGCTCGAAAAGCAGCGCATCAAGTGACGGATGCCGCGCCGGCCGTGGCATGGTGTCAGCCTCGAAATAGATTTGCACAAAAGTAATTGACTATCATGGCGATCCGGGGCGCGCTTCCTGCGCCTTTGAGGACAACATCCATGAAGCTGATGAATTCGACGCCGGGCGCCATCCTGGCCCTGGGTCTGGTACTTGCCGGTTGCAGCAGCACGCCTGTCACGCCGCCGCCCGCACCGGCGCCTGCCCCCGTGGCTCCGGCCCCCGCGCCGGTCGCACAAGCCCCGGCCCCCGCACCCAAGGTTGCCGCCGTCGAACTGCCCGCCCACCTCGATCCCAAGAGCCTGATCTCGACCGAGCGCAGCGTCTACTTCGACTTCGACAACTTCGCCGTCAAGTCGAGCTACGACGCGATGCTGCAGCGCCATGGCGCCTATCTCGTCAAGAACACCCAGCTGGCCGTCAAGGTCGAAGGCAATGCGGACGAGCGCGGCAGCTCGGAATACAACCTGGCCTTGGGCCAGAAGCGTGCCGAAGCCGTCGTCAAGGCGCTGAAGACCTATGGCGTGCGCGATGGCCAGATGGAAGCCATCAGCTGGGGCAAGGAACACCCCAAGGCCACCGGCCACGACGAGGCTGCGTGGGCGCAGAACCGCCGCGCGGACATCGCCTATCCCCAGCGCTGAGCCCAGCGCCTTCGGAAAACCCGGCGGTCGATTGACCGCCGGGCAAGTCGCCACGATGCAGAGGCTACTGCCCCAGCGGGATCTTGGCGGCGCGGGCGTCGCCGTCCAGCACGTCGATGAGCCGCGCCAGGTCCTCGTCCAGCCGGGTCAGCGTGGCGGCGTCCAGCGACGCCAGCGCCTGCGGCAGCACGCCGCTCAGCGGCATGGGTGCCTTGTCCAGCACGGCGCGGCCCTCGGGCAGCAGCGTCAGCTGCACGGTGCGGCGATCCGCATCGTCCTTGCCGGCCTGCACGAAGCCGCGCGCCACCAGTGCGCGCACGAGGTTGCTCGCGGTCGACTGGTGCACGTCCATCGCCCTTGCCAGCTCGCCGCTGCCCAGGCCGGGCCTGGTGTCGATGAGGCTGAGCGCCCACAGCTGGGCGCCGCCGATGCCGGCCTGCTTCTCGACCTGCTGGAAATGCGTCTTCACCGTGTTGAAGACGAGGCGGAAGCGCCGCAGCACCCGGGTCGCGGGCTCGCTGAGTTCGAGTGGCGGGGCAGGGGTGCGTTTGGGCATCGGCCCATGATAGGGGCGGCCTCGTGAAGGGCGCGCAGGTCTTGCTGCTGCGCGTGCAGCGCGAGCTGTCGGACTGGCGGCTGTGGCTGACGCGCGCCCTCGTGATCGCGTTCGCGGCGCTGGCCGGCCTGGCCATCGTCGGCTTCTCGCGCCTGGGCGACTGGGCGCTGGCGCTGTTCTCCGAGGCCCGCCATGCCGTCTGGTGGCTGCCCCTGGTCTGGACGCCGTTGTGCACCGTCGCCATCGTTGCGCTGGTGCGGCGCTTCTGGCCGGGCGTGGCCGGCTCGGGCATACCGCAGGTCATGGCGGCGCTGGACACCTCGGTGCCGCCCGAGCAGCGCGGCCTCTTCGTATCGCTGCGGTTGTCGGTCGCCAAGGTCGTGCTGACCTGCTGGGGCCTGCTGGCCGGCCTGTCCATCGGCCGCGAAGGGCCGTCGGTGCAGGTGGCCGCCGGCCTGATGCATGCGGCGCGGCGCTGGCTGCCCGAGCGCAGCGGCGTGACGGTCCAGGGTCTGCTCGTCACAGGCGGCGCGGCTGGCATCGCGGCGGCCTTCAATACGCCGCTGGGCGGCGTCATGTTCGCCATCGAGGAGCTCAGCCGCCGCCCCGAGCAGCGCAGCAGCGGCCTCCTGATCGCCGGCATCGTGCTGGCCGGCCTGGTGGCCGCTTCGCTGCAGGGCAACGGGGCCTATTTCGGCGTCATCCACGTCGCCGGCCTGGACTGGTCCCTGCTCGGCCCCGGCCTGCTGCTGGCCGTCGGCAGCGGCCTGCTGGGCGGGCTGTTCTCGCGGCTGCTGATCGCCAGCCTGGCGGGCCCGGGGCGCGACGCCTTCAGCCGCTGGCGGCGGCTGCGGCCGCTGAGCTTCGCCTTCGCCTGCGGGCTGGCCGTCGCCGTGCTCGGCATCGCGATGAATGGCTCCACCTTCGGCAGCGGCTACAGCCACACGCGGGCCCTGCTGCAGGGCGAACGGCTGGACTCCTGGCTCTACGCGCCGCTCAAGCTCGTGGCGACCTGGCTGACGGCCTGGTCGGGCGTGCCGGCGGGCATCTTCGCGCCGTCGCTGGCCATAGGCGCGGCCTGGGGCGCCGACGTGGCGGCCTGGACCGGCACGGCCCAGGCCTCGGCGCTGATTGCTCTGGGCATGGCGGGCTTCCTGGCCGCGGCCACGCAGGCGCCGCTGACGGCCTTCATCATCGTTATGGAGATGGTGGATGGCCACGCGATGGTGCTGAGCCTGATGGCCTGCGCGCTGATCGCCAGCGGCGTCGCCCGGCTGCTGTCGCCGCCGCTGTACTCGGCACTGGCCCGCGCCCAGCTGGCGCGGCTGCCCCAGGGTCAGAGCGAGGCCAGCAACTCGTAGCTGCGCCTGCGCGCCGCGTGGTCGTGCATCGCGCAGGCGACGATGAACTCGTCGGCCTGGGTGCGCTCGCGCGTCGCCGCCAGGCCCGCGCGCACGGTGTCGGGCGAGCCGACGACGGATTCGCTCAGCATGCGCGCCACCTGCATGGCCTCGGCCGGCGTCCACAGCGCCTCCATGCCCGGCACCGGCGGCGGCAGCTTGCCGCGCCGGCCGCGCACCATACCCAGGAAGCGCTGCTGGACCGAGGTGAACAGGAACTGCGCTTCCTCGTCGGTGGGCGCGACGATGACGTTGAGACCGACCATCGCATGCGGCTTCGGGTGCCGCGCACTCGGCCGGTAGGTCGCGCGGTAGACCTGCAGGGCCTGCATCAGCAGCTCCGGCGCGAAGTGCGAGGCGAACGCGAAGGGCAGGCCCAGGTAGGCCGCGAGCTGTGCCGAATACAGGCTGGAGCCCAGCAGCCAGATCGGCACCTCGGTGCCCTGGCCCGGCACGGCGCGCACGACCGCGTTCTCGGCCACCGGCGCGAGATAGGCCTGCAGTTCCAGCACGTCGTTGGGAAAGGCGTCCTCGCCGCTCGTCTCCAGGCTGCGGCGCAGCGCGCGCATCGTCGGCCTGTCGGTGCCGGGCGCGCGGCCCAGGCCGAGGTCGATGCGGCCGGGGAAGAGCTCGGCCAACGTGCCGAACTGCTCGGCGATGGTCAGCGGCGCATGGTTGGGGAGCATGATGCCGCCCGCGCCGACGCGGATGCGCCTGGACGCGGCGGCGAGCTGGCCGATCAGCACGCCGGTGGCCGAGCTGGCCACGCCCTCCATGTTGTGGTGCTCGGCCACCCAGTAGCGCCGATAGCCGAGCTCGTCGGCCAGACGCACCAGGTCCAGGCTGTTGAGCAAGGCCTCGCGCGTCGTCGCGCCTTCGACGACGGGGGCCAGGTCGAGGATGGAAAGCGGGGGCAGGGAACTCATGCCGCCATCTTGCCGGCCGTCCCTTGGCCCCGTCAGCCCGGGGCTTTGCGCAGATGTGATTGGAGCCAGGGCAGCAGGCGGGCGCGGTAACCCGGCGTGTCGAAGTCGTGCAGGTCGACATGGCCGGCACCGGGCACCGGCCACAGCAGCTTGGGCTCGGGCGCGGCGGCGAAGAGCTGTTCGGTCTCGACCCAGCGCGTGGAGCGGTCGTCGGTGCCCGACGCCACCACCAGCGGCGCGCGCACCGTGGAAATGGCCTGCAGCGGCCGCAGTTC
Source organism: Roseateles saccharophilus (assembly GCF_004342485.1). GTDB lineage: Bacteria > Pseudomonadota > Gammaproteobacteria > Burkholderiales > Burkholderiaceae_C > Pelomonas > Pelomonas saccharophila. Next base: position 169,977 of record NZ_SMBU01000002.1, read on the forward strand.
CTGCACGCTGAAGCCCAGCCGCAGCGGCACCTGCAGCAGCAACAGCGGCGCGGCCCAGGCGCCGGCCGGGCCGAGGCGGGCGGTCAGGCGGTCTTTCACGGCATCGGTGATGGTCGGGTAGACCGACTCCAGCACCAGCGCATCCAGCTCGGGCCGGCGCTCGGCGAACAGCAGCGAGGCGCCTCCCAGGGAGACGCCGATGGCGCCCAGGCGCTCCCCCGGCAGGCGCTCGCGCAGCCAGCCCTGCGCGGCCTGCACGCCCAGGGCCTCGCGGCGGCCGAAGGTGATGCGCTCGCCGCTGCTCTCGCCGTGCGAGGGCAGGTCGACAGCCAAGCTGCCCATGCCTTCGCGCTGCAGCCAGCGGGCGCGTTCCAGCATCTGCAGCCGGTTGCCGCGCACGCCGTGCAGCAGCACCGCGCCTTCGCCGGCGCGGCCGGGCAGGAACCAACCACTGACCTGTTGCCCGTCGCCGTAGGGGATGCGCACCGCCTGTGCGTTCAAGCCGGCCGGCGGCGGGCCGATGAGGACGCGGGCCGGGCGCGTCAGCCATTCGCCGGCGGCCAGGCTGGCGATGAGGATGCCGAGGCTGGGCAGCAGTAGGGCGAGAAGCAGTCGTTTCATGCGATGGCGACGGCGCGTTCCAGCGCGGCATGGTTGTCGGCGCACAGCGCGCGAAAGCCCGGGCTGATGCGTTCGTCGCCCGCCGCGGCCTGCCAGAAGGCCAGTGCGCGCGGCGCAACGCGCACCCAGCGTTCGCGCTCCGCCGGCAGCGGCAGCGCGGGGGTGAGCGGCGGCGACAGCACTTCGCCGCCGGCCTGCGGGGCGTAGCGCATCGGTAGCTGGTCGTAGCTCGGCGCGAGGCCGAGGCCGCCAGCGCTGTGGAAGAAGCCGAGGTTGCCGCCGTGCATGTCGCTGTTGCCGATCAACTGGCCGAAGAGCTGGCGTTCGGTGGCGCGTTCGGCGTCGGCCGCGCTCAGCAGGCCCAGGCCCGCCAGCGCGCGCGCCACGGAGGTCCAGTCGTCGCCCGGTGCGCCGACCAGGCCGGCATTGACGCTCTCCAGGCTGACGACGCCGCGCCGGCCCTGGGCCCCGATGCGGTCGAAGCGCTCGATCTCCAGGAAGTGGCGCCCACCATGCGCCAGCAGCCGGGTGCGCGCCGACTCATCGCCCAGGGCCTTGGCCGCGAGGTGCTCGCAGACCAGCAGGTCGCGCCAGCGCTGCACGGTGGCCGAGTCGTCCGGGCCGCTGAACTTGACGACGCAATGCGGCGTGGCCATGCCGGCCAGCTCGCGGGCGGCCGTGAACTTGGGGAACTCGCCGCCGGCCGACGAGCCGGGCAGGGCGCCTTCCAGGGCCTGGGCGGCGAGGTCGGCATAGGCAGTGGGCAGTTCGGCTGCGCCCAGCGGCGCGGCGCCGACCAGCCTTGCATCGAGAAAGCGGCGCAGCGCGGCGTCGCCCACCAGCAGGTCACCCGGCAGGTCGTCGCCGCAGGCGGCCAGGCCGAGCAGCAGTGCGTTGTCGTCCCACATTCTCGGGTCGGGTGGCAGGCCCAGCCCGGCCGCATGCCGGCGCGCAAACGCGCGGCCGAGGAAGCCTTGCGGCCTCAGGTCGTAGAGCGGGTAGGGCAGGCCGCCGTACCAACCGTCGCGGGCCTCCTCGGGCGCCGGCCAGGCGGGCGCTTCGGCGTCGAGGTGGCAGCCCTGCGGCCAGACGGGGCTCAGCCGGCCGATGGTCTGGGGACGGCCATCGGCATTGATGCGGTATAGTGATGCCTCGGCACGCTGGCCGCGGAGCTCGCGCCGCCAGGCGATGCGCCGCCGCCGCGTGTGGCCGGCGGCCACGACGGCGTCGCCCGCCGCGCCGACGAGGCGCTGGGCGGTCTTGGTCGAGCAGCCCAGGGCTGCCGCGATGTCCGCGAGCCCGGTGGGGCCGCGCGGGCGCAACAGGCGCTCCAGGCTGGGCAGGTCGGCAGGCATGGCTTCAGGATATTTGTCCTGAATTTTGTCCTGAATTGATTTGAAAAATCAAATGTGTATCAATGATTTGCTTGATGAGTTAATCTTTGAATGTCCTGAATTCAAAGGTCAATCCGCAGCAACATCCAGCGCCAGTACCGCGCGCACGAGCTGGGCGCCGTCGGCATGCGCCCGCAGCCGCATGCCGAACTCGCGCATCAGGGCCAGCATGCGGCGGTTCTCGGCCTGCACATCGCCATACAGCTGCCGCAGGCCCTGGCGGCGTGCCTGGGCAATCAGGTGGGCGATGAGGCGCCGGCCCAGGCCGCGGCCCTGCCAGTCGTCGGCGACCGCCAGCGCGAACTCGGCCATGCCGGGTTGCGCCGGGTCGCAGACGAAGCGCGCATCGGCAATGACCCGCCGCCCCGGCTCGTCGGCCTCGACGACCCAGGCGCGGTGCAGGCGCTGGTCCACGTCGGTCAGCAGCTTCAGCAGTGCCGGGCTCAGCTCGCGCAGGCCGAAGTGGAAGCGCTGCTGGCGCGAGTCCCGCGACAGGCCGTTGAAGAAGGCCTTCTCGGCGCAGAGGTCCTCCGGTGCGAGTGGGCGCAGCCTCACCTGGCGGCCACCCGGCAGACGCCAGACTTCGCTGTCCGCCGCGTGGCCAACTGCCGTCAGTGCGGCGTTCACGCTGGCGCTCCGGCCGGCCGCAGGTCCAGCACCGCCGGGCCGCTCAGCGCGCTGACGGTGACGGCCTCGTCGCTGCGCACCGTGAAGCACTGGCCCGGTTCCAGCACGATGTCGCGCGCGTCGTGGTCGATCGTGACCCACAGCGTGCCGGCCGCGCTGCACAGATGGGTGGCATTGGCTTCGGGCAGGCGGGAGGTCTGGCCGCGCTGCAGCAGCAGCCGGGTGCGGGGGACGTCGATCAGCATGGTGTGCTCCTCGGGCGGCCGATGCTGCATGCCGGATTGGCATGCTTGCGCTTGGGGCCTCTGGCGCGGATAGTGAGCCTCGCCACACCCGCCGACAAACGATGATTCGGAAGGCTTCGCATTCCGCCAGCGCATGCCAGACAAGCCACTCGACCGACTCCCACCGCTGCAGCTGCTGGCCGCCTTCGAGGCGGCGGCGCGGCATCTGAGCTTCACGCAGGCCGCCGCCGAGCGCTTCGTCACGCAGTCGGCCATGAGCCGGCAGATGCGCGCGCTGGAGGAGGAGCTGGGCGTGACGCTGTTCGAGCGCCGCCACCGTGCGCTCGCGCTGACCGAGGATGGCCAGCGCCTGCACGCGGCCTGCGCTGCCGCGCTGAACAGCCTGCGCGTGGCCGTGCGCACGGTGCGCGAGCCCCACCAGCGCCAGCTGCTCGCGCTCACCACCACGCCGGGCTTCGCGTCGCTGTGGCTGATCCCGCGGCTGACCGCCTTCACGCGCGCCCACCCGGGCATCGACGTGCGCCTGGACGCTGGCCTGGGCAACCGCAACCTGGCCAGCGAGGGCTTCGATCTGGCCATCCGCTACAGCCCCGTCGGCGGCGCCCAGGGCCGGCAGCTGTTCGCCGAATCCATGCTGCCGGTCTGCAGCCCGAGGCTGGTGGACGAACTGGGACTGCCGCTGCGCGAGCCGCCCGATCTGGCCCGCCACACGCTGCTGCACCTGGCCATGGACGGCGACAGCGCCGGCATGCCCGCCGAGTGGGAGCCCTGGCTTGGCGCCTGGGGGCTGAGCGACCTGCGGCCGGCGGCGCGGCTGAGCTTTTCCAGCTATGCCGAGGCCATCGCCGCCGCGGTGGCGGGGCAGGGCGTGGCGCTGGGGCGCAGGCCACTGGTGGACGCGCTGCTGGCCAGCGGCCAGCTCGTCACGCCCTTCGACACTGGCATCGCGTCCGCGCGGGCCTACCGGCTCATCGTCGATCCGGCGGCCCGGTCAAGGCCGGCGGTGAAGGCCTTCGAGCAGTGGCTGCTGGCGCAGTGCGCTATGCCAGCGGGCTGACCTCAGCCGGCCAGGCCGGCGTAGACGTGCTGCACGTCGTCGTTGTCGTCCATCGCCGCGAGGAAGCTTTCCACGTCCTCCAGCTGTTCCGCGCTGAGGCTCGCCGGATCGACGGGGTTCTTGGGGCGATAGCCCAGCTTCGCGCTCAGCACCGTGAAGCCCTGGGCGGGCAGGGCGCGACTCACAAGGTCGAGGTCGGTGGGATCGGTCAGGAACACGGTCACGCCGTCCTCGTCCGGCGGCAGCAGATCCTGGGCACCGGCCTCGATGGCGGCCGTATCGGCGTCCGCGCCCGGTGTGGCGGGCTCGGCCTCGATCAGGCCCAGGTGGTCGAAGTCCCAGCTCACCGAGCCCGGCGTGCCCTGCTGCCCCTTGCGGAACAGCACGCGCATGTCCGACGCCGCGCGGTTGGTGTTGTCGGTCAGCACCTCCACCATCACCGGCACGCGGTGCGGTGCGAAGCCCTCATAGATGACCTGCTCGAAGTGCACGGTCTCGCCGGTCAGGCCGGCGCCCTTCTTGATGGCGCGGTCCAGCGTGTCCTTGGGCATGGACACCTTGCGCGCCGCCTCGACGGCCATGCGCAGCTTGGCGTTGTCCTTGGGGTCGGCGCCGTGGCGCGCCGCGATCATGATGTCCTTGGCCAGCTTGCCAAAGAGCTTGCCCTTGGCATTGGCGGCGATGTCTTTGTGTTTGGCTTTCCATTGCGCGCCCATGGGGTGTCCTATCGTTGGTCGGGTTGGCCACGCGCCCGCTGGCGCGTCGGAAGGGCCGCTACTTTACGGGGTTCAGGCCGTCAGACCGTCGCGCTGCCCGCTGATTTCTTCCAGGGTGATCCAGGCGCGGCCGTCTTGATGCGTGACGACCAATTCCGCCAGCACGACGCCGCCGTCGCTCGTAGGCAGCGAGCACTCCACCACCGCAAGCAGGTTCTGGCCGGGCTTGAAGAACGTCGTTCCGATCTGGGCATCGATGCTTGCTGCGAGTCCGCTGGCGCCGGCCTCGGTCAGGGCTATGCGCAGGTCGGCTTCAATTGCTGTAGCGAGTGGTCGGTTGAAAGCCACCGCATAGCCAAAGTGCTTTGCAAGGGCATCGAAGTTTCCGTCGTGCAAAAGCTGTGCGCATTGCTTGCCGAGCGCATGCAGCAAGGCTCGGTCGACCGGTGCGGCGTCGAGTTCCATCGGCTCAGTCCGAGCTTCCCAACGTCGCCACCACCTTCCGCGTCTGCCCCGCCCGCCAAACGGTCAGTGTCACCTTGTCGCCGATCTGCCGCTGCTCCAGCAGCGACAGCATGTCGTCCAGGTCCGCCACCGCCTGGCCGTCGACGGCCGTGATGACGTCGCCCTGCACGATGCGCCCGCTGCGGTCGCGCCCGAAGGGCTTGAGGCCGGCCGCCGCGGCCGGGCTGCCGTCGGCCACGTTGACGAGCAGCACGCCCTTGGGGGCGCCAAGCGCCTGCGCGAGGTTGGCCGGCCCGGACGTGACGCCCAGCGCCGGCCGGATGAAGCGGCCGTCGCGGATCAGCCGCGGCACGATGCGGTTGACCTCGTCCACGGGAATGGCGAAGCCGATGCCGGCGCTCGCGCCGCTCGGGCTGTAGATGGCCGTGTTGACGCCGATCAGCCGGCCGGCCGAGTCCAGCAGCGGGCCGCCCGAGTTGCCCGGGTTGATGGCCGCATCGGTCTGGATGGCGCCCTTGATGGTGCGGCGGGTGACGGATTCGATCTCGCGGTTCAGCGCCGACACGATGCCGGTGGTCAGCGTCTGGTCCAGGCCGAAGGGGTTGCCGATGGCATAGACCTTCTGGCCCACCTGCAGGTCGCGGCTGCTGCCGACCGCGATGGCCGGCAGCTTGTCGCGCGGCGCCTCGATGCGCAGTACGGCGATGTCGCGGTCGGGGAAGGCACCCACCAGCCGGGCCGGGTAGCTACTCTGGTCGGCCAGCGTGACGGTGGCGCGGTCGCCGTCCTGGATGACGTGGAAGTTGGTGACGATGTGGCCGGTGTCGTCCCAGACGAAACCGGTGCCCGTGCCGCGCGGCTGCTCGCTGGTGCGCAGCGAGAAGAAGTCGCGCTGCACGGCCAGCGTCGTGATGTGCACGACCGAGGGCGAGACGCGCTTGAAGACGCCGATGTTGTTCAGTTCCTCGGCATCCAGCGCCGCGCGGGGGGCGATGGCGCGAGGCTGGGCGGGCGCTGCAACGGCCAAGGTCGCGCTGAGCAGAAGGGGGAGAAGCAGCGGTTTGATCGACATGGTGAATAGAACAACGGCGCCTCACGGCGCCGTTTCATCAAGCGGGCCCGGCCCCACAAGGAGGCCGTCGGGCTGCAGGGGGGCTTATGCCTTGCAGTCCTTGCCGCGCGGACCCTTGAAGCCCTTGGCCTTGGCGTCGGCCTCCTTCATGTATTCGCCTTCCTTGGTCTTGCCATACCAGCGGTCGCCTTCGCAGTGGTAGACCTTGGTCTTCTCGTTGGCCCACACCAGGCCGGGGCCGCCGCCGGGCGCGGCCGTGGCGGCGGGTTGCGGGGGCTGGCGCTTGTCGGGCTTGGCCGGGGTTGCCGCCGCCGTCGGCGCGGGGGCAGGGGCGGCTGCAGGCGCAGCCGCCGTGGGCTTGGCGGCCGGAGTGGCCGCAGGAGCCGGGGCGGCAGCGGCGGCGGCGGCGTCGCCGTACCAGTCCTTCACGCCCTTGTGCCCGCGGCAGGCGCCCTTCTTGGCGCCGCTGTAGTAGCTGCCGTCCTTGCACAGGCCCGTGGTGCCGGCCGGTGCGTCGGCGGGCGGAGCCGCCAGTGCCGCCAGCGGCATCGAGGCGGCGAGGAGGGTCGAGATCAGCAATGCCTTCATGTCCACACGCTCTCCATGATTGGCGCCACGACGGCGCGGGTCCATCTTATGGCGTCTCGCGGACCCTGCGCCGAGGCTGCACGCAGTTCGGCTGTATCGCCGGAAAGCGGCTGCGCAGGGGCCAGAATCCGGCGTCCATGCCGACTCCCTAGCCCCTTCATGCCCGAGGCCGCCGCCGCACCGCCCCACCGCTCCGACCGCCTCGACGCGCTGCGTGGCACCGCCATCGTCTGGATGGCGGTCTACCATTTCTGCTTCGACCTGAACCACTTCGGCTGGATCCGCCAGGACTTCTACCGCGACCCGGTCTGGACCTGGCAGCGCAGCTGCATCGTCAGCCTCTTCCTGTTCTGCGCCGGTGGCGGTCAGGCCTTCGCGGTGCTGGCAGGGCAGGGCAGTGGCCGGTTCCGGAAGCGCTGGGGGCAGGTGGCGGGCTGCGCGGCGCTGGTGTCGCTGGGCTCGTGGTTCATGTTCCCGGGCAGCTGGATCAGTTTCGGCGTGCTGCACGGCATTGCGGTGATGCTGCTGTTGCTGCGTTTGGGCCTGAGCCGGCTGCCGAACGTGGCGCTGCTGGTGCTGGCCGCGCTGGCCATCGCCGCGCCGCGGCTGCTGCAACTGGACTTCTTCGACATGCGCTGGACCAACTGGGTCGGCCTGGTCACGCACAAGCCCATCACCGAGGACTATGTGCCGGTGCTGCCCTGGCTGGGACTGATGCTGCTGGGCTTCGTCGTCACGCGCCTGCGGCCGGGACTGTGGGCCGGCGCTGCACCGCGCCCGCTGGCCGTGCTGGGGCGCTGGTCGCTGAGCTTCTACATGGCCCATCAGCCGGTGCTGATCGGGTTGCTGATGGCTGTGCAGATGCTGCGCTGAGGCGGAGTCGAGGCCGGCCAGTTGCACCGACAATCCGGGCCATGAGTTCCAAGTCTGTCCTGTTCGGCTTCCACGCCGTCACCGTCCGCCTCAAGACCCATCCCGACTCGGTCACCGAGGTCCATTTCGATCCGGCCCGGCGCGACCAGCGCATGCGGGCCTTCATCGAGCGGGCGAAGGAGACGGGCGCCAAGCTGGTGGAGAGCAGCGACGAGCGCCTGAGCCAGCTGGCCGGCAGCCCGCGCCACCAGGGTGTCGTGGCCCGTGTGGCAGCCATCGCTCAGCCGCATTCGCTGGACGACGTGCTCGATGCAGTCGACGGCCCGCCCCTCGTGCTGGTGCTGGACGGCGTGACCGACCCGCACAACCTCGGCGCCTGCCTGCGCGTGGCCGATGGCGCCGGCGCGCATGCTGTCGTCGCGCCCAAGGATCGTGCCGTGGGCCTGAACGCGACGGTGGCCAAAGTGGCCAGCGGCGCAGCCGAGACGGTGCCCTATCTGATGGTCACCAACCTGGCTCGCGCGCTGAACGAGCTGAAGGAGCGCGACATCTGGGTCGTCGGTACCTCCGACCGTGCCGAGCGCTCGATCTACGACGTCGACTTCAAGCGCCCCGTGGCCCTGGTGCTGGGGGCGGAGGGCGAGGGCATGCGCCAGCTGACGGCCAAGACCTGCGACGAGCTGGTGCGCATCCCGATGGCGGGCGCGGTCGAGAGCCTGAACGTGTCGGTGGCCTCTGGGGTCTGTCTTTATGAGGCGCTGAGGCAACGCAGTCGATAATTCCGACTACTCAGTAGAAAAGAGATTCAGCCATGGCCGTCATCGAAGTCCAGCACCCCCTCGTCAAGCACAAGATCGGCCTGATGCGCGAAGCCGACATCTCGACGAAGAAGTTTCGCGAGCTGACTGGCGAGGTCGCACGGTTGCTGACCTACGAGGCGACGGCCGATTTCCCGCTCGAGAAGGTCACGATCGACTGCTGGAGCGGCCCGGCCGAGATCGACCAGATCGCCGGCCGCAAGGTCACCGTCGTGCCCATCCTGCGCGCGGGCCTGGGCATGCTGGACGGCGTGCTGGACATCCTGCCCAATGCCAAGGTCTCGGTCGTGGGCCTGGCGCGCGACCACGAGACGCTCAAGCCGGTGAACTACTTCGACAAGTTCGTCGGCAATCTCGAATCCCGTACGGCACTGATCATCGATCCGATGCTGGCCACGGCCGGCAGCATGATCGCGACCGTCGACCTGCTGAAGGCGCGTGGCTGCAAGGACGTGCGCGCGTTGGTGCTGGTGGCCGCGCCCGAGGGCGTGAAGGCCCTGGCGACGGCCCACCCCGACGTGCGCTGCTGGACGGCCGCCATCGACAGCCATCTCAACGAGGTCGGCTACATCATCCCGGGCCTGGGCGACGCGGGCGACAAGATCTTCGGCACGAAAGAAGGCTGACGCCTCACACGAAACCGAGCGCCCCAAGCACGCCGCCGGCCAGCACCATCCACACGAGGCTCAGCCGCGTCTTCAGCGTCAGAGCCACCGTTGCGGCCATCAGTGCCAGCGTGCCCCAGCGGTGCTCCTCGGCCTTCAGGAAGGGCAGGGCCAGCAGCCAGCCCGTGGCGATGATGAGGCCCAGCGTCAGCGGCGTCATGCCGGCCGAGAAGGCTCGCACGCCGACATGCTCGCGGTTGCGGCGCGCCCAGCGCGTCGCGGTCAGCGTCAGCACGCTGGACGGCAGCATGATGCCGGCCATCGACGCCGCCGCGCCGGCCAGCCCGGCCACGTTGTAGCCGAGCACGGCCACGAACAGGATATTGGGCCCCGGTGCCGCCTGGGCCAGCGCGATGGAGGCGGTGAACCCGGTGTCGCTCAGCCAGCCGGTCTTGTCGACCAGGAAGCGGTGCATCTCCGGCACCGTCGTGATCGCGCCGCCGATGGCCAGCAGCGACAGGGTCAGGAAGTGCAGGAAGAGCGCGAAGAGGTCGATCGGTGTGCTCACTTCATCCTCCACCACGCCACGGCCATGCCGCTGCCGCCCAGCAGTGCGAGCACATAGACCAGCGGCCAGCGCAGCAGGCCGATCAGCACGAAGGCCAGCAGCGCTAGGCTCAGGGCCAGAGGCCGGCCGAGCGGGCTCTTCTTCAGCGCCGGCAGCAGCTTGATGCCGGTGGCAAGGATGAGGCCGGCCGACACCGCGCCCATGCCGCGCAGCGCATCCACCGCGACCGGGTAGCGGGACAGCTGGCCGTAGACGGCCGCCAGGGCGAGCACGATGACGGCCGGCGCCGCGAGCATGCCGGCCAGCGCGACGAAGGCGCCGCGCAGGCCGAAGAAGCGGTCGCCGACCATCATCGACAGGTTGACGACATTGGGCCCCGGCAGCACCTGGGCGATGGCCAGGGTTTCGACGAAGTCCTCCTTGCTCATCCAGCCCAGGCGCTCGACGAGCTCGTGCTGGGCCACGGCCAGCACGCCGCCGAAGCCCTGCAACGCCAGCCGCGAGAACGCGAGGAAGAGGTGGGTCAGCGACGCCGGACGGTTCGGGCTCAACGCGGGGCTCTCAGCGCAGGACCTTGAGGGCCTCGGCGTTGACGATATTCGTCGGCCGGGACTGCATGAAGTTCAGCACGTTGTCGAAGGCGGCGTCGAAGTAGAGCTCGTAGCCGTCCTGTTCGACATAGCCGATATGCGGCGTGCACACCGCGTTCTCCAGCCGCAGCAGCGGATGGCCCTGCAGGATGGGCTCGCTCTCGAACACGTCGATGGCGGCCATGCCTGGCCGGCCGCGGTTCAGCGCGGACACCAGTGCGTTCTCCTGCACCAGCTCGGCCCGCGAGGTGTTCACGAACAGCGCCGTCGGCTTCATCTGCGCCAGGTCCTCGGGCGTGACGATGCCGCGGGTCGCGTCGCATAGGCGCAGGTGCACGCTCAGCACGTCGGCCTCGGCGAAGAAGGCTTCGCGGCTGGGCGCGGCCTCGAAGCCGTCGGCCTCGGCCCGCAGGCGCGAGGGCTCGCTGCCCCAGACCAGCACCTTCATGCCGAAGGCACGGCCGTAGCCGGCCACGAGCTGGCCGATCTTGCCGTAGCCCCAGATGCCCAGCGTCTTGCCCTTGAGCACCATGCCGACGCCGAAATTGGCCGGCATGGACCCCGCCTTCAGCCCGGCCTGTTGCCAGGCGCCGTGCTTGAGGTTGCCGATGTACTGCGGCAGCCGGCGCATAGACGCCATGATGAGAGCCCAGGTCAGCTCGGCCGGCGCGACCGGGCTGCCCTTGCCCTCGGCCACCGCGATGCCCAGCCGCGTGCAGGCCTCGATGTCGATGTGGCTGCCGATGCGGCCGGTCTGCGAGATGAGCTTGAGCTTGGGAAGCTTCTCGAGCAGCTGGCGCGGGAAGGCGGTGCGCTCGCGGATCAGCACCAGCACCTCGGCGTCGCGCAGCCGCACCGAGAGCTGCCCGATGCCCTTGACCGTGTTGGTGAACACCTTGGCGTTCAGGGGTTCCAGCTTGGCCGCGCAGCGCAGTTTCCGGACTGCGTCCTGGTAGTCGTCGAGGATGATCACGTTCATGGTCGGGGCCCGCGCGGCCGTCCGGAGGGCAGCGAACGAAGAGAGCGCGGCGGCTTCATGTTGCGGGGCATTTTGCCCCGGGGCGCTGCAGGCCTTCGCCTTGCTGGCTACGATAGTTTTCCCTCAAAGGAGACTGACCCATGACCACGATCTCGATGCACGCCGCGAGCGTCCCCGTCTTCGCGAAGATGCTGGACAACATGCTGAACTGGCTGGAGGCCGCCAAGGCCCATGCCGAGGCCAGGAAGTTTCCGGCCGACAACTACCTGACGCTGCGCCTGGCACCCGACATGCTGCCCTTCACCAAGCAGATTCAGATTGCCAGCGACTCGGCCAAGGGCTGCGTGGCCCGCCTGGCCGGGCAGGAGATCCCGAAGTACGAGGACAGCGAGGCGACGCTGGCCGAGCTGGCCGAGCGCATTCGCAAGACGCGTGATTACGTGCTGTCGGTGCCGGTGGCGGCCTTCGAGGGCAGCGAGGGCCGCGAGATCACGATCCCGCGCCGCTCCGGCGAGCCGCTGAAGTTCGACGGCCTGAACTATCTGCGCCATTTCGCGACGCCAAACTTCTATTTCCATGTGACGACGACCTACGCGCTGCTGCGCCACGCCGGCGTGCCGCTGGGCAAGAACGACTATCTCGGCTGAGCGCAGGCGTCGGGCGGTCGGGAGCTTGGCGCTTCCTGGGTCGCATTCAGCCCGTTGCGGAAATGGGCGCTGACGAGCCCGCGGCAGGCCTGCGCATCGCGCGCCAGCAGTGCCGCCACGATGGCCCGGTGCTCGTCCAGCGACTCTGCCAGCCGTCCCTCCCGGAACAGCGAATGGTGGCGGTTGAGCTTCATCAGCCGTCGCAGGTCGCCCACGATCTGCAGCCGCCAGCGGTTGCCGTCGATCTCCAGCACGCGCAGGTGAAAGCGTTCGTTGGCGGCGAAGAAGGCGTCGCGCGAATTGGTGGATTCAAGCAGGGCCTCCTCCAGCGCGCGGTGCAACTGCGCCAGTTCGGCCAGCTCGGCATCGCTGGCCCGGACGGCGACTTCCGCGGCGGCGTCACTTTCTAGAAGGGACAGCAGTTGATAGGCTTCCCGCACGTCCCGCTCGCTCATCTCGGTCACGTAGGCGCCGCGGCGCAGCTTCATCGTCACCAGGCCCTCGGCGGCCAGCACCTTCAGTGCCTCGCGCAGCGGCGTGCGGCTGATGCCCAGTTCGCCGCAGAGCTTGAGCTCGTCGATCCAGGCGCCCGGCTCCAGCTCGCGACCGAGGATGCGCAGGCGCAGTCGGTCGGCCACTTGCTCGTACAGGGCCGTGGAGGCGAGGGGGATGGAGGTCTGATCTGGCATGGCGGGCGACGTGTCGGCCCAGTGTAGCGATTTTTGATTCATAATTATGAATAACGGTCGACTATGATGTCGGGCAGTTACAGGAGAGTTTCGATGTCGGACGCCAGCCACGCCGGGGACGCCCCGGAGTTCAAGACCGCCACGCTGGAGCAGTGGAACAAGGCCGCGGCCAAGTCAGCCCCCGGGGGCGACGTGGCCGCGCTGAACTGGGTCACGCCCGAGGGCCTGAGCGTCAAGCCGCTGTACACGGCGGCCGACACCGCCGGCCTGAAGCACGCCGACACGCTGCCGGGCTTCGAGCCCTTCCTGCGCGGCCCGCAGCCGACGATGTACGCCGTGCGGCCCTGGACCATCCGGCAGTACGCCGGCTTCTCGACCGCCGAGGAGAGCAATGCCTTCTACCGCAAGGCGCTGGCCGCCGGCGGCCAGGGCGTGTCGGTGGCCTTCGACCTGGCCACCCACCGCGGCTATGACAGCGACCACCCGCGCGTGACCGGCGACGTCGGCAAGGCCGGCGTGGCCATCGATTCGGTGGAGGACATGAAGATCCTGTTCGACGGCATCCCGCTGGACAAGGTCTCCGTGTCGATGACGATGAACGGTGCCGTGCTGCCGGTGCTGGCCGGCTATGTGGTGGCGGCGGAGGAGCAGGGCGTCGGCCAGGAACAGCTGGCTGGGACCATCCAGAACGACATCCTCAAGGAGTTCATGGTCCGCAACACCTATATCTACCCGCCTGCGCCGAGCATGCGCATCGTCGGCGACATCATCGAGTACACGGCGCAGAAGATGCCCAAGTTCAACTCGATCAGCATCTCCGGCTATCACATGCAGGAGGCGGGGGCCAACCAGGCGCTGGAGCTGGCCTTCACGCTGGCCGACGGCAAGGAGTATGTGAAGACGGCCATGGCCAAGGGCTTGGGCGTTGACGATTTCGCGCCGCGCCTGTCCTTCTTCTGGGCCATCGGCATGAACTTCTATCTGGAGATCGCCAAGATGCGCGCGGCGCGCCTGCTGTGGTGCCGCATCATGAAGGACTTCGGCGCCACCTCGCCCAAGAGCCTGATGCTGCGCACCCACTGCCAGACCTCGGGCTGGAGCCTGACCGAGCAGGACCCCTACAACAACGTCGTGCGCACCACCATCGAGGCCATGGCCGCGGTGTTCGGCGGCACGCAGAGCCTGCACACCAACTCGCTGGACGAGGCCATCGCCCTGCCCACCGAGTTCAGCAGCCGCATCGCGCGCAACACCCAGCTCATCATCCAGGAAGAGACCCACATCACCAATGTGATCGACCCCTGGGCCGGCAGCTACATGATGGAGAAGCTGACCCAGGACATGGCCGACAAGGCCTGGGCCATCATCGAAGAAGTCGATGCGATGGGCGGCATGACCGCGGCCGTGGACTCCGGCTGGGCCAAGCTCAAGATCGAGGCCAGCGCGGCCGAGAAGCAGGCCCGCATCGACTCGGGCGCCGACGTCATCGTCGGCGTCAACAAATACAAGCTGGCCAAGGAAGATCCGGTCGAGATCCTCGAGGTCGACAACGTCAAGGTGCGCGACGCGCAGATCGCCCGGCTGAAGGCCATCAAGGCCCGCCGCGACACGGCCGCCGTGCAGGCCGCCCTGGGCGCGCTGACTCGCGCCGCCGAGAACGGCGAGGGCAATCTGCTCGACCTGAGCATCCAGGCGATCCGCCTGCGCGCGACGGTGGGCGAGGTGTCGGACGCGCTGGAGTCGGTCTTCGGCCGGCATCGCGCCGACACGCACAAGGTCAGCGGCGTCTATGCCGCGGCCTACGACTCGGCCGAGGGCTGGTCCCGGCTGCAGGGCGAGATCGCCGCCTTCGGCGAAAGCCAAGGCCGCCGCCCGCGCGTGATGATCGCCAAGCTCGGCCAGGACGGTCACGACCGCGGCGCCAAGGTCGTCGCCACCGCCTTTGCCGATCTGGGCTTCGACGTCGACATCGGCCCGCTGTTCCAGACCCCCGAGGAGTGCGCCCGCCAGGCCATCGAGAACGACGTGCACGCGGTGGGCGTCTCCACGCTGGCGGCCGGCCACAAGACCCTGGTGCCGGCCATCATTGCCGAGCTGAAGAAGCAGGGCGCCGACGACATCATCGTCTTCGTCGGCGGCGTGATCCCGGCGCAGGACTACGACTTCCTGTACGGCGCCGGCGTCAAGGGCGTCTATGGCCCCGGCACGCCCATCCCGGCCAGCGCCAAGGGCGTGCTGGAGGCGATCAAGGCACAGCTGGCGGGAGTGCCTGCTTGATTCCGACGCTGGCGCCCGTCGCCGGCGCGGACTTCGAGGAGATGCTCGCCCTGCGCATCGAGGCGCTGCGCCCGAGCCTGGAGCGGCTGGGGCGCTTCAGCCCCGATGTGGCGCGGGTCCGGCTGCGCAGCCAGTTCCGGCCCGAGTGGATGAAGCATCTCGTCGTCGAAGGCGAGCGCGTCGGCTATTTCACCGTCGAGCCGCGCGAAGACGAACTGCGTCTTCATCACCTTTATCTGAAGCCGGCTGCACAAGGGCGGGGCATCGGCGCCTGGGTGATCGACCGGATCAAGTCGCAAGGCCGTCCCATCACCCTGGCCGCGCTGCGCGAAAGCCGCGCGAACGACTTCTACCGCCGCCACGGCTTCCGGGTCGTCGCCGAGCAGGAGTTCGACATCGAATACCGCTGGGAGGCCCTCGCGTGAGTGATCTTGCCGAGCGCCTGAAGTCCGGCGAGCGCCGTGCGCTGGCCAAGGCCATCACGCTGGTCGAGTCCACCCGGGTCGACCACCGCGAACAGGCTGATGCGCTGCTGACCGAGCTGATGCCGGGGACGGGCGGCGCGCTGCGCCTGGGCATTTCCGGCGTGCCGGGTGTCGGCAAAAGCACCTTCATCGAGGCTTTCGGCCTGCTGCTGCTGGAGCGTGGCCACCGCGTCGCCGTGCTCGCCGTGGACCCGTCAAGCAGCCTGTCCGGCGGCGCCATCCTGGGCGACAAGACGCGCATGGAGAAGCTGTCCATGGACCCGCGCGCCTTCATCCGCCCCAGCCCCAGCAGCGGCACGCTGGGCGGCGTGGCCGAGAAGACGCGCGAGGCCCTGCTGCTGTGCGAGGCGGCGGGCTTCGACATCGTCATCGTCGAGACCGTGGGCGTCGGCCAGAGCGAGACGGCCGTGGCCGGCATGACCGACCTCTACCTCTTGCTGCAACTGCCCAATGCCGGCGACGATCTGCAGGCCATCAAGAAGGGCGTCATGGAGCTGGCCGATCTCATCGTCATCAACAAGGCCGACATCGATCCCGCCGCCGCCATGCGTGCCCAGGCCCAGATCACGTCGGCCCTGCGCCTGCTGGGCAGCGGGCGCATGGCCGAGCATGCCTCGGCGCTGCAGCGCGTGCTGCAGGTCAGCGCGCTGAAGGCCGACGGCATTGCGTCGCTGTGGGATGCCATCTGCGCCCAGCGCGACGCGCGCCGGGCCAGCGGCGCCTGGGACGCCAAGCGCCGCGAGCAGTCTCTGGCGTGGATGTGGGAGCGCATCCAGGCCGGCCTGCGCCATGCCTTCACCCACCAGCCCGGCATGGCCGCGCGCCTGGAGGCCACCACGGCCGAGGTGCGCGAGGGCCGCACGCCGGCCTCCACCGCGGCGCGGCAGCTGCTGGCCGCATTCAGGGAGTCCGCATGATCACCGGCCTGCACCACCTCAATCTGCGCGCGCCGGCCGCGTTGCTCGTCGTGCTGCGCGATTTCTACCGCGACGCACTGGGCCTGACGCCCGGCCCGCGGCCGGACTTCGGCACGCCGGGCTACTGGCTCTATGCCGGCGGCCAGCCGGTGTTGCACCTGTCCGAGCAGGCCGCGCACGAGGTGAAGCGCGGCCCGGTTGATCCCGAGGCGCCGACCACCTACGACCACACCGCCTTTGCCGGCAGCGACCCGGTCGCGACCGCGGCGCATCTGCGGGCGCTGGGCGTGAGCTTCCACGAATCCCGTTCGGCCGTCGCCGGCCAGCACCAGTTCTTCCTGCAAGACCCCGCCGGCAATGGCGTGGAGATCAATTTTCCGTTCTGACGAAGGCGTCAACACCATGCATGACATCCTGCAAGCACTCGAAGCCAAGCGCGCCCGTGCGCGGCTCGGCGGGGGCGAGAAGCGCATCGCCGCCCAGCACGCCAAGGGCAAGCTGACCGCCCGCGAGCGGCTGGAACTGCTGTTCGACGAGGGCAGCTTCGAGGAATGGGACATGTTCGTCGAGCATCGCTGCGTGGACTTCGGCATGGAGGGCAACAAGATCCCCGGCGACGGCGTCGTGACCGGCTACGGCATGATCAACGGCCGCCTCGCCTTCGCCTTCAGCCAGGACTTCACCGTCTTCGGCGGCGCGCTGTCCGAAGCCCATGCCGAGAAGATCTGCAAGGTGATGGACCAGGCCATGAAGGTCGGTGCCCCGGTGATCGGCCTGAACGACTCGGGCGGCGCGCGCATCCAGGAGGGCGTCGCCTCGCTGGGCGGCTATGCCGACGTATTCCAGAAGAACGTGCTGGCCTCGGGCGTCATCCCGCAGATCAGCATGATCATGGGCCCCTGCGCCGGCGGCGCGGTCTACTCGCCGGCGATGACGGACTTCATCTTCATGGTGAAGGACAGTTCCTATATGTTCGTCACCGGCCCCGAGGTCGTGAAGACGGTGACGCACGAGGAGGTGACTGCCGAGGAGCTCGGCGGTGCGACGACGCACAGCACGCGCAGCGGCGTGGCCGACCTGGCCTTCGAGAACGATGTCGAGGCGCTGCTGATGCTGCGCCGCTTCTTCAACTACCTGCCGCTGTCCAACCGCGAGAAGGCGCCGTGCCGCCCCAGCGGCGACCCGGCCGGCCGCCTGGACCTGTCGCTGGACACGCTGGTGCCAGACAACCCCAACAAGCCCTACGACATCAAGGAGCTGATCCTGAAGGTCGTCGACGACGGCGACTTCTTCGAGTTGCAGCCCGACTACGCGAAGAACATCGTCACCGGCTTCGCCCGCATGGAAGGCCAGACCGTGGGCATCGTCGCCAACCAGCCGCTGGTGCTGGCTGGCTGCCTGGACATCAAGAGCAGCATCAAGGCCGCGCGCTTCGTGCGCTTCTGCGACGCCTTCCACATCCCTGTCATCACCTTCGTCGACGTGCCCGGCTTCATGCCCGGCACCGCGCAGGAGTACGGCGGCATCATCAAGCACGGCGCCAAGCTGCTGTATGCCTACGCCGAGGCCACCGTGCCCAAGATCACCGTCATCACCCGCAAGGCCTACGGCGGGGCCTACGACGTGATGGCCTCCAAGCACCTGCGCGGCGACGTCAACTTTGCCTGGCCCAATGCCGAGATCGCCGTGATGGGTGCCAAGGGCGCGGTGGAGATCATCTTCCGCGAGGACAAGGGCGACCCCGAGAAGCTGGCGGCCAAGGAGGCCGAGTACAAGGCCCGCTTCGCCAACCCCTTCGTGGCTGGCAGCCGCGGCTTCATCGACGATGTCATCCAGCCGCACGAGACGCGCAAGCGCATCTGCCGCTCCCTGGCGATGCTGAAGGACAAGAAGCTGGAGAACCCGTGGCGCAAGCACGGCAACATCCCGCTGTGAGTGCTCGTCTTGCAGGGGCCCTGGCCTGGATGCTCGCCCTTGCGGCGGGCATGGCGGCGGGCATGGCGGCCGCCCAGGAACCGCAGAAGCCGTGGGAGCCTGTTGCCGTCCGTGTGGTGCGGTTCGAAAAGCTCGGCGGCGGCGTAGAGCGCCCGACGGGCGAGCCCGTGGTGCGCGAGATGCAGCCGATGCCTGAGAGGTTGTATGCGGTGAAGGACGGGGTCTACAGATCGGCCCTGAGTCGCATCGCGCTGCGTGTGCCGCGAATCGGCGAAGAGAAGCTGGTGGACGTGCGCGAGGCAATTGCCATTATTCGCGCCGACGGCACGCCGTCCACGACGCAGATCATGTTCGATCCAGGCGGCACCCTCGCCGTGAGTGCCTCAACCGACCCGCTGAGCGCAGTCGTCGTGACGCGCTTGCGCGATGACCGGCCGAAGGACGCCGAGCGGGTCTTGGCAGGCATCGACGGGGGCGAGGTGCAGCGCGCCAACTTGTCGGCGCGTGGTGTCGGTTACCACCGAGTGCAGACGCAAATGGGGCCTGGCTTGGCACGGGTCATCCGCAATCGCGTGCGTACGCTGCGCTTCCCCTACGACATCGGGCTGCTTAACGACAGCGGTACGGTTACCTACGGCGTTACCGCCTTCGTCGTCGTCGGCAGAGACAGCATGGTGGAGTTCTCCCAGCTGTTCCCCTGTGGTCAGCGCAGCGACGGCGACTGTCGAGTCGCCGCGCTCAAGGCCCACGAAGCGTTCATCAATGGCGTCACCGGCTTCACGGACTACGCGGCCGTGGGCTACAAGCCCGCGTCTTCAGCGCATTGAGGCTCTGGAGAAATCGCCCATGAGCAAAGCCACATGCGCCGCCGAAGCCCGCCAGCTCACCGACATTCCCAACATCGGCAAGGCCATGGCTGCTGACCTGGTTGGGCTGGGCATCGAGACGCCGGCCGACGTGAAGCGCATGGACCCGCTCGAAACCTACGACCGGCTGCGCGACCCCATGGGCCAACGCCACGATTCCTGCGTGCTGGACACCTTCATGGCCGCGCACGACTTCATGAACGGCGGGCCCGCCCAGCCGTGGTGGCACTTCACTGAGCAGCGCAAGAAGCCGCTCGCGAAAACGAAATAACGAACGAGGCATCACATGTTCACCAAGATCCTTATTGCCAACCGCGGCGAAATCGCCTGCCGCGTCATCGCCACGGCCCGCAAGATGGGCATCAAGACGGTGGCCGTCTACTCAGAGGCCGACAAGGATGCCCGCCACGTCGAACTGGCCGACGAGGCCGTGCTGCTCGGCCCGGCGTCGTCGCGCGAGAGCTACCTCGTGGCCGACAAGATCATTGCCGCCTGCAAGCAGACCGGCGCCGAAGCCCTGCACCCGGGCTATGGCTTCCTGTCCGAGAACGAGGACTTCGCGCGCCGCTGCGAGGAGGAGGGCATCGCCTTCATCGGCCCCAAGCACTACAGCATCGCGGCGATGGGCGACAAGATCGCCTCCAAGAAGCTTGCCAACGAGGCCAGGGTCAGCACCATCCCCGGCCACAACGAGCCCATCCTGTCGCCCGAGGAGGCGGTCGAGATCGCCAAGCGCATCGGCTACCCGGTGATGATCAAGGCCAGCGCCGGCGGCGGTGGCAAGGGCCTGCGCGTGGCCTTCAACGACAAGGAGTGCTTCGAGGGCTTCAGCTCCTGCCGCAACGAGGCGCGCAACAGCTTCGGCGACGACCGCGTCTTCATGGAGAAGTTCGTCGAGCAGCCGCGCCACATCGAGATCCAGGTGCTCGGTGACGGCCATGGCAACGTGGTCTACCTGCACGAGCGCGAATGCTCCATCCAGCGCCGCCACCAGAAGGTCATCGAGGAAGCGCCGTCGCCCTTCATCAGCGAGGCGACGCGCAAGGCCATGGGCGAGCAGGCCGTGGCCCTGGCCAAGGCCGTGAAGTACCAGAGCGCCGGCACTGTCGAGTTCGTCGTCGGCAAGGACCAGGACTTCTACTTCCTGGAGATGAACACGCGGCTGCAGGTCGAGCACCCGGTCACCGAGTGCATCACCGGCCTCGACCTGGTCGAGCAGATGATCCGCGTCGCCGCCGGCGAGAAGCTGTCATTCACGCAGGCCGACATCAAGCGCGACGGCTGGGCCATCGAGTGCCGCATCAATGCGGAAGACCCCTTCCGCAACTTCCTGCCGTCCACCGGCCGCCTGGTGCGCTACCAGCCGCCGGAGACGAGCATGGTGCAGGGCGAGCCCGAGCGCTTCGGCGTGCGCGTGGACACCGGCGTCTACGAGGGCGGCGAGATCCCGATGTTCTACGACTCGATGATTGCCAAGCTCATCGTGCACGGCAAAGACCGCACCGAGGCCATCGCCAAGATGCGCGAGGCGCTGAACGGCTTCGTCATCCGCGGCGTGTCCAGCAACATCCCCTTCCAGGCCGCGCTGCTGGCCCACCCGGATTTCGCGATCGGTAACTTCAACACCGGATTCATCGCCCAGCACTACGCCGGCGGCTTCAGGGCCGAAGACGTGCCCCACCATGACCCGCTCTTCCTTGTCGCGCTGGCCGGCTTCATCCGCCGCAAGGCGCGCGAGCGCGAGGCCGGCATCAGCGGCCAGCTGCCCGGCCACGAGGTGCAGATCGAGCACGAATACGTCGCCGTCGTGAACCTGGGAGGCGGCCGCACGGAGCGCCACACGCTGCACATCAGCGAGTTCGCCGGCGCGCTGGGCGAGGCCCTCGTGCAGGTGGGCGGCAAGGCCTATCGCATCGTCAGCCGCTCGCGGCTGAACGACGTGCGCATCGCCGGCACCGTGAACGGGCAGGCCTTCACGGCCCAGGCCGAGCGCGGCACGGCGAAGAACCCGCTGGCCTACCGCATCCAGCATGGCGGCCTGTCCGTCGAGCTGACCGTGCTCAGCCCGCGCGCGGCCGAGCTGCAGGCGCTGATGCCCTACAAGGCGCCGCCCGACACGTCCAAGCTGCTGCTGTCGCCGATGCCGGGCCTGCTCGTGAACCTGGCGGCCCAGGTCGGGCAGACCGTGCAGGCCGGCGAGCGCCTGGCCGTCATCGAGGCGATGAAGATGGAGAACATCCTCAGCGCGAGCCAGGACGTGACCGTGGCCGAGGTGCTGGCCAAGCCGGGCGAAAGCCTGTCGGTGGACCAACCCATCCTGAGGTTCGCGTGATGACCAAGCCCTATCGCATCCTGGGCATCCAGCAGATCGCCATCGGCGGCCCCGACAAGGCCGCGCTGCGCAAGCTGTGGGTGGACGTGCTGGGCCTGCAGGTCACCGGCAACTTCGTGTCCGAGCGCGAGAATGTGGACGAGGACATCTGCGCCATCGGCCAGGGGCCGCACAAGGTCGAGGTGGACCTGATGCAGCCGCTGGACCCCGACAAGAAGCCGGCCGTGCACGCCACGCCGCTCAACCATGTCGGCCTGTGGGTGGACGACCTGCCCAAGGCGGTCGAGTGGATGAGCGCCAACGGCGTGCGTTTCGCGCCGGGCGGCATCCGCAAGGGCGCGGCCGGCTTCGACATCTGCTTCATCCACCCGAAGAGCAATGACGAGTTCCCGATCGGTGGCGAGGGCGTGCTGATCGAGCTGGTGCAGGCACCCGCCGAGGTCATCGCGGCGTTGGGCTGAGGTCGGCGGCGAACCTCTCGTCCAGGCCATGCCGGTGCTGCAGCGCGGCGAGGGCGGCCGGCTCCTCGTGCAGGAAGCGGTCGAACTGGGCCACCAGCTCGGCATGCCGAGCGCTTGAGAGCCGGTAGTGGTATTCGTAGGGCGCCGCCGGCAGTGCCGTACCGGGCACGAGGGCGCCGGGCTGACCCAGCTGCATGAGTTGGTAGCGTGCCACGGGCAGCGCGACCTGCACGCCGTCGACGCGGCCGGCCAGGGCCATGCGGATGAGCCGCCTCGGGCTGCCGGCCTCGGTCACATGCAGGCGGCCGGCCTCGATCAGCGGCTGGAAGCGCTTGGGCGTGTAGCCGCGCACGATGCCCAGCTCATGCGGCATCTGGTCGCGACGGGCCGCCGGCACCATGACCACGTCCTGGAAGGGCACGGCCGGTTCCGAATAGACGAGGTGAGCGCCCTGCTTGGCGGTGGTCTTCCAGTTCGGGTTGTCGGGGAAGACGGCATCGAGCCGGCCGGCGACATGCTCGGCCGTCAGCCGCCGGGTGGGCAGGGGCCGGTACTCGAAGCTGTGGCCGTGACGGCTGGCGAACCGGTCCAGCAAGTCGCGCACATAACCGCGCAATTCACCGTCTGGCCCGGTGCTCATGATGGGTGCAGCGTCGACGTCTTCGACGCCGATGACGAAATGGTCGGCCAGTGCCGGTCCGGCTGTCGCAAGCAGCGCGGCAAGCAGGACAGGCCAAGCCGGGAGTTTTCGCATGAAGCATCTGCCTCCGAGGCCGCGAGGCCTTCATCGTCGCACAGCCTTCAAGCCTTGATTGCCGGGCCGCGAAGCGTTTCGCTGAAGGCGAAGTGCCGATTCCCGACTTGCCGCTTCCAGGAAGTCAGCCCCCTGCGTAACCTGAGCGCTGCAAAACTTGCGCGTGTCGCGCTGGGCTGACCGGCCCGTGGCACACCGGGAGGCGGGGCGGCCACAAGCCGGTTCGTGAGTTCGGTCGCAAGGCTTTGCACGCGCGCAGCCAAAATCGGCGCCTTCGCCCCACAAGCCGCCCGATGCGCCCGACCCTTTTCCTGGTGTCCCTGCTGCTGCCCACGCTGGCGCAGGCCTGGGGCAACCACAGCCCCATGTGCTATCGCGCCTTCGAGCGCATGCCCGAGGTCGCCAACGCCGCGCCCGTGAGGGCCGAGCCCCTCGTCGACTTCCTGCGCGACCAGGAAGCCGCAATCGCCCGTGAGCTCGATGCCCAGGAGGCCGAGGCCCGCGCGCGGCTGAAGAACCACGCGCCACGCCCCGAGGTGCTGCGCTTCGTGCCGGATGCCGGACGCGGCGATGCCGAGCGCCGTGCCGCCTTCCTGCGCGCGCTGCGGCTGTCACCGCAGTCGAAGCTGGCCCTGTATCTGCAGGTCGACCCGCGTGACCCCGACACCACCCGGCCGGCGATGGACGCGAGCCTCGTCACCGCCGTCAGACCCGGTGCCGGTGCGACGCAGCGCTTCGTCGCGCTGCAGCCCGGCGAGAGGGTCGCGCCCCTGGCCGTGCTGGCCTCGGCCTGCGACGAGCCCGACTACGGCCTCGACCTCAATCTCTTCGACGACAACCCCGGCCACCCGGACTACGGTTTCGGCCCGCAGCCCTTCGGCAATCCGGCCGTCGCCATCGGCTCGCAGGCGCCCTTCCACATGGGCTTCTTCCACCAGGGCGCCATCTTCAACGCGCTGGCACCGGGCTTCACGCGCAGCCTCATCGAGCTGCGGCTGATGCAGTATGCGGGGCTGGCCGGGCTGGCCTGGCGCAGCGGCCACGCCTACTGGGGCTGGCGTTTCGTCGGCCTGGCCCTGCACCACATTGAGGACCTGACCCAGCCTTATCACGCCAGCGCGGCACCCGGCGCCAGCCTGGGTTACATGATGTGGGTCAACCTGAAGGCCGGGCTGGGCGCGCCGGCGGACCGGCAGGGCCTCGTCGTGCTGCAAGGCAATCGCCATTTCGTGCTGGAGAAGTTCCAGACCAACTGGATCATGGACGATGCGCGCCAGCACCGCGAAGGCCCGCTGGAACAGGCGCTGCGCGACCCGAGCCGCGATGCCCGCTACCCGGCCTGGGGGGCGGGCTATGCGCGCGACGTCGTCGCGGCCGAGGCCTTTGCCGCCGGGCCGGCGACGGACGCGGCCGTCGTTGTCGGCGCACCGGCGCGGTTCGTCACCGACCCGCAGCTCGACTTCGCGGCCAACGAGGCCAGGTTCGGCCCAGAGCTTGCACATGACCTGCAGGGCCAGCGCCAGGCCCTGCAGCAGCAGGTGGCGGAACTGCTCGGCCACTTCGGCGCGCACAGCCGCAACGCCTTGCGCGGCATGCTGAGAGAAGCTGCACAGATGCCACGTTGAATTTCGTCTCTGGCGAAATCTCCATCGTTTCTTGGCGCAGAATTGCCTTCTTCACGAAGGCTATGCTGGAGTCAGACGAATATGCGCCACGACCTCACCACCCTCAACCTCGTGCTGGCCATCGAGCAGACCCGCTCGATCACGCGCGGCGCGGCCCAGGAGCATCTGGCCCTGGCCGCGGCGAGCAAGCGCCTGTCCGACCTGGAAAGCCGCCTCGGCGTGCAGCTCTTCGAGCGGCGCGCTCGCGGCGTCGAGCCGACCGAGGCGGGCAGGGCGCTGGTGCGTCACATCCGTTCGCTGCACGCCTCGCTCTATGCCCTCGAGACCGAGGTCATGGAGTTCTCGCGCGGCATCAAGGGCCATCTGCGCATCGCCGCCAACAGCAGCGCGATCACCGAGGCCCTGCCGCCGCATCTGGTGGGTTTCTCGCAGGCCCACGGCCAGATCCGCATCAGCCTCGAGGACCTGACCAGCGCCGAGGCGCAGGCCGCGGTGGCCGAGGGGCGGGCGGATGTCGGCGTCTTCTCGCCGCCGCTGCTCGACAACCGCCTGCAGACCTGGGTCTTCGCCCACGGCCGGCTGGCGGCCCTCGTGCCGCTGAAGCACCCGCTGGCCCAGCGCGAGGAAGTGACCTTCGACGACCTGCTGGCCTATGACCTCATCGGCCTGCATGCCGGCGCCAGCGCCCAGGAGCTGATGCGCGAGCAGGCGGCGGCGCGCGGTAAGACGCTGAACGCGCGCTGGCAGGTGCGCGGCTTCGACGCCATCGCCCAGCTCGTCGAGGCGGGCCTGGGCGTGGCCGTGCTGCCCGAGCAGCCGGCCGAGCGCTTCACGCGGGTCTTCGGCGTGCGCTGCCTGCGCCTTGAAGAACCCTGGGCCGAGCGCGAGTATGTATTGGGTGTGCTGCGCCAACAGCGCCTGCCCACCGTGGTGCAACGCTTCGTGGACACCCTCATTCCCCGAGACAAGCAATGACCTCCCGTACCCTTTACGACAAGCTTTGGGACGAGCATGTCGTGCACTCCGAACCGGATGGCACGGCACTGCTCTACATCGACCGCCACCTCGTGCACGAGGTGACCAGCCCGCAGGCCTTCGAAGGCCTGGACCTGGCCGGCCGCAAGGTCTGGCGCCTGTCCGCCAACCTGGCGGTGAGCGACCACAACGTGCCGACGACAGACCGCTCGCAGGGCATCGCCGACCCGATCTCCAGGCTGCAGGTCGACACGCTGGACGCCAACTGCGACCGTGTCGGCATCACGCAGTTCAAGATGAACGACAAGCGCCAGGGCATCGTGCACGTCATCGGCCCGGAGCAGGGCGCCACGCTGCCCGGTATGACCGTCGTCTGCGGCGACAGCCACACCTCCACGCACGGCGCCTTCGGTGCGCTGGCGCATGGCATCGGCACCAGCGAGGTCGAGCATGTGCTGGCCACGCAGACGCTGTCGGCCAAGAAGGCCAAGAACCTGCTCGTGAAGGTCGAGGGCCAATGCGCCAAGGGCGTCGGCGCCAAGGACATCGTGCTGGCCATCATCGGCCGCATCGGCACCGCCGGCGGCACCGGCTACACCATCGAGTTCGCCGGCTCGGCCATCCGCGCGCTGAGCATGGAAGGCCGCATGACGGTCTGCAACATGGCCATCGAGGCCGGCGCCCGTGCAGGCCTGATCGGCGTGGACGATACGACCATTGCCTATGTGAAGGGCCGCCCCTTCTCGCCGCAGGGCGTGGAATGGGAGCAGGCCGTCGCCTACTGGCGCACGCTGCACTCCGACTCCGGCGCCCACTTCGACAAGATCGTCGAGATAGCCGCCGACCAGATCCGCCCGCAGGTCACCTGGGGCACCTCGCCCGAGATGGTGCTGTCCATCGACGACCGCGTGCCCGATCCCGACAAGGAGCGCGACGCCGTCAGGCGCGGCGCCATCGAGCGCGCGCTGACCTATATGGCGCTTGAGCCCAACAAGGCCATCAACGACATCCATGTCGACAAGGTCTTCATCGGCTCCTGCACGAACAGCCGCATCGAGGACATGCGCGAGGCCGCGGCCGTCGTGAAGCGCGTGGGCGGCCGTGTCGCCAAGAACATCAAGCTGGCCCTGGTCGTGCCGGGATCCGGCCTCGTCAAGGCCCAGGCCGAGGCCGAAGGCCTGGACCAGGTTTTCAAGGCTGCGGGCTTCGAATGGCGCGAGCCTGGCTGCTCGATGTGCCTGGCGATGAACGCCGACCGGCTGGAGCCGGGCGAGCGCTGCGCCTCCACCAGCAACCGCAATTTCGAAGGCCGCCAGGGCGCAGGTGGGCGTACCCACCTCGTCAGCCCGGCCATGGCCGCGGCGGCCGCGATGAGCGGTCATTTCGTCGACGTGAGGACGATCGCCTGATGGACAAATTCACCCTCCACAAGGGCCTCGTCGCGCCCATGGACCGCGAGAACGTTGACACCGACGCGATCATCCCCAAGCAGTTCCTGAAGTCGATCAAGCGCTCGGGCTTCGGCCCCAACCTGTTCGATGAGTGGCGCTATCTGGACCATGGCGAGCCCGGCCAGGACCCGGCCAGCCGCCGGCCCAACCCCGACTTCGTGCTGAACCAGCCGCGCTATGTTGGTGCCAGCGTGCTGATCGCGCGCCAAAACTTCGGCTGCGGCTCCAGCCGCGAGCACGCGCCCTGGGCGCTGCAGCAGTACGGCTTCCGTGCCATCCTGGCGCCGAGCTTCGCCGACATCTTCTTCAACAACTGCTTCAAGAACGGGCTGCTGCCCATCGTCTTGCCCGAGTCGGCGATGAACCAGCTGTTCGACGAGGCCAAGGCCTTCCCGGGCTATCAGCTCGTCATCGACCTGCCGCGCCAGGTCGTCGTCAAGCCCGATGGCGCCGAGATTCCCTTCGACATCGAGCCTTTCCGCAAGGAATGCCTGATCGGCGGCCTCGACGAGATCGGCCTGACGCTGCAGCACAGCGACAAGATCCGCGCCTATGAGGCTGCCCGCATCGCCGCCAAGCCCTGGCTCAACAATCGAGTGATTTGAAGATGAAGAAGATTGCAGTCCTGCCGGGCGACGGTATCGGCCCCGAAATCATGGCCGAGGCCGTCAAGGTTTTGAACGCGCTGGACCTGTCGCTGCAGCTCGACTGGGCGGACGTGGGCGGCAAGGCCTACGAGACAAGTGGCCACCCGTTGCCGCCTGCCACGCTGAAGCTGGCACAGGAAGCCGACGCCGTGTTGTTCGGCGCCGTGGGCGACTGGAAGTACGACAAGCTGGAGCGTTCGCTGCGGCCTGAGCAGGCCATCCTCGGCCTGCGCAAGGCCCTGGGCCTGTTCGCCAACTTCCGCCCGGCCATCTGCTATGAGCAGCTGACGCATGCGTCTTCGCTGAAGCCCGAACTGGTCGCGGGCCTCGATATCCTCATCATCCGCGAGCTGACCGGCGATATCTATTTCGGCCAGCCGCGCGGCCGCCGCACGGCGGTGGATGGGCACTTTCCCGGCGCCGAAGAGGCCTTCGACACGATGCGCTACTCGCGCCCCGAGATCGAGCGCATCGCCCATGTTGCCTTCCAGGCGGCTCGCAAGCGCAACAAGCGCCTGACCAGTGTCGACAAGGCCAATGTGCTGGAGACGTCCCAGCTGTGGAAGGACGTCGTCATCGAGGTCCACGCTCAGTACCCGGACGTCGAGCTGGACCATATGTACGTGGACAACGCCGCGATGCAACTCGTCAAGGCGCCGAAGAAGTTCGACGTTGTTGTGACCGGCAACATGTTTGGCGACATCCTGTCCGACGAGGCCGCGATGCTGACCGGCTCCATCGGCATGCTGCCTTCCGCCTCGCTGGACGCCAACAACAAGGGCCTCTACGAGCCCAGCCATGGCAGCGCGCCGGACATCGCGGGCAAGGGGATCGCCAATCCTCTGGCTACAATCCTGTCCGCTGCCATGATGCTCAAGTTCTCCCTCAACCTGCCCGACGCTGCCGCTCGTATCGAGTCGGCCGTGCAGTCGGTGCTGGCCCAGGGCTTGCGCACCGCCGACATCTGGAGTGAAGGCACGACCAAGGTCTCGACCCGCGAGATGGGCGACGCCGTCGTCAAAGCCATCACGACCACCAAAACCATTAAGAGCTAACGCTCCGTCTCGTCTCGCCCCTCCAAACCCGGCGAACGAGCCGGGGCCCAAAGTGGAAGGGGTTTGGTGAAGCAAAGGAAAGATGATGACGACCCTGGTAGGCCTCGTAGGCTGGCGCGGCATGGTGGGCTCTGTGCTCATGGAGCGCATGAGCGCCGAACGCGACTTCGACCTGATCGAGCCGCTGTTCTTCTCGACCTCCAACGCCGGTGGCACCGCCCCGGCCCAGGCCAAGAACGAGACGAAGCTGCAGAACGCCTTCGACATCGAACAGCTCAAGCGCTGCGACATCATCATCACCGCCCAGGGCGGCGACTACACGACCGAGGTCTTCCCCAAGCTGCGCGCTGCAGGCTGGGCCGGGCACTGGATTGACGCTGCCTCGACGCTGCGCATGAATGACGACGCCGTCATCGTGCTGGACCCGGTCAACATGCCGGTCATCAAGAACGCGCTGGCCGCGGGCGGCAGGAACTGGGTCGGCGGCAACTGCACCGTCAGCTGCATGCTGATGGGCGTGGGCGCGCTGTACAAGGCCGGCCTCGTCGAGTGGATGTCGACGCAGACCTACCAGGCAGCATCAGGCGGCGGCGCCCAGCACATGCGCGAACTGCTGACGCAGTACGGCACGCTGAACGCCGCGGTCAAGCCGCTGCTGGACGACCCCAAGAGCGCCATTCTCGAGATCGACCGCCAGGTCATCGCCAAGCAGCGTTCGCTGAGCGCCGAGGAGACGGCCAACTTCGGCGTGCCGCTGGGTGGCTCGCTGATCCCCTGGATCGACCGCGACCTGGGCAACGGCCAGTCCAAGGAGGAGTGGAAGGGCATGGCCGAGACCAACAAGATCCTGGGCTCGGACAATATTCCCGTCGACGGCTTCTGCGTCCGCGTCGGGGCGATGCGCTGCCACAGCCAGGCGCTGACCTTCAAGCTGAAGAAGGACGTGCCGCTGGCCGACGTCGAGGCCATGATCCGCGCCGACAACGAGTGGGTGCAGTACGTGCCCAACACTCGCGAAGAAACGCTCAAGCACCTGACGCCCGTGGCCGTCACCGGCACAATGACCATCCCGGTCGGTCGCCTGCGCAAGCTGGCCATGGGGCCGGAGTACCTTGGTGCCTTCACCATCGGCGACCAACTGCTGTGGGGTGCGGCCGAACCGCTGCGCCGCATGCTGCGGATCCTGTTGGACCGCTGAGACTGAACGAAACAGGCCTTTGTGGCCTGTTTTTGCTTACGGTCTTTTACGCTCTGACCTAGGGTTCACCCGGGCATCGATATTGAAACCAAGCGACACATCAGGTACCCCTTGAGCATTTCCGCGTATATGCTTGATACCGTTGTGTTTTTGATTCGAAACTCGACGCAGGCCTTAACGTGCAAACCAGCGTACAGACCAGGTTCGCGCAGCGCGTGCTGAAGATCGAGACAGGCGGGGCCCAATGCCCCGCCTTGTTGCTTTGGGGAATGCCTTGAAAGACCACACCCGCGACGCATCCGAGGGAATCCGCCCGACGGGCTTTGTCCGCCATCACCTGGCGCTCGCCGCTGCCCTGCTCGTGGCGGGCAGCGGTGCGCAGGCGCTGGGCCTGGGCAAGCTGAACGTGCAGTCGGCGCTGGGCGAAACCATGCGCGCCGAGATCGACGTCTCCAGCTTGACGGCCGAGGAGGCCGCCACGCTGAAGGTGCGCGTCGCGCCGCCGGAGTCCTACCGGGCGACGGGGGTCGACTACAACCCGGTGCTGACCTCGGCCCAGGTGCTGGTCACGCGCCGCGACGGCCGCACCGTGCTGCGCGTGCTCAGCGACCGCGCCGTGCAGGAGCCCTTCGTCGACGTCATCCTCGAGCTGACTTGGTCCGGCGGTCGTCTGGTGCGCGAATACACGCTGCTGTTCGACCCGCCCAGCCTGCCCAAGCCCGCGCCCGTCGTCACCGCGCCGGCGGCTATTGCTGCGGCGCCTGCCCAGGCCGCCTCCACCGAGGCCGTGCCCGCGCCGGCTCCCGCCGTCACCGCGACGCTGCCGCGCAATGGCGGCGCATCGGCGCCCGCGCCCGCTCCGGTCGCGGCGCGCGCCCCGGCCCAGGTGCAGACGCGTCCGCCGGTCACCGCGGCTTCCGAGTACACGGTGCGCCCGGGCGACTCGCTGTCCAGGGTGGCCGCGCGCACCCAGGTCAGCGGCATGTCGCTGGACCAGATGCTGGTCGGTCTGTTCCGCAACAACCCGGATGCCTTCATCGACGGCAACATGAACCTGCTGAAGTCGGGTGCCGTGTTGCAGGTGCCGTCCAGCGATGCGCTGGCCAGCGTGCCCGCGCCCGAGGCGCGCCGCATCATCCTGGCCCAGAGCGCCGACTTCTCCGCCTATCGCCAGCGCCTCGCGTCCGCCGCGCCGACGTTGCAGAACACCGAGAGCGAGCGCCAGTCCAAAGGCCAGGTGCAGGCCGCGGTCGAGGACCGCAAGCCGGCCGCCGCGTCGACGCCGGACAAGCTGACGCTCAGCAAGGCCGGCGGCGCCGCCAGCGCCGTCGAGTCCAAGCTGTCCAAGGACACCGAGAAAAAGGACGCCGCGGCCCGCGTTGCCGAGCTGACCCGCAATGTCGAGGAGCTGAAGAAGCTCTCCGGCGCCGCCAGGCCCGCGGCGGCCGGAGCTTCGGCCCTGCCTGCAGCGCCCGTGCTGCCCGCGCCCGTGGTCGCCGCCGCCGAGCCGGCCTCCGCAGCGGCTTCGGCGCGTGCGCCGCTGGCTTCGGCCAGCGCCGCGGCCTCCAGGCCGATGGCCCGCGCCAGTGCGCCGGTCGTGCCGCCGCCGGCAGCCGAGCCGCCGGGTTTCATCGAGCAATTGCTGGACAACCCCATCGTGCTGCCGCTGGTCGGCGTGCTCGTCGCCGTGCTGGGTGGCCTGGGCTTGTATCGCCTGCGTTCGCGCCGCCCGGCCCATGCGGCCGAGACCGGTTTCCATGAAAGCCGGCTGCAGCCCGATTCCTTCTTCGGCGGTACCGGCGGCCAGCGCGTCGACACGCGCGACGCGCAGCACAGCGGCCAGTCGTCGATGAGCTATTCGCTCAGCCAGCTCGACGCCATCGGCGACGTGGACCCGGTCGCCGAGGCCGATGTCTACCTGGCCTATGGCCGTGACCTGCAGGCCGAGGAAATCCTGAAGGAAGCCCTGCGCGCCAACCCGACGCGCCTGGCCATCCGCCTGAAGCTGCTGGAGGTCTACGCCAAGCGCCGCGACACCAAGGGCTTCGAGCAACTGGCCGTGCAGCTGTATGCCGAGACCCAGGGCAGCGGCGAGGATTGGTCCAAGGCCCAGGAACTGGGCCGCGGCATCGATCCGGACAACCCGCTCTACCAGCCCGGCGGTGCGCCGGCCCAGGTCGAGGACGGCCCCGAACTGCGCCCCGAGCCGATGAATGCCAGCACGCTGCCGCAGACGGCGCTGCCCAGCGGCGCGAATGCGGTCCAGATGGCCACCGATTCGATGGCCCGGGGCGCCGGCCCCGATACCGGTCCGGTCAGCGGCTTCGACCTGGCCCTCGACCTCGACCTCGACGCGCCCGAGCCCGTCTCGCCGACGGCCATGGCCGCGACCCAGGCCATGCCGGCCTCGGTCGAGCAGGCGCCGATGACGATGGACTTCGACATCTC
The DNA here is from genome assembly GCF_004342485.1 of Roseateles saccharophilus. Classification (GTDB taxonomy): domain Bacteria; phylum Pseudomonadota; class Gammaproteobacteria; order Burkholderiales; family Burkholderiaceae_C; genus Pelomonas; species Pelomonas saccharophila. The sequence goes on from NZ_SMBU01000002.1 coordinate 201,957, forward strand.
CAGCCGTGGCGCCCGCACCGCACCGCCCGCGCCGGACCTGAACTTCGACCTCAGCGGCATGGGTGGGCTGTCGCCCAGCCCGTCGGCAAAGCCCGCTGCGGCCTCCAGCGACCTGGACTTCGACCTCGGCGAGCCAACCCGGCCTGGCGAGAGCCATCCTGACCATCTGGCCGATGCGCTGAGTGCTCTGGGCGACGATGACGGCGATCCCTTGATGCGCCAGCTGGAGCTGGCCGACGAGTTCCGCCAGATCGGCGATACCGAAGGCGCCCGCGAGGTGCTACAGGAACTGATCCAGCGTGCCAGCGGCCCGCTGCGGGACAAGGCGCAGGCGATGCTGAACGAGCTTCGGTAAGCGCAGCCGCGATACTTCCACGCCCGGCCTTCTGGCCGGGCGTTTTTGCTTTGGAGCTCATGAGAATCGCACTAGGAGTCAGCTACCGCGGCGGCGGCTACAACGGCTGGCAGAGCCAGCCCGATGGCCGCACCGTGCAGGACGCGCTCGAGAAGGGCCTGTCCGCCTTCGCGGCCCAGCCCATCCGTACCCTCTGCGCCGGCCGCACCGACGCCGGCGTGCACGGCATCAACCAGGTCGTGCACTTCGACACCTCAGTCCTGCGCGAAGCCTTCTCCTGGGTGCGTGGCAGCAACCGCTATCTGCCGCCCGACATCGCCATCCAGTGGTGCCGCTTTCCCGGCGAGGCCTTCCACGCCCGCAACTCGGCGCGTGGCCGGCGCTATGCCTATCTGCTGCTGGAGTCGGCCGTGCGGCCGGCCATCGAGTCGGGCCAGTGCGGCTGGATCTTCCGGCCGCTGGAGCAGGCGGCGCTGGAAGCGGCCGCTGAGCGGCTGATCGGCGAGCACGACTTTTCGTCCTTCCGCTCGTCGGAATGCCAGGCCGCGTCGCCGGTGAAGACGCTGCGCGAGATCAAGGTGCAGCGGCGCGGCGCTTACTGGCGTTTCGAATTCGAGGCCAGCGCTTTCCTGCACCACATGGTGCGCAACCTGATGGGTTGCATCCTGGCCGTCGGCAGCGGCGCGCGCTCGCCCGACTGGGTGTCCGAGGTGCTCGCAGCGCGCGATCGCAAGGCGGCCGCGCCGACCTTCTCCCCTGACGGTCTCTACTTCCTCGGCCCGACCTACGATGCCGAGCTGGACATCCCGCGGCAGGTGGCCGCGCTCGATTGGCTCCCATGACCCGAATCAAGATCTGCGGCCTCACGCGCGAGGCCGACATCGAAGCCGCTGTCGCGGCCGGCGCCGATGCCATCGGCTTCGTCTTCTATGCCAAGAGCCCGCGCGCCGTGACGCCGGAGCGGGCGAGGGCGCTGGCGCGGCTGCTGCCGCCCTTCGTGACGCCCGTGGGCCTGTTCGTCAACGCGACGGACGCCGAGCTGCGGGCCGGCTTCGACGCGCTGCCCAATATGCTGGTGCAGTTCCACGGCGACGAAACGCCCTCCGACTGCGACCGCATCCACCGGCCCTATCTGCGCGCCGCACGCATGGCGCCGGGTGTCGATTTGCTAGACTTCGCGGCACGTTTTTCCAACGCCCAGGCCATCCTGCTCGACGCCCATGTCGACGGCTATGGCGGCGGCGGCAAGGTCTTCGATTGGTCACTCATTCCTCCAAGCGCTCGCTTTCCAGTCGTTTTGTCTGGTGGGTTGAATGCTGCCAACGTAGCCGATGGCATCGCCCGGGTGCGGCCCTGGGCCGTTGATGTGAGTTCCGGCGTCGAGGTGTCCTCTGGGCTCAAGAGCGCCGACCTGATCCACGAGTTCTGCAACGCGGTCCGTCTCGCCGATGAGCGCACCGATGCCGAACTGACCCGATAGGAAAGACCATGTTCCAGTACGACCAGCCCGATGCGACCGGGCATTTCCGCCATGCCGGCACGCCGACCTATGGCGGCAGCTTCGTCTCCGAGACCCTCGTCCATGCACTCGACCAGCTCAAGGACGCCTACGCCCACTACCGCGACGACCCGGAGTTCATCGCCGAGTTCCAGAAGGAGCTCAAGCACTTCGTCGGCCGCCCGAGCCCGATCTATCACGCCGACCGCCTGAGCCGCGAGCTGGGCGGTGCGCAGGTCTACCTGAAGCGCGAGGACCTCAACCACACCGGCGCGCACAAGATCAACAACGTCATCGGCCAGGCCTTGTTGGCCAAGCGCATGGGCAAGCCGCGCGTCATCGCCGAGACCGGCGCCGGCCAGCACGGCGTGGCCACGGCCACCATCTGCGCGCGTTACGGCCTGGAATGCGTGGTCTACATGGGCAGCGAGGACGTGAAGCGTCAGTCGCCCAACGTCTATCGCATGAAGCTGCTCGGCGCGACCGTCGTGCCGGTGGAGAGCGGCAGCAAGACGCTGAAGGACGCGCTCAACGAGGCGATGCGCGACTGGGTCACCAACGTCGAGAACACCTTCTACATCATCGGCACCGTGGCCGGCCCGCACCCGTATCCGATGATGGTGCGCGACTTCCAGCGCGTCATCGGTCTGGAGTGCATCGAGCAGATGCCCGAGCTGGCTGGCGGCCAGCCGGACGCCGTCATCGCCTGCGTGGGCGGAGGCTCGAACGCGATCGGCATCTTCCATCCTTACATCCCCAACGAGGCGGTCAGGCTGATAGGCGTCGAGGCCGAAGGGCAGGGTGTGGCCAGCGGCAAGCATGCAGCGACGCTGACCGCCGGCAGCCCCGGCGTGCTGCACGGCAACCGCACCTATCTGCTGCAGGACGAGGACGGCCAGATCATCGAGACGCATTCCATCTCCGCCGGTCTGGACTACCCCGGCGTCGGCCCCGAGCATGCCCATCTGAAGGACATCGGCCGCGCCGAGTACGTCGGCATCACCGACGCCGAGGCGCTGGCGGCCTTCCATCGGCTGTGCCGCACGGAGGGCATCATCCCGGCGCTCGAGTCCAGCCACGCCGTCGCGCATGCCATCAAGCTCGCGCCGACGCTGGGCAAGGACAAGCTGCTGCTGGTCAACCTCAGTGGCCGTGGCGACAAGGATATCGGCACCGTGGCCGACCTGTCCGGCGCCGCCTACTTCGATCGTCCTTCGCAAGCCGGCGAGAAGGTCAAGCAATGAGCCGCATCACCACCACCTTCGACCAGCTCAAGGCTCAGGGCCGCAAGGCGCTGATTCCCTTCGTCACCGCAGGTGATCCCTATCCGGCGGCCACCGTCGACCTGCTGCTTGCCATGGCCGAGGCCGGTGCCGACGTCATCGAGCTGGGCGTGCCCTTCTCCGACCCGATGGCCGACGGCCCCGTGATCCAGCGCGCGGGCGAGCGTGCCTTGAAGCAGGGCATAGGCCTGCGCAAGGTGCTGGCCTATGTCCGCGAGTTCCGCGCCCGCAACAGCCAGACGCCGCTCGTGCTGATGGGCTATGCCAACCCCGTCGAGCGCTACGGCCTGGACGCCTTCGTGGCCGACGCCAAGGCCGCCGGCGTGGATGGCGTGCTCATCGTCGACTACCCGCCCGAGGAATGCGTGGACTTCGCCGCCAAGCTGCGCGCCGCGGACATGGACGCCATCTTCCTGCTCGCGCCCACGTCCACCGAGGCGCGCATGGCCCAGGTCGGGCAACTGGCCAGCGGCTATGTCTACTACGTCTCGCTGAAGGGCGTGACGGGCGCCGGCCACCTGAACACCGCCGCCGTGGCCGAGGCCGTGCCGCGCATCCGCCGCCATGTCAGCACGCCGGTGGGCGTGGGTTTCGGCATCCGCGACGGTGCTACGGCACGGGCCGTTGCCGATGTTTCCGACGCCGTCGTCATCGGTTCCAAGCTGGTCGAGCTGCTGGAGCGCCAGCCGCTTGATAATGTCGCCTTGACTGGCGCGGCCTTCATCCGTGAAATCCGCGCCGCACTCGACAAGAGGAACGACACATGAGTTGGCTCGACAAACTGCTCCCGCCCAAGATCCAGCAAGGCGACCCGGCTGATCGCCGCACGGTCCCCGAAGGCCTGTGGATCAAGTGCCCGAGCTGCGAGACGGTGCTCTACAAGACCGACCTGGAGCAGAACATCAATGTCTGCCCCAAGTGCAGCTTCCACCACCGCATCGGCGCGCGCGCGCGCCTGGACGCCTTCCTCGACGGCGAGGGCCGTTACGAGATCGGCCAGGAGGTGCTGCCGGTCGACGCGCTGAAGTTCAAGGACAGCAAGAAATACCCGGACCGCCTGAAGGAAGCGCTGGAGACCACCGGCGAGACCGACGCGCTGGTCGTCATCGGCGGCGCCGTGATGAGCGTGCCCGTCGTCGCGGCCTGCTTCGAGTTCGACTTCATGGGCGGTTCCATGGGTTCGGTCGTTGGCGAGCGCTTCGTGCGCGGCGTGGAGACGGCCATCGAGCAGAAGACGCCCTTCATCTGCTTCACCGCCACCGGCGGCGCGCGCATGCAGGAAGGCCTGCTGAGCCTGATGCAGATGGCCAAGACCAATGCGTCGCTGACGCGCCTGGCCAAAGCCAAGCTGCCCTACATCAGCGTGCTGACCGACCCGACGATGGGCGGCGTCTCGGCCTCGTTCGCCTTCGTCGGCGACATCGTCATTGCCGAGCCCAAGGCGCTGATCGGCTTTGCCGGCCCGCGCGTCATCGAGAACACCGTGCGCGAGAAGCTGCCTGCCGGCTTCCAGCGCGCCGAGTTCCTGATGGAGAAGGGCGCCGTCGACATGATCGTGGACCGCCGCCAGCTGCGCGAGACCATCGCGCGCCAGCTCGCCATGCTGCAGCGCCAGAGCGCGGACGCCGTGGCTTGACCCACCCCGTACCGGCTTCGCCGCCCCCTCAAGGGGGCGCTGCCGATGGCCCGGCAAAGCCGGTTCCATGGCAGTTGCTGGATTGATCGCGGCCAGGCCTGATGCCTGGCCGCTCAGCTTTTGATGCCATGACGCTTGACAACTGGCTCGCCCACTGCGAGCGCCTGCACCCCAAGACCATCGACATGACGCTGGACCGCGTCAGGGCGGTGAAGGAGCGGCTGGGCATTGCCTTCGACTGCCCGACCGTCGTCGTCGCCGGCACCAATGGCAAGGGCTCGACCTGCGCGATGCTGGAGTCCATCGCGCTGCATGCTGGTTACCGCGTGGGGCTCTACATCAAGCCCCATCTCGTGCACTTCCAGGAGCGCTGCCGGGTGGGTGGCGCGCCGGTGGCGGCCGAGTCGCTGGAGCCCCACTTCGAGGCCGTCGAGGCCGCGCGCGGTGACATCACGCTGACCTATTTCGAGTTCACGACGCTGGCCATCATGCGCCGCCTGCAGCACGAGCCGCTGGACCTCGTCATCCTCGAAGTGGGCCTGGGCGGCCGGCTGGATGCGGTCAACGTCATCGACGCCGACTGCGCCGTCATCACCAGCATCGACCTCGACCACACCGAATTCCTCGGCGCCGACCGCGAGAGCGTTGGCCGCGAGAAGGCCGGCATCATGCGCGCCGGCCGGCCCGTCGTGGTCAGCGACCCTATGCCGCCGGCCTCGCTCGCCGCGCGGGCGGCCGAGATCGGCGCCGACCTGCGCCAGCTCGGCCGTGACTTCAGCTTCGGTGGCGACCGCACGCAATGGCAATGGGCCGGCCGCGGGAAGCGCTTCTCCGGCCTGGCCTACCCGGCGCTGCGTGGGGTGAACCAGTTGCTGAACGCCGCCGGCGTGCTGGCTGCCTTCGAGGCCCTGGCCGAGCGCCTGCCCATCAGCGCCCAGGCCGTGCGCACGGGCCTGGCCCTGGTCGAGCTGCCCGGCCGCTTCCAGGTGCTGGCCGGCCAGCCCGCGGTCGTGCTGGACGTGGCCCACAATCCCCACGCCGTCGCCGCGCTGGCGCAGAACCTCGACCAGATGGGCTTCTACCCGCGCACCCATGCCGTGTTCGGCGCGATGGCGGACAAGGACCTGGGCGGCATCCTGGCCCGCATCGCACCGCTGGTGGACGTCTGGCATTTCACCGACCTGCCCATCCCGCGCGCGGCCACCGCGGTGCAGTTGCAAGCGGCCTTCCTCGCCGCCGGCCTGAAGACGCCACCCGACGTGGCGACGCGCACCCATGCCAATCCCCTGGACGCCCTGCACGCCGCGTCGGCCGGGGCGACCGCGGCCGATAGAATCCTGGTCTTTGGTTCCTTCTACACCGTGGGCGGGGTGCTCCAACAGGGCCTGCCCCGCGTGACGGCCGGTGCCACCGCACCCCAGCCTCCCACCCTCCACTGACGTCCGACGCCGCCGATGGGCCTGTTTTCCTTCCTCAAGCGCGATGACGCCACCGCCGCGGCGGCGCCCAAGAAGTCTCCGGTCCGGTCCGGCGCCAAGGCCAGCGCGGCCGACGACGTGCAACTGCTGCGCATCCGCGCGCGGCGCCGCCTCATCGGCGCGGCCGTGCTGGTGGCGGCCGGTGTGGTGGGCTTCCCGCTGATTTTCGAAACCCAGCCGCGGCCCATCCCGGTCGACCTGCCCATCGACATCCCGCACAAGGAGAGCGCGCCGCCGCTGGCCGTGCCGACCCGCGAGCCGCTGTCGCAGGCCGTGCCGGCATCGACGCCTGAGCCGGAGCCCGTGGCCACAGTGCCCAGCGCCCCCGTGCCGGTCGAGAAAGTGGCTGAGAAGCCGGTGGACAAGCCAGCCCGGGTCGACAAACCGGTGGTCGAGAAACCCGCGGAGAAGCCGCCCGTCAAGCTCGCCGAGAAGCCGGTGGAGAAACCGGTCGACAAGCCGGTCGACAAGCCCAAGCCCGCTGCCCATGCCAGCGACGGCGCCCGCGCCCAGGCCCTGCTCGATGGCAAGGAGGCGGCATCCGCGCCGGCCGCGCGCTTCATCGTGCAGGTCGGTGCCTTTGGCGAGAACAAGGCGGCCCAGGAGGTCAGGCTCAAGGTCGAGAAGCTCGGCCTCAAGACCTATGCGCAGGCCGTTGACACGGCCGATGGCCGGCGAGTGCGTGTGCGCCTGGGGCCCTTCGCCAGCCGCGACGAGGCCGAGCGCGCCGCCGCCAAGCTCAAGGGCGCGGGCCTGCCCGGCGCCATCCTGACGCTCTGAGAGGCGCCATGGACGTCACACTGAGCTGGGTCGATCTCGCGTTGGCAGCCTTGCTGCTGATCTCGATCGGCCTGGGCCTGTGGCGCGGGCTGGCCTTCGAGGTGATGTCGCTGGCCGGCTGGGTGGTGGCCTATTTCGCGGCTGGGCCGCTGGCGCCTGTCGTCGAGGGGTTGCTGCCCGAGGGCAGGTTCGGCCCCGCGGCGCTCCATGTCGTCGCGTTGGCCCTGGCCTTCTTCGCGGTGCTTGTCGTCTGGAGCCTGGCCACCCGCCTCGTCAAGGCGCTGATCCACGCCACGCCGCTGTCCGTCGTCGACCGCCTCGGCGGCGCCGGCTTCGGTGCGCTGCGCGGCGTCCTGATCGCCCTGGCCCTGGTGCTGGTCATCGGCGCTTCGCCGCTGGCCCGGTCGGCCACCTGGCAGGCATCCCGCGCGGCCCCGGTGCTGGCCGGTGTGCTGCACGATGCCGCGCCGCTGCTGCCCGAACCGCTTTCCCATTTCATTTCCCGCTCGATGACCCCATCTGATGCGGCATCGACTGACTAAGGACTCCTGCCATGTGCGGCATCGTCGGCACCCTCGCTGCCTCCCCCGTCAACCAGCTCATCTATGACGCGCTGCTGCTGCTCCAGCACCGCGGCCAGGATGCGGCCGGCATCGTCACCATGCAAGGCCAGAAATGCTTCATGCACAAGGCCCGCGGCATGGTGCGCGACGTCTTCCGCACCCGCAATATGCGCGCGCTGCCGGGCAATATCGGCCTGGGCCAGGTGCGCTACCCGACCGCCGGCAATGCCTACAGCGAGGAAGAGGCTCAGCCCTTCTACGTCAACGCGCCCTTCGGCATCGTGCTGGTGCACAACGGCAATCTGACCAATGCCCATGCGCTGAAGGACGAGCTCTTCGACATCGACCGCCGCCACATCAACACCGAGAGCGACACCGAGGTGCTGATCAATGTGCTGGCCCATGAGCTGGAGCTGGCCGCGCGCGACCTGCCGCTGACGCCCAAGGAGATCTTCGCCGCCGTGCGCGCGGTGCAGAAGCGCATCAAGGGCAGCTATGCCGTCATCGCGCTGATCGCCGGCCAGGGCTTGCTGGCCTTCCGCGATCCCCACGGTATCCGGCCGCTGTGCTTCGGTCGCGCCGGCAACGGCGACTTCATGGTGGCCAGCGAGAGCGTGGCCCTCGAGGGCACGGGCCACCAACTGGAGCGCGACGTCGCTCCGGGCGAGGCCCTGTTCGTCGACATGACGGGCAAGCTGCACTCCGAGCAGTGCAACGACAACCCGCAGCTCAACCCCTGCATGTTCGAGTTCGTCTATCTCGCACGGCCGGACTCGGTGATGGATGGCATCTCGGTCTACCAGGCCCGCCTGAACATGGGCGAGACGCTGGCCCAGCGCGTCATCTCGACGATGCCGCCGAACGAGATCGACGTCGTCATCCCCATTCCCGAGAGCAGCCGCCCCTCGGCCATGCAGCTGGCCCACCGCATCGGCAAGCCCTACCGCGAGGGCTTCGTGAAGAACCGCTATGTCGGCCGCACCTTCATCATGCCGGGGCAGGGCGCCCGCAAGAAGAGCGTGCGCCAGAAGCTCAACGCGATCGGGCTGGAGTTCAAGAACCGCAACGTGCTGCTGGTGGACGACTCCATCGTGCGCGGCACCACGTCCAAGGAGATCGTGCAGATGGCCCGCGAGGCCGGCGCGCGCAAGGTCTACATGGCATCAGCGGCGCCGCCGGTGCGCTTCCCCAATGTCTACGGCATCGACATGCCGACGCGCGAGGAGCTGATCGCCCACGGCCGCAGCATCGAGGAGATCCGCCAGTACATCGGCGCGGACGCGCTGATCTACCAGGACGTGGACGCGATGAAGCGCGTCGTGGCCGCGCTGCATCCAGGCCTGGCCGGCTTCGAGGCGAGCTGCTTCGACGGCCACTACGTGACCGGCGACGTCAGCGTCGAGGACTTTGCCGCCATGCGTGAGCAGCGCACCTCGCAGGGCGACGAGGAAGACACCGCGGCGCGCAGCCGCCTGGCCCTGCAAAGCGGCGGCGAGCACTGAGGGGCGCCACATGAGCGACGACAAGCGCCGCGGCCTGCCCGAAGGCCTGCGCCCCGAGACCCTGGCCGTGCGCACGGCCCTCGCGCCCAGCCAGCATGGCGAGAACTCCGAGGCCCTGTTCCTGACGACGGCCTATGTCCAGCCCGACGCCGAGACCTCGGCGCGCAAGTTCTCGAATGCCGAGGACTTCACCTATACGCGCACCAGCAACCCCACCGTGCGCAGCCTGGAGGCCCGCCTGGCCGCGATGGAAGGCACCGAGGGTGCCATCGCCACGTCGACCGGCATGAGTGCCATCCTGCTGCTGGCCATGGGCGCGCTGAAGGCCGGCGACCATGTCGTCTGCTCGCGTTCGGTGTTCGGCTCGACCATCAACCTGTTCGCCAAGGAGTTCGGCAAATTCGGCGTCGAGACGACGTTCGTGTCGCAGACCGACCTGGCGGAATGGCAGGCCGCCATCCGGCCGACGACGAGGCTCTTCTTCGCCGAGACGCCCACCAACCCGCTGACCGAGGTCTGCGACATCCGTGCGCTGGCCGGCATGGCCCATGCTGCGGGTGCCATCCTCGCCGTCGACAACACCTATTCGACGCCGGCCCTGCAGCGCCCCGCCGAGATGGGCGCCGACATCGTCATGCACTCGGCCACCAAATACATGGACGGCCAGGGCCGCGTGATGGCCGGCGCGCTGTGCGGGCCGAACAGGCTCATCCGCGACGTCTTCGGCCCCATCCTGCGTACGGTGGGCATGACTTTGTCGCCCTTCAATGCCTGGGTGGTGCTGAAGGGACTGGAGACGCTGAGCCTGCGCATGAAGGCCCAGAGCGAGCAGGCCCTAGCCGTCGCGCGCTGGCTGGAGGCGCAGCCCGAGGTCGACCGGGTCTACTACCCGTCGCTCGCTTCCCATCCCCAGCACGACCTGGCCATGCGCCAGCAAAACGGGCAGGGCGGGGCGGTGCTGTCCTTCGATCTGCGCGCCGATTCGCCCGAGGCTGCGCGCGCCGCCGCCTTCCACGTCATCGACAGCACCCGCGTGCTGTCCATCGCCACCAACCTCGGCGACACGAAATCCATCATCACCCATCCCGCGACGACCTCGCACGGCCGCCTCACCGAGGCGCAGCGCCAGGCCGCGGGCGTCGGGCAGGGTTTGATCCGCCTGTCCGTCGGCCTCGAGCATGTCGATGACATCTGCGACGACCTGCTGCGCGGCCTCTCCACACTGAAGACCCGATGAGCTCCACTTTCGACAAGGTCCGCACGCGCATCGCGCCGTCGCCGACCGGCTTCCTGCACCTGGGCACGGCCCGCACGGCCCTTTACTCCTGGGCCTATGCCCGCCACCACGGCGGCGAGTTCGTGCTGCGCATCGAGGACACCGACGTCGCCCGCTCCACCCAGGACTCGGTCGACCAGATCATCGCCGCCATGAACTGGCTGGGCCTTTCCTACGACGAGGGCCCGATCTACCAGATGCAGCGCCTGGACCGCTACCAGGCCGTCATCGAGCAAATGATCGCCTCCGGCCGTGCCTACCGTTGCTACGCGACCCCCGAGGACCTCGAGGCCATGCGCGAGGCGCAGCGTGCCCGGGGCGAAAAGACGCTGTACGACCGCCGCTGGCGCCCTGAGGCCGGCAAGGTCCTGCCGGCGCCGCCCGAGGGCGTGAAGCCGGTCATCCGCTTCGCCAACCCCATCGAAGGCGACGTGACCTGGGACGACCTCGTGAAGGGCCCGATCACGATCAACAACCGCGAGATCGACGACCTCATCATCGCCCGCACCGACGGCGTGCCGACCTACAACTTCGCCGTCGTCGTCGACGACTGGGACATGCGCATCAGCCATGTCTTCCGCGGCGACGAGCATGTCAACAACACGCCCTGGCAGATCAACATCTTCAACGCGTTGGGCGCGCCGCTGCCGCAGTTCGGGCATCTGCCCATCATCCTCGGCGACGACGGCCTGAAGCTGTCCAAGCGCCGGGGCGCCGTCAGCGTGATGGACTACGCCACCAACGGCTACCTGCCTGAGGGCATGCTGAACTACCTGGCCCGGCTGGGCTGGAGCCATGGGGACGACGAACTGTTCAGCGCCGGGCAGATAGTGTCGTGGTTCGACGGCTCGCATCTGTCCAAGAGCCCGGCGCAGTGGGACCCGGCCAAGCTGGACTGGGTCAACAGCCACTATGTGAAGCAGATCGACGAGGCGCGTCTGGCGGAACTGGTCGTGGCCCAGTTCTCGACCCGGGGCATTGAGGTGACACCCGCGCAGGTCCAGCCCAAGGTCGGCCTTTTCAAGGACCGCTGTGCAACGACGGCAGCGCTGGCCGACTGGCTGGCGATGTACTTCGCCCCGGTGGAGCCGTCCGTGGAGGAGCTTGCGACCCATGTGACCGACGCCGTGCGTCCCGCATTGCGTGCGCTCGCCGATCGCCTCGGCGCCTTGTCCGACTGGACCAAGGCCGGGATTCAGCAGGCGCTCAAGGAAACGCTGGCGGCGACCGGCCTGAAGATGCCGCAACTGGCCGTGCCGGTGCGTGTCGTGGTGTGCGGTCGTGCGCAAACTCCGTCGCTGGATGCGGTGCTCGAGCACTTCGATCAGAAAAAAGTTGTCGAACGCTTGCAAACGGTCTGAAATTCGTCATATACTCTTAGTCTCGCTTGAACAGCGCTGCGAACGAAGCGATTCTTGATGGGCTGGCGACAGCCGAATCAAAATCAAAACGGGGGTATAGCTCAGCTGGGAGAGCGCTTGCATGGCATGCAAGAGGTCAGCGGTTCGATCCCGCTTACCTCCACCAAATCTCCTGAAAAGGGTTTGCGTGGCGCGCAGTTCAAGCGGCGAAGGTTTAGTCCCCTTCGTCTAGAGGCCTAGGACACCACCCTTTCACGGTGATTACAGGGGTTCGAATCCCCTAGGGGACGCCAAATTTCCATCGAAAGATGGAAATTGACAATCCCGTCGCAAGACGGGCGAGTTTGATGAAGCTTGGGTATTGCCGCGAGGCGATATCGAATTCATCCCACGCGGAGTGGTAGTTCAGTTGGTTAGAATACCGGCCTGTCACGCCGGGGGTCGCGGGTTCGAGCCCCGTCCACTCCGCCAAGGATTTCGTTGGGTCCGCCCGACAAAAGAACGGCCAATTTATTGGCCGTTTGCTTTTTGCGACCGGTTTGTGCCGGGGGTATAGCTCAGCTGGGAGAGCGCTTGCATGGCATGCAAGAGGTCAGCGGTTCGATCCCGCTTACCTCCACCAATTTCCCCCTTGGGGATATTGAGTGGCACGCAGGTTTTGAAAATTCTGTCCCCTTCGTCTAGAGGCCTAGGACACCACCCTTTCACGGTGATTACAGGGGTTCGAATCCCCTAGGGGACGCCAGATTCCCATCGAAAGATGGAAATTGACAATCCCGTCGCAGGACGGGCGAGTTTGATGGGCTTGGATATTGCCGGAGTGCGATATCGAATTCATCCCACGCGGAGTGGTAGTTCAGTTGGTTAGAATACCGGCCTGTCACGCCGGGGGTCGCGGGTTCGAGCCCCGTCCACTCCGCCAAATAACAATGCGCCGAAGCCCTCGCGGGTTTCGGCGCATTTTCTTTTGGAAACTTAGGAAACGCCGCGTGGCGGAGCGGGGGCGGTGCCCGCCTCGTCATTGCCGCCATTGCCATGAGCCTGCGGGCCGGTGCTGGTGGCGCGGGACTCGCTCGGTGCGCTGCGCGGCGCCTCGCTCGGGCTGCGCTTGCCGCTGACGACCAGGCGCGCCAGTTTGACGACCTCGCTGGCCTCGGCCGGCAGGCCGGCCGCCACGAGCCCCATTGCCAGGCTCAGGCTCATCCATCCCTTACGCAGTCGCAACATCTCCGGCTCCAGCCTTGCAGACGGCAAGGCACGCTTTGCAGTGTTCAGCAAGCCGCCCGGGCAAACCAGTGCCGGGCGACGAATTGCGCTTTGCGGGGGATGAATTGCGGTTGCGGCTCTCTCGGCCCCGGTCCTGCTGCCACCCCTGGAAAGCAAAACGGGCCCAGAGGGCCCGATAAGCTTTGGCGGAGAGGGCGGGATTCGAACCCGCGGTGGGCTATTAACCCACACACGCTTTCCAGGCGTGCGACTTAAACCGCTCATCCACCTCTCCTGCAAGCCCGCCATCATAACCTATTGCGAGGCCTGGGCGGGCGAGCCGATGCGATGACGTGATTTCAGCCTGTCGATGCACTCGCGCCAGCTCAGCTGGTGAACGATGTTGTTGAGGTGCAGCATGCGCTTGGAGCGCGCGAGCGTGTGGCCTTCGCCGTCGATCAGTGCGACGTTGCACAGGATGTTCATCGGGTCGAACAGGGCGACGACGTCGGGCTGGATTTCGGTCCATTCCCACGCGATCTGGATGGGTTCGCCACCGGCCTCGGTGGCCCAGACCTCCTGGCCCGAGCGCAGGCCTGAGCGCGCATCGTCCACCCGGAGGCTGCTGCCGACTTGGCGGAGATCGAGCGTCACCTTTTCAAACTCGTTTACAGTCCTAATTACCGTTTCGCAGGCCATCAGTTGCCAAGCTGCCATCTGCATTCGGGTCTCCCGTCATTTGGATGGTTTGCAGTGTGCGTTCATCGCGACGGCGCTGCTCCTACCAACCCTAGTAGCGCCCAGTGCCTCAATGAACCTGCAGCGGTACGAACAAGTCAGTCAAGCGGCAGATTTCTCGTCCTTCAGGCAGGGGCTGATCGACTTCGCCAATGACCTGGACTTCGGCCTCATATCCGGCGTCTTGGCCTTTGAGCGCAAGGGGCCCGGGGCCAAAACGGAATACATCTCGATCGGCAACACGCCGGCGGAGTTTGTTGAGGCTTCAAGCAATCCGGAAAACGCCAAGCGCGATCCGGTGCACCGACATGTGATGGGCAATGCGGCGCCGCTGATCTATGACCAAAGGCTCTACGTGGACGCTGGCGCCGGGGACCTCTGGGAGATGCAGGCGCCTTTTGGATACAGGACCGGTCTTGCCGTTAGCGTCCACATGCCCGGTTACCGGCGTTTTCTGCTGGGCGTCGACCGAGAGGAGGTGTTGCCCAGCGATCCGGTCAAGCTCAATCGGATGATTGCTGACCTGCAATTGCTCGCGGTGCATGCCCAAGATGCGGCTGCGCGACTCCTCGTGACCGCCAAGGCGCCGCGCCTGCAGCCCAGGCAGCTGGAAATCCTGAAGCTGACGATGGAAGGTAAGAGTGCCTGGGTTGTCGGCAGCTTGCTGGGAATCAGCGAGAACACGGTGAACTACCACATGAAGCAGTTGTTCAGGCAGCTGGACGTGTCGAACAAGAACCACGCAGTGCTCAAGGCAATGGAGCTGGGCCTCCTGTGAGGCGCGCACTACCAGGGTTTGTAGTTCCCTGGCATCCCTCGGTCCGACAAACTTCGCGCCATCTGAACACGGCCTGACGGCCAGATGGAGCGAGTTATGTGGAAGCTGATTGCTGAAGTCTTCGGTCTGCCCTATACCGGCGGTTGATCGCCTTATCGACAAAAGGAAAAGCGACACCTCCATCGCTTTCGTTCGGTGCCCCCCGAACGTCCTGTTCCCGCGACCGCCCCTTTGCCGGGGTCCTCGCGGGTTTTTTGCTTGTGAGCTCAGGTCTTGCTGCCGCCCTTGAGCAGTCCCATGGCGGTGCCGATCAGGCCGGCGACCTCGGTCATATTGCCCGGCACGATCATCGTGTTGTTCTTCTGGGCCAGGTGGGCGTAGGCCTCGACGGCCTTCTCGGCGACCTTGAGTTGCACGGCCTGGTCGCCGCCCGGTTGCTGGATGGCCGCGGCGATCTTGCGGATCGCGTCCGAGGTGGCCTCGGCCACCGCCGTGATGGCGGCGGCTTCACCCTGGGCCTTGTTGATCTCGGCCTGCTTCTGGCCCTCTGACTTCGCGATCGCCGCCTCGCGTTCGCCGGTGGCGATATTGATCTGTTCCTGGCGCCGCCCCTCGGACGCCGCGATCAGCGCGCGCTTCTCGCGTTCGGCGGTGATCTGGGCCTGCATCGAATGCAGGATGGCGGGCGGCGGCGTCAGGTCCTTGATCTCGTAGCGCAACACCTTGACGCCCCAGTTCAGCGCGGCCTCGTCCAGGGCTTCGACGACGGAGGTGTTGATGACGGCGCGCTCCTCGAAGGTGCGGTCCAGTTCCATGCGGCCGATGACGGAGCGCAGCGTGGTCTGCGCAAGCTGGGTGATGGCGACCACATAGTTGCTCGCGCCGTAGCTGGCGCGCATCGGGTCGGTGACCTGGAAGTAGAGGATGCCGTCGACGGTCAGCTGGGTGTTGTCCTTGGTGATGCAGATCTGGCTGGGCACATCCAGCGGAATCTCCTTCAGCGAATGCCGGTAGGCCAGCCGGTCGACGAAGGGCACCAGGAAATTCAGGCCCGGCGTCAACGTGGCGTGGTAGCGCCCCAGGCGCTCGACGACCCAGGCGTGCTGCTGGGGCACGACCTTGATCGAGCGGACCACGAAGATGGCGGCGATGGCGAGGATGACGAGTGCGATTTCCATGGGGCCTCTCGGGCGGGCGGTGGTCGGGTGAAGGGCAGGGGGCTCAGCGGTCCAGCAGCAGGCAGCTGCCTTCGACGGCGCGGATGACGTGGCGGCCGCTGCGGGCAGGTGGGGCGCCGATGAAGCGGGCCTGCCACGCCGCGCCGCGGTATTGGACCTGGGTCAGACCGTCGGAAGACCAGGCGTCGACCTGCACGCTCTGGCCGATGTCGAGGTTCATGTCGGCGTTGCTGGATGCCGGTGCCGCCTTCGGGCCGCGGCTGCGGCGCCGGTTCAGCACGATGACTGCGGCGCCGCCGACAAGAGCTGCGGCGACGACCTGCGCGGTGACGCCCAGGCCCAGATGCGCTGCCAGCGCGCCGGCGCAGGCGCCCACGGCCAGCATCAGCAGATAGAAGGTGCCGCTGGCCAATTCGGCGGCGACCATCAGGCCGGCTGAAATCCACCAGACGGTGGCCGTACTCCAATCCATCTTGCCTCCCGAGCTCTGCGACGGCGAGCCAGTGTAGATCGCGCTTTTACCGCGTGCGACGCGAGCCGGACATGCTGCGGCCCTACACTTCGCCGCTTCGTTTTTTGATGCCCGCCCGCTGGAGGCCGCGATGATCCGTTTTCACTTTCCCATCGTCATCATCGACGAGGACTACCGCTCCGAGAACACTTCGGGCCTGGGCATCCGCGCGCTGGCCGAAGCCATCCAGAAGGAGGGCATGGAAGTGCTGGGCGTGACGAGCTATGGCGATCTGTCGCAGTTCGCCCAGCAGCAGAGCCGCGCCTCGGCCTTCATCCTGTCCATCGACGACGAGGAGTTCACGCCCGGCCCCGACCTCGACCCGGCCGTGCTGAACCTGCGCAAGTTCATCGGCGAGATCCGTTTCCGCAACCCGGACATCCCGATCTATGTCTACGGCGAGACGCGCACCAGCCAGCACCTGCCCAACGACGTGCTGCGCGAACTGCATGGCTTCATCCACATGTTCGAGGACACGCCGGAGTTCGTGGCCCGCCACATCATCCGCGAGGCCAAGAGCTACCTCGACGGTCTGGCGCCGCCCTTCTTCAAGGCGCTGATGGACTACGCGGCCGACGGCTCCTATTCCTGGCATTGCCCGGGGCATTCAGGCGGCGTGGCCTTCCTGAAGAGCCCGGTGGGCCAGATGTTCCATCAGTTCTTCGGCGAGAACATGCTGCGCGCCGACGTCTGCAACGCGGTGGAGGAGCTCGGTCAGTTGCTGGACCACACCGGCCCGGTCGCCGCGTCCGAGAAGAATGCCGCGCGCATCTTCAACGCGGACCACTGCTTCTTCGTCACCAACGGCACGTCCACGTCCAACAAGATGGTCTGGCACCACACGGTGGCGCCGGGCGACGTGGTCGTCATCGACCGCAACTGCCACAAGAGCAATCTGCACGCCATCATCATGTGCGGTGCGATCCCGGTGTTCCTGACGCCCACGCGCAACCACTACGGCATCATCGGCCCGATTCCCGAGAGCGAGTTCAGCCCGGAGACCATCCGCGCCAAGATCGCGGCCAACCCGCTGCTGGCGCACGTCGACCCGGCCATGGTCAAGCCCTCCATCGTCACGCTCACGCAGAGCACTTACGACGGCGTGCTCTACAACACCGAGACCATCAAGAAGAAGCTCGACGGCTACATCCCGACGCTGCACTTCGACGAGGCCTGGCTGCCGCACGCGGCCTTCCACGATTTCTACGGCCAGTTCCATGCGATGGGCAAGAACCGCCCGCGCCCCAAGGAGGCCGTCGTCTACGCGACCCAGTCCACGCACAAGCTGCTGGCCGGCATCTCGCAGGCCTCGCAGGTGCTGGTGCAGGACTCGCAGACGGTGAAGCTGGACAAGCACCTCTTCAACGAGGCCTATCTGATGCACACCAGCACCAGCCCGCAGTACTCGATCATCGCGAGCTGCGACGTGGCAGCCGCGATGATGGAGCCGCCTGGCGGCACGGCGCTGGTGGAGGAGAGCATCAAGGAGTCGCTGGACTTCCGCCGTGCAATGCGCAAGGTCGAGAGCGACTACGGCGAGGACTGGTGGTTCAAGGTCTGGGGGCCTGACTACCTGCGTTCCGAGGAGGGCAGCGAGCCCGTTTCGGCCGACTGGATGCTGCATGCCGACGAGGACTGGCATGGCTTCGGCGGTCTGGCCGAAGGCTTCAATATGCTGGACCCGATCAAGTCCACCATCATCACGCCCGGGCTGGACATGGAGGGTCGCTTCGCTGCGACCGGCATCCCGGCCTCGGTCGTCACCAAGTTCCTCGTCGAGCACGGCGTCGTCGTCGAGAAGACGGGCCTGTACTCCTTCTTCATCATGTTCACCATCGGCATCACCAAGGGCCGCTGGAACACGCTGCTGACCGCGCTGCAGCAGTTCAAGGACGACTACGACAAGAACGCGCCGCTGTGGCGTATCCTGCCGGAGTTCTGCGCTGCCCACCCGAAGTACGAGCGCATGGGCCTGCGCGACCTCTGCCAGAGCATCCACCAAGCCTATGCCGAGGGCGACATCGCGCGGCTGACGACGGACATGTATCTGTCCAATCTGCAGCCGGCCATGACGCCGACCGATGCCTATGCCCATATCGCTCAACGCAAGACCGAACGGGTCGGCATCGACGAGCTCGAAGGGCGTATCACGACCTCGCTGCTGACGCCTTACCCGCCCGGCATCCCGCTGCTGATCCCGGGTGAGCGCTTCAACAGGAAGATCGTCGACTACCTGAAGTTCACGCGCAGCTTCAACGCCAGGTTCCCGGGCTTTGCGACCGACGTTCACGGCCTCGTGCATGAAGTAGACGAGGAGACCGGCCGCGGCCACTACTACGTGGACTGCGTGAGGCAGTAAAGAAAGAGGGCCCCGCAGGGCCCTCTGTCATTTCAGTGGCGGCGGCTTATTCGCCGTTGGCCAGTGCGACGTGGCTGAAGCCGCCGTCGACATACATGATCTCGGCGCTGACGCCGCCGGCCAGGTCGGACAGCAGGAAGGCGGCGGCATTGCCGACGTCGTCGATGGTCACGTTGCGGCGGATGGGCGCTGCTGCGGCGAACTGGGTCAGCAGCTTGCCGAAGTCCTTGATGCCCGATGCGGCCAGCGTCTTGATCGGGCCGGCCGAGATGCCGTTGACGCGCACGCCCTTGGCGCCCAGGTCGTAGGCGAGGTAGCGCACGCTGGCTTCCAGCGCGGCCTTGGCCAGGCCCATGGTGTTGTAGTTGGGCACATAGCGCTCAGCGCCCAGGTAGCTCAACGTCAGCAGCGAGGCACCCTGGCGCAGGCGCGGCACCGCCAGCTTGGCCATGGCCGGGAAGCTGTAGGCGGAAATGTCGTGGGCGATGCGGAAGTTCTCGCGCGTCATGCCGTCGAGGAAATTGCCGGCGATCGCGTCGCGCGGGGCAAAGCCGATGGAATGAACGAAGCCATCGAATTCCGGCCAGACCTCGCCCAGCTGGTCGAACAGGGCCTGCATCTGCTCGTCGCTGGTCACGTCGCAGTCGTAGACCAGCTTGGAATCGAATTCGGCCGCGAATTCGCTGATGCGCTCCTTGAAGCGCTCGCCCTGGTAGCTGAAGGCCAGCTCGGCACCTTCGCGGTGGCAGGCGCGGGCAATGCCGTAGGCGATGGAGCGGTTGGACAGCACGCCCGTGATCAGCAGCCGCTTGCCGGCGAGAAAGCCCATTCTTGTCTCCTGTGAGGTCTCAAACAGCCCGCGATTCTGGCATGCGCCGAGGGTGGCGGCTTGCCGGCACGGGACTTGCACAGTACAATCCGAGCTTCACCAGAAATGAGAAGTGCCTTTCCAAGGCATTCTCAACGAGCCCCGGACGATATCCCCCGGCGCAGGATTCTGGTGAACGAGTGGGCGGATTCATCCTGCCCATTTTTTTTGCTTTTTCGATTTTTCTCCCGGATCAGGAAACCACGCACCGCATGAGTTGGCAAACCGCTGTAGAGACCACCGTGGCCGGCCTCGGCTACGAACTCGTGGACTGCGAACGCAGTGCCGGTGGATTGCTGCGCGTGACGATCGACAGGCTGCCCGCCCGGGCAGGCGCCGGCGAGCTGATTACCGTGGACGATTGCGAGAAGGTGACGCGCCAGCTGCAGTATGTGCTGGAGGTCGAGGCTTTCGACTACGCCCGGCTCGAGGTCTCCTCGCCGGGGCTGGACCGGCCGCTGCGCAGTGCCGCGCATTACGCGCGCTTCGCCGGCCAGGAAATCGACATCACGTTGAAGCTGCCCTTCCAGGGGCGCAAGAAATACCGTGGTGTCGTCAGCGCCCAGCCGGATGCGGCGAGTGACCAGGCTTGGCGCCTGGTCTTCGACGACGGCACGGCCGAGCAGGCGCTGGATTTCACGCTGGACGAGGTGCGTGAGGCGCGCCTCGTGCCGGCGTTCAGCTTCAAGGGGCGCGGCGGCGAGCCGGCGCCCGACCGCAAGCCCGGCCAGCGGGGCGTCATCAAGCCGAAAAAGGCAGCGACTAAGAAACAAGCGGGCGAGCCCACGACGGCGGCGCCCGGCCAAGACAAGGTTGACGGAGGTCTCAAGCAATGAACCGCGAAATGTTGATGCTGGTGGACGCGATCTCGCGCGAGAAGAGCGTGGAGCGCGATGTCGTGTTCGGTGCGGTGGAAGCCGCGCTGGCCTCGGCCACCAAGAAGATTTACGGCGGTGAGGCCGACATCCGCGTCAGCGTGGACCGCGACTCCGGCGAGTACGAGACCTTCCGCCGCTGGCATGTCGTTCCCAACGAGGCCGGCCTGCAGAACGCCGACGCCGAGATCCTGCTGTTCGAGGCCCAGGAGCAGATCGCCGACATCGAGGTGGACGACCACATCGAGGAGCCCGTCGAGTCCGTGCCCATCGGCCGCATCGGTGCCCAGGCCGCCAAGCAGGTCATCCTGCAGAAGATTCGCGACGCCGAGCGCGAGCAACTTCTGAACGACTTCATGTCGCGCGGCGAGAGGATCTTCGTCGGCACCGTGAAGCGCCTGGACAAGGGCGACATCATCGTCGAGAGCGGCCGCGTGGAAGGCCGCCTGAAGCGCAGCGAGATGATCTCCAAGGAGAACCTGCGCACCGGCGACCGCGTGCGTGCCGTCATCCTCGGCGTGGACCCGACGCAGCGCGGCCCGCAGATCATGCTGTCGCGTTCCTCGCCCGAGTTCATGAAGGAACTTTTCGCGCAGGAAGTGCCCGAGATCGAGCAGGGCCTGTTGGAGATCAAGAGCTGCGCCCGCGACAGCGGTTCGCGCGCCAAGATCGCCGTCATCAGCCATGACCGCCGCGTCGACCCCATCGGCACCTGCGTCGGCGTGCGCGGCTCGCGCGTCAACGGCGTGACCACCGAACTGGCCGGCGAGCGCGTCGACATCGTGCTGTGGAGCGAGGACCCGGCCCAGTTCGTCATCGGCGCGCTGGCCCCGGCCAATGTGCAGTCCATCGTCGTCGATGAAGAGCGCCACGCGATGGACGTCGTCGTCGACGAGGAAAACCTCGCCATCGCGATCGGCCGCGGCGGCCAGAACGTGCGCCTGGCGTCCGAGCTGACCGGCTGGCGCATCAACATCATGTCGGCCGAGGAATCGGCCGCCAAGCACGAGCAGGAAAGCGAATCGGTGCGCAAGCTCTTCGTCGACAAGCTCGACGTGGACGCCGAGGTCGCCGACATCCTGATCGCCGAGGGCTTCACCAGCCTGGAAGAAGTCGCCTACGTCCCGATGCAGGAAATGCTCGAGATCGAGGCCTTCGACGAGGACACCGTCAACGAGCTGCGCACCCGTGCCAAGGATGCGCTGCTGACGATGGAAATCGCCAAGGAAGAGAAGGTCGAGGAGGTCTCGCAGGATCTGCGCGACCTGGAAGGCGTCACGCCCGAACTGCTGGCCAAACTGGCCGAGGGCGGCATCAACACCCGCGATGACCTGGCCGACCTGGCCGTGGACGAACTGGTCGAACTGTCCGGCCTGGACGAAGCGGCTGCACGCACGCTGATCATGAAGGCCCGTGAACATTGGTTCAACGACTGATCGATCAACGCACGCCGCACCGCACCGAAAGCAATCTGAAGGACTCCCACATGGCCGTGACTACCGTCGCCCAATTTGCCGCCGAGCTGAGCAAGCCGGCGGGCACGCTGCTGGAGCAGCTGCATGCCGCGGGCGTCAAGAAGTCTTCCGTCGACGACGCCCTGAGCGAAGCCGACAAGGAACGCCTGCTCGACCACCTGCGCTCCGCCCACGGCACTGCCGGCACCGAGCGCAAGAAGATCACCCTCGTCAAGAAGTCGACCACCGAGATCAAGCAGGCCGACGCCTCCGGCAAGGCCCGCACGATCCAGGTCGAAGTGCGCAAGAAGCGCACCTTCGTCAAGCGTGACGATGCCGGTGACGAGGCCGCAGCCGGCGGCGACGATGCCGACCTGGCGCGTCGCGAGGAAGAGGCGCAGGCGCAGGCCGCTGCGCTGCGCGCCCAGGAAGAGGAGCTCGCCGCCAAGGTGAAGGCCCGCGAGGAGGCCGAGCGCGCCGCGCGTGAAGCTGCCGCCGCCGCCAAGGCCGCTGCCGAAGCCGCTGCCGCCGAAGCCGCTGCCAAGGCGGCTGCCGAAGCCGCCGCCGCTGCGGCCGCCGCCGAAGCCGCAAAGGCTGAGACCAAGGCCGAAACCAAGACCGACGAGCAGCAGGCCGAGGCGCGCGCGCGCAGCGCCGCCGCCGCCGCCGCCGAGGCCGCCGCCATCAACAAGGCCGCGGCCGCCAAGCGCTCCGCGAAGTCCGCGCCGGCCCCCGAGGTGGTGGCTCCGCCGCCGCCCGCGCCGGCACCCGCCGCCGAAGTCGTCGCCCCGCCGCCGCCCGCGCCCGAAGTGGCCAAGCCGGCGCTGCGCGTCGTCAAGGCCGTGGATGCCGCGGCCGAAGAGAAGCAGAAGCAGGACGACCTGGCCCGCCGCCGCAAGGCCGCCGAGGAAGAGGCCGCCAAGATCCGCGCGATGATGAACGCACCCAAGAAGGTGCTGGTTGCGAAGAAGCCCGAAGAGCCCAAGCCTGCCGAAGGCGCTGGTATCAAGGGCACCATCCACAAGAAGGCCGGCGCCCCGGGTGCCGCGCCCGCTGCTCCGGGCGCCGGTGCAGGCACCGGCAAGCCGGGCGACAAGAAGTCGGTCAAGTCCGAGAAGCTGTCGTCCAGCTGGGCCGACGACGCCGCCAAGAAGCGCGGCCTCAAGACCATCGGCGCCGGCCCGGCCGGCGCCAATCGCCCGGGTGGCGGCGGCAACTGGCGCGCCCCGGCGCGCGGTGCCGGCGGCCGCCGCGGCGAGCGCGGCGGCAATGGCCAGTCCAACTTCCAGGCGCCCATCGAGCAGCAGGTGCAAGAGGTGCACATCCCCGAGACCATCTCGGTGGCCGACCTCGCACACAAGATGTCCGTCAAGGCGGCCGAGGTCATCAAGCAGTTGATGAAGCTGGGCCAGATGGTCACCATCAACCAGCAGCTGGACCAGGAAACGGCCATGATCGTGGTCGAGGAAATGGGCCACAAGGCCTTCGCGGCCAAGCTGGATGACCCGGATGCCTTCCTCGAAGAAGAGGGCAGCAGTGCCGAGCAGCAGCACGAGGCCCTGCCGCGCGCGCCGGTCGTCACCGTCATGGGTCACGTCGACCACGGCAAGACCTCGCTGCTGGACTACATCCGCCGTTCCCGCGTCGCGGCTGGCGAAGCCGGCGGCATCACGCAGCATATCGGCGCGTATCACGTCGAGACGCCGCGCGGCATGATCACCTTCCTGGACACCCCGGGTCACGCGGCCTTCACGGCCATGCGGGCTCGCGGTGCCAAGGCGACCGACATCGTCGTCCTCGTCTGCGCGGCCGATGACGGCGTCATGCCCCAGACCAAGGAAGCCATCCACCACGCCAAGGCCGCCGGCGTGCCCATCGTGGTCGCGATGACCAAGGTCGACAAGCCCGACGCCAATATCGAGCGCGTGAAGAGCGAACTCGTCGGCGAAGAGGTCGTGCCCGAGGACTTCGGTGGCGATTCGCCCTTCATCGGCGTGTCGTCCAAGACCGGCCAGGGCATCGACGAACTGCTGGAGCAGGTGCTGCTGCAAGCCGAGGTGCTGGAGCTGAAGGCGCCGGTCGAGTCCCTGGCCAAGGGCCTGGTCATCGAAGCCAAGCTGGACAAGGGCCGCGGCCCGGTCGCCACGGTGCTGGTGCAGAGCGGCACGCTCAAGCGCGGCGACGTCGTGCTGGCCGGCTCCACCTATGGCCGTGTGCGCGCCATGCTGGACGAGGACGGCAAGCCGACCACCGAGGCCGGCCCCTCCATCCCCGTCGAGATCCAGGGCCTGACCGAAGTGCCGCAGGCCGGCGACGAGTTCATGGTGCTGTCCGACGAGCGTCGTGCCCGCGAAATCGCCACCTTCCGTTCGGGCAAGTACCGCGACGTCAAGCTGGCCAAGCAGCAGGCCGCCAAGCTGGAGAACATGTTCAGCGAGATGGGCGCCGGCGACGTGCAGACGCTGCCGCTGATCATCAAGTCCGACGTGCAGGGTTCGCAGGAAGCGCTGGCCGCTTCGCTGCTCAAGCTCAGCAACGCCGAGGTCAAGGTACAGATCGTCCACGCGGCGGTCGGTGGCATCAGCGAGAGCGACATCAACCTCGCCATCGCGTCCAAGGCCGTCATCATCGGCTTCAACGTGCGGGCCGATGCCGGCGCGCGCAAGCTGGCCGAGGGCAACTCGGTGGACCTGCGCTACTACAGCATCATCTACGACGCCGTGGACGATGTGACCAAGGCCATGTCCGGCATGCTGGCGCCCGAGCAGCGCGAGGAAGCGCTGGGCACGGCCGAGATCCGCGTCGTGTTCGTCGCCTCCAAGATCGGCACGGTGGCCGGCTCCATGGTCACCAGCGGTCTGGTGCGTCGTGGCGCGCGCTTCCGCCTGCTGCGCGACAACACCGTCGTCTACACCGGCGAGGTCGAGTCGGTGCGCCGCGAGAAGGACGACGTGCGCGAGGTCAAGGAAGGCTTCGAGTGCGGTATCAAGCTCAAGAACTACAGCGACATCAAGGAAGGTGATCAGCTCGAATTCTTCGAAATCAAGGAAGTGGCCCGCACGCTCTGACCTTCAGCTCTGAGGGTGAACCCCGCCCCTCGGGGCGGGGTTTGTTCTTTGTTGGCTGTTCGCGCGTGAACCGAGCAAACAGCCTGAGCAGGAAACCATGCCATGAAACACAAACGCGCCATCCCCAACCGCAGCTTTCGCGTCGCCGACCAGATCCAGCGTGATCTGGCCGAGCTGATCCGCGAGCTCAAGGACCCGCGCATCGGCATGGCGACCATCAGCGCCGTCGAGGTCACGCCCGACTACGCCCACGCCAAGGTCTTCTTCTCCGTGCTGATCGGCGATGCCGCCGAGACGCAGGAGGCGCTGAACGAGGCGGCCGGCTATCTGCGCAACGGCCTGTTCAAGCGCCTGCAGATCCACACGGTGCCGACCCTGCATTTCCAGTTCGATCGCACGACCGAGCGGGCGGCCGAAATGAGCGCGCTGATCAGCAAGGCCAACGCGACTCGCGCGCTGGACGATGGCGAGGAGCCGAATGACTGACGCCGTGGCCACTGCCGCCAAGCCTGCCCGGGTGCAGGACGGCGACCGCCCGCTTCGCGTGCGGGTGCAGCGACGCCCTCTGCACGGCGTGTTGCTGCTCGACAAGCCGCTGGGCCTGTCGAGCAACGATGCGCTGCAGAAGGCCAAGTGGCTGCTGCGCGCCGAGAAGGCCGGTCACACCGGCACGCTGGACCCGCTGGCCACCGGCCTGCTGCCGTTGTGCTTCGGCGCGGCCACCAAGTTCAGCCAGATCAGCCTGGACGCCGACAAGCGCTACCTGGCCACGCTGGCCCTGGGCATACGCACGACGACGGGCGATGCCGAAGGCGAGGTGCTGGAGCGCGTCGATGCCGACCACATCACGGCCGAGCAGGTCGCAGCGGCCTGTGCCGCCTTCACTGGCGAGATCGACCAGATGCCACCGATGTATTCGGCCCTGAAGCACGAGGGCAAGGCGCTGTACGAGTACGCGCGGGCTGGCGTCGAGATCGAGCGCAAGAGCCGCCGCGTGACGATTCATGCCATCGACATCGTTGCGATGCACCCTGGCACCGTGACACTCGACGTCCGCTGCACCAAAGGCACCTACATCCGCACGCTGGCCGAAGACATCGGCGCAAAGCTGGGCGTCGGTGCGTCGCTGGCCGCGCTGCGCCGCACCGGCTCCGGCGGCCTGACGCTGGACGGCGCGGTCACGCTCAGCGCCATTGAAGCGATGCCCGACGAGCAACGCGCCGCGCTGCTGACCTCGCCCGACCGCCTGCTCGCCGACGCGCCCGAACTGCGCCTGAACACCCAGGACGCGGCCCGCTTCCTGTCCGGCCTGCGCCGCCGTGTCGACGCGGCCGACACGCCGCGCGTGCGCGTCTACGGCCCCGAAGCGCGTGCCTTCCTCGGCAGCGCCCACATCACCTCTGGCGAACTGATCGCCGATCGCCTGTTGACCCCGCCGGAGGTCCAGGCTCTGCTTTCCGCCTGATCCGGTTCTTTTCCAAGCATCACCATGACCACCCCGATCCGCAACATCGCCATCATTGCCCACGTCGACCATGGCAAAACCACCATGGTGGACCAGCTCCTGCGCCAGAGCGGCACCTTCGCCGACCATGAAAAGGTCGTCGACACCGTGATGGACAGCAACGCCATCGAGCGCGAGCGGGGCATCACCATCCTGGCCAAGAACTGCGCCGTGTCCTGGGGCGGCACGCACATCAACATCGTCGACACGCCCGGACACGCGGACTTCGGCGGCGAGGTCGAGCGTGCGCTGTCCATGGTCGACGGCGTGGTGCTGCTGATCGACGCCCAGGAAGGCCCGATGCCGCAGACCCGCTTCGTCACGAAGAAGGCGCTGGCCCTGGGCCTCAAGCCCATCGTCGTCGTCAACAAGGTCGACAAGCCCGGCGCCAAGTGCGACGCCGTCATCAACGCCGCCTTCGACCTGTTCGACAAGCTCGGCGCCAACGACGAGCAGCTGGACTTCCCCGTCGTCTACGCCTCCGGCATCAACGGCTGGACCTCGCTGACCGAAGGCGCCCCCGGCGAGCAGTGGGGCCCCGACATGTCGGCCCTGTTCGAGACCATCCTCAAGCACGTGCCGCCCCAGTCGGGCGACGCCAGCGCGCCGCTGCAGCTGCAGATCTCCGCGCTGGACTTCTCCACCTTCGTCGGCCGCATCGGCGTGGGCCGCATCAGCCAGGGCACCATCAAGCCCGGCATGCAGGTCAGCGTCATGGAAGGCCCGGACGGCAAGTCCGTCAACGGCCGCATCAACCAGGTGCTGACCTTCCACGGCCTGGACCGCGTGCAGGTCACCGAGGCCGGCCCTGGCGAGATCGTGCTGATCAACGGCATCGAGGAGATCGGCATCGGCGTGACCGTGACCGACCCGGCCAACCCCGCTCCGCTGCCCATGCTGAAGGTGGACGAGCCGACGTTGACGATGAACTTCTGCGTCAACACCAGCCCGCTGGCCGGCCGCGAAGGCAAGTACGTCACCAGCCGTCAGATCTGGGACCGCCTGCAGAAGGAACTGCAGCACAACGTGGCCCTGCGCGTCTCGGAGACCGACGAGGACGGCATCTTCGAGGTCTGCGGCCGCGGTGAACTGCACCTGACCATCCTGCTGGAGAACATGCGCCGCGAGGGCTACGAGCTGGCCGTCTCCAAGCCGCGCGTGATGTTCAAGGACATCGACGGCGTGAAGAGCGAGCCGATGGAACTGGTCACTGCCGACGTCGAGGAAACCCATCAGGGCGGCGTCATGCAGGCGCTGGGCCTGCGCAAGGGCGAGATGATCAACATGGAGCCGGACGGCCATGGCCGCGTGCGCCTGGAGTACCGCATCCCGGCGCGCGGCCTGATCGGCTTCGCCAACGAATTCATGAACCTGACCCGCGGCTCGGGCCTGATCTCGTCGATCTTCGACGGCTACGAGGCCCACAAGGGCGAGATCGGCGGCCGCAAGAACGGCGTGCTGATCTCCATGGACGACGGCGAGATCTTCACCTATGCGCTGGGCAAGCTGGACGACCGCGGCCGCATGTTCGTCAAGCCCAACGACCCGGTCTACGAGGGCATGATCGTCGGCATCCACAGCCGCGACAACGACCTCGTCGTCAACGCGACGCGCACCAAGCAGCTGACCAACTTCCGCGTGTCCGGCAAGGAAGACGCGATCAAGATCACGCCGCCCATCGACCTGACGCTGGAGTACGGCGTGGACTTCATCGATGACGACGAGCTGGTGGAAATCACGCCCAAGTCGGTGCGGCTGCGCAAGCGCCACCTGTCGGAAAATGACCGTAAGCGAGCTGCCCGCGCTTAAGCGCGGACCGCCCGCTCCCGGCCGTTTTCCGCGCGTGCCGCGGTTGACCGTTGGGCTCCCCCCAGCCCCCCTCCAAGAGGGTGGCCCTAGCTAGAGCATTGCCCGCGCCCCGTTTCACGGGGCGCTCTTTCATGACGCACCGATCCGCGGTCTCGCTGATGCTGCTGGTCACGCTGATGTGGAGTTCGGCGGGCGTCGTCACGCGGCATCTGGATGCGGCGCGGGGCTTCGAGATCACGTTCTGGCGCAGCAGCTTCAACGCGCTGGCCCTGCTGCTCATCCTGGGCGCGATGCGGGGCAGGGCGCTGCTGGCGGCGATGCGCGGTACGGCGGTCTGGGCCTCGGGCCTCTGCTGGGCCGTCATGTTCACGGCCTTCATGGTCGCGCTGTCGCTGACGACGGTGGCCAATGTGCTGGTCACGATGTCGCTGTCGCCGCTTTTCACGGCGCTCCTCGCACGAATCTTCCTGCATCAACCGATTCCGACCCGGACCTGGTGGGCCATCGCCGTCGCCGGAGCTGGCATAGCGTGGATGTTCGGCGGCCAGCTCGGCGGGCCGCTGCTCGGCGTCCTTGTCGCGCTGGGCGTACCGATTGCGGCGGCGACGAACTGGTGCCTGCTGCAAAAGGTCGGCCAGCGCGGCGACATGCTGCCCGCCGTGCTGATCGGCGCGCTGATCTCCATGGCCGCCACGCTGCCGCTGGCCTGGCCACTGCAGGCCGGCGCGCATGACCTGGGTCTGCTGGCTTTCCTCGGGGTCTTTCAACTGGCCTTACCCTGCCTGCTGGCGGTGCGCCTGGCGCGCGAGCTGCCCGGCCACGAACTGGCGCTGCTGGGGCAGGCCGAGACCTTGCTCGGCGTGCTGTGGGCCTGGGCCTTTGCGGGCGAACACCCGGGCAGCTCGGCGCTGATCGGCGGTAGCCTCGTGCTCGCCGCGCTGGCCGCCAACGAGGCCCTGGCGCCCCCTTCCGTCAAAACCGCTCTGAAGAACGCATGAACGATTTGATCCCGCCCTTGCTTGCAGACGGCCAGATCCTGGCCGAGGTCAACGGCTGCCTGGGCCTCATCACGCTGAACCGCCCGCAGGCGCTGAACGCGCTGTCGCTGGGCATGATCCGCGACATCACGACGCTGCTGAACCACTGGGCCGGCCGACCCGAGATTCAGGCCGTGGCGGTGCTCGGTGCCGGCCGCGAGGGCAAGCCGCCAGCCTTCTGCGCGGGCGGGGACATCCGCTTCTTCCACCAGGCCGCCCATGCGGGCGATGCGACGCTGGAGGATTTCTTCACCGAGGAATACCGCCTCAACCACCTGATCCACAACTACCCCAAGCCCTATGTCGCGCTGATGGACGGCATCGTCATGGGCGGCGGCATGGGCATCAGCCAGGGGGGCAAGCTGCGCGTGCTGTCGGAGCGGTCCAAACTTGCCATGCCCGAGACCGGCATCGGCCTTTTCCCGGACGTGGGCGGCGGCTGGTTCCTCGCGCAATGCCCCGGCCATGTCGGTGAATGGCTGGCGCTGACCGGCCATGCCATCTCTGCGGGCGATGCCATCGAATGGGGCCTGGGCGACGTCTTCGTGCGCGCCGAGCAGTGGGCCGCCCTCGTCGAGGACCTGCGCCATGGCGAGCAGCCCAGCGCCGAGCATGTCGTCGCCACCGTGATGGAGCGGGCCGACCTCGCCCCCGTGTCGGCGCCCAAGGCGACGATGGACCGCATCGACCAGCACTTCAGCCAGCCCGGCCTGGCGGCCATCCTCGCGTCGCTGGCCACGGCCGACGACGAATGGGCCCGCGAAACCCACGCGACGCTGCTGAAGCGCTCGCCGACGATGATGGCCGTCACGCTCGAGCTGGTGCGCCGCGGCCGCCGGCTCAAGCTGGCCGACGACCTGCGCCTGGAGCGCGACCTGGTCCACCACGCCTTCCATCTGCGCGGTGCGGCGCGCAGCGAGACCGTCGAGGGCGTGCGGGCGCTGGCCGTGGACAAGGACCACGCGCCACGCTGGCAGCCGGCCAGCGTCGCCGAGGTCGATGCGGCCGAGGTGGCGGCCTTTTTCGTCAGTCCCTGGCCGGCCGCCGAGCATCCGCTGCGTGACCTGAGCTGAACCGGTGGAGCAGGTCGCCCCCCTGAGGCCCTGAGCAGGGCGCGGGATTTGCGAAAACTTTGATCGGAGTCATGCGCAGGCCTCGGGGCTGCGGCGAAGATAGCCGGCGTGAGCGTTCCTCCCCCTGGCTTGCCCGCGGCTGATTCAGACGCGCGCCTTCTCGCCCCATTCACGACTTGGCCGGACGGTCCGGGCGGGGTGGCGCTGTCCCAATTCCAGGTGGCCGGCATGCATTGCGCGGCCTGCTCGGGGATCATCGAAGCAGCGCTGCTGAAGCTGCCGGGCGTGGAGGGCGCCAGCGTCAACCCGGCCTCGGCGCGCCTGTCGCTGCGCTGGCAGCCGTCGCACATTGCGTTGGCCGATGTGCTCGCTGCGCTGCAGGTCGCCGGCTATGGAGCAACGCCCGATGTGGCGGCGCCGGCGCGCGAACTGCGCCGCCAGGAAAGGCGCCAGGCGCTGTGGCGACTCTTCGTCGCCGGCTTCCTGATGATGCAGGTCATGATGATGGCCACGCCCGCGTACGTGGCCGGCCCGGGCGAGTTGACGCCCGACCTCGACCGCCTGCTGCGCTGGGCCGGCTGGGTGTTGACCCTGCCGGTCATGGTGTTCTCGGCCGCGCCCTTCTTCTTGGGGGCCTGGCGGCAATTGCGTGCTGGCCGGCTGGGCATGGACGTGCCCGTGGCGCTGGGCCTGGCGGTCACCTTCGTGGCCAGCAGCGGCGCGTTGTTCGATCCGGGCGGCGTCTTCGGCCACGAGGTCTATTTCGATTCGCTGACCATGTTCGTCGCGCTGCTGCTGCTGGCGCGCTGGTTCGAGCTCGGGGCGCGCCACCGCGCCGCCGAGGCGCTGGAGGCCGTGGCCGGCGCGCTGCCGACGGTGGCCGAGCGCCTGCTGGACGATGGCAGCAGCGAGCGCGTGCCGCCCGAGTCGCTGCGCGTGGGCGACCGCATCCGCGTCGCCGCCGGCGAGGCCTTCGCGGCGGACGGCCATGTGCTGGCCGGCCAGGGCTGGGTCAACGAAGCGCTGCTGACAGGCGAGTCCGCACCGGTCGCCAAGGCGCTGGGCGATGCGGTCGTGGCCGGCAGTGTCAACGTCGATGGCCCCTTGATCATCGCCGTGCAGCGGGTGGGGGCTGACACCACGGCCCAGGGCATCGTGCGGCTGATGCAGCAGGCCCAGAGCCAGCGCCCCCCGGCCAGCGGCATCGTGGACCGCGTGGCCGCGGGCTTCACGGCCGGCGTGCTGCTGCTGGCGCTGGTGGCCGGCATCGCCTGGTGGTGGATCGAGCCTTCGCGGGCCGTGGCCGTCGCGGTGGCCGTGCTCATCGTGACCTGCCCCTGTGCGCTGACGCTGGCCGCGCCGGCAGCCTGGCTGACGGCCAGCGGCGCGCTGGCCCGGCGCGGCCTGCTGCTGACCGATCTGTCCGCGCTGGAGCGACTGTGCGGTGTCGACACGGTGGTGTTCGACAAGACCGGCACCCTGAGCGAGGACAGGCTGCAACTGCGGCGCCACTGGGCCGAGGGCGCGGACGCCGATGCGCTGCTGGCCGTCGCGCGCAGCCTGGCCGCGCTGTCGCGCCATCCGCATGCGCGCGCGCTGGCCGATGGCTGCGAAGCGGGGGCCTGGGGCGATGTGCGCGAACTCGCCGGCAGGGGCATCGAGGCCTGCGACGCCACCGGCCGCTTGTGGCGGCTGGGCGCACCGGCCTGGGTCGGCGCGCGGCCCGACCCGGCCGCACGGCTGGCCTTCGGATGCGGCGACTGCGTGCTGTGGCTGGACCTGGCCGAGGCGCCACGCGCCGATGCGGCGGAGGCCATCGCGGCGCTGCGCGCCTCGGGGCGGCGCGTGCGCCTGCTGTCGGGCGACCAGCCGGCCGCCGTCGCCCGCATGGCGGCCCGCCTCGACATCGTGCATTGGCGCGGCGGCGCGACCCCCGATGCCAAGCTCGCCGCGCTGCGTGAATGGCAGGCCGACGGCGAGCATGTGCTGATGGTGGGTGACGGCATCAACGACGCGCCGGTGCTGGCCGCCGCGGACGTGCGCATCGCGATGGGGCAGGGCGCCATGCTGGCGCGCAACGCGGCAGACGGGCTGCTGGTGTCGAACCGCCTGTCGGTCCTGCCGCAGGCCCTCGTGCTGGCGAAGAAGACCCGCCGCGTGCTGCGCCAGAACCTGGCCTGGGCGGCCCTCTACAACCTGGCCTGCGTGCCGCTGGCATTGGCCGGCTGGCTGCCGCCGCTGGCTGCAGGCATCGGCATGGCGAGCAGCTCGCTCTTCGTTGTCCTCAACGCCCAACGTTTGAACCGCTGATGGACATCCTCTACCTGCTAATCCCGTTCTCGGTCGTGCTGGTGCTGCTTATCGTGGCGGTATTCGGCTGGGCTGTGAACTCGGGGCAACTCGATGGCTTCGAGCATGAGGCCGAACGTATCCTGCTTGACGAGGATCAAGGCGCCCCGGCCGGTCCCCGCAAAGAATCGTTTTCATCAGACTGAAGGAGCCGCGATGGCGAACGAAAAAGCCCAGGTAGCACCTGGTGCGGTATACGAGGACGGGCCGGTACGCGCATTTGCGCTGGCCGCCGTGCTATGGGGTGTGGTGGGCATGGCGGTGGGCGTCTTCATTGCCGCCCAGCTCGCCTGGCCCGAGATCGGTGCCGGCATTCCCTGGTTGAGCTACGGCCGCCTGCGGCCGCTGCACACCAATGCCGTCATCTTCGCTTTCGGCGGTTGCACGCTGATGGCGACCAGCTACCACGTCGTGCAGCGCACCGGCCAGACGCGTTTGTTCGCACCTGGCTTGGCCTGGTTTCACTTCTGGTGCTGGCAGCTCGTCATCGTCGGGGCGGCCATCTCGCTGCCCCTGGGCTTCACGCGCGGCAAGGAATACGCCGAGCTGGAGTGGCCCATCGGCGTGCTGATCACGATCGCCTGGGTGGCCTATGCCATCGTCTTCTTCGGTACCGTGGGGCGGCGCAAGATCCGCCACATCTACGTCGCCAACTGGTTCTTCGGCGGCTTCATCCTGGCCGTGGCCCTGCTGCACATCGTGAATGGCGCGGTGATGCCGGTCAGCTTCTGGAAGAGCTACTCCGCCTATGCCGGCGTGCAGGACGCCATGGTGCAGTGGTGGTACGGGCATAACGCGGTGGGCTTCTTCCTGACCGCGGGCTTCCTCGGGATGATGTACTACTACATCCCCAAGCAGGCCGAGCGTCCGGTCTACAGCTACCGCCTGTCCATCGTCCACTTCTGGGCGCTGATCTTCACCTACATGTGGGCGGGCCCGCACCACCTGCACTACACGGCGCTGCCGGACTGGGCGCAGAGCGTGGGCATGATCTTCAGCCTGGTGCTGCTGGCGCCGAGCTGGGGCGGCATGATCAACGGCATCATGACCCTGTCGGGCGCATGGCACAAACTGCGTGACGACCCCATCCTGAAGTTCCTCATCGTGTCGCTGTCCTTCTACGGCATGTCGACCTTCGAGGGCCCGATGATGTCGATCAAGACGGTCAACGCGCTGTCCCATTACACGGACTGGACCATCGGCCACGTGCACAGCGGTGCGCTGGGCTGGGTGGGCCTGATCTCGATGGGTTCTCTCTACCACCTGATCCCGCGCATGTTCGGCCGCACGGAGATGTACTCCAGGCGCGCCATCGAACTGCACTTCTGGATCGCGACCCTGGGCATCGTGCTCTACATCGCCGCGATGTGGATCGCCGGCGTCATGCAGGGCCTGATGTGGCGTGCGGTCAACCCTGACGGCACCCTGGTCTACACCTTCGTGGAGAGCGTCAAGGCGACCTGGCCGTTCTACGTGGCGCGACTGCTCGGCGGTCTGCTCTACCTCACCGGCATGCTGGTCATGGCCTGGAACGTCGTGCGTACCGTGCAGGTGGGCAGGGCCCAGCCGGTGCGCATCCCCCAAGTCATGGCCCACGCCTGAAGGAGACGCTGATGTCTGCAAACACCGAACGCGTCACCGGCCACCAGCGCATCGAGACCAGCAATCTGCTGATGATCGTGCTGGTCCTGCTGACGGTCTTCGTCGGCGGCTTCGTCGAGATCGTGCCGCTGTTCTTCCAGCGCTCGACGACGCAGGCCGCCCCCGGCCTCAAGCCCTACACGCCGCTGCAGCTCGCCGGCCGCGACATCTATCTGCGCGAGGGCTGCTACAACTGCCACTCGCAGATGATCCGTCCGCTGCTGGCCGAGACGCTGCGCTACGGCGCCTATTCCACCGCGGGTGAGTTCGTCTACGACCACCCCTTCCAGTGGGGCAGCAAGCGCACCGGGCCCGACCTGGCCCGTGTGGGCGGCAAGTACAGCGACGACTGGCACCGCATCCACCTGAACAACCCGCGCGACCTGGTACCCGAGTCCAACATGCCGGCCTATTCCTGGCTGGCGGGCGCGAGCGTGGACGCCGCCGCGCTGCCGGCCAAGCTGACCGCGCTGCGCCGCCTGGGCGTGCCCTACAGCGACGCCGACATCGCCGGCTCGAGCCAGGCCGCGACCGGCAAGAGCGAGCTGGACGCGCTGATCGCCTATCTGCAGGTGCTCGGCACCACCCCCGTCAAGGAGGCCTCTCATGGGCATCAATGAACTCCGCGTGGCCGTGACCGTGGTGTCGCTGGCCGTCTTCCTGGGCATCGTCGTCTGGGCCTGGCGTGGCCGCTTCGACGACGCCGCCACCCTTCCGTTGCAAGGGGATGATCAATGAGTGACTTCATCAGCCCCGGCTGGTCGTTCTTCGTCGCCGCCGCCACGGTCGCAGGCCTTGCGGCCTGCATCCTGCTGCTGCTGGTGGCCAGCCGCCGCCAGCCCTCCGCCGCCGACAACACCACCGGCCACGTCTGGGACGAGAACCTGCGTGAGCTGAACAACCCGCTGCCGCTGTGGTGGATGGGCCTGTTCGTGCTGACGGTGGCCTTCGCCGGCATCTATCTCGCCCTGTACCCGGGCCTGGGCAGCGCCACCGGCAAGCTTGGCTGGAGCAGCGTGGGCGAGCATGCCGCCGACGTGGCCCAGACGCGTGCCTCCATGGCGCCCGTCTACGCCAGCTTCACCGGCATGAGCCCTGAGCAGCTCGCCAAGGACCCCAAGGCCCACGCGATCGGCGAGCGCCTGTTCGCCAACAACTGCGCCGGTTGTCATGGCGCCGATGCCAAGGGCTCCAAGGGCTTCCCCAACCTGACCGACAACGACTGGCTCTGGGGTGGCAGCTACGACACCATCGTCGAGACCATCACCAAGGGCCGCGAAGGCAATATGCCCGTGATGGCGCCGGCCGTCGGCAGCGCCGAGGACGTGCGCAACGTCGCGCACTATGTGATGTCGCTGTCGGGCAGCCCGCACAATGCGCTCTATGCCCAGCTCGGCAAGCCCAAGTTCGTCGTCTGCGCGGCCTGCCACGGCCCGGCCGGCAAGGGCAACCAGGCCCTCGGCGCGCCCAACCTCACCGACAAGATCTGGTTGCACGGCTGGGGCGAGGAAGCCATCATGGCCATGGTCAATAACGGCAAGCACAATGTGATGCCGGCCCATGGCGAGCGGCTTACGCCCGAGCAGATCCGCGTGCTGGCCGCCTACGTCTGGAGCCTGTCGCAATCGCAGGTCGCCGCTGCCCCCTGAAGTACCGATGTCCGTTCCCCCCGCCAAGCCCCAGGGCGATGCCACCGCCGTCATTCGCCTCTACCGTTCGGAGGACAAGATCCATCCACGCTCCGTGGATGGCCTCTTCGCCCGCTGGCGCTGGGCCTTCGTCGCGCTGACTCAAGGCCTCTTCTACGGCCTGCCCTGGCTGACCTGGGGGGACCGGCCCGCCGTGCTGTTCGACCTCGGCGCGCGGCGGTTCTATGTGTTCGGCCTGGTACTGTATCCGCAGGACTTCGTCTATCTGGCGGCCCTGCTGATGATCTCGGCCTTCGCCCTGTTCCTGTTCACGGCCGTGGCAGGGCGGGTCTGGTGCGGCTATGCCTGCCCTCAGACCGTCTACACCGAGATCTACATGCTCGTGGAGCGCTGGTTCGAAGGCGACCGCAACGCGCGGATGCGGCTGGAGAAGGCGCCCTGGTCCTGGAACAAGCTCTGGCGCAAGTCGGGCAAGCAGATCGCCTGGATCGTCATCGGCCTGTGGACGGGCTTCAGCTTCGTCGGCTACTTCACGCCCATCCACACGCTGGGCGCCGAGGTGCTGTCCCTGGGCCTTGGCCCCTGGGAAACCTTCTGGGTGCTGTTCTACGGCTTCGCGACCTATGGCAACGCCGGCTACATGCGCGAGCAGGTCTGCAAGTACATGTGCCCCTATGCGCGCTTCCAGAGCGCGATGTTCGACCGCGACACCCTCATCATCAGCTACGACGCCGAACGCGGCGAGCCGCGCGGCAAGAATGCGCTGCGCGGCAAGAAGGGCGAGGCCCGCAGCGAGGCCGTGGGCGACTGCATCGACTGCGGCCTGTGCGTGCAGGTCTGCCCGACCGGCATCGACATCCGTGACGGCCTGCAATACGAGTGCATCGGCTGCGCGGCCTGCATCGACGTCTGCGACGGCGTGATGGACAAGATGGCCACGCCGCGCGGCCTGATCCGCTACGACACCGAGAACGGCCTGGAGCAGCACCTGACGCGCGCCCAGCGCTGGCGCCGCGTGCTGCGGCCGCGCGTGATGGTCTACAGCGCCGTGCTGCTGCTGATCGGCTCGGCCGTGCTCTACAGCCTGCTGTCGCGGCACAGCTTCCGCGTCGATGTCGTGCGCGACCGCGCCTCCCTGGCGCGGCTGGTGGAGGACGGCTGGATCGAGAACGTCTACCGCCTGCAGATCATGAACGCCGCCGAGTCGCCGCAGCGCTACCGCGTCGCGGCCGACGGTCTGCCCGGCCTGCAGCTTGGCCAGGCGACGGTCGTCGAGGTCGGGCCTGCCGACGCGCGCTGGGTGGCCGTGTCGCTGCGCATGCCGCCGGAGGCCGCACAGGCCCTCAAGCCCGGAGCCCACCCGCTGCGCTGGCAGGTGAGCCGCGAGGGCCAGAACGGGGGCGACAGCGAGACCGTCTCCGAGAAATCCACCTTTGTCGTGCCGCGCTGACGCGGCAGGAGCTCCCCCGATGGACACCACCCTTACATCCCCTCCCGCATCGGCCTGGCGCGAGCCCATGGTGTGGCTCGTCGTGGCCGGCCCGGCCATCGTCGTCGTCGCGAGCTTCGTGTCGCTGGCCCTGGCCATCCGCCATCCAGATCCGCCGCTGGAACTGCACCAGGCCACGGCCCAGGCTGCCGATGACGTCGAGCCGGCCGACCTGCGTGCCCGCGAGGGCGACGTCGTGCCGGCCATGGTCGCGCGCAACCATGCCGCCACCGGCACCGCGGGCCAGAAACGATGAACGGCCAGCCCGGCCTCTCGCGTGTCAAGCGCTTCGCGCTGGCCGTGGCCTGGTCGTCCTTCCTTTGTGCCGGCGTGCTCGAGGTCCTGGTGTTTGCGGTCATCGACCCGGGCGACCTGCGCTGGTTCGGCGCGGCACCGGTGCAGCTGTCGGCCCAGGCCGTCTACACCGTCAGCTTCCTGATCTTCTGGGGCGTCATTGCGCTGGGTGCCAGCCTGGCGCTGCTGCTGGTCAGCCAGCCGGCCGACGGCGTCAGGCCGGTGCGTCGTTCGCCCGACTGGCCTCGTTGAGGCCGTGGCCCGCGACGACGCGTGCGCTGCGATCATGGGTCCAGTAGGCCCAGGCCCAGTCCATCAGCACGACGAAGCGGTTGCGGAAGCCGATCAGGAACCAGACGTGAGCGAACAGCCAGAACAGCCAGGCCGCATAGCCTGAGAAGCGCAGCGGGCCGAGCCGCGTGCCCAGATCGACGACGGCGCTGTGCCGGCCGATGGTGGCGAGGTTGCCGTAGTCGCGGTAGCGGAAGGCCTGCGTGGTCTCGCCGCGCAGCCGGCGCCCGATGTTGGCCGCCGCGCAGCGGCCCATCTGCTTGGCGGCGGGCGACACGCCGGGCACGGGCCTGGGTTCGCGTCCCGGGGCATGACTCTGCGCCGCGGCGAGATCGCCGATGACCTGGATGTCGGGGTGACTCTTCAGGCTCAGGTCGGCTTCGACGACGACGCGGCCCGCCCGGTCCAGCGTGCAGCCGGTGGCCTGGGCCAGCGCGCGGCCGAGCGGTGATGCCGCGACGCCCGCGGCCCAGACGACGCAACGGCTGGCCAGGCGCTCGGGGCCGGCGGCGGTGGCGATGTCCACCCCTTCGGCATCGATGCCGGTCACTCGTGCATTCAGGCGCACTTCGACGCCCAGCGCGGCGAGTTGCTCGCGGGCGCGCTCGCTCAGGCGTTCGGGCATGGCCTGCAGAACGCGCGAACCGCCTTCGACGAGCAGCACGTGGGCCTGGCGCGGGTCGATGCGACGGAATTCGCCGGGCAGGGTGTGGCGGGCAATCTCGGCCAGCGTGCCGGCCAGCTCGACCCCGGTCGGCCCGGCGCCGATGACGACGAACTGCATCAGCGCCGCGCGCCCGGCCGGGTCATCCTCGCGCTCGGCGGCCTCGAAGGCCAGCAGCACGCGGCGGCGGATCTCGAAGGCGTCGTCCAGCGTCTTCAGCCCCGGCGCGTGCGTGGCCCAGTCATCGCGGCCGAAATAGCTGTGTGTGGCGCCGGCAGCGACGATGAGATGGTCCCAGTGCAACAGGGCGCCGTCCTTCAGCCTGGCGGTGCGCGTGGCGGCATCGATCGAGACGACCTCGCCGAGCAGTGTCGTCACGCTGCGCCGGCCGCGGAACAGGTGGCGTATCGGCGCCGCGATGGACGGTGCCGAAAGGCCTGCCGTGGCCACCTGATAGAGCAGGGGCTGGAAGAGGTGATGGTTGGTCTTGTCGACGAGGGTGACGTCGACAGCGGCAGCGCAGCCTGAGCCCGTCAGGGCCCGCGCCGCCTCCAGACCGCCGAAACCGCAGCCGATGATGAGGACTTGGGGACGCATGGCCCCATGCTACGCCCGATGTTGCTGCGGTGCAGCAAAGGCGCGCCGCGAGAGGGACTGATCAGCGCGTGTCAGCAGGCCGCGTTGGACACCAGGCGCTGCAGGGCCTGCGGGTCGAGCACGGTGATCTGGCGCTGCTTCACATCCAGCACGCCATCGTCCTGGAACTTGGAGAAGGCGCGGCTCACCGTTTCAAGCTTGAGGCCGAGGTAGCTGCCGATTTCTTCGCGCGTCATGCGCAGCACCAGGCTGGACGCGGAGAAGCCACGCGCCTGCAGGCGCTGGGTCAGGTTCAGCAGGAAGGCCGCGAGCCGCTCTTCGGCGCGCATATTGCCCAGCAGCAGCATGACGCCGTGGTCGCGCACGATCTCGCGGCTCATGATCTTGTGGAACTGGTGCTGCAGCACGCTGAATTCGCGCGACAGGCCCTCGAGTTGCGAATAAGGGATGACGCAGACCGAGGAGTCCTCCAGCGCGACAGCGTCGCAGTGGTGGTGGTCGCTGCTGATGCCGTCCAGCCCCAGCAACTCGCCGGCCATCTGGAAGCCAGTGACTTGGTCGCGCCCGTCCTCGCTGCCGACGCAGGTCTTGAAGAAGCCGGTGCGCACCGCATACAGCGCCTCGAAGCGCTCGCCGTTGCGGAACAGGTGCTCGCCGCGCGGCACGGCGCGCCGCTTCGCGACGAGGCCGTCGAGCTGGTCCAGTTCGTTGGCATTCAAGCCGACGGGCAGGCAGAGTTCACGCAGATTGCAGCTCGCGCAGGCGACCTTGAGCGGCTCGATGGCGGCGGAGTTGGGCGTCGTCATGTCGTGCATTATCGGCATGCCGGCTGTTGGAGCGCGGGTCTTCGTCAGCATGGCGTATTTAAGTTGCGTCAACTGGCGGGCATTCTTGGCCGGGTGGCGCGCAGCGGGCTTGACGTGGATCAAGACCCAGCCGCTATGCCCTGGGGCAAAGTGTCCACATGGCTGCTGTGACCGATCGACCGCTGGACCCTGACCTGCTTGACGCCAACATGAGGCGCCATGATGTGGCGGGCCCGCGCTATACCTCCTACCCGACGGCCGACCGCTTCGTCGAAGCCCACCAGGCCCCCCAGCACCTACAGGCGCTGGCCCAGCGTGGCGCGGCCCAGCCGCTGTCGGTCTACGTCCACATCCCCTTCTGCGAGCAGCTCTGCTACTACTGCGCCTGCAACAAGGTCATCACCCGGCATCACGAGCGTGCCCAGCCCTATCTGGCTGCGCTCGAGATCGAGATGGATCTCGTGGCCGCGGCCCTGGGTGGGCATGCGCCGGTGTCCCAGTTGCATCTGGGAGGCGGCTCGCCCACCTTCCTGTCCGATGCCGAGCTCGGCACGCTGATGACCGCGCTGCGCCAGCGCTTTCGCCTGCTGCCGGGGGCCGAGCTCTCGATCGAGGTGGACCCCCGCACGGTCGATGCCGGGCGGCTCGCGCACCTGAAGACGCTGGGCTTCAACCGCCTGTCGTTCGGTGTGCAGGATTTCGACGCCGCCGTGCAGAAGGCCGTGCACCGCGTGCAGCCCATCGAGTCGGTCGCGGCGCTGATGCGCGCCGCTCGCGACCTGGGGTTCGCATCGATCAGCGTCGACCTGATCTACGGCCTGCCACTGCAGACGCCGGCCAGCTTTGCCCGCACGATTGCCCAGGTGGCCGAGTTGCGGCCCGACCGCATCGCGATGTATGCCTACGCCCATCTGCCGCAGCGCTTCAAGCCGCAGCGCCGCATCGTGGCCGAGTTGCTGCCGCCGGCGGGTGACAAGCTCGCCATGCTGTCGGGGGCGATCAGCGCGCTGCTCGGCGAGGGCTATGCTTACATCGGTATGGATCACTTCGCGCTGCCCGACGATCCACTGGCCGTGGCAAAGCGCCAGGGCCTGCTGCATCGCAATTTCCAGGGCTACTCGACGCAGCCGGACTGCGACCTTGTCGGCCTGGGCGTGTCCGCCATCAGCCGCGTGGGGGCCACCTTCGCGCAGAACGCCAAGGCGCTGGACGAATACCAGGACCTGCTGCACCAGCGCCAGCTGCCCGTGCAGCGCGGTCTGGCGCTGACCCGCGACGACCTGCTGCGCCGCGCGGTCATCATGGCGCTGATGTGCCAGGGGCGGCTGGAGTTCGAGTCCATCGCGTCGTCCTACCTCGTCGACGTGCCGAGCTATTTCGCCGCCGAGTTCGAGCGCCTGGGCCAACTGGCCGCGCAGGGCCTGGTCGTGCTGGAGCCGGATGCCATCCAGGTCACGCCGCTGGGCTGGTATTTCGTGCGCGCTGTCGCCATGGTCTTCGACCGCTATCTGCAGGCCGACGCGAGCCGTGAGCGCTTCTCCAAGATTATTTGAGGCTGATGGCCCTTGATGCCGCGCTGATCGCGTCGGCCACGCTGATGGGGCTGGCCGGCACGCCGCATTGCGCGGCCATGTGTAGCGCGCCCTGTGCGCTGGCCGCCGGGCCGCGGCCGGTGCGCCTTCTTGCCGGCCGACTGCTCGGCTACAGCGCGGGTGGCGCCATCGTGGCCGCGTCTGCCGAGGCGCTGGCGCGGGCTTCGCAGGGCGTTGCTTTGTTGCAGCCGGCCTGGGCGCTGCTGCAGGCGGCCATGCTGCTGCTGGGCCTGACGCTGCTGGTGCGCGGGCGCATGCCGGTCTGGCTGGGTGCGGTGAACTGGCGCCCGCAGCCGCGCCATGCCTTCTTCACCGGCATCGCCTGGGTGGCGATGCCCTGCGGGCTGCTGCACGCGGCCTTGCTGCTCGCGGGTCTGTCCGGCTCCGTGGCCGGCGGTACGCTGGCGATGGCCGGCTTTGCCTTGGCCAGCACGCCCGGCCTCATCGTGGCGCCGCTGTGGCGGGCCAAGCTGCTCAAGCGAGGTGCGGGCGGCGAGGTGCTGGCGCTGCGCCTCGCGGGCCTGGCGCTGGCGCTCGGCGCGGGCTGGGCGCTGGGCCATGGCATCTGGCAGCGTGTCCTGCTCGCCTGCTGACCCAGCCATAAACTCGCCGGGTTTCGTTTTCCCTCGTCTCTTTGCGGAGCCCACAAGCCATGTACCAACACATCCAGGTGCCAGAAGGTGGCCAGAAGATCACCGTCAACGCCGACTTCTCGCTGAACGTACCTGACCAGCCCATCATTCCCTACATCGAAGGCGACGGCACCGGCTTGGACATCACGCCCGTCATGCTCAAGGTCGTCGACGCGGCCGTGGCCAAGGCCTATGGCGGCGCGAAGAAGATCCACTGGATGGAGATCTACGCCGGCGAGAAGAGCACTCGGGTCTACGGCCCCGACGTCTGGCTGCCCGAGGAGACGCTGAAGGTGCTGAAGGACTACGTCGTCTCCATCAAGGGGCCGCTGACCACGCCCGTCGGCGGCGGCATCCGCTCGCTGAACGTCGCGCTGCGCCAGGAACTGGACCTCTACGTCTGCCTGCGCCCGGTGCAGTATTTCGACGGCGTGCCCAGCCCCGTGAAGGAGCCCCACAAGGTCGACATGGTGATCTTCCGCGAGAACTCGGAGGACATCTATGCCGGCATCGAGTACGAGGCCGAGAGCGACAAGGCGAGGAAGCTCATCAAGTTCCTTCAGGAGGAGATGGGCGTCAAGAAGATCCGCTTCCCGAACACCTCGGGCATCGGCATCAAGCCGGTCTCACGCGAGGGCACCGAGCGCCTGGTGCGCAAGGCCATCCAGTA
Source organism: Roseateles saccharophilus (assembly GCF_004342485.1). Classification (GTDB taxonomy): domain Bacteria; phylum Pseudomonadota; class Gammaproteobacteria; order Burkholderiales; family Burkholderiaceae_C; genus Pelomonas; species Pelomonas saccharophila. The sequence continues at coordinate 244,821 of NZ_SMBU01000002.1, forward strand.
CGCCATCGACAACAACAAGCCCAGCGTGACCATCGTGCACAAGGGCAACATCATGAAGTTCACCGAGGGTGGCTTCCGCGACTGGGCCTATGCGCTGGCGCAGAAGGAGTTCGGCGCCCAGCCCATCGACGGCGGCCCGTGGTGCAAGTTCAAGAACCCGAAGACGGGCAAGGACATCACCATCAAGGACAGCATCGCCGATGCCTTCCTGCAGCAGATCATCCTGCGCCCGGCCGAGTACAGCGTCATCGCGACGCTGAACCTGAACGGCGACTACATCTCCGACGCGCTGGCCGCCCAGGTCGGCGGCATCGGCATCGCGCCGGGTGCCAACCTGAGCGACTCGATCGCGATGTTCGAGGCCACGCATGGCACGGCGCCCAAGTACGCCGGCAAGGACTATGTGAACCCCGGCTCCGAGATCCTGTCGGCCGAGATGATGCTGCGCCACATGGGCTGGACCAAGGCCGCCGACCTCATCATCAGCGCGATGGAAAAGGCCATCCTGAGCAAGAAGGTGACCTATGACTTCGCCCGTCTGATGGACGGTGCGACGCAGGTGTCCTGCTCCGGCTTCGGGCAGGTGATGATCGACCAGATGGCCTGACGTCGACGGGCGTCGCCCGCTGCGCCTTCGAAGCCCATCGCACCCCGCGGCGATGGGCTTCTTGCCTTCTGAATCCTTGTCGGCTTCGTGTCGCTATGCTGCGATGCAACAACGAAGGAGCCGTCATGGATCTCGACCCCCAAGGGCTTGCCACCCGCCGTGCGGTGCTGGGCGATGCCTATGTCGGCGCCGCGCTGGCCAAGGTCACGCCGTTCACCGAGCCGCTGCAGGAACTCGTGACCCGACACGCCTGGGGCAACACCTGGCAGCGGCCGGGCCTGGACCTGCGCACGCGCAGCATCGTGACGGTGTCCATGCTGGTGGCACTGGGTCGCGCGCATGAGCTCAAGACCCATGTGCGCGGCGCGCTGAACAACGGCGTGACGGCGCAGGAGCTGCAGGAGATCTTCCTGCACGCCAGCGTCTACTGCGGTTTTCCGGCGGCGGTGGATGCCTTCCGCGCGGCAGCCGAGGTGGTCGAGGCCACACCATGAAAAACGCCGCTGGCATCGACTGCGCAGCGGCGTGATCCAGGCGGGGCCGCGGCCCCGTCAGGCAATGGAGGTCAGCTCGCGAGGGACGCCAGCGTCGCGTTGAAGGTCGCGCTCGGGCGCATGACCGCGTCCAGCTTCGCCGTGTCGGGCAGGTAGTAGCCGCCGATGTCGGCCGGCCCCCCCTGAACGGCCTTCAGTTCCGCGGCGATCTTGGCCTCGTTGGCGGCCAGGGCCTCGGCCACGGGCTTGAAGCGGGCGGCCAGCTCGGCGTCGTCCGTCTGCGCGGCCAGCTCCTGCGCCCAGTACAGCGTCAGGTAGAAGTGGCTGCCGCGGTTGTCCAGCTCGCCGGTCTTGGGGCTGGGGCCCTTGCCGTTGTCCAGCAGCTTGCCGGTGGCGGCGTCCAGGGTCTTGGCCAGCACCTTGGCCTTGGCGTTCTTGTTCTTGAGCCCCAGGTCTTCCAGGCTCACCGCCAGGGCCAGGAATTCGCCCAGCGAGTCCCAGCGCAGGTGGTTCTCTTCCACCAGCTGCTGCACATGCTTCGGGGCCGAGCCGCCGGCGCCGGTCTCGTACATGCCGCCGCCGGCCATCAGCGGCACGATGGACAGCATCTTGGCCGACGTGCCCAGTTCCATGATGGGGAACAGGTCGGTCAGGTAGTCGCGCAGGATGTTGCCGGTGGCGCTGATGGTGTCCAGGCCGCGGATGACGCGCTCCAGCGTGTAACGCATCGCACGGACCTGGCTCATGATCTGGATGTCCAGGCCGGTCGTGTCGTGCTCATGCAGGTACATCTTGACCTTGGTGATCAGCTGGGCCTCGTGCGGGCGGTAGCTGTCCAGCCAGAACACCACCGGCATGCCGGAGTTGCGGGCGCGCGTGACGGCCAGCTTGACCCAGTCACGGATGGCGGCGTCCTTGCACTGGCACATGCGCCAGATGTCGCCCTGCTCGACGTCCTGGCTCATCAGCACTTCGCCCGTGTCCAGGTCGGTGATGTTGGCGACGCCATCCTCCGGGATCTCGAAGGTCTTGTCGTGCGAGCCGTATTCCTCGGCCTGCTGGGCCATCAGGCCGACGTTGGGCACGGTGCCCATCGTGCGCGGGTCGAAGGCGCCGTGCCATTTGCAGAAGTTGATCATCTCCTGGTAGATGCGGGCGAAGGTCGATTCGGGCATCACGGCCTTCACGTCCTTGAGCCGGCCATCGGCACCGTACATCTTGCCGCCGCTGCGGATGGCCGCAGGCATGGAGGCGTCGACGATGATGTCGTTGGGCGAATGGAAATTGGTGATGCCCTTGGCGGAGTCCACCATCGCCAGCTCGGGGCGGTGCTCGTGGCAGGCATGCAGGTCGCGCTTGATCTCCTCCTGCTTGCTCTGCGGCAGCGTGGCGATCTTGGTGTAGAGGTCGACCATGCCGTTGTTGACGTTGACGCCCAGTTCCTCGAAGGTCTTGGCGTGCTTGGCAAAGGCGTCCTTGTAGAAGATCTTCACGCAGTGGCCGAAGACGATGGGGTGGGACACCTTCATCATCGTGGCCTTGACGTGCAGCGAGAACATGACGCCGGTCTTGCGGGCGTCCTCGATCTCACGCTCGTAGAAGGCCAGCAGCGCCTTCTTGCTCATGAACATCGAGTCGATGACCTCGCGGTCCAGCAGCGAGACCTTGGGCTTGAGCACGATGGCCTTGCCGCTCTTGGTGATGAGCTCCATCTTCACGTCGCGCGCGCGGTCCAGCGTCATCGACTTCTCGCCGTGATAGAAGTCGCCGGCGTGCATGTGCGACACATGCGAGCGCGAAGCCTGGCTCCACTCGTCCATGCGGTGCGGGTTCTTGCGCGCGTATTCCTTCACCGCCTTGGGCGCGCGGCGGTCGGAGTTGCCCTCGCGCAGCACCGGGTTCACGGCCGAACCGATGCACTTGTTGTAGCGGGCGCGGATGTCCTTCTCCTCGTCCGTCTTCGGCGCCTCGGGGAAGTCGGGGATCTTGTAGCCCTTGTCCTGCAGTTCCTTGATGGCGGCCTTGAGCTGGGACACCGAGGCGCTGATGTTGGGCAGCTTGATGATGTTGGCGTTCGCCTTCAGCGTCAGCTTGCCGAGCGCGCCCAGGTTGTCGGCCACGCGCTGCGCTTCGGTCAGCGCCTCCGGGAACTGGCCCAGGATGCGGCCGGCCACGGAGATGTCGCTGGTGACGACATCGATGCCCGCCTGCGCCGCGAAGGCCTGGACGACCGGCAGCAGCGAGGCAGTGGCCAGGCGGGGTGCTTCATCGGTCAGGGTGTAAACGATCTGGGTCTTTTCGGCGGTCATGAGGTCTTCCGGTAAAGGGGCAATCCGTGCGGCTGGATGCACCAGGCGCCAGCGCGCAGGGCATGAACTCTAGCAAGCCACTCCAGCATTTGGCTGACGCGGCGGGCAGAAAGCGCAAAGCCCCGCGGCCAGTGGCTCGCGGGGCTTCTCGGTCAGGAGGGGGCTCAGGAGGCCAGCGGCTGTGGCTCCATGCCGCGCGCGGCTTCCACAGGCGTGATGTTCTGCGCCAATTGCCCCTTGGGGCCTTGCACTAGATCAAACTGCACCTGACTGCCCTGTTTCAGCGTCCGGAATCCTTCCATCTGGATCGCCGAGAAATGGGCGAAGACGTCATCGCCGCCGGCTTCCGGCTCGATGAATCCAAAGCCCTTGGCATCGTTGAACCACTTGACTTTGCCCAGCGCCATCATCTTGTCTCCGTTCTGTGTGGCTCCTCCCGAGGAGGCGGACGTGGATTCTGGTAGCGCAATAAAAAGCGTCAATTCGGGACCTTCCCGGACGGGTTCACCCTAGACGGTGCCCCGGCTGCTTGCAATCCGGCCGGGTGTCGCCATCTGCCAGCGGTCGGCGAGGGGATACCCCCGTCGATAGAATCGATCCATGCCTGTGCTGTCCGTTTTTTCACCGCGAAACCAGTCGGCTCCGCCCCCGCCAGCACCGCCCCTGAAACCGGGCCGGGACGAAGGCGAGGGCGCGGTCGTCGTCGAGCGCCAGACCCAGAAGACCGAGCCGCCGCGGCTCTATCAGGTCCTGCTGCTGAACGACGATTTCACGCCGATGGAGTTCGTTGTCATGGTTCTGCAGGAATTTTTCCGGCATGACCTCGATACGGCGACGCAGATCATGCTCAAAATCCACCACGAGGGTCGCGGGGTCTGCGGTGTCTTCACCAAGGACGTCGCCGCGACCAAGGTGGAGCTGGTTTTGGCCGCCTCCCGGCGTGCCGGCCACCCCCTGCAGTGCATTATGGAGGCCGCATGATTGCGCAAGAGCTTGAAGTCAGTTTGCACATGGCGTTCGTCGAGGCACGCCAGCAGCGGCACGAATTCATCACCGTCGAGCACCTGCTGCTCGCGCTGCTCGACAACCCCAGCGCCGCCGAGGTGCTGCGCGCCTGCGCCGCCAACCTGGACGACCTGCGCAAGAGCCTGACGCAGTTCATCAAGGAGAACACGCCCATGGTGGGCGGCAGCGACGAGGTGGACACGCAGCCCACGCTGGGCTTCCAGCGCGTCATCCAGCGCGCCATCATGCATGTGCAGAGCACCGGCAGCGGCAAGAAGGAAGTGACCGGCGCCAACGTGCTGGTGGCCATCTTCGGCGAGAAGGACTCCCACGCCGTCTACTACCTGCACCAGCAGGGGGTCACCCGCCTGGATGTCGTCAACTTCATCGCCCACGGCATCAAGAAGACCGACCCCGAGCCGCCGAAGTCGCCTGAGGGCCAGGGCCAGGGCCAGGAAGGCGAGCGCGAGGAAGGCGAGGGCGGCAGCGCCAAGGCTTCGCCGCTGGAGCAGTTCACGCAGAACCTCAACCAGCTGGCCAAGGACGGCAAGATCGACCCGCTGATCGGCCGCGAGTCCGAGGTCGAGCGCGTCGTGCAGGTGCTGTGCCGTCGCCGCAAGAACAACCCGCTGCTGGTCGGCGAGGCCGGTGTCGGCAAGACGGCCATCGCCGAGGGCCTGGCCTGGCGCATCACCGAGGGCGAGGTGCCCGAGGTGCTGGCGGACAGCGTCGTCTACTCGCTGGACATGGGCGCACTGCTGGCCGGCACCAAGTACCGCGGCGACTTCGAGCAGCGCCTGAAGGCCGTGCTGAAGTCGCTGAAGGAACAGCCGCACGCCATCCTCTTCATCGACGAGATCCATACGCTGATCGGTGCCGGCGCGGCCTCGGGCGGCACGCTGGATGCGAGCAACCTGCTCAAGCCGGCGCTCAGCTCGGGCGCGATGAAGTGCATCGGCGCGACCACCTTCACCGAGTACCGTGGCATCTTCGAAAAGGATGCGGCGTTGAGCCGGCGCTTCCAGAAGATCGACGTGGCCGAGCCCTCGGTCGAGCAGACCGTCGAGATCCTGAAGGGGCTGAAGAGCCGCTTCGAGGAGCACCACTCGGTCAAGTACGCGCTGGGCGCGCTGCAGGCCGCGGCCGAGCTGTCGGCCAAGTACATCAACGACCGCCACCTGCCGGACAAGGCCATCGACGTCATCGACGAGGCCGGTGCGGCCCAGCGCATCCTGCCCAAGAGCAGGCAGAAGAAGACCATCACGCGTGCCGAGGTCGAGGACATCGTCGCCAAGATCGCGCGCATCCCGCCCGCGTCCGTCAACAGCGACGACCGCAGCAAGCTCAAGACCCTGGACCGCGACCTGAAGAGCGTCGTCTTCGGTCAGGACCCGGCCGTCGATGCGCTGGCCGCCGCCATCAAGATGGCGCGTTCGGGCCTGGGCCGTCCCGACAAGCCGGTAGGCAGCTTCCTGTTCAGCGGCCCAACGGGCGTGGGCAAGACCGAGGTCGCCAAGCAGCTCGCCTACATCCTGGGCATCGAGCTGATCCGCTTCGACATGTCGGAGTACATGGAGCGCCATGCCGTCAGCCGCCTGATCGGTGCGCCCCCGGGCTATGTCGGCTTCGACCAGGGCGGCCTGCTGACCGAGGCCGTCACGAAGAAGCCGCACGCGGTGCTGCTGCTCGACGAGATCGAGAAGGCCCACCCGGACGTCTTCAACGTGCTGCTGCAGGTCATGGACCACGGCACGCTGACTGACAACAACGGGCGCAAGGCCGACTTCCGCAACGTCATCATCATCATGACGACGAACGCGGGCGCCGAGATCATGAACAAGGCCACCATCGGCTTCACGACCCAGCGCCAGCAGGGCGACGAGATGGCCGACATCAAGCGCCTGTTCACGCCCGAGTTCCGCAACCGCCTGGACGCCATCGTGTCCTTCCGCGCGCTGGACGAGGAGATCATCCTGCGCGTGGTCGACAAATTCCTGCTGCAGCTGGAAAGCCAGCTCGCCGAGAAGAAGGTCGAGGTCGGCTTCTCCGACGCGCTGCGCAAGCAGCTCGCCAAGAAGGGCTTCGATCCGCTGATGGGCGCACGACCGATGCAGCGCCTGATTCAGGACACCATCCGCCGCGCGTTGGCCGACGAGTTGCTGTTCGGCAAGCTGGTCGACGGTGGCCGCCTGACGGTGGACGTGGACGACAAGGGCGAGACGGTGCTGGACATCCAGCCCAACGTGAAGCCCACGAAGGACGGCAAGCCCAAGGCCGAGCCGGCGACAACAGCCTGACCACCGCCGCAAAACGGGAAGGGGCGCCTCGGCGTCCCTTTTTGCTTGTCAGCCCGCCGGGTCCTGCCTGAAGAAGCCGGCCAGCAGTTCGTACATCACCGGCTCCTCTACCCGCATCGCGGCTGGTGCGACGAAGAAGGCCTCCACGGCCACCGCGAAGAACTCTTCGACGGCTTCTGCACCATAGGGGTCGATCAATGTGTCCTCGCCGGCATCGATGCGCGCACAGAACTTCTCCCACTCGGCGTCGATGACGCCTATCCAGCGTTCTCGCTCAGCCGCGTCCAGCGGCGGCACGCCGTCGGCCAGGCCGTCGCGCATGTCGATCACATGCGCGAACTCGTGGATGACGACGTTGTAGACCGCGTCGGCTCCGAACTCCGCCGGGTCGTCACTGACGGCGATGGCCTGCCAGGCCAGCATCAGCGGTCCGCCTTCCATGGCCTCGCCGGCCAGCTCCTCGTCGTATTCGTGGACGACACCATCCTCGTCCTCGAAGCGCCGCTGGGCGACGACCTCGCCCGCGTGCATGACGATGCCGACGAAGCCGTCATACCAGGCTAGGCCCAGCCGCAGCACCGGCAGGCAGGCCTGGGCCGCAACGGCCACGGCGACCTCGTCGGTCACCTCGAAGCCGGCGACGCCGTGGAATTCCTTGGTCGACAGGAAGAGGCTGCACAGGCGCCGCAGCTCGGCGAGGTCGTCCGTGCTGCGCTGGGCCAGGAAGGGGTAGCGCAGCAGCGTCAGCTGCCACAGCGGATCGGGGATGGCGCGGCGCTCGACGGCGCGACGTTCGCGCCAGCTGCGCAGTGCTTTCAGGATCACAGCGGGATGCGTTGCAGGCCGGCGGGGGACAGGCGGATCACGTCGCCACGCGTCGGCATGCCATCGAAGTCCCAGTCGGACAGCACGACGCGCTTCCGGCCGTTGCCGAGGTCGTGCTCGGCCGGCCGGTGCGTATGGCCGTGGATCATGGTCTTCGCGCCGGCTTCGTCCAGCAATGCCCGGCACACGTCGGCATCGAGGTCGCTGGCCATCAGCTGCGCCGCCTGGGCTGCCCGGCTGCCCTCGCGCATCTGGCGGCCAAGTGCCTGGCGGGCCTCCAGCGGCTGTGCCAGCAACTCGGCCTGCCAGTGCGGCGAGCGCACCTGGTTGCGGAACAGCTGATAGGCCGTATCGGCCAGGCATTGCGCGTCGCCGTGCACGAGCAGCCATTGCTGGCCGAAGGCGGCGAGCACCGTGGGGTCGGGCAGGGCGGTCATGCCGCAGGCGGCGAGCATGTCGGTGCCCAGCAGGAAGTCGCGGTTGCCATGCATGAAGAACAGGTCCAGCCGCTGGCTGGCGCTCTTCAGCATTACGGCGCAGCCTGCCTCGAAGGGCAGGTGGCGCGAGTCGTCGCCGACCCAGACCTCGAAGATGTCGCCGAGCAGCAGCACGGCCTGGGCGGGCGTCTCGGCGAGGTGCCGTTCGAGCCGGGCGAAGGTGCCCGGCGTGTCAGGCCCCAGGTGCAGGTCGGACAGCAGGTCGATCTGCTGCCACTGCTTCGGGGCCGTCAGCGTGTGGATCAAACCTCGACGGCCTTCTCGATGACGACATCCTCGACCGGCACGTCGCCATGGCCGCCGCGACCGGCGGTCCTGCTCTTCTCGATCTTGTCGACCACGTCCTGGCCTTCGATGACCTTGCCGAACACGGCATAGCCCCAGCCCGACGGCGATTCGGACTTGAAGTCCAGGAAGCCGTTGTTCGTCGTGTTGATGAAGAACTGCGCCGTGGCCGAATGCGGCGCGTTGGTACGCGCCATCGCCAGCGTGTAGTGGGCGTTCTTCAGGCCGTTGTTGGCCTCGTTCTGGATCGGCGCCTCGGTGGACTTCTGCTTCATGCCGGGCTCGAAGCCGCCGCCCTGGATCATGAAGCCCTTGATGACGCGGTGGAAGACCGTGCCGTCATAGTGGCCGCTGCGGACGTATTGCAGGAAGTTGGCGACCGACAGCGGCGCCTTCTCGGCGTCCAGTTCGATGAGGATGTCGCCGTGGTTGGTGGAGAGTTTGACTTGGCTCATTTTTTGACGGGCTCGACGAGAGCCTTGTTGATGAAGATGGGCTTGACCGGCAGGTTCTCGTGCATGCCGGCCGCTTTGGTTTCCACGGCGCGGATCCTGTCGACGACGTCCATGCCGTCGACGACCTGGCCGAAGACGGCGTAGCCGCTCTTGGGGGTGTCGGGTTCGCCGTCGAGGAAGAGGTTGTCGACGACGTTGATGAAGAACTGCGACGTCGCCGAGTTCGGGTCGCCCGTGCGGGCCATCGCCACGCTGCCGCGCAGGTTGGACAGGCCATTGTGCGATTCCAGCGGAATCGGCGCCTTGGTCGGGCGCTGGTTCAGCCTGGCGTCGTAGCCGCCGGTCTGCACCATGAAGTTGGCAATGACGCGGTGAAAGACCACGCCGTTGTAGTGGCCGGACTTCACGTATTGCAGGAAGTTGGCCACCGTCCGAGGGGCCTTCTCGGCATCCAGCTCGATGCGGATGTCGCCCTCGCTCGTCTGCAGCTTGACGGTCTGGGCCGATGTGGCGGCGGCGGCCAGCAGGGCGGCCAGGAACAATGCGGTCTTGGTCATGCGGGGCTCAGCGGGTCTTGGCGGCGTCGCCGGTCAGCGCCAGCGTGCGGCTGATCTTGTTGGCCAGCGCCTCGCTGGGCGCCAGCGAGGCCTTCTGGGCGCGCTGGTAGGCGCGCAGCGCCAGACGCACCAGCACATCGCCCATGTTCTCCTGGGCCTGGGCGTGTTCGGGCTGCAGGCGCAGGGCCTGCTCCAGCGCGGCCTTGGCCTCGTCGAGTTGGCCGGCGGCGGCGTACAGCACGGCGAGGTTGTTGTAGGGGTCGGCCAGGTCGGGGAAGTCCTGGGTCAGGCCCGTGAATATGCGCACGGCCTGGGCGCGTTCGCCGAGCTCCATATGCATCACGCCGAGGGCGAAGCGCAGTTGCAGGTCGTCGGGCGTGCGCTTGAGCGCCTGCTCGATCTGGTCCACGGCCTGGGTTTTCTGGCCGGACAGCCACAGGCGCTGGGCGGTGGCCAGATCGTCGGCGCGGACCGGCCCGGCGGCTAGTGCGGCCAGCAGCATGAGGAGGGGGAGGGGCAGTCGCATGAGGGTTGTAGCGGGGGGGCGGCGTCAGGGTCGGCCGCTATACTGATTTCATTCTATGAGCCCCGCCTGGGCTGACCCGGTGCGGGGCTTCTTGTTGGTGGTCGCCTGCCAACGGTGCGCCTCTCTTTTCCCATGCCCCTGCGCGTTTACAACTCCCTCAGCCGCAATCTCGAAGACTTCCAACCGCTCGTGCCGGGCCAGGTGCGCATGTACGTCTGCGGCATCACGGTCTACGACCTCTGCCACATGGGGCATCTGCGCATGAACATGGCGTTCGACGTCATCTACCGCTGGCTGCGTGCCAGCGGCTTTGGCGTCACCTATGTGCGCAACATCACCGACATCGACGACAAGATCATCAAGCGCGCCGTCGAGCGTGGCATCACGATCCGCCAGCTGACGCAGGAGATGAGCGCCGCGATGCATGAGGACTTCGCCGCGGTGGGCCTGCTGCGCCCCGACCACGAGCCGCGCGCGACCGAGTACGTGCCGCAGATGCTGTCGCTGATCGAGCGCCTGGAAGCGCGTGGCCTGGCCTATCGCGCCGAGGGCGGTGACGTGAACTACGCCGTGCGCAAGTTCGAAGGCTACGGCAAGCTCAGCGGCAAGAGCCTGGACGACCTGCGCGCCGGCGAGCGCGTGGCCGTGGACGACGGCAAGCTGGACCCGCTGGACTTCGTGCTCTGGAAGGCCGCCAAGGCCGAGGAGCCGGCCGACGCCAAATGGGCCGCGCCCTTCGGCGAGGGCCGCCCGGGCTGGCACATCGAATGCTCGGCGATGAGCTGCGCGCTGCTGGGCGAGAGCTTCGACATCCACGGTGGCGGCGCGGACCTGCAGTTCCCCCACCACGAGAACGAGATCGCGCAGAGTCAGGGCGCCGGCTACCCGTTCGCGCGCTACTGGCTGCACAACGGCTTCCTGAACGTCGACGGCGAGAAGATGTCCAAGAGCCTGGGCAATTTCTTCACCATCCGCGACGTGCTGCAGAAGTTCGACGGCGAGACGCTGCGCTTCTTCATGCTGCGCACGCACTACCGCCGCCCGTTCAACTTCAGCGACTCGCACCTGGAAGACGCCCGCACGGCGCTGACCCGCCTCTACACGGCGCTGGACGCCGTGCCGCCGGCCGATGTCGCCATCGACTGGAGCGAGCCCAGTGCCGCAGCCTTCAAGGCAGCGATGGACGAGGACTTCGGCACGCCCGGCGCCATCGCCGTGCTGTTTGACCTCGTCAACGAGGTCAACCGCGACCGCTCGCCGCAGCGTGCCGGCCTGCTGAAGGCCCTGGCCGGCGTGCTCGGCATCCTGCAGCAGGAGCCACGCGCCTATCTGCAGGGGGGCTCGGGCGACGATGCGGCTTGGATCGAGGAGCGCATCGCGGCCCGTGCGGCGGCCAAGGCCGCCAAGGATTTCGCCGGTGCCGATGCGATCCGTGCCGAGCTGTCGGCCAAGGGCATCACGCTGAAGGACGGCTCGGGCGGCACGACCTGGGTGAAGAGCTGATGGCGTCCAAGAGCCCCGTCGTGGCCACGCCTGAAGTGGTTGTGCCTCCTTATTGGGACGAGGCCTGCAAGCACCTCGCCAAGCGCGACCGGGTGATGAAGAAACTCATCCCCCAGTTCGGCGAGGCGCGCCTGCAAAGCCGCGGCGATGCCTTCGCGACGCTGGCGCGCTCCATCGTCGGCCAGCAGATCTCGGTCAAGGCCGCACAGTCGGTCTGGAACCGCTGGATCGCGCTGTGCCCGAAGTTCCAGCCCGCCGGTGTGATGGCCCTGGGCGTCGAGGAGCAGCGTGCCGCCGGCCTGTCCGCGCGCAAGGTCGAATACCTGCGCGACCTGGCCGAGCATTTCGATTCCGGCCAGGTGCATGTGCGTCAGTGGGCGCAGATGGACGACGAGGCCATCATTGAGGAACTGGTCGCCATCCGCGGCATCGGCCGCTGGACGGCCGAGATGTTCCTGATCTTCCACCTGATGCGCCCCAATGTGATGCCGCTGGACGACGTCGGCCTGCTCAAGGGCATCAGCCAGAACTACTTCTCCGGCGAGCCGGTCTCCCGCGCCGAGGCGCGCGAGGTCGGCGACGCCTGGGCTCCCTATCGATCCGTGGCCGTTTGGTACATTTGGCGCAGCCTCGATCCGCTACCCGTGGACTACTGATGAGCAAAAAACATTTCCTCGAATTCGAGCAGCCCATCGCCGAGCTCGAGACCAAGATCGAAGAACTGCGCTATGTGCAGAGCGAGTCGGCCGTCGACATCTCCGAGGAGATCGACCGCCTCTCCAAGAAAAGCCAGCAGCTGACCAAGGAGGTCTACTCCAACGTCGCGCCCTGGCAGGTCTATCAGGTCGCCCGCCACCCGCAGCGCCCGCAGACGCTGGACTACTGCAACGAGGTCTTCACCGAGTTCCAGGAACTCCACGGCGACCGCCACTTTGCGGACGACGCGGCCATCGTCGGCGGTCTGGCCCGCTTCAATGGCCAGGCCTGCATGGTCATTGGCCACGAGCGCGGCTCCGACGCCAAGGAGCGCACGCTGCGCAACTTCGGCATGCCGCGCCCCGAGGGCTACCGCAAGGCCCTGCGCCTGATGAAGCTGGCCGAGAAGTTCGGCCTGCCGGTCTTCACCTTCATCGACACCATGGGCGCCTACCCCGGCATCGGTGCCGAGGAGCGCGGCCAGAGCGAGGCCATCGGCCGCAACATCCTCGAGATGGCGCAGCTCGAAGTGCCCATCATCGCCACCGTTATCGGCGAAGGAGGCTCCGGCGGCGCCCTGGCCATCGGCGTGGCCGACCAGGTGCTGATGCTGCAGTTCGCGGCCTATTCGGTCATCTCGCCCGAGGGCTGCGCCTCCATCCTGTGGAAGAGCAGCGAGCGCGCGTCCGATGCGGCCGATGCCCTGGGCATCACGGCCCACCGCCTGAAGGCCATGGGCCTGATCGACAAGATCGTCAACGAGCCGGTGGGCGGGGCCCATCGCGATCCCAAGCAGATGGCGTCCAACCTGAAGCGTGCGCTGAACGATGCGTTGCGCCAGGTCAGCGACCTCAAGGTCCGCGAACTGCTGGACCGCCGCTACGAGCGCCTGCAGGCCTATGGCCGATTCGGCGACACCAAGAACCGGTGATTGCGTAGCAGTCGCCTTCAGCGGCGGCCTCGATTCCACGGCGCTGCTGCATGCCACCGTCCGCGCGGCGGCAGGCGGGCAGCGTGTCATCGCCCTCCATGTCCATCACGGCCTGCAGTCGCAGGCCGACGACTGGGCCCTGCACTGCGAGCGCGTGGCGCGCGAGCTGGGTGCGGGCTTTGCCTGCGCGCGGCTGGACGGAGTCCCGGCGCGCGGCGACAGCGTCGAGGCCTGGGCGCGCGAGGGGCGGCATCTCGCGTTGCGCGACATGGCCGTCGCAGCCGGCGCCGACCTGCTGCTGTTGGCACACCACCGCCGGGACCAGGCGGAGACCTTCCTGCTGCAGGCCCTGCGCGGCGCCGGTGTGGCCGGCCTGGCCGGCATGCCGCGCATGCAGTGGCGCGACGGTGTCTGCTGGGCGCGGCCCTGGCTGGATCGGCCCCGCGACCTGATCCGGGCCTATGCCGAACACCAGGGCCTGGGCTGGATCGAGGACCCGAGCAACGCCGACGCCCGCTACGCCCGCAACCGGCTGCGCCAGACGCTGTGGCCGGCCTTCCCGGCGGCCGAGTCCGGTCTCGCCCAGGCTGCGCGCTGGGCCCAGCAGGCTGTGGCGCTGGCGACGGAGGTCGCTGCCGAGGATCTGGCCCGCCTGGTCACGCGCGAGCGCCTGGACCTGGCCGCACTGGGCCGGCTGTCCCCCGCGCGGGCCAGCAATGCGCTGCGGGCCTGGCTGTCCGGGCACACGGCTGCGCCGGCCAGCCTGGTGGAGCGTCTGTTGTCCGAATGGCGACGGGGCGCGACGCTGTCCTGGCCCGCGCCCGGCGGCGCGCTGCATGCCTACCGTGACGGCCTGTTCTGGGAGGCGGCGGGCGGCGGGTCACCGGCACCGTCGGTGCTCGACCTCAGCCGCCCGGGGCGTTATGACCAGCCCGGCTGGCGGGGCGCCTGGATCGTCGAGGCCGCGTCGCCTGGCATCGCGGTGCGGCGCCTGCAGCGGCTGACTCAGCGTGCCCGCGCTGGCGGCGAGCAATTCCAGCGCGCACCGGCCGCGGTGCCGCGCAGCCTGAAGAAGGCCTGCCAGGAGGCCGGTCTGCCGCCATGGCGGCGCGGCGGGCCGCTGCTGTTCGACGACGAAGCCGGGCTGCTTGCCGTCGCCGGCCTGGGCATGGATGCCCGTGCCTTCGCCGAAAAAGATGAGCCCCAGCTTGCCCTGCGTTGGCAGGAGGATTCAGCCTTGTTGCAGAGCGAAGGCGAAGGCGGGGTTGCCGCATAAAATCGGGGGTTTGCGAGCATGCCGTCCCGGCAGCTCCTTCTTCTGCCTTCGCGAAACACATGGCTCTGATCGTCCACAAGTACGGCGGCACCTCGATGGGGTCCACCGATCGCATCCGCAACGTGGCCAAGCGCGTCGCCAAATGGGTGCGCGCCGGCCACCAGATGGTGGTCGTGCCCTCGGCGATGAGCGGCGAAACCAACCGCCTGCTGGGCTTGGCCAAGGAGCTGACGCCGGCCAGCACCACGCCCGAGGTCATGCGTGAACTCGACATGATCGCCGCGACCGGCGAGCAGGTCTCGGTGGGCCTGCTGGCCATCGCGCTGCAGGCCGAGGGCGTGCCCTCGGTCAGCTACACGGGCTGGCAGGTGCCGGTGCGCACCGACTCGTCCTACACCAAGGCCCGCATCGAAAGCATCGACGACGTGCGCGTGCGCGAGGACCTGGCCGCCGGCAAGGTCGTCGTCATCGCCGGCTTCCAGGGCATCGACGAAGAGCAGAACATCACGACGCTGGGCCGTGGCGGCTCCGACACCTCGGCCGTGGCCATCGCCGCCGCGATGAAGGCCGACGAGTGCCTGATCTACACCGATGTGGACGGCGTCTACACGACCGACCCGCGCATCGTGCCCGAGGCGCGCCGCCTGCACACCATCAGCTTCGAAGAGATGCTGGAGATGGCCTCGCTGGGCTCCAAGATCCTGCAGATCCGCTCGGTGGAGTTCGCCGGCAAGTACCGCGTGCCGCTGCGCGTGCTGTCCAGCTTCACGCCCTGGGACATCGACATCAACGAGGAAGCCAAGTCCGGCACCCTGATCAGTTTTGAAGAGGACGAAAAAATGGAACAAGCCGTCGTGTCGGGCATTGCCTTCAACCGTGACGAGGCCAAGGTGACGCTGCTGGGCGTGCCCGACAAGCCCGGTATCGCCTTCCAGATCCTCGGTCCCGTGGCCGAGGCCAACATCGACATCGACGTCATCATCCAGAACGTCTCCCACGACGGCAAGACCGACTTCTCCTTCACCGTGCACCGCAACGACTACGCGCGCACGATGGACCTGCTGCAGAACAACGTCGGCCCGGCCACCAATGCCGCCAAGGTCGTCGGCGACCCCAAGATCTGCAAGGTCTCCATCGTCGGCATCGGCATGCGCTCGCATGTCGGCGTGGCCAGCAAGATGTTCCGCGCGCTGAGCGAGGAGGGCATCAACATCCAGATGATCTCGACGAGCGAGATCAAGACCAGCGTCGTCATCGACGAGAAGTACATGGAACTGGCCGTGCGCGCGCTGCACAAGGCCTTCGATCTGGACCAGGAAGTTTCGGCGGCCTGAGTTTTCGGAAGAGACCGCGCATTCCTGGTATAGAATGCGCGGCTGTGCTGGAGTCGTGACCGAGTGGCCGAAGGTGCTCCCCTGCTAAGGGAGTATGTGGGCAAAACCTGCATCGAGGGTTCGAATCCCTCCGACTCCGCCAAAGATCAGTTCCGGGACGTCTTCTGAAGTCCCGCAAAGAACGCGAAAAGCCCGTTTTCCTCAGTGGAGACGGGCTTTTTTGTTTCCGGACGTCCGTTGGCGTTCGTTGACAGCCTGCGATTCGCGGGGGTACGGTTGGGGGTACGTTGAAGACGGGCTGGGGGTACTTTCCTCCGGCAGCCTTTCGGAGGTGTCCTCATGGCTCTGACCGATACCGCGATCAGGAAGCTCAGGCCCGCTGACAAGCCGCTCAAGGTGAGCGACGAGCGAGGCCTGTACCTGCTGGTCAAGCCGCAGGGGGCGAAGCTCTGGCGATGGAAGTACCGCTTCCAGGGCAAGGAAAAGCTGATGGCCATCGGCGGCTATCCCGATGTCTCGCTTGCCCAGGCCCGTGAGAAGCGCGATGAGGGCCGCAAGCTGCTGGCCGCCGGCACTGATCCCATGGACCAACGCCGCGAGGTGAAGGTCGCGCAGCGCATCGGCCTGGAAGACTCGTTTGAGGCCGTGGCTCGCAAATGGTGGGAGAGCTGGAAGATGGCTCGTTCAAGCCGCCACGCCGAGTATGTGCAGCGGCGGCTGGAAAGCGACGTGTTCCCCATCATCGGCCATCGCCCCATCGCTGAACTCGGGGCGGCCGAGTTGGTCGCGATGATGAAGCGCATCGAAGCGCGCGGCGCGCTGGACATCGCGAAGCGCTCCATGCAAACCTGTGGCCAGGTCTTCCGCTACGCCATCGCGCACGGGAAGGCCTCCCGCAATCCCGCCACCGACGTACGGCCGGGCGACGTCCTGCCCGCGCGCAAGAAGCAGAACTACGCCCGGGTCGACGCCAAAGAGCTGCCGGACCTGCTGCGCAAGATCGAGGTCTACCAGGGCGCATCCATCACGCGCATCGCCATGAAGCTGATGGCCATGACCTTCGTGCGCACCAGCGAGCTGATCGGCGCGAGGTGGGCGGAGTTCGACCTGGACGCAGGGCGTTGGGATATCCCGGCCGAGCGCATGAAGATGAAGACGCCGCACATCGTCCCGCTGTCTACCCAGGCCGTGACGCTGCTGCGGGCGCTGCACACCAGCACCGGCCGCAAGGCGATGCTGTTCCCAGGCGAGCGGGACCCGAAGAAACCCATGTCCAACAACACCATCCTCAAGGCCTTGGAGCGCATGGGCTACAAGGGCCGGATGACGGGGCACGGTTTTCGGGGCATTGCCTCCACGCTGTTGCACGAGCAGGGGTTTGACCACTCTCACATCGAGCTGCAGCTGGCTCACCAAGAGCGTGATGCCGTCTCGGCCAGCTACAACCATGCGCTGTACCTCACGCAGCGGGCCAGGATGATGCAGGCGTGGAGCGACTACCTTGACGCCAGCATTGCCGGCAACGTGGTACCTCTACGCAAGCTCACCGCTTGATGGTCAGGCGTGGGGGCGTGTTTGCGCACTAAGCGGCAAGCCCAACGCCGTCGGGTCAAACGGGATCCATGGCAACTGGGGGACGCATGAACGCCAGGTCAGATGTTCGTTGTCAGCTCTGGGTGCTGGGCGTCAATGTCGCTCAGGATGCCGACTAGGGGCGGCCCGGCTCAGTGCGTACGGGCACGAGCGGCCTCTCGCTGAACCGTGCTCCAGCTGGCGACGACACCGGCTTCGGCGAGGGCCTCGCGGATCAGCTCTATCGAGTACCCCCCGGCGTGAAGCTGGCGAATCTGGTCGGCATAGGCCCTTACCTTGCGGGAGCGTCGCCCAGGCGGCTGCCTGGGGCGCGCATCAGGCGGCGTCGGCGCAGGCGTGGCGATCGACGACGGCTCGTCGTTGTCGTTGTCCAGTCCACGAAGGGTTGACGCTGATGAAACTTGGTTCACTTCTGATCCGCTTTCGACCCACTTTGGACCCGGTTCCCATTCGGTTTCGACCCGGTATGGACCCGCGAGGACCCACTTGCGACCCGCTTGCCATTCGTTTTCGACCCGCTTGCTTTGATGTTGGTTCAGCCCCGAGCACTTGGTCGGGTGGCATTTGCCCTCGAATCCCCCGGCCTGAAGGCGTGGGATCGGGCCAATACTGGGTCTATAGGTGAGTGCAGAGATAGGCGGACTGCCGCCGATTTCACAAGCGCTCCGCGGCCTCCTTTCAGTCGCCTCATGAACGTCTCTCCGCCAGACTTCGTCACCGTCGATATGCGCGGCCTGAAGGCCGCGCTGGTGGACTTTGCGAAGGCCAAGCGGACCTCCGTGTCCGTCGTCGTTCGCGATGCCGTCGCCCGCGAGCTTGGCGACGTCGCGGGCCATGCTGCCGGGCAACCGCACGCGCCCGGACCCGGACCGTGCTCGGATCGATGGGTGAAGCTCTCGATCCGCGTAACGCAGGCTGAGGCGGAGAGGATCGACGCCGGCGCGGGTGCGGCGCGCCTGTCCCGCGGTGCCTACTTGGTTGGTCTGGCCAACGGCGTGCCGGTGCTGACGTCCGGCGGTAGTCGGGCCGAGATGATCATGTCGCTAGTCGCGTCCTGTGCCGAACTGTCTACGCTCAGCCGAAACGTTCACCAGTTCATGGCGTTGCCGCAGGAGGGGAACGTGCAGCGTGCCCTGGAGTACCGCGGAACGCTGGATAGCTTGGCCGGCGATGTTCGCAAGCATCTGATGTTGTGCCCGTTGCCGGATGCCAGCCAAGGCTGCGTTGAACCGCCTTGACGCGCCGCCCTCGTCGATATGTCAAAACTGACATGGGTTGCGTTGAAAACGCCATTGGATGGTTTGGGCGGAAAGTCGTACACCGCTGGCCTGCCCCCATCGAGACACGACAACCTCCCATGCCCTTGAATCGCAGGAACCTGATTGGCTCCGGTCTAGTCAGTATCGCGGCGTCGACTCTGCCCGCCCAAGCCGCCTCCACCGCATCGGCGCCCGCCAAGGGCCTGCTGGCGTCCACCCCGCCGATGGGCTGGAACAGCTGGAACAGCTTCGCCACCACCATCAACGAGGCCCAGGCCCGCGAGACCGCCCGCGTCATGGCGGACAAGCTGCTGCCGTCCGGCTACAACGTCTTCACCATCGACATCCAGTGGTACGAGCCCGGCGCGTCGAGCTACGCCTACAGCGCCAACCCTGAGCCGGCCATGGACGGTCACGGCCGGCTGGTTCCTGCAGTGAACCGCTTCCCGTCCGCTGCCGATGGCTGCGGCTTCGCCCCGCTGGCGGCCGACGTGCATGCCATGGGCCTGAAGTTCGGCATCCACCTGATGCGCGGCATCCCGCGTCTGGCCGTCCAGCGCAACCTGCCCATCCTGGGCACGCCCCATCGCGCCGCCGACATCGCCGACACCACCAGCGTCTGCACCTGGAACCCCGACATGTACGGCGTGGACATGCGCAAGCCCGGCGCGCAGGCCTACTACGACAGCGTCTTCGCGCTCTACGCCTCGTGGGGCGTGGATTTCATCAAGATGGACGACATGAGCCGCCCCTACGACGCCCATGCGTCGGAGATCGAGGCCGCCCACCGCGCCATCGCCCGCACCGGGCGTCCAATGGTCCTCAGCCTGTCGCCCGGCGAGACGCCGGTGAGCCGTGCCGAGCATGTGCGCCGGTATGCGCAGATGTGGCGCATCTCCGACGACTTCTGGGACGAGTGGCCCATGCTGGAGGCGCAATTCACCCGCCTGGAGAACTGGAACCCCTGGCGCCAGCCGGGCGCCTGGCCCGACCCCGACATGCTGCCGCTGGGCCGCCTGGCCCTTGGCGAGCGCGACACCCGCTTCACGCCCGACGAGCAGCGCACGCTGATGACGCTGTGGGCCATCACTCGCGCGCCGCTGATCATGGGTGGTGACCTGCGCCATCTGGACGACGCGACGCTGGCGCTGCTGACCAACCCCGAGATGCTGGCCGTCGACCAGGCGAGCACCGACAACCGGCCGCATTTTGTCGAGGACTTCGTGCGCATCTGGTCGGCACGCCCTGCCGACGGCAAGGGTCGCTACCTCGCGCTGTTCAACCCGTCGGACAAGCCGCGCGAGGTCGGCATCGCGCTGCGGGACCTGGGGCTGGACGGCACGTTGCCGGTGCGCGACCTGTGGGCCCGACGGCCCCTGGCCGCGGTGGCCGGGCGTTTCGTCCAGCAACTGCCGCCGCATGGCGCCGGCCTCTACCGGCTCGGCTGACGGGTCAGCCGCCTTCTCGCTTCGCCGCCGCGGCCGGAGCCGGCACGCTACATCGGCTTGAAGCGCGGCTGGAAGCTCTGGCTGACCTGCAGCCGGGTCCGGCCGTCCTTCAGCAGCACGTCCATGCCGCCAAGGTGGCGCTCGACGCGTGCCACCTGTGCGAGGTTGACGACGACGGCGCGGTGGATCTGCCAGAACTGACCGGGGTCGATCTGGGCCAGCAGCTCGCGCAGGGACAGGCGCAGCAGGAACTCGCCGTCGGCCGTGATCGCACAGGTGTATTTGTTGTCGCTGCGGAAATGGCTCACGTCGGCCACCATCACCAGGTGCAGCCGGTCGGCCTGCGAGGCCTGCAGCCAGCGCAGCGGCGCGGCCGGCGCGGCCGCAGGCAGTGCGGGCGGGGCCCATTGCTGCAGCCAGCGCGCCAGCTCCGCCGGGGGCAGCAGCAGCCGCTGCTGCAGGCGCACCAGCGTCTCCCGCAGCCTCTCGGTGGACAAGGGCTTGAGCAGATAGTCCACCGCGCCCTGGTCGAAGGCGGCCAGGGCGTGCGCGTCGTAGGCGGTGACGAAGACGACGTGGCACAGGCCCTTGATGTGCCGCGCCAGCTGCAGGCCGTCCAGCCCCGGCAGACGGATGTCGACGAAGACGATGTCGGGCCGCAGCTCCAGCACCAGGGCCAGGCCGCGCTCGCCGTCCTCGGCCTCGGCCAGCAGCTGCGGCTCAGGCCAGAGCTCGGCCAGGCCCTCGCGCAGGCGCTGGCGGGGCAGGGCCTCGTCCTCGATCAGCAGGGCGGTGGGATTCTTCATGAGGGGGCGGGCAGTTCGATGCGGGCGCTGACGCCGCCTTCGTCGCGCTGCTGCAGGATCAGGCGGGCTTCTCCGGCGTAGAGGCTGGCCAGGCGGTCGCGCACATTGGCCAGACCCACGCCCTGGCCCGCGGTGGCACTGCCGGGCTGCAGGCCCGCGCCGCTGTCGCGGACCTCCAGCACCAGCCGCCCGGCCTCGCGGAGCGCCTGCACGTCGATGCACCCGCCCCGCGGCAGGGGCTCGATGCCGTGGCGCACGGCGTTCTCCACCAGGGTCAGCAGCATCATGGGCGGCACGGCGTCGGCCTCGCAGCCGGGCTGCGCCTGAACGTGCACCTGCAGGCGGGCACCCAGGCGCGTGCCCATCACCGTCAGATAGGCGCGCGCCAGGGCCAGCTCACGCTCGACAGTGGACAGCGGCTCGCGCATGGAGGGCAAAGCCAGACGCAGATAGTCGTGCAGCTCGCCGAGAAATCGCTCGGCCGTGGCCGGCTGGCTGCGGATGAGCTGCTGCAGGCTGGCCAGCGCGTTGAACAGGAAATGCGGCTCGACCTGGGCCTGCAGGGCCTTCAGCTCGGACACGCTGACCTGGCGCGACAGCTCGGCCATGGCCGCCGCCTGCTCGGCCTGGGCCAGGCGCAGGGCCACGGCCTGCTCCTCGCGCCAGCGCCACCAGCGCAGCGGCAGGTGCATCAGCAGCGCGAAGGCAAAGGCCGGCAGCGCGGCGCGCAGCGTATCGAACAGGCTGGGGATCGGTGGAGGCCAGAGCGCCACCCCCAGCCATGCGCCGCCGGCCGCCGCCAGCAGTACGCCCAACGGCCACCATCGCCAGGGCAGCACCAGCCAGGCGGCGCTGTAGGCCAGCCACAGCTGGGCAGCGACCGTCGGCCAGCGCGCGTTCGGCCATTGCCAGCGCAGCAGCGCCCAGGCCGCCCAGAACAGCAGGGCGGGCGGCAGAGCCTTGCGCAGTGCGAGCATGGCAGCTCAGTCCAGCGCGGGGTTCTGCAGCGGCGCGGGCGGGTACCTGCGCGACTGGGCGTTGGTCCAGGCCAGCGTGCGGCGGATCTCCGGCAGGTCGATGCCGAGGCGCGTCGTGGTCGGTGCCACCTCGGGGCCGACGATCTCGAAGTGCAGGTCGCGCGCCCAGACCTGGCCTTCGCCGGTCAGGGCCAGTCCGAAGTCGATGCGCGGCGTGTCGGCCGGCACGTCCAGCACGACGCTGACCTCATGCCAGCCGCCGTCGGCCGGCACGGCCGTGCCCGGCGGCACCTGCTTTTCCGCGCCGGGCCGGGCGCCCATGAGGCCGGCCAGTTGGCCCGGGTCGCCCTCACCGAGAAAGAGGCCTGCCCAGCCACGCAGCGACTCGGCCTTCAGCTGGCCGCTGAAGCACACGCGCTTGCCGCCGTAGCCGGTGACCGATTGCTCGGCCACGCCGAAGCTCATCGGGCTCATGGGGACGGTCGTTCCGACGGAATGGACCGTCAGGCTGGGCGTGCCGCCGGCCTCGCTGGCGGGGTCGATGCCGATCTCGTAGCCGCCCACAGGGCTCGAGGCGGGCGGCGACGAGAAGACGAACCAGCCCGCGGGTACGCGAAGGCCGGCGGCGCTGACGCTGAGCACCACGGCGGCCAGCGGGGCGATCAGGAGGATGCGGTAGTTCATGTCGAATGTCCTTGGCGTGGGTGACGTGGTCGCGGGTTCATTGCAGCGACAGGTTCTGCGGCGGGCTTGGTGGCTGGTTGCGAAGCTGCTCGCGGAACTGTTTCTGAGCCGCCCCCAGCCACACCCTGAAGGCCGCGGCTGCTTCCACGCCGAAGCGCTGGGTCGTCAGCGGTACGTCCTCCCCAACGGTTTCGAGCTTCACGCCCCGGGCCCAGACCTGGCCGCTGCCCACCAGGGCCAGCCCGACGCTGATCGCGCCACTGCCGTCGTCGGCCGGGATGTCGGCCACCACGCTCACGTCGCACCAGTCAGGGCAGCCGGCCGCGCCGAGCGGCGGCACCTCATCGAACTCTGGCGCCAGGTACGACAGAAAGAGCAGCTGGTAGCTCGAGGCGACCACGATGCCACCCCAGCCGTCCGCGGCGGCCGACTTCACCTGCGCGGAGAAGCGCACGCGCTTGCCGGCATAGCCGGGCACGAACTGGCTGATGCTGCCGGCCTCGTGCGCCGCGCGCTTGCCGATGGACCTGACGGTCAGTGCGCGCTGACCGCTGGTCTCGGTCTCGGGCGCGACGCCGGCCTCGTGCGTGGCGCCGCTGGGCCAGGCATAGCTGGCGCCGGCAATCCAATTGGAGGGCTGGCGCAGCTTGTCAGCGCCGCTGGCGCTGAGGGCCAGCGCTGCCAGCGGGATGGCGAGGAGGGAGCGGTAGTCCATGGCTTCATACTTTCGGAGTGGGGATGGCCGGCAGTCTGGTGGCGATGGCCTTGCGCTGCCCTGGCGATGCGACCGGCCAGCCCGGCGGCGGACAAGCCAGGCCCTGTAGCGACGAAGGCCTCAGCCGGCGCGGCGGTCGTGTCGGGCTTGGCCGCTCACCGCGGGTCCGCGGCTGTGCTGATCTCCAGTACGGTGACCGGCTCGCCGCGCTGCGCAACGGGCACCGAGAGGGTCAGCCCTTGCGGCCCGTCGCGCCAGGCCACTTCGTCGCCCGACAGGTTGCGTACGCCCGTCACCCGCTTCGGCAGCGCGGGCAGGTGCAGCTCGTCGCCGGGCCAGCGTTGCACGAAAAGGTAGAGCTTGTCGCCGCGCTGCGTCATGCCGTAGACGCCGTCCGCCGGCTGCAGCGGGCCTGGCCGCGTGTCGTAGACGGCCTGCCCGTAGCGCTGCAGCCAGCGCCCCACGCCGCGCAGCGTCTCGCTCTGCTTGGGCGGCACGACGCCGTCGGCATCGGGGCCGAGGTTGACGAGCAGATTGCCGTTGCGTACGACGGCGTTGACCAACTGGGTCACCACCTGGTCAGCGGTCTTGACCTGGCCCTCGGGCACGTAGCCCCAGGCGCCGTTGATGGAGAAGGTCTTCTCCCAGGGCCGCGCGCGGATGGGGCCGCCGATCGGCGCATCGCCTTCCTCGGTGTCGAAGTCGCCCTGCCAGCCCGAGCGCGGGTTGATGACGACCTGGGGCTGCAGCTTGCGCACGATGCGGTTGAGCCTGTCCGGCTCCCAGAACCAGGCGGCGTCGGCGTCGCTGCCCTGGTGGGCCAGCCAGCCGCCGTCGTACCAGAGGACGTCGATGCGGCCGTACTGGCTCATCAGTTCCTGGATCTGGCCATAGGTCTGCTGCTTGAACTCGCGTGCGTTTTCCGGCATCTCCCTGGGGTGGAAATAGGCCGGGAAGCGCCAGTCCAGCGGCGAGTAGTAGAGGCCCACGCGCAGGCCGTGGCGGCGCACCGCCTGCACCCAGGGGGCGACGAGGTCGCGCTTGGCGGCCGAGTGCGGCGCATCGAACTGGCCCCAGCTGGCCTTGCTGGCGAACAGCGAGAAGCCGTCGTGGTGGCGGGCGGTCAGCACCATGTAGCGGGCGCCGCCGTCGGCGGCCAGCTGGGCCCAGGCGTCGGGGTCGTAGTGCTGCGGGTTGAAGCGCTCGGCCAGCTTGGCGTATTCGGCCGCCGGCACCTTGTCGTTGAACATATGCCACTCGCCCTTGGCGGGGATGGCGTAGAGGCCCCAGTGCACGAAGACGCCGAACTTGGCGTCACGCCACCAGGCCATGTCCTGGGCCGGCAGCAGCAGGTCGGGGGCCAGTGTCGGGTCGGCGTTGGCGCTCTTGGTGGCCGAGCGTTGCTCGTCGCTGGGCTGGGGCTCCGCGGCGCGCGCGCTGCTGCCGAGCAGGCTGCAGGCGAGGGCGCAAAGGGTGAGGAGGCGGGAAGGCTTCATGGATTGCTCGTGGTTCAGGGGGGCGTGATGTCGAAGGCCAGTTCGGCCGGCGCCAGCCCGTCGCCGATGGCGCGCAGCGTTGCACGGCCGGCTTCGCCGGTGGACTGCAGGATGAGCTGGGCCTGGCCGTTGAAGACGCTGCGCTGCCAGGGCCCGGCGGGCGTGGTGATGCGCAGCGTGGCCCAGCGGCGGCCGGACTGGGCGGCGTCGAACAGCGCGCGCGTGCCGCCGGCGGGCGTCGGGAAGACCAGGGACAGCGTCACTTCCGTGTCGGCCGGCTCAAGGTCGAAGGCGGCCATGCCGGCTTCCTGGCGCAGCTTCACTTCGCGACCGTCCAGGTATACGCGCGTGCCGAGCGCGACGTCGCCGATGAACAGCATCAGGCGCTGGCCGGCCGGGGCATGGCGGCTGAGCCGGGCCTGCACGAGGTTCCACGCGCGGTCGGCCGGCTGCTGCTCGGGCGGTGTCCAGGCGAAGGGGTCGCGCCAGCCGGCGTCGCTGGTGTCGGCCAGCAGCGCCGCGGCGTCCTCGGGACGCTCGATGCCGCGGTGGCGCCAGCCGGTGGCAGCGGCATAACGGTGCAGTTCGGTGGGCTTGTCGGCTTCATGAGAGCCGGGGTCGCCATTGCCCATGCCGATGAGGCGCATGGGCCCCGTCGTCTCGAAGGCGATGCGCTGGCCGGCGGTCGGTACGACGCGGCCCTCGCGGTCGACGACGGTCACGCGCACCAGCGCCACGTCGTCGCCGCCCGCGCGCAGCTTGGCTCGGTCCGCGCTCAGGCCCACGGCGTTGCCATCGCCGGTGGTGGCCACGGTTTCGGTGGCGACGAGCTGGCCGGAGCGGTAGCCGCGCGCGGTCAGGTTGCCGGGTTCATAGGGCACGCTCCATTGCAGGTGGCCGTAGCGCTGCAGCGCCTGGCGGCCCAGCGAGCGGCCGTTGAGCAGCAGCTCGACCTCGTCGGTGTTGGCATAGGCGCGCACATCGATGGGCTGGCCCTCGCGACCCGGCCAATTCCAGTGCGGCAACAGGTGCACCATGGGCTCGGCCGTCCACGCGGCCTTCAGGTAGTAGCCGCTGTCCTTCGGCGCGCCGGTCGTGTCGAGCATGCCGAACTGCGACGAGATGGCGGGCCAGCCGAAGGGTGTGGTCTCGCCGCGGTAGTCGAAGCCGGTCCACACGAACATGCCGGCCAGGAAGGGGCGTTCGGCGTTGAAGCGCCAGCCCTCCTCGATGGAAGCGGTGTAGGGCGGTCCCGTGCGCTTGTCGTAGGCCGCGATGTGCACGCGCGCCGGATCGTCGGCGTAGGCGCCGCGCGTGGCGTGGGTGGCACCTTCCTCGGTGACGACCATGGGCCGGTCGGGGAAGCGGCGGTGCATGGCGTCGATGTCGTGCTGGCCCTTGTAGTTGAAGCCGATCACCTGCGAGCCGACGGACGTGCCCTCGGCATAGCCGGAGCTGGACGCGGCCTGCGTGGCCGGCCGCGTCGGGTCGAGGCGGCGCACGATGGCCTGCATCTCGCGGGTCAGCCGGGTGCCGATCTCGCTGTTCTCGATGGCCCATTCCTCGTTGCCCACCGACCAGAGGATGACGGACGGGTGGTTGCGGCCGCCTCGCACCATGCGCTCCAGCTCGCTGCGGATCTGCGGGGCGGTGCCCATCATGCGGTGCTCGTCGAGGACGAGGATGCCAAGGCGATCACAGGCCTCCAGCAGCTCGGGCGTGGCCGGGTTGTGCGACGAGCGGATGGCGTTGACGCCGATGGCCTTGAGCATTCTCAGCCGCGCCTCGTGCATGCCGTCGGGCAGGGCGACGCCGAGGCCGGCATGGTCCTGGTGGTTGTTGACGCCCTGCAGCTTGACGTGCTGGCCGTTGAGGAAGAAGCCCTGGTTGGCGTCGAAGCGAATCGTGCGGATGCCGAAGGGCGTGTCGACGCGGTCGACGACCTCGCCGCCGCGCTTGACCAGGGTGGTCAGCGTGTAGCGCTGCGGCGTTTCCAGCGACCAGAGCTGCGGCGACTTCACGCGAAGTTGGGCGGCCACATCCAGGCTTGCGTCGGCGGCCACGCGGCGGGTCGGCACGCTGGCGCGGGCGACGATGCGGCCAGCCGGGTCGCGCAGCTCGTGCTCCAGTGCGAAGCTCTCGTCCGCCTTGCCGTCGTTGCGCACCGTTGTGTCAACCGCCACGTCGGCGCGGTCGCTGTCGACGCTGGCGCGAACGAAACTGCCCAGCGGCGCCACATGCAGCGGCCCGGTCTGCGTCAGCCAGACATGGCGGTAGATGCCGGCACCTTCGTACCACCAGCCTTCCTGGGTCGTCGCGTCCACGCGTACCGCGACGACGTTGCGACCGCCGAAGTTCAAGTAGTCGCTGATGTCGACCTGGAAGCCGGAATAGCCGCTGGCCTCGTGGTGCAGATAGTGGCCGTTGACCCAGACGACGCTGTCCCGGAACACGCCGTCGAACTCCAGCACGATGCGCCGGCCGCGCGCGGCCGGCGGGATGTCCAGCTCGCGGCGGTACCAGCCGACGCTGTTCTCGGGGAAGCCGCGTCCAACCGCCTTCATGCCATGCTGGGAGCTGCCGCGCTCGCTGAACGGCAACTCCACCGCCCAGTCGTGCGGCAGGTCGACGCGGCGCCAGGGCCTGTCCTCGAAGTCCGCCGCGGCGGGGCCGTCGCCGAAGCCGGCCTTGCCGAAGAAGAAGGGGCGCAGGCCATGGTCGAAGTCCTGGGCGGGGGCGGTGGCATGGCCGAGCGCGAAGCGCCAGCCGTCGTCGATGCGGCTGCGCTGGCGCGGTGCGTCGGCGGCGGAAGCGCTGCCCACGGCCATGAGCCACGCGATGGTCAAAGGGAAGAGAAGGCTGGGTCGCATCCTGTGCCTCGTGTTCAGCGTTGCGGCGCGACGCGCACCATGACCACGCCATGCGGGGCCACCTTGCTGCCGTAGCTGCCGCTGACGTTCTTCGTGAGCTTCTTGCTCCACAGGTCCCTGACTTCCGCCTTCTGGCCGGCGGGCAGGCCCAGGCTGTCCCAGCTCAGCTTCATGTCGACCGGCGTCTTGCCGCGGTTGAACAGCACGGCCGCGAACTCGCCGCCCTGCAGTGGGCGTACCCAGACTTCGAGCTCGCCTTCCTTCCACATGCGGCGGCCCGGCTTGCCCAGCGGGTCCTGGTCGACGGCGATGACGTCCTTGTTGGTCAGGATGCGCAGGGTGTCGGCGTCCATCCTGGACAGGTCGTTGCCGGCGATCAGCGGCGCGGCCAGCATGGCCCACAGCGAGAAGTGCGACTCGTACTCGGTCGTCGTCATGCCGCCGTTGCCCACCTCCAGCATGTCAGGGTCGTTCCAGGCGTTCGGTGCCGCGTAGGACCACAACTCGGCCTGCCGGTCGAGGATGTTCACCACGCCGAGCGGCCATGGCTCCTTGTTGTCCCAGAGATCGCCGATGTCCGGGGTTGTGCGCCAGAGATGGCCCAGCGGTGGAGCCCAGTGCACGGGCTGGTGGTCGCCCCATTCGCAGATCGACAGCACGATGTCGCGGCCCGACTCGCGCAGGGCCTTGGCCATGATGGTGTAGGCGGCCTCGGCGTTGCGGGGGCCGGTGTGGCACCAGTCGTACTTCAGGTAGTCCACGCCCCATTTGGCGTACTGGCGTGCGTCCTGGAACTCATGGCCAGCGCTGCCGGGGCGGCCCGCGCAGGTCAGCGAGCCGGCGTCCGAATAGAGGCCGAACTTCAATCCCTTGGAGTGCACGTAGTCGGCCAGCGCCCTGATGCCCGACGGGAAGCGCTCGGGGTCGGCCAGGATGTTGCCGTCGGCGTCGCGGCTTGTCTGCCAGCAGTCGTCGATGACGATGTACTGGAAGCCGGCGTCCTTCATGCCGGACGAGGCCATGGCGTCGGCCTGCTGGCGGATCAGCTGCTCTGACACATTGCAGGCGAACTTGTTCCAGGAATTCCAGCCCATCGGCGCTGTGGGCGCGATGTTGGGCTTGGGCGCGTCGAGTTTGAGCGTCTCGTGGGCGTGGGCGGCGCCTGCAGCGATACAGCCGAGCAGCGCGATGGCGTGCATGGCGCGTCGGAGAAAGGGGGGCATGCGGATGATCCTCGGGAAGTTATGGTCCAAGCTGTAGGGGCGAATTCAGGTCGGTGCCGAAAGCGGTGAACTCCCACACGCCGGGGACTCCGGACGTTATGGCAACGCGCAGGTAGCGCGCCACCACCGGGGCTTCCACGACATGCGGCGACCGCACCGACGGCGCGGTTTCGGCGCCCATCAGCTTCCAGTCCCGTGCATCCAGCGAGTACTCCAGCCGGTAGGCATGTCCGCCTGTTGGCATGACGAAAAACAGTTCTACCCGCTCAAGTCGCGTGGCCTGGCGCAGGTCCAGCGTCAGGGTCGGCACCGCGTCGCTGGTATCTGCCATCCAGCGCGAACCGTTGGAGCCATCGATGGCGAAACGGGGATCGAAGGCTTCAGTGCGATCCAGCGATACCAGTGCCCGCGGCACCACACGGCTGGGAGGTCGTGTCGAACTGGCGGACGCGATGGCATGGGCAGCCAGGTTGGGCTTGAGTGGTCCGAAATTTCGCAGCGCGCCGACGCCCTGCATCGAGACACTGACTGGACGTATCGTGCCGTCCGGGTTGAATCGCAGCGGGTCGGCGTAGATCTGCCTCGTCGTGCCGCCGCGGCCGAACTCCAGATAGACCAGATACCAGTCGTCTGTTCCCCGTGGATTGACGACGCAGCCGTGCCCTGGCCCATAGACGCCGGCCTCGAGGTTGGAGACGGCGACGAGGTCCTGCTCGGGGGCCTCCCAGGGGCCCAGGGCCGAGCTGCGGCTCATCATGTAGGCGTAGCGGTAGTTCTCGTGCCCCTCCAGGGTGTAGAGGTAGTAGTAGATGCCGCGGCGCTTGAACAGCAGCGGGCCCTCGGAGTAGCCCTGGCGCTTGGTTGGCACCGCGGTGGCTTCGCCGTCGATGGCCGAGAGATCGGGCTTGAGCCGGGCGATGCCCCGCTGGGCCCAGACCATGTAGACGCTGCCGTCGTCATCGGTGAAGGTCTGCGCATCGATGGGCTTGCCCACCGGCAGCGTCATGGCCGCCAGGCCTGCGGCCCGGTTGACGGGCCGGCCGTCGGGCTGGGTGTAGGGACCGGCGGGCGTAGGCGCCACGACGTGGCTGACGTGCTCGTCCAGAGTCGGGAACAGATGGAACACGCCTCCCCTGGCCACCGGTTCGCTGGGCGCCCAGTACTTCGCATCGAAGCCGGGCGAGAAGATTGATCCTTCGAAGTGCCAGTGCAGGAAGTCTTTCGACTGCCAGACCACCGGCTTGCCGGCGGAGGCAAGGTCGGCGCCAACGCCGTCCGTCGTGGCAAAGAGGTAGAAGGTCCCATCGATCTCGGCGATGGAGGGATCGGCCACCAGATCCGGCACCAGGGGCTGGCCGAAGGGTTGGGCGGGCTTGGGCGCAGGCTGCTGCGCGGCGGCCACCAGGCAATGCATGGCCAGCGCCAGGTACTGCAGTGTCCGAAGAGCTGAGGAGGGTTTCATGCGCGGCGCAGGGCCTCGTACAGGCTCTCGTCAATCGGGAACACGCTGCCATGGCTGGCACCTGCGGGCAGGCGGACCTGCGCGCTGGCGTCGCGCCAGGTCTTGAAGTCGCGTGTCGCGGCGGCCTCGAAACGGTTGTCGCGATAGCTGTCGAACAGCACGATGGTCTCGCTGCCGCGCTGGAAGGCGGCAGGCCCCTCGACCCACGACCGCGTGAAGGGCCGGGAGACGGGGCCGAACGGCCCCAGCGGCGTCCTGGCTTCGCACCACTGCAGCCACTTGTGCTCGGGCTTCAGGCGCTCGTCTTTGAAGATCATGCGCAGCTTGCCGCCGCTGCGGTGGAAGGTCGCATCGATGACGCTGTAGCCCGGGTCGAACAGCAGCTGCGCCGGCGTGAAGCTCTGGAAGTCGCGGGTGCGGGTGCAGAAGATGCGGTGGTTGTAGTCATCCTCCGATGTGCCCGCTGAATCGCTGAAGCGGCCGCGCACGGTGCTGGACCAGAAGATGACGAACTCCCTCCTGTCGGTGTCGAAGACGATCTCCGGCGCCCAGACGTTGCGGGTTCCGGGCACGTCGGCCATCACGGGCAGTGCCACCTGGGCTTCCCAGTTCAGCAGGTCACGCGAACGGGCATAGCCGACAGTGACACCTTCCCAGGCAGTGGTCCAGACCGCGTGAAACCACG
The DNA here is from genome assembly GCF_004342485.1 of Roseateles saccharophilus. Classification (GTDB taxonomy): domain Bacteria; phylum Pseudomonadota; class Gammaproteobacteria; order Burkholderiales; family Burkholderiaceae_C; genus Pelomonas; species Pelomonas saccharophila. The sequence continues at coordinate 275,636 of NZ_SMBU01000002.1, forward strand.
GGCCTGCCGGATCCTTCAGGATGCACGGGTCACGCAGCAGCCGGTTCTCGCCCACCGTGGGCAGCAGGACGGGCTCGTCTGCCTGCACCGGCTCGAAGGCCAGGCCGTCGGCACTGACCGCCAGTCGCAGGCCCGGGTGGCCTTCGTCCCGGTTCTTGAAATAACCGAAGGCCCAGCGTTCGGCTCGCACCGCAGCCGCAGGCAGGCACGGCAGCAGGCCTGCCGCCAGTGCCGCGCCCATCAGTTGACGACGGTCAGGATTCATCGAGATGCAGCCCTATCACCGGACCGGCGTGATACGCACCATGACCACGCCATGCGGGGCCACCTTGCTTGCGTAGCTGCCGCTGACGTTCTTCGTGAGCTTCTTGCTCCACAGGTCCTTCACGTCGACCTTGCGGTCGGCGGGCAGGCCCAGGCGATCCCAGCTCAGCTTCATGTCGGCCGCTGCCTTGCCGCGGTTGAACAGCACGGCCGCGAACTCGCCGCCCTGCAGCGGACGCACCCAGACCTCGATTTCGCCTTCCTTCAGGGCACGGTGGCCCTGCTTGCCCAGCGGGTCCTGGTCGATGGCGATGACGTCCTTGTTGGTCAGGATGCGCAGCGTGTCGGCGTCCATCTTGGACAGGTCGTTGCCGGCGATCAGCGGTGCCGCCAGCATGGCCCACAGCGAGAAGTGCGACTCGTACTCGGTGGTCGTCATGCCGCCGTTGCCCACTTCCAGCATGTCCGGGTCGTTCCAGGCGTTGGGGCTGGCGGCGGCCGAGCGCTCGACCTGCATGTCCAGGATGTTGGTCATGCCAGACGACCAGTCCTTCTGGCCTTCCCAGGCGTCGTAGATGTCGCCGGTGGTGCGCCACAGATGGCCAATAGGCGCTGCCCAGCGCTCGGGCTGGTTGTTGCCCCATTCGCAGATGGACAGCACGATGTCTCGGCCCGACTCACGCAGGGCCTTGGCCATGATGGTGTAGGCCGCCTCGGCGTTGCGGGTGCCGGTGTTGCACCAGTCGTACTTGAGATAGTCCACGCCCCACTTGGCGTACTGGCGCGCATCCTGGAACTCATGGCCGGCGCTGCCGGGTCGGCCTCCGCAGGTCAGCGAGCCGGCGTCGGAATAAAGGCCGAACTTCAGGCCCTTGCTGTGGATGTAGTCGGCCAGCGCCTTGATGCCCGACGGGAAGCGTTCGGGGTCGGCCTGGATGTTGCCGTCGGCATCGCGGCTCTTCTGCCAGCAGTCGTCGATGACGATGTACTGGTAGCCCGCGTCCTTCATGCCGGAGGCAGCCATGGCGTCAGCCTGCTGGCGGAGCAGCTGCTCGCTGACGTTGCAGGCGAACTTGTTCCAGGAGTTCCAGCCCATGGGCGGGGTGGGCGCGATATTGGGCTTGGGTGCGTCGAGCTTGAGCGTCTCGTGGGCATGGGCTGGTGCTGCGGCCACGAGGCAGAGCAGGGCGAGCGCGTGCGCCACGCGTTGGATGAATGGGTGCATGTGCAGGTTTCCGTTGAGTTGCGATGGCAGGAGGAGGCGATGGGCTCAGCGGCCGTAGCGGCGGCCGGCCGATTCGAGCGGCCAGTCGTCGGTGCGCAGCGGTGTCAGCGGCAGGCCGTCGCCGCCGACGACGTTGGCTTCGCTGGCGTTGTTGACCCAGGCATAGCGTGCTGCGACCGGGGCCGGCACGGCGGGGCTGCTCAGCACGATGCGGTCGCCGTCGAGGCGTGCCTCGGCCGGCACCCAGCGGCGGTCGGCGCCGGCGACGAAGAAGCCGCGCGGCGCCTCGCCGCTGCGGGCGGTGCGCAGGCCGCCGACGGTGGTGTCGAAGCGCAGCTCGAACTCGCTGCCCCTGGCGGCGTGGCCGCTCAGGCGTGGGCCCGTGGCAGGCGCGGCACGCAACCCCAGCTCGTGCATGGCGAGCCCGGCCAGGCGCTGGCCCACGGTGCGCTTGTTGCGCGGATGGATGTCGACCGCGTCGCCCACGTCGATGGCCGTCGCCATGCCGGTGTGGGGCAGGGTCAGGGCCGCGGCCTGGCTGGCACGCAGCTCGGCCCAGCCATTGCCGTCGGGCCGGTTGTCGGCCAGCGGGAACCAGGACGCCAGCTGTACGAAGAAGAAGGGAAGCTTGGGGTCGCCGAACTGGCCGCGCCAGTCCTGGATGAGGCGCTTGAAGCCATCGGCGTAGGCCGCCGCGCGGCCGGCGTTCTCCTCGCCCTGGTACCACAGCACGCCGCGCACCGACAGGCCTTGCAGCGGCGCGATGAGGCCGTTGTGGCCCAGGGCCGGGGCGTTGTTGGCGACGGGGCCGGCGGTCATCTGCAGCTTTTCGACACGAGCCTTCCAGGCACCAACGAGAGGTACGGGGCCGGCAGCCGTGTCCAGACGCAGGTCGGCGGCCTCGCCGTAGATGCCACCGCCACCGCCGGTGTCGGTCACGCGCACGGCGATCCAGTTGTTCCCGGCGCGCAGCAGTCCAGCGGGCAGCGCGTAGTGGCGCGGCATTTCCCAGCCGCACTGGCCCCCGACCTTGCGGCCGTTGACCCAGACCTCGTCGCAGTCATCCACCTTGGCCAGGTGCAGTTCGGCCGCGCCGGCGGCCTGAGCGGCGTTCAGCTCGACGCGCTTGCGCATCCAGACCACGCCGTCCACGTCGGGCAGGCCCTGGCCTTCCCAGACGCCGGGCGCGTTGAGGGTGGGCCAGTCGGCGTCGATGTCCGCAGCGGTGGACCAGCCCGAGGCGTCCACGCCCTCCAGCGGCAGGCCCTTTTGCCAGGCCACGACACGTGGCAGCAGGCGCTGCGCCAGCGCGTTGCCGAAGGCCGCGTTGTCGGCCGGCAGGGCACGCACCGTGGGGGCGAGGTCGGGGTCGCGCAAGGCGGCCTCGCGGCTCATCCAGGTCTCCAGCATGGAGCCGCCCCAGGCGGTGTTGATGAGCCCGATGGGCACACCCTGCACGGCCTGCAACTGCTTCGCGAAGTGGTAGCCCACGGCGCTGAACTCGCCCACCTTGCCGGGCTCGGCGACGACCCAGGCGGCCGGCGCGATCTCGGCCTCGGGCTTGACGCTGGCGCGCAGCGGCACGCGCAGATGGCGCAGCTGGGCGTTCTGTGGCGAGACCACCTCCTGCGGGCCGGTGTCGGTGTTGGCCAGTGGCCATTCCATGTTGGACTGGCCGCCCAGCAGCCAGACGTCGCCGATCAGGATGTCGTTGAGCACGACGGTCTGGTCGCCCCTGACCAGCAGGCGGTGCGGGCCGCCGGCCGGCAGCGGCGCCAGCTGCACACGCCAGCGGCCGTCGGCACCGACGCGGGCAGTGCCGCTGCGGCCGCCCAGTTCGATGCTCAGCGTCTTGCCGGGCGTGGCCTGGCCCCAGAGGTTCAGCGGGCGGTCGCGCTGCAGCACCATGTGCTCGCCGAAGACTTCGGACAGGCGCACGTCGGCCTGGGCGGTGGCGGCCAGCAGGGCCAGGATCAGGGGCAGGGCAGTCTTCTTCATTGGTGTCATGTCAATTGGTTTTGTGGTTAGTTCCGTTGTTCGAGCAATTCAACGCCGCGCGCCTCCAGGCTTAGGGTCTTGTCCCAGTGCTGGCCGCCGAGCACGCCCTGCATCGCCCCGTCAATGGCGATGTCGACCGGCGCGTTGTTGGTGTTGACGTAGAGCACGCGGCCGCTAACGGCGCGGGCGAACACGCCGTCCGGCGTCTTGGGGCCGGGCTCGATGCCGACGCTGGCGTAGAGCTGGCGCAGCAGCGGCCGCATGATCTGCGGCTGGGCCGGCGTGGCGAGGTAGTAGGCGCGGCCCTTGCCGAAGCGGTTGACGGTGAGGGCCGGCGGGCGGCCATCGAGGTCGCTGAAATGGCTCAGCACCTCGGCGGTGGACGGCTCCAGCACCTCGAAGTGCTCGATCGTGCCCTTGACCTCTTCGTCGCCGATCTTGAACGTGCCCGCGGCGTCGTAGAACTCGTTGGTCCGCAGGCCGAAGACGTCGGTCAACCCGCCCGGCAGCGGCGTGGCGTGCCACTGGTTGTTGTCGTTCACCTTGGCTGACTGCGCTGTCATGATGGCCGTGCCACCGTCGGCGACGAAACGTCGCAGCGCTTCGGTCGAGGCCTCGTCCAGCAGGTACAGGCCCGGCACGATGATGAGGCGGTAGCGGCTCAGGTCTTCGTAGGAGAGCTTGATGACTGCGACGTCGACGTTGTCCTTCAGCAGCGGCTCGAAGGCGCCAAGGGCCTGCTTCAGATAGGGCGTCTTCAGGTACTGGCGCGACGTGTTGCTGGGGCCGTTGGCGCTGTAGGCGGCGGTGTTTTCGAACGAATAGGCGATGGCCACCTTGGGCTCGACGCTGCGCGGGAAGCCGCGCTTTTCGAGCTTGGCGTAGTCGGCGGCGATGCGGGCCCATTCTCCGAGCTTCCACGAGGGCCGGTCATCGTGGTCGATGAGGCCCATCAGCGCCTGCTCCTCGCCGCCGAGGTGGCTGTTGAAGGTCCAGGCCAGCGCGGCCTGGCCGCCCATCAGCAGCACGAAGTGGGCCCACATCCGCGACCAGCCCCTGCTGCCGTAGGAGCCGCCGCCGCCGGCGGCGAACTCGTTGAACCATGTGGGCGTCGTCATGCCGCCCTTGATGAGGGTGGCCTCCCATCCGCCGCCGACGGCGTCGCCGGCATAGAAGCCCATGGCGCCGAAGGTCGTGTGCCGGCGGTAGCTGCCGAGGAAGTCGAAGCCCTTGCGGCCGGACCAGTCCCAGTAGTTGGACAGTACGGGCTTGCCGGGCGTGTTCCTGCGGCGCACGGCCTCCAGGTCGTCGAGGGTGGCGATCGTCAGGTCCGACCAGAAGCGCCGCAGGTCCAGGTAGCGCTCGGCCGGGCCGGGGCCATCGGCGTAGGGCAGGCGCACCTCGTCCCAGTTGCCGACGCGGCGCGACCAGCGCTGGGTGGCCCAGGCCTTGTTCAGGGCCTCGACGCTGCCGTAGCGCTTCTTCAGCCATTGCACGAAGCGCTTGCGGTCGGCCTCGGAGTAGGACATGAAGCCGTTGCCGATCTCGTTGTCATAGCCCACGGCCAGCAGGGCGGGATGCTTGGCGTAGCGCTTGGTCAGCGTGTCGGCCATGCGGACGGCCAGGCGCCGGTAGTCCGGATCGCCGATGTTGTCCATGTAGCGCTCGGCCGGGGCCAGGCGCGTGCCGGCCTGATTGACGATGTCCACGCCGGGGTACTTCTGGTGCAGCCACATGGGCGCCGGCAGGCCGGGGATGTCCAGGATGACCCGGATGCCGGCGGCCTGCATTTCGTTCATCACCGCGTCGAAGTGCTTGAACTCGAACTTGCCTTCGGCGGGCTCGAAGTAGTCCCAGGACAGGTCGCCCATACGCACGACCTTGAAGCCGGACTGCTTCATCAACGCGACGTCGCGCCTGACCTGCTCGAGGCTGCGGTCGACGGGCTGGTAGCAGGTGCCGGCGAAGAGCTGGCCAGCCCCTGGCCAGTCGGGGTGACCTTCGGTGGTTTGGGCCAGGGCGGGGTTGAGCGCAGCCAGGGCCAGCGTGCAGGCAAGAAGCGTTCTATTCAGTTTCATGATCAAAGCCGGATCTCGGCGGCGCGGCCGGTGTAGACCACTTCCTGAAGTGGCGCGGACTGCAGCGGCGGCTGGCCGGGGGCGACGCGATGCAGCCTGAAGCGTCGCGTCTTCAACATGCCGTCGAAGCGCCCGCGACGCGACGCCAGCCGCAGCACGCCGCGCTGGTCGTCCCAGCTCAGGCGGATCACGCTGGCCCCGCCCTTCTCGTAGGCGTAGTCCAGGCCGCCGTCCTCGTAGAGGTCGAAAGTGCCGTCGCGGCCCGGCACGATGTACAGGTCGATGAGTTCGCCGGTGGCCTCGGCGGTGGACTGCAGCACCGGCCCCAGCGGCAGGATGCTGCCGGCGCGCAGGTGCAGCGGGATGCGCTCCAACGGCGACGGCACCTCGTGCGTGCGGCCACCGGCGCGGCGCTCCCCCGTCCAGAAATCGACCCAGCCGCCGGTGGATTGCGGCAGGTAGACCGGCCAGCTCGACACGTCGGGCGCCACGACCGGCGCCACATGCAGCGCGCGGCCGAACAGATAGCTGTGCGCCTGGTCCAGCGCCTGCGTGTCATTCGGGAAGTCGAACACCAGCGGTCGCATGATGGGCGCGCCCTTGGCATGCACCTCGTGGGCGACGCTATATAGATAGGGCAGCAGCCTGTAGCGCAGCTCCAGGTACTGGCGGGCCACCGCCTCCACCGTGTCGCCATAACGCCAGAACTCGGTGTCGGTCATGTAGCCGTGCACGCGCTGCAGCGGCAGGAAGGTCGCGTACTGGAACCAGCGCAGAAAGCGCTCGTGATAGGCCTTGTCGGTGTATTGGCCGTCACCCGGGCGGAAGAAGCCGCCGGCGTCGACTGTCCAGTAGGCATAGCCGGCGGCGGCCATGTTGAGGCCGGCGGGGATCTGCCGCTTCAGCGTGTCCCAGTCGTTACCGACGTCGCCCGACCAGGTGGCCGAGGCATGGCGCTGCTGCCCCGGGAAGGCCGAGCGCGTGAGGATCATCACCCGCTGGTTGGGCAGGGCTTGGCGTTGGCCTTCGTAGACGGTGCGGGTGACGTGCCACGGATAGGCCAGGCGCACGCGCTCGCCACGTCCGGCGGCCGTGCGCCGGCCCGCGAGGTCGTCGTTCTCGGGCTCGGTCGCGTCCTGCCACCAGGCGTCGATGCCGAGCTTGAGCAGGCGCTCGCGCTGGTGGCTCCAGTAGAAGGTGGCGGCCTTGGGGTCGAAGAAGTCGACCCAGTCGGTCCCGTCGATGTAGTGGCGCGCAGCCGCCGTGGCGCGGCCGAGTTCGGTGTCGCGCGCGATCCTGGCCCACACCGACAGCATGAACCGGCCGTTCAAGTCGTGCACGTCGCGCATCAGGGCCGCGGGGTCGGGGTAGTGGGCCTCGTCGAAGCGCATCGCGTTCCAGCCGTGGCGGCCCCAGTACTGCCAGTCCTGCACCATCACGTCGACCGGCAGCTTGCGGCGGCGGAACTCGCGCAGCGTGTCGACGATCTCTTCGGAGGAATGGAAACGCTCGCGGCAGTGGATGTAGCCATAGGCCCAGCGCGGCATCATCGGCGTGGCGCCGGAGATCTCGCGGTAGCCCTCGAACACCTCGTCGGCGCTGGGGCCGGCAATGACGACGTAGTCGATGGCGTCGGCCACCAGCGAGCGCCAGGTCGTGCGGGCGTGCGCGGGGCCGAAGTGCAGCGACGGCTTGTCCTGCTCGTCGGCGTTCACGCGCACGTGGTGCTCGCCCGCCGGCAGGTCCACGACAAAGCCGACCGTCGGCGGTAGCCAGAGGTTGGCCATCTCGACGCAGGGCTTGCCGTCGATCTCCACCGAGTGGCGTGAGCCCATGGCGCGGCCCACGTCCAGCAGGAAGGCGAAACGGCCGGCCGCCTCGGTGCGGAAGCTGCCTTCGAAGCGCACGCCCTTGCGCTCGACCTGGGCATTGCCGGTCGTGGTCGTCACGTCCACCAGCTCGGCCTTGCCGTTGGCGCCCGCGCGGGTCAACGCCACCCGTTGCTCGGGTGGGTTCAGCTCGGCCATGCCGTTGTTGTGCCAGAGCAGGCCGTAGCCGCGGCTGGACAGCATGAAGGGCAGGCTGATCTGTGTGTTCACCTGCGTCAGGCGGCGCGGGAAGCCACGCAGGTCCATGGCGCCGTCCTGGAAGCAGCCGGTGCCGTAGAGCCGCTCGCCCGCCGGCGACTCGAAGGCCTGCTCGGCGACGTAGACCAGCTCCTCGCCGAGCTTGGACGGCGTCAGGCGCCGGCCGCCCGGCGCCTCTTCCAGGAGCAGCGCGCCCTTGCGGTCGAAGAAACGCAGCGCCCCGTTGCCGTTGTCGACCTCGCAGCGGATGGCTGGCAGCGCGAGACCCGTGGTGGCCGCTCCCGGCGTCTGCTGCATGGGCGGCGGCGTGCGGCCAGGCAGCAGCGCGAAGCTGGCCGGCGGCTCTTGCATCGCGGTCTGCGGGGGCCGGACGCGCACGCGCATGGCCCGCTCGCTCAGCGCGCTGATCGTCAGCCTGCCCTGCGGCGTGGCCAGGGCCCATTCGGCAACGTGCGATGGCAGCGCCGCCGAGCCGCTGGCACCGGTTCCCGCTGCGGCGGCCAGCGGCGTGGCGGCCCCGGCCAACGCGGCCTGCAGGGCCTTGCGCCGCGACAGCGAGCTGTCCTTCTTGGAGTTCATGGCGCGAACCGGAGCTCCACGGCTTTGCCTTGGTAGTCCACGGTGCGGGCCTGCTCGGCCTGGCCGGGTACGGCCATCAGCCGCACATTGAGCGTGCGACGTGTCAACAGGCCGGGGTAGTGGCCCTGCCTGGCGTCGACGTGCAGCGTGCGGCGCGCGTCGTCCCAGCGCAGTGTGGTCGTGGCGCGTTCGCCGCGCTCGTAGCGGTAGGTCTCGCCGTCGTCCTCGTAGAGCGTGAAGCGCCCATCGGCGCCGGGGTAGATGCGGATCTCCCAGGGGGCGTCGGGGCTCTGGCCGGCGTACTCCACCACCGGGCCCAGCGGCACGATGGCACCGGCGCGTACGAAGAGGGGGAACTCGTCGAGCGCATAGCTGCGCTCGACGCTGCGGCCGCCTGCATGGCGCTCGCCGGTCCAGAAGTCGAACCAGTCGCTGCTCGCAGGCAGCAGCGTCGCCTGGCGCGGGTCGGGCTTGGGTTGCGCCGCCAGCGTGCGCAACTGGCCGGGCGTGCGCCAGGCCAGGCGCAGCACGCGGCCGCCGCCGGCCTGGAAGTAGTCGATGCGCAACTTGAGCACCTGGCCTTCGCGCAGCGCCAGGCGGTGGCTGTTGAACCGCGCGCCGCCGACGGCCCAGTCGTCCACGACGAGCTGGTCGTCCAGCCAGAGCCGGAAGCCGTCGTCGCCCTCGACGCCGATCTCGTGCTCGCCGCTCTCCGATGCCGTGAGGGTGCCGGTCCAGCGCGCGGAGAAGTTGTTCAGGCTGGCAAGGCCCGGCGGGATGCTGCCCAGCGGCGGGTCGGGCCAGCGGTGGTCGATGACGGTGTCGACGGTGCGGCTGGCCGGCTTCTCGAAGGCCATGCCCTCGAAGTACTCCAGCACCAGGCCGGCCTGACCATCGGGCGTGCGCAGCTGGGTCGGCGGCACGGTGGCGGGCGGCGGCAGCTCCGGGTGGAATATGGGCCGCGTGATCGGCTGCACCAGGAAGGCGGGGCCGAACATATAGGTGTCGTCGAGCTTGCGCAGCGCCGGCTGGTCGGGGAAGTCCATCGCCAGGCCGCGCATCATGATGTAGCCCTCCTGCGTGCTGCGCCAGGCCAGGCTGTAGAGGTAAGGCAGCAGCTGGTAGCGCAGCCGGGCCGCGCCCAGCAGCGATCCATAGACCTCGGGGTCCAGGGTCTTGAAGAGGTAGGGTTCGCGTTCGACGTTGGTGCCGTGGATGCGGTAGACCGGGTTGAAGATGCCGAACTGGTTCCAGCGGGCATACAGCTCGCGCCAGGCCGGGTTGCGCTCGCCGCCGGCGTAGTTGACGAAGAAGCCGCCGGTGTCCTGGGACCAGTAGGGCAGGCCGGCCATGCCGACGTTCAGGCCACCGGCGATCTGCTGCCGCAGCACGGCCCAGGAGGCCGTGGTGTCGCCGGACCAGGGCAGGGCCGCGTAGCGCTGCTGCCCGGCCCAGGCCGAGCGCGTGAGGGTCAGGGCGCGTTTGCCGCCCGGGCCGGCGGCGCGCTGGCCTTCGTAGACGCCGCGCGTCGTCACCAGGCTGTAGACATTGAGGTAGCGCGTGAAGTCGCCCAGCGCGTTGCGGCCCAGCCGCTTGATGTCGGCCTCGACCTCGCCGGGATCGTGGGCGGCGCCGCCCACCTCGACCTCGGTGCCGTCCATCCACAGCGCATCGACGCCGACGTCCAGCAGGCCTCGCTTGACGTGCTTGAAGTAGATGCGCCGGCCTTCGGGGCTGAAGGCGTCGTAGATGCGGGCCTTCTTGGAGATCCAGTGCAGCGGCTCGAAGCGCAGTTGCTTGGCGTCCAGTTCGCGGGCCAGCGCCGTGTCGTTGCCGATGGAAGGCCAGATGGACACCATCAGCTGGGTGTGCAGCTTCGTGTGCAGCTCGCGCGTCATCGCGGCGGGATCGGGGTAGCGTTCGCGGTCCCAGACCATGCCGCTCCACTGGCCGTCCCATTCGGGACCATTGGGGCCGTCCTTCTCGCCACCCCAGTACTGCCAGTCCTGCACGATGGTGTCGAGCGGGATGTGTTCCGCACGGAAGCGCCGCACGACCTCCAGCAACTGCTGCTGCGTCTGGTAGCGTTCCTTGCTCATGTAGAGGCCGAAGGCGGCCTTGGGGAACATGGGCGCAGCCCCAGTGAGCGTGCGGTAGCCAGCCATCACGCCGTCCATGTCGGCCCCGGCGACGACGTAGTAGTCGGCCCCGGCGGGCGCGCTCTCGGCGCGGAAGCTGGCGCCCTGCGGCCCGTCGCTGAAGCTCATCTTGGAGTACACGTCCCACAGCAGGCCCCAGCGCCGCGTGGAGACCATGAAGGGCACGACGATGCCGATGTTGGTCTGCACCATCAGCACCTCGCGGCCGCGATAGTCCATATAGGGCTCGTTGTACTGGCCGAGGCCGTAGAGCGATTCGTCGGGCGTCAGCGTGAAGGTCTGCGCGAGCCTGTAGGTCGGGCTGCCGTCGATGTCGACGCGCTTCAGCTCGGTGGGCGCGGTGTCGCGTTCGCGCAGCAGCAGCCGCCCATCGGCGCCGGAAAAGGCGAGGGCGCCGCTGCGCTTGTCCACCGACACGCGCAGCCCGAGGGCTGACAGCGTGAGGCGGTCCTTGGCGTCATCCACGTCGATGGCGACCGGCCTTGCACGGGCCACGACCACCAGGCTGGGCTGGGTGGTGCAGGCCTCGCCCAGATGGGCCGTCACGCGCACCAGGCCGTGGCCGTAGAACAGCAGGCTCTTGGTCAGCCCGCCGACACGGAACTGCAGGCCTTCGGCCACGCGCCGCCAGGCGAAGCCGTCGGGGCCGGCATCCATCGGCAGGGCCCGCATCTGCCCGGCAGCGTCCAGGGCTGTCGGTGCGCCGGAGGCCGCGAAGGCCGGCGCAGGGAACATGGCCGCAGCCGGGGTACTGGCCATCAGGCCCACAAGGTCACGACGTTTCATTCAGGGATCTCTGGATTCAGGTTGGGGCCCCGGGGGGCTGTCTTTCAAAACGGTGGCAGGTCCGCGCGCCCGGACACCTGGACCTTGAGCATCTGTCCCGGGGCGCGGTGCCCAGTGGCCGCGACCACCGGTTGCCCGCCACCGACCCACAGCGTCATCGGTCCCGCCTCCACCACGCGCCGGCCATCGGCCTGGACCACGCTCAACGCTTTGGCGTCCAGGTTGAAACTGATGCGGCGCGACTCTCCGGCGCGCAGCACGACGCGCTTGAAGGCAACGAGGGTGCGCTCCGGTGCCAGGGCGTCCGAGCGCCGGGCATAGACCTGCACCACCTCGGCCGCCTCGTGCGGGCCTTCGTTCTTCAACAGCACGGACAGCTGCGTGCCCTGACCGGCGGGCACGCGCTTGTGGGCCAGCCTGGCCTGGGCATAGGCAAAGCGTGCATAGCCCAGGCCGTGGCCGAACGGGAATTCGGCCTCGCCCTTGAACCAGCGGTAGGTTCGCCCCTGCATGCCGTAGTCGTTGAATGGCGGCAACTGGTCGACCGAGAGGTAGAAGGTCAGTGGCAGCCGGCCTGAAGGGCTGAAGTCGCCCGCCAGCAGTTCGGCCACGGCCTGGCCGCCTTCGCCGCCGGGATACCAGGCCTGCACGATGGCCGCGGCTTGCTGAATGCCGGCGCCGAAAGCCATCGGGCTGCCGCTGAAGTTGACCAGCACCAGCGGGCGGCCCAGTGCCGCCAGGCGCTCCAGCAAGCGCCGCTGCGGCGCCGGCAGGTCGATCTGCGTGCGGTCGCCGCCGGAGAAGCCGGGGGCCAGCACTGTCATTTCTTCGCCCTCAAGCTCCCAGGTCAAGCCGCTGGCGAACACCACCAGGTCCGCGTCGCGCGCGGCAGCGAGGGCCGCCTCGTCGCTGGCGCCGGGGCGGCTCCACTGCAGGCGCTGCTCGCCGTCCCAGCCGGTCTGCAGCGCCTCGACCCGCACGGCGTAGGTCTGGCCCGCCTTCAGCGTCACGCCGCGGGTGCTGGTGGGCCAGGCGAGGTCCCACAGGTCGACCACCAGTTCGCCATCGATCCAGATTCGGTAGCCGCGATTGCCCTTCAGACGGAGCAGGTGCTCGCCACTCTCGCCAGCGCGCAGGAAGCCGGTCCAGCGCGCCGATTCTTGGCGGTCATGGGCATTGGGCCAGCCCCACTTGAACATGGCCTGCGGTGCGATGGCCGCCGAACTGGGCGCCCCTTCCAGCCTGGTGTTGGCAAAGCGCTCGAAGTTCAGGCCGGTGAGGGTGCAGCCGGCATCGACGCACAGATTGGCTGCCGGCAGGTCTTCCAACGGCGGTGCCACCCAACCGGTACCCTCGACAAAGCCGATGCGGGCTCCGGGGAAGCGCGCCTTCAGACCGGCCAGCAGGGTGACCGGCTTGGACGGCGTGCCGTTGTAGTTGCCCACCAGGGCATCCACGCTGTCGGCATTCGGACCGATCACGGCAATGCGCCGGGGCGCGGCCTTGAGCGGCAACACGCCATCGTTCTTCAGCAGCACCAGTGAGCGGCGCGCCGTCTCGAGGTTGAGCGCGCGGTGGGCCGGGGTGTCGAAGTCGCGCGCCGTGATTTCGGGGAAGGGCCGCTGCCCCGCTGCTGCGAGCAGTCCGAGCCGCAGCCGCACGTCGAACAGGCGCTGCAGCGCACGGTCGAGTTCGGGCTCGCTCAGCAGTCCTTGCTGTACGGCGGCCACGGTGGTGGCTGACTGGGCGGTCTTGTTGCCGCCGAAATCGCAGATGACATCTGTGCCGGCCCGAACGGCCACGGCCACGGCTTCCCCGGGTGTCTTCACGTAGTGGTGGGCCGAGTCCAAGTGGATGTCGGCCACGGCGCCGCAGTCGGAGACCACATGGCCCTGGAACTTCCATTCGTCGCGCAGATAGTGCTGCAGCAAGGGCTGATTTGCGCAGGCGGGCACGCCGTCTACCGCGTTGTAGGCGCACATGACCGATTCGGCTCGGCCTTCGTTGACGGCCGCATGGAAGGCCGGCAGGTAGGTGTCCACCAGATCCCGAGGCGCGACTTTGACGTCCTCCTTGTGGCGGTTTGCCTCCGGGCCGCTGTGAACGGCGAAGTGCTTGACCGCGGCCGACACTCGAGGCCGGTCCGGATCCGGACCCTGCAGCCCCTGGATGAAGGCGACACCCATGCGAGAGGTCAGGTAGGGGTCTTCGCCATAGGTCTCCTGGCCGCGGCCCCAGCGCGGGTCGCGGAAGATGTTGACGTTGGGCGACCACACCGTGAGGCCGCGGTACAGGCCCGACGAGCCGTCGGCGCCGACCGTGTTCAGGAACTTGGCACGGAACTCGGTGCCGATGACCTTGCCCACGCGTTGCACGAGCGGCGTGTCCCAGGTCGCCGCCAGGGCGATGGCCTGAGGGAACACGGTCGCCACGTCGGCACGCGCCACGCCATGTAGACCCTCGCTCCACCAGTTGTAGGCCGGGATGCCCAGGCGTGGGATGGCCGGCGAGTCGTGCTGCAGCTGGCTGGCCTTCTCGGCCAGCGTCATCTGCGCCACCAGGGCCTGGGCCTGCTGCATCGAGGGCGTCAGCGGGGCGGCCGCGGCAGCGGTGACGAGCGACAAGGTCAGGGCGGCCAACTCGACGCCGGCCACCGCGCGCACAAAGCTGCGGCGGCCGGGTTGGGCAGGTGTCTTGGGGCTCATCTCAGTTGCTGTACAGCAGGCCCCGGCCCGTGCCGCTGACGTAGATGCGCCCATAGACGCTTTGGTCGGCCGCCAGCACGCCGATGCCGCCGAACTGGTGGGCGTCGTCATTGAAGCGCGTCCAGGTCGTGCCGCCGTCGTCGGAGCGGTAGACGCCCCACACGCCGCCCCTGACGCCCACGACGTAGACCGCTGCCGAGTAGGTGGCGCCAGGCGCTGCCTTGCCCAGGGCGATCAAACTGGCGCCCGACAGGCCGTTGGCGGAAGCGAAGCCGGTGAGCTGGGTCCAGGTCGCGCCCGAATCCACCGAGTGGTAGACGGTGTTTCCATCCGCCACCCAGAGGTCGCCCTCGACATTGGGGTTGACCGCCATATAGGTCGCGCCCCAGTCGTTCTTCGCCATACCCGCCGAAACGGAGCCTGGGCTCAATGTGAAGGTATGGCCGCCGTCCGTCGAGACGTAGACCTTGCCCTGCTCGTTGCTCCACGTGGCACCGCCGGAGTCGAAGGCATAGACCTTGTTGGGGTTCTTGCGGTCAGCTGCCAGGCGATAGCCACGTCCCCAACCCTGGCCGACGACAGCCAATGCCGGCAGATTCGTTGCCGTCCAACTTGCACCACTGTCCGTGGAGTAGGACGGCACCGAGTTGGCCGGGGACCAGATGACGTTGTTGCGGGACGGGACCGCGACGCTGGCCTGGCCGCCGGTGTTTGCTGCCGCGCCGGCGGGCAGGGTGGCGAAATTCGCCCAGGTCTTGCCGCCATCGCCCGACCAATAGCCGACGGCGGCGCCGGTCGAGTTGATGACGCCGCCGCCCGCGATGTAGAGCGGATCAGACCAATCCATGTCGGCAGCGTTGCCGTTGCTCCAACCGGTGCCGGGATTCAGCGTCGGCTTGGTCGAGAGATCCGTATCGACCCACAGGCCCACGTCACCCGCACTGTTGAGGAACTTGTAGGGGGCGCCAGCCGGTGCTGCAGCCACGGACAGGGTGGCGGTCTCCTCGAAGCCTTCAATGTCGCCGTGCCAGCTGGGCGTGGCCGAGGAGGCGTTGGTGGTCTCCATGATGCCGCCGCCATGCACATGCAGGACGTGATCGCGGTTGGCTGGGTCGATCTCGACATCGTCGACCCAGCCGGAAGCGGTTTCGCCGGGGTTCAGCGCCTCGATTTCACGCCAGGTCTTGCCGGCGTCGTCGGACAGCTGGACGATCTGCTGGCCGTTCCAGTTACCCCAGGAGTTGGTCACGCCGAGCGCGATGCGCGTCGTCGCGCCGCTGCCCTGAACCGACACGCCGCCAAGGCCGAAGTTGGTTCCGCCGTTGGGATCCTCGCTCTTGAGCAGGGTCCAGGTCGTGCCGTCGAACTTGTAGAGGCGGCCGGGGCCCCCGGCACCGGGGCCAGCGTCCTTGGTGAAGACCACGTAGAACACGCCATCGGCGGCACGCACCATGTGCGGAATATGCATGCCGGTAACCGGCGTGGTCACGGGGGTCCAGGTGGTGCCGGCGTCGGTGGACCGGTACAGGCTTGAAGTCAGGCTTGCCGCGCTGACGTAGTCGGGCGAGATGGCGGCATAGAGGGACGGGGTGGCCGTGCCGCTGCCCTTGGTGCCGGTGTCGTAGAGGACCACGGAAACGCCATTGCCGTAGCCCTGGGCTCCCGTCATCGTCACGGGCGAGAGCGAGGTGACCTGGGCCCAGGTCTTGCCCGAGTCGGCGCTCTTCCACAGGCCGGCCTGGCGCGAGCCAAAGAACAGCGTCGTGGGCTTGTTGGGGTCCACCGCCAGGCGCTCGCCCAATGCCCGGCCGGGGTTGTTGCCACCGAGTGCGAATGGCACGTCAACGTGGGTCCAATGGTCGCCCCGGTCGCTGGACAGGTACAACCGGCCGTTGCCCTCGAAGGTGTACATGCCGGCGGCCATGTAGACGAGCTGGTCGTTGTTCGGGTCCAGGGCGATGCTCTCGATGCCGTGGAAGCGGGCCTCGCCACCTCCGAAACCCAGGCCGTCGGTGATGGGCGTCCACGACTTGGTCGCCGGGTTCCAGCGGTAGGCGCCACCGATGTCGGTGCGGGCGTACAGCAGGTTGGGGGTGGTCGGATGGAAGATCAGACCGGTGACATAGCCGCCGCCGCCGAACTTCACGCTCGTCCAGGTCGCGGCAGCTGTGGGAGGCGGCGGAGGCGGGGGCGTCCCGCCGCCGCCGGAGGGCGGGGGAGGAGGAGGCGTCCCGCTGCCGGAGGGCGAGGGCGGGGGCGTCGGGGCCCCGCCACCGCCGCCACCGCCACCGCAGCCCGCCAAAATCGTGGCGGCAACAAGGGAAAGCGCGGTGAGTTGCTTGCTGAACTTCATGGGAAGACCGGTCTGGGTTCGTGGTTTTGCGGCGACGTAATCAAGGGGCGGTGATGGGCTCCAGCACGACCGCGGCGCCGCCGGCCGCGGCGAGCGACAGGCTGAGCACGTCCTTGGAGGTCACCGTGCGTTGCGTGCGCTGCACCTGGCGCGCGCCTTCGCCGTCCTGCCAGATCGTGGCCTTCCAGTGGCCGGGCGGCAGGAAGGTGAGCGAGACCTTCTCGGCGCGCGCCTGGTCGCTCGTCATCGCGCCGAGATACCAGGTCTTGCCCTGGCGACGCGCCAGCACGATGTCCTCACCCGGCTCGCCCTGGATGAAGCGGGTCTCGTCCCAGGCCGTGGGCACGCGCTTGATGAAGTCGAAGCCGGCCTCGCCGCGGTAGGCCGAGGGGTCATCCGAGACCATCTGCAGCGGGCTGTCGTAGACGACGTACATCGCCAGCGTCTGGCCGCGTGTGTTCTGCACCAGGGGCATCTCCGCGCGCACCTCGAAGGTCGCGGGCGTGGCGTTGCGGAAGCCGCCGGGCGTGTAGTCCATGGGCCCGGTCAGCATGCGGGTGTAGGGCAGCATCAAGTTGTGCCTCGGCGTCACACGCCGGTCCATCTTGCTCCACTCGGCGCCGAGCACGCCCTCCTGGGTGATGAAGTTGGGATAGGTGCGCTGCAGGCCGGCCGGCACGTAGGCGCCATGCAGGTCCAGCAGCAGGTGGCGCCTGGCGGTGGCGGCGGCGGCGCGGTGGTAGAAGTCCACCACCTGCTGGTCGTCGCGGTTCATGAAGTCGACCTTGATGCCTTTGATGCCCCAGCGGACGTAGGTGTCCAGCACCTCGTCCATGCGTGCGTCCAGATGCACCCAGTGAACCCACAACAGCAGGCTCACGTCCTTGGCCTGGGCGTACCGCACGAGTTCGGGCATGTCGATGCCGTCGGCCGGGCGGGTGATGTCGGTCTTGGGGTCGGCGTTGCAGCAGCCGCTCGGTCCCGAGGCCCAGTTGGCGTCGATGAGGTAGTAGGGGAAGCCGGACTCGGCGGCGAAGTCGATGAAGCGCTTGTAGGCCGCCATGTCGGGCTTCATGCCCACCAACGGGCCGGACCACCAGTCCCACGCTGCCTTGCCAGGCTTGACCCAGCTGAAATCGCCCGCCGGTGCCGGGTTGAGGTTGCCGACCAGCTGGTTCTCGATGAGCTTGCCGGCCTGGTCGGCCACCATGACGGCGCGCCAGGCGGTCGTCAGCCCGCCCGTCGAGACGTAGGCAGGGCCCTGGCGGCCGGGCACGCCGGACAACTGAACGCGCAGCGCGTCGCCCTCGCGCCGGAACGACGCGCCGGTATAGGCCTGCAGGTGAGCCTGCGTGATGGCGTAGTGGGTGCGGCCGGACGGCGTGGCGCAGACGACGGGGACGTCATAGGCAGCGTCGGCCTTGAGCTGCGAGACGCGCTGGCGCTCGAACTGGACCTCGTGGGCACCATCGAGCGGGCTGATGAGGCAGGACGGGTCGCCGGCCGGCACGAAGGCCGTGCGCTCGCTGCGCAGCTTGACCCCGTCCGTACCTTCGATCCGGTAGCGGAAGGCCACGCCTTCGTCGTAGGCGCGTGCGTCGATGAAGACGCGCCGCCCGCCGCTCGCCTCGCGGAAGCCCAGAGTCGTGGCGACATAGTGGTCGCGCGCAGTCGCCGCCTTGGTTGCGACGAGAGGAATGACGTGGTCTTCCCGCGTGTCCTGGCGCGACTCCAGCTTCAACAGTCCGAAGGCGGGTTGGTCGTCCAGTTCCAGGCCCAGGGGCGAGGGTGCGATGACGGTCTCGCCCTTGCGGACGACGCTGAAGCTGCTGGCGTCGTCGGCGATGCGCAGCAGGGTTTGGCCGTCGGGAGAGACGATGACGAGGTCTGCCGCCTGCGCGCCGGCGGCGGCCAGGGCGAGGACGGCCGTGGCGATGCGATGGGTCTTTTCCATTCTTACTGTCTGTTTTGTGGGGGCGGTCTTCAGGCCACGCCGGCGCCGCGGATCTTCACGGCGACGGCGGGTGAACCGGCCAGGCCTTCGGGGAGCTTGATCTCCAGGCCGCGGGGCGTGCGCTTGAAGCTCAGGCTGTCGTTCGAGCCCACGGCCTCGATGTGGTCGATGGCGCCCGGTGCGACGGCCGAGTCCTGAGCCAGGCTGCGGATGCGCATCACGCCGTCGCGCGGCCAGCCCAGCGCGATCGCGTAGAGGGCGTTACCCTTGGTGGTGAAGCGGATGTCCTCGGCCGTCAGCGCCTTGGATGCGCCTTCGCTGAACATGCCGCCGCCAACCTTGGTCGGGCCTTCTCCGAACGTGCGCCACGGCCGCGTGCCGTAGATGGCCTCGCCGTTGCGCACCATCCAGGCGGCGATGTCCTCGAGGATCTTGCGCTCGTCGGAGTCGATGGTGCCGTCGCCGCGCAGTGGCACCGACAGCAGCAGGTTGCCGTTCTTGGAGACGATGTCGCAGAGGCGGTGGATGACGGTGCCGGCCGGCTTGTACTGGTGGTTCTCGAAGATGCCGCGGCTGTAGTGCCAGTCGCCCAGGCAGGTGTCAGTCTGCCAGGGCAGGGGTTCGATGTTCTCGCGAAAGCCCCGCTCCACGTCCTCGACCAGGGCGGGGCGCCATTCGTCGGGCATCACCTTGCCGTTGACCACGGCTTCCAGCTTGCCGCCGTTCCAGGCCATGCTGGCGTTATAGAAGTGGGCGGTGATGTCGAGGCCGGCCTGGCCCAGGGGTAGGGTCGTGTTGTCGAAATAGACCAGGTCGGGGCGGTAGCTGTCGATGAGGTCGCGGCAGCGCAGGAACCATTGGCGCGTGAAGGCCGGGTTGTGCAGCGGCGGCTTCTCGTCCCAGTGGGCAGTCTGCTCCTGCTGCCAGGCTTCGACGCTGCGGATCGTCTTGAAGCCATCGGGCATGACGATGTTGCGGCCGGTGTAGAGGTCCTGCGGGTCCAGGCCTTCCCACCACTGGCCCTTGCCGTCGGCCTTGGTCAGGTGGAAGGCGTCGTAGCGCTGGCCGGCGTAGGGGCCTTCGGGGTCGTAGCCGTAGGCGGGCTGGAACCAATGCCAGGCATGGGCGCTGTGGTTGCTGACGCCGAAGCGCAGGCCGCGCTTACGGGCGGCCTTCTCCCAGATGCCGATGAGGTCCTTCTTGGGTCCCACGCGCACGGTGTTCCAGCCGTGGTACTTGGAGTTGTAGTTGTCCTGGTTGTCGTGGTGGTTGGCCAGGGCGACGAAGTACTTGGCGCCGGCCTTCACATACAGGTCCAGCAGCGCGTCGGGGTCCCAGTTCTCGGCTCGCCAGAGGTTCTGGATCTCCATGAAGCCGGCCTTGGTGGGATGGCCGTAGGTCCGCACGTGATGGTCGTACTGCCAGTTGCCCTGGATGTACATGCGCCGGGCGTACCAGTCGCCCATCTCCGGCACGCACTGCGCGCTCCAGTGGGCCCAGATGCCGAACTTGGCGTCGCGGAACCAGTCGGGGGTGCGGTAGTTCTCGACGAGGGAGTCCCATGTGGGCTGGAAGGCCGCCGGCGCGGCTCGGGCGCCCGTCAGGCCGGTGGCGCCCGCGGAGGCCGCTGCGGCGCTGAGGAAAGAGCGGCGGGTCCAGGGGAGGGCAGAGTTTGCAGTCATGGCAGTCACGAAGGAAAAGTGCGCGGGAGGCGTTGGCGTCCCGCGCTTGGGAAAAGTGCGGGCGCCGGGCCCGCTGTTCACTGGACGCTGTCGAGAGAGGTGGCGAACGTCGCCAGGGCCCCCTCGAACGATCCATCACTTGGTGGCGTTGACGATGGTGCTGATCTCGTCGGGCGTCTTCACCGCGCCGGTGACGCGGTCGATCATCTCGCCCGTGTCCCACCACATCGGCACCAGGCCATGCAGCCAGGCCGAACGCGTGACGTACTGGGCCCAGGCCTTGCGGTACGGGGCCATGCCCGGGTAGGCCGGCTTGAGGTAGGCACCGTACTCACCCATGAGCACCGGTACGCCCTGGTCGACGAAGCGCGTCTTCATCTTCTGGAACTCCGCGTCGACGTAGGGCTCGTCGGCCCAGGTCTCGGTGGGGTTGGTGGCGGTGGCGCCCCACTGCCACATCGTGCTGTTGCCGTTGATCGTGAAGTCGTAGGGGTCGTAGTAGTGGATCTCGAAGAACAGGCGGTTGGCGATGGTGTCCGCAGGCAGCACCGCGGAAGCGTAGGAGATGTCAATGTTGGTCTCGTAGGCCTGTGCAACGAGATGGCGCTTGGCGTTGTTGCCGCCGGTGGCTCGCACCGCGTTCACGAATACCTGGTTGTAGCCGTTCTGGACGCTCAGCCATTCCGGGTCCTTGGGCGCACCCCAGACCGTGTTCTGCTTGCCGACCTCGTTCATGGCGGCGAACAACAGGTAGTCGTCGTAGTCCTTGAAGTTGTTGGCGATCTGCGTCCAAAGCTTGGTCAGCCGGGCGTTGTTGGCCGGCTGGGCGGCATAGGTGGTGTCGTCCAGCCAGCCGCCCTCGTGGTGCAGGTTCATGACGACGTAGAGGCCGGCGTTGCGGGCGTACTTGACGACCTGGGTGACGCGGGCCATCCACACGGGGTCGATGTTGTCGTTGGCGTCGACGTGCGGCGTCCAGGTGACGGGCAGGCGGATGCTCTTGAAGCCGGCGCTCTTGATGCCGTTCATCAGGGCCTGGTTGATCAGCGGCTGGCCCCATGAAGTTTCGGTGGGCGTTGCGTCCAGCGTGTTGCCGATGTTCCAGCCAGGCGACATCTCCTTGGACATCTGCATGCTGGTGATGTTGCGCATCGGGCCGGCGATGCCGATGGAGAACTGCTGCAGTGACTTGGCGCCGCAGGCGTTGGTGTAGGTGGCCGTGGCCGTGCAGGCGGCGGTGGGCCGGACGGTCTGCTCACGAGCGCCGCCGGCGGTGCCGCAGCCGTTCCAGCTCCACATGCCGCCAGACACCGGCTGTGGGCCCAGGATGGCCGCATCGCCGGCGCTGACGGAGGCGGAGGCGGTCTGCGTCCAGATGCCGTTGACGTTGATATTGGGCGTCAAGGCCGTGGGTGCGCAGTTGCCGCCGCTGCTGGCCGTGGCCGGACCGGAGTTGTAGCTGCCGACGGGCGTCATGAACCGGACCCAGTACCAGTAGGGCGTGCCGGTGCTGGCAGAGGCGTCCGAATAGCTGGTGGCCGTCTTGGCCAGGCTGGCGATGCGGCTTCGGTCGCTGGCATTGGCGGTGGCGCTGCGATACACCTCCAGGCCGTTGACGGCACCGCTGATGGTCCAGTTCAGCTGCACCTGGCCGGCAGCGCCGTTGGCCACCAGGCAGACGGTGGTGCCGCCGCCGCTGCCGCAATTCTGGGCCTGGGCAGCCGTGCCCGCACCGGCACCCAGGGCCAGCAGCAGGGTCGACAAAAGCAGTCTCATGGTTTTACCTTTCAAGTTTTGTTGAAGGGCTCGGCCGGTTGTCTACTCCGGTGACGAGCGTTGTAGTTGGTCGGCTCGGGGCTAGGACGCGGCCTCCGCGACGACGCGTGACTTGGGCCGAGAGGCCGGCGCCGTGAGTTGCGCGCCAGGCCCCGAGTCAGGAACTCAATTGCTGTAGTTCACGCCACGGCAACTGCCGCCGACATAGACGCGACCGTAGGTGGCCTGGTCGGCGGTCATCACGCCCACGCCGCCCCACTGGTGGGCGTCGTCGTTGTGACGCACCCAGGTGCTGCCGCCGTCGTCCGAGCGCCATATGCCCCAGACGCCGTTGTTGATACCCACCACGTAGACCGCAGCCGTGGCCGTCGAGCCGGGCTTGGGCTTGCCCAGCGTAACGATGCTGGCGCCCGCCACCAGAGGGCCGTCCCAATCGTTGCGCCCTGTCCCCCAATTCGGCGCGAAGGCGCTCAGCTTGGTCCAGCTCGCGCCCGAATCGACAGAGTGGTAGAGGGCCAGGCCGTCGGCCACCCAGAGGTCGCCTTCGACATAGGGATTCACCGCCATCGACGAGGCGCCGAAGGGTGCGAAGCGCATGTTGGCGTTCACCGAGCCCTGGCTCAACGTGAAGTTGTGGCCGCCGTCCGTCGAGACATAGACCTTGGCCTGCTTATAGGTCCACCAGGCGCCGCCCGAGTCGTAGGCATAGACCTTGTTCGGGTTCTTGCGGTCGGCGACGAGGCGGTAGCTGCTGGGGATGCTGGTTTGCGTGGGCGCCGGCAGGTTGGTGGCCGTCCAGCTGGCACCGTTGTTGGTGGTGTAGGAGGGAATCGTGTTGCCCGGCGCCCAGACCACGTTGTTGCGTGCTGTGACGACCAGGTTGGATTCCGCACCCGTGTTGCTGGTGGCGCCCGCCGGGAGTGTGCTGAGCGACGCCCAGGTCTGGCCGCTGTTGCCGGACCAGTGGCCGATGCCGAGAGCGCTGCCGTCCGGGTTGTTGATCCGGCCGTTCGCGACGATGTAGGTCGGGTCGGACCAGGCCATGTCGGCGGAGTTGCCGTTGCTCCAGGACTTGTAAGGGCTCAGCGTTGGCGCGGTCGAGAGATTGGTGTAGATCCAGGTGCCGACGTCGCCGGAACTGTTGAGCAAGGTGTAGGAGGCGCCAGCCGGTGGGGCCTTCAGGGACAGCGTGCAGGTCTCTTCCAGGCCGTTGACCGCGCTGCTCCAGGTGGGCGCAGACGCGGAGGCGTTTCGGGTCTCGATGATGCCGCCGCCGTGGACGTGCAGGATACGGTCACGGTTGAAGGGGTCGATCTCGAGGTCGTCGACCCAACCACGGGCGGTGACGCCGGGCGTCCCGTCTTCAATCTCGCGCCAGTTACGGCCGCCGTCGTCGGACAGTTGCACGAGCTGCTGACCGGCGTTCCAGGCGCCGCTCACGCCCACCGCAATGCGCGCGGTCGACCCGCTTCCATAGACGGACAGGCCGCCGAAGCCGCCGGAGTCGCTGCTCTTGAGCAGTGTCCAGTTGCTGCCGTCGAACTTGTAGAGGCGTGCGGGACCGCTGTCGCCAGGCCCTGCACCCTGGGTGAACGCGAAGTAGTACATGCCGTCCGCTGCGCGCACTGTGTGCGGGACGTGATAGCCCGACACCGGCGTCGTGACTGGCGTCCAGGTGGCACCGCCGTTGACGGACTTGTACAGGTTGGAGCTCAGGCTCGCTGCCGTGACGTAGTCCGGCGCGATGGTGGCGTACATGATCCAGGTGGTGGCGCCGCCCCCGACATTCGAGTTGTCGAAGATCAGTTGCTCGACGCCCATGACCTGGCCGCCCAGGTTGTTGATCTGGGTCTGGGTCAAGACCGTGGATGACAGCGAGGTCTGGCTCCAGGTCTGGCCTGAGTCCGAGCTCTTCCACAGGCCGGCGGTGCGCGAGGCGTAGAACAGGATGGTCGGATTGGTGGGGTCGACGGCCAGGCGCTCGCCGATGGCGCGGCCGTTGTTGTTGCCGCCCGCCGAGAACGGCAGGTTGACGGAGGTCCAGCTGTTGCCGCGGTTGTTGGAGATGTACAGCTTGGCGGTGGGGTTGGCCGAGATGGACATGTCGGCGACCATGTAGACGCGCTGGTCGTTGGTCGGGTCCACGGCGATGCTCTCGACGCCGCGGTACTGGCCCTCGGTCACGCCCAGGCCATCGCTCAACGGGATCCAGGACGAGGTGCCGACATTCCAGCGATATGCGCCGCCGACGTCGGTGCGGGCGTACAGGACATCCTGCGTCTTCGGATGGAAGATGAGGCCCGGGACGTAGCCGCCGCCGCCCCACTTGACGTTGGCCCAGATGCCGACGCCGATGTTGAAGGCTTGGGTGCTCTTGGCGCCGCAGCTGTTGGTGTAGGTGGCCGTCGCCGTGCAGGCGCCGGCGGGCGAGATGGTTTGCTCGCGCGAGGCCCCGACGGTGCCGCAGCCACTCCAGCTCCAGGAGCCGCCGGAGGTCGGCTGCGGGCCGAGGATGGCGGAAGCGCCGGTCTTGATGGTGGCGGACGATGTCTGCGTCCAGGTGCCGTTGACGTTGATGTACGGCGTGATGGCCGTCGGCGTGCAGGTCTGCGCGATGGCTGGCAAGGCGCCGCTTGCCGCGAGGGCGAGCATCAGGGGTCCCAACTTCAGTCTCATGGTTCTACCTTTCAGCGAAGGTGCTCGGCCGGTTGTCTCCTCCGGTCACGAGCGTTATGGGGAGACCGGCTCAGGGCCTGGGCACGATCTCGACGACAACGACGGACTTCGGCGGCAGGTCCAGCAGCCCCGACGAGGCGGCGGCGTAGGGCGCGGGCGCAACGGCCTGCGGCTGCTGGAAGGTGTTGTGGGCGTCCATGGACTGTGCGGTCAGCACGCGGCCGCGGGCGCTGCCTGTCAGATTGGTG
This sequence comes from Roseateles saccharophilus, assembly GCF_004342485.1. Taxonomy (GTDB): domain Bacteria; phylum Pseudomonadota; class Gammaproteobacteria; order Burkholderiales; family Burkholderiaceae_C; genus Pelomonas; species Pelomonas saccharophila. The sequence goes on from NZ_SMBU01000002.1 coordinate 300,206, forward strand.
GCGACTCGGGCCGGGTGGCTGGGGTCGAGGTTGACCAGGGCCAGCAGCAGCTTGCCGTCGGGCGCGCGTGCCGCGCTGGCGTGGACCGCGGGGAGCTCGACATCACCTGTGCGGAAGACGGGCGCGTCGAGCTTGATGGCCAGCGGCGTGGCGCCGCGAAAAGGCTTGTAGAGGTCGAAGGCGTGATAGGTGGGCGTCAGCACCATCTTGTCGCCTTCGGTCAGCACCATGCTCTGCAGCACGTTGACCATCTGGGCGATGTTGGCCATCTTCACGCGATCGGTGTGGCGATGGAAGATGTTGAAGGACACCGCCGCCAGCACGGCATCGCGAAGCGTGTTCTGCTGGAAGAGGGCGCTCGCGCCGGGCGGCGTGTCGTACCAGGTGCCCCATTCATCGACGTAGAGCGCCACCCGCTTGTCCGGGTCGTGCTTGTCCATGATGCGCTTGATCGCCTCGATGCGGCCGTCCATGCCGAGCGCCGACTTCAGCGTGCGCGCCCAGGCGCCGGCGTCGAAGCCGGTGGCATCGCCGTGCCGGGTCCAGTTGTCGGGCAGCGAGTAGTAGTGCAGCGTGAACGCGTCCATATGCCTGGCTGAACGCGACATCAGCACCTCGACACGGTGGTCGTCGCCCTCGCCGTCGCCCGAGGCGACGCGCGTGACGCCCTTCAGGAACGTGGCGTACTGGTTGTGGAGGTCGGATTGGTACTCGGGCCGCATGCTGCCGCCGCAGCCGAAGCTCTCGTTGCCGACGCCGAAGTACTTCAGCTTCCAGGGCTTGTCGCGGCCGTTGCGGCGGCGCTCCTGGGTCAGAGCCGAGTTTTCGCCAGCGGTGATGTACTCGATCCACTGGGCCATGGCCCGCGGCGGCATGGAGCCCATGTTGCCGGACAGGTAGGCCTCGCTGTCCAGCTGTTCCACGAGGTCCATGAACTCGTGCGTGCCGACGCGGTTGGTCTCCAGGCCGCCCCACCAGATGTTGCGGCGCGCGGGCCGCTTGGCCGGATCGCCGATGCCGTCGCGCCAGTCGTAGTCGTCGGCGAAGCAGCCGCCGGGCCAGCGCATCACGGGAATGCCGACGCGACGCAATGCCTGAACCACGTCGTTGCGCCAGCCGCGTGTATTGGGGATGCTGGATTCCGGCCCGACCCAGAGACCGTCGTAGACCCCCCTGCCGAGGTGCTCGACGAAGTGGCCGTAGACCGTCGGTTCGATGCGAGGGGAGGGCTCGTCAAGCGATACGGCCAGGCGTGCCTGGGTCGCCTGGGCGGACGCCAGCGTGGCGGCGCAGAGGGCGAATGCCGCGACCAGGGCTTTGGCGGCGAGGGAGTTGATGCGGAGTGTCATGCGTCGAGGCTTTGGTAGCTGAAATGCCGGAACCGCACTTCGCCCGGGCCGGCTGCGAACAGGGCCGGGCGCAGGCTCAGCAGGGCGCCGAGTCCGTTCTGGTGAAGGGTCGAGATGTCGCGCAGCCAGGGGTTCTGCGTCCAGGGGCCGTCGCTGGCAGCGTGGTGGAAGCTGACGAGGTGGCGCCTGTGGGTCATGCGCAGGCGGTGGTGGCGGCCCTGCGTGGGCTGCCGCATCCAGCGGTGTTCCTGGCCGTAGCTGTAGGTATGCACCAGGCCGTCGCCGATGCCTATGCCCACGAAGCCGCGGGTGTCGTGGAAGAGGGCGAGGCCAGCCTGGACGGTGCCGTCGAGCTCGAAGTCGAGCTCCGCCACATAGCTGTGGTCGCCGACCCGGCAAGTCAGCGGCGAACAGTCGTGCGGCCCGCTGCCCTTGCCGCGCAGCAGGAGGCCGTCGTCGGCATAGCGCGCGCGAAGCAGCTCTCCAGGCCCTGCATCGAAGAAACTCCATTGCAGGCCGAGCCGGTTCTGCCTGAAGTCGTCCGAAAGCGGTTGCGCAGGGTGGTCGCCGCAGCCTCCGCGTGGCTTGCGCATCGGCCGGTCGAGCCGCGCGCCAACGGTGCGGAACCAGCCATCGCGGGTCCACTCGATGGGTTGCAGCAGGGTCTGGCGGCCGAGTGTCCGATAGCCGTGCTCGTGGCCGTGGCAGGCCATCCACCAGTCGCCGCCGGGGCCTTCCACCAGGCTGACGCGGCCACCGGTGCACCAGGGGGCGTCCGCGTCTCCTGCCGAGGCGATCGGATTGAAGGGGCAGTCCTCCCAGGGCCCGAAAACCGAGCGTGACTTCGCCACGGCAAGCACATGGCCTTCCGACGTGGCGAGCGCCGAGATCATGTAGAAGAACTCGCCGCGGCGGAGCAGCCTCGGGCCCTCGGACACCGGCAGGTCCGTGCCGCGTTCGCGCTGCTGCTGGCCGATCCTGTGCGCAAACTGAAGTTCGCCATGGGTGGCCAGGCCGTCATCGGAGAGTTCGATGCGGCGCGCGCCGTTGACGAACAGGTGGCGCCGCCCGTCCTCGCCGACGACGTGGCTGGGATCGAGGCAGCCGTCCAGGCCCAGGTCGAGGGGCGGGCTCCACGGGCCGCGGATGTCCTCGGCATGGATGACGTAGATCGCGCTGCGACGGCCCTGCAGCACGGGGAGGTAGACGAAGTAGCGGCCACCGTGCCTGACCAGGTCCATGGCCGAGACGCTGCCCAGGGGCTGGGTCAGCGCAGCCGTGATGGGCGTCCAGTTCACGAGGTCGCGCGAATGGCAGATCAGGACGCCGGGGCAGGACTGCAGCGACGAGGCCGTCATGTAGTAGTCGGGCCCGTCCTTCAGCAGGGTCGGGTCGGGGTGGTCGCCGGCCACGATGGGATTGCAGAAGCTGCCGTCGCCGCGGTCAGGCTGGCGCGAGCCGCCGCCGTCGCGCTGCACTTGCAGAGTGACGGTCGAGAGCGGCGCGGGCTGCAACAGCGGCGAAGAAGGCGTCATGCACCCGTCCCGAAATCGGCGGGTGCCACGCGGGCGCGGCCCTGGGCGTCCAGTCGCAGCGCCAGGCGTCGCCCGCGGCAGCGCAGCGCGACGCTGGCGTGCGCAGGCCCGCGCAGCTGCAGCCGGCGCAGCCGCCCGTCCTGCCAGTCGACGTCCACCTCCACGCCGCCATGGGCCCGCACGCCATGCAGGCGCCCCTGGGGCCAGGCCTTGGGCAGGGCGGCCAGCAGGTGGATCTCACCACCCCATGACTGCACGATCATGTCCAGGATGGCCGCCGCGCCGCCGAAGTTGCCGTCGATCTGGAAGGGCGGGTGGGCGTCGAACATATTGGGGTAGGTACGCGCCGGCCCGAGCAGCCCCTGCAGGATCTTGTAGGCGCGCTCGCCATCGCCCAGGCGGGTCCACAGCGCCAGCCGCCAGGCCGTGGCCCAGCCAGTGCTCTCGTCGCCGCGGGCGTTCAGCGTCACGCGCGCGGCCTGGGCCAGTTCGGGTGTGTCGCGCACGTTGACCTGCTCGCTGGGGTAGACGGCGTAGAGGTGGGAGACGTGGCGATGGCGCTGGTCGGCAGCGCCCGCGTCCCAGTCCTCCAGCCATTCCTGCAGCTGGCCCTGCGCGCCGATGCGGTCGGCCGGCAGGCGCTCGCGCGCCTGGCGCACGGTTTGCGAGAAGGCCGTGTCCACCGGGCCCAGCTGCTGCTGCGCCGCCAGCGTCGCGTCGAAGAGGTCGCGCAGGATCTGGCGGTCCATCGCCGGCCCGGCGCACAGGGCCACGCCGGCGTGATGCTCGTTCTCGGGCGACAGCGAGGGCGACGTGACCAGGCCGTGGCCTTGCGAGTCCTGGATCAGCGTGTCGAGGAAGAACTCCGTGGCGCCGACGAAAAGCGGCACCAGGCGCCGCAGCAGGGCCTGGTCGGGCTGGTACTGGAACTGCTGCCACAGCGTCGTGCAGAGCCAGGCGCCGCCCATGGGCCACATGCCCCACAGCGGGCCGTCGATGGGGGCCGTGGCCCGCCACAGGTCGGTGTTGTGATGGGCCATCCAGCCGCGCGCGCCGTAGCTGTCGCGGGCGGTGCGGGCGCCGGTGACGGCCAGGTCCTCGACCATCTTCAGCAGCGGCTCAAGACATTCGCCGAGATTGGCCGGCCCCGCGGGCCAGTAGTTCATCTCGGTGTTGATGTTGATCGTGTACTTGCCTTCCCACGGCGGGTGCAGGACTTCGTTCCACAGCCCCTGCAGATTGGCCGGCTGGCTGCCCGGCCGCGACGACGACATCAGCAGATAGCGCGCGTACTGGACGTACATTGCCGTGAGCGCGGCGTCGGGCTGCTGCGGCACGTCCTGGATGCGGGCGTTGGTCGGGCGTGCATTGGCCTCATGGCCGCCGAGGTCGATGTGCAGGCGGCGGAACAGCGCGCGGTGGGCCTTGACGTGGTCGTCGCGCAGCCGGGCGAAGGGCTTGCGCGCGGCCATCGTGGTGTGCTGGCGCACGGTCGCGACCGGGTCGCCGCCTGTGTCCTGGTAGTTGACATAGCTGGTCTCGCCGGCCACCAGCAGCGTCAGCCGGCGTGATCCCCGCACGCGCAGCTGGTCGCCGATGGCCTCGATCTGCCCGTCGCCCGCCGCCTGCACGCGCAGCGCGTAGCGCAGCTGGCCCGCGATGCCGAAGGCAGACACATTGCGGCCCTCGATCAGCAGCGCGTCGCTGCCATCGGCGCGGACCGTCAGCGCGGCCGGCCGCTTCTCGGCATGGAGGGATTCGCGATGATCCCAGGGCGCGCCGACGTAGACCACGCCGTGGGCGTCGTACTTCGTGTCGCCGAAGCCGCCGTAGGGCTGGTAGTCGGGGTGGCGATAACCGAGGTCCAGGTTGATCACGCCGTCGCCCACGACCTCCAGGCGGATCACGGTCACCTGGTCGGGTTCGCTACAGAAGGCCTCCCGCTGGTGGCGTGCGCTGCCGTCGAAGAAGCTGGTCAGCGCGATGGCGCTGTCGAGGTCGAGGCTGCGGTGGTAGCGCGCCGCGCCTTTGAGGCCGGGGAAGTCCAGCAGCAGGTCACCTGCGCCGCTGAAGGGCATCTGCTTGATCGGCCGGCCCATCAACGCCTCGGAGGTCAGCTCGTTGGCCTCCTTCCAGCGCTGCTGGGCTATCAGCTGGCGCACTTGGGGCAGGGCGTCGCGGAACTTGGGGTTGTCCGCGACGTAGGGGCCGCCGCCGTAAAGCGTGTCGATGTTGAACTGCAGGCGCTCCTGCGCCGCCCGGCCGAAGACCATGGTGCCCAGACGGCCGTTTCCCAAGGGGAGGGCTTCGATCCAGGGGCCGGCGGGTTGGTCGTACCAGAGTGTGAGCGCGTCGTCGGCCAGGCGCGCGGCGCCGCTGCGCGCAAAGGCGGGCAGGGCGGACAGGCTGCAGGCCAGCGTGCTGCCGACGATGAAGCTGCGGCGGGTGCTCATCGCGCCACCCCCATCAGCTGCTGCAGCGTCGGTGCCATGGCGCGCTGCCAGATCTCGTAGCCGCGCTCGTTGGGATGCAGCAGGTCGGGCATGACCTCCTTGCTGAGCGTGCCGTCGGGTTGAAGCAGGGCCGCGCCGATGTCCAGGAAGTGGATCTGGCGGCCGTCGGCATAGCCCTGGATGATCTGGTTGACGCGCTGGTTGATGCCGCGCAAGAAGTCGTCGGGCTTCTCGCCACGCGGGAAGATGGCTAGCAGCAGGACCTGCGCGTTTGGCAAGCGCCGGCGGATCTCGTCGAGCAGACGCTTGATGCCGGCGGCCGTGGTCTCGGGGTTCTCGGCGCGGTGGCCGCTGTTGTTGGTGCCGATCATCAGCACGACGGCCTTGGGTGCGAGGCCATCGATCTCGCCATGCTGCAGGCGCCACAGCGCGTTCTCAGTGCGGTCACCGCCGAAGCCCAGCGCCAGCCCGTGGAGGGGGGCGAAATGACGCTGCCAGACCTCGCGGCCCTCCTTCTCCCAGCCCTGGGTGATGGAGTCGCCGATGAAGACGACTTCGGGCGGCGTGCCGGCGGCGAGGAGCTGGCGCTTCTCTTCCAGCTTCTGCTCGTGGCGAGGCTTCCACCAGTCGATGGACCAGGACTCGTTGAGCATGGCCGGCGTGACCGACTCGCTGCGGTAGTCGGGGCAGGCCAGGCCCGGCACGGACGCGCGGGTCAGGCGCACATTGGCGACGCTGACGCGACCGCTGCCGGTGCCTTCGAGCCCAAAGGGCAGGGTGACGGCGGAAAAGTCGGCCCCCTCGCGGGCGAAGCAGCTCATGGACAGGGCCACGTGCTGCCAGCCCTTGCCGGCCCAGCCGCGAGCCGGCTCAAGGAGGTTGACGGCGCGCTCGCAGCCGGCGCCGCAACCCAGCTTCACGCTCACGCCGCCCTGCGCGAGCACGCCGACGTCGAGGTCGAATTCCAGCATGCCGTCGGCGTAGGGGCGCAGGTCGAGCGGCTTGCGGCTTTCGATGCGGAGCATGGACTGCCACAGGTCGCGCCATTCGAAGGTCAGTGCATCGCGCCGGCCGGCGCCGACGTGGGCGCTGGCGCCTGCGAAGGCGTTGCCGCCATGGTCGGCCTTGGGTGCCGGCGCGACGACGCCGTCGCTGGTCAGCTCGGCCTGGGCTTCCCAGTGGCCGACGGTGACGCGCCAGGCGTCGGTCGGGGCGGGCAGGATGACGAGGTCCTGGGCATGTGCCAGAACGGTGGCGGCAAGCAAGGCGGATGCGATGAGGTTGCGGTACTGCATGGAAGCGATGGGAGGGGGTCAGCGGTAGCGGCCCAGCTTGACCTTGATGACGCGCGGATTGGCCGTGAAGTTCAGGCCCCAGTCGACCTGATCGCCGTTCCAGCGGCGCTCCATGACCCACTGGCCGTCGGGGCCGAAGCGGCCTTCCTCGACGTGGTCGATGAGCACCCTGCCGCTGGCCTCGGCGTCGTCGATGCGCACGCGCGCCTGCTGGCCGACGAGGATGAATTCGTCGTCGCCGAGCTGGGCAATGGCCACGCCGCCGGAGGGCGTCGCGGCATGGGCGGGCAGCTCTTTCTGATTGCCAGGCCATTCGCGCTCGCCGAACTGCCACTGGCCGAAGGTCACGTGGGCCTTCCAGCCCTTCATCGCGACGAACTGGTCGGCATGGTCGTCGGGCTCGGCGACGCCATGAGTGCGGCCTTCGTAGGCCCAGCGTGCCCACTGGCGCTGCATGGGCCGGAAGGCGGCATAGACCCTGGCGAAGGGCTCGATCATGCCCTTGTCGCTGGCCTTGGCGCCGAGGGGGAAGTTGGCGTAGTCGAAGTAGTCGATGCCGAAGGGCGCTACACCCAGGCTGCCGCGACCGAGGATTTGATAAACGTAGCGGGCGTATGCGGCGGCGTTGCCGAGTTCGGGCACCCACAGCGGGTTGTCGGCGCGCTGAAACTTGTCCAGATGTGCTGCGACCTTGACCGACTCGGGGTGATAGATGTCCGGGCCGACGATGTCGATATGGGGCGCGACGGCCTTGTAGATGTCGATGACGTCGTAGGTCGGGCCGCCGCTGGCGAAGTCCTTGTTCCAGGGCTTGGGCGGCTGCTCCAGCGGGTCGCGCAGTGCGTTGTTGACGTACATCGGCAGGTTGTGCACGGCGCGGCCGGCCCTGGCGATCTCCTCGATGTAGCGGGCGATGGCCCAGGCATGGAAATACTCGTCGGCGTAGTCACCATAGACCTCGCGCCAGCTGCCCGAGCTCTTGGCCACCGGCTTCTTGCGGGCCAGGACCGCGGCCGGTACTGGTTGCTCGAAGGCAGCTTGTGCGGCCTTGCCGAAGTCGCGCGCCAGGCCGAAGGTGCCGACCTCGTTTTCCACCTGCACCATCAGCACGGTGTGCTGATGGTCATCCACCCGCTTCAGATGCGTCATCAGCGCGGTGAAGGCGCGCTTGTCGGCATGGAGCGTCGCCTCGCCGAAGGGGGACAGGCAATAGCTGTCCTTGCCGGTCGCGTCGACCATGCGCGGGAAGCGCCGGTTGTCGAACTTGACCCAGGCCGGTGTGTATTGGGGGCTGGTGTTCTTCCAGGTGCCGAACCACAGCAGCACGACGCGCACCTGATGCTCGCGCGCCTGCTTCAGCAGGGTGTCGATGAAGGAAAAGTCGAAGCGGCCCTCGACCGGCTCGATCTGCTCCCAGGCCACCGGCACCTCGACTGTGTTGGCGTGGATGTCGGCGATGGCGGGCCAGACCTTGTCCAGGGCCTTGGGATAGTTGCTGGAGTTGTGGACCTGGGCGCCGAGGATGGTGAAGGGCTGGCCGTCGACGAGCAGGGCGTGGCGGTCTCCCTCGTGTACGAGCTGTGGACGCTCTGCCGGCGCGGCGACGGCGAGGGTCCACGGGAACAGGAGAACCAGCGCCGCCATGCGAAGGCGGTTGGAGCGAAGCTTGGGCATAAGTCGGCGTGCCCGTCCGCGCCGTGGCGCGGACGGGGAAGAAGGCTCAGAACGAATAGCGCATTTGCACGGTGTAGCGCCGGCCGGTGTAGAAGGCCGACCTTTGCATCAGGCCGATACCCTGCTGCATGTACTGCTTGTACAGGGCATCGTTGAGGTTCTGCGCTTCGAACGAGACGCCGAGGTCGTCGTTGACCTTGTAGTGAACGCCCATGTCGACCTGGCCGTAGGCTCCGCCCCAGGTCGGCAGCGAGAAGTTCGACGAGAACGGCTTCTTGTAGTTCGGGCTGTTGGGGTTGTAGTCCCAGCCGTTGCCGAAGTCGTCGTTCGTGCCGAAGGCATTGGCCGCCTGCAGGTACTTCGAGCGCCAGCTGTAGGCAATGCGTGCCGAGAGCGGACCGTAGTCGTAGAGCAGGGCGAGGTTGAACGCCCTGCGCGACATGCCCGGCAACGGCAGGTTGCCGATGACGTGGCCGTTGGTGTCGCAGCCGTAGAGATTGCGCGCCAGCTCCGTTTCGACCGTGCCCCGCGGCGTGCACCACTCGAGGTTGATCTTGTCGTACATGGTCATGGTGCTGTCGATGAGGGTGACGTTGCCCGACACCCCAAAGCCCGACAGCCAACCCGGCAGCTTGTCGAAGTACTGCTGGTAACCCACCTCGATGCCGCGCGTCTTGCCCTTGGCGCCATTGACGGGCGCGGTGATCGCGAAGTCATGCGGCTGGCCGCTAGTGTCCGAGACCCGGTAGTAGCCCGTCTGGCCAATGACGACGTCCCTGAGCTGCTTGTCGAACACCGCCACCGTGAAAGAACTGGTCGGGCCGAAGTAATACTCCGCCGTCAGGTCGAGGTTGTTCGACTTGACGGGCTTGAGCATGGGGTTGCCCCGGGCCGACCCGGTGTAGGAGATCGAGTCGACCACCGTGTGGCCGCTGGCATCCTGGTGCGTCTGCACGGTCTGAGAGATCGTCGTGTAGGCCTGCATCTGGTACAGGTCCGGCCGGGAAACACCCTTGGACAGCGCCATGCGGTATTGCAGCTTGTCGTTTGCCTTCATGCGAAGGTTCAGGCTGGGCAAGACGCTGGAGTAGGCGTTGTGGAAAGTTTGCAGCTCGGCCTTGGGTTCGAGTACGGGCACGCCGGGGTTCTGCTGGTAGTTCGGCACCGTGAGGATGGTGTTGCCCACCGCGTCGGCCTGCGTATAGACCGCGCGAACGCCCACGTTGCCGTCCACCGGATAGGCAAGGTCGTCGAAGCTGAAGCGCAGCTGGCCGTAGACCGCCTGGGTGCGTTCGTTCTGCTCGTTGCGGCCCTTGTCGTCGCCGTATTGGGCCGGGTTCCAGTGGGCCCAGCAGGGGCTGACCTGGCAGACCAGGTCGGCATAGCCGTGGACTTTCTTGAAACCGGCGTCGTTGAGCAGGTTCATGTCCGGCACGACGATGGGCGCCGGCATCGGACCCTTGCCGTTGAAGAAATTGTTGAAAGGCTGGATGTGGGTGTCGCCCTTGAAGCGCGGGTCACTCATCCAGGCGAGCTGGCTGAACGGCTGCCATCCATCCTTGCCCACGGCCCACGGCTGCGTGATCTGCGCCCACTCGGAGTCGTGTGTCGACTGGGTGATTGCACCGCGATGGGTCAGTCGGAAGCCGAAGCGCAGGTCGTTGAGCACCGCGTCGTCGAAGTTCAGCTTGCCATCGACGCGCCACGCGGTTTCGCTGGCCGTCGCATGGTCCCGGTGCTCCTGGGCGGAGCCCCAGTAGTAGTTGCTCGCGTCAGCGAGGAAGGCACGGTCAGCGGCGTCGAAATTGAAGCTGGGCGTCGACGTCGTGAAATCGACCTGCTGCTTGGGCATCCAGCCGCCGGTGCCGATCAGGTAGTCGGTGCCGTCGCTGATGGCCTTGATGTGCTGAAGGTCGGAGCGCAGAGTCAGGCTGGGCGACACCTTCGCGGTGATGTTCCAGGCGATGTCCCGGGTGTCCGCCGTGCGGCCGGCGTGACGCGAAAGGGTGGCAAAGCCCAGGCCGTGGATGGCCCCGCCGGGCGCGCCGTCCCCCGGGGCCCGGAGCGTCCCGGTCAACAGCGCGTCATTGGCGTCGAAGGTGGCGCCGGGGTCGAGCGTGATTTGGGTGTTGGTGCCGCCCACGGACATGCCGTTTTCCCGCGTGTCCATCTTGTACTTCGAGCGGAAGTAGGTGAGCGAGGACGAGACGTCGTTCTTGCGCCACTGCAGCGCGCCGTATAGGCCATCGCGCGTGCGGTCGAAGTCGCTTGCGCTCCAGGAGCCGCCCTTGCTGATCCAGCGCAGCTTGCCGCTGGTGTCGCCGATGAGGGCATCGGTGCGCGGGTAATACGGCTCGACGAACACGCCGTTGGCGCGCGTGGCGATCTTGGAGTGCGCGATGTCGAGCAGGGCGCCGATCTCGCCCAGGTCGGTCTTCCAGCGGTTGGACACCAGTCCCGAGAACGACGGCTCGGCCTTGCCGCCGCGCAGTTGCTGGCGCGAGGTCTCGGCGGAGAAGGCCCCCTTGAACCCCTTGAAGTCGAAGGGCAGGGCGGTTCGCAGGTTCACCAGGCCGCCGATGGCGCCTTCGACCTGTTCCGCCGACGGGTTCTTGTAGACGTCGACGCCGGCCATCAGCTCGGGCGGCACGTCCTCGAAGCTCAGCGAGCGCCCGCCATTGGCGGAGAAGGAGTCGCGGCCGTTCAGTTCGGAACGCACGTAGCTCAGGCCGCGCACACTCACGCCGGTGCCCTCGGCGGCGAAGTGCATGACGCCATCGCCGACGCCCTGTTGGGGATCGGCGCGGTTCAGCGTGCGGTCGATGCTGACGCCGGCGATGCGTTGCAGCACCTCGGTGACGGATTTGTCGGGCAGCTTGCCGATGTCGTCCGCGACGATGGAGTCGACGACCTCGTCGGAGTTCTGCTTGATCTTCTGGGCCGATTGCAGCGCCGCGCGCTGGCCGCTGACGATGACGGTCTCGATCTTTTGCGGTTTGGCTTCGGCCGCCGAGGCGGCGGAGGCTGGCGCCGGGGCGGCCTGGCCCCAGGCCACGCCGGTGCAGAGCAGGGCCGCTTGTGCAGCGGCCAGCGAGATGGCGGTTCTGCGATGCTTGTTCACTGTGTCTCCTTTGAAGCTCTCTAGGGCTCTTTGACAGGGATCCGGCTCGGTGGCCGAAAGGGCAGGTCGGCGATCGCTTCCCGGTCGGGGCGCGTTGGCAGCGCTGTCAATGCGCACGCAAAAGTAAGGTCGCTGGTCAAACCAATTCGGTCTTGCCACTTTGCCATAGGTCGATAGTGGTCAGACCAGTGCATACCCCAATACGGTGATTTAAGCTTTGACGAGGTAACATGAAAAAAGGGCCGCGTGGTTGCGATACCATTTGGTCAGTCCAATTGTTGGGAGCTCAGCGGCATGTCTAGCCATCACCGTGCCAGCGAATCGCGCAGGCAATATCAGTTGGTCGCCGACAGAATCCGGGCCCTGATCGAAGAAGAGGGGATCGGTGCCGGTTCGCGCCTTCCGGCCGAGCGCGAGCTCGCGCTGCAGCTCGGCGTGTCGCGCCCCTCGCTGCGTGAAGCGCTGATTGCCCTGGAAATCGACGGCCGGATTGAGATCCGTGGCGGTTCGGGCGTCTATGTCTGTGCGGTGCCGGTGGGCGCCAGCGATGCGGCCACGTCAACGCTCGGCGAAAGCCCGGCCGAACTGATGCAGGCACGCGTCGTGCTGGAGGGGGCCGTCATCACGTTGGCGGCGGCTCGCGTGACCAAGGCCGGCCTGCAGCGTGTCGAGGACGCTCTGGCGGCCATGCGCGAGGAGCACGCCAGCGGCCGCAAGCCGGTCGATGCGGACCGCCGCTTTCATCTCAGCATTGCGGAGATGGCAGGCAATTCCGTGCTTGTGGATATGGTTGGGGCGCTGTTCGACGGTCGCCATGGGCCCATCGCCGCGCGCATGAGTGGCAAGGTCGAATCGACCCACACGTGGGAGGCCGCCGTGGGCGAACACGAGGCCATCTATCGTGCATTGGAGGCGCGCAACCCGCAGGCTGCCGCTGCGGCGATGTGCAGCCATCTGTTGGCCTCCCACGGGCGTTGGGTGGGCGAGGTGGCGGACGTGGCCACCAAGGCGGCCCTCAGCGGCGCGTAGATCGCGGCGTGCCCGGCTGGCCGACCAATGGCGTTTGGCGCCGTCGGGTTCCGATGACTGCGCCTGCGCAAACCATGAGGAAATGAGGGCGTCATGCCCAACCCAAGACATCGCGGCGCTGAACGCCGCCGCCAGTATCAGTTGGTCGCCGACCGCATCCGCGTCCTCATCGAAGAGGAGGGGCTCGGCCCGGGCGCGCGCCTGCCCGCAGAGCGCGAACTGGCGATGAAGCTCGGCGTCTCGCGCCCCTCCCTGCGTGAAGCCCTGATTGCTTTGGAGATCGACGGCCGCGTGGAGATCCGTGTTGGATCTGGCGTGTACGTCTGCACCCCACCGGCGGGAGACGGCGGCGCGACGTCTTCACTGGGCGACAGTCCGGCCGAGCTGATGCAGGCGCGCGCCGTTCTCGAGGGGGCCGTCATCATGCTGGCGGCAGCGCGCGTGACCGCGGAAGGCCTGCGGCGGCTGGACGAGGCCTTGGCCGCGATGCGTGCCGAGCATGCGCGTGGCAGCAAGCCGATCGAGGCGGACCGGCGCTTTCACACCTGCATCGCCGAGATGGCTGGCAATTCCGTGCTGGTGGACATGGTGGGTGCGCTTTTTGATGGCCGCCACAGTCCCATCGCGGCCCGCATGAGCGGCGAGGCTGAATCCACGCGGGAGGCCTGGCAGGTCGCGCTCGGCGAGCACGAGGCCATCTACCGTGCGCTGCAAGCACGCAATCCCCAGGTGGCGGCAGCCGCGCTGAGCCGCCATCTGTTGGCCTCGCATGGACGCTGGGTCGGTGAGGCCGACGAGATGGTGGTCAGCGGCGTCGCCGACGCCTGACTCCACGCCTCCCGCGCGGGACATCAGGCGGGCTGGTTGCCCGCCACGCTGGCGACGAATTTGCCATGGGTCGGCATGCGCTCCACGGCCCGACGGATGGAGTCGTGCACGCCCCACATGTGGCGCCGGATCTGTTCGACGTCGACCAGGTCGATATAGGGGTCATGGCGCTCGGGCAGGACCTCCAGCCCCAGAAACATCGAGGCCCAGGAAGGTTCCAGAAACCCTTCCGGTTCGAGGATGGTCACCCGCCCGGCCTGGCTGAACAACTCGATCTGGTGGGCAAGGCCGTCGGGGATGGACATGGCGGCGCACTGGCGCCAGAACTCGCTGTCGCGACGCTTGCCGAGCTTGTAGTGCAGGATGATGAAATCGCGAACCGACTCATAGCGATAGGCCATCTGGCGATTGAACTCGTCGGCGAGCTTCGGCGCGAAGTCGCGGTCCGGCAGCATGGACGTCAGCCGGCTGACGCCATCCATGATCAGCTGGATGCTGGTGGATTCCAGCGGCTCCAGGAATCCCGAAGACAGGCCGATGGCGACGACGTTCTTGACCCATCCCTGCCTGCGCCGGCCGGTGACGAAGCGTTGCTGGCGCGGCTCGTCCAGAGGCTGTCCGTCGAGGTGGCTCAACAACAGGTCCGCGGCCGCGTCGTCGCCCAGGTGGCCGCTGCAGTAGACCAGCCCGTTGCCGGTGCGGTGCTGCAGCGGGATGCGCCATTGCCAGCCGGCGCCGCGGGCGGTGGACGTGGTGAACGGCGTCATTGGATCGACGCGCGCGCAGGGCACGGCGAGGGCGCGGTCGCAGGGCAGCCAGTGGCTCCAGTCCTCGTAGGGCGAGTTCATCGCGCCGCCGATCAGCAGCGCCCTGAAGCCCGAGCAATCGATGAAGAGGTCGCCTTCGACGCGTCGCCCATCGCTCAGGTGAACGGCCGTGACGAAGCCATCGTGCTCGGAGGTCTCTACGCGCACGATGGTGCCCTCGACTCGCTGGGCGCCGTGGTGAAGGGCGTAGCTGCGCAGGTAGGCGCCGTACAGCGAGGCGTCGAAGTGATAGGCGTAGTTGAAGGCGTTGGTCGGCGATGGTTCGCCAGGCTGCGGCGGCATGAAGCGCATGTTGCGCGCCATCACCGTCGCGGTCGACCATTCCTCGTAGGAGGGCAGGGTGGGGTCCAGTCGCCGCAGCCTCAGCCAGTAGGCCCACAGCGGCCGGTTGTGAATTGCGGGGCCGAATCCGCCGAATCCGTGGAAGAAGCGGTGGCCCACGCGTCCCCAGTCGCGGAACTCGATGCCCAGCTTGAAGCTGGCCTGGGTCTTGCGGACGAAGTCGGCTTCATCGATGCCGAGCATCTGGTTGTAGAAGCTGATGGTCGGCAGCGTCGCCTCGCCGACGCCGACTGTGCCGATCTCGGTGGATTCGACCAGCGTCACCTCGCAGTGATCGGGTTGGCCAGGCCGGCACAGCATGCGCGCCAGCGGCGCCGCCGTGATCCACCCCGCACTCCCCCCGCCAACGATGACGACTTTGCGCAACGCCCGACTTCGCATGAGGACAAGCTCCGATGTTGTTGTGGTCAAGCCACTTTGGTCAGACCAGGAGTTTGCCCTACTTTGGTTTGGTCATACCAGTGGCGTAAGATTTGTTTACCGGGTCGAACTGGCAGTGGGCCAGCACCTATGGGCCGGCGGTGGGGCCTAGATTTGGCCAGACCAGTCTACAGAACAAGGAGACAGAACGTGACGCAGAAAGTATTTCGGCATGGCCAGAAATTGACGCTGTTGGCGACATGTGCGGTGTTGGCAGCCTGTGGCGGTGGCGGCGGTGGCAGCGGCACTTCGGGTGGCCTGATGCAGAGCATCAACATGAGCCTTCCGTTCGGTGCGACATTGTTGACCGGGCCGTACACGCTCAAGGCGACGGCGACTTCGGGACTGCCGGTCACGTACAAGTCCAATACGCCGAGCACCTGCACGGTGTCCGGGGATCAGCTCACGCTGGTCGCGGCGGGCGAGTGCTCGGTCATGGAAAGCCAGCCTGGTGGCACCTCGGCGGACGGCAAGGTCTGGGCTGCGGCAGACAGCCTGAGTGGGGTGTTCGTCGTGCTGAAGCACCCCCAGACGGTCACTTTTGCGCCGCCCGACTATGTGTTGAGTGCCAACGCTTCGTCCGTCACGCTCAGCGCGAGTTCGGATTCCGGGCTTCCGGTGACTTTCACTGCAGACACGCCTGCCAACTGTTCGATCACGGGCAGCACGCTCCAGCTTCTGGGCAAGGGCACCTGCGCGGTGACGGCCATGCAGGCAGGCAACGACAACTACGCGGCCAAGTCGGTGCAGCGCTTCATCGCCGTCGACCCGCTGCTGCTGGCCGATGGATTCAGTGGGACCAACGGCACCGGCGCGGGTTCCTCGAACCAGTTGCTCACCGCGCAGGGCGGCGGCGTCACGGTCAATCCTTGGGACAGCACGCTTGGTTCCGGCTGGGAGTGGTGCGGCAATGACCGCCCCGACTGGTGCTACCACAGCGTATCGACTGACGGCAAGACGCTGAAGTCGGCACTGGAGGTGCCCAAGGACAAGTTCCCGACCGGTTGGCACTACGGTTTCAACAAGATCGACATCTTCGTGCCCGGCAAGACCTCGTTCGCTTCGAGTGGCGACACGACGGGCGGCCTGAGGGTCACGACCGAAAAGGCCCTGGGCTTCACGATGGACATTCCGCAGGGGCTGTATTCCGCCGGGAAGCCGATCGTGGCCTACCTCGATCTGGGCAAGAACAGTGGCGGCTGCAATGTGGAGCTGGCCACGCTGGTCTGGCCCAGGGCAGCGGGCCCCGTGTCCTACAACGTGCCGCTGAGCAACTTTGCGGTGACGAACAATTGCGGCATTTCCGGCGTGACCGCCGCGTCGGTGGACAACGACGTCCGCAATCTTCCCAACCCCTGGGACGCGCAAGGCAACCCGGCGAACCTCGCCGCCTTCAATACGGCGCTCGATGGATTCAAGGACGCGCGCACTTCGGCCACGACGCTGATGGGCTCCTCCGACATCATCCGCATGCGGCTGCGCCTTTTCTCTCCCAACGACACGCAACTGGCGGGTACCAGCTTCTATTCGTCGTCTATCTCGATCATTGGCGCCATCACCATCCAGTAATCCGTCCGTGTGCGCCAGAGCCGCGGCGGGGCGAGTCGGCATCGTGGTGGCCGCTTGCCGGCGAGCGCGGCCATCGCAGAACTCTGGCGTCGGCAAGGCCGTTGCCATGCGTGGCACCCAACATCCCCGGCGCCTTCCATAGCGCGCCGCCAGGAACACCGAAGGAAATCGGAGACACCTCATGAAGAAAAACTTTCAGACCACTGCGATCCATCGCGGCGTCATCCAACTCGCGCTTCTCAGCGCCGGCGGCGTCGCGTTTGCGCAGACGCAGTCGGACGCAGACAAGACCCCGTCCTCGCTCGAAACCGTGGTCGTCACGGGCACGCGCGCAGCAATCCTGAATGCGCTGAAGCGCAAGCAGAACTCCGAGGAGGTCGTCGACTCCATCAGCGCCGACGAAGCCGGCAAGCTGCCCGACAAGTCCATCACCGAGGTGCTGCAGCGCGTCGTCGGCGTGAACATCCAGCGCGTGCGTTCGACCAACAACGACCCCGTTCATTTTTCCGACGGCAGCGACGACCGCATCATCGTGCGCGGCCTGCAGTGGGGCTCGTCCACGCTGAATGGCCGCGAGGTGTTCTCCGCGGGCTGGCCGGGCCGTGACCTGAGCTGGAGCGCCGTGCCGTCCGAACTGATTGGGGGCGTGGACGTCTACAAGAACCCATCGGCCGAAAGGATCGAAGGCGGCGTCGCCGGCCAGGTGGATCTGCGGACCCATCTGCCGTTCGATTTCAACGGGACCCATAGCGTCGTCAGCTTCGGCAGCAACTACGAGCAGAAGACGAAGAAGTCGGCACCGGCGCTCTCCGCGATCTACTCGACCCGCTGGGACAACGATTCGGGCCGCTGGGGTGCGTTGGTGGACCTGGCCCTGAACCACTCGACCTACGAGAGCCAGCATCTCGACCTGCAGCCCTATTTCCCCCGCAACGACATCGCCGGCCACGTCGGCGAGACCTTGTGGGCGCCGGGTGCGGCCAACTGGGGGCAGAACGTCGGCAATTCGGACCGCCAAGGCTTCTTCGGTGCGCTGCAGTGGAAGAAGAACGACATGCAGTCGACGCTGACGTCGTTCGTCTCCAAGGGGCGGGAGCAGAACACCGGCTCCAACATCTATCCCAGCTTTTCCGACCCGAACTACAACGCCTCGCCCTACGGCGTTCGCATCGATAACCCGGTGGTGGATGGCCGCGGCGTGATCGTGTCCGCGCACTACAGCTATCCCCTGAACCTGCCCAAGTACCCCGACGGCACGATCAACTGGCAGTATGGCGGCAAGGGCGCGAACAATTTCGCCGATGGCGGCCTGAGCATGGGCACCAGCCGCGCGTTCACCGAGCATCACAGCGCCACCAGCGAACTGGCCTGGAACTACAAGTGGGCCATCAACGACCGCTGGGCCGTGCAGAACGACCTGCAGTGGGTCAGGTCCTATTTCCGCACAGTCGGCGAGGAAGTGCAGACCGCCACGTTCATGCCCGGCATGGACATCACGACCAATGGCACGGCGCCGGTGCAGATGGGTTTCGACCAGAAGACGCGCGACTTCCTGGCCGATCCCGGCAACTACTACTGGCTGTCGGTGATGCCTGGCCGGCTCAAGGGCGACGCCAACCTGCACGCCTGGAAGGCCGACATCAAGCGCAGCTTCGACGATCCGGTGCTGCGTGACCTCACCGTCGGCTTCCGCACCACCTACCGGACGTCGGTGCGTGAACAGGCAGTCTTCGGCAATCAGAAGCCGGATTCAAGCGCGAGCGTGGGTTGGCAATCGATCGCCGTCCCGTGGCAGGTGCGGCAGACCGGCACGGCCGGCCAGTTGCCCAATATCCAGAAGGACGACCCCAACAACGGTTGGCAGTCGCGTGCCAATTTCGCCTACCTGAGCGATCCGCGCTACAAGGCGGCTGCCCCGGTGGAGGTCTACAGCTACACGCCCTTCGGCGGAAATCAGCCCCCGAGCGTGGTCTTCCCCACCTATGCCGGCATCAAGGACCCCGCCACCTACGCCAAGCTGCTGAACGGTGTGCGCTACCAGCAGTGTCTCGATTCGGTGAAATGGGCGACGGACTGGAACAACGATCCGAAGAATGTCAACAACAAGGTGACCGTTCCGACCTGCGACCCCAAGGCCGCGGACTACAACGTCGACCCCACGCTGTACTACGGCCAGAACCCTTTCAAGATCAGCAACGTGGCGGAGCGCACCCACGCCGTCTACGGCAACCTGCGGTTCGGTTTCGACGACTGGAAGGTGCCGATGGAGGGCAACGTCGGTCTTCGTCTGGTTTACACCGGCCGCGTCTCCCACGGCTTCACATCTTTCGTTCCCAAGTACGACAACACCACGCCGGCGTACGTTCCGAAGTTCGGCGCTGTCGACGATCCGCTGGACGTGCAT
Source organism: Roseateles saccharophilus (assembly GCF_004342485.1). Lineage (GTDB taxonomy): Bacteria > Pseudomonadota > Gammaproteobacteria > Burkholderiales > Burkholderiaceae_C > Pelomonas > Pelomonas saccharophila. The sequence goes on from NZ_SMBU01000002.1 coordinate 319,052, forward strand.
GCGAGCCATACCGACGCGCTGCCGTCCATGAACCTGAAGTTCAACCTGAACGGCGACAACAAGCTCATCGGCCGCATCGGCATGGCCCAGAGCGTGTATCGCCCGGGCTTTGACCAGGTGCAGGAAGCGGTGACGCTGACGCAGACCATCGACACGGTCAACAACTCGATCAACTACGGGGGCAAGAACAACGGCAACGCGAAACTGAAGCCCCTGCATTCGAACAACTTCGACCTCGCCCTCGAGTGGTATCCGCACGCCGGCCAGGCGCTCACGGCGACGATGTTCTACAAGGACGTCAAGGACCTGGTCTACAACTCCACCTATACGCGCGACTACAACAGCCTGGCGGGCAGTCCGCAGACCTTCGCCATCACCGGCCCCCGCAACGCCGCCAGCGCCAAGCTCAAGGGCATCGAGTTGGGTGCCGAGACCTACCTCGACCATTTCGATGCGCTGAAGGATGTGCTGCCGGACTGGGTCAAGGGCTTTGGTGTGTCGGCCAACTACACCTACGTCGGCAGCAAGCAGAAGTTCTACCGCGATTCCCATACGCTGTACTGCCCGGCCTACAACACGCTGACCGACGATGCCATCAAGGTCTACGGTTGCGACACCAATGGCGTGCCCCTCGGTGCCCTGCCGGTGCCCAATGTGTACAAGAACACCGCCAACTTCGCGCTGCGCTATGACCGCTACGACTTCGGGTTCCGTCTGGCCTACAACTGGACGAGCCGGGTCCTGCAGAACGTAGGCAACAACGGCAGCCCGAGCGGCAACAATGGCACGAGTGCCGATCCGGCGCGGCAGACGGCCTGCCACGGCGGCGTCTGCCAGGATGCCTGGTGGGGGTTGCCGCAGTACCAGGAGGCCTTCGGCCGGTGGGACGGTAACGTGTACTACAAGTTCGCGGGCAAGTTCAACGTTTCGTTCAGTGCGACGAACCTGAACAACGTGGTGGTGCGCCGCACCAACCTGCAGGCACCGGGCTATATGGGGTCGAGCTGGATCTTCCCGGGCCGCAGCTACAACCTGTCAGGAAGCTACGAGTTCTGATGAGAACCGGGGCGCAAGCCCCGGCTCGTCGGTGGGCCGGCTGCGTTTCGCAGTCGGCCGTTTTCGCTTTACTGAGTGAGGCTCATGGCCCTCCAGCGTCGGGATCTCCGTTGCCTCTTCGGCGCGGCACGGGTATTCGCGGAAGAATCTTCCAGGTCGATCGACGCAGGATTGTTCCGGCCCTGATCACTCACCCCTTCGGAATTGAAAGCAAACTCATGGCGCAGAAATACGAGCGCATCGTCGTCGTCGGCGGCGGCAGCGCCGGCTGGATGACGGCCACGGCCCTGGCCACCGAGTTCAAGGGCCGCATCGGCATCGAGCTGGTCGAGTCCGAGGACATCGGCATCATCGGCGTCGGCGAGGCCACCTTTCCGTCGATCCGCGAATACAACCGCCTCGTCGGCATCGACGAGGCCGAGTTCCTGCGCGCCACCAACGGCACCTACAAGCTCGGCATTCGTTTTCACGACTGGCTCGAGCTGGGCAGGGACTACTTCCACACCTTCGGCCACTTCGGCAACCTCTTCGGATCGCAGACCCTCTGGGCCCAGCACCGCCGGATGGGCCTCGCCGAGCCGCTGGGCCAGCAATGCGTGCCCACGGTGATGGCGATGCAGGGCCGCTTCGTGCTCCCCAGCGAGCAGGCCCAGTTCAAGTACGCCTATCACTTCGATGCCGTGCAGTACGCGGCCTTCCTGCGCCAACTGGCAATCCAGCGCGGCGTGCGCCACACCCAGGGGCGCATCGTCGAGGTGGCGCGCCGTGCGGATGGCGGCGTGGCGGCGCTTCAGTTGGACGACGGGCGCCGCGTCGAGGGCGACCTCTTCATCGACTGCTCGGGTTTCCGCTCGCTGCTGCTTGGCGACGCGCTCCAGGAGCCCTTTGTCGACTTCAGCCACTGGTTGCCCGTCGACGGCGCCTGGGCCTGCCCCTGCGAGCGCAGCGGCGAGGAAATCAAGCCCTACACCGAGGCCACGGCGCTGGAAGGCGGGTGGGCCTGGCGCATCCCGCTGCAGAACCGCACCGGGCATGGCCATGTGTTCTCCAGCCGCTTCATCGACGTGGACCGTGCGCGCGAACAGCTGCTGGCGCGGCTCGATGGCAAGCCGCTGGCCGAGCCGCGGCTGCTCCGCTTCACCACCGGGCACCGGCAGCGCTTCTGGGTCCACAACGTCGTGTCCATCGGCCTGTCCTCGGGATTCCTGGAGCCGCTGGAGTCCACCAGCATCTACCTGATCCAGGACGGCATCGCGCGGCTGATGGCGGCGCTGACCACCGGGCGGCCGCTGGACGAGAACGACCTCGCCCTCTTCAACGACGGCGCGGCGCGGCGCTTTGCGCGCATCCGCGACTTCATCATCCTGCACTACTGCCTCACGCGCCGGCGCGACAGCGAGCTGTGGCGCCATGTCGCGACGATGGAGCTGCCCGAGACGCTCGCCTTCCGGCTGGCGCTGTGGCGCGGCTACGGGGTGCTGCACGAGTACGACGAGGAGGGCTTCGACGCCACCAGCTGGCTGGCCATTCATGCAGGGATGGATCATTGGCCAGAGCGGCAGGACCCCGTCATCGCGGAGATCCCGGCCGAGCGCGCGCTGCAGGCCTTGAAGGGCCGCAGCAAGGCCATCGCCGCCTCGGTGGAGCGAATGCCGCTGCATCGCAGCACGCTGCGCCAGGTTTTGGGCCAGTAGATGCCGCCGGCAGTCAAGCCCATGCCGTCATCCCGACGGCCAGTGTCCGTCGCGGCGCTGGGCGAATGCATGCTCGAACTGCAGGGGGAGGCTTTCGCCGGCATGCGTCAGTCCTTTGGCGGGGACACGCTCAATACCGCCGTCTACCTGGCCCGTTGCGGCGGCGCCGGCCTGAACGTGCACTACGCGACTGGCCTCGGCGACGATGGGCTCAGTGCCGGCCTGCTGCAGCGCTGGGCCGCCGAAGGCGTGCAGACCGGTCTGGTGCAGCGCTTGCCCGGGCGCTTGCCGGGGCTCTACATGATCGAGCTCGACGATCGCGGCGAGCGGCGTTTCCATTACTGGCGCGGCCAGGCCGCTGCGCGAGCCTATTTCGACGCGGCGACGACCGCCCTCGAGGAATGCGCCGATACGCTGGACGCGCTCTATCTGTCGGGCATCAGCCTGGCCATCCTGCCGGACGCCGGCCGCGAACGCGTCATCACGCTGATGGCCCGCATGCGCGAGCGGGGTGCGCTGGTCGCCTTTGACAACAACTACCGCCCGCGCCTGTGGGCCGGCGCGGCCGAAGCGCGGCACTGGTACGAGCGTGCGCTGGCCGCGTCGTCTCTGGCCCTGATCACGGCCGATGACCACCAGGCCCTGCATGGCCTCGCCAGCCTCGACGACGCGGTGGCCGATGCCCAGGCCTTGCCGGTGGTCGAGATCGCCATCAAGCGCGGCGCATTGCCGACGCGCGTCGGCCTCGGCGGCGCCTGGCGGGACGTGGCGACAGAGGCCGTGCCCCGCATCGTCGACACGACGGCCGCGGGCGACTCGTTCGCGGCCGGCTATCTGAGCCAACGCCTGCGCGGCGCTGCCCCGGTCGAAGCGGCTGCCTTCGGCAACCGGCTGGCAGCACGCGTCATCCAGTACCCCGGTGCGCTGATACCCCGTGAAGAAATGCGGGACCTGATCGCCGATTGAAAGTCGAAGGATTGGCCCTCGATCCCGCGACTCTGACTCCGCATCCATGACCCAACCAAGCTCCAGGGCGCCCATGAGTTCGTCGTTTTCCATTCGCCCCCGCACCATGACGGAAATCGGGGCGTCGCCGCAGTGGCAGTCCGGGCCTCGTGGCTATGGGCTGGTCGTCACCGTGATGGTCCACCTCCTGCTGCTGGCGGCCGTGCTGTCCTGGCGCTCGCGGGTGCCGCAGCCCAAGCCCCGCGAGATGGATGTGAACATCATCCTGCCGCAGCAGCAGCCCAAGATCCCGGAGCCCCCGCCGCCGCTTCCCAAGCCGGAGCTGGCGATTCCGAACTTGCCGCCCGTTCTCGAGCCCCCGCCTGTCGTGGTCGCCGAGGTTGCGCCTGTGCCCCAGGTTGTCGAGCCGTCGGTGGCTCCGCCCGTCGCGGGTCCGCCCCCTGCGCCTGCCGTCGTGGGCAGCGTCAATGCAGCGGCACCGGTTGCTCCTGCCGCAAGCGCCGTGGGAAGCAGCAGGCTGGTCGAGGAATGTGCCGACGCGCCGGACCGCAAGATGGTGGCCGAGGTCTATCGCCTGAGCACTCGGACCACGTCGGTGAAGGAGATGAGCCGGCGCAAACCCATCCGCACCGTCTGCCTGGCCCAGCTGAATTTCGCGCCGCGCCGCATGGGCCTGGGGCTTCCCGGCCTGGACCTCAGTGAGTGGTACGGGCTGGACATCCGCTTCACGGTCAACGTGCCGCAGGAAGGGCCCAGGGACTTCGTGTTGCTGAGCGACGATGGTGCCATCCTGAGCGTGGACGACACGGACGTCGTCAACAACGATGGGCTTCACAACCCTGAGGCCGTGATGGGCACGGTCAACCTGAGCAAGGGGATGCACAACGTCCGGGTCCGCTACTTCCAGGGGCCGGGTGATGGCGCGCTGATGCTCGGCTGGAAGAAGCCGGCCGAGTCCGACTACCAGCCCATCCCGACTCGTCTGCTCGGGCGTCCGCCGGCGGCGGATGCGCCTGCTTCGCAGTAGGCCGCGATCACTCGGGGGCTGCACGGTCCCCCGCTCACAAGAAACAGAACTGAGGACGGTCGTTCATGCGACTGCCTCCATCGGATTGATCTGGTAGCCCAGGGCAGCGGCACGGCGCTTGAGGGCAG
>NZ_SMBU01000003.1 GCF_004342485.1 Roseateles saccharophilus
TGCCCTCAAGCGCCGTGCCGCTGCCCTGGGCTACCAGATCAATCCGATGGAGGCAGTCGCATGAACGACCGTCCTCAGTTCTGTTTCTTGTGAGCTGCGCCGGCCACGGCACGCGCTTCGAGATCGAGTGCTACGACATCGGCCACCTCTACACGCTGGCCCATTTCGTCGACCGCGGCCTCGTCAAGCCGCCCTTCTTCGTGCAGTCGGTGTTCGGCCTGCTCGGCGGCATCGGCACCCACCCCGAGGACGTGGCCATGATGAAGCGCACCGCGGACCGGCTGTTCGGCAAGGACTACCTCTGGTCGGTGCTGGGCGCCGGCCGCAGCCAGATGACGATCGCGACGCTGGCGCTGGGCATGGGCGGCAACGTGCGCGTCGGCCTGGAGGACTCGCTCTGGGACGGTCCCGGCCAGTTCGCCCGCAGCAACGCCGACCAAGTGCGCCGCGTGCGTCGCATCATCGAGGGCCTGTCGCTCGAGATCGCCACGCCCGACGAGGCCCGCCGCATGCTGCAGCTCAAGGGCGGCGACGCGATCGCCATCTAGGAAGTCGCTCCAGGCCCCTCCCCCCTCTACGCCGGGGGGGGACGGGCCGGGCCGGCTTCCTAAGCTAGCCCCCATAACAGGCCGCCGGGGCCCACCGCCCGGCAGCCATCACACGGAGACAAGCCATGACCCAAACCGTCGCTGCACCCGCCGTCGTGCGCGCCGCCTCGCTGCCGGACTCGATCCAGGCCCATCCGCTGACCTGCGCCATCGGCGCCGAGATCCGCGGCGTCCACCTCGGCGCCGCCTCGCGCGACCCGGCTGCCATGGAGGAGCTGCGCCGCCTGCTGATCCAGCACCGTGTGCTGTTCTTCCGCGACCAGAACATCAGCCGCGCCGAGCATGTCGCCTTCGCACGCCACTTCGGCGAACTGGAGGACCATCCGGTGGCCGGCGCCGTGCCCGAGCAGCCCGGCCTTGTCGCGATCTACAAGAGCCCCGACACCCCCATCGACCGCTACGAGAACTGCTGGCACACCGACGCCACCTGGCGCGAAAAGCCGCCCTTCGGCTGCGTGCTGCGCTGCGTCGAGGCCCCGCCGGTGGGCGGCGACACCATGTGGGCCAACATGGTGCTGGCCTACGAGAAGCTGCCCGAGCACATCAAGCAGCAGATCGCCGGCCTGCGCGCCCGCCACAGCATCGAAGCCAGCTTCGGCGCGGCGATGCCGATCGAGAAGCGCCTGGCGCTCAAGGCCCAGTTCCCCGACGCCGAGCACCCGGTGGTGCGCACCCATCCGGACACCGGCGAAAAGATCCTGTTCGTCAACGGCTTCACGACGCACTTCACCAACTTCCACACTGCCGCCAACGTGCGCTTCGGCCAGGACTACACGCATGGCAGCGGTGAGCTGCTGCGCTACCTGATCAGCCAGGCCTTCATTCCCGAGTACCAGGTGCGCTGGCGCTGGCAGCCGAACTCCGTGGCCATGTGGGACAACCGTTCCACGCAGCACTACGCGGTGATGGACTACCCGCCCTGCCACCGAAAGATGGAGCGCGCCGGAATCATCGGCGACACGCCCTACTGAGCCTCCAGCCCCGCCCCCGATTCAACCCACCCAGAGGATCACCCCCATGAACCTGCTCGACGGTCACCTGTTCCCCGAAAACCAGCAGCCGCTGATCATCACTGCCGCGCCGTATGCGCCCTCCTGGCTGCCCTCCGACTTCCCCGAGGACATCCCGGTCACGATGGAAGAGCAGATCCAGAAGGCGGTCGACTGCTACAACGCCGGCGCCCGCGTGCTGCACCTGCATGTGCGCGAACTCGACGGCAAGGGCAGCAAGCGCCTGTCCAAGTTCAACGAACTGATCGCCGGCGTGCGCAAGGCCTGCCCCGAGATGATCATCCAGGTCGGCGGCTCGATCAGCTTCGCGCCCGAGACCGAGGGCGCAGCGGCCAAGTGGCTCAGCGACGACACCCGCCACATGCTGGCCGAGCTGACCCCCAAGCCCGACCAGGTCACGGTGACGATCAACACCTCGCAGATGAACGTCCCCGAGCAGTTCGACGCCCGCGACCTCGCCGGCACGTCGATGGCCGAGCCCGAGGTCTTCAACGCCTACAAGGAAATGATCGTGCCGGCCCAGCCTGGCTGGGCCGAGGAGCACATCCGCCGCCTGACCGCTGCCGGCATCCAGAGCGCCTTCCAGTGCTACAACATCAACAGCTTCGAGTCGGTGGAGCGCCTGATGCGGCGCGGCATTTACAAGGGCCCGCTGGTGATGAACTGGGTCGCCATCGGCGGCGGCATGGATGCGCCCAACCTCTACAACATGGCCAACATCGTGCGCGCCGTGCCCGATGGCGCCGTGCTGACCGTCGAGGCCTCGACGCTGAACGTGCTGGGCATCAACATGATGGGCATGGCCATGGGCCTGCATGTGCGCTGCGGCATTGAGGACAACCTCTGGAACCAGACCCGCACCAAGAAGGCCAGCACCGTCGAGCAGATCGAGCAGCTGGCGCGCATCGCCAAGGATTTCGGCCGCCCGATCGCCACCGCGGCCCAAGCCCGCGAGATGCTGCGCATCGGCGTGTTCTACGACAGCGTCGAGGAGACGCTGGCGGCCAACGGCTTCGCGCCCAACCGCAACGGCGGTCAGCAGGGCTATCTGCGTAAAGTGGCTTGAGGCAGAGCCCAGCCATGTCCGGCTCCGCCACCGTCCTGATCGTGCCCGGCCTGCGCGACCGCGTGGACCAGCACTGGCAGACCCTGCTCGAGCCGCAGCTGCCGCGCGTGCGCAGCGTGCCGCCGATGGGGCGCACCGACCTCGACTGCGCGGCCCGCGTGGCTGCCATCGAGCAGGCCGCCACCGCCATCGAGGGCCCGCTGATCATCGTGGCCCACAGCGGCGGCTGCGTGATGGTGGCGCACTGGGCGCGCAAGACCCGCCGCCCGGTGCTCGGCGCGCTGCTGGCCGCGCCGCCCGACTTCGACCGCCCCATGCCCGAGGGCTACCCCAGCCTGGCCGAGCTGACGATAGGCGGCTGGCTGCCAGTGCCGCGTGCGCGCCTACCCTTCCGCAGCATCGTCTGCGCCAGCCGCAACGACCCCATCGCCCGTTTCGAACGGGTCGCCGAACTGGCGCGCGACTGGGGCAGCGAGCTCGTCGACCTCGGCGAGGTCGGCCACCTCAACCCCGCCTCGGGCTATGGCGAATGGCCTGCGGCCCATGACCACATCGCGCGGCTCGCCGCCTCACACTGAAAGAGAACTGCCATGCCACGTGCCATCCGCTTCTACGAAACCGGCGGCCCCGAAGTGCTCAAGCTGGAAACCGTCGAGGTCGGCGAACCCGGCCCCGGGCAGGCGCGCGTGCGCCACGCCTATGTGGCGGTGAACTTCATCGACATCTATTTCCGCATCGGCCGCTATCCGCACCCGCTGCCGGCCGGCCTGGGCAGCGATGCCGTGGGCGTCGTCGAGGCTGTGGGCCCCGGCGTGGATTTCGTCAAGCCGGGCGACCGCGTCGGCTACATGTTCGGCGGCCAGGGCGCCTACAGCGATGTGCGCGTGATGCCGGCCGACGCCCTCATCCCGCTGCCCGACGGCATCTCCGACCGCACCGCTGCCACGCTGATCATGAAGGGGCTGACGGCCCAGTACCTGTTCCGCCAGGTCTATCCGCTCAAGAGCGGCGAGACCATCCTCTATCACGCGGCGGCCGGCGGTGTCGGCCTGATCGCCTGCCAGTGGGCCCGCGCCATCGGCGTGACCATGATCGGCACGGCCAGCACCGAAGCCAAGGCCGAGATCGCCCGCGCCAACGGCTGCGCCCATGTCATCGTCACTGGCGGCATGACGCCCGAGGACCTGGCGCGCGAGATCCCCAGGCGCGTCAAGGAACTGACCGACGGCCGCGGCGTGCCGGTGGTCTACGACTCGGTCGGCAAGGACACGCTGGCCGCCTCGCTCGACAGCCTGCAGGTGCGCGGCCATCTGGTCAGCAACGGCACCTCGTCGGGCCCGGTCGTCATCGACACGATGCAGCTGGCCGTCAAGGGCTCGATCTGGGTCACGCGGCCGGCGATGGTCCATTACGCCGCGCCGCGCAGCCAGATGCTGGCCATGGCCGACGAGCTGTTCGCGCATGTGCTGGCCGGGCGCATCGCCGGCGAACCCCAGCAGGAGTTCCCGCTGGAGCGGGCCGCCGATGCCCATCGCGCGCTGGAGGGCCGCCAGACCACCGGCGCCACCGTGCTGACGCTCTGAGCCTCGGGGAGACGCCATGCATGCCGCGCCCACCCAGCTGCCCCATCAGGACGGTTACCTGGTCGGCCGCGGCGCCGCCTGGTTCGCGTTCGCGATGACCATCATCCTGATGATGTTCGACTACATCGATCGTCAGGTCATCGTCTCGCTCTTTCCCCACCTCAAGACCGAATGGGAGCTGTCGGACAAGCAGCTCGGCGGCCTGGTTTCGGTGGTCTCGGTCACCGTCGCGCTCGGCGGCATCCCCATCGCCCTCTTCGCCGACCGCGTCAGCCGCGTGAAGAGCATCGTCGCGATGGCCGCCGTGTGGAGCCTGGCCACCATCTCCTGCATGTTCGCCGGCAGCTATGCCCACCTGTTTGCGGCTCGCGCCCTGGTCGGCGTCGGCGAGGCAGGCTATGGCTCGGTCGGCGCGGGCCTGATCTCCAGCCATTTCCCCAGCCGCATGCGTGGTGGCCTGATGGCGGCCTTCTTCGCGTCGGCCTCGCTGGGCTCGGTGGCGGGCGTGGTGCTGGGCGGCGTCATCGCGGCGCGCTTCGGTTGGCAGGCGGCCTTCGGCGTCGTCGGCATCCCAGGCCTGATCTTCGCGCTGCTCTACCTCTTCGTGAAGGACTACGGCACCGTCACGCTCGACCCCAGGCGCGAGCAGGCCCGCCGCTCCACGGCCGAGGCCAGCGGCTTCATTGCCCGCGCGCTGGTGCGCTCGGCGACGATGCGCTGGGTCTGCGTCGGCGGCGCGGCGCAGCTCATCGTCGTGTCGACCGTCTGGTCCTGGCTGCCGAGCTACCTGAACCGCTTCCACGGCATGGCCGTGCAGGAGGCCGCCACGCGCACCGCCCTGGTCGTGCTGGCCTGCGCCGTCGGCAGCGTGATCTGGGGCGTGCTGGCCGACCGTGCCGGCCGCCGCGTACCGGGCCGCCGCCTCGTCACGGTGGCGATCGCCTGCCTGATCACGCTGTTCGTGCTGCTGACGGCCTTCGCCGGCCCGCTGCTGGGCTTGCAGCTTGGCCTCGGCCAGCAGCTCGGCCTGGTGCTGTTCGCCGGCCTCTTCATGACCTGCACCTCGGGCCCGGTGGCGGCCACCGTCATCGACGTCGTCCACCCCGGCCTGCGCTCCACCGGCGCGGCCGTGCTGTCACTGTTCCAGAACCTGTTCGGCCTCGCCGCCGGGCCCTTCATCACCGGCGCGCTGTCCGACACCTTCGGCCTGCGCGTGGCGATGGCAGTGATGCCACTGTTCGGCCTGTTGTCGGCTTGGGCGCTGCTGCGCGCATCGCGCAGCTATGCCGGCGACCTGCAGAGCCAGCAGCAGGCCCAGACCACAGAAGCCTCGGCCCCCGGCACCGCGGCAGCGCTGGCGCACGGCTGAACACTTTTCCATTTCTCACCTCCCCGCCCCGCCCATGAATGGACTGATGCAAGAGCAGCCTCTGCTCATCTCCTCCCTGCTGACCCATGCCGAGCGCCATCACGGCGATCAGCAGATCGTGTCGCGCCGCGTCGAGGGCGATCTCCACCGCTACAGCTTCCGCGAGCTGGCCGAGCGCGCGCGCCGCGTCGCCAACGCCATGGCCGCGCTGGGCGTGGGCTTCGGCGAGCGCGTCGGCACGCTGGCCTGGAACGGCTACCGCCACATGGAGCTCTACTACGGCGTCTCCGGCTCGGGCGCCGTGCTGCACACCCTCAACCCGCGCCTGCACCCCGACCAGCTGCTGTGGATCGCCGAGCACGCCGAGGACAAGGTGCTGTGCTTCGACCTCAGCTTCCTGCCGCTGGTCGAGGCCGTCGCGCCGCGTGCGCGGGGCATCAAGGCCTTCGTCGCGCTGACCGACCGCGCCCACATGCCGGCCGCCAGCAGCATCCCCGGCCTGCTCTGCTACGAAGAGCTGCTCGAAGCCGCCTCGCCGGACTTCGACTGGCCAGTCTTCGACGAGCACCACGCCTCCTCGCTCTGCTACACCTCGGGCACCACCGGCCACCCAAAGGGCGCGCTCTACAGCCACCGCTCGACGGTGCTGCACACCTTTGCGGCCGCCCTGCCCGACAGCCTGAACTGCTCGGCCCGCGACACCATCCTGCCGGTGGTGCCGATGTTCCACGTCAACGCCTGGGGCCTGCCCTATATCGCCTGCATGGTGGGTGCGAAGCTGGTCTTCCCCGGCCCCTTCCTCGAAGGCCGCAGCCTGCACGAGCTGTTCGAGAGCGAGGGCGTGACCGTCTCGGCCGGCGTGCCCACGGTCTGGCAGGGGCTACTGGCCCATGTCGAGGCCAACAACCTCGCCTTCGGCACGATGCGCCGCACCATCATCGGCGGCTCGGCCTGCCCGCCGGCCATGATGCGGGCCTTCCAGGAACGCTACGACGTACAGGTGCTGCACGCTTGGGGCATGACCGAGATCAGCCCGCTGGGCACGGCCTGCACGCTGAAGCCCCGCCAACTGGCCCTGCCGGCCGAGGAACGCTACGCCGTGCAGGCCAAGCAGGGCCGCGCGGTGTTCGGCGTCGACATGAAGATCGTCGACGAGGACGGCAAGGCCCTGCCCTGGGACGGCAAAACCTCGGGCGACCTGCTGGTGCGCGGCCCCTGGGTCATCGCCAGCTACTTCAAGGGCGAGGGCGGCGACCCGCTGGCGGACGGCTGGTTCCCTACCGGCGACGTCAGCACCATCGACGCCGACGGCTTCATGCAGATCACCGACCGCGCCAAGGACGTGATCAAGTCCGGCGGCGAGTGGATCGGCTCCATCGACCTCGAGAACATCGCCATGGCCCACCCCGCCGTGGCCATGGCCGCCTGCATCGCGGCCCACCACCCCAAGTGGGACGAGCGCCCGCTGCTGGTGGTCGTGAGAAAGCCCGGCGCCACGCTGACACGCGAGGAGATGCTGGCCTTCTTCGACGGCAAGATCGCGCGCTGGTGGACGCCCGACGACGTGGTCTTCGTCGACGCCATCCCGCTCGGCGCCACCGGCAAGATGCAGAAGAACAAGCTGCGCGACCAGTTTACCGACTACCGCCTGCCGACCGCATGAGACCCCTCGGCCAAGGACTACCTTGGCCGGTCCCCCGCGGGGACGGCGATGCTTGCGGCATCGAGCCGCAAGCACATCGCCCGCGGGCCGGCTTGGGGCGGCCCGGCGCTCGGCCCCGACACATCGATCGACACGCTCTATGACCGCTACTCTCACCACACGCATCAGCCCCGCCCGCCTGCGCGGCCTCTTCCCCGGCGTGATCGCCTGTGCCGTGGTGGCCGCGGCCGCCGGCTTCCTCGGCGAGCACTACGGCGCCCCGGTGCTGCTGTATGCGCTGCTGCTGGGCCTGGCGATGAACTTCCTGTCGGAGCAGGGGCCCTGCCGGCCCGGCATCGAGTTCTGCGCCAAGGCGGTGCTGCGCGTCGGCGTGGCGCTGCTGGGCCTGCGCATCACGCTGTCCCAGGTCGCGGCGCTGGGCTGGGGGCCGGTGCTGCTGGTGCTGATCAGCCTCACGCTGACCATTGGCCTGTCGATGTGGGTGGCCAAGCGGCTCGGCTTCCAGGCCCTGTTCGGCCTGCTGACCGGCGGCGCGACCGCGATCTGTGGCGCCTCCGCCGCGCTGGCGCTGTCGGCCGCGCTGCCGCCCCACCCGCTGAAGGAGCGGGCCACGCTGTTCACGGTGATCGGCGTGTCGGCGCTGTCGACCTTCGCGATGGTGGCCTACCCCATGGTGGTCAAGCTACTGGGCCTGGACCCGCGCAGCGCCGGCATCTTCCTCGGCGCCACCATCCACGACGTGGCCCAGGTCGTGGGCGCCGGCTACAGCATCTCGACCGAGACCGGCGACGCCGCCACCCTCGTCAAGCTGCTGCGCGTGGCCATGCTGCTGCCCGTCATCCTGCTGGCCGCGAGCATCACGCGCGCGCGCAGCGCGGCCGAGGGCAGCAGCACCGGGCCGCGCCCGCCGCTGCTGCCCGGCTTCGCGGTCGGCTTCGCCGTGCTCGTCGCGATCAACAGCACCGGCTGGGTGCCGCATGCGCTGCAAAGCGCCGGCAACGAGGCCTCGCGCTGGTGCCTGGTCGCGTCCATGGCCGGCATCGGCATGAAGACCCAGCTCAAGGAGCTGGTCACGGTCGGCCTCAAGCCGGTGCTGCTGATGGTCGGTGAAACTGTCTTCCTCGCCACGCTGACGCTGCTGCTGATGCCACGGCTGATGTGAACTGAGTGCCCCTCGCCCGGTCTCGCCGCGCTGAACGCGGGCGAGCCCGGTCGGTCCCCCGCGGGGACGGCGATGCTTGGCGGCTCGGCCGCCAAGCACATCGACCACGCGGGCCGGCTTGGGGCGGCCCGGCGCTCGGCCCGCAATACCCGGGTTTCATTCGCAGCGGGTGCCGCGGACGCAGAATGGATCGCTGAAATGTCCCACCCGATGAACCCCGCTTCCACCGCACGCCGCTAGCTGCTGGGCGCCGCAGCGCTGCTCGCCGCGGGGCTGCCCGCGCGGGCCGTCGAGTGGCCGATGCGACTGCTCGTCGCCGGCCCGCCCGGCGCCTCGGCCGACCTGATCGCCCGCCTGCTGGGCGAGGCCCTGGGCACCGAGCTCGGCCAGGTCGTCAATGTCGAGCCCAGGCCCGGCGCAGCCGGACTGCTGGCGGCGGGCGAGCTGATCAGGGCGCCGCATGACGGCCAGACCCTGCTGGTGGGCGTGAACTCGCTGGTCAGCGAGATCCCGCACATCGTCAAGTCCGGCCACGACCTCGGCCGCGAGCTGCGCCCGCTGGCCGAGCTGGCCCGTGGCGGCCTGGTGCTGGTCGGCCATCCCTCTCTGCCGGCGCGCAATCTCGCCGAGCTGGTGGCCTGGATCAAGGCCCGCCCCAGCCAGGTCAGCGTGGCCTCCTACAGCCGCGGCACGATGAGCCATGTGCTGGGCCGGCTCTTCAACCAGGCCCTGGGCACCAACCTGCAGCGTGTCGGCTACAAGGGCAGCACGCCGCGCCGCATGGCGGTGCTGCCCGAGGTGCCGACCTTCACCGAACTGGGCCTGCCCCGCCTTCAGGCGGTGGGCTGGATGGGCCTGTGGTGCACGCCGGACCTGCCGGCCGCGGCCCAGGCCCGGCTGCGCGCGGCCACGCTTAAGGTGCTGGCCCAGCCCGGCCTGCACGAGCGCCTGCTCGCGCTCGGCTTCGAGGCCGGCACGTCGCGCACGCCCGAGGAGATGGGCGCCGACCTGCGCGCCGATTTCGAACGCGTCGGTGCGGTGCTCAAGAGCGTCGGATTCAAGCCCGACTGACGGCCTCGATTCCGCCGAAACCCACTGCAGCGCGCCGCCCGGCTGCCCGCCGGTGGCGACGCGGCGCCGCTCACGCCCGCGCCAGCAGCAGACGCGACAGGGCCGGGATCATCACGACGGCGCCGACCATGTTCCAGACGAACATGAAGGCCAGCAGCACGCCCATGTCGGCCTGGAACTTGATCGGGCTGAGTGCCCAGGTCGCCACGCCGGCTGCCAGGGTCACGCCCACCAGCACCACCACCTTGCCGGTGAACTGCAGCGAGCGACGGTAGGCCTGGGCCAGCGGCACGCCGGCGCGCTGCTGGGCCAGCTGGACCGACAGCAGGTAGAGGGCGTAGTCCACGCCGATGCCCACGCCCAGCGCGATCACCGGCAGCGTGGCCACCTTGACGCCTATGCCCAGGGCCACCATCAGCGCCTCGCAGAGCACCGAGGTCACGACCAGGGGCACCACCGCGACGACGACGGCGCGCCAGCTGCGGAAGGTGACGAAGGCCAGCACGATGACGGCGGCATAGACCAGCAGAAGCATCTGTTCCCAGGCCTTGCGCACGACGATGTTGGTGGCGGCCTCGATGCCGGCGCTGCCCGCCGCCAGCAGGAACTGCCGGTCGTCGCTGCCATGGGCCTTGGCGAAGCCGTCGGCCACGGCTACGACGCGGTCCAGCGTGTGCGCGCGATGGTCGGACAGGTAGGCGATGACGGGCATCACCGAGCAGTCGTTGTTGAACAGGTCGGGGTTGTTGACGCTGGCCTGCTGGGCGCCGTAGTTCAGCACGTCCTGGTTGCGCGCAATGGCCAGCCACTTGGGCGAGCCCTCGTTGCTGCCGGCGGTGATCTGGCGCACCGCGTTGGCCAGGCTCAGCGTGGTCTGCACGCCGTCGACCTGCTGCAGCGACCAAGCCAGGCGGTCGGCCTCGACCAGGGTCTCGTACTTCAGGCAGCCCTCCTTGGGCGTCTTCACGATGACGGCGAAGCTGTCGCTGGAGAGCGTGTAGTGCGAGGTGATGTAGGCGTTGTCGCGGTTGTAGCGGCTGTCGGCGCGCAGCTCGGGGGCGCCGGGGTCGAGGTCGCCGATGGCCAGCCGGGTGCTGGCGGCATAGCCGCCGGCCAGCAGCAGGCCCGAGCCGATCAGCGTCAGGTGGGCCCAGCGCGGCTCGACGAAGCGCGCCAGCAGCGCGAAGAGGCGGTTGAAGCCACGGTTCTGGCCGGCCTCGCTGTCGGCCGCCAGCGTGCGCGCCGCGGCGGCGTCGCTGACACCGACATAGCTCAGCAGCACCGGCAGCAGGATGAGGTTGGTGAAGATCAGCACCGCCACGCCCAGGCTGGCGGTCAGGGCCAGGTCCTTGATGACGGCGATGTCGATCACCATCAGCACCGCGAAGCCGACGGCGTCGGCCAGCAGCGCCGTCAGGCCGGCCAGGAACAGGCGGCGGAAGGTGTAGCGCGCCGCCACCAGGCGGTGCGCGCCCTGGGCGATGTCCTGCATGATGCCGTTCATCTTCTGCGCGCCGTGGCTGACGCCGATGGCGAAGACGAGGAAGGGCACGAGGATGGAATAGGGGTCGAGCTCGAAGCCCAGGCCGGCCACCAGGCCGAGCTGCCAGACCACCGCCACCAGCGAGCAGGCCATCACCAGTGCGGTGGAGCGCAGGCAGCGGGTGTAGAGCCAGATGATGGCGGCGGCGATGGCCGCGGCCAGGCCGAAGTAGATCGCCACCTGCATCAGCCCGTCGATCAGGTCGCCGACTAGCTTGGCGAAACCAATCACCTCGATGCGGACCGCACCGCCGGCCTCGGCGCGGCTGCGGATGGCCTCGATGGCGTGCGACAGCGCGCGGATGTCGAGGCGCTGGCCGGTGGTCGGGTCGGTGTCTAGCAGGGGCACGACCAGCATGCTGGAGCGGAAGTCGTTGCCAACCAGGCTGCCGACGATGCCGGCGCGCGCGATGTTGGCGCGCAGCTGCTCGGTGGCGGCGGGCGAGCCGTCGTAGTTGTCCGGCATCACCGGGCCGCCGCGGAAGCCCTCCTCGGTCACCTCGTTCCAACGCACGCCGGGCGCCCACAGCGACTTGACCCAGGCGCGGTCCACGCCGGGGGTCAGGAAGATCTCGTCGTGGATCTTCTTCAGCGTCTGCTGGTAGGCCGGGTCGAACAGGTCGCCATGCGGGTTCTCCACGACGATGCGCAGCGCATTGCCGAGGCCGCGCAGCTCGCCCCGGTTCTCCAGGTAGTTCTGGATGAAGGGATGGCTGCGCGGGATCATCTTCTCGAAGCTGGCCGAGAGGCTGAGCCGGGTCACGGCCAGCGTGCCCAGCAGCAGCGTCACGAGGGCGCAGGCCAGCAGCACCCAGCCGCGGTGGTTGAAGACGGCGCGCTCGAGCAGCGAGCCCGACTGCCGGTCGAAGCCTTCCAGGCTGGCGGGCGCCTCGGCGGCGGGGGCGGAGATCGCATGCATGGGCAGGCTCTTCAGGACAGGTTCAGGGAGCTGACGCCGCGCGGGCCGGCCAGCACCAGGCTGCCGTTGGCGGCGCAGGCCACGGCGGCGGCGGGCTGGGGGCGCTCGACCTTGAGCGGCGTGAAGCTGGCGCCGGCGTCGCTGCTGACCAGCACATGGCCGGCCTGGCTGACGATGACGAAGCGGCCTCGCGCGTCGACGGCGCCGGCGGTCAGACCGACCGCGAGACCGGTCTCGACACCCTGCCAGCTGCGCCCACCGTCGGTGCTGCGCACGACATGGCCGCGCAGGCCGTGGGCGAGCACGGCGCGCTCGTCGCCGACCAGGCCGAACAGCGTGCCCGCATAGGGGCTGGCGAGGGCCGTGAAGCCGGCGCCGTCCTGGCGCAGCAGCAGTCCCTGCTCGCCGGCCAGGTAGAGGGCACCACCGACGCGGCGCACCGCGTAGAGGTGCAGGCCCTTGGGGTTGTCGGCCAGCGTGGGTTCGTTGCGCCAGCTGCGGCCACCGTCGGCCGTGTGCAGCAACGTGCCGAAGGCGCCGACCGCATAGCCGCGCGACCCGTCGTCGAACCAGACGTCCAGCAGCGGGTTCTCGGCGCCCTGGGGGCCGAGCTGGCGGCCGTCGAACTGGCGGCTCCAGCGCCGGCCGCCGTCGCTGCTGGCCAGCACCACGCCGTCGTGGCCCACGGCCCAGCCGCGCTGCGGCGTCGGGAAATGCACGGCGACCAGGTCGGAGCTGACCGGCACCTCGGCCTGGGCCCAGGTCTTGCCGACGTCATCGCTGGTCAGTACATGGCCGCGCTGCCCCACCGCGACGAGGCGGGGGCCGGCCCAGGCCAGGCCGTTGAGCAGGGCCTTGGCGGCCAGGCGGCTGGCCAGGGCCGGCGTGTCCAGCAGGTCGACGAAGCCGGCGGCGCGGGCAACGGCCACCGGCAACAGGGCCGCAGCGAGCAGGCAGCGCCGTTTCATCACAACCTCACTTCAGCGGACACCGGAGCCGGCCAGCGCGTCGGCAGTCCACTCGCGCTCGGGCAGGGGCTTGGTGTGGCGCACACCACCGGTCTCGGCGATCAGGCCGGTCAACGAGTACTGGCGCGACACCAAGTCGTAGTGGCCGAACATGTCGGTGTAGGGCGCGGGCAGGTCATAGCTCGGCGCGTTGTAGGCGAAGCCGGTGCGGTAGAGCTGGCCGCGGGCGTCGTACTCGTCGCTGGCCAGGGCCGCCCAGGAGTCCTCGTCGATGTAGAAGGTGCGCTTGGCGTAGATGTGGCGCTTGCCTTCCTTCAGCGTCGCCTCGACCACCCAGACGCGGTGCAGCTCCCAGCGCACCAGGTCGGGGTTGAGGTGGTTGGGCTTGACCAGGTCGTCCTGCTTGGCCTGGTAGACCGCCGCATAGTCGTTGTAGGGGACGAACATCTCCTTCTTGCCGACCAGCTTGAAGTCGTAGCGGTCCATGGACCCGGTGAAGATGAAGCTGTCGTCGAAGGTGGTCGAGCCGGCGGTGCCGGGGTTGGGCGTGTCGAAGGCCAGATCGGGCGCGACCTTGACGCGGCGCTGGCCGGGCAGATAGGTCCAGGCGCGGCGGTCGCGCGTGCCGATGTCCAGCGGGTCGATGATCATCAGCGCCTCGCCGGCGCGGCGGGCCGGGCCGCTGTAGGTGATCTTGATCTTCCAGTAGACCTCGGAGCTGGGCTTGCTGTTGTCCCAGTAGGGGTACTCCTGGACGCTGGTGCCCTCGGTGGCCAGCGTGGCACGGCCGTTGGCGTCGACTGCGACATTACGGTACTTGGCTTCGTAGCTCTGACCGTTAAAGCGCATCAGGTGGTTCCACATCACCTCATTGCCCGTCTTGGGGATGGGGAAGGGAAAGCCGGCATGCGCGCCCTCGATGGAGCGGCCCTCGTTGAGGGTCTTGGCCTTCAGCGCGTTCCTGGCCGTGTTCTCGTAGACCCACTTGGGGAAGGCCACGCTGCGCTGGGTCGGGTAGACGTCGATGCGGTAGCTGGGGTATTTCTGCAACAGGGCCTTGGTGCCCTCGGTGAGCTGACCGGTGTGGGCCGCCATGTTCTTCGCGTCGATCTGCAGCCGCGGCTTGTCGCCGGCGAAGGGGTTGGGGCGGATGCCGTCGCCGGGCTTGAAGCCGGTCGGCGCCGTGGTGTTGCCGCCGGTCCAGGCCGGGATGCTGCCGTCCTTGTTGCCGGCCTTCTCGGCGCCTACGGGGGTCAGCGTGGCGCCCAGGGCCTTGGCCTCGTCGGCCGAGACGGCCGCCGACGCCGCGGCGGTGAGGCTGGCTGCGATCAGCCCGGCGAGCAGTTGGATCTTGGTGTTCATGCGGCCCTCGCTCAGAAGGTGGCCTTGAAGGTCAGGCTGACGAAGCCCCGGTCCTTCAGGAAAGTGGTGAAGCCGTTCTGCGACGTGACCGCGGTCCCGTTGTCGCGATAGCGGCCAAGGTAGTCGATGTACTTCAGATCGAAGCGGTATTTCTGCTGCACGTCGGCCGACAGGCCGAGGCTGAAGTTGCCCAGGCCCTCGTTGCCACCGAAGGTGACGGCCGAGTTGCCCTTGAGGCCGATGGCATAGGTCAGGGGCGCCGACAGGTCCACGCCCGGCACGACCTGGAACCAGCTCGGCGTGAAGCCGAGGCCGATGCCGACATAGTCCTTGGTGGCGCAGCCGTCCCATTTGTCCCAGTTGCGCAGGCGCGTGGTGCCGTTGGCCAGGCAGGGCGCATAGCCGACCGCGTTGAACAGGTTGGCGCCGCTGCGCACCTTGCTCCAGCTCGAATACTGCAGCTCGCCGGCCCAGCTCGCGGCGTCGAACAGCGGCGTGCGCGAGATCGTGCCGAGCAGGTTGACCAGCGCATGCCAGGTGTCGCCGCGCGGGCCCTTGGTCTGGCCGGGATCGGGCAGGCCGATGGCGACGCCCAGGGTCTGCGAGTTCAGCGGCGTGTTGCGCCGCTGCGAGACCTCGGCACCGAGGCTGACGCCGCCGATGTTCTTGGCCAGGCTGATGCCGAACAGCTTGACGTGGTCGGCATAGATCAGGTTGTAGCGGCTGCCGGCGGGCGGCAGCTGGGTCAGCAGCGTCTGGGGCATCTTGTCGGCGAAGTCGCGCCAGTAGAAGCCGAGCGTGCCGTCCAGCCAGTTCGGGCTCCAGCGCGCCGCCAGGCCCCATTCGCCGCGGTCCCGGGGCCGCACGGCGTCGCCGCGCTTGGCAAAGCCCAGGGCGGCCGACAGGTATTGGCGGTCCGGCCCGTTGAAGACGAAGTCGACCGGGCCGAGATAGGTGCCGCCCTCGGGATAGCGGGCCGACTCCCATTGCAGCGCATAGGTCGCGGCCAGCGACAGCGTGTCGGCCACCTGGGCCTGCGCCGAGAGCTGGTCGATCGGGCGGAACAGCTCCTTGGCCTCGACGCCCGGTGTGGCAAAGCCCTTCTGCAGGTCCAGCGGGCTTTGCGCATAGGCGACGCTGTGCATATGGCCGCCGAGCAGCAGGGACTCGCCCCAGTAGACGCTGTGGCGGCCGAGCTTGACCGAGACCGGCACGTCGCCGGCGTCGAAGCCGGTGAACGCGAAGGCATCCAGGATCTCGCCGGTGCCGCCGCGGTAGAGCCGCTTGATGGTCGAGCTGTACTGGTTGCCCACATAGCTCGGGATGGCGGCGAAGGGCGCATTGGGGTTCGATCGGCTGCTGCTGCCATAGGCGGCATCGCCCCAGGCCGCCGCGCTCAGGCGCACGCCGCTGCGTTTCTTGTAGACCACGTCGAACTCCGACAGCAGGTCCAGGCGCTTGGCGACCATGTCGCCCTTGTCGAAGCTGTAGTCGCCCTCGTCGGCGATCACCGTGTTGGCGATCTTGGGATCGCGCCCCTCGACGCGCCAGCCGAGGTTGACGCGCACGGTGTTGTCCCAGCGGACGCTGACATCGGGGT
This sequence comes from Roseateles saccharophilus, assembly GCF_004342485.1. Classification (GTDB taxonomy): domain Bacteria; phylum Pseudomonadota; class Gammaproteobacteria; order Burkholderiales; family Burkholderiaceae_C; genus Pelomonas; species Pelomonas saccharophila. The sequence continues at coordinate 15,924 of NZ_SMBU01000003.1, forward strand.
TGCCGGTGTTGATCTCGAAGGCCCCGGCCGGCAGGGCCAGGAACAGGGTCGCGGCAGCCAGGGTCAGCGGCGCGAGTGCGAACGGGTGATGCGCAGGTCGTCTCACGTTGTCTCCGTTTGTATGGGTGTCCTCACGGCCTCTTTTCGGGGCTCGTGAAGGCTGGATCAGCGTAGGAAATTCTGCGAACCGGGGAGGCCCCCAGCCCCCCTCTTGACAGGGGGGAGGTCGGCGCGGCAAACCCGCCCACCGTGACCCCAAGGCGACAGGTCGGGCGCGCCGCCTTCCTCGTTCAAACCGCAGCCTGCCAGGTCTGCCGGCGGAGGGCCCGTGGGCTTCGCTCGCGGCAGGCAGCTGCGCGGCGGAATCCGCGAGCACGAGGCCAGGGACACCGGCGCGGCATCGCATGCAAGGCCAGTTCGGCTTGAGTCAGCGGGATGCGGCAGCGTGCGCTCTCATGAGCGGTGCAGTCGACGCTTGTCGGAAACGGCTCTGTCCCAGAGCCCGTTTTTTTTGCTCGCATGAGCAGCAAGCGATGGCGCAAAAAGCAAACCCGGCTGGCGCCGGGTTCTTGTGGAGTCCTTGATTGGTGGGCGGTGCAGGTTTCGAACCTGCGACCCCCACAGTGTGAATGTGGTGCTCTACCCCTGAGCTAACCGCCCAATCAAAAACTGCCTTGGCCTATATTTGGCCTACCCGACCAGCCGCGCATTCAGGATCCACTTCGAGCCCTCGCTTTGAAAGGACACCTGGTGGGCGGTACAGGGTTCGAACCTGTGACCCCTGCCGTGTGAAGGCAGTGCTCTACCGCTGAGCTAACCGCCCTGATTGCACCCTGGCTTTCCGGGAAGCCCGCGATTATGCCACGGGTTCGGCGGGTTCCAATGTTCGCCACTTGCAGGCGCCGCCGGCAGCCTTGTCGAGCTCGACCAGCAGCTTGGCATGGGCCTCGGCCTCGGCCGCGTCGGCCCGCAGTACCGGCAGCTCGAAGCGCCTCAGGTCCACGGCCTCGAAGGACGCGTGGGCGTCACCACCGCCGGCGTCGCCATGGTCGTCCATCAGCAGCGCGTCCTGGCCGCGCGTCAGGCGGATGTAGACATCGGCCAGCAGTTCGGCGTCGAGCAGCGCGCCGTGCAGCACGCGCTTGGTGTTGTCCACCTCGAGGCGGCGGCACAGCGCGTCCAGCGAGTTGGCCTTGCCGGGGAAGAGGTCGCGCGCCATCAGCAGCGTGTCGCGCACGCCACTCACATGGTCGGTCAGCACGCCGCGCCTGAGACGGCGCAACTCGGCGTTGATGAAGCCGATATCGAAGGGCGCGTTGTGGATGACGAGCTCGGCACCGGCCAGGAAGGCGAGCAGCTGGTCGACGATCTCGGCGAACTTGGGCTTGTCGGACAGGAATTCTTCCGTCAGCCCGTGCACCCGCAGCGCGTCCTCGTGGCTGGCGCGCTCGGGGTTGATGTAGAGGTGCAGGTTGTTGCCGGTGAGCTGGCGGTTGACCATCTCCACGCAGCCGACCTCGATGATGCGGTCGCCCTTGTCGGCCTCCAGGCCGGTGGTTTCGGTGTCGAAGAAAATCTGTCTCATCGCTCAGCCCGCGGGCCTCTCGTTGCGCCTGGTAGCCCAGGCAAAGAGGGCGATACCGCCGACGATCATCGGCACGCACAGCCACTGCCCCATGCTGAGGCCGGTGCGAGCGGCGAACTCCATCAGGAAGGCATCCGGCTCGCGGAAGTATTCGGCCGCAAAGCGCAACACGCCGTAGCCGATCAGGAACACGCCCGAGATCTGGCCCGTCGCGCGCGGCTTGCGCGCGTAGAACCACAGGACGATGAAGAGTAGCAGGCCCTCGCCGGCCGCCTGGTAGAGCTGCGACGGATGCCGGGCGAAGCCGGCGGGATCGTTGGCCTGCGGAAAGATCATCGCCCACGGCAGGTCGGCCGGCGCCTGGCGCCCCCAGAGCTCGCCGTTGATGAAATTGCCCAGGCGCACCGAGACGATGCCGGTCGGCACGCAGGGCGCGATCAGGTCAGACACCTCGAAGAAGCCGCGACTGCGCCGGCGGCCAAACAGGAAGAGGCCGAGCAGCACGCCCAGCAGCCCGCCATGGAAGGACATGCCGCCCTTCCAGACCGCGAACACCTCCAGCAGATGATCGATGTAGTAGTCGGGCTTGTAGAACAGGCAATAGCCCAGCCGCCCGCCCAGCACGACGCCGAGCACGCCGTAGAACAGCACATCGTCCACGTCCTGCTTGGTCCAGCCCACGGCGGCATGCTGGGGCATGCGCGCGCGGCGGCCGGCCAGCCACAGGAAAAGGCCGAAGGCAATCAGGTAGGTGATGCCGTACCAATGGATACCCCCCGAGCCGATGTGGATGGCGATGGGGTCGAACTGGGGATGGACCAGCATGCTCAATCAGGGAAGCAGGAAGCGGCCGGCATCATAGCTAGCCCCCTCCCCGCCCCGCGGCCGCCCACTCAGGCCATGCCGGCCAGCAGCTTCTTCGCGTCCTCGACATTGCGCGGATTGGCGCGCTTGTTCTGCACGAAGCGCTCCAGCGCCGCCTTCGCACCGGCCTTTTCGCCCTTGGCGAGCAGGGCCTGGCCCAGGCGGTGGTCGATGGGCAGGCGCTCGGCCCCTTCCAGGCCGCGCGCGCGCTCCAGCGACCTGACGGCCTCCTCGGCCTGGCCCATCTCGGTCAGCACGCGGCCCAGGCCGTAGGGGCCGGCCGCGTGGGCGGGATAGTCGCGCTGCAGCGACTCGAAGATGCCACGGGCCTTGGGCAGGTTCTTCTGCTCCATCAGCTCGAAGCCCAGGCGCACCCAGCTGCCGCGCAGTTCGCGAGCCACGGTGCGGTCATCGCCCGCCTTCACACCGGCCAGCTCGCGCTCGGCGCCGGCCCAGTCCTTGTCGTTCATGGCCAGCAGCGCGCGCAGCAGCTTGGCCTGCTCGGGCTGGCGGGCCTGCACCTCGGCGGCCAGTTCCCTGGCCTTGGCCGTGCTGCCGCCGGCAAAACCCGGCGCCATCAGATAGAACTGGGTCAGGCCGCTGCGGGCCTCGAACAGCAGTGGATCCGCTCGACGGCCTTGACGAACTGCTCCTTGGTCTTGGCGGCCAGGCCGGGCATCTTGAAGACGCTGGCGGTCATGGCCTGCTGGCCATAGACGCGCCCCAACGCGTAGCTGCAGACGGCCTGCGGGCGCTTGTCGGCGCAGGCCTGCAGGGCCGGTAGGCTGGCCTCCAGGCGCGCACCATCGTTGTCGTCGACGGCGGCCAGGGCCAGGGCTACGGCGGCCTGATCGTCGTCGGGCTGCGCCTTGGCGCGGGCCTGGGCTGCACGGACCAGGTCGTTGGACTTGCCGGCGTCCAGCCAGGCCTGCCATTGCGGGTCCTTGAGGACGTCGGCGGATGCGGCGCAGGCCAGCAGGGCCAGCGCGAAAGGAACGAAGCGAAGGGTCATGCGGGGCTCTCCTGGAAGACGCAGATTGAACGTGCGGCCAGGGCCGGGCGACGCCCGGGTTTTCTCGATGTGACTTCAGGCAGGGCAGCTCGCACGGCGGTGCGGCGCCGGGTCGCGTGCACGCTCAGCGCTTCTTCTTCGCGCCGGGCTTGCGCTGGCCGAGGGCCTCCATCTGCTGCTCGCGGCGGGCCGCCTTCCTGGCGTCCAAAGAATCCATTACTTTGCGCTGCGTCAAACCACTTGCATCCGCCCAGCCCCACCAGGCGAGGGCCAGCGCGAAAGGCGACAGTACGATCACCCAGGCCCAGAAATCATCGCTGTGAAACTGCACCCAACCGCCAAGACGCAGCACAATGAAGAGCACGCCGATCAACACGAATGCCATGCGGCATCTCCTTCAAGTATCTTTGCAACCACTGTAGTTCAACGTCCGGAAAGGTTACCCGTGAAAGTCCTGATCCTCAGCCTCGCCCTTGTCGCCCCCGCCGCCTTCGCCAACCAGGAACTGGCCAAGTCCAAGAACTGCCTGGCCTGCCACGCGCTGGACACCAAGCTCGTCGGCCCCGCCTACAAGGACGTGGCCGCAAAGTACGCCAAGGACAAGGATGCGTACAAGAAGCTGGCCGAAAAGATCCAGAAGGGCGGCTCCGGCGTCTGGGGCCCCGTGCCCATGCCGGCCAACCCGCAGGTCAGCCCGGCCGAGGCCGAGACCCTGGCCAAGTGGGTTCTGACGGTCAAGTAAAGACCCTCCCGCCGCAGCGAAGCTGCGGCCACCGGCAGCAGCCGGATGAACAAAGGCCCGCATGCGCGGGCCTTTGCTTCTGGAGCGTTGAAGTTGGTCAGTAAGCCTGGCCTAACTGCTCAAGGATGGCGAGGTTTTGGTGTTCCCCCACATCGCTACGCGATATGAATGAACCCCGAACCCGGCCCCTCGGCTCCGCCGACCGCGCACCGCGCGGCTTTGAACAGTCGTTCCAGGCTAGTAAGCCTGGCCCAGCTGTTCCAGGATGGCCGGGTTCTCCAGCGTGGATGTGTCCTGGGTGACGCTCTCGCCCTTGGCCACCGAGCGCAGCAGGCGGCGCATGATCTTGCCGGAGCGGGTCTTGGGCAGGTTGTCGCCGAAGCGGATGTCCTTGGGCTTGGCGATAGGGCCGATCTCCTTGGCGACATGGTCGCGCAACTGCTTGGCGATGGCCTTGGCCTCGTCGCCGCTGGGGCGCGGACGCTTCAGCACGACGAAGGCGCAGATGGCCTCGCCGGTGGTGTCGTCCGGGCGGCCCACGACGGCCGCCTCGGCGACCAGCTCGGTGCAGCTGACCAGGGCCGACTCGATCTCCATCGTGCCCATGCGGTGGCCCGACACGTTCAGCACGTCGTCGATGCGGCCGGTGATCGTGAAATAGCCCGTCTCGGCATCGCGGATGGCGCCGTCGCCGGCCAGGTAGTAGCCCTTGAGCTCGCTCGGGTAGTAACTCTTCTTGAAGCGCTCGGGGTCGCCGTAGATCGTGCGGATCATGCTCGGCCAGGGCTTCTTGACGACCAGGATGCCGCCCTGGCCGTTGGGCACGTCGTTGCCCGTCTCGTCGACGATGGCCGCCATGATGCCCGGGAAGGGCAGCGTGCAGGAGCCGGGCACCAGGGTCGTCACGCCGGGCAGCGGCGTGATCATGTGGCCGCCGGTCTCGGTCTGCCAGAAGGTGTCGACGATGGGGCAGCGGCCGCCGCCCACATGCTGGTGGTACCACTCCCAGGCGGCCGGGTTGATGGGCTCGCCCACCGAGCCCAGCAGGCGCAGGCTGGACAGGTCGTAGTTCTTCGGATGCACGGCCTCGTTGGTCTCGGCCGCCTTGATCAGCGAGCGGATGGCCGTCGGCGCCGTGTAGAAGATGCTGACCTTGTGCTTCTGGATCATCTGCCAGAAGCGGCCGGCGTCCGGGTAGGTGGGCACGCCCTCGAAGACGATCTCGGTGCCGCCCAGGGCCAGCGGGCCGTAGGTGATGTAGCTGTGACCGGTGACCCAGCCGATGTCGGCCGTGCACCAGAAGACGTCGCTGTCCTTCAGGTCGAAAGTCCACTTGGTGGTGAGGGCCGCATGCAGCAGATAGCCGCCGCTGCTGTGCTGCACGCCCTTGGGCTTGCCGGTGGAGCCGGAGGTGTAGAGCAGGAAGAGCGGATGCTCGGCCTCCACCCATTCCGGCGCGCAGGTGGCGGACTCGGCGGCCATCAGCTCGTGCAGCCACAGGTCGCGCCCCTCGACCCAGGCGATCTTGCCGCCGGTGCGCTGGTAGACGATGCAGTCCTTCAGCGTCGGGCAGGCGCCGCCTTCCAGCGCCTCGTCGACGATGGCCTTCAGCGGCAGCGCCTTGCCGCCGCGCATCTGCTCGTCGGCGCAGATCAGCGCCACGGCGCCGGCGTCCTGGATGCGGTCACGCAGCGACTGCGCCGAGAAACCGCCGAACACGACCGAGTGCGTCGCGCCGATGCGCGCGCAGGCCTGCATGGCCACGACGCCCTCGACCGACATCGGCATGTAGATGACGACGCGGTCGCCCTTCCTGATGCCGCGGGCCTTCAGCGCATTGGCCAACTGGCCGACCTTGGCCAGCAGCTCGGCATAGGTGACGGTCGTGACCGTGCCGTCGTCGGCCTCGAAGATCAGCGCCGTCTTCGCGCCCTTGCCGGCCTCGACATGGCGGTCCAGGCAGTTGTAGGACACGTTGAGCCGGCCGTCTTCGAACCACTTGAAGAAGGGGGCGTCGCTCTCGTCGAGCGTCTTCGTGAAGGGCGTCTGCCAGCTGATCAGCTCGCGGGCCAGGCGGGCCCAGTAGCCGGCATAGTCCTTCTCGGCCTCGGCCACGAGCGCCGTGTAGCCGGCCTCACCCTTCACGTTGGCATTGGCGACCCACTCGGGGCTGGGCGCGTAGGTTTTCAGCGTACTCATGGCTTGTCTCCTGAAGTTGCTTGGCGCGGACTGTGCGAGGAGTCACTGACGAAGCGCTTACTCTGGTCGCCAAAACGGAGCCGGCGGGCCGCCCGGCAGCGGGCGTATCCGGTGAATCCCTAGAATCCGCCCGCTTTCCGTTGCACCCGAAGGATCCGATGACCTCCCCGCTGCGCCCCCTGCCCCGCCTGATCTTCGCCAGCCGCTGGCTGCAGCTGCCCCTGTACGTCGGCCTCATCCTGGCCCAGGCCATCTATGTCTGGCAGTTCTGGACCGAGCTGGTGCATCTGATCGAGGCCACCTTCGGCGACGGGCATGCGCTGGAGCTGCTGGCCGGCAGCGTCGGCGCCAAGGGCGCCGTGCCCGACCGGCTCTCCGAAACGCTGCTGATGCTGGTCGTGCTCGGGCTGATCGACGTGGTGATGATCTCCAACCTGCTCATCATGGTCATCATCGGCGGCTACGAGACCTTCGTGTCGCGCATGGACCTGGAAGGCCATCCCGACCAGCCCGAGTGGCTCAGCCACGTGAACGCGTCGGTGCTCAAGGTCAAGCTCGGCACCGCCATCATCGGCATCAGCTCCATCCACCTGCTGAAGACCTTCATCAACGCCGGCGCCTACGAGGAGAAGCAGCTGATGTGGCAGACCCTCATCCACATCACCTTCCTGCTGTCGGCCATGGCCATCGCCGCGACGGACCGGCTGCTGCCGGCACCCAGGCACGGGGAGCACTGAACCGGGCAGGCCGCGCCGTCGCGGCGGCCTGGTCCTAGCGTCCGACCATCTGCCCCGGCACCACCCAGGCGTCGAACTGCTCGGCCGTCAGATGGCCCAGGGCCAGCGCGGCCTCGCGCAGGCTGCTGCCATCCTTGTGCGCCTTCTTCGCGATCTGCGCCGCCTTGTCGTAGCCGATGTGGGTATTCAGCGCCGTCACGAGCATCAGCGAGCGCTCCACCAGCTCGGCGATGCGGCCCTCGTTGGGCTCGATGCCCACGGCGCAGTGCCGGTCGAAGCTGGCCATGCCGTCGCCCAGCAGCCGTACGCTCTGCAGGAAGTTGTGGATGACGAGGGGCCGGAACACGTTCAGCTCGAAGTTGCCCGAGGCGCCACCGATGTTGATGGCCACATCGTTGCCCATGACCTGGGCCGCCAGCATCGTCACCGCCTCGCTCTGCGTCGGGTTGACCTTGCCCGGCATGATGGACGAGCCCGGCTCGTTTTCCGGGATGCGGATCTCGCCGATGCCGCTGCGCGGGCCGCTGGCCAGCCAGCGCACGTCGTTGGCGATCTTGTTCATGCTGGCGGCCAGCGTCTTCAGCGCGCCATGCGCATGCACCAGGGCGTCGCAGGCCGCCATGGCTTCGAACTTGTTGGGCGCCGTCAGGAAGGGGTGGCCGGTCAGGCGCGCCAGTTCGGCCGCCACCGCCACCGCATAGCCCTCGGGGGCATTCAGCCCGGTGCCCACCGCCGTGCCGCCCAACGCCAGCTCGTGCAGATGCGGCAGCGCGGCCAGCACGTGGCGCTCGCCCTGGGCCAGCTGAGCGACCCAGCCGGAGATTTCCTGGCCCAGCGTCAGCGGCGTCGCGTCCTGCAGATGGGTGCGGCCGATCTTGACGATGTGGTCGAAGGCCTCGGCCTTGGCCTGCAACGTCGCCCGCAGCGCGCGCAGCGGCGGCAACAGGCGTTCCACCAGCGCCTGTACGGCCGCGACATGCATGGCGGTCGGGAAGACGTCATTGCTGCTCTGGCTGCGGTTCACGTCGTCGTTGGGGTGCACCAGCCGCCCCTCGCCGCGCTCGCCGCCCAACAGCTCGCTGGCGCGATTGGCCAGCACCTCATTGACGTTCATGTTCGTCTGCGTGCCGGAGCCCGTCTGCCACACCACCAGCGGAAACTCGCCCGGATGCCGGCCTGCGATGACCTCGTCGGCTGCCGCGACGATGGCCGCCGTCTTCGCCGCGTCCTGCAGGCCCAGGGCCTGGTTGACGACCGCCGAAGCCCGCTTCACCTGGGCCAGCGCGCGGATCAGCTCGGGCGCCTGGCGCTCGCCGGAGATGTCGAAGTTCTGCAGCGAGCGCTGGGTCTGCGCACCCCAGAGCCGGTCGGCCGGCACCACGATGGGGCCGAAGCTGTCGCGTTCGATGCGTGTGTTCATCAGAGGGGCTCCAGACGGCTGTAAGCCGCATTGTGGGCAGGGCGCCGGATAATCCGGGCCGCAGTCCATCCTCACCCGACTCCGCCATGACCGTCACGATCCGCCAGCAAGACCTCATCGACAGCGTTGCTGCCGCTCTGCAGTACATCTCGTACTACCACCCGGCCGACTACATCCAGCATCTCGCCCGCGCCTACGAGAGCGAGGCCTCGCCCGCGGCCAAGGACGCGATCGCGCAGATCCTCACCAACAGCCGCATGTGCGCCGAGGGCAAGCGGCCCATCTGCCAGGACACCGGCATCGTCAACGTGTTCTTGAAGATCGGCATGGACGTGCGCTGGGAAGGCTTCAGCGGCAGCATCGAGGACGCCGTCAACGAAGGCGTACGCCAGGGCTATCTCAACCCCGAGAACAAGCTGCGCGCCAGCGTGCTGGACGACCCGATCTTTGCGCGCAAGAACACCAAGGACAACACACCCGCCGTCGTGCAGATGGAGGTGGTGCCCGGCAACACGGTGGACGTCATCGTCGCGGCCAAGGGCGGTGGCTCGGAGAACAAGAGCAAGGTCTACATGCTCAACCCCAGCGACGACATCGTCGACTGGGTGCTGAAGACCGTGCCGACCATGGGCGCCGGCTGGTGCCCGCCCGGCATGCTGGGCATCGGCGTCGGCGGCACGGCCGAAAAGGCTGCCCTGCTGGCCAAGCAGGCGCTGATGGACGACATCGACATGTACGAGCTGCTGCAGCGCGGCCCGCAGAACAAGTTGGAGGAGCTGCGCATCGAGCTCTACCAGAAGGTCAACGCTCTGGGCATCGGCGCCCAGGGCCTGGGTGGTCTGACGACGGTGCTGGACGTGAAGATCAAGACCTTCCCGACCCACGCCGCCAGCAAGCCCATCGCGATGATCCCGAACTGCGCGGCCACGCGGCACGCCCACTTCGTGCTGGACGGCAGCGGCCCGAGCTACCTCGAGGCCCCGAGCCTGGACCTGTGGCCCGACGTGCACTGGGCACCCGACTACAACAAGAGCAAGCGCGTCGACCTGAATGCGCTGACACCGGCCGAGGTGGCCGGCTGGAAGCCCGGCGATACCCTGCTGCTGAACGGCAAGATGCTGACCGGCCGCGACGCCGCCCACAAGCGCATTCAGGACATGCTGGCCAAGGGTGAGCCGCTGCCGGTGGACTTCACGAACCGCGTCATCTACTACGTCGGCCCCGTGGACCCGGTGCGCGACGAGGTCGTCGGCCCGGCCGGCCCGACCACGGCCACGCGCATGGACAAGTTCACCGACATGATGCTGGCCAAGACTGGCCTGATCGCGATGGTCGGCAAGGCCGAGCGCGGCCCGGTCGCCATCGAGTCCATCAAGAACCACAAGAGCGCCTACCTGATGGCGGTCGGCGGCGCGGCCTACCTCGTCAGCAAGGCCATCAAGGGCGCCAAGGTCGTCGGCTTCGCCGACCTGGGCATGGAAGCCATCTACGAGTTCGACGTCGTCGACATGCCGGTGACGGTGGCCGTGGACGCCAGCGGCACCAGCGCCCACATCACCGGCCCGGCCGACTGGCAGCAGCGCATCGCGTCGGGCAAGGGCATCGCCATCCCGGTCGCTGCGGGCTGAAACGAAGCCCCGGCCCGGCGAGTACGTTGGGCCGCCCCCCGCGGGGGCGGCAATACCCCGGGTTTCATGCGTCACGGGTGCCGTGAACCCGGAATGGATCAGTGATTTAGCGCATCACAATCGGGCGGTCATCCACGGCCCCCCGACATGATCCAAGTCCGCCCCCTCCAGCCCTCCGACCGTGCCGCCTGGCAGCCGCTCTGGGACGGCTACAACGCCTTCTACGGCCGCGCCGGCGAGACCGCCCTGCCGGCCGCCATCACCGAGTCGACCTGGGCGCGCTTCTTCGACGCCTACGAGCCCGTCCACGCCCTCGTCGCCGTGGATGAACACGGCGCCCTGCTCGGCCTCGTGCACTACCTCTTCCACCGCAGCACGACGCGCATCGAGCCGACCTGCTATCTGCAGGACCTCTTCACCACCCCCGAGGCCCGCGGCCGCGGCGTGGGCCGCGCGCTGATCGAGGGCGTCTACGCTGCCGTGCAGGCCGCCGGCGGGCGGCGCGTCTACTGGCAGACGCACACCAGCAACACGACGGCCCGCGCGCTCTACGACCGGCTGGCGCGCAACGACGGCTTCATCATCTACGGCCACGACATCGCCTGAGGAGGCTCGCATGCCCGCCATCCGCGCCTACGCCGCCCACACCGCGGGCGGCCCGCTGCAGCCCTTCGAGTTCGATCCTGGCCCGCTGGGCGACGAGGATGTCGAGATCACGGTCGAGCACTGCGGCATCTGCCACTCTGACTTGGCGATGATCGACAGCGAGTGGTTCCCGGCCAGTTATCCCCTGGTACCCGGCCACGAGGTCGTCGGCCGCATCACGGCGCTGGGCGCGCATGCCAAGGGCCGGCAGATCGGCCAGCGCGTCGGCGTGGGCTGGCACAGCAGCAGCTGCACGCACTGCGACTTCTGCCTCGGCGGCGAACAGCATCTGTGCGGCAAGCGCCAGCCGACGCTGATCGGACGCCACGGCGGCTTCGCGGACCGGCTGCGCGCGCACTGGAGCTGGGCCGTCCCGCTACCCGGCGGCCTGGACCCGGCCGCGGCCGGCCCGCTGATGTGCGGCGGCGGCACGGTCTTCCTGCCTTTCGTGCTGCACGCCATCAAACCGACCGACCGCGTCGGCGTCGTCGGCATCGGCGGCCTGGGCCACATCGCCGTCAAGTTCGCACGCGCCTGGGGCTGCGAGGTGACGGCCTTCACGTCCAGCGCCTCCAAGCGTGACGAGGCGCTGGCGCTGGGCGCGCACAAGACCGTCTCCAGCGTCGACAAGGCCGAGTTGAAGGCCGCCGCCGGCAGCCTGGACTTCCTGCTCATCACCGTCGGCGCCGCGCTGCACTGGGATGCGCTGCTGGCCACGCTGGCGCCCAAGGGCCGCATGCACCTGGTCGGCGTCGTGACCGAGGCGATGGCGCTGAAGAGCGGCGGCCTGCTGAGCTGGCAGAAGGGTCTGTCGGCCTCGCCGACGCCGCCTCCCTCGGTGCTGAAGACCATGCTGGACTTCTCGGCCCGCCACCGGATCCTGCCCCAGGTGGAGCGCTTCCCGATGAGCCGCGTCAACGACGCACTGGACCATCTGCGCTCTGGCAAGGCCCGCTACCGCGTCGTACTGGACGCGGATTTCTGAGCCCGCGCCGGGCCAGGCCAGGCCTTATTTGTAGAGCACCTGCTGGCGTAGATCGTCCAGCACCGGCTTGAGCGCTTCCAGGTAGCCCGCCATCAGCTCCGGCGTGCAGATATTGGCCGGCATGCGGTCCGAGATGCTGCGGCTGACATGCAGCACGCGGCCTTCGCGCCGGTAGCGGCTCTCATAGCTGATCAGCGGCCCGTTGAACGCGACCCCTTCCGGGATGGACAGCACCTGAATGGTCTCGGGCAGCGTGATCTCGTAGCGCTCCTCGCTGTGCGACGAGAAACACAGCACCGGGTGCTCGGGCGCCGGCTGGTTGACGCCATTCACATAGCTCGCGACAGGTGCCGGGCTGAACAGCACCGGTCCGATGCCGAACGCGCCGGCCGCGCCCATGCGCAGCGCCTGCTTCACCTTGAAGCTCGCGTGGTAGTCGAACTCGTCGCTGCGCCGGGCCGCGTCGGAGGTCTCGATGCTGCCGTCGCCGGACATCCGCATCCCCTCGAAGTAACGCTTGACCGCGCTGCCGAGCTGATCCTTGCTGATGCTCTTGAAACCCAACCGCATCTGTTGGCCGAAGCGGCCCTGCGCGTGCAGCTCGGTGTCGCCCGTCATCGAGCCGTCCGCGCCGATCTCGAAGCGCGTGACCGTGCTCTGGCTGGCGCGGCCGTCGTCGTGCGGCGTGCGCTCGGGCAGGCCTTCCACAGCCGCGAGCACCGGCTTGTCCTGCACCTGGACCGGCAACTGGCCAAAGGGCGTGTCACTGTCGGTCGAGTCGAGGAAGAGGCCGACCGACGGCACGTAGTTGATGACGTGGTTGACCATGCTCAGCACCGGCACCTCGGGCAGCTTGTGCAGGTTGCCGGCGTTGACCAGCACCTGGTGGCTGGCAATGCCACGGGCCTGCAGCAGTGCCTGGAGCAGCGTCGCGTGGTCCTTGCAGTCGCCCATGCGGTTGTCGATCACGAAGCCCAGATCGCGCGGCACGACAGCGCCGATGCCGACGCAGTTGCCGGCATAGCCGATCTCGCGCGACACCCATTCGTAGAGCGCCCGCACCTGGGCGCGTTCGCCATCCGCACCCTTGGTGATCTCTTCGGCCAGGGCCTGCACGCGCGGCGTCACCGCGGCCTTTGGCGCGGCCCGCTCGACATAGCGTTGCGCAATCTCGCGCGTGCTCTCGAAGCTCGATACCGCGTAGCCCGGCTCGCTGCCGAGCTCATAGACACTGAAGTCCCGGCGCTCGTTGATGACGGGCTCGGGATTCTTCAGCGTCCAGCTCAGCAGCTGGCGCTTGCCGACGGTCTTCTCGCTGAAGTCCATCTGCCAGCTCTTGTGCAGCAGCTTCATGCCCGCCGGCGCGTCCACGCTGATGCTGACGCGGTCGAAGGCATAGCCGCGGCTGAACTCGCCGTTGCGCGAAAACTTGCCGGGAAACAGCGGCTGACGCGTGACGATGCGATAGCTCAACTCGGCCGCGTCGCCGACCTGCAGGTCCGGGAAGACCAGCGTCGTCTGGTTCCAGTCCGAGAACAGCGCCGCACCGCCGCTGCGCCCCGACGCCGTCTGCAGCTGGTAGTTGTCCTTGGGCAGCTTGATGCGACGGCCGTCGGCCTTGCGCGTGAACGCCTCGACGATCTCGAGCCGCTGGGCGCTGGCGCTGTAGCTCAGGCGCTGGCGGCGCACATCGTCCGCCGCATCGGCTTTCAGCAGCCGCGTGACCTGGCGGTAGGTGCTGACCTCGCTGCCGTCCTCGGACACGACATGCTGCTCGCTGTAGAGCTCCGTGCGCGCGGGCAGGTCCGTTGCGACACGCGGCGCCGCCGCGAACGCGGCCACGCCGAACCCGAGCGCGCAGGCCGCGCCCATCTTCCACATTGCCTTCATCAGACCTCCCTGGTCTTCGTCATGAAATCTGCGTGGCGGGCAGCCCGGCCTGGTGCAGCACCCGCTGCGGGTAAGGAATGTCCACGCCCAGGCGCTTGAGCGTGCGCAGGATGGCCAGGTTGACCTCGGAGCGCACGCCGCCGCTGCCGTTCTCGGGGTCGGCGATCCAGAAATAGATCGTCAGCTCCAGGCCATCGGCGGCGAACTGGCTGAGCTGGGCGGACGGCCCCGGGTCGGCCAGCACGCGCGGCACATCCTTCGTCGCCGCCACCAGTGCGGCGATGACGGCTTCCACGTCGCAGTCGTAGCTGACCTGCACGATGGTGGACAGCAGCACCCGCGGGTCAGCCAGCGAGGAGTTCTCGACGCGCTGCGTGATCAGGTTCTCGTTCGGGACGATGGCCTCCTTGCCGCCCAGCGAGCGGATCACCGTGTAGCGCGTCTTGATGTCGGTGACGCGGCCCTCGAAGCCGTCGACCTTGACCATGTCGCCGATGCGCAGGGAGCGCTCGGCCAGGATGACGAAGCCCGACACATAGTTGGCCGCCAGCTTCTGCAGGCCGAAACCCAGGCCCACGCCGAGCGCCCCGCCCAGCACGCCCAGGGCCGTCAGGTCGATGCCCGCCGCCGACAGCGCGAACAGCAGGCCGATGAAGAGCAGCAGCGCGCGGATCGCATTGGCCGCGATCTTGCGCATGGATAGGTCCAGCGACTCGCGCCGCAGCAGCTGTGCCTCGATGGCGGACGAGGCCCACAGGGCCAGCACCAGCACGAGGGCGGCCGTGAGCCCGCCTTCGATCATGTTGCGCAGGGTCAGATGGACGTTGCCGACCTTCCAGCCGATGTCGTCCAGCACGTCCATCATCATCGGCCACAGGCCGGTGATCCACAGCACGGCACCGATCCAGACCAGCCAGGAGCCCAGCCTCTCGACGCCCTTGATGAAAGTCGAGTCGGGCCAGGCTGCGGCCAGCACGCGGGCGACGAGGCGGATGGCCGCCAGCGACACCAGCAGCGGCAGTGCCAGCCGGAACAGGGCCGGCGGCAGGTCCCACAGCGGCAGCAGCCGGCGCGCCGCCAGCGCGAAGGCCAGCGCCAGCAGCGGAAAGAGCGCGCCGTCGATGATGCGCCTGCCGAACAGCACGCTCAGGTGGCGGCGCTCGGTCGCGCGCGACAGCACGGTGCTGACGAGGCCGGCCAGCAGCAGGCAGGCCAGCAACAGCATCCATTCGCCCAGCGCGGCCACGCTGAAAGCGCGGCTCAGCAGGGCCTGCAGTTCATTCAGGCTCAGAGGTTGATGCATTTCGTTCTATTCAGTCGGGGACGGAGCCACTCTCTTCTCTCGGGCGGTCTGTCCCGCAAAGGTCACAAGTCGGCGAGAGCGCGGAGGTGGACGCCGACGCTGCGCGACAGCGCATGCAGGTTGTAGCCCCCCTCCAGCACCGACACGATACGGCCTTGCGCGTGACGCTCGGCGATGGCCTTGACCTTGAGGGTGATCCATTCGTAGTCGGCCTCGACGAGGCCGAGCTGGCCGAGGTCGTCGTCGCGGTGGGCGTCGAAGCCGGCGGAGATGAAGATCATCTGCGGCTTGAAGCGCTCCAGCGCCGGCAGCCACATGGCCTCGACGATCTCGCGCACGTCGCCGCCACGCGTATACGGCGGGATGGGCACGTTGACCATGTTGGTGCCCTTGGGCACCGCGCCGCTGTAGGGGTAGAGCGGGTCCTGGAACAGGCTGACCATCAGCACGCGCTCGTCGCCGGCAATGATGTCCTCGGTGCCATTGCCGTGGTGGACGTCGAAGTCGACGATGGCCACGCGCTTGAGGCCACGCACGTCCAGCGCATGCCGGGCCGCGATGGCCACGTTGTTGAAGAAACAGAAACCCATGCTCTGGTCGCGCGTGGCATGGTGTCCGGGCGGGCGCACGGCGCAGAAGGCGTTGTCGGCCCGGCCGTCGATGACGACATCGGTCGCGCGCACCGCCGCGCCCGCGGCGGCCAGCGCGGCGGCCCAGGTGTGGGCATTGGCCGAGGTGTCAGGGTCCACCGCGCAGCGCCCGCCCGTCGCGGCGCATTCACGCAGCCGCGCGCCGATCTCGGCGACATAGCCGTGGGTGTGGGCCAGCTCGACATCCTTCAGGTCCACCGGACCGGCGTCGAAGTGCTCGAGCGCGTGGTCCAGCCCCGAGGCGATCAGCCAGTCGTCGATGGCGGCCAGCCGTGCGGGGCATTCGGGGTGGCCGTCGCCCATGTCGTGGCGGCGGCACTCGGGGGGATTGAAGTAGGCGGTGGGCATGTCTCTTGATATGGTCCAGCCCCATGACGCAATCACGAACGCTGGCGGCGCAACTGCAGGCGCTGCAAAACCAGATTAGCACGGTCATCAAGGGCAAGCCCGCGCAGATCGCCGAGGCCCTGGCCTGCCTGATGGCCGGCGGCCACCTGCTGATCGAGGACCTGCCCGGCGTCGGCAAGACGACGCTGGCCCATGCGCTGGCCATCTCGCTGGGGCTGAAGTTCTCGCGCCTGCAGTTCACGGCCGACCTGCTGCCCAGCGACCTGCTCGGCGTCAGCGTGTACGAACGCGAGCGCCAGGGCTTCGCCTTTCACCCCGGCCCGGTGTTCGCCCAGGTGCTGCTGGCCGACGAGATCAACCGCGCCGGCCCCAAGACGCAGAGCGCACTGCTGGAGGCGATGGAGGAGCACCAGGTCAGCATCGAGGGCGTGAGCCACCCGCTGCCCGAGCCCTTCTTCGTCATCGCGACGCAGAACCCCAGCGAGCAGCTCGGCACCTTCCCGCTGCCCGAGTCGCAGCTGGACCGCTTCCTGATGTGCATCTCGCTGGGCTACCCCGACGCCGCCGCCGAGCGCGAGCTGCTGATGGGCCAGGACAGCCGCGAGCAGCTGCGCGCACTGCAGCCCGTGATGACGCCGGCCGAGCTGGTCGCCGCCCAGGCCGCCGTGAAGGCCATCCATGCCGCGCCGCCGCTGCTGGACTATCTGCAGGCCCTGATCGCGGCGACGCGCTCGGGCCAGTGGTTCGTCGAGGGCCTGTCGCCGCGCGCCGGCCTGGCCGTGCTGCGCGCCTCGCGGGCGCGGGCCTTGCTGCAGGGGCGCGACTATGTATCGCCCGACGATGTGCAGGCCATCCTGCCCCAGACCATCGCCCACCGCCTGCAGCCCCGCGCCGGCGCCGGCCGCGGCGCGCGCGAGCAGGTGCGGGCCATGATCGAGGCCGTTCCCCTGCCCTGACACCCTTCCGCCGCAACGGTCCGCTGTCGATTCTCTTGACAGCTCGCACCGCCGACTCCGCACAGCCGCCGTGAGGCCGGAGTCAAGCCTTTGTCACGCATTGGGAAACCCGCCGGCTCCCAGCATTTGGCGCGTAACTTGCGTGACGCTCCTGCCGGGTGTTCGGCCCGGCGTCACACAGTCAGGAGATCAACAATGGCCCAGGTTTCAAACCCCCTGCGACACGCCGCCGCGGCCGCCACGCTGGCACTGATGGCCAGCGCACCGAGCTACGCGGCGCCGACCCTCACCTGGGACTTCGTCCCCGCCGTGCAGCAACTGGTGCCGACCGACGCCTACCAGATCACCGGCGAGCTGACCAACACCGGCACGACGAAGATCACCGGCATCACCTTCCTCGAAAGCTGGTACGGCTCGATCGGGGCCTACATCACCCACTGGAACTGGAACCCTAACTTCTGGACCGACTACGGCTCCGGCCTCAGCATCGACCCGGGCGCGAGCTTCACCTTCCAGATCGCAACCGTCGACATCGTCGATGCACACAGCGGCCTCTACACCGGGGCTGCCGACTACGCGCCCTTCCAGTCGCGGATCGGCGTCGTCGACACCGCGGGCGACTATTCGGGCACGGTCTACGCCAGCAACCAGCTGTTGCTGCAGGTCCCCGAGCCGTCGTCGGTCGCGCTCACCGCTCTGGCGCTGCTGGGCCTGTGCGGCGCCGCACGGCGTGGGCGGCGCGCCGCTACTGCTTAGGGCATTGCGCTCGCCTGCGCCGGGTCGCAGGCCCACGTATCCTCGGGGCCCATGGCCCCCTTTCTCCCGCTACGCCAACGCTGGCAGGCCTGGTGGCAGGCCCGCCAGCCCGTGGCCGACACGCACCTGACGACGCAGCGCAATGTCTACATCGTGCCGACGCTGGCCGGCCTGGCCTTCTGCGGCACGCTGGGCGTGCTGCTGCTGGCCAGCATCAACGAGCAGCTCAGCCTGGGCTACGCCCTCACCTTCGCGCTGACCGGCGCGGGCCTGGCGTCCATGCACACGACGCACGCCAATCTGCGCGGGCTGCAGATGGACCTGCGCGCGCCCGAGGGCGTGCATGCGGGCGACGAGTACGCGCTGGAGCTGCGCCTGCACAACCCGGGTAGCGCACGCTTCGGCATCGCCGTCAGCGCCCAGCTCGACAGCGGCCTCACCGAGCCCGCCTGGGTCGACGTGCCGGCCCTGGGCCATGCGGTGCTGGGGCTGCGCCTGCCGGCCGCGCGGCGCGGCCTGCGCGAACTGCCCCGCCTCATCGTGACGACGCGCTTCCCGCTCGGCTTCTTCCGCGCCTGGAGCTATTGGCGGCCTGCGGCCAGGGTCTGGGTCTACCCCAGGCCCGAGGAGGTGCCGGCGCCCTTCCCGCCCCAAGCCGAGGCCGGCGCAGGCGAGGCCGCATCGGCGCGCCAGGCGCAGTCCGGCACCGATTTCTCCGGCGTGCGCAGCTACCGCCGCGGCGACTCGATGAAGCAGATCCTGTGGCGCAAGTCCGCCCTCGCGCTGGACCAGGGCCTGCCGCTGTGGGTGCGCGAGACCGAGGCGCCGCTGGCCAGAGACCTGTGGCTGGACTGGCGCGACACGGCGGGCCGCGACCTGGAGGCCCGCCTGTCGCGCCTGACCGCCTGGGTGCTCGCCGCCGAGCGCCTGGGCCAGCCTTATGGCCTGCGCCTGGCCGGCCGCGAGATCGCACCCGCGCTCGGCGCGGCCCACCGCCAGGACTGCCTTGAAGCGCTCGCGGGGTTCGGCGGATGAACGCGCGTGCCGAGCGCCGGGCCACCCCAAGCCGGCACGCCATCCCCCTGCGGGATGGCCCGATGTACTCATCGGGCGAGGGGCGGCCGTGACGTCGGCCTGGTGGAGCCGCCTGCCGCGCGACACGCGCGACTGCTTCTTCCTGCTCGCCGTCATCGCCGCCGTCATCGCGCCGCATGCCGGCCACCTGCCCTGGTGGAGCAGCGCGCTGACCATCGTCATCCTGTGCTGGCGCAGCCTGCTGGCGGCGCGGCAGCGCCCCCTGCCCAGCCGCTGGTGGCTGGCAGCCATCATCGTGCTGTACGGCGGCATGACCTGGCTGACCCTGCGCACGCTGATCGGCCGCGAGGCCGGCATCACGCTGCTCGTCATGTTGATGGCGCTGAAGACGCTGGAGCTGCGCGCCCGGCGCGACGCCTTCGTCGTGTTCTTCCTCGGCTTCTTCCTCGTGCTGACGCAGTTCCTGTACTCGCAGTCGCTGCTGACGGCGGCCTGGTCGCTGCTCGCGCTGTGGGGGCTGCTGGCGGCCGTCGTGCTGGCGCAGATGCCCTCCGGCGTTCCCAGCATCGCCATCGCCGCCCGGCGCGCGGCCGGCACCACGGCCCTGGGCCTGCCGGTCATGGTGCTGCTGTTCATGCTGTTCCCGCGCATCGCGCCGCTGTGGGGCGTGCCGACTGAGGCCATCGGCCGCACCGGCCTGTCCAACCAGCTCGAGTTCGGCGCGATGAACGAGATCGCCAACGACGACAGCATCGCGATGCGGCTGCGCTTCCTCGACGGCAGCGCGCCGCCGCCCGAGCAGCGCTACTTCCGCGGCCCGGTGCTGACCCGCTTCGACGGCAGGACCTGGCGCGCCCCCGACCCGAGCGCCAGCCAGGGCTGGCTGCGTGGCCGCGACGACATCGCCACCAGCGGCCCGGCGCTGCGCTACGAGATGACGCTGGAGCCGCTGCGCATCGCGGTGCTGCCGCTGCTGGAGATGAGCCCCGGCGCCGTCGGCAGCGAGATCTCCCTGCCCGACCTGAGCATCACGCGCGGCCCCGAACTGCAGTGGCTGTCGCCACGCCCCATCACCGAGCGGATGCGGGTGGAGGCCACGGCCCACCCGGCCTGGCGGGCCGGCCGGGAGCGCAACCGGCTGCAGCTGGCCGTCGACCTCGAACTGCCCCCTGCCAGCAACCCGCGCACCATCGCCTGGGCGCACGAGCTCGCCGGCCAAGCCCGCTTCAGCGTGCTGGCGCCCGGCCCGCGCGCCGAAGCCCTGGCCGCCGCCGTGCTGGCCCATGTGCGCGACGGCGACTACACCTACACGCTGGCCCCCGGCCGCTATGGCGAGCAGTCGCCCCATGTCATCGACGAGTTCTGGCTGGACCGGCGCCTGGGCTTCTGCGAGCACTTCGCCTCAAGCTTCGTCGTCGTCATGCGCGCGATGGGCGTGCCGGCCCGCATCGTGACCGGCTTCCAGGGCTGGGACGCCGAGCCTCAAGACGGCTACTTCGTCGTGCGCAATGCCAACGCCCATGCCTGGGCCGAGTTCTGGGTCGAGGGCCGCGGCTGGCTGCGCGCCGACCCCACCGCCGCCGTAGCGCCCAACCGCGTCATCCAGGGCCTGGCGCTGCAGCCCCAGCCGGGCGTCATCGGGCAGTTCAACCCGACGCTGTGGCGGGCCATGCGCAACGGCTGGGAGGCCGTCAACAACCGCTGGCAGCAGCTGGTGCTGAACTACTCGCGCCAGAACCAGTTCAACCTGATGAAGTCGCTGGGCTTCGAGCACCCCGACTGGACCGCGCTGGGCCAGGCCCTGGCCGGCGTCATCCTCGCCTTCGCGCTGGCCACCGCACTCTGGATACGCTGGAGCAGCCGCCCGCACGATGCCTGGAGCCGGCAGCGCGCGCGCATCGCCGCGCAGCTGGCCCGCGCCGGCGTGGCCCTGCCCACACACGAAAGCCCGGCCGCGTGGGCGCGCACGCTGCGCAGCCAGCTCGGCCCGAAGGCCGAGCCCGCCGCGCAGTGGCTGGAGAGGCTGGAACGATCGCGCTATGCAGCCGGCCAGCCCGCCCCCGCCTGGCGCGACTTCGCCGCCGCCGCCCGTATGCTGCGCCCGTGAACTTCCGACTCCTGCCCCTGCTGGCCGGCCTGTTGCTGGCCTCTTCCGTCCAAGCGAAACCCCGCCACGCCAGGCACGAGGTGCCCCCCAAGCCCCTGGGCCTGCGCCCCGCCCTCGTCGCCTTCGCCGACGAGCTGGCGACAGCGCAGAACTGGGACGCCGCCGCGCTGCGCGATCAGCTCAGCGGCGCGCTGGACCTGCCCAAGGTGCGCCAGCTCATCCTGCCCGCGGCGGCGGGCACGGCCAAGAACTGGGGCGCCTACCGGGACCGTTTCATCGAGCCGAAGCGGCTAGAGGCCGGCGTCGCCTTCTGGGCCGAGCACGAGGGCGCGTTGGCGCGCGCCGAGAGCCGGTACGGCGTGCCGGCCGGGATCGTCGTCGGCATCCTCGGCGTGGAGACCTTCTACGGCCGCATCACCGGCGGCTTCAAGGTGCTGGACGCGCTGGCCACGCTGGCCTTCGACTTCCCCGCCGAGCACCCGCGCGCGGCCGAGCGCCAGGCCTTCTTCCGCAACGAGCTGGCCGAGTTCCTGAAGCTCTGCCACGAGAACGGCCTCGACGCCACCGAGGTGCGCGGCAGCTACGCCGGCGCCTTGGGGCTGCCGCAGTTCATGCCGGGCAGCTGGCGCCAGCATGCGGTGGACTTCGACGGCGACGGCCGCGTCGACCTGATCAACAGCCCGGACGACGCGATCGGCAGCGTGGCCCATTACCTGTCCGAATACGGCTGGAAGCCGGGCCAGGCCACGCACTACAGCGTGCGCCTGCCGGCCGACCCGATCACGCGCCGGCGCCTTCTGGCGCCCGACATCAAACCCCATTTCATGGCGGCCGATCTCGTCGAGGCCGGTGCCGAGCCCTCCGAGGCCGCGCGCGAGCATGCCGGCCCGCTGGCCGTCATCGAGCTGCAGAACGGCCCGAAGCAGCCGCCCACCGTGCTGCTGGGCACGGAGAACTTCTGGGTCGTCACGCGCTACAACTGGTCGGCCTATTACGCGCTGGCCGTCATCGAGCTGGGCGAAGCGGTGGCACGTGCGCGGGCCGTGCAGATACAGCAGCAAACGCCGCCGCAACTGCCGGCGTCGGCGCCTCAGTAGGGGTTGGAGGTCAGCACGCCCGACTCGACCGAGATCGAATAGGGCGCGACGGTCGGCCAGTTGACGAGGTCATAGCTGCCACCGGCCACCCGCTTCTCGACCTGCAGGCCGCGATAGGTCAGCGGCGTCTTGGCCTTCACGGTGATCGGGGCCACCGGCGACTGCAGGAAATAGGCCTGGCCAGTGCGGCCGCCGCTGCCGTCGGGGTTGCCCACCACGGTGCCGATGCCGTTGTCGACGACGACAGCCGTCTGCTCGTTCAGGCCGATGCCGCGCACGGCCGCATTGCTGGCCCAGCCGTCGGCCACCAGGCGGCCCATGAAGGTCACGAGCCGGCCCATGCGGTCGCGCGTGATGAGGTGGCTGTCGGTGATGACGCCGGCCATATAGGGCAGCGAGTTCAGCAGGCTGCGGTCCAGCGTGACATTGCGGTTGTAGGGGTTGGCCATCGCATCCGTCGACGTGACGGACTGGTAGAGGGCCGAATAGTCGAACTGGCCGAGCACCGCCAGGCCAGCACTGGTGCCGCCGAAGGGCACATGGTTCGCGACGGCGGCCTTCATCGCCCCCTCCAGCGGCGTACCGGCCCATTCGGCGACGTAGGTGGACTGGTCGCCGCCGGCGATGAAGAGCACGTCGGCGCGGTTGACGAGGTCCAGCACCGGCTGCGCGCTCGCGCCGGCACGGCTCTTGATGACGATGGAGCCGACCGCACCCACGCCATCCATCGCCATCAGGTAGGCGTTGTAGCCGTCCGAACCCGAGGTGCGCAGGATGACGATGTCCACCTTGTTGGCGCTGCCGCCGCGGGCCTTGGCGATCATGGCCCGGAAGGCATCGTCGACGTCGGTGCCGCCGCCCATCAGCACGAGCGTCGTCGTGGCCGGCCGCGGCGGCTGGAGGGCGGGCACGCTGCCGCTCAGGTAGAAGTCGTAGTCCTTGGTGCTGACGGTCGGCAGCGCACCGCTGCCCGTGCCATTGCTGCCGGCCCAGGCGGCACCGCTGGCCACCAGGCCGAGCGACAACAGGCCGAGCAGTGCAAGGCGACGGCTGAAAGACAGGACACGGTCTGCAAGCATGGCGGCCTCCGGCGCGACGGGTCTGGGCGAGTGTAGGCCGCGACATGACCTCCGGCAGGGCTGCCGCCGACAAGTCTGGTGTAGCGTGGCGCCCCGCATCCAGGGGAGGAACCCGCTTGACCCAAGTTCGCCCGTTGCCGCTCGCGCTGGCCCTTGCCGCCGGCCTGGCCGGCGCGCCTTCTTTCGCCCAGACCGGCTACGACAAGCCGCCCGAGCCGCTGCTGGGCGTGATGCACACGCCGCTGCCGCCATCGGCCATCGCCGACCCCACCGATCGCACGCTGTTGATGGTGCAACAGGCGCAATACCCGTCGATCAGGCGCGTCGCCGAGCCCTATCTGAAACTGGCCGGCGTGCGCGTGGAACCGCGCACCGGCGCCCGCCACGATGCCTCCAACGGCTACGGCATCCGCGCCTGCCTCGAAGGCTTCGCGCTGATCGACATCGCCAGCGGCGAGGAACGCCGGATCGCCCTGCCCGCCGGCGCCTGCCCCGGCCTGCCGACCTGGTCGCCGGACGGCCGTCGCTTCGCCTTCGGCAACACCGTGGCCGACCATGTCGAACTCTGGGTCGGCGACGTCGCCAGCGGGGCCGCGCGGCGCATTGCCGGCGTGCGCCTCAACACCATCCTCGGCAACGACATCCAATGGCTAGGCGGTGGCGCGGCCCTGCTGGTGAAGCAGCTGCCCGCCGGCCGCGGCCCCGCGCCATCGCAAGCCGCGGCGCCGATCGCGCCGGAGATCCGCGAATCGCTGGGCGGCAAGGGCGAGAGCAGCACCTACGAGGCGCGCGACACGCTGACCGGCCCCGAGGACGAGGCGCTGTTCGACCACTACGCCAGCGCGCAGCTCGCCAAGGTCGACCTCGCCAGCGGCAAGCTGACGCCACTCGGCAAGCCGGGGGTGATCGCCGGCGTCGAGGTCGCGCCCGACGGCCGCCACGTGCTTTACGAAGCGCTGAAGCGGCCCTACTCCTATGCCACCACCTGGCAGCGCTTCGCCCACGACACCCTCGTGCTCGACGCCGCGGACGGCCGCGCGACGCTGATCGACAGCGCGCCCGTGGCCGACCGCGTGCCGGTGCGCGGCGTGCCCACCGGGCCACGCGATTTCGGCTGGCGGGCCAATGCGCCGGCCACGCTGGTCTGGGCCGAGGCGCTGGACCAGGGCGACTGGAAGCTCAGCGTGCCCTTGCGCGACAAGGTGCTAATGCAGAGCGCGCCCTTCACCGCCAAGCCGGTCGAGATCCTGCGCACGCCGCAGCGTTTCAGCGGCATGGCCTGGCTGGAGAAAGGCGACGAGCCCTTCGTCTACGAGTTCGACGCCAACCGGCGCTGGGTGCGCGTGACCCGCATCGACGTGTCCGCGCCGGACAAGGCGCCCCGGGTCGTCTGGGACCATTCCGCCGACGAGCGCTACAGGAACCCCGGCGCGCTGCTGATGCGCCGGCTGGCCAATGGCGCGACCGTCGTGCGCGAGGACGCGGGCAAGGTCTATCTGCGCGGCAACGGCGCGACACCGCAGGGCGATCGCCCCTTCCTGGACCGCTACGACCTGGCCACCGGCCGGAGCGAGCGCCTGTTCCGCAGCGGCAACGAGGCGCTGGAACGCGTCATCGCCGTGATCGACGGCGGCAGCCGCTTCCTCGTCTCGCGGCAGTCGCCGGCCGAACCGCCCAATGTGTTCATGGCCACGCTCGGCGCCGCCAATGCCGGCGCCGCCGAAGGCGAGGCGCGCTACGCGGTCGCGACGACGGCCGTCACCCACATCCCCGACCCGATGCCCCAGGTGCGCGGCGTCAAGAAGCGCCTGGTCAGCTACAAGCGCAAGGACGGTGTCGAGCTCTCGTTCACGCTCTACACGCCGCCCGGCTACCAGGAGGGCACGCGCCTGCCCGCCGTGCTCTACGCCTATCCGCTGGACTACGCCGATCCGTCCAAGGCGGGCCAGGTCAGCGGCTCGCAGCAGAGCTTCGACTTCCTGCGCGGCCATCGCCTGCTGCTGCTGGCCGGCTACGCCATCATCGACAACGCCGCCTTCCCCATCGTCGGCGACCCGAAGTCGGCCTACGACACCTACCTCGACCAGCTCATCGCCGATGCGCAAGCCGCGGTGGACAAGGCGGTCGAGCTCGGCGTGGTCGACCGCGACCGCATCGGCGTCACCGGCCACAGCCACGGCGCGCTGATGACGGCCAACCTGCTCGCGCACACCGGGCTGTTCCGCGCCGGCGTGGCCACCAGCGGCAGCTACAACAAGACGCTGACGCCGTTCGGCTTCCAGAACGAGCCGCGTTCGCTGTGGGCCGCGACGCCGGTCTACGAGCAGGCCTCGGCCTTCTTCCATGCCAACAAGATCAAGTCGCCGTTGCTGATCATGCATGGCATGGACGACGCCAACCCGGGCACCGAGCCCGTCCAGGCACCCAAGCTGTTCCAGGCCATCCGCGGCCTCGGCGGCACCACCCGGCTGGTGATGCTGCCTCACGAACCGCACTGGTATACGGCCATGGAGTCGAACGAGCAGGAGGTTTACGAGATGCTCACCTGGTTCGATCGCTATGTGAAGAACGCTGCACCGCGTTAATCAACATCGCAGTTGTCCAATCTGCGTTCGCGGCGCCCGCGACGCATGAACCCGGGTCTTGCGGGCCGAGCGCCGGGCCGCCCCAAGACGGCCCGCGCTGGGCCGAGGCTTCACTTCAAGGCTCGCCGGCTTCCGGCCAGCCCGGCGCGGGCGGCCCCGCCGGTTCCGGGTCGACGGCCGGCGCGACGCGGTCGCTCCAGTAGCGCCGGCTCAGGGCCCGCTCGCAGCGGGCGTCGGCCAGCGGCTCGGCACTGCCCCAGCGCCAGGCACCGCAGGCCGGGCTGGCCACGGTCGCGATGCCCGCGGCCTGGTAGCGCGCCAGCACCGGCGGCGCCGGATGGCCGAAGCGGCTGCGGTAGCCGGCCTGCACCAGGCCCGCCACCGGCCGCACGGCGGCCAGGAACTCGGCGCTCGAGGAGGTCTTGCTGCCGTGGTGGGGCACCAGCAGCACGTCGGCGCGCAGGTCAGGCTCACGCTGCACGAGCAGCCTCTCCTGCCCGGCCTCCAGGTCGCCCGCCGGCAAGGCACGCCGCCCCGATGCCGACGTGATGCGCAGCACGCAGGACAGGTCGTTGGACTTGAGCCCCGCCACATAGTGGGCCGGCGTGGGATGCAGCACGTCGAAGCGCACGCCGTCCCAGGTCCAGCCCTGGCCCGCCTCGCAGCGCGCGGCGGGCGGCCCGGCCTGCCGCAGCGGGTGGCCGGACTCCAGGGAACTGCGCAGTTCGGCCACCGGCAGGGCCTGCATCAGCGTCGCCGCGCCGCCGACGTGGTCGCCATCGCGGTGGCTGAGCATCAGCAGGTCGAGGCTATGCACGCCCAGCAAGCGCAGCAGCGGCAGCAGCACGCGCTCGCGGGCATCCGCGCCGGGCGAGTAGGCCGGGCCGGTGTCGAACAGCATGGCATGGCCGGCGGTGCGGATGAGCACCGCGTTGCCCTGGCCGATGTCGGGCGCCAGCAGCTCGAACTCGCCGGCCGGCGGGCGGGCCACGGCCGGCCAGAGCAGTGGCAGCATCATCGCGAAGCCGGCCGCGCAGCCGCCAGGGCAGGCGCATGACGACGAGGGCCGCCCCCATCAGGGCCAGCCCCTGCGACCACAGCGGCGCCGCCGGCGGCCACCAGACGGCCGCGGGCCAGGCGACCAGCAGCCTCAGCCAGGCCATCAGGCCCTGCACCAGCAGCGCGGCCAGGGCCCACAGCGGCGCGAACAGGCTGCCGAACAGGGCCAGCGGCGTGATGACAAAGCTGATCAACGGGATAGCGGCGAGATTGGCCAGCAGGCCGACGACCGAGATCTGCGCGAAGCAGATCAGGCTCAGCGGCGCGAGGCCGACCGTGGCGATGGCCTGGGTACGCAGCGCGGCCTTGAGCTGAGCGCGCCTGCCGGGGGGCGCCGGCTCGCCGCCCGCCGCCATCAGCAGACCCACGGCGTCGAAGGACAGCCAGAAGCCCGGCTGCATCAGCGCCCAGGGGTCCACGGCAGTGACGATGACGGCCGCACCCAGCAGCACCAGCGGCCAGGGCCAGCGCAGGCCCAGCGTGCGCAGGGCCGCGACCGCGGCCAGCATGACGACGGTGCGCTGGGCCGGCACGCCCCAGCCCGAGAACAGCGCATAGGCCAGGGCCACCACGACACCGACCCAGCGCGCCGCCGTCGACGCCGGCAGGCGCAGGCACAGCCAGCCGCTGCGCCGCCACAGCGGCGCGACCAGGGCCGCCGCCAGCCAGCCCAGCAGCACGACGTGGCTGCCCGAGACGGACAGCAGATGCGCGACGCCGGTGTCGCGGAACAGGTTCCAGTCGGCGTGGGCAATGGCGTTCTGGTCGCCCAGGCTGAGCGCCGCCAGCACGCCGGCCATGGCGGGGTCGGCCACGCGCTCGCGGATGGCCGTGCGCAGGCGCTGGCGGGCCGCGTCGATCTCCCACCAGGGCGCCGCCTGCAGGCGCTCGGCACCACCCGGCCGCACGGTGCCGCTGGCGCGCAGACCCTGCTCGAACAGCCACAACTCCGCGTCGAAGCCGCCCGGGTTGACCAGGCCGTGGGCACGCTTCAGGCGGGCCGTGAAGCGCCAGCGTTCGCCAGCCGTGATGGGCGGCGAGTCATACGCCAGCAGCAGCAGCAGCAGCCGGCGCGGCACCTGGGCGCCAGCGCCGTGCCCGTGGGGCCGACCGCCTCGACGGCGAACTCGAAGCGCCAACCGGGCACGCCGCCCTGGCCGGTGATGGCGATGGGCAGCGAATCGACACGCCCGCTCAGCAAGAGGTCGCGGCCTTCCCAGGCCGGATGCAGCTCGGGCGTCATGCGCCATTGGGCGCGCAGCGCGCCCTGCGTAAATGCGAGCACCGCGACGCAGCCGGCCAGCGCCAGCCAGTGGCGGCTGCGCAGCAGCCAGAGCAGCGCAAGAGCGAGGGCCAGCGCCGCGTACTCCGCGCCGGTCGGCAATCGCTCGCAGCGATGCAGCAGCGCCAGACCGGCCAACCAGGCCAGCCCCGTCGCCACCAGCTCGCGCATGCCCCAAGGCCGCTCCGCCAAAGCCCCTCCCTGCTCCGATCCCATCGGGGTCGGAGGTGTAGCATGCCGCGGTTTTTCTCTCGCGCCACCGCGCTTCCCCCATGAGCTCCTCCGCCATCCAAGCCAAGCTCGCCGAACTCGGCATCACGCTGCCGCCGCTGGCCATCCCCGCCGCCGCCTACCTGCCCTTCACGCGCACCGGCAAGCTGCTCTTCCTGTCGGGCCACATCGCCAAGAAGGACGGCAAGCCCTGGGTCGGCCAGCTCGGCAAGAACGTCGACACCACCACCGGCCAGCAGGCCGCCCGCGCGGTCGCCGTCGACCTGCTGGGCACGCTGCAGGCCGCCGTCGGCGACCTCGGCAAGGTGCGCATCGTCAAGGTGATGAGCCTGGTCAACAGCACGCCCGACTTCACCGAGCAGCACCTCGTCACCAACGGCTGCTCCGAGCTGCTGGCCGAGGTGCTGGGCGAGGCCGGCAAGCATGCGCGCAGCGCCTTCGGCGTGGCCCAGATCCCGCTGGGTGCCTGCGTCGAGATCGAGCTGATCGCGGAAGTCCAGGACTGATGTTCATCCAACCCTCCAAGTTGCCGGCCCGCGCGCTGGCCGGCATGGCCGTGGCCAGCTTCGCCGCCGTCGGCGTGGCCCTCGTGGCCCAGCACCAATTCGGCGTCAAGCCCTGCCCCTGGTGCGTGCTGCAGCGGCTCATCTTCCTGGCCATCGGCACGTTCTCGTTGCTGGGCTGGCTGGTGCAGCCCAGGCGCTCGCTGCGCCAGGCGGCACTGGTCGTCGTGCTGATGCTGTGCGCCGCCGGCTTGACGGCGGCCGTCTTCCAGCACGAGGTGGCGTCCCAGAGCGCCAGCTGCGCGATGGGCCTGGCCGACAAGATCGTCACGGTGCTGAACCTCGAGGACCTCTGGCCCTCGGTCTTCATGATCACGGCCAACTGCGCCGAGGCCGCGGCCTACCGCTTCATCGGCCTGCCCTACGAGATCTGGAGCGGGCTGCTCTTCGTCGGCATGGCGGCGCTGGGCCTGATGGTGCTGAACAAGCGCTGACCCCCCCCGCCGCGCTGCCCGGACGGCCAGACCATGCGCGCCGCAGGACGCCCGCCGGGCTTCGCGGCCCTGCTCGCGGCCGACGCGCTCGCGAGCCTGGCCGAGCTGGCGGCCGCCGTCGTCATCCCGTGGTGGATCACGACACAGGGCGGCATGCAGGCCATCGCCGCCTACGGCATGACGCTCGCCGTCGCCACGCTGATCGTCGTGCCGGCCGCAGCGCCCTTCGGCGACCGCTTCTGCAAGGCCGCGCAGATGGGCTGGGGCCTGGCCGGGCTGGCGAGCACCGCTTTCGCGCTCGCCTGGTGCGCCGCGCGCCCCTTCGCGCTGGCGCCGGTGCTCGGCCTGAGCGTGGCCCGCGTGCTCGCCCGGACCTTCGTCGAGCCCGCGCAGTCCGCGCTGCTGCCCGAGCTGGTGGCGATGGAGCGCCTGCCCGCCGCGATCAAGCTGCAGAAGACCTGCCGCGCCGTCAGCGGCGTGCTCGGCCCCTTGCTGGCCGGCGCCCTGCTGGGCCTGGCCAATGTGCCGGTAGCGCTGGCCGCCTGCGCGGCGCTGCCCCTCGTCGCCGCCGCGGCCTCGCTGGCGATCCCCCGCCACCCAGGCGGCGCCCAGGCCTTCGACGCCCGCGCATGGTGGCGCGACCTGCGTGCCGGTGCCCGCGCGAAGTGGACCGTGCCGATGGAGCGCGGCTGGACGCTGGTCAACTTCGTCGTCTGGATCTTCCAGGGCCCCGCCGTGGGCATCCTCATCCCGATCAAGGTGAACGCGCTGGGGCTGGCAGGGCAGTGGCTGGGCGCCGGCCTGGGCGCGCTCGCCTTGGGCGTGCTGATCGGCAGCCTCTGCGGCACGGACCGGCTGGTGCGGCGCTTCGGGCGCTACCGGGTCCGCATCGGGCTGGGCTGCATCGAAGGCCTGTGCCTGGCCGGGGTGGGCCTGGCGCCGTCGGCCGCGCCGATGCTGGCGGGACTCGTGTTCGCCGGCTTCTGCAATGCCACGATGGCGCTGGTGGGGGCGACGCACCGGGCGCTGGCGATCCCGCGCTCGCACCGCGTGCGCATGCTCGCCGCCGGGGCCGTCAGCACGCAGGTCGCCGGCGCCGCCGGCCCCGCCCTGGTCGGCATCGCGCTGGCCCATTGGGCCGTGCCTGCCGTCTATGCGGGTTGCGGTCTGCTGATGGCGGTGTCTGTCCTTGGCCTCTGCCGGGTCCCGCGCCTCAGGGAGTTCCTCGAACTCGACCACGCGCACGTCGTGGACTGGTACCCGCGCCAGTACCCCCGCGTCTTCCCGGGAGGGGCCGGCCAGGCGCCGCCTTTCATGAACGCTCCAACCGCGTCGTCGGCCGGATGATCGACGCACAGGACTGCAAGGCGATGCGCAGCTTCCATGCAGACCGGTTGCAGCGCACGGTGCGGGAGGCCGGCACGGTTCCTCGAAGCCGCCCTCACTCGCCCCTGACGACACCCTCGCGGCGCGGGTCGGCCGCGCCGACCCAGCCGCCGCCATGTTCAGGGTCAAGGCGCATCAGCACCTGCAGGCCGCTGGTCAGCTCGGTCTCCTCGATCTGCTGGCCGCGTGCGCGCAGCGCCGTGAGCTGCTCGGCCGTCAGCGTGCCCGGCTCGACGTAGAACCGCCCCGAGTTGAAGTGGCCGAAGTTGGGCAGGTCCACCGCCTGCTGCACGGGCAGGCCCCAGGCCAGCGCGCCGGTCAGCAGCTTGGCGACGTAGTGGATGATGACCGGCCCGCCCGGCGAGCCGGCCACCATCAGCAGCTTGCCGTCGTGGTCGAACACCAGCGTGGGCGCCATGCTGGAACGCGGGCGCTTGCCGGCTTCCACGCGATTGGCCACCGGCCTGCCGTCGGCGCCGGCGGGCTGCAGCGAGAAGTCCGTCAGTTGGTTGTTCAGCATGAAGCCGCCGGCCAGCCCCGTGCCGCCGTCGCTCATCGTCTTGCTGCCGAAGGCGGACTCGACGCTGGTCGTCATCGACGCCGCATGGCCCTGGACATCGACGACGCTGACCTGGCTGGTGCCGTGCTCGGGCTGTTCGGCCTGGGGCGCCAGCGCCTGCGTGAGCGCGCCCGGCCGGCCCGCCGCGGCCGCGGCCATGGCCTGGGCGCCGATCAGCGCGCCGCGCTGCTTCAGATAGGCCGGCGCCAGCAGGCTCTGCCAGTCGCCACCGGGTGCGGTGACGAAGGCCGGGTCGCCGATGAACTGGGCGCGGTCGGCGAAGGCCAGCTTGGACGCCTCGGCATAGGCATGCATCCAGTCGGCCGTGATGCCCCGGGCCGCGAGCGCGGCGGGCTGGGTGTCCAGCAGACCGAGGATCTGCATCAGCGTCAGTTGGCCCGAACTGGGCGGGCCGAAACCGCAGACCCGGTAACGGCGCCACTCACTGCACAGCGGCGGGCGCACGGCGGGCTTGTAGCCGGCCAGGTCGGCCGCGGCCAGCAGGCCGGGGCGGGCCTGGCCCTTCACACGGCGCACGATGTCCTCGGCCACGGCGCCCTCGTAGAAGGCCTTGGCGCCGTGCTGGGCGATGGCGCGCAGCACGGCGGCATAGGCCGGGTTCTTCAGCACGGTGCCGACGGCCTTGGGCGCGCCGGCAGCGTCGAAGAAGTAGGCGCGGGCCTGCGGATCGTCGCGCAGCGCGGGCTCGGCACCGACCAGCTCGTGCAGCCGCGGGCTGATCGCAAAGCCCTGCGTGGCCAGGCGGATGGCCGGCTCGAACAGGCGCGCCCAGGCCAGCCTGCCGTGCTGGCGGTGCGCCTCGGCCAGCATGGCCAGCACGCCTGGCGTGCCGGTGGACAGGCCGCTCTGGATGGCCTCGCGCATGGGCAGTGGCTTGCCGTCGGGCTTGAGGAACATGGCGGGCGTGGCCGCCGCGGGCGCGGTTTCGCGGCCATCGAAGGCCTGCACCTGACGGCCGTCCCAGTACAGCAGGAAGGCGCCGCCGGCGATGCCGCTGGACTGCGGCTCGACGAGGCCGAGCACGGCCTGCATCGCGATGGTGGCGTCGATGGCCGAGCCGCCCGCGCGCAGCATCGCTATGCCGGCGTCCACGGCCAGCGGGTTGGCGGCCGTGGCGGCGAAGCGCCTGGCCGGGGCCGCCAGGCCGGCCTGGCGGGCGCTGCGGGTGGTGGCGGCCTCGGGCTGGTCGAGAGTCTGGGCGGCTGCCGGGGCCAGCCATGCGGCCAGCAGCAAGGGGGTCAGGGTGCGCAACATGGCGGCCATCTTAAGAACGGTCGCCCTGCAGCACCGATCTCAAAAGTAAGCCATGTCACGCTGGCTGTAATTGACGATCTGCGGCATCACGCTGGCCAGATCAGTGGCGCTGACGCCCATCCAGGTCGCCAGCGTGGCGCCGAGCTGGTCGACGGCCGTCGTCGGCAGCAGCCGGCCCTGGCCGACGTCGTCGGGCCCGTTGATGCTGACCGAGGGCAGACTGCCCCAGAACCGGCCGCCCTGCACCGCGCCGCCCAGCACGAAGTGGTGGCTGCCCCAGCCGTGGTCGGAGCCATCGCCATTGCTCGTCAGCGTGCGGCCGAAGTCGCTGGCCGTGAAGGTGGTGACCTGGCTGGCCACGCCCAGCTCCACCGTGGCCGCGTAGAAGCTGGCCAGCGCGTCGTCGACGGCGGTCAGCAGGCCCGGGTGCTGGGCGACGAGGAAGTCGTGCAGGTCGAAGCCGCCCAGCGACACGAAGAAGACCTGGCGCGTCGCGCCCAGGGCCTGGCGGGCGGCGATGAGCTTGGCCACCATCAGCAGCTGGTTGGACAGGCTGCTGGTGGTGTCGAAGGCCGTCGTCAGCGCCGGCACGCCGGCCAGGCCGGCCGTGACGACGCTCTGCGCGCTGACCGAGCGCGTGACGACGCGGTTGAGCTCGGCCTCCATCCAGTGGCTGCGGTCGCCCGCGGTGATGAGGCCGCGCAGCGCATCGGCACAGGCCTGCGAGCCGTAGAGCGGCTTCATGATGCCGTTGATGGGCACGGCGCCGCTGGTGGACACCTGATATTGCACGGCCTGGCGGCCGGCCATGAAGACGGCGTTGCCCGAGGCATTGATGCAGGTGAAGGTGGACGTGCCGTTGCCGGACAGGAAGAGGTCGCCCATGCGCCCGCCCCAGCCCGTCGTCGCGCCCTCGGGCGAGCTGCTCTGCCAGACGGACTGCTGGTCGTTGTGCGAGAACAGCTTGGGCGGCAGCGGCACGCTCTGGGCCTTGTACTGGGCCAGCGTGGTGGGCTGCACCAGGGTGCCGACGTTGAGCTGCACCCCCAGGCGACCGCTGTCCCACAGGCTCTTGAGCTTGCCGAGCTGGGGCGCCAGCGCCATCTGGCGGCTGCCGACGCTCAGGCCCAGGGCCGTCGCGGCGAGCTGGTCGCGCGGCGTGGCCAGGGCCAGGCGGATGGCCGCATAGGCGTCGTAGCTGGGCTGGTCGTAGGGCACCAAGGTGTTGCCGTAGTCGTTGCCGCCGTAGAGGAAGACGCAGACCAGGGCCTTGTAGTCGCCGGGCGCGGTGGCCGCCGCGGCCTCGCCGAGGGCGGCGAGGTTGAAGGCCAGCGGCGCGGCCGCGCCGGCCAGGCCCAGGGCCGAGGCGCGGCGCAGGAATTCGCGGCGCTGCAGTTCGGGGAGTCGGTTGAGCTTCATGGTCGGCCCCTTATTTCTGGATTTGATATTCGGGGCAGGCCATCAGCATCAGGATGGCGGCCTGCACGCGGCCGAGCTTGCCGGCATCGGTGCTCGCGCTGATCGTCGCGACGGCCGTCGCGATGGTGGCCTGGGTCGCAGCCGAGATGCCGCCGCCGCCCAGGCGCAGCGCGAGGTTGGCCACCAGGCTGGGCGCGTCCGCGGCCAGCGTCAGTTCGGTCGTGTAGCTGGGCTTGACGTCGCCGACGCCGCTCGCGATGGCCGACTGCAGGAAGTTCAGGTAGCCGGCCACCGTGCTCTCGTTGCAAAGCTGGAACTCGGGCGCCGTGACGCCGTTGCTGCCGAGCTGGGAGTTGGGCGGCACATAGCCGGGGCGGAAGAAGTTGAACACCGTGGGGCTGCGCAGCGGGCTCTGGCCCAGGCGGGTGGCGGGGTTGGTGGTGTCGCCGATATTCCACAGCCCATTGGGCGAGCTGACACCGAAACTTCGCCCCCACTGGATGAAGCGCTGCACCGGTTCGCGCAGCTTGCCGGCGCCCAGGCCCGTGGGCACGGTGCGCGCCTCGCTGTCCAGCAGGATGGCGCGGATGACGGCCTTCAGGTCGCCGCGCACGCCGGCGCCGTTGTCGGCCCAGACCGCGGAAATCCGCGCCACGAACGCGGCGCTGGGGTTGCTGGCCACGAGGCGCTGGATCAACTGGCGGCCGATGAAGGGGCCGACGTTGGGATGGTTGGCCAGCGTGTCCAGCGCGATCTTCAGCGCGCCGGGGCCGTCGGCGGTCGAGGGGATGTCGACGTCCAGCACCTTCTTCGCGCCGGTGGAGAACCGCGCCGGGTTGTTGACCATCGGCTTCTTCATGAAGCCGGGGTCGGTGCTGCTGGCACCGTCGAAGTCCCAGCCGGTGAGGACGCGGGCCAGGTCGGTGATATTGCTCTGGTGGTAGGTCTCGACGGGCTTGCCGGCGCCGTCGAGCTTGGGGCTGCCGTCGGCGTTGAGCTGGTAGAGGCCGATGGAGAGCAGCTGCATCACCTCGCGGGCGTAGTTTTCGTCGGGCACGCGGCCGGTCGCCGGGTCCTCCTTCAGGTTGCCGCGCATCGCCAGGTAGACGCCCATGCCGCAGGACAGCGTGACCGCGTCCAGCAGGTCGCGGTAGGTGCCGAAGCAGCGCTGCTCCAGCATGTCCACATAGGCCGCGACGGCGAAGCCGCGCCAGCTCACCGGCAGGCCGTTCATCGAGATGACGAAGATCTCGCTCAGCGCCAGCACGACGCGCTGGCGCAGCGTATCCGGCGCCGTCATCAGCTTGCGCCACAGCGTGTTGTCGGCACCGCCGAAATCGTTGCGGTGGGCGACGACGGCATAGCCGTTGGCCACCATCCAGTCGAAGTGGCCGTCGCTCGCCGGCAGCGCGAACTGCGCGTCCAGCCAAGCAGCATAACCGCCGGCCTTCACGGTGGCGATGTCGGCGCTGCTGGCGGAAAAGCCGGCCTGGGCCAGGAAGCGGGCCGCATCGGCATCGCCGATGCTGGGCGGCGGTGGAGGGGGCGGCGGTGAGGGTGTCGGTGCGCTGCCGCCGCCTCCGCAGGCGGCGAGCAGGGCCGCGGCGGCCGTGGCGGCGGCCAGGGCAGGATTCAGGTCGGCTGCGGTTGGCGCGGCGGCGGCGGCAACGGCCTCTGCCTCGGGCGATGGCGGTGGGTGCATGGGGTCCTCACTCCAGGTGCGCGGAGGATGGCCCAACGCAAACGGGCCGGCTTGCGCCGACCCGTCGAGGCCCCTGAAATGGGGACAAAGCGTGTGCTTTACCTCAGAGCAACGGAACCCCGGTCTTGCTCTGCGCGAATTCGCGCGTCACGCCCTCGGCCAGCTCGACGACGCTGATGCCGTGCGGCGTCACGTCGAAGACGCCCAGGTCCGTGATGATGCGGTCGACGACGCCCACGCCGGTCAACGGCAGCGTGCAGTTGGGGATGATCTTCAGGTCCTCGCTGCCGTCCTTCTTCTTGGCCACATGCTCCATCAGCACGATGACGCGCTTGACGCCGGCGACCAGGTCCATGGCCCCGCCCATGCCCTTGACCATCTTGCCCGGAATCATCCAGTTGGCCAGGTCGCCCTTGGCGCTGACCTGCATCGCGCCGAGGATGCTGAGGTTGATCTTGCCGGCGCGGATCATCGCAAAGCTGTCGTGGCTGCCGAAGATGCTGGAGCCGGGCAGCGTCGTCACCGTCTGCTTGCCGGCGTTGATGAGGTCGGCGTCGACCTCGTCCTCGGTCGGGAAGGGGCCGATGCCCAGCATGCCGTTCTCGCTCTGCAGCCAGACCTCCTTGGAGGTCGGCACATGGTTGGCCACCAGCGTCGGGATGCCGATGCCGAGGTTGACGTAGAAGCCGTCCTCCAGCTCCTGGGCCGCACGCGCGGCCATCTGGTCTTGGGTCCAGGCCATGGCTCAGTCCTTTTTTGAAGTGAGGGAGACCGAGCTACTCGCTTCGCTCGGGCGGTCTGTCCCCTTGTCTTTAGAAGGCGACAGCGTCACCTTCTCGATGCGCTTCTCGGGGTTGGCGTTCACGACGATGCGGTGCACATAGATGCCCGGCAGATGCACGTCGTCCGGGTCGATGGTGCCGGTCTCGACGAGCTGCTCCACCTCGACGATGGTCAGCTTGCCGGCCATGGCCGCGGCCGGGTTGAAATTGCGCGCCGTGCGGCGGAACACCAGGTTGCCGCTCTTGTCGGCCTTGTAGGCCTTGACCAGGGACACGTCGGGCACCAGGGCCTTCTCGAGGATGTAGGTGTGGCCGTCGAACTCGCGCGCCTCCTTGCCCTCGGCGATCAGCGTGCCCACGCCGGTGCGCACGAAGAAGGCCGGGATGCCGGCGCCGCCGGCGCGCAGCTTCTCGGCCAGCGTGCCCTGGGGCGTGAACTCCAGCTCCAGTTCGCCGGCCAGGTACTGGCGCTCGAACTCCTTGTTCTCGCCGACGTAGCTGGAGATCATCTTGCGGATCTGGCGCGTGGTCAGCAGCTGGCCGAGGCCGAAGCCGTCCACGCCGGCGTTGTTGGAGATAACCGTCAGGTCCTTGACGCCGCTGTCGCGCAGCGCGCCGATCAGCGCCTCGGGGATGCCGCACAGGCCGAAGCCGCCGACGGCCAGCATCTGCCCGTCCTTCACGACGCCGCGAAGCGCCTCCTCGGCGCTCGGGTACACCTTGTTCATGCCACTGTCTCCTCGCGGTTAGCAACGCCCGCAAGGGTACTATCGCGCGCCCTCAGCCGTCGATTACGCAAGATCGCCTAAGTGGAACCCGCCACCCTCGACTACCGCAGCGCCTTCCTGCTCGCGCCGATCGGCCTGGTGCTGTCGGCGCAGCGCCAGATCGTCGACTGCAACGAGCGCGTGCTGAGCATCTTCGGCGCGACGCGCGAGCAGCTCGTGGGCCAGAGCTTCGCCGTGATGTACCCCAGCGCCGCCGAGTTCGAGCGCACGGGCGAGCGCATCGTGGCCAGCCTGGACGCGCAGGGCCATTACGCGGACGACCGCGTGATGCGGCGACTGGGTGGCGGCGAACTGTTCTGGTGCCATGTCACCGGCCGTGCCCTCGACCCCGCGGCCCCGCACGCGCGCGGCATCTGGGGCTTCGAGGACCTGTCGGCCCGGCGCCAGATCACGGCCGACCTGACGCCACGCGAGCGCGAGATCGCCGCGCTGCTGGTGGAGGGCCTGACCAGCAAGGCTGTAGGCCGGCGCCTGGGCGTGAGCCCGCGCACGGTGGACATCTACCGCGGCCGGCTGATGAAGAAATACCAGGCGGGCAGCACGCCCGAGCTGATCCACAAATTGCTGTCCGCATGAGTCACCACGCGCCCGAGCTGCCCTATTGCCGCAACTGCCACTACACGCTGGCAACGCCGCGACCGGCCTACTGCGGCCACTGCGGCCAGGAGACCGACCTGCATCCGCCCTCGGTGCGCGAGATGTTCACCGAATACCTGGGCCACTACGTCGCCTTCGACGGCCCGCTGTGGCGCACGCTGTGGGCCCTGGTCTGCCTGCCCGGCCACCTGACGACCGCCTATTTCCACGGCCAGCGGCGCCGCTATGTGCTGCCGCTGCGGGTCTATCTGAGCATGAGCTTCCTGTTCTTCGTCGGCTCGCATCTGCTGTCCCACGAGGATGCCGCCGACGCGCCCGAGAAGGGCGTGCAGGCCGAACAGCCGGCCGTGGCGGGCAAGCCCGTGACGCTGCGCGTGAAGCCCAATGCGACGCCGGCGGAAACGGCCGCGGCGGCGGCCAGCGCGGCGGGCCTGCCGCCCGAAAGCGCGACGGGCACGCAGCAGAACTCCTGCGACTCCGCGCCTCCCGGCAAATGCGGCTCCACCCAGCGCTGGCTCGGCCGCCTCGTCGGCAAGGGCCAGAGCATGACGCGTGAGCAATGGACAACCCGCGCACGCGCCCTCGCCCCCTACGGCATGCTGGCCATGCAGCCGATATTCGCCGCGCTGCTGCTGGCGATGTTCGCGGGCAGCGGGCGCCGCTATGCCGAGCATTTCGTGTTCTCGCTGCACAGCCACAGCCTGTGGTTCCTGGCGCTGCTGCTGCTGCAGGTCACCGAGCTGGAGGGCACGATCATGTCCGCCGTCTTCCTGCACGGGCTGGTGGCGATGCGCCGCGTCTACGGCCTGGGCTGGTGGGGCGCCGTCTGGCGCGGCGTGCTGGTGTCGACCGGCTATTTCGTGCTGCTGATCGCGGCCCTGGTGGCGTTTGCCGCCCTGATCGCGATGACGTCCTGAGCCCTCCGGCAGAGGTTTACCGGGTCAGGTGAAGACGCCCTGGCGCAGCCACTTGGTCGCCACCCACTTCTCGCCCTCGACGACCGGCGAGCCGCCATGCAGGGTCTGCGTGGCCGGGTGCGGGCGGTCGTAGCTGAAGAACACCGCATTGCCCTTGACGGGCGCGACATCCAGGCCGATGTCCGGGAAGATGGTCGAGCCGCCGGCTACCGGCGTGTTCAGGTAGACGACCAGGGTGCCGACGCGCTGGCCGCCGCGCCTGAGGATGCCCGGCGTACTGACATGGCCGGGGTCGAAATAGTCGTAGTGGGGCTGGTATTCGGCCCCCGGCCGGTAGCGCAGCACCTGCAAGCCCTCGCCGTGGTCCAGCGGCCAGCGCAGCAGCGCCGCGATGCGGGCCTCGACGCGCTGGATCAGTTCGGCCTCGCCGCGCTCGAAGAACATGCCGTCGCTGGTGCGCGCCGCATTCACCTCGCTGCCCTCGGCGCCGGTGGCCACCGTCTCGGAACGCGCCAGGCGCTGGGTGGCGAGGGCGATGATGCCGTCGCACTCCTCCTCGCTCAGCAACTCGCCGAAAACGACGACGCGCGGCTGGCGCAGCGCCATGACGACCTTGACCTGGCGGTCGCCGGCGTCGATGACGGGTGTGAAGCGGCTCAGGTCGGGCTCGGGCAGGCCGGGCGTCGTACCGGGCGGCGCGGTCAGCGTGGCGGACTGGCCCAGCGTGCGCGCCAGCGCCTGGCGGGCGACGGCCTCGTCCCAGCCGCTGCCCAGCATCGCGGCCAGGATGCTCTCGGACGCATGGCCGACGCGGCTCTGGTCGGCGATCCACTCGCAGAGTTCGGGGGTGATGACTTGCTGGCTCATGGCTAGGAGGCTATCGGGCTTGGGGCCGGGTGTGCGCCGAGGCGAGTTGCGGGGCAAGGCTAGGCGCCGGCGAGGCGTTGGATTCTCCCCAACAACGAGCCGGTAACGACGAATTGCCACGCAAATCGCCTCGGCCCTTCGGGTTGGGCCTGCAAGAGGGCTGAGACGTTGTTGCCCCTCCTCGCGGGCGCGAGCCCGCAGCGTCGTCGTCGCCTAGCCTCAGCCCTCTTGCAGACCCAACGCGCACCCGGCCCCAAGCCCGACAGCCTCCTACCGGCGGAAGACGAGTCGATCGGGAGCGGAAACCTCGGGCGCGAGGCGGTAGCCGTCGAGGTCGAAGGCCTGCAGGCCCTCGGGCGTCTCGATGCGATTCTTGACGCAAAACCGCGCCATCAGCCCGCGGGCGCGCTTGGCGAAGAAGCTGATGATCTTGTAGTCGCCGTTCTTCCAGTCCTCGAACTGGCAGTCCACGACCCTCGGCTTCAGCGCCTTGCGGTCGGCCGCGCGGAAGTATTCCTGCGAGGCGAGATTCACGATGACCGGCGCCTTTTCGCCCCTGGCCAGCTTGTTCAGGTGCAGGGCCAGGCGGTCGCCCCAGTAGTCGTAGAGGCTGGCGCCCTGCGGGTTGGCCAGCCGCGTGCCCATCTCCAGGCGGTAGGGCTGCATGCGGTCCAGCGGGCGCAGGATGCCGTACAGCCCCGACAGCATGCGCAGATGCTGCTGCGCCCAGTCGAGGTCGCCGGCGGACAGCGTCTTCGCGTCCAGACCGTCGTAGACATCGCCGTTGAAGGCCAGCACGGCCGGCTTGCTGTTGTGCTCGGTGAAGCGCGGGCGCCAGGCGGCATAGCGCTCCACATTCAGCCGGGCCAGCGGCTCGGACAGGTCCATCAGCGCCTGCACGTCGGCGACGCTCTTGCCGCGCAGGATGTCGATCAGCGCGGCGCTGTCGGCCAGGAACTGGGGGCGGGTCAGCGCATCGGCCAGTTCGGGCGGCGTCGGCGTGTCGTAGTCGAGGGACTTGGCGGGCGAGAGCAGGAACAGCATGGGCGCGGATTTTGTCTCAGCGCCTGTACCGCTCCAGCAGCTCGAACAGACCCATGCCGGCCACCATGGCCGCGACGAAACCCAGGGCCTTGAGGCCGCCGCTGCCGGCCACCACCAGGGCCGGTCCCGGGCACAGGCCCGCCAGCCCCCAGCCGATGCCGAACAGCAGGCTGCCGCCCACCAGCCGGCGGTCGATCAGCGAGGACTTCGTCAGCTGCATCTGCAGGCCGAGGAAGGTTTCGCGCCGGCGCGCCGCCAGCGCGAAGGCCGGCAGGCCGACGGCGATGGCACCCGCCATCACGAAGGCGAGCGACGGGTCCCAGGCGCCGGCCAGGTCGAGAAAGCCCAGCACCTTGGCCGGCTGCACCATGCCCGAGACGATCAGCCCCAGGCCGAACACCAGGCCCGCCAGAGCCGCGACGACGACGCCCATGCCGCCCTCCTCAAAACAGATGCCGCGCGACGAAGACCGTCGCGAAACCGGCCGCCATGAAGGTCGCCGTCGCGACCGCCGAGCGCAGCGACAGCCGCGACAGGCCGCAGACGCCATGGCCGCTGGTGCAGCCCGCGCCATAGCGCGTGCCGATGCCCACCAGCAGGCCCGCGAGCAGCAGCGTGGCCCAACCGGTGTCGATGCGCGGCTGCAGCGGTGCTGCCAACGCGGCATACAGCCAGGGCGCGGCGGCCAGGCCGACGATAAAGGCCAGGCGCCAGGCGCGCTCGCCCGGCACGCGTCGCAGCAGGCCGCCCAGGATGCCGCTGATGCCGGCGATGCGCCCGCCCAGCAGCACCAGCAGCGCCGCAGCGAGGCCGATCAGCACGCCGCCCGCCAGCGCGCTCCCCGGCGTGAAGGCCGGCCAGTTCAGCGTCATGTTTCTTCCTTCGGACAGTAGAGCGCGTAGAGCGTGCCCAGCAGGGTCAGCAGGCGTTGGTCGGCGACGCGGTAGAAGACCTTCTTGCCGTCGCGCCGCGTGTCGACCACGCCCTCGCGGCGCAGCACCCCGAGCTGCTGGGACAGCGTGGGCTGATGGATGCCGAGCGCCTCTTCCAGCTCGCCCACGCTGGCCTCGCCCTGCGACATCCGGCACAGCAGCAGCAGGCGCTCCGGGTTGCCGAGCGCCTTCAGCGCCGCCACGGCCTCGCCCACGGCGGCACGCAGCGCGTCGACGTCCAGGGGCCCAGCTTTCGGCATGACAAACATTATATCGATAAATATAATAATCACCTTCGCCGCCCAGGGACAGCCGCATGCCCGTCGCCATCCAAGCCTTCCACGACCCCGCCACCGGCACGGTGAGCTATGTCGTGCACGACCCGGCCACGCGCCAGGCCGCGGTCATCGACCCGGTGCTGGACTACGACGCCGCCGCCGGCCGCACGTCCACGCGCTCGGCGGACGCGCTGCTGGCCTATCTGCGCGCGCAGGGGCTGAGCCTGCAGTGGGTGCTGGAAACCCATGCGCACGCCGACCACCTGTCCGCCGCGCCCTATCTGAAGCGCCAGGCCGGCGGCCTGATCGCGATCGGTGAACACATCCGCGGCGTGCAGGCCACGTTCGGCCGCCTCTTCAACCAGCCCGTGGCGGACGACGGCTTCGACTGCCTGCTGCGCGACGGCGAGCGCCTGCGCATCGGCAGCCTGGAGGCCACGGCCCTGCTCGTGCCCGGCCACACGCCGGCCGACCTGGCCTACCAGGTCGAGGACGCCGTCTTCGTCGGCGACACCCTCTTCATGCCCGACCTCGGCAGTGCGCGCACCGACTTCCCCGGCGGCGACGCGGGCCAGCTCTACCGTTCCGTGCAGCGCCTGCTGGCCCTGCCGCCCGAGACACGCCTGTTCGTCTGCCACGACTATCCCGCCGGCCGCGAGGCGCACTGGCAGAGCACGGTGGCCGAGCAACGCGCCGCCAACATCCATGTCCGCGACGGCGTGGGCGAGGCCGAGTTCGTCGCGATGCGCCGCGCCCGCGACGCGACGCTGGGCGCGCCGGCGCTGATGTTGCCGGCCCTGCAGGTGAACATCCGCGCCGGCCAGCTGCCGCCGGCCGAGGCCAACGGCGTGGCCTATCTGCGCATCCCGCTCAACGCCCTGCCCGGCCGCTGAGCCGCGCTCATGAAGCCCCCGCGTCATGGCGGGGCCCGATCGCGGCGGCTTACCTGACCAGCAGCGTGTTGACGGCGCCGACGTCCTCGGCGCGCAGCTGGCCCGAGGCCTGACGCAGCTTCAGGCCGTTGACGACGACGTCGTAGCGCGCCTTCGCCAGGTCGCGCTGGGTCGTGTAGAGCTGGGTCTGGGCGTTCAACACGTCGAGGTTGACGCGCACGCCGACCTTGTAACCCAGCTGCGTGGCCTCCAGCGCCAGCTTGGTGGACGACTCGGCCGCCTCGAAGGCACTGACCTGGGCCTTCAGCGACTGCACGCCGAAGAAGGCGCGGCGCGTGGCCTCGGAGACGCTGCGGCGCGCGAAGTCGAGGTCGTTGCGGGCCTTCTCCTCCAGCACCAGGGTCTCCTTGATGCGATTCTGGTTCAGGCCGCCGGTGTAGATCGGGTAGGTGAAGGTCAGGCCGAGGCTGGCCGACTTGCTCGTGCCCACGCCCGAAGCCGTCGCCGCGGCGCCGTTCAGGCTGTTGTGCAGGTTCTGTCCACCGAGCGTCGCGCTGGCATCCAGCGTGGGTTTGTCGGCGGCGCGGGCGATCTGCGTGTCGAGCTGGGCGACCTCCAGGCCCAGGCGCGCCTTGCGGATGCCGGGGTGCTGGTCGTCGGCGGTGGCCACCCAGGTGTCGACGTTGTCGCTGGGCAGGGCCGGCAGGGCCACCGGCGTGGCCAGGCCCTTGGGCTCGACGCCGACGCGGCCGACGAACTGGTCCAGCGTCACGCGCTT
Source organism: Roseateles saccharophilus (assembly GCF_004342485.1). Classification (GTDB taxonomy): domain Bacteria; phylum Pseudomonadota; class Gammaproteobacteria; order Burkholderiales; family Burkholderiaceae_C; genus Pelomonas; species Pelomonas saccharophila. The sequence goes on from NZ_SMBU01000003.1 coordinate 59,333, forward strand.
CACGCGCAGGTCGTTGTCGGCGGCCAGCTCCTGGGCCACGGCCAGGTCGTAGCGGGCCTGGGCTTCGCGCGTGTCCGTGATGGTGGCGGTGCCGACCTCGAAGTTGCGCTTGGCCGAGGCCAGTTGCTCGGCGATGGCGGCCTTGTTGGCCTGCGAGGTGGTCAGCGCGTCCTTGGCGGCCAGCACGTCGAAGTAGGCCGTGGCCAGGCGCACGATGAGGTCCTGCTCGGCCGTCTCCAGGTCGGCCTGGGCTGCGGCATAGCCGCGCTTGGCCTTGTCGATGGTCGGCGTGTTGGCGGCGTTGTAGACCGAATACCTGCCCTGCAGGCCGGCCGTCAGCGTCGTGCTGTTGATGCCGGTCGGGCCCGATCCGCTCGGCGGCTCGGTGCGCGCCTGAGTGCCCGTGGCCGACAGGCCCAGCGTCGGCCGCACCAGCGCGTCGGCCTGGGCCGCGCGCGCGGCGGCGGCGTCGGCCGTGGCCTTGGCCGCCAGGTAGGTGGCGTCATAGCCCCGTGCGGCGTCGTAGAGCTCTTGCAGGCTCTGGGCCTGGACCGCGCCGGCAAGCAGGAGGCCGGCGGCGAGTGCCAGCGGTTGCAGGGTCAGGCGGCGGGCATGGACGAAGGGCATGGGATTCCTTGGCTGGAACAGTGATTTAGGCAGCGGCCGGGGTTATAGACGCAAAGCATTCCGGTGACTGAAGGCATGCGACGACCTGCGCCCCGGGGGCCCGCAATCGACGATTTCGGGCGATGGGCTGCATGCCGCCAGGGCCGTCAGAAGCTGAAGGCCGGGGCCTCGGCAAAGCCGGGCAGGCGGCCGGCCACGGTGTCGAACAGCTCGACGCGGCGGAACTCGCCCGCACCGGTGCGCGTGACCAGCACGGCGCGCATGACGGGCGCGCTGCCGACGATGGCGGCCAGGCGCCCGCCGACCTTGAGCTGGTTCAGCAGCGCCTGCGGCAGCTCGGCGACCGAGCCGGACAGCAGGATCGCGTCGAAGGGTTCCTCGGCTGCAAGGCCGCCGGCGCCGTCCTGGTTCAGCACCGTCACGTTCAGCGCGCCGCTGCGCTTGAGGTTGGCGGCGGCCTGGGCGGCCAGGCCGGCGTCGGCCTCCAGCGCGATGACACGCTGGGCCTGGTGGCCCAGCAGCGCCGCCAGATGCCCCGTCGCGGCGCCGATCTCCAGCACCTTCTCGTGGCGCTGCACCTTGAGCTCCTGCAGCAGACGGGCCTCGACCTTGGGCGCCAGCATGCGCCGGGTGGCGGTCAGCGGCAGCTCGACGTCGACGAAGGCCTGGGCCCGGTGCGCCTCGGGCACGAAATCCTCGCGGCGCACGATGTGCAGCAGCTCCAGCACGCGGGGGTCGAGCACGTCCCAGGGGCGGATCTGCTGCTCGATCATGTTGAAGCGGGCTTGTTCGAGGTTCATCTTGTTCTCCGGGGCGCGATGGGGCGGACTAAAAACCAAAATTCTAGAGGCCAGGGCCCGTCATCCGGGCCGGGCGAGCAGGCCGTGCAGCAGCAGCGACATCTGCGCCTCCAGCATCTGGGCCGCGCCCATGGACGGCGCGCAGACGTCGTACTCGCCAAACGAATGCTCGTGCAGCATCAGGTGCAGCATGGGCGCGATCAGCATGTGCACGGTCGCCTCGATGGGCACCTCGCGGAACTCGCCGGCGCGGATGCCGCGCTCGACGAGGCCGCCGAGCAGGGCCTTGGACGGCGCGATGACCTCGTCCACATAGAACTGCGCCAGCTCGGGAAAGTTCCTGGCCTCCACCAGCATGATCTTGCTGATGCCGCCGGCGTTGCCCTCGCCGACCTTGGCCCACCAGGCCTGCATCATCTGCGCCAGCAGCTCGGCGATGGAGCCCTGGTATTGCGCGGCCAGCGCGGCCGACTCGGCGATGTGCACGCCCAGGTTCTCGTGCACGACGGCCTTGAACAGCTCTTCCTTGCTCGGGTAGTAGCGGTAGAGCGTGCCCTTGGCGACGCCGGCGCGGGCGGCCACCTCCTCGCTGCGGGTGGCGGCAAAGCCCTTCTCGACGAACAGGTCCACCGCCGCGGCCAGCAGTTCCTGCGGGCGGGCGTCCTTGCGGCGTTGGCGGGGGGTGGCGTTGGCCAAGGTGGCAGCGTTAATGACCGGAGGGTCAGTAATGTATCCGGCCACGCCAGCCGGCGGCAAGGTCATGACGAATGCGCTGGCTACACTGCGCCGCTTTCGTTGAGTTCGCCTGGAGCCTTTACGTGGATGTCATCCTGCTGATCAAAGCCGCCATCATGGGTATCGTCGAGGGGCTCACCGAGTTCCTGCCGGTCTCGTCGACCGGCCACCTCATCCTGACCGGCAGCCTGCTGGGCCTCACCGACGCCAAGTCCAAGGTCTTCGACATCGCCATCCAGAGCGGCGCCATCCTGGCCGTCTTCATCGTCTACTGGGCGCGCATCCGCGAGGCGCTGACCGGACTGGCCAGCAGCGACAAGCAGCGCCGCTTCGTGCTGAACGTCTTCCTCGGCTTCCTGCCGGCGGCCATCGTCGGCCTGACGGTCTACAAGGCCATCAAGGCCCACCTCTTCAATGCCCCGGTCGTGGCCGGCGCCTTCATCGTCGGCGCACTGATCATCCTGTGGGTCGAGAAGGTGGCCAAGCCGCAACCGCGCATCCAGAGCGTGGACGACATGACGGCACTGGACGCGGTCAAGGTCGGCTTCGTGCAATGCTTGGGCATGATCCCCGGCACCAGCCGCTCAGGCGCCACCATCATCGGCGGCATGCTGCTGGGCCTGTCGCGCAAGGCGGCGACCGACTTCTCCTTCTTCCTGGCCATCCCGACGCTGATCTCGGCCGGCGGCTACAGCCTGTGGAAGGAGCGCCATGCGCTGTCGATGACCGACTTCCCGATGTTCGCCGTCGGCTTCATCGTCAGCTTCCTGGCCGCCTGGGCCTGCGTACGCTGGCTGCTGCGCTATGTGTCCACCCATACCTTCGTGGCCTTCGCCTGGTATCGCATCGCCTTCGGCATCGTCGTGCTGGCCACGTGGATTACGGGGACCGTCGTCTGGGCGGACTGAGATAATTGGTTGATGGCCATCACGATCAAGACCGCTGCCGATGTCGAGGGCATGCGCATCGCCGGGCGCCTCGCGTCGGAAGTGCTCGACATGCTCACGCCCCACGTCAAGCCGGGCGTCACGACCAACGAGCTGGACCGGCTCGCCCATGGCCACATCGTCAACGTGCAGCAGGGCGTTCCCGCGCCGCTGAACTACTGCCCGCCGGGCTACATCCCCTACCCCAAGTCGATCTGCACCTCGGTCAACAGCCAGGTCTGCCACGGCATCCCGAACGACAAGCCGCTGAAGAACGGCGACATCGTCAACATCGACGTCACCGTCATCAAGGACGGCTGGCATGGCGACACCAGCCGCATGTTCGTCGTCGGCGAGGGCTCCATCGCGGCAAAGCGGCTGTGCGCCTTCACCTACGAGGCCATGTGGAAGGGCATCGCAAAAGTCCGCCCCGGTGCGCGCCTTGGCGACATCGGCCACGCCATCCAGACCTTCGCCGAAAACGCGGGTTTTTCCATCGTGCGCGAGTTCTGCGGCCACGGCATCGGCCGCGTCTTCCACGAAGAGCCCCAGGTGCTGCACTACGGCCGCCCTGGCACGCTGGACGAACTCGTGCCCGGCATGATGTTCACGATCGAGCCCATGATCAACGCCGGCCGCCGCGAGATCAAGGAGATGGGCGATGGCTGGACCATCGTGACCAAGGACCGCTCGCTGTCGGCCCAGTGGGAGCACACCCTCCTTGTCACCGACACCGGCTACGAGGTGATGACGCTGTCTGCCGGCAGCCCGCCGCCGCCGGCCTTCATCACGCAGGCCGCAGCGGTAGCCGCCTGACGTGGCCACCCTTGCCGACCTCCGCCAGCAGTTCAAGGCGGGCAAGCAGGCGCTGATCGACGGCTTCCTGGCCGCCCGGCCCACACAGGCCGGTGCCCAGACCCTGCTCCGCCGCCTGGCCCGCCATGTCGACGACACGCTGCGCACACTCTGGACCCAGGCCGGCATGCCCGAGGGCGCCTGCCTCGCGGCCGTCGGCGGCTATGGCCGCGGCGAGCTGTTCCCGCATTCCGACATCGACGTCCTCGTGCTGCTGCCCGACGGCGTCGAGGCCCATGTGCCCGGCCCGGCCAAGGCGGCCATCGAGGGCTTCATCACGTCCTGCTGGGATGTCGGCCTGGAAATCGGCTCCTCGGTGCGCACGCTGGGCGAATGCCTGAGCGAGTCGCAGGGCGACGTGACCATCCAGACCGCCCTGCTCGAGGCCCGCGCGCTGGCTGGCGACGCCAAATTGTTTCGCCTGATGGCCAAGCGCTTCATGCAGGCGATGGACGCCAGGGCCTTCTTCCGCGCCAAGACGCTGGAGACGGTGCAGCGCCACACCAAGTTCGACGACACGCCCTATGCGCTGGAGCCCAACTGCAAGGAGAGCCCCGGCGGTCTGCGCGACCTGCAGATGCTGATGTGGATCGCGCGCGCCGCGGGCCTGGGCAAGACCTGGAAGGCGCTGGCCCAGGGCGGCCTCATCACGCCGTTCGAGAGCCGCCAGCTGCAGCGCAACGAGGGCCAGCTCAAGCTCATCCGCGCGCGCCTGCATGCGGTGGCCGGGCGCCGCGAGGACCGCCTCGTCTTCGACCAGCAGACCGCCGTGGCGCAGAGCTTCGGCTTCGTCGCGACCGAATCCGTGCGCGCCTCCGAGCTGCTGATGCGGCGCTACTACTGGGCCGCCAAGGCGGTCACGCAGCTGCACCAGATCCTGCTGCTGAACCTGGAGGAGCAGATCAACGGCTCGCAGCAGGACCTGCTGCGCCCGGTCGAGGGCCATCCCGAGTTCCTGGACCGCGGCCGCATGCTGGAGGTCGCGACGGACGACCTCTACCTGCAGGACCCGCACGCCATCCTGCGCACCTTCCTCGTCTACCAGCAGACGCCCGGCATCAAGGGCCTGTCGGCCAGCACGCTGCGTGCGCTGTACAACGCCCGCGGCCTGATGGACGCCGCCTGGCGGCGCGACCCCGTCAACCGCGCCACCTTCATGGCCATGCTGCGCCAGCACGAGGGGCAGACGCATGCCTTCAGGCTGATGAACCAGACTTCGGTGCTGGGCCGCTACCTGTGGGTCTTCCGCGCCATCGTCGGGCAGATGCAGCACGACCTCTTCCACGTCTACACCGTGGACCAGCACATCCTGATGGTGCTGCGCAATGTGCGGCGCTTCTTCATCCCCGAGCACGCCCACGAATACCCCTTCTGCTCGCAGCTCGCCGCGCAGTTCGACCAGCCCGAGCTGCTCTACATCGCCGCCCTCTTCCACGACGTGGCCAAGGGCCGCGGCGGCGACCACTCCGAACTCGGCGCCGTCGAGGTGCGCCGCTTCTGCCGCCAGCACGGCCTGGGCGCGGACGACACGGCGATGTGCGGCTTCCTCGTCGAGCACCATCTGACGATGTCGCGCGTCGCGCAGAAGGAGGACCTGGCCGACCCCGAGGTCATTGGCGCCTTCGCTGCCAAGGTGGGCGACGCGCGCCGCCTCACGGCCCTCTACCTGCTGACCGTGGCCGACATCCGCGGCACCAGCCCCAAGGTCTGGAACGCCTGGAAGGGCAAGCTGCTGGAGGACCTCTACCGCATCACGCTGCGCGCGCTGGGCGGCGCCAGGATCAACCTCGACGCCGAGATCGAGGCCCGCAAGGCCGACGCCCGCCAGGACCTGGCCCTGCACTCGCAGTTGCCCGGCACCGAGGAGCCGTTGTGGAAGACGCTGGCCGTCAGCTATTTCGCGCGCCACGACGGCGCCGAACTGGCCTGGCATGCGCGCTCGCTTTGGCGCCATGTCGAGACCCAGGTGCCGGTCGTGCGCGCCCGCCCCTCGCCCATCGGCGAGGGCCTGCAGGTGCTGGTCTATGCGCCCGACCAGCAGGACCTGTTCGCCCGCATCTGCGGTTATTTCGACGGCGCCGGCTTCAGCATCCTCGACGCCAAGGTGCACACGACCCGCAAGGGCTATGCGCTGGACACCTTCCAGGTCATCCGCCCCGAGGCCGACGTGCATCACCGCGACCTCGTGCCGCTGGTGGAACAGAAGCTCGCCCTCGCGCTGCAGGCCGACGGGCCGCTGCCCGAGCCGCGGCGCGGGCGGCTGTCGCGGCGCGTCAAGAGCTTTCCCTATATGCCGCGCATCTCGCTGCGGCCCGACGAGCGCGCCACCGCCTGGCTGCTGACCATCTCCACCAGCGACCGCGCCGGCCTGCTCTACGCCATCGCCCGCGTGCTGGCCCGCCACGGCATCAACCTGCAGCTGGCCAAGGTGTCGACGCTGGGCGAGCGCGTGGAAGACACCTTCCTGCTCGATGGCCCGGCCCTGCAGCAGAACAAGGCCCAGCTGCAGATCGAGAGCGAGCTGCTGGACGCCGTCTCCTTGCCTGCATGAGCTATACGACCACCATCACCGAGGCGGTCGCCGAGCTCGACCGCTACGACGCCATCATCGACGTGCGCTCGCCCGCCGAGTTCGCGGAAGACCACATGCCCGGCGCGCTGAACTGGCCGGTGCTGGACGACCAGGAGCGCCACGACGTGGGCCTGCTCTACGCCAGCTCGCCCTTCGAGGCCCGCAAGCTCGGCTCCGCCCTCGTCGCACGCAACATCGCCCGCCACATCGAAGCCAGCACCAGCGGCCTGCCCAAGACCTGGCGCCCGCTGGTGTACTGCTGGCGCGGCGGCCAGCGCTCCGGGTCGATGCACTGGTTCCTCGGCCAGATCGGCTTTCGCTCGCGCCAGCTGACCGGCGGCTACAAGGCCTACCGCGCCCGCGTCCGCGACGACCTCGCCGCCCTGCCCGCCGGCTTCAGCTGGCAGGTGCTGTGCGGGCGCACCGGCAGCGGCAAGACGCGGCTGCTGCACGCACTCGCTCTGGAGGGCGCCCAGGTGCTGGACCTCGAAGCCCTGGCCGCGCATCGCGGCTCCGTGCTCGGCGCCCTGCCCGACGCCCCCCAGCCCAGCCAGAAGGCCTTCGACAGCCAGCTGTGGGCGGCGCTGCGCGCGCTGGACCCGGCGCGGCCCGTCTTCGTCGAAAGCGAGAGCCGCAAGATCGGCCGCATCGCCGTGCCCGAGGCCCTGCTCGCGGCCATGCGCGGCGAGCGGGGCCTCTGCATCTGGATCGAGATGCCCGAGGCGGCCCGTGTCGAGCTGCTGCTGCAGGACTACGGCCACTTCGGCACCGACCCCGACACCTTCTGCAGCGCGCTGGACGGCCTCGTCGAGCTGCGCGGCCATGCCCGCGTCGCCGCCTGGCAGGCCCAGGCCCGCAGCGGCGACTGGGCCGGCGTGTTCGCGGCGCTGATGCGCGAGCACTACGACCCCGGCTACGAGCGCTCGTTGCGCGGCCATTTCCCGGCGCTCGCACGGGCCCGCCATCTGCCCGTCGATTCCGCCGACGCCCGGACGTTGAAAGCCGCCGCCCAGGCCCTACTGCAGGGCTGATCCCCCCTGCGGCCTCGCAGGAGCTTGAGCCTCGTCAAGCCCGCGCCGCCGCGCTGCGGCGACACTGGCGTGCTATGCCCCATCGTTTCACTGAACAGGCGCTGCGCGAGTCGCAGGCCTTCGGCGTGCGGCCCATTCCGCTGCTACGGCCGCTGGGCTGGCTGGCGCGCGGCTGGCAGGACCTCTGGCAGATGCCGCTGGTCTCCCTCGCTCAGGGCGCGCTGATGGCGGCCTTCGGCGCGCTGCTGTGGTGGTGGGCGCGCGAACGCTTCTGGCTGCTGTCGGGCGCCTTCAGCGGCTTCCTGCTCGTCGCACCCGTGCTGGCCACGGGCTTCTATGCCTGCAGCCGCGAGCTCGACCTCGGCGGCCGGCCCGGCTGGCACACGCTGCGCGCGGCCTGGCGTCCACGTGACGGCCGCCTCATCGTCTTCGGCGTGCTGCTGGCCTTCGCCGGCACCGGCTGGGTGATGAGCTCCGCCAGCCTGATCGCCGGCTTCGCGCCTACGCCCGTGCGCACGCCGCACGACTTCCTCGTCCTCATCGTGCTGAACGACGGCTCCCACCTCTTCGAACTCTGGCTCGCGCTGGGCGCCGTGCTGGCCGCGCCGGTGTTCGCGTCCAGCGTCGTCGCCATCCCGGCGCTGCTGGACCAGCCGCAGACCAAGCTCGGCGTCTTCGGCGCCGTGCTGACGAGCTGGCGCGTCGTGCTGGAGCACCCGGCCCCCATCGCGCTGTGGGCCGCGCTGCTGATGGGGCTGACGCTGGCAGGCATGGCCTCGGCCCTGCTCGGCCTCGTCGTCGTGCTGCCCTGGCTGGGCCACGCCAGCTGGCATGCCTACCGCGACCTCGTGACGCGCCGCCAGGACTAGCGCGATGTTTGGCTACACGGAAGCGCAGATCGCCCAGTTCGGCCTGACCTTCGGGGTCGGGGCCTTCATGCTCTACATGGTCTTCATCATCCTGCAGCTGGCGCGGGAGTCCAAGGCCGGGCGCTTCGGCACCTTCGTGCTGCTGCTGGGCCTGGGCTTCGGCCTGGTCGGCTTCGCGGCCAAGGGCGTCATCAAGTTCTTCCTGGCGGGCCACATCGGATGAAAGACGCCGCAGCACGCATCAGCCGCAGCTTCCGCCACAGCCGGCTGGAGGATGTTCAGGCCCTGCTGACCGGCACGCTGTTCGCGGCCCTGGGCGTGGCGCTGTTCAAGCAAGCCGGCATGCTCAGCGGCGGCACGGTGGGCATCGCCTTCCTCGGCCACTACGCCAGCGGCTGGCCCTTCGGCGCGCTGTTCTTCGCCATCAACCTGCCCTTCTACGGTCTGGCCTGGCGGCGCATGGGCCGGGCCTTCACGGTCAAGACCGTCATCGCCGTCACGCTGATGGCGGCCCTGTCCGAGGCCCTGCCGCACTGGCTCAGCATCAACACGCTGAACCCGCTGTTCGCGGCGGTGGGCGGCGGCCTGCTGATCGGCGCCGGCATGCTGATCCTGTTCCGCCACCGCGCCTCGCTCGGCGGGCTGAACGTGCTGGTGCTGTGGCTGCAGGAGACGCGCGGCTGGCGCGCCGGCTATATGCAGGCTGGCCTGGACGCGGCCATCCTGCTCGCCGGCCTGCCCTGGGTGCCCTGGCCGCGCATCGCGCTGTCGCTGCTCGGCATGGCGGCCATCAACGCGGCCCTGGCCATCAACCACCGGCCCGGCCGCTACATGGCGACCTGATCACTTCGCCGCAGCGGCGGCGGCGATGCCGATCAGCGGCACCTGGCCATAGGTGGTCGTCGGCAGCACGCCATTCCACTTGGCGATGGCCGCGCGCTGGTTCTCGACCTCGCGCAGCTTCAGCAGCTCGGGCGTGACCTGGGCGCGCTGCAGGGCCAGCGACTCGGCCTCGGCCTTGGCCTGCGTCACCTTCTGCTCGGCCTCGACGCGGATGCGCAGCAGGTCGCGCTCGGCGCGCAGCTTGTCCTGCTCGGCGCCGACCTTGGCCTCGATGGCCTTGGAGAAGCTGTCGGAGAAGCGGAAGTTGACGATGGCGAACTCGTCCAACACCAGGCCGTGGCGCTGCATCTTCTCGCGCAGCAGCGAGGCGATGCCCTCGCGCACGTCGGTGCGCCGCGTGATCAGTTCCTCGGCCGTGAAGCGGGCGGTGACGGCCTTCATGGACTCCTGCGCGGCGGGCAGGATGATGCGGTCCGCGATCACCTCGGTGCTGGGGCCGATGGCCTTGAAGGCCTGGGCCACCTGATGCGGCTCCAGGTGGTAGTTGATAGCCACGCGCGTGTGCACGGCCTGCAGGTCCTTGGACGCCGCATCGCCCTCGCCCTCGCTCTTCTGCACGCGCGTCTCGAGCAGGTGGATGCTCTGGGCCAGCGGGAAGCGCAGGTGTATGCCTTCGTCCAGCACGTCGTCCGAAGGCTTGCCGAAGGTCGTCATCACGCCGCGCGTGCCGGCCGGCACGATGCCGTAAGGCGCCAGCAGCCACAGCACGCCGATCGCCACGACGATCTGGATCAGACGCAAAAGACCGCTGGGAAAGCGGTTGGACTCGAAGCTCATCAAGGTCTCCCTGCCGTTACCGGCCCTGCCCGGGCTCGACGGCCCGTGGTGCCGGACTGTGCCAGCAAAAGGAGGCAGCTCAGCGCAGATCGCCTGCCAGGCTGGCCAGCGTCTCCGGCGCGATCTGCAGATGCGCCGGGTAGTGGGTGTGATCGCAGCCCAGCTTGACACCCGCACCGGCCTTCACGGCCTCGCACATCGCCGCGCTCAGCTCGAAGCGCACGAAGTGCACGGCCGAGGTCTTCTCGTCGTTCTCGCGGTCCAGGTCCTCGTCGGCGATCGCATAGACGCGCGGCTGCCCCTCGACCTCGACGAAGAGCCTGTCCTCGACGCCGATCAGCCGCGCCAGCTCGCGCCGGCGTTCGTTGGGGTCGGGGTATTCGATCAGCAGCGTGGCCTTCCAGTTCGCGCCGTCGGGCACGAGAGGCAGGTAGGCGTCGATCTCGCCCTGGATGCCCTCCTCCTCGAAGATCTTCTCGATGCGCAGCATCTCCTGGATCTGGTGCCGAACAGTGCGCTCGTCCTCGAACTGCAGGTTCAAGTGCTCGCCCAGGCGCACGCTGCGCAGGCGGCGATGGGCGACTATCGAAGCCTTCTCGGTCTTGCGAAAACGCGAGTAGGCCTCCAGCGTCATCAGGGTGTCGGGGGTGATGGTCATGGGATTCCGTAGGCGGTGCGCAGCAGCGTCAGCGGGTGGGCCAGGGCCTTGGCCGGCGTGCCCGCCTCGGCCATGCCCTGGGCGATGTGGTGACCGGCGAGCGCGCAGTCGCTGCTGATGAAGTCGGGCTCGTCCTTGGCCATGGCCTTGAACACCGGCTTGCCGATCTTCATCGCGACCGGATGGGTGGGCGTCTTCACGCCGTAGGTGCCGGCATGGCCCGAGCAGCGCTCGACGGTGCTGAGCCTGAGCTCCACGCTCTGGCCGATGAGCTTGAACATCTCCTCGGTCTTGCGGCCGATCTTCTGCACGCGGCCGTGACAGGGCACGTGGTAGCTGACCTTGCCCAGGGCCTGCTTGAAGTCCGTCCTGAGCAGGCCGTCCTTGTGGCGGGCGACGAGGTATTCGAACGGGTCCCACATCGCGTCCTGCACCAGCCTGACCGCCTCCTCGTCGGGGAACATCAGCGGCAGCTCCTGCTTGAACATCAGCGTGCAGCTCGGGATGACCGACAGGATCGCGAAGCCGTCCTTGGCATAGGGCGCCAGCACGGCGATGTTGGCCGTCTTGTGCTTCTCCACCGTCTCCAGGTCGCCCAGCTCCAGCTTGGGCATGCCGCAGCAGGCCTCCTTTTCGACGATGACGTAGGGGATGGCGTTGTGCTCCAGCACCTTGAGCAGGTCGAAGCCGATGCCGGGCTCGTTGTAGTTGACGTAGCAGGTCGAGAAGATCGCCACCTTGCCCGGCGTGCGCTCGCCGTTGGTGACGACCTGGGACTGCGACTTGGGCGCGCTCCAGCGGAAGCGCTGCAGCGCCAGCGCGGGCAGCCAGGCGTCGGGGTGCACGCCGAGCTGGCGGTCCAGCACGCGGCGCGCCAGCTTCGTGCGGTTCACCGCATTGACCACCTGCACGACGACCGGAATGCCCGCGAACTGGCCGTGCACGTCGGTCGAAGCCAGGAAGCGCTCGCCGGCCCCCACCTCGCCCTTGCGGTACTTGATCGCCTTGGCCCGCAGCATCGTGTGCGGGAAGTCGAGGTTCCACACGTGCGGCGGCACATAGGGGCACTTGGTCATGTAGCAGAGGTCGCACAGATAGCACTGGTCGACGACCTTCCAGAAGTCCGCCTTGTCCACGCCATCCAGCTCGCCGGTCCTGCCCTCGTCGACAAGGTCGAACAGCGTCGGGAAGCTCTGGCACAGGCCGACGCAGCGCCGGCAGCCATGGCAAATGTTGAAGATGCGCTCCATCTCGTGGAGGCAGGCCTCTTCGTCGTTGAACTCCGGGCTCTTCCAGTCGAGCGCGTGCCGCGTGGGCGCCTCGAGATTGCCTTCGCGAGTCATGATGAAAAAGGGCCGCGTTCAGCGGCCCCGCAATGGTGTGTCAATCGACCAGCGCATCCAGCGCCTTCTGGTAGCGGTTGGCGTGCGAGCGCTCGGCCTTGGCCAGCGTCTCGAACCAGTCCGCGATCTCGTCGAAGCCCTCGTCGCGCGCGGTCTTGGCCATGCCCGGGTACATGTCGGTGTACTCGTGGGTCTCGCCGGCCACGGCGGCCTTGAGGTTGTCGCGCGTCGGGCCGATGGGCAGGCCCGTGGCCGGGTCGCCCACGGCCTCGAGGAATTCCAGATGCCCGTGCGCATGCCCGGTCTCGCCTTCGGCGGTGGAGCGGAACAGCGCGGCCACATCGTTCTGGCCTTCGATGTCGGCCTTGTTCGCGAAATAGAGGTAGCGGCGGTTGGCCTGGGACTCGCCCGCGAAGGCGTCCTTCAGGTTCTGCTCGGTCTTGCTGCCTTTCAAGCTCATTGCAGTCTCCGGTCGGGGGTGGGGCCCTCACCCTAGCGCGACACGGCCCGGGCTGCAAATACATGCTCTCAATGCAGGCTATAGCAGGCCGCTATACCAGCGCAGGCCAAGCAGATGCCGCGCCAGTTGGTGGGAACGGCCCTGCGGGTCGGCAAGGTCGTGCAGCACGCTGAAATGCTCGCAGCCCGGCAGTTCCTCGCAGACCGGCACGGCCCCCGCGCGCCCAGGCCGCACGGATCAGCAGGTTCAGGCGGCGAAACTCCTCGCTCTCCTGCGCGCCCACCACGGCCATCAGCGTCTGCGGTGCCGGCGGCGCCGGGAAATGGATGGGGCTGAGCCGCTGCGCGCTGGCCGCGTCCAGCCGCAGGTCGGCGCTCAGGAAGGGCAGCCCGCACTGCGGCGGGCAGGTCGGTGCCGACGCGCTTCCAGTCGCAGCAGCTCAGCATCGCCGCCAGATGGCCACCTGCCGAGTGGCCGATGAGGGCGATGCGGCTCGGGTCGCCGCCATGCTCGGCCGCATGCCGCCAGGCCCAGGCCACGGCCTCGGTCATCAGCATCGCGATGCGCTCGATGCTGGCGCCCGGGCAGAGGTCGTAGTTGGGCACGATGACGAGAGCGCCCTCGTCCGTGAAGCTGGCCGCCAGGAAGGAGCAGTCCGACTTGTCCAGCGAGCGCAGGTGGCCGCCATGGATGCCGACGAGCACCGGCGCGAAGCTGCCGGCGAAGGCCGGGCCGGGCGAGAACACATCCGCGTCTGCTTGCCCCCTGGACCGTAACGCAGGTCGAGCTGGCAGCGTGCTCGCTCGCGCACCACCGCCGAGGCCTGGGCCCGGCGCGACAGCACCCCGGCGCTGTCGGCCACACTCTGGCGGTTGTTGTACGGGGCTTCGAACCAGGCCGTCGATCTGCGGGGCGTCATGGCCGGCGCGACAGTAGCCGCCGGCTCAGGCTATACTTATGGACTGCGTGGGGGGGGTAGCTCAGCTGGGAGAGCGCCGCGTTCGCAATGCGGAGGTCGGGAGTTCGATCCTCCTCCTCTCCACCAACCGATGATCCCGAGCGGTTCCACACCGTCTTAGGAAAGCAAAAAAGCCCTTGAGAATCAAAGCTCTAGGGCTTTTTTCTTACCCGGAACGTCCCTCGTTGCCCTCGGAGATCCGAGTTCACATTGCAGTAACTGGCGCAGTAACTGGAAGATTTCCGTCTTCCGACCTAAAAGTTACTGCATGGCCCAGCACCTCATCCCCTCGATAGCGGCTCGGTAGTCGGCCCTGAAGAACTTCCAGAACCCGCATGAACACTGGCATTGCGGGCGATTGCCGATGGTGGAGATTGCAAGATTGCGGCCCAATCCATACCAGTTCCTTGCAAACTGAATCGAGGTTTGGATGGGCCCGAAGCCGGCGGATGAGCGCAGCGACCACGACCTGTTCCGCACCGAACTGGTCAACCTGATCGACCAGCGCCACGAGTTGGCCAAGCTGGCCGAGCTGATCGACTGGCCAGCCTTTGCGCAGCAGTGGGGCTCGCAGTTCGAGTCCACGACGGGGCGCCCGGCGCTGGCGACAAGGCTGATGGCGGCGCTGCTGTACCTCAAGCACGTGTACGCGCTCAGCGACGAGGACGTGGTCGAGCGCTGGGTCGAGAACCCGTACTGGCAGCACTTTAGCGGCGAGCGCTACTTCCGCCACGAGCTGCCGTGCGATCCGTCTAGCCTGGTGCGCTGGCGCAAGCGCATCGGCGAGGCGGGTTGCGAATGGCTGCTGGCCCACAGCATCGAGGCGGCCAGCAAAGCCGGTGTGATCAAGCGGCGCAGCCTGGACACGGTCGTGCTGGACACGACGGTGCAACCCAAGGCGATTGCGCACCCGACCGACAGCCGATTGCTGAACCGCGCACGCGAACAGCTGGTGGCTGCGGCGCAGGATGCCGGCATCGTGCTGCGCCAGAGCTACGCACGGGTCGGCAAGGCCGCCGAGACGCAGGCCGGGCGCTACGCCCACGCCAAGCAGTTCAATCGCATGCGACGCGAGATCCGCAAGCTGCGCACCTGGCTGGGTCGGGTCATCCGCGATGTCCAGCGCAAGGCAGCGGCTGTCGGCGGCGAGGTCGCTGGCGCACTCAAGGACAAGCTCGACATCGCGCAGCGCCTGCATGCGCAGCAGCGCGACTCGAAGAACAAGCTGTACGCACTGCACGCCCCGGAGGTGGAGTGCCTGGCCAAGGGCATGGCCAGGACGCCTTACGAGTTCGGCGTGAAAGTGTCGGTCGCCGTCACGGCCACGGAGGGGCTGGTGGTGGGCATGCGCTCGATGCCCGGCAACCCGTACGACGGCCACACGGTGGACAGCCAGCTCGAGCAGGTCGAGATCCTCACCGGCAAGACACCCAAGATCGCCCTGGCCGACCGCGGCTACCGCGGCGTCGAGCCTGCGTGTGGGGCGCGGCTGTTGATCAGCCATACGCGGCGACTGCCCAAGCGGCTGAAGAAGCTGCTCAAGCGGCGCCAGGTGGTCGAGCCCATGATCGGCCACATGAAGGCCGATGGGCTGTTGGGCAAGAACTGGCTCAAGGGTGCGGACGGAGATGCACTGAACGCTCTGCTGTGCGGCGCCGGGCACAACCTGCGCATGATCCTGCGGCACCTGCGGGTGCTTTATTGCGCCCTGTGGGCCCTGATCGCTATGGCCATCACGCTGGGGATGGAAATGGCGACGCCAACATCGCGGCTCAACGCTGTGACCTCACGCCGCCCGGCGCTGGCGCGCGGCTGAAAACGAGTTGTTCAGGGCGGACTAACTAGCTTCATAACCAGCGACAGGCCTATCCGCAACGGATTCTGCGGTCGTACCCGACGGCTCGGAGTGGCGCCGACCGAAGCCCACGCTCGGGCTTCGAATGCGGCCATGCTCCGGCTCGATCACGTCGTGCTTGCGACAAAGCCGACAGTCTAGACATCCACACTTATTGGCTGGCACCGGAGCGGCGTCGGCAAGTGTTTGATCCAGGTCAGTTTTTCAGGAATCCGCCACGCCTGCGCGGAACTGGCACGCTCCTTGAGTAAGTCAAGGCATCCGCCCCTCGCGCTGCCACCAGGAGCCGTGCATGAACCTCAAGCTCGACGCCAAGCCGATCTACCTCGACTACGCCGCCACCACGCCGGTGGACCCGCGTGTGGTGCATGCCATGGTGCCCTTTCTGTACGAGAACTTCGGCAACCCGGCGTCGCGCAGCCATGCCTATGGTTGGGCCGCCGAGGAGGCGGTCGAGATCGCCCGCGAGCACGTGGCCAAGCTCATCGGCGCCGATGCACGCGAGATCGTCTGGACCTCCGGCGCCACCGAGTCCAACAACCTCGCTATCAAGGGCGCAGCCCAGTTCTACAAGACGCGTGGCAAGCACCTGATCACGGTCAAGACCGAGCACAAGGCCGTGCTCGACACCATGCGCGAGCTCGAGCGCGAGGGCTTCGAGGTGAGCTACCTCGACGTGCTGCCCAACGGCCTCGTCGACCTGGACGTTCTGCGTCAGGCGCTGCGCCCCGACACCATCCTCGTCTCGATCATGGCCGTCAACAACGAGATCGGCGTGGTGCAGGACATCGCCGCCATCGGCGAACTGCTGCGCGGCCGCGGCATCCTCTTCCATGTCGACGCCGCGCAGGCCGCCGGCAAAATCCCGCTGGACCTGGCCACGCTCAAGGTCGACCTGATGAGCCTGTCGGCCCACAAGATCTACGGCCCCAAGGGTATCGGCGCGCTGTACGTGCGGCGCAAGCCCCGGGTGCGCATTGAAGCGCAGATCCACGGCGGCGGCCACGAGCGCGGCATGCGCTCCGGCACCCTGCCCACGCACCAGATCGTCGGCATGGGCGAGGCCTACCGCCTGGCGCACGATGGCATGGCGGCGGAGAACGAGCGCATCCGCATGCTGCGCGACCGGCTGCTGCAGGGGCTCTCGGCCATCCCCGAGATCCGCATCAACGGCGACATGGAGCGCCGCGTGCCGCACAACCTCAACATCAGCTTCACCTTCGTCGAGGGTGAGTCGCTGCTGATGGGCATGAAGGGCATCGCCGTGTCCTCGGGATCGGCCTGCACCTCGGCCAGCCTGGAGCCAAGCTATGTGCTGCGCGCACTCGGCCTGCCCGACGAGGTGGCCCACAGCTCCATCCGCTTCTCCATCGGCCGCTACACCACGCCCGCCCACGTCGACACCGCCGTGCAGCGCGTCACCGAAACCGTGCTGCGCCTGCGCGAGCTGAGCCCGCTTTGGGACCTTCACTGCGCCGGTGTGGACCTCAACACCGTCCAGTGGGCCGAGCACTGAACACGAACGGAGCTTTCCATGGCGTACAGCGACAAGGTCATCGACCATTACGAAAACCCCCGCAACGTCGGCACCTTCCAGACCGAGGACGCCGACGTGGGCACTGGCATGGTCGGCGCGCCGGCCTGCGGCGACGTGATGAAGCTGCAGATCAAGGTCAACCCCGCCACCGGCCTCATCGAGGACGCAAAGTTCAAGACCTACGGCTGCGGCTCAGCCATCGCGTCGAGCTCCCTCGTGACCGAGTGGGTCAAGGGCAAGAGTCTGGACCAGGCCCTGGCGATCAAGAACACCGCCATCGCCGAGGAACTGGCCCTGCCGCCGGTCAAGATCCACTGCTCCATCCTGGCCGAGGACGCCATCAAGGCCGCGGTCGCGGATTACCGCCAACGCCGTGGCGAGGTGACCGAGCAGCCCGCCTGTTCCCCCGTGCAGGCCGCCACCGCCTGACGCCCCGCCCCCAACCTGCCCAGGAGCACGCCATGTCCACCTGTCAGTCCCACGCTGCCGGCTCGTCCTGCGCCAGCTCGGCCAGCCTGCCACTCGCCACGCCCTTCACGCTGCCCGAGGGTGCCGCACCCATCAAGGTCAGCGACGCTGTCGTCTCCAAGGTCAGCGTCATGCTCGCCGAAGAAGGTGACCCCAACCTCAAGCTGCGCATCTTCGTGACGGGCGGGGGCTGCTCGGGCTTCCAGTACGGCTTCGCCTTCGACGAGGAGAGCAAAGCGGACGACACCTGCGTCGAAGCCGGCTCGCTCAAGGTCATCGTCGACGCGAGCAGCCTGCAGTTCATGTTGGGTGCCGAGATCGACTACGAGGAGAGCCTCGAAGGCTCGCGCTTCGTGATCCGCAACCCGAACGCGGCCAGCACCTGTGGCTGCGGCAGTTCCTTCTCGGTATGACGGGAGTTCTGCCATGAGTCTCACCGTCACCCCCAAGGCCGCCCGCCAGATCGAGAAGGCCCTGGCGCAACGCGGCGGCGGCTTCGGGCTGCGCATCGCCGTCAAGACCAGCGGTTGCTCCGGCTATGCCTATGCGCTGGAGTTCGCCGAAGCACCGGCACCGGAAGATCACGAGTTCCGGAGCGAAGGCGTGACACTGCTCGTCGACGCGCGCAGCCTGCCCATGGTGGACGGCACGCAGCTCGACTGGGTGCGCGAGGGCCTGAACGAAGGCTTTAAGTTCCACAACCCCAACGCCACCGCCAATTGCGGCTGTGGCGAGAGCTTCGCTGTCTAGCCTGCCGATCGGGGAGTCCCACCATGGCCTTGCTCCAGATCGCCGAGCCCGGACGTACGGCCGCCCCCCACCAGCACCGCCTGGCGGTGGGTATCGACCTCGGCACGACCAACTCCCTCGTCGCGACGCTGCGCAGCGGCGTGCCTACCGTGCTGGGCGACACCCAGGGCCGACGCCTGCTGCCCTCGGTCGTGCACTACGCGGCCGACGGCCGCGTGCTCATCGGCCACGAGGCGAACGAGCACGCCGCCGCCGACCCTCAGAACACCATCGCCTCGGCCAAGCGCCTGATCGGCCGCGCCCTCACCGACCTGCCGGCCGGTGCCGTGCCCTATGCAGTGCAGCCCCTGGGAACGGGCGCCGTGGCAGTGCCAACGCGAGCCGGCCTGAAGACGCCGGTGGACGTGGGCGCTGAAGTGCTAAGCAAGCTGCGCGAGCGCGCCGAGGCCTCCCTCGGCGGAGCGCTTGTTGGGGCTGTCATCACCGTGCCAGCCTATTTCGACGATGCCCAGCGCCAGGCCACCAAGGACGCCGCCCGCCAGGCCGGGCTGAACGTGCTTCGCCTGCTCAACGAACCGACGGCGGCCGCCGTGGCCTACGGCCTGGACACGGCAAGCGAAGGCGTCTACGCGGTCTACGACCTCGGCGGCGGCACCTTCGACGTCTCACTGCTGCGTCTCACGCGTGGCGTGTTCGAGGTGCTGGCCACCAACGGCGATGCAATGCTCGGCGGCGACGATTTCGACCAAATCCTGGTCGACTGGTTCCGCTCGCAGGACGACGCGCTCGACTGGACCGACGCCGATGCCGGCGCCTTGCGCGCTGCCGCCCGCCAAGCCAAGGAGGTCCTGACCGACACGGCCGAGACCACCCTGTGCTGCGTGCGCCACGATGGCGCCAGCCAGGCGGCGCGGCTCACACGCGAGCACTTCGAGCACTTGGTGCAGCCGCTGGTGAACCGCACGCTGGAGCCCGTGAAGCGGGCGCTGCGCGACGCCGGGCTGCGCGCAGCCGAGATGGACGGCATCGTCCTCGTCGGCGGCGCTACCCGCATGCCCGTGGTGCGCCGCGCCGTCGCTGCGCTCTTCGGCCGCGAGCCCTACACGGGCATCGACCCCGACCTGGCCGTGGCGCTGGGCGCCGCCATCCAGGCCGACCAGCTCGCCGGCAACCGCGCGACGGGCGACAGCGGCCTGCTGCTGCTGGACGTCTGCCCGCTGTCCCTGGGCATCGAGACCATGGGCGGGCTGGTGGAGAAGATCATCCCGCGCAACAGCACCGTACCGACAGGGCGGGCCCAGGAATTCACCACCTTCAAGGACGGCCAGACCGCCATGGCCATCCATGTCGTGCAGGGCGAGCGCGAGCTGGTGAGCGAGTGCCGGTCCCTGGCCCGCTTCGCGCTGCACGGCATCCCGCCGATGGTGGCGGGCGCTGCGCGCATCCGCGTCACTTTCCAGATCGACGCGGACGGTCTGCTCTCGGTGCACGCCGCCGAGCAGACCACGGGCGTGCAGACCCAGGTCGAAGTCAAGCCCAGCTACGGCCTGGGCCATGACGCGGTGGCCGAGGTGCTGCGCCATGCGCTGCTCAACGCAGAGGCCGACACCGCCGCCCGCATGCTGCGCGAGGCCGAGGTCGAGGCACGCCGCCTGCTCGATGCGGTCGAGGCCGCCATTGCCGAAGACCAGCGCCTGCTGCTGCCCCGAGAGCAGTTCGCCATCCTGCGCTCGATGCAGGACGTGGCCGATGGCCTGGAGCAATGTGCCGAAGCCGACGGCGGCTCACTGGCCGAGCAGAAGACCGCGCGCGAGGCGCTGCGCGCCGCGACCGAAGGGTTGAACCTCGCCACCACCGCGTTCGCCGGCCGACGCATGGACGCCCGCGTGCGCCAGGCGCTGGCCGGACGCCGCATGGACCAAATCTCCGCCTAAGCAGGATCGCGAATGAGCCCCGCAACGACGACGCCCCCTGGCGCCCGCAGCACCATAGCCGCAGCCACCGAGGTGACCGTGCGGCCCCACGCCGAGCACTGCCCCGAGGGCCTGCAGTTCGCGGCACGGCCCGGCCGCAAGCTCGTGGACGAGCTGCTGCAGGCCGGCATCGCCATCGAGCATGCCTGCGAGAAGGTCGGCGCCTGCGCCACCTGCCACGTCCACGTGCGCAGCGGCGGCGAGGCCCTGACGCCGGCCGACGACGAGGAAGAAGACCAGCTCGACGACGCCTGGGGCGTGGACGCGCAGTCGCGCCTCGCCTGCTGCGTGAAGGTGCGCGGCGCGGCCTTGGTCATCGAGCTGCCGCGCTACACCAAGAACCACGCCCGCGAGAAGCAGGCCTCTGCGCCTGTCACCCTCTCAGCCCCTCGCGCCGCCTCGCGACCGAGGGGCTGATGCTTTGTGGCGCGCCGCGACCGCATGTCGACAAGCCAACAATCGACACACGTCACGGCAGCCTCGGCGGCAGCAAGAAAATCCCGGCGAATCAATGGCTTAGAGACGACACCGGCATGGCACAGCCTTTGCGATGCATGAGGCAGGACACCCTGCACCGCCCATCATGCCCACCGCCTCCTCCCCCTGGCCCTGCACGCTGAACGACACCACGCTGCGCGATGGCGAACAGACGGCCGGCGTGGCCTTCTCCCGCGACGAGAAGCTGGCCATCGCCCGCGCGCTGGACGAGGCCGGCGTGCCAGAACTGGAGATCGGCATCGCGGCCATGGGCACACAGGAGATCGACACACTGCGCGCCCTCACCCACGCCGGGCTGCGGGCCCGCACCATGGTCTGGGCGCGCATGTCGCAGTTCGACCTGAAAAGCGCCGCCGCCTGCGACGCCGACATCGTGCACCTGTCGGTGCCGGTGTCGGACCAGCAGCTCACCCACAAGCTCGGCCGCGACCGCGCCTGGGCGCTGGCCACGGTGCAGCGCTGCGTCAGCGACGCCCGCGAGGCCGGGCTGGTGCCCAGCGTCGGTCTGGAGGACGCCTCGCGGGCCGACATGGACTTTCTCGCTCAGGTGGCCGAGACCGCGCAGATGGCCGGCGCCATCCGCCTGCGCTTCGCCGACACCCTGGGCCTGCTCGACCCCTTCAGTACCCACGAGCGCATCGCCAAGCTGCGCACGGCCACCGACCTCGACATCGAGATCCATGCCCACAACGATCTCGGCCTGGCCACTGCCAACACACTGGCCGCCCTGCGCGCCGGCGCCACCCATGCCAGCACCACGGTCAACGGCCTGGGCGAGCGCGCCGGCAACGCAGCGCTGGAGGAAGTGGTGATGGGCTTGCGGCATCTCCACGGCATCGAGTGTGGCGTGGACAGCCGCGCACTCGTGGGCCTGTCGCAGCGCGTTGCCCTGGCCTCGGGCCGGCCCGTGCCGGCGGGCAAGAGCATCGTCGGCGAGGCGGTGTTCTCGCACGAGTCCGGCATCCACGTCGACGGCCTGCTGAAGGACCCGCGCAACTACCAGCCCTTCGACCCCGCCGAGCTGGGGCGCAGCCATGCGCTGGTCCTGGGCAAGCACAGCGGCTCGGCCGGCCTGCGCCGCGAGCTGCAGCGCCTGGAGCTGCCGGTGCGCGACGACGTGATCGAGCCGCTGCTCGCCCGAGTGCGCGAGCACGCCACACAGACCAAGCGACAACTCGACGGCGTTGAGCTGCGCCGCCTCATCTCGGAAGTCGCGGCCCGACAGCCGCACCTCGCCTGAAGGAGACCCACCATGGACCTGATGCAACAACTCAAGGCCCTGTCCAGCGCCAACGAGTTCCTGGAGTTCTTCGGCATCGCCTATGACGAACGCGTCGTCAACGTGAACCGCCTGCACATCCTCAAGCGCTTCTACCAGTACCTGCGCCGCGCCGAGGGCCTGACCGGGCTGGACGAGGTGGCGCTCTTCCGCCGCTACCGCGAGATGCTGAACCAGGCCTACCAGGACTTCACCACCTCCACGGCCTACCACGAGAAGGTGTTCAAAGTCTTCCAGGATGCCGAAGGTCGGCAGCACGTCTCGCTCGACAGCCTGCGCCAGAGCCTGCCAGGCCGAGCCGCGGCCTGAACCGAGAACCCGAGGAGCACCTCATGCACATCGTCGTCTGCATCAAGCAGGTTCCGGACTCGGCGCAGATCCGCGTCCACCCCGTCACCAACACCATCATGCGCCAGGGGGTGCCGGCCATCGTCAACCCCTACGACCTCTTCGCGCTCGAGGAGGCGCTGCGCCTGAAGGACCAGTTCGGTGGGCGTGTCACCATGCTCTGCATGGGGCCGCCGCAGGCCGAGGACGCACTGCGCAAATGCCTGAGCTTCGGGGCGACCGACGCCATCCTCGTCACGGATCGCGCCTTCGCCGGTGCCGACACGCTGGCGACCAGCTATGCCCTGGCCGCGGCCATCCGCAAGATTGGCCAGGAGCAGGCGGTGGACCTGGTGTTCACCGGCAAGCAGACCATCGACGGCGACACCGCCCAGGTCGGCCCCGGCGTGGCCAAGCGACTGGGGCTGAACCTGCTGACCTACGTGAGCCGCATCGTCGAGGTGGACCTCGACGCTCGTCGCATCCAGGTGGAGCGCCGCGCCGAAGGCGGTGTGCAGCTGCTCGACACCACGCTGCCCAGCCTCATCACCATGCTCGAAGGCACGAACGAGATGCGCTTCGCGACCATGGAGGACATGCTGCGCGCCGCCCGCTGCACGGTGCGCAAGTGGAACAAGGACGACGCCGGCATCGAGGACATCACCAAGATCGGCCTCAAGGGCTCGCCCACCATCGTCAGCAAGGTCTTCGGCCCCAAGCCCCGCAGCGAGAAGGCCGACATGCAGGTCGTCTCTGACTCCAGCGTCAACGACGTCTGCCTCAACCTCATCCAGAAGATCTTCACCACGCACTCCACGCTGGAGGAAGAGACCGTGGAACGCCTGTCCGCCTGAACGCGCAAGGAGAAGCCCGATGAACGCAACAGCCCAACCCGCCGCCCCCTCGGGCGGTGCCGGTGCCGCAGGCGGCGCCCTCAAAACAGCCGGCCGCTCCGGCCGCAGCACCGAACTGCCCGAACACCTCAAGGCCTACAAGGGCGTGTGGGTCTTCATCGAGCATGACCGCGGCCATGTGCACCCCGTCAGCTGGGAACTGATGGGCGAGGCCCGCAAGCTGGCCGACAAGCTGGGCGTCGACGTGAGCGGCGTGTTGCTCGGCGGGCCCCAGGATCCGCTGGAGGCCTTCGCCAAGGAAGCCTATGCCTACGGCGCCGACCATGCCTACCTGATGCGCGACCCCGTGCTGCAGGGCTACCGCAACGAGCCCTTCACCAAGGGCATGACCGACCTGGTCAACAGATACCAGCCTGAAATCCTGCTGCTGGGCGCCACCACCATGGGCCGCGACCTGGCGGGCTCGGTCGCGACGACGCTGGCCACCGGCCTGACGGCCGACTGCACCGAGCTCAACATCGACGGCCGCGCGCTGGCCGCCACGCGGCCGACTTTCGGCGGGTCGTTGCTCTGCACCATCATGACCCTGGCCTACCGGCCGCAGATGGCCACGATGCGCCCGCGCACGGCACCCATGCCGCGCCGCGACGAAAACCGCAGCGGCGACATCATCACGATGGAGCTTGGCATGATCGAGACCGACATCGTCACCAAGCTGCTGGACTTCATCCCCGACGCCAGCCGCAACACGGTGAACCTGGCCTATGCCGACATCATCGTCACGGCCGGCAAGGGGCTGAAGAACGCCGACAACTGCCAGTTGGTCTGGGACCTGGCCCGGGTGCTGGGCGCCGAAGTGGGCGCCACCCGCGCGGTGACCCAGGCGGGCTGGCTGGAGGCCGAGAGACAGGTGGGCCAGACCGGAAAAACCGTGCGCCCAAAGCTCTACATCGCCGCCGGCGTGTCCGGCGCCATCCAGCACCGCGTGGGCATGGAGGCAAGCGACATCATCGTCGCCATCAACACCGACCCCAACGCGCCCATCTTCGACTTCGCGCACCACGGCATCGTCGGCAACGCGATGCAGGTGCTGCCCATGCTGACCCAGACCTTCCGCAGCCACCTGGACAAGCGCATCAGGAAGGTCGCCTGAACGGCCCCACACGCAAGGAGAACCGAGATGAGCAAGGAGAAGTTCGACGCCATCGTGGTCGGCGCGGGCCCTTCGGGCAACGCCGCCGCCTACACGCTGGCCAAGGCCGGCCTCAAGGTGCTGCAGATCGAGCGCGGCGAGTACCCGGGCAGCAAGAACGTGCAGGGCGCCATCCTGTACGCCGACGCGCTGGAACGCATCATCCCCGACTTCCGCGACGACGCGCCACTGGAAAGACACATCATCGAACAGCGCATGTGGATGCTCGACGAGAACAGCTTCGTCGGCAGCCACTACCGCAGCGACGACTACAACAAGCCCCCCTATAACCGCTACACCATCATCCGCGCCCAGTTCGACAAGTGGTTCTCCGGCAAGGTGCGCGAGGCCGGTGCGCTGCTGATCTGCGAGACCACCGTGGAGGAGCTCATCCTCGACGGCGGACGCGTCGCCGGCGTGCGCTGCGACCGCATGGGCGGCGATGTGTTCGCCGATGTCGTCATACTGGCCGACGGCGTGAACTCCACGCTGGCGCGCAAGGCGGGCTTCCACAGCGAACTCTCGCCCAAGAACGTGGCCCTGGCCGTCAAGGAGATCCTCTTCCTGCCGGAGGAAACCATCCAGGCCCGCTTCAACATCGGTGCTGAGGAAGGCGTCGTCATCGAGATGATGGGCTCGGTCACCGAGGGCATGGTGGGCACGGGCTTCCTCTACACGAACAAGGACTCCCTCACCATCGGCGTCGGATGCATGCTGGCCGACTTCAAGGCCAACCCCAACCGCACGGCGCCCTATGCGCTGCTGGAGAAGCTGAAGCGGCACCCGTCCATCGCACCGCTGATCGAGGGCGGCGAGATGAAGGAGTACTGCGCCCATCTCATCCCCGAGGGCGGATTCAATGCCGTGCCACGCATCTACGGCGACGGCTGGATGATCGTCGGCGACTCGGGCGGCTTCGTGAACGCGGCCCACCGCGAGGGGTCCAACCTCGCGATGACCACCGGCCGCCTGGCCGCAGAGACCGTCATTGCCGCCAAGAGCGCCGGCAAGCCGCTGACGGCGAAGACGCTGAAGGCCTACAAGGACGCGCTGGACGAGAGCTTCGTCATGAAGGACCTGAAGAAGTACCGACGCCTGCCGCAGATCCTCGAGTCCAGCCCGCAGTTCTTCACCACGTACCCCGAACTGCTCAACCGTGCCGCCAAGACCCTGTTCACGGTCGATGGCGTGGACAAAACGACCAAGCAGCGCGAGATCCTGGGCAGCTTCACGGCCGCCCGCAGACTCACCGGACTGGTGGGCGACGCACTCAAACTCTGGAAGGGCACGCGATGAATGCAATCACCGTCAACGTGGAAGAGAAGCTCTTCCAGAACCGCTACAAGGTCGACCATGGCCGCCCGCACATCCAGATCAAGGATGCCGACATCTGCACCAACGCGTGCCAGAGCCAGCAGTGCACCTTCGTCTGCCCTGCAGCCTGCTACAAGGCCGAGAGCAACGGCCGGGTCACGCTGATCACGGACGGCTGCCTGGAATGCGGCAGTTGCCGCGTCATCTGCACCGAGCACACCAACGTGGCCTGGGAATACCCGCGCGGCGGGCACGGCATCCTGTTCAAGTTCGGTTGAGGAGGCAACATGCTGAACTTCACACTGAGCAGCCGGGCCTGCAACGCCGCCGCCGCCATGGTGAGCCTCGAGCAGCATGCCCAGCGAAGCCCCGCGTCCCTGCCGGTACTGTCCAAGCGCATGGGCATCTCGCTGTCCAGCCTCGAGCAGGTCATTGGCCCGCTGCGCCGGAACGGGCTGGTGCTGTCAACGCGCGGACCCGGTGGTGGCTATCAGCTTGGGCATGCCGCCCGCGACATCAGCGTGGCCGACATCGTCGCCGCGGTCGACAAGGCACCCAAATCCGCCAGCGGCGACGCCAAGGTCCAGGGCAACTGGCCCACCCTGAGCAGCGCGATGGCCAGGTGCCTGGCGTCTGTCTCGCTGCAGGACCTGATCGACGATCAGGCGTACGAATCGGGGCCGGAGCCCTCCGATGAGGCGGGCCATGCACTGCGCAAGGGCATCTCGACCCGCCCCGTGCTCGATCCGGTCATGCTGCCCGCCCACGCCAACACGGTGTTCGCACTGGCCGAGGCGCTGAAATGATCGCGAACGACCGGTGAAACGGGTCACTTCTTGATCTGGATCAAAGGACAGGAGAGGCGGCGCCGCCCGGCACGGACGGGCTCGCCGTCGGGCGGGGTTCTTGCATGCTCCTCGGTATCGGCAAGCGCGCCCCGGAATGGCGCGGCCGCGAGGAGGTGATGTATGGTTCCCGCGCCAGCGCCCGAGCGATCCCACGTCGAGCTGATCACGATCTACGAGATCTGTCGCATCCTGGGGGCGTCGCTCGACCTTCAGCGCAGCTTCCGGGAAGCGCTCAACGTCCTCCTGGTCCATCTTCATCTCGACCGGGCCATGATCGTCCTGGTCGACGCCCCCGAAACCGGAGAGCCCCCCGATCCGCCCACGCTGCGCGTGCACAGCGCCGCGGGGTTGAACAGCGAACAGATCGGACGCGGCGTCTGGGCGCCCGGCGAGGGCATCGTGGGCCGCGTTTTCCAGTCCGGCGTCCCGGCGACGGTGACCAACGTCACCGAGTCGCAGGAATTCGTCGATCGCACCGGTGCCTTCAGTGCCCAGGACGGCCGGCGCATGTGCTTCCTGGCGGTGCCGCTGGTCAGTGACAACAACGTCGTGGGCGTGCTGGCCACGCAGCGCGAAGTGGCGGGCAAGGCGCGCCTGAGCGACGACCAGCGCGTGCTGCGCATGGTCGCGACGCTACTGGCTCAGGCCTGCGTGCTGGCTCGCGCGGTTACGGCCGAGCACCGCAGGCTGCAGCTCGAGACGACGCGCCTGCAGAAGGCACTGGCGCCGGAGCCACGTGGCCGCTACACGCTGGACAGCGTCGTCGGCGTCTCGTCCGAGATGCAGGGCGTCTTCGCCGAGGTGCACCAGGCCGCCCCCACCCGCTCCACGGTGCTGCTGCGCGGCGAGAGCGGCACAGGCAAGGAGGCCATCGCGCGCGCCATCCACTTCCAATCGACACGGCGTGACGGCCCATTCATCAAGGTGAACTGCGCGGCGCTCACCGAGAGCCTGCTCGAAAGCGAGCTGTTCGGTCACGAGCGCGGCGCCTTTACCGGCGCCGCCGCTGACCGCAAGGGCCGTTTCGAACAGGCCCATGGTGGATCGCTCTTCCTCGACGAAGTGGGCGACATCAGCGCCGCCTTCCAGGCCAAGCTGCTGCGTGTGCTGCAGGAGCGCGAATTCGAGCGCGTGGGCGGCAACCGCACCATCAAGGTGGACGTGCGCCTGATCTGCGCGACCAATCGCGACCTGGAGAGCATGGTCCAGCGCGGCGAATACCGGGCCGACCTCTACTACCGCATCAACGTCGTCAGCATCTTCCTGCCGCCGCTGCGTGAGCGGCGCAGCGACATCCCGCCGCTCGTCGCGCATTTCCTGGATCGCTACAACAAGGAGAACCGGCGCAAGCTCAAAGTCTCGGCCGATGCGATGGACGTGCTCACACACTGCTACTGGCCGGGCAACGTGCGAGAGCTGGAGAACTGCATCGAGCGCACCGCCACCATGGCCGGGGGCGAGGTGATACGTGCAGTCGCTTTCCCCTGCCGCCAGAACCGCTGCCTGACCCAGACGCTCCACCACCTCGACAAGGAAGACGCCGTCGCACCCGTGCAGGTGGTGCGCATCCCGATCAAGGAGTCGCCCCGCCCGGCTGCGCCGACACCGCCGGTGGAAGTGGACCCGGCTGAGGATCTCTTTACCGACATCGACGAATCGCCGCACGAACTCGACGGCGTGGTGCGCATCGGCCCGACCGAGCGGCTCAACGGCGTGCCACGCCAGTTCGGCCCCCAGCCGCCCTCGGGCGAACGCGAACGGCTCATATGGGCCATGGAGCAATGCGCCTGGGTGCAGGCCAAGGCCGCCCGGCTGCTGCACGTGACGCCGCGCCAGTTGGGCTATGCGCTGAGGAAGCACAACATCGAGGTACACAAGTTTTGAGGTCTGGCCGTGTGGGACTGGATGCGTCCTGGGGCACCGAACGATTTACTTGTGTTGAAGGGCTGTTCCGCCGGCTCGCGCCGTTCATGTCAACCCGAAGGCGTCTTTCCACGCCACAAGCAAACCGCCGGCGAGCCGCACGGCGGCTATGGCTCGCAGCTGTAGCGGAAGGTGTCATCCAATTGCAGCGGGAGCACAAGCGTGCGCATGTTGGCCACGTGGGCTGCCGCGCACAGGGAGTCGCGCGCGCCGCCGGTGTTGTTCTGGTACTTGGCGTCGTACTCGGCGTTCAGTACCGGCTTGTTCTTCGAAATGAAAACACTGTAGCCATCACACTCTGAGTACTGGTGGCATTGCTCATTGATAGCGAGGTCGAACGACGGCTCCAGGTCGCTCAACTGGCCGACATCGTTCTTCAGCGCGACGGCCAGCCAACGCTTATGCGCCTCGTCGGCGAGGAAGCGGTTGTAGTCGAGCTGGTCCTGCGCGGTGAGCGGGAAGCTCGTGTTGTTGGCGTAGCCGTCGACGTTATCCGGCTCCACGCCGTCGCAGCCCTTGCTTTGCGCAAGGTCCAGCCTAGTCGCCATGATTCGGCGCACATTGGCCGAGCGGGTGTCGAGCCAGTTCTCGCCAGGCCAGCCGGACAGCGGACTGCCCATGTCGGCCGCAGTGAAATGCGAATTGTCGGGGCGCCAGTTCTCCGAGCTTCCGGCAGAGAAATAGCAGACGATCTTGCGGCCACTGGTCTTGAGCTGGGCAATCGCCGCCGCGCTGTTGTCGAACAGATCGATGTCGTAGATCACGACGGTGTAGGACGTGTTCACCGTGCCCCTGAGCTGCCATTGCCAGGTGTCGGAGGCGATGGGTTTCCACCAGGTGCTTGGCGAACTAGCGGGTGTCGGCGCAGTTGCAGGAGTGCCTGTGCCGCCGGCATTGGTCGATGCGGCGTCTGCGCCACCGCCGCAGCCAGCGAGCAAGGCCGTGCCAGCGCAACCGACCATCAAGGCTGACAGTGCCTGCATCAGCCGGGTGTTACGGCCGGTTTGAGTCTTCATTTTCGTGCGTAACGTTCTTCTTTTCTACAGAAATTGGATGACGGCAAAGTGTATGTGTACAGCTGTCGACCCCACTCGGACTTTCGCTTGCTCCCGGAGCAGTCGCTCATGCCGCACGCCTTTGATTGCGTTTACGGCCAGCCTCAGTGGTATCTGAAGTGCCGGGCTGCTTTTGGCTCAGATCGCGGCCGACCGCTTCTGTTTAGGTTTGTCCAACACCTGCCCTCAGGCTGCATGGTGCGCAGAGCCGTGCCGATCGACGCGCAGGTGTCGGGCTCGTGTGACACCTGCCCACACAGGCAGGTGTCACACAAGCCTTAACAGGAACGATCATCCAACCTTCGCGCCCGCCTCGCCGCTCATGGCGGTCGCGCATGGCGATCCGGTCCTGCCAACTGCCCATGACCCAATCGGGCCGACTCAACCGCGCGCCACAGGGATGTACAGAACCGCCCTCCGGCCGATCTGCGCGTTGACCTTCTTGCGCACGGTCTCGACCTTGAACGGCCGCGGGATCGATGAGCGTGCGCCGCGGGTCAGTGCGGCTTGCACGCCAGCATCGTCCACTGGGCCGAAGGCCAGCAGCGGCACCCCCGGCCAGGTCTGCAGCAACAGTCCTACGACATCCGGCGTCTCGGCCTCGATCACACTGGCTCCCAGCAGTACCACGTCGATCCGAGCGGCGGCCGGATGCCCAAACGCCGAGGCGCTCGAAGTGAAGACGTGCACCTCCAGTTCGTCCGCCAGCATGAACTGCAGCGCTGTCGCGCTCACGTCGTCCAGGTCGAGGACGAAGGCACGCTTGGTCTCGACCGCGCGAGCCGTGTCGACGCCGATCTGCATGTTGCTCTCCTGTGTGCCGATGGCGTCAACGGGAGCAAGCCCCGTGCCGCGGTGCCGTGCCCATGACAGGGCGCTTCGCGGCGCGCGCGGTGCCGACGCGGATGTTGGGTTTGTCGGCAACGGAACACCTGCCGCCGCAGAGGCAATTCATGCAAGTGCCTGATTCTTAAGGCTCTGCATGCGGCGAGCCGACTGGCACGCCTCTCGCAATAGGAGGACACACCACCCGACATGAGGTCTGTCGATGTCGCAAGCCGCCGCCTACGTTGACGCCAGTAACTTGAGCAAATCCCGCCAGGCCGTCAGCCAGATCCTTGAGACCGTCGCCTCCGGCGGCTGCAGCACCACGGGGGGCGCCGGTAAATCCAGCTGCGGCTCCTCCGGCGGGCCCGACGACATGCCGGCCGAGATCTGGGAGAAGGTCAAGAACCACCCCTGCTACTCAGAAGAGGCCCACCACCACTACGCCCGCATGCATGTGGCCGTGGCCCCTGCCTGCAACATCCAGTGCAACTACTGCAATCGCAAGTACGACTGCAGCAACGAGAGCCGGCCCGGCGTCGTCAGCCAGAAGCTCACGCCCGACCAGGCGGTGAAGAAGGTGTTGGCCGTGGCCAGCGAGATCCCGCAGATGACGGTGCTGGGCATCGCCGGGCCGGGCGACTCGCTCGCCAACCCGAAAAAGACTTTCGACACGATGCGCATGCTTCACGAGCAGGCGCCGGACATCAAGCTCTGCCTGTCCACCAACGGCCTGGCCCTGCCAGACCAGGTCGACGAGATCGTCAAGTACAACATCGACCACGTCACGATCACCATCAACATGGTTGATCCGGCGGTGGGCGAGAAGATCTACCCGTGGATCTTCTACGACCACAAGCGCTACACCGGCTATGAAGCCGCCAAGATCCTGCACGAGCGCCAGATGCTCGGCCTGGAGATGCTCACAGCGCGAGGCGTACTCACCAAGATCAACTCGGTGCTCATTCCGGGTATCAACGACGAGCACCTGATCGAGGTCAACCGCGAGGTCAAGAAGCGCGGGGCCTTTCTGCACAACATCATGCCACTCATCTCCGAGCCCGAACACGGCACGGTGTTCGGCCTGACCGGCCAGCGCGGCCCGACGGCCCAGGAGCTCAAGGCCGTGCAGGACGCCTGCGCGGGCGGCGCCAACCTGATGCGCCACTGCCGCCAGTGCCGGGCCGACGCCGTAGGCCTGCTCGGCGAAGACCGCAGCGAGGAGTTCACGCTCGACAAGATCGACGACATCGAGGTCGTCTACGACCTCGACAGGCGCCGCGCCTACCAGGAGCAGGTCGAGAACGAGCGCCAGGCCCAGGTCGCCGCCAAGACCGAGGCGCTGGCCGCGCAGGCTGCGCACGACGGCGTCGACCCCGGCATGAAGCTGCTCGTGGCCGTCGCGACGGAAGGACACGGCAAGGTCAACCAGCACTTCGGTCATGCCACCGAGTTCCAGATCTTCGAGGTCAGCCGCGACGAGGCCCTGTTCGTCGGCCACCGGCGCGTGGACCTCTATTGCCAGGGCGGCTACGGCGAGGACGAGCAGTTGCCCTCCATCGTCAGGGCCATCAACGACTGCCATGCCGTGCTGGTGTCCAAGATCGGCGCCTGCCCGCGCGACGAGCTCACGGCCGCGGGCATCGAGCCGGTGGACGCCTACGCCCACGATTTCATCGAGAAGGCGGCCCTGTCCTGGTTCGCCGACTACTGCGAACGCATCGCCCGCGGCGACATCGTCCACCGGGCCCGCGGCGACGCACACATCCGCCAGGGCGCCTTCTCCGGTGCGGCCGAGAAGGTCGCCTGACCATTCAACCACCCGCCCAGGAGCCCACCATGGCCTTGAAGATCATCGCCTCCACCTGCACCGGCTGCTCGGCCTGCGAGCCCGAGTGCCCCAACGTCGCCATCCGCGAGAAGGGCGGCACCTTCATCATCGACCCGGCCAAGTGCACCGAATGCGAGGGCCAGTTCGACGCGCCGCAATGCGTGTCGGTCTGCCCCGTCGACGGCTGCATCAAGAAGGCCTGAGCCCGAATCCTGGAGACAACCGCATGTTGCAACCCGCCTTCACGGTCACCCCGGCCGCCGCCAAGTTCATCCGCCGCATGGTGCGTTTCTCGGAGCATCCCGCCGGCGGTTTCCGCCTGACGGTCACGCCGGGCGGCTGCTCGGGCTACAGCGCCGAGTTCAGCGTCGAGCCCGCACCGCGGGCGGGCGACAGCGAGGTCCAGGTGGACGACGTCAGGCTCTACCTGCCCGCCGAGAGCCGGCTCATGCTGGAGGGCGTCACGGTGGACTTCACCGAGACACCCACCTCGGCCGGCCTGAGCTTCGTGAACCCCAGGGCCGGCACCTGCGGCTGCTCCAGCTCGGCAGACGCCAGCCCACCGGCCGAGGCCAGCGTGGCCGTCAGTGCCATCGTGCGCAAAGCCGCCCGCCCAGCGGGCCACTGACGGCAAGGACCGGTCATGAGCCCCGCACGGCCGCCCGAAGAGGCAGAGCTCCCGCCTGGCGGGACAACGCGCAGCGCGAACGGGGCACCCACGCCTGCCGCCCCCGACTTCGACACCGCGGTGCTGGGTCATGGCCTGCCCGCCGAGGCCGAGGCCGCGCTGCGCGAGGCCGGCCTCGCCCAGGGCGACGCGGTGCGAGCCATGTCGGCGCTGATGCGTGCGAACCGCCTGGCACCGGCGCATCCGGCCGTGCTGATCGCCTTCTACCGGCACTACTTCTACGGCCACCGCCCGCGCCTGGCGCGGGCCGTGGCCCGCAAGGCCCTGGTCAGCGGCGCCCTTGCGCTGGGCCTGCCGCAGCTATGGCGCGACGTCCCCGACACCCCGCTGCCCGGCGCCCGCGACGACGCGGCCACCCGCTTCTACCTCTGGGTGCTCAAGGGCTATGCCTACCTGAGCCTGCGCCTGGGCGACGAGCGCGAAGCCCGGGCGGCGCTGGCCAAACTGCGCGCGCTGGATCCCGAAGATCGGGTCGGCGCCGCCGTCATCGAGGCGGCGCGGCAGCGACAGCAACGCAGCCTGCTGGCGGACGACGACGACGCTGCCCCCGCGCTGGCGATCACCGGCGCGCAGGCCTGGCTGGCCCTCGACGCCGCGCTCGGGAGCGCGACATGAACACGGCCGCCACCTGGAACGACATCCCGGCCGGGCATTGGCAGGGTGGCCCGCTCGACTGCGCCAGTTGCGAGCACCGCGATCTGTTGGCGCAGCAGGCCTGCGAGCCCGGCCGGGTCTGCATGCAGGACGCCTATGCCCGGCGCGTCGACCGCTTCTTCGCGTGCCACCCTGGCCTGGCCGTGCAGCATCTTCAGCACGGTTACTTCGAGGTGCGCGCCATCGCGGCCCGGCATGCCGACGTCTTTCACCTGCCAGGCCTCATCAACGACCCGGACGAGACCGTGCGACTGCAGCTGGCCCTGCGCCTGCCTCAGCGCCAGCTGCTGCGCCTGCGCGAGGACCCGCATCGCGAGGTGCGCATCCGCGTGGCGCAACGCCTGGCTCCCGAGCAGCTCGCACCCATGCTGCGCGATGCCGACTATCAGGTCCGCGCGATGGTGGCGCGCCGCCTGCCCGCCGCACTGCTGCCGCTGCTCGCGCGGGACCCCGACGCCCAGGTGCGCCAGGAGGCGGCACGGCGGCTGGAGATGCCGGCACTGTGGGAGCTCGTCAACGACCGTGACCCCGACGTCAGGCGCACCGTCGCCCAGCGGCTGCCCGGGCCGCTGCTGGGCAGCTTTGCCCGCGATGCCGACCTGTTGGTGCGCTGGGAGGCGTCGGGTCGCGCCAGCGAAGACATCGTGGGCCTGTTCCTCGACGACCCCGACGGCGAGGTGCGCGAGCGCGCCGCGCAGCGCCGCCTGGAGCTCGGACGCCGCACCGAGGAGGCCTGCAATGGCTGACATCGCCCGCGACGACGACGAGCTCGAGATTGCTGCGCCACCCCGCTTTCGCATGGGCGAACGCGTCGTGAGCCGCAGCGTCATCCGCAACGACGGCACCTACAACGGCAGAGACGTCGGCGAAGTGCTGGTGCACAAGGGCGAGGTTGGTTTCGTCACCTCCATCGGCACCTTCCTACAGCAGTTCTACATCTACGCCGTCGAGTTCATCGACAGCGGCCACCGCGTCGGCATGCGCGCCAAGGAGCTTTGCACGCTGGACCACCTGCCCGACGAGGTCCTTGCCCAGCTGGGCGACAAGGCCGCGCTGCTGCAGCGGCTGCGCTGAACACCCGAGGAGAGGCCATGCTCATCGAACCCGCCCTGCCGAAATTCCAATGGGGCCAGCCCGTCATCGCGGCCGTCGATCTTTACAACGACGGCAGTCACCCCGACGTTGCCGAGGACCAGCTGATGATCGTCGCCGGCGGCCCCGGCGAGATCGTCCAGGTGGGGCACCACGCCGAGGCCAACCTCGCGGTCTACATGGTGGACTTCGGACTGGCCGTGATCGGCTGCCTGGAGCACGAGATCCTGCCCGAAGGTAGCGCCCTGACCGAAGAGGCCGGCACATGAACACCGGGCACGGCCTGACGCAGGCCCACGATGGCGGTGCCGTGCTGTCGCTGGACGCCGCCCGTATCGAGCGGGCGCTGGATCAGCGCAGCCGCTACAGGTATGTACGCCCCTACCTGGCCCGTGAGGGCGACGGCTGGAAGATCGTCAGCCCCAACTGCTCGCGCAATGTCGATCCGCAGGGCGGCGAGATCGACATCGCCTGGCTCGTGCCCCACGACGCCGGCTGGCTGCTGTTCGCCCGCGACCATGCCCAGGGCGGCTGGCGCCTGAACCGGCAGGGGCCGCTGACCAAGTTGCTGGCCCTGCTGTGCGCCGACCCGGCGAGAGAGTTCTGGCAATGATCTACCTGGACCACAACGCCACCACGCGGCCCTGCCCCGAGGCCATTGAGGAGATGCAAGACGCGCTGCGTACCCTCTGGGCCAACCCCTCGTCCACCCACACCGCGGGCCAGGCCGCCCGCGGGGCGCTGGCCGATGCCCGCACCCGCGTTGCCCGCTTCCTGGGTTGCCAGGGCACGGAGCTGGTTTTCACCAGCGGCGCCACCGAGGCCAACCACATGGCCGTCCTGGGCGGCCTCGCGTTGGGCCGCACTCGCGGCCGCACGCGGCTGGTGCTGAGCTGCATCGAACACCCCGCCATGCTGGCGCTGGCCCAGCGGCTGCGCGCCGAGGGCACGATCGTGGATCTGATCCCGGTGCAGGCCGACGGCAGCCTTGACCTGGCCGCCGCCGAGCGCCTCATCGGCGCGGACGTGGCCCTCGTCAGCGTGATGGGTGCAAACAACGAGACCGGCGTCTGCATGCCGCTGGCGGCGCTTGAGCAGCTGGCGCACGCTGTGGGCGCGCTGATGCACGTGGACGCGACCCAGCTCGCCGGCCGGAGCGAGCAGCGCTTCGACGCCTCGGGTGCCGACCTCTGGTCCATCTCGGCCCACAAGCTGCACGGCCCCAAGGGCGTCGGGGCCCTCGTCGTGCGCAAGGGCCTGAGCCTGCCTGCGCTGCTGTGCGGCCGGCAGGAGCGCCAGCGCCGCGGCGGCACCGAGAACCTGCCGGGCATCCTCGGCTTCGCGGCGGCAGCCGAGCGCGCTTCGCTCACGCTGGCCGCCGACCTGCTGCACCTGCAGGACCTGCAGGCGCGGCTGGAACGCGGGCTGCTGGCCCTGTCGCCACAGGTGCAGGTCTACGGGCGAAGCTGCCAGCGCCTGCCCAACACCAGTTGCCTGCGCTTCGGCCTGCTGGATGCCGACCGGGTGCTCGCGCGACTGGAGCGCGCCGGCGTACTGGCCTCGTCCGGCGCCGCCTGCAGCGCGGGCGGCACCCAGCCTTCGCATGTGCTGCTGGCCATGGGCGAGAGCCCCGAGCGCGCCAAGGCCGCCATCCGCCTCTCGACCGGCCGCGACACCCGCGCCGAGGACATCGAGCAGGTCATTGCGGCCGTGACCGGCGCCCTGCTGCCGCTGCTCGCCGACGAAGCCCTGGCCGCCGCCTGAACGAACCCACCCACGGAGCCCCGCATGAAAGTCATGATCCGCAAGAGTGCTGCAGGCGTGCTCAGCGCCTATGTGCCGAAGAAGGACCTCGAGGAACCCATCGTCGCCCAGGAGAAGCCGGGGCTTTGGGGCGGCAGCGTCACGCTGGCCAACGGCTGGCAGCTGGCCCTGCCCGAGATGGCCGCCGGCACCGGCCTGCCCATCACCGTCGAGGCCCGGCGACTGGCCGGCGGGAGCGACTGATGTCGGCCCCGTTCAACGCCGAGCAGCTCGCCGAGGCGCTGCGCCTGGCCGAGACGGCCAGCTCCGCGCGCGAGGCGGCCTCGCTGTTGCGCCAGCGCTTCGCGGCGCTGCGCGTCGTCGTCGTCGACGCCTTCGACATGCGCGGCGAAGTGCCCGCCGCGCAGGGAGCGCAGCGACGCCTCTACCTCGGCGCCAGCGACGGCCATTGCTGGTCCGTCACGGCCGACCCCGCCCAGGCGGCCGGCCTCTTCCTCGCCTGAGCGATGGACACCA
Source organism: Roseateles saccharophilus (assembly GCF_004342485.1). Taxonomy (GTDB): domain Bacteria; phylum Pseudomonadota; class Gammaproteobacteria; order Burkholderiales; family Burkholderiaceae_C; genus Pelomonas; species Pelomonas saccharophila. The sequence goes on from NZ_SMBU01000003.1 coordinate 96,090, forward strand.
CCCTCACCGCTCAGGAGGGCAACGAAGCCGACGACTTCGACTTGCCCGACGACTGGTTGCGCCTGTGCGACCCCGACCTCAGCGGCGTCGAGCTGCAGTTGGTACAGGCGGCGCTGGAGGAGCCCCAGCTGTCCTGCGGCCGCATGGTGCAGCACTTCGAGCAGGGCTTTGCCCGGCACCATGGCCGCCGCCACGGCATTGCGGTGGCTAGCGGCACCATCGCCACCTGGCTGCTGCTGCGCGCGCTGGGCATAGGCCCGGGCGACGAGGTGGTGGCCTCGCCCTATGGCTGGCACCAGGTCGGCCATGCGGTCACGCTGACCGGCGCGCGGCTGGTATTCGCCGACATCAACTACTGGTCCGGCTGCCTGGACCCGGTGCGCGCCGCGGGCCAGATCGGGCCGGCCACCAAGGCCCTGCTGGTGGGCAATGTCAACGGCCACCCGGCCGACTGGGGCGCCTTCGAGACGCTGGCCACTGAGCGCGGCCTGGCCCTACTGGAGGACTCGACCGAGGCCATCGGCTCGCGCTGGCGCGGGCGGCTTGTCGGCAGCTTCGGCCGGGCCAGCGTGTTCGACTTCTCCCAGCCCTCGGCCCTGTGCTGCGGCGAGGGCGGCATGGTGCTGACGGACGACGACGCACTGGCCGCCGAGCTGCGCTATCTGCGCGCCCGCTCGCTGAAGGACCGACGCTCGGTGTCGGTCGGCTCGCGCGTGCCGCTGCAGGCCGCGATGAGCGAACTCACCGCGGCCGTCGCCGCCGGCCAGCTCGCCCGCCTGCCCGAGATCCTGGCGCGGCGCCTGCAGGTGGCCGGCTACTACCTGGCCCAGATGCAGACCTTCGAGGGCATCAAGCCGCCCTATGTCGCCCCGGACGTCGATGAGGTGCACTGGATGGTCTACACGGTGCACCTGGGCAAACGCTTCACCGCCAGCGCCTGCGACGAAATCATCGAGGACATGGCCGACGACTCCATCGAGGCCGTCATGTACTGCCAGCCCCTGCACCAGCAGTTCCACTATGTGCAGCAGGGCTGGCGGCGCGGCCAGTTCCCGCTCGTCGAGCGCATCGCCGACCGCGCGGTCGCCCTGCCCTTCCACGGCCATCTGCAGCCCGACCACGTCCGCTTCATCGTCAAGACGATGAAGGACAGCTCCGTCAACGTCGGCGCTGGCGCCGCCATCTATTGATCGCCATGAACCTCAGCACCCTGCCCCATCTTCCCGAAGCGGTCAGCCTCGGCCTGCGCTCCGGGCGCCTGGCCCCCTATCTCGGGCCGTGCCTGCTCGCCCTGTGCAATGACGCGGCCGTGCCGGCCGACCCACCTGCCCTGGCCGCCCATCTCAGCGGCAGGAGCTCGGTGCCCGGCAAGATCCGCCTGCGCGTCACGGCCGTCGCGCAGTTCATCGAGAACTTCAAGCACCGCAAGACCCTGGTGGGGCTGATGGACGAGGCCTTCGCCGCCACGCCCACGCCGTCGCCCCTGCACCGCTGGCTGGCAGGCCTGCCCGCGCCCCTCATCGTCGACACCTGGTACGACGACACGCTGCGCCACGCCCTTGCTGCGCGCCGCGACTGGGCCGAAGTGCAGGGCCTCTCGCAGAGCGAGCACTTTGGCGCATGGACGGGCTGGTACGGCGCCGACGGCGCCCTGGCCCCCGATCCGCTCGAGGCGCCCACCGTCCTCTACAAGCCCTGGGGCAGCCGCCGTCCGGGCAGCAACTATCTCGTGTCGGACACCGACTTCGTCGAGGTGCTCACCGAGATCGACATCCAGACGCCCATCCCCGAGCTCGTGCAGCGCCGCCGCAGCGACCTCGGCTTCGTCTTCCTGGGCTGCCGCTTCAACGACCAGTTGCCGCGCGCCTTCGCGCGGCAGATCCTCAAACGCTCCGGCGGCCCGCACTTCGCAGTGCTGCCCGACGAGCCCACGCGCATGGAGGCCCGCTTCCTGGAGGAGCAGGGCATCACGCGCATCGCCCAGCCACTGGCCGAAGTGGCGGAAAGCCTGACCGCCACCGCCGACGCCTGAGCCTCAACCCACCCTGGAGAAACATCATGCCCACCCTGACCCTGAAGCCCTCCGGCAAGACCCTGGAGCTGCCGGCCGGCACCCAGTTGCTCAAGGCCATCCTCGACGCCGGCGAGCAGCTCATCAGCAAATGCGGCGGCCAGGCGAGCTGCGGCGCCTGCCACATCTTCGTGACCGAGGGCCGCAAGGGCGTGTCCCGGCTTACGCCGGCCGAGAACGCCAAGCTCGACACGCTGGTGGGCGTCAGCAGCAAGTCGCGCCTGGCCTGCCAGGCCAACTTCCTCGGCACCGAGAATGTGACCATAGAACTGCTGGGCGCGCTGAGCGGCTGAGCCATGCTCGACGTCGCCATCATCGGCGGCGGCGTCTGCGGTCTGGCTCTTGCACACAGCCTGCAGGCGCGCGGCCTGGACTGGGCGCTGTACGAAGGGCGTGACCGCCTCGGCGGCCGCGTGCTCACGGTCCGCGGCGAGAACGGAGCCGCGCTGGACCTCGGCGCCACGTGGTTCTGGCCCGCCACCCAGCCCGCCATCACGCAGCTGGTGGCCGACCTCGGCCTGCCGACACTGGCACAGCCGGACGATGGCCGGGTGCTGCTGCTCGACGATGCCACGCGCCCGCCCGAGGCCCACGGCTACGACGCCGCGACGGGCCGGGTCGCCGCCGGCCAGGCGCCAGAGCCCGGCAGCCTGCACGGCGGCGCGCGTCGTCTGGCGGGCGGCATGCAGGCCCTGGTGGACGCGCTGGCCGCCCGCCTTCCGGCGGAGCGCCTGCACTTCGGCCACCGACTGCGCCGACTGCAGGACCTGGAGCCCGCCGTGGCTCTGCGCCTCGATGCCGGGCCGCCCGCCGGCCTCGAGCTGAAGGCCCGACGCGTCGTGCTGGCCCTGCCGCCGCGCCTGGCCCTCGAACAGGTCGAGCTCAGCCCGCCCCTGCCCGCGGCGGTCCAGGCCGCGATGCGCCTGACCCCCACCTGGATGGCCCACGCCGCCAAGGCCGCCGTGCCCTGCCGTGAAGCACTGTGGCGCACCCAGGGCTTGAGCGGCGACGCCTGGGTCACGCATGCGCAGGCGGTGCTGGCCGAGGTCTACGACGCGGGCGATACCGCCTCCGCTGCGCTGGCCGGCTTCGTCGCCCTGCCGGCCGAGCAGCGGCCGGCCTTCGAGCGCAGCATGCCGCTGCTGCTGCACAGCCAGCTCGCCATGCTATTTGGCTCCGACCTCCAGCCGCTGGGCGCGCACTGGCGGGACTGGGCCCGGGACGAGCTGTGCTGCAGCCGCCTCGACCGCGAGGAGGATGGCCGCGGCCGCCACCCCGGCCAAGGGGGGCCAGAACAAGGCGCGCTGCTGCGCGAGCCGCTCTGGGACGGGCGGCTCTGGCTGGGCGGCAGCGAGACGGCACGGCTGGCCGCGGGCTATCTCGAAGGCGCACTGCGCACGGCGGGCCGGCTGCGCGTCGAACTGGGCCGGAACCAGGCGGCAAACCAGGCATGAACCCTGCAATCCACTGACGTGAGGTAGATCGCTACATCACGTTTGTCCGGAATGCTTCAAACCCTGCACGACACCGACTGGACGCCGCTCTGGCTCACGCTGCGCGTGGCGAGCCTGGCCACCGCCCTGGCCTGGGTGGCGGGCGTGGGCCTGGGCTGGCTGTTCGCCCGCACCGCACTGCCGGGACGGCGATTGCTGGAGGCCGTGTGCATGCTGCCGCTGGTGATGCCGCCCACGGTGCTGGGCTACGGCCTGCTGTTGCTGATGGGGCGGCGCGGCGTGCTGGGCAGTTGGCTGCGCGAGCACTTCGACTACTCGATCATCTTCACCTGGCATGGCGCCGTGCTGGCCTCGGCCCTGGTCGCGCTGCCGCTGGTGCTCAAGGCCGCGGGCACCGCCTTCGGCCAGGTGGACCGCACGCTGGAGGCCGCGGCCCGCACGCTGCGCCAGTCGCGGTGGAGCACCTTCGTGCGCGTGACGCTGCCGCTGGCCTGGCCTGGCATCCTGGCCGGCACGCTGCTGGGCTTCGCACGGGCCATGGGCGAGTTCGGCGCGTCGCTGATGGTGGCCGGCTCCATCCCCGGCCAGACCCAGACCGCTTCCATGGCCATCTATGACGCCGTACAGGCCGGCCACAACGACGTCGCGCTGGCACTGGCCCTCGTCATTTCCACGCTTTCCGTCCTCATCCTGGTGGCGTCGCAACGCTTCCTGGGAGGCCAGGCCGTCCAACCCTGAAGGAGCCGCGATGCCCATCACCCGTCGCCGCCTGGCCCTGCTGGCCTGCATCGTTCTGCTGCCCAGTTGGGCAATCGCGCAGAGCCTGACCGTCTCAGCCGCCGCCAGCCTGACCGAGGCCTTCAAGGAGATCGGCGCCCGCTTCGACGCCGCCCGCGGCGGCAGCACCCGCTTCAACTTCGCAGCCTCCGGCGTGCTCATCACGCAGATCGCGCAGGGCGCGCCGGTGGACGTCTTCGTCAGCGCCGATCAGGAGAGCGTGGACCGGGGCGTGAAGGCGGGCCTGCTCGACCCCGCCACGCGGCGCGACTTCGCATCCAACAGCCTCGTGCTGATCGTGCCGGCCCAGGATGCGCTGGCCATCACCGCGCTGGGCGAGCTGAACCGGGCCGACGTCAGGCGCATCGCCGTCGGAAAACCCGCCACCGTGCCCGTGGGCCGCTACACGCGCCAGGCGCTGGAGACGGTTGGCCTGTGGACCAGCGTCGAGCCGCGCATCGTCTACGCGAACAGCGTGCGCCAGGTCCTCGACTATGTGGCGCGCGGCGAGGCCGACGCCGGCTTCGTCTACCGCACCGATGCCGAGCTGGCGCGGGACAAAGTCCGGCAGGTCGTCGTCGTCGCCGGCCACGCGCCGGTGACCTACCCGGCCGCCGTCGTGCAGGACAGCCGGCAGCAGGCTGCCGCGCGCGCCTTCGTCGACTTCCTCGCCGGGCCCGAGGCCCAGGCCATCCTGGCCCGCCACGGGTTCGACAAATGATCGACCTCTGCCTGCACGCCCGCGTGGGCGACGGCCACCGACAGTTCGAGCTGCGGATGGCCTTTGCCACCGAGGCGCCCGTTGTCGCGCTGTTCGGGCCCTCGGGGGCCGGCAAGTCGCTCACGCTGCAGGCCATCGCCGGCCTGCTGCGCCCGCGCGCCGGCCATGTGCGGGTGGCCGGCCGCACGCTGTTCGACAGCCGCGCCGGCATCGACCTGCCGCCCGAGCGGCGCCGCGTGGGCTGCGTGTTTCAGCATTACGCGCTCTTTCCCCATCTCGACGTGCGGCAGAACGTGGCCTTCGGACTCTCCAGCTGGCGCCAGCGCCCCAGCCGCGCGCTGCGCGAACGGGTCGAGACCCTGCTGGACGACTTCGGCCTGCAGCCGCTGGCGGCCAGCCGGCCCGACACGCTGTCGGGCGGACAGAAGCAGCGCGTGGCGCTGGCGCGGGCCCTGGCCTGCGAGCCCGGCCTGCTGCTGCTCGACGAGCCCTTCGCCGCGCTGAATCCGGCGCTGCGCCAGCAACTGCGCGGCGAGCTGCTGGCCTGCGTGCGCCGCTGGCAGGTGCCGGCCCTCGTCATCACGCATGAGGTCGAAGACGTGCTGGCGCTGGCCAACCAGGCCTATTGCGTCGAAGGCGGCCGGGTGACGCGCGCGATCGACCTCGACCGCGTCACGCAGCGCGAACTTGTGCTGCGCGAGCTCGGCACCGTGCCGGCCTTGCAGACACCGGCTCAAGGCCAGTTGCGCGATTGGTTGCTGGCTGCGGCCCAGGTGCCCCTTGTCTGAGCTCGCGCCTGCGCCGCACGCATCCGACCCTGTTGGGCGGGACACCAGCCTGCTGTCCGGCGAGCTGCGCCTGGCCGGCCGGCTCGACGCGCGCTTCTTCGCACTGCTGCGGGCAGTGCAGGGCTCGGGCTCGCTGCAGAAGGCAGCCCGAGCGGCCGGCTACAGCTACAAGGGCGCCTGGCTGGTGCTCGAGACCGCCGGCAACCTGGCCCGCACGCCCCTCGTCGTGTCGCAGACCGGCGGACGGCGGGGCGGCGGCTCGCAGCTCACGCCAGCCGCCGTCGAACTGCTCCACAGCTGGCAGCAACTCCAGCAGCGCCACCACCGTTTTCTTGCCGAGCAGGACGCCTGGTTGCTCTCTCACCCCCACCTCGTCAACCTCCTCAGGAGCCTCTCGATGAAAGCCAGCGCCCGCAACCAGTTCTCCGGTACCGTCACCGACGTCAGCCAGGGCCCCGCCACCACCCAGGTCACGCTCGACATCGGCCACGGCCACAGCGTCACCGCCTCGCTCACCTCGGCCGCCGCCACCCGCCTCGGCGTGGCCGTGGGCCAGCCGGCGTTGGCGCTGGTCAAGTCATCCGAGGTGGTGCTGGTGTGCGACTTCGCCGGCTACAAGCTGTCGGCCCGCAACCAACTGGCCGGCTCGGTCTCGCGCGTGCAGAAAGGGGCCGTGTCTTCCCTCGTGGGCATCACGCTGCCCGGCGGCGCCGTCATCACGGCCAGCGTCACCAACGACGCCGTCGATGCGTTGGCCGTGGCCGTCGGCCAGCCGGCCACGGCCAGCTTCAAGGCCTATGCCGTGATGCTGGCCGTGCCAGCCTGAGCCTGTCACCAGAGCTTGACCACCTCGACCAGCGCGAGATGGCGCACATAGCGCGGGCCCGTGTGCAGATCCTGCCGGCTGATCAGCGTGAAGGCCCCACGGTGCTCGTGGCTCGGTGCGCAAGGCGAGGCGAAGGCGATCATCACGCCGGCCCCCACCGGCGTGTTGAAAAGCTCGTTCCACGAGAACAGCGCCCGGTAGCCCTCCGACGATTCGGCCACGATGGCGACACGCTTGAAGTCGGTGCGGTGCTCGAAGGCCGGCTGCGCCTCGTCGATCAATGGCGCCAGCGGTACGGCCCGCAGGCGCAGGCTGTCGCCATGCGCGCCATCGAAGGTGCAGACCACCTGGAAGTCGACCTCCTCGGCGCCACGGGCTTGCAGTGCCGGCACGTCCAGGCGCAGCGGCTGGCGCACCCAGCCGCCCACGATGAGCTGCGGCGCCTCAAGGCCGCGACCGGGGCAACGCGGCGCCCCGGGCCGCGCGACAAAGGAAGTGAGCGAAGTGGCTTGCATGGGTTGTTCCTGCTGCTGCTGTCGAAGGCCCCACGCGGCCGGGCCTTCGACGGTCGTCAGGTTGTGGCCGCTTTGTCGTGATGTCATCACCTACATCACGCATGACCAGGAGTAGCACGCACCATGCCTGACATCAGCTTTCCCGCCCGCCTCGACGACAGGCGATTGCTCGCCCTGCTGCAGGAGGACGTGCCGCACGGCGACCTCACCACCGACAGCCTGCCGCTGCGGGCGCGCCGGGCCGAGATGGCCTTCCATGCGCGCGGCCCGCTGCGCCTAAGTGGCATCGAGGAGGCCGCCCGGTTGTTGACCCTGTGCGGCGCGACGGCGACTCTGGCCCATGCCTCGGGGGAATCGCTCGGCCACGGCACCGAGCTGCTGCGCGGACAGGGGCCGGCAGCGGCCCTGCTGCGCGCCTGGAAGGTGGCGCAGACCCTGGTGGAGTTCATGTCGGGCATTGCCGGCGCCACCGCGACGATGGTGGACGCGCTGCGACAAGCCGGCTTCGGTTGCCCCGTGGCCTGCACACGCAAGAGCCCGCCGGGCACGCGGGCGCTGGCCGCACTGGCGGTGCGCGACGGCGGCGGCATCCTGCATCGGCTCGGCCTGTCCGAAACCCTGCTCGTCTTTCCCGAGCACCGCGCCCTGCTCGCGCCGGAGGACTGGCCCGGCTGCCTGGCCGGGCTGCGCGAGCGCCAGCCGGAGAAGCGCCTCGTCGTCGAAGTGGGCAGCGCCGAGGCCGCCCTTGAAGCGGCTGCCGCTGGCGCCGAGGTGCTGCAACTGGAGCGCTTCAGCCCCGCCGAGCTGGCGGCGCTTCGCGACCGGCTGCGGGCTGCCGGCCTGCAGCCGCGGCTGGCACCGGCCGGCGGCGTGACCCTGGCCAACGCGGTCGACTACGCCCGCTCTGGCGCAGACCTGCTCGTGACCTCCAGCCCCTATTTCGCGCGCCCGGCCGAGGTACAGGTCAGCCTGCGGCAGATCTGAGCCTTGATTCGGCAGTTAACCGCTCGCTACTTATCGAAAGTCTCAGTGCATCAAGGCCGTCGCGCCGGGGCGGCGATCACCACCTCGGTGAGCTGCGCTGCGCGCCCGCTGGTCTGCGCGCCCAACTGCGAATCTAGGCTGAGTGGCGGTTGGCACGGAGGCTGCAACCCCGGGACGGGCGGGCGCGTTCGCGTCCGAATCCCGACAAATCGGCCGCCGCGCACAGACGGACGTGCCGAACCACGGAGCCCCGCCCGATGTACCTGCGCAGCCTGTACGACATCGTCATCGACACCGGTGCCAGCATCAGCGAGCTGACGCACGAGATGCAGGGCGAGGACGAGCTGTTCAGGTCCACACTGACGCTGCGCGCCATCGAGGCCCAACTTCTGATCATGGCCCACACGCTGGGCAACGTGACGCCACAGCTCCACCAGAAGCTCCACCAGGCCGACTGGGTGGGCTGGGCCGCGCTGCACGACAAGCTGCGCCGTGGCGTGCAGCCGCGCCGCGAGGAAATCTGGTACGCCGTCAACGGCCTCGTACCCCAGACCCTGGCGCTGTTGCAGGACCTCAGGCGTCGGCAGCCCCGGCTGTTCGAGTGGTCGCCGGGCTGAATGATGACGAACGTCGACGAGCTGCGCGACCTGCTGCGCAGCAGCGGTGATCCCGGCACGGCCTTGCCCGGGTCCGCCCCGCCGCAGGCCGTGCGTCTGGCAGCGGCGCTCGTGTTGCTGATGGCGCGCGGCGGCATCGTGCGCATGAGCCCAGGCGCACGCTGGCAGCTCATCGAGGCGGCGCTTCTGGCGCCACAGCCGTCGCTGGCCTTCGAGGCGCTGCGCCGGCACCGCGTGCTCGCCGTTCTGCTGCCGGAGGTGGCGGCACTGTTCGGCGTACCGCAACTGTCCGACGGGCGCGAGTGGCAGGATGTGGGCGAGCACCAGTGGCGCTTCGTGGACGAAGTGGCTCGCGCGGGCGCGCCGCCTGCGCTGCGCTTCGCGGCCCTGATGCACAAGATAGGCAAGGCAGGCACGCCCCGCGAGATCTGGCCCAGCCACTACAAGCAGGAACTGCGCGCCCATGCCGCACTGCAGGCACTGGCCCGGCGCGTCACGGTGCCGGCGCCGGCACTGGCCCTCGCCCACCTGGTGGTGGACGTGCTGGACCGCATCCACGCCGTCAGCGACATGCGGGCCGGTCCCATCGCCCAATTGCTCGCACGCCTGCAGGCAGGCGAGCAGCCCGAGCGCTTCGAACAACTGCTGGCCCTGGCCGCCTGTGACTGGGCGGCCTACCCGGGCCACCACGCAGCCGACTATGCCAAGGCGGCACGGCTGCGCTTGGCCCAGCGGGCCGCCGGGCAGGTGGCCGTTAAGGGCCTGTCGGCCGACGCGGCGCTGCAGGCCCGTGCCGAGGCCATCCACGCGGCGCTACGGCCGCGCTGAGGCGGGCTGCCAGGCCAGCCAGGCAGCCCAGCCGCCAGCGAGGTCACACACGGCCGTGAAACCGAAGTCACGAAACATCTGCGCATGGGCGAGGCTCGCATGGCCGTGGTAGCAGTAGACCAGCAAGGGCCGCGTGCGCGGCTCGCATAGCAGCAGCGCCTCGTGGTAGCGACCGTCCAGGTGCGGGCTGCCGGGCAGGCAGGCCTGGGCATGGGCGGCAGCGTCGCGCGCGTCCAGCAGCAGGGCCCCGGGATGGGCCTGCAGCCAGGCCGGTAGGTCGGCGGCCTGCAGGCGACGGGTCGCGCCCCCGCTCACGGGCCGGGCCTCACACCGGGCGGTTCTCGTAGATGTTGCGCACCGGGCCCATGGCCTTCACGCCCTCCTCGAAGCTGATGCGCTCAAAGATCCCGGTGAACGCGAGCGCCTTGTCGGCCACCGCATCGGTCTTGCCGGCGGTGTCCAGCTTCTTCAGCTCGTTCTTCTCGATGTAGAGCAGGGACAGCAGCTCGTTGTAGACGGTGGATTCATCGATGGGCAGCACATAGAAGGTGGCGCCACCGAAGTCGACCACGTACTTCTTGCTGATGTCGATGTTGTCGACGAACAGGAAGTACTTGCCCTGGGGGCTGAGGGTCTCGGCCAGCACCTCGGCCAGCAGTTGGATGTACTCGAAGCTCAGCAGGAAGCCGGCGAAGAAGGCGATGTAGGGCTGGCCTTCATGGGCGACGGCGATGACCTGGTCGCTGGAGATCTCCGGCGGGCGGGCCTCGTCGGCCATCTTGGCCGGGAACTTCAGTGCGAGGTCGCCGCGGAAGCCCGCGCGGCCGGGCTTGTGCGTGGCGCCCTTGAGCACGCTGTTCAGCAGCCTGCCCTCCGATTGAAGGCGGGCGAAGGCGGTTTGTTCGAGAGTGGTGGTCACAGTGTGCTCCAGGCGTTGGGAATCGGGATGGGGGGTGGGTTCAGGGTGTGTCGGTGTTGCGCAGGAAGTCGGCCACCTTGTGGAAGGCGGCGTCGAGCTCCGCGCGCAGGCCGGCGTCGGCACAGGTCTCGGCCAGCGCACGGCGCATGCAGGCCATCCAGGCGTCGCGCGCGGCGCCGTCGATGGCGAAGGCCTGGTGCCGGCGGCGCAGCTTGGGCGGCCCGCGATCCGGCGTGTACAGCCTGGGACCGCCCATCCATTCGCTCAGATAGCGTGTGAGCAGGCGGCGCGTCGGGCCGAGATCGACCTCGTGCATGGCGCGTATGGCGCGGGCCTGCGGCAGCTCGTCCATCGCGCGGTAGAAGGCGTCGACGAGGCGTTCGATGGCACCGTGGCCGCCGAGGCGCTCGAAGTGCGGGTTGGCCGGTGTCGTGGATACGTCCATGCGTAGGTAGACGCAACGGTCGTACCAGCTTGCGCCGCGCCCGCGTCTTCCCTGGAGAGGCAGGCAATGCAGGCCTGTCCGGCCCGCCCTGACGGGCCCCTGCTTTGTCGGGTTCCGAACAAAGTCCACGCGCACCGCCGCACCCCTGCGCTGGCCCGATCAACGGGGTTTTCTCTCGGCAAAACAAGCACTTGGCCTCGCGCAGCAGACATGGCACGCGCATTGCGTTATCGCAGTTGCGCGGAACCCATGTCATGCCCCGGGAAGCTTCTAAGAAGACCCACACGGCACCGAAGGCTGCATCGAGATCGCGACGACCTTTCGAAGTCTCGTCCAACCTCTATCCACCTACTGGAGTACCCAATGGCATCCCTTCGTCAAATCGCCTTCTACGGCAAAGGCGGCATCGGCAAGTCCACCACCTCGCAGAACACACTCGCGGCGCTGTCGGACCTCGGCCAGAAGATCCTGATCGTCGGCTGCGACCCCAAGGCCGACTCGACCCGCCTCATCCTGCACGCCAAGGCGCAGGACACCATCCTCTCGCTCGCCGCCGAAGCCGGCTCGGTGGAGGACCTCGAGATCGAGGACGTCATGAAGATTGGCTACAAGGACATCCGCTGCGTGGAGTCCGGCGGTCCGGAGCCGGGCGTCGGCTGCGCCGGCCGCGGCGTGATCACCTCGATCAACTTCCTCGAGGAGAACGGCGCCTATGACGGCGTGGACTACGTCTCCTACGACGTGCTGGGCGACGTGGTCTGCGGCGGCTTCGCCATGCCCATCCGCGAGAACAAGGCGCAGGAGATCTACATCGTCATGTCGGGCGAGATGATGGCCATGTACGCGGCCAACAACATCTCCAAGGGCATCCTGAAATACGCCAACTCCGGCGGCGTGCGCCTGGGCGGCCTGGTCTGCAACGAGCGTCAGACCGACAAGGAATTGGAGCTGGCCGAGTCCCTGGCCAAGATGCTGGGCAGCAAGCTCATCCACTTCGTGCCGCGCGACAACATCGTCCAGCACGCCGAGCTGCGCCGCATGACGGTGCTGGAGTACGCCCCCGACTCCAAGCAGGCCGGCGAGTACCGCACCCTCGCCCAGAAGATCCACAACAACGCCGGCAACGGCACCATCCCCACGCCCATCACGATGGACCAGCTGGAAGACCTGCTGATGGAGCACGGGATCATGAAGCAGATCGACGAGAGCCAGGTCGGCAAGGCCGCCGCTGCGCTGGCAGCCTGAGCCCGCGTCCCCCGGGGCAGCGCCCCGGGCTGCCCCCTCCCTCGCACCACGGAGCATCAAATGAGCATCACGGTTGAAGACCGCAAGGCCGCGAACAAGGCCCTGATCGACGAAGTCCTCAAGGCCTATCCCGAAAAGATGGCCAAGCGGCGCGCCAAGCACCTCGGCACCTTCGAAGAAGGCAAGCCCGACTGCGGCGTGAAGTCCAACATCAAGTCCCTCCCGGGCGTGATGACCATCCGCGGCTGCGCGTATGCGGGCTCCAAGGGCGTGGTGTGGGGGCCGATCAAGGACATGATCCACATCTCCCACGGTCCGGTCGGCTGCGGCCAGTACAGCTGGGCCGCCCGCCGCAACTACTACATCGGCACCACCGGCATCGACACCTTCGTGACGATGCAGTTCACCTCCGACTTCCAGGAGAAGGACATCGTCTTCGGCGGCGACAAGAAACTCGACAAAATCATCGACGAGATCCAGGACCTCTTCCCGCTGAACAAGGGCATCTCCATCCAGAGCGAGTGCCCGATCGGCCTGATCGGCGACGACATCGAGGCCGTCTCCAAGAAGAAGGCCAAGGAGTACGAAGGCCACACTATCGTGCCGGTGCGCTGCGAGGGTTTCCGCGGCGTGAGCCAGTCGCTGGGCCACCACATCGCCAACGACGCCATCCGCGACTGGGTCTTCGAAGGTAAGACCAAGAAGGAGCGCGAGTTCGTCGCCACGCCCTACGACGTGGCCATCATCGGAGACTACAACATCGGCGGCGATGCCTGGAGCAGCCGCATCCTGCTGGAGGAGATCGGCCTGCGCGTGATCGCGCAGTGGTCGGGCGACGGCACCATCGCCGAGCTGGAGAACACGCCTAAGGCCAAGCTCAACGTGCTGCACTGCTACCGGTCGATGAACTACATCAGCCGGTACATGGAAGAGAAGTACGGCATTCCCTGGGTGGAATACAACTTCTTCGGCCCGACCCAGATCGAGAAGAGCCTGCGTGAAATCGCCAGCCACTTCGACGACACCATCAAGGCCAATGCCGAGAAGGTCATCGCCAAGTACCGCCCGCTGGTGGATGCCGTCGTCGCCCGCTACAAGCCGCGCCTGCAGGACAAGACGGTCATGCTCTACGTCGGCGGCCTGCGTCCTCGCCACGTCATCGGCGCCTACGAGGACCTGGGCATGGAGGTGGTCGGCACGGGCTACGAGTTCGGCCACAACGACGACTACCAGCGCACCACCCACTACATCAAGGACTCGACGCTGATCTACGACGACGTGACCGGCTACGAGTTCGAGAAGTTCGTCGACAAGATCAAGCCCGACCTGATCGGCTCCGGTATCAAGGAGAAGTACGTCTTCCAGAAGATGGGCGTGCCTTTCCGCCAGATGCACAGCTGGGACTACAGCGGCCCGTATCACGGCTACGACGGTTTCGCCATCTTCGCCCGCGACATGGACATGGCCATCAGCTCGCCGGTCTGGGGCCTGGCCAAGGCCCCCTGGAAGAAAGCGGCCTGAGGGCCGGCCCACGACACCCTGAAGGAGTAACACCATGCCTCAGAACGCCGACAAGGTCATCGACCACGAGCTGCTCTTCCGCGAGCCCGAATACCAGGAGCTCTTCACGAACAAGAAGCAGAACTTCGAATACAACCACCCGGACGCCAAGGTCGAGGAGATCCGCGACTGGACCAAGAGCAAGGAGTACAGGGACAAGAACTTCGCCCGCGACTCGCTCGTGGTCAACCCGGCCAAGGCCTGCCAGCCGCTGGGCGCCGTCTTCGTCGCCAACGGCTTCGCCAAGACGCTCTCCTTCGTGCACGGCTCGCAGGGCTGCGTGGCCTACTACCGCAGCCACTTCAGCCGCCACTTCAAGGAGCCGACCAGCTGCGTCTCGTCGTCGATGACGGAGGACGCGGCTGTGTTCGGCGGGCTGAACAACATGATCGACGGCCTGGCCAACACCTACAACCTCTACAAGCCGGACATGATCGCCGTCTCGACGACCTGCATGGCCGAGGTGATTGGCGACGACCTCAACGCCTTCATCAAGACTTCGAAGGAAAAGGGCAGCGTGCCGGCTGAGTTCGACGTGCCCTTCGCGCACACGCCGGCCTTCGTCGGCAGCCATGTGACCGGCTATGACAACGCGTTGCTGGGCATCCTGCAGCATTTCTGGGACGGCAAGTCCGGCGCGGCCGAGCCGCTCAAGCGCGAGCCGGGCGAGAGCATCAACTTCATCGGTGGCTTCGACGGCTTCGTCGTCGGCAACATGAAGGAGATCCGGCGCATCTTCGACCTCTTCGGCGTGGACGCGACCATCCTCTGCGACCCCTCCGAAGTCTGGAACACGCCGACCGACGGCGAGTTCCGCATGTTCGAAGGCGGCACGACCAAGGCCGACATCGAGAAGGCGCTCAACGCCAAGGCGACCATCGTCTTCCAGCAGTACAGCTGCGAGAAGACGGCCAAGTACATCGCCGAGAAGGGCCAGGAAGTCGTGGTGCTGAACAGCCCCATCGGCGTGAGCGGCACCGACGAGTTCGTCATGGCCATCTCGCGCCTGACCGGCAAGCCGGTGCCCGCCCAGCTGGAAAAGGAGCGAGGCCAGCTGGTGGACGCCATGGCCGACAGCCAGGCCCACCTGCACGGCAAGAAGTACGCGCTCTACGGCGACCCCGACATGATGCTGGGCCTGACCCAGTTCCTGCTGGAGCTGGGCGCCGAACCCACCCACATCCTCGCAACCAACGGCACCGAGGACTGGGCCACCAAGGTCCGTGCCGTGCTGGAGGCCTCGCCCTACGGCAAGGACGGCAAGGTCTACCCCAAGCGCGACCTCTGGCATATGCGCAGCCTTCTCTACACGGAGCCGGTGGACTTCCTGATCGGCAACACCTACGGCAAATACCTGGAGCGCGACACCGGCACACCGCTGATCCGCATGGTGTTCCCGATCTTCGACCGCCACCACTACCACCGCTACCCCATCTGGGGCTATGAGGGCGCCATGCGCACGCTCGTGATGCTGCTGGACGAGTTCTTCGAGACGCTGGACGCCAACACCATCGTGCCGGCCAAGACCGACTACTCCTACGACATCATCAGGTGATGGGCGACGGCTGCCGTCAGCACGACGGCAGCAGCGCCACCGCAGGCGCTGGGGTCTGGCCCCAGCGCCTCAGTCCATCGCGGACGCCGTCCACGCGGCGTGCGCCATGGGTTGAACGGAGACTCGCATGACGGAAGCCGTGTTCGTGAAGTGCACCCTTGATGACCGCCGCGTGGAGGTCATCGACGGCTGGGTCTGCCTGGCGGGGCGGCCCGAGGCCAGCGAGTTGACGCCGCTGGACGAGCACCCCAACCGGCAGGCCATCCTGAAGGCCGTGCCGGGCGCCACCCACATGGCCGGGCGCCTGCCGCTGACGCTGCCCGAAGCCTCGGTGGCGCAGGCGGCGCTGCGCCGCGCGAACGACAGCTTCGACGGCTCGCCCCGCGCCGTGCAGGAGCGCCTGCAGCGTGCGGTCTGGCAGAAGGCCATGGCCGAAGGCACGGACTGATGATCTACGTCATCCATCAACCTGCAGCCGGCGAGGCGAGCGCCTGGTTCGCCTTCGATGCGGACGACTTGCTGCGCAAGGTGGCCGCCGGCGACGCGCTGCCCGCCCATGCCATCTGGGACCGTGCCAGCGCGCGCGAGTTGCTCGCACTGTTCGACGAGAGCCCGGCCGCGGGCGGCGTGCGCGAGCGCTTCCCCGGCATCTGCGCACTGGGCGACGCGGACGGCTGGGACACCCTGCTGCACCGCGCCGACTATCTGCACGAAGCCGGCCTCTACGCCCCGCAGCCCACGCGCTGCGAGGAGGCCTGCTTCGCGGCGCTGCGCGCGCGCGGCGGACAGTGGAAGTTCTACGAGAACGAGCCGCATGCGTTGGCGGCAGTGGACCTACCCGACCCGCTGTACGACGCGCCGGGCGGCTGGCGCGCGCGCTGGGCGTTGCGCCAGCAGCTGATCGCCGTCGAGGCTCTGGCCGATGACCTCTGAGCCGACCGCCTCGCTGGCCGACGACGACTTCAGCCTGTTCGGCCTGCCACGCCGCCAAGCCCTGGATCGCACCGAGGTCGACGCCCGCTGGCGCGCGCTGCAGGCCCAGGTCCACCCCGACCGCTTCGCCAGTCAGGGCGGCGCCACGCAGCAGTTGGCCCTGCAATGGGCCATGCGGGTGAACGAGGCCTACCAGCGACTGAAGGAGCCCGTCGGCCGCGCGGCCTACCTCTGCGGACTGAACGGCATCGACGTGAGCGCCGGACGCAACCTGCTGCCCCGTAGCTTCCTGATGCAGCAGATGGAGTGGCGCGAGGCGCTGGAGGCCGCGGGCGCCCGGGACGCCGTGCAAGCCCTGGCCGACGTCGTGCGGACGAACCGCGAGACCCTGCTGCGTGAGCTCGCCGAGCACATCGACGGCCGGCAGGACTGGCCGGCCGCGGCTGGCTCCGTGCAGGCGCTGATGTTCATCGCCCGCTTCGCGACGGACCTGGACGCGCGGCTCGACGGCTGAGGCGGCCTGCGGTGCCTTGTCGTAAACCCGCCAATCGCCACCGCGCAGGCTGGCACCGAAGCTGCTTTGAACAGGCCATGTCCTGCAACGGAGGGTCGCCATGTCCGCCAGCCTGAATGCCAAGATCGCCGATGTCTTCGACGAGCCCGGGTGCGACAAAAATCAGGCCAAGAGCGCCAAGGAGCGTAAGAAGGGCTGCACCAAGCAGCTGACGCCGGGCGCTGCGGCTGGGGGCTGTGCCTTCGACGGCGCCAAGATCGCGCTGCAGCCCATCGTCGACGTGGCCCACCTCGTGCACGGCCCCATCGCCTGCGAAGGCAACAGCTGGGACAACCGCCACAGTGCCTCGTCCAGCGTCATGACCTACCGCACCGGCTTCACGACCGACATCAACGAGCTCGACGTCATCTACGGTGCTGAGAAGCGCCTCTTCAAGAGCATTCGCGAGATATGCGAACGGCACGACCCGCCGGCCATCTTCGTCTACCAGACCTGCGTGACCGGCCTGATCGGCGACGACATCGAAGCCGTCTGCAAGCGGGCCAGCGAGAAGTTCGGCAAGCCCGTCATCCCCGTCAACGCGCCGGGCTTTGCTGGCCCCAAGAACCTGGGCAACAAGCTCGGCGCGGAGGCCCTGCTGGACTACGTCGTCGGGACCCTGGAACCCGAGCGCACCACACCCTACGACATCAACATCATCGGTGAGTACAACCTCTCGGGCGAGCTCTGGCAGGTCAAGCCGCTGCTGGACGCTCTAGGCGTGCGCGTGCTGTCGTGCATCTCGGGCGACGGCCGCTACGCCGAGGTGGCCAGCGCCCACCGGGCACGCGCCAACATGATGGTCTGCAGCAAGTCGATGATCAACATCGCGACCAAGATGCAGCAACGCTGGGGTATCCCGTACTTCGAAGGCAGCTTCTACGGCATCAGCGACATGAGCACCACGTTGCGCGAGATCGCGCGGCTGCTGGTGGAGCGCGGCGCCCACCCTGAGCTCAACGACCGAACCGAAGCCCTCATCGAGATCGAGGAGGCGCGCGCCTGGGAGCGCATCCGCGGCTACCGCGACCGCCTCGCGGGCAAGAAAGTGCTGCTGATCACGGGCGGCGTGAAGAGCTGGTCGGTCGTCTCGGCGCTGCAGGAAGCCGGCCTGGAGGTCGTCGGCACCTCGATCAAGAAGAGCACTCGGGAGGACAAGGAGAAGATCAAGGAGATCATGGGTGATGACGCCCACATGATCGACGACATGACGCCGCGCCAGATGTACGCCATGCTGCGCGACGCCAAGGCCGACATCATGCTCAGCGGCGGCCGCAGCCAGTTCGTGGCCCTCAAGGCCCGCATGCCCTGGATGGACATCAACCAGGAGCGCCACCACGCCTTTGCCGGCTACGAGGGCATGGTCACCATGGTCGAGGAGATCGCCAAGGCGCTGTTCAACCCGGTGTGGACCCAGGTGCGCACGCCAGCGCCCTGGGACGCGGTCGACGCGCTGCTGCAAGCCCCCAGCGCCAAGCAACTGGCGGCCGAAGCGGCGCCGCCTTGACGTCGGCTTTGTCGCGTTCGCTGCAAGCGGTCCGTCGCCGGCCTCGATGAATCAAGCACTTGGCGCTGGCACCAAACCTGCAATAGGTCCGTCATCCCCTGGAGAGCAGTCCCATGGCCCTCGTCACCGAAAGCAGGAAAGCCTGCGCTGTCAACCCGCTGAAGATGAGCCAGCCGCTCGGCGCGAGCTTCGCCTTCATGGGGCTGGCGTCGTGCATGCCGGTGATGCACGGCAGCCAGGGTTGCACGTCCTTCGGCCTCGTGCTGCTGGTGCGCCATTTCAAGGAAGCCATCCCGCTGCAGACCACGGCAATGAACGAGGCCACCACCATCATGGGCGGCTACGACAACGTCGAGAAAGCCCTGCTCAACATCCGCGCCCGAGCCAAGCCGGCACTGATCGCGATGTGCTCGACCGGTCTGACCGAGACCAAGGGCGATGACGTCGAGGCCTATGTACGCCTGGCACGACAGAAGCACCCGGAGCTCGCCGACACGGCAGTCGTCTACGTCTCCACGCCTGACTACGTCGGCGCGCTGCAGGACGGCTGGGCCAAGGCCGTCGAGGCCCTCGTCGGGCAACTGCCAGAAGTGAACGATACGCCCAAGGACGCGCGCCGCATCAACGTGCTGGCCGGCTGCCACCTCAGCCCCGGCGACATCGAGGAGCTACGCGAGCTGGTCGAAGCCTTCGGCCTGGCACCGACCTTCGTGCCCGACCTGTCGGGCTCGCTGGACGGCCACATCCCCGACGACTGGCTGGGCACGACGCTGGGGGGCACCACGCTGGCGGAGCTGCGGGCGCTGGGCGGCGCCACCCACACGCTGGCCATCGGTGAGCAGATGCGCGCGGCCGCGCAGGCGCTGCAGGCGCGCTGCGGCGTGCCCTTCACCGTCGTCGACCGCGTCACCGGCCTGCTGGCGGTGGACCGCTTCGTGCAGACCTTGAGCGAGCTCTCCGGCCGGCCCGTGCCGCGGCGTCTGCGCCGCCAGCGCAGCCAACTCGTCGACGCCATGCTGGACGGCCACTTCCATTTCGGTGGCAAGAAGATCGCGCTGGGCGCCGAACCCGACTTGCTGTTCGCGGTCGGCAGCCTGCTACTGGAGATGGGCGCCGAGCTGCCCGTGTGCGTGACCACCACGCCATCGCCGCTGCTGGCGAAACTGCCCGTGGAGCGCGTGCTGATCGGTGACCTGGAGGACTTCGAGCAGGGCGCCCGCGAGGCCGGCTGCGACCTGCTGATGACGCACTCGCACGGCCGCCAGGCCGCCGAGCGCCTGAGCAGGCCACTGTTCCGCCTCGGTTTCCCAATCTTCGACCGCATCGGCAACGCGCACATCTGCCACGCTGGCTACCGCGGCACGCGGCGGCTGGTCTACGAGGTGGGCAACGTGTTCATCGATCAGATCCCTCACCACGGTCCCGCGGACTGGCCGCTGCCGCCGACGGCCATCGCCGCCGCCCAGGGTCTGCCCGAAGTAGCCCACCTCGGCACCGACATCCCGCGCCTGCCGCGCCGCGACGCGGCGGCGGCGCTGACCGCAACCTCATGATCGAAAGGCCCACCATGAAGATCGCCTTTGCCACCCAGGACCAGCAGCGCGTCGATGCGCACTTCGGCTGGGCCAAGTTCCTGGCCGTCTACGAGCTCGACGCCAGCGGCCACCGCCACCTGCAGACCTTCCCCTTCGGTGAGGATCTCGCCGAGGACGGCAACGAGGACAAGCTCGGGCCCAAGCTCGCCGCCATCGCCGACTGCGCCATCGTCTATGTGGCTGCCATCGGCGGCAGTGCCGCGGCGCGCGTGGTCGCGCAAAAGATCCACCCCATCAAGGTGGCGCAGCCGGAGTCCATCGCCGAGCTGCTCGACAGGATGAAGGAGGTGCTCAAAGGCACCCCGCCCCCGTGGCTGCGCAAGGCCCTGATGAAGGACCAGCAACGCGCCGCCGAATTCGAAGACGACGACGAAAAGGTGAAGGCATGACGGACACCGCCACCGTGGACGCCCCCGACAACGCGACGCTGCTGCAGGACGGCTTCATTCGCGAGCTGGTCAAGCAACTCCGAGCCCAGGACACGCACGGCACCTGGGAGGGCAAGAGCGACGCCCAGTTGCTCGCGCCCTTCGTGCTCACCGCCGAGCAGCGCAAGGCACTGCCCATGATGGGCGACCCCGACCCCGACACGCTGTGGCGGTTGGAGCTCTTCCACAACGCCATCGGCCTGTGCATCGAACGCGCGACGGGCTGCATGGTCAGCCCCATGACCAAGATGAGTCACGAAGGCTTTGGCCGCACCGTGCTCACCACTGGTCGGCTGATCGTCGTCAACCGCTATCTGCGCGATGTCCACCGTTTCGGCTACGCCAGCCTCACCAAGCTCGCCGAGGCCGGCAACAAGCTAGTGGCCGAAGGCGTGCAGATGGTGCAGAACCACCGGGAGGTCGCAACCTATGGCTGACCTCGACACGCTGAGGGCCGAGGCCAAGCGGCTCAACGCCAAGGCCACGCAGGCCAAGATGGACTTGCACGACCTCTCCGAGGAGCTGCCGACGAACTGGGAACGCATCCTCGACGTGGCGCAAGCGGCTCATGACGCGCACGCGGCACTGATGACCGCCCGCGAACGCTTGGCCGACGCCCAGGCTTCCTGAAGGAGCCCAACATGAGCAGCTTCACCGTCACCCTGCCCAGCGGCGCTGTCTGGGAACCCAAGTTCGTCCAGAACATCAACGAAGCCACCTGCATCGGCTGCGGCCGATGCTTCAAGGTCTGCCCGCGCGGCGTGTTGGCGATGGTCGGCCTGGACGAGGATGGCGAGCGCGTGCAGGTCTCGCTCGACGATGACGACGACGAGGAGTACGAGAAGAAGGTGATGACCATCGCCCACGGCGAGCTGTGCATCGGCTGCACCGCCTGCTCCAAGATCTGCCCGAAGAAGTGCTATACGCACGCCGCGCTGGCGGCGTGACAGGCGCGACCCGAGGGAGGTTTGCCGCATGGATGACCGCCCCACCGACCCATCCTTGCTGCAGGTCCGGCGCGAACTGCCGGCGCCTACGCCGCTGGCGCTGCAGCGCCGGGCGCGACGCGACGACGAGGTGGACGACGTGCGCGAGTTGCTGCTCGCACACGCCGAGCCCGATCCGCCCGGTATGCCCGCTGGCCTCGCCCGCGCCGTGGCGGAGGTGATCGCTCTCGCCTGCCTCGGCGACAACCACCTCTGGCAGGACCTGCAGCTGGCGTCCCGCGCCGAGCTCACGGCGCTCATCGAACGGCACTTCCCGCGCCTGGCGGCGCGCAACCAACAGAACATGAAATGGAAGAAGTTCCTCTACAAGCAGCTCTGCGAGCGCGAGGAAATCTCCATCTGCAAGTCACCGAGCTGCGCCGTGTGCACCGACCACGCGCAGTGCTTCGGTCCTGAACTGTCCTGAGGCCCCATGTCCGACACCGACGCCCCCGACCTCCCGCTCGTCTTCCAGATCCATGCCTTCGGCTGCATGCAGTCCCGGCCGCCCGGCCACCCCCGCGGCTCCTGCGCCGAGGGCGGCGCCAAGGCCCTGGTGGAGCGGCTGCAAATGCGGGTGGACCGTGAGCGCCTGGGCGGCATCGCCGTCACAATGACCGGCTGCATGGGCTTCTGTCAGGCGGGGCCGCTGATGGTGGTCTACCCGCAGGGCCTCTGGTATGCGCCTCGCAGTGAAGCCGACATCGACGAAATCGTCGATTGCCACTTCAAGGGTGGCACGCCCGTCGAGAGGCTCGTCGTCCTGCCCAGGGTCTGAGCGACCGAAGTCTGCCGGCTCATCATGCTCCAAGCTGCCATGCTCGAGGTCATCCAGGAGGCAAGCGAGGGCGTACTCGTGCTGATCGACAACGTCGAGGCTGCCGAGTTCCGGCGCTCCCGCCTGACTCGCCACGAAGTGCGCCGCCTGCTCTGCTTGGTGGCCGACACCCTGCTCGCCCTGCCCTGCTCCACCCGGCAAGCGATGCCGGAGATCGACTGGGGAAGCTGGCGTAGCGTGCAATACGGCTTTAGCTCGGCGGCCATCGACGGCGATGAACTCGGCTGGGACGCCGCACACGGCCCTGTGCCCGTAACGCTGTCTTGGCTGCGGGTGTACCGGCACAACGAGCCGGTGCTCTTCGACTTCAGGCCATGACAGCAGTGCAGCCCATTTCCTGGACCATCCCTGGAGCCCGCCATGCCTCTTTTTGACTTCCAATGCGACGCCTGCAAGGCCGGATTCGAGCGGTTGGTGCGCAATGGCGAGATGCCCACTTGCCCGCAATGCGGCAGCCCAACCCTCACCAGGTTGCTCGTTTCACGTTTGGCGCCTGCCGGCAAGATCGAGGCGATCCGCCAGTCCAACCGGCGCGCCGCTCATGCCCAGGGCCTATTCAACAACTACAGCACGACCGATCAGGCGCGGCTACTCAAGGGTAAGCCTGTCTGACTGAATCACCATCCGCAGCTTGACGACGCGACCTGCCGGCCAGATCGCTGGACCAGACGACGCCTGACTGCGAAGCGGCCGTCGGCCCGCGAGCACTTTTCCACAACGCCAGATATGCAGTAACTTTCGCAGCAGATGAGGACGGACTAGAAGCGCCATATGTTGCTTGGTGCGGCCTGCTGAGGCGTTTGCGATCCTCCTCTCCACCACCATTCAAGGCCGACTGTTCTCAGTCGGCCTTTTCATTTCCAGAGCCCCCTGCAACCAGCTCTGCTACCGCAGCGGGCGGCCTGGCCCCTGGGTGCCTTCGGCGCGTGCGGACAGATAGGCGTAGAGGTCGATGATGTGGGCCGTCACGGCGGGGTCACCCTGCCAGGCCGGCATCACCAGCGTCCCTTCCCTGCCTTGCACGATCTTCTCGACCATCGTGTCCTGCGCGGCACTGTCGGGGCTGGACTCGGCGGCGGCGAGTATCCAGTCGTAGCGCCTGAGCACCAGGCCCACGAACTGGTGTGCGCCCATTTCACGAATCCTCGGCAGCAGGTCGGGGCCATTGGCCGTGCCGGTGGCGGGAGCGCCGTGACAGCTGGCGCATTTCTGCTGGAACACGCGCCAGCCGGCCTGGACATCGCCGGCCGGCAAGGCGTTGCGCGCCAGATCCCGCGCCGGCCTGGTGTTCTGCACCTCCACCGCGCAGCCCGTGGCCAGAGCCGCCAGGGCCGCCAGGGCCAGCGCACAGGACGCAGCCCGCCGGCGATGCCGCCCCATGACTGCCGGGATGAAGCTCCCCGGCGCCCTCTGCTGTCCTGCGTTCATGAGCTGTTCTCCCAGCGTGTAGAAAAGTCCATGCCACCGCGCATCAACCCGACAGCCCGGCGTCGTCGCTCAATTCGTTGCCTGCATCACGGCAAGCCAGCAATGCCCCGCCGGACACCCTGCCTGGCAACAAGCGCATCTGGAGCCTCCATGGCAGTTCCGCCCCCTTGCCCGTCAACTGTAGGAGGCACAGCGCAGCACGGCTTGCGCTAGCTCAAGGCCGGAGCCCGCAGGCCCGCTAAGGTCCGCACACCGAGAGTGAGCGGGCCACGAGGCCCGGCCAGGCAACGCGGCAAGCGAGGGCAAGATGACGGGGACGACGAAGCTGACGGTCGACGGGCAGCCGCAACAGGCCCGCTCCGGCGACACCATCCTCAGCCTGCTGCAGGGCCTGGGGATCGCACCGCCGGCGCTGTGCTCCGACCCGCGCATACAACCCGGCGCGCATTGCCGCCTGTGTTGCGTCGAGCTGCAGGGGCAGGAGCACCCGGTGACCAGCTGCAACACCCGCGTCGCCGAGGGCATGCGCATCGTCACGAGCAGCCCGGCGCTGGAGCGCTACCGCCACCAGCTGCTCGAGTGGATGGCCCAGAGCTGCAGCAGCGCCGACCTGCAAGGCCATCCGGACAAGGCCCTGCATCGCGAGCTGCGGCGCCACGGGCTGGCGCCCGGCGACGCAGAGCCGGCGCCGCGGGGCGCGGTGGACGAATCCCATCCGCTGATCCGCTTCAACCCTTCGCGCTGCATCACCTGCTATCGCTGCGTGCGCATCTGCGAAGAGCTGCAGGGCCAGTCGGTCTGGCATGTCCTCGGCCATGGCGCCGGCATCCACATCGTGCCGGACTCCGGCGGCACGCTGGCCGCGAGTTCCTGCGTCGCCTGCGGCGCCTGTGTCGACACCTGCCCGACAACCGCCCTGCTCGACCGCCCCGGCCTCGGCCAGCCGCCGGCCGAGCGCTGGACGCACAGCGTCTGCGCCTACTGCGGGGTCGGCTGCGAGATCGAGGTGGGCACGGCCGCCGACGCCATCGTCTCGGTCCGGCCGGTGCTGGACGCGCCGGTCAACAAGGGGCATCTGTGCGCCAAGGGCCGCAACGGGCATGCCTACGAGCGCTCGCCCGAGCGCGTCCGTCAGCCCCTGCTCAGGCAGGAAGACGGCCAATGGCAGGCATCCGGCTGGTCCCAGGCCCTGGACGCCGTGGCGCAGCGCCTGCGCCGCGTCATCGACACCCACGGCCCGGACGCGGTCGGCGTGCTGGGCTCGGCGCGCGCCACCAACGAAGACAACTACCTGGTGCAGAAGTTCGCCCGGCTGGTCATCGGCACCCACAACGTCGACTGCTGCGCGCGGGTCTGCCATACCCCCAGCGCCGCGGCAATGAAGATGATGCTGGGCACCGGCGCCGCCACCAACAGCTTCGACGACATCGAGCTGGCGCGCTGCTTCCTGATCGTCGGCGCCAACCCGAGCGAAAGCCATCCGGTCGTCGGCGCGCGCATCAAGCAGCGCCTGCTGCGCGGCGCGGCCCAGGCCATCGTCATCGACCCGCGCCGCACCGAGCTGGCCCGGCAGGCGCGCCTGCATCTGGCGCTGCGCCCGGGCACCAACGTGCCCCTGCTCAACGCAATGGCGCATGTCATCGTCGAAGAGGGTCTGTTCGATGCGGGATTCGTCGCGGCGCGTGTCGAGGGCCTCGAGGCCCTGCGCAGCTTCCTGCAGGCCTGGACGCCGGAGCGCGCCGCGGCGATCTGCGGCGTGCCGGCCGCACAGATACGCGAGGCCGCGCGCCTGTATGCCGGCAGCGGCCCGGCCATGTGCCTGCATGGCCTGGGCGTGACCGAACACAGCCAGGGCACTGAGGGCGTGATGTGCCTGATCAACCTCGCCTTGCTCACCGGCAACCTCGGCAGGCGCGGCGCGGGCATCAATCCGCTGCGCGGCCAGAACAATGTGCAGGGCGCGGCGCTGATGGGCTGCGAACCCGGCACCCTGACCGGGTCGCAGTCGCTGGAGGCGAGCCGCGCCCGCTTCGAGGCCGCCTGGCAAGCGCCGTTGCCGCACAACCGCGGCCTGAATCTGCTGGAGATGATGGATGCGGCCGAGGCCGGGCGCTTGAAGGCGCTCTACGTCGTGGGCTTCGACATCGACCTCAGCCTCGCCCACCAGGCGGCGACGCGCAGCGCGCTGCGCAAGCTGGACCTGCTGGTCGTGCAGGACTTGTTCCTCAACGAAACCGCCCGCCAGGCCGACGTCTTCCTGCCGGCGGCCAGCAGCTTCGAGAAGGAAGGCAGCTTCATGAACGCCGAGCGGCGTGTGCAGCGCGTGCGCCGCTCGCTGCCTCCCTTGGGCGAGGCCAGGCCGGACTGGCAGATCCTGTGCGAGCTGGCGGCAGCCATGGGCCTGGGAGAGCATTTCAACTACGCCGATGCCGAGTCGATCTGGAACGAGGTGCGGGCGGTCTGGCCAGACGGCGCGGGGCTGAGCTATGCAAGGCTCGGTCGGGGCGGCCTGCTGTGGCCCTGCCGCGACGAGGCCGACCCCGGCCAGGCCGTGCTGCACACCGAAGGCTTCGCCAACGGGCCGACCGCCACGCTGCGCGTGGTGGACTATCGCCCCAGCGCCGAGCGCACGGATGCCGAGTTCCCCTTCCTGCTCAGCACGGGCCGCAACCTGTACCAGTTCAACGCCGGCACGATGAGCGGGCGCGGCCCCCTGTCCGACCTGCGCGCGACGGACACGCTGGACATGAACCCCGCCGACGCCGCCCGGCTGGCGTTCGCGGACGGCGAACTGCTGCAGCTGCGCAGCCGGCATGGCTGTGCCGAGCTGCCGCTGCGGATCAGCGGGCAGGTCCAGCCAGGCCAGTTGTTCGCCAGCTTCCATGATCCGGCCGTGGCACTGAACCGGGTCACCAGCCCCGAGCGCGACAGCATCGTCCAGGCTCCCGAGTACAAGTTGACGGCCGCTCAAGTGGCGCGCGCGGGCCAGGCGCCGCGCTGAGACGGAGCGTTCACAAGCCCTGCTCCCTCGCCGATGACGGAGCCTGGTGGCCTGCTGGTCGCGCTTGCCGTGCTGGTATGGATGGGCTGCACCGACCACCTGGGCGGCCCGGCGCCTGCTGGCGCGGGGCTACAGTGACGCATGCACAACCCTCGCCACTGGAGCCGGGCTGACCTGGCCCGCATCGCCTGCGACGCCATGCTGGAACGCGGTCTCGTGCCCGAGTTCCCGGCCGCCGTCGAACGCGAACTGGCCGCGCTGGGCAGCGCCGCGCCCATAGCCGGCCCGGAAGTGGCCGACCTCCGCTCACTGCCGTGGTGCTCGATCGACAACGACGACTCGCTTGATCTGGATCAGCTCAGCGCCTGCGAGCCACTGGCTGACGGGGCGGTGCGCATCTTCGTCGCCGTGGCGGACGTGGATGCGCTGGTGCCGCGCGGCTCGGCCATCGACGACCACGCACGCACCAACACCACATCGGTCTACACCTCGGCCAGGGTCTTTCCGATGCTGCCCGTGCGCCTGTCGACCGACCTCAGCTCGCTCAACCCGGGCCAGGACAGGCTCGCGCTGGTGACCGAGATGGTGGTCGATGCGCAAGGCGACATCTCGGCTCCCCGGGTTCGGCGCGCCTGGGTGCACAACCGGGCCAAGCTGGCCTATGACACCGTGTCCGCATGGCTGATCGGTCAGGGTGCGCTGCCGGCTGCCGCCGGCGCCGTGGCCGGCATGGATGCCCAGCTTCGCGTGCAGGATGAGACCGCCCAGCGCCTGCGGGCCCGCCGCCACGCGCAAGGGTCGCTGGAGTTCGAGACCTTCCAGCCGCGCGCCGTTTTCGACGGCGACAAGCTGGTGGATCTGCGCCAGCAGGAGCACAACCGCGCCCGCCAGCTGATCGAGGAGCTGATGATCGCCACCAACACCTGCACGGCACGCTTCCTCGCCGAGCACGGCGGCGCCTCGGTGCGCCGGGTGGTGCGCTCGCCCGAACGCTGGCTGAGGCTGGTCGAGCTGGCGCGCGAATACGGCGAATCGCTGCCCACGGCACCCGACGCCAAGGCCCTGCAGGGCTTCCTCGCGCGGCGCCACCGTGCCGATCCCCTGCGCTTTCCCGACTTGTCGCTGGTGGTCATCAAGCTGATGGGCGCGGGCGAGTACGTGGTCGAGCGCCCAGGCGCGGCGCCCATCGGGCATTTCGGCCTGGCGGAGCGCGACTACACCCATTCGACCGCGCCGAATCGGCGCTACCCCGACCTGATCACGCTGCGGATGATGAAGGCCTTGCTGTGCGGCACCGCCCCTCCCTACAGCCCGGCCGAGCTGGAGGCCCTGGCGCTGCATTGCACGCAGCAGGAAGACGCGGCACGCAAGGTGGAGCGCCGCATGCGCAAGTCCGAGGCCGCGCTCTTCCTGGCGCCGCTCATCGGCCGGACCTTCGACGCCGTCGTGACCGGCCATGGCGACGCCGGCTCGTGGGTTCGCATCTTCTCGCCCCCCGCCGAAGGCATGCTGGTGGGGCGCCTGCCCGCCTTGCGGGTGGGCCAGCGACTCAGGGTCAAGCTCAGTTCGACGGATGTCGAGCGGGGCTTCATCGATTTCAACGTCGCCTACGGCTGAGAAGCGCGGCCGGCGGCGGCGCGGGCCGGGCCCTCACCACTCGCAGACCCGGTTGCGCCCGGAACGCTTGGCCCGGTACATGGCCTCGTCGGCGTGGGCCGTCAGCACGTCCGCCGCCTTGCCGTCGCCGGGGAAGAAGGCCACGCCGATGCTTGCCGAGACGCAAGCCTGTTTGCCGCCCAGGTCGACCGGCTTGCCCAGCTCCGCGCCCATCCTGGCCAGGATAGGCCGGCACCCTTCCTTCGCACGCAGCGGCGACAGCACGACGACGAATTCGTCGCCGCCCAGGCGGGCCACCGTGTCGCTGCCGCGCACACAGAGCAGCAGGCGCCGCGCCACCTCCTTCAGCAGCAGGTCGCCGGCCTCGTGGCCCATCGCGTCGTTGATCGCCTTGAAGCCGTCCAGGTCGATGAAACAGACGGCCAGCATCGTCTGCAGGCGTTCACTCATCGCGATCAGCTGGCGCAGGCGGTCGCCCAGCAGAAGCCGGTTGGGCAGGTCCGTCAGCGGGTCGTGGAAGGCGATGCGCTCGACATGGGCCTGCTGCTGCTTGAGCGGCGTGATGTCCTGCACCAGCCAGACGGACTCGCCCCCGTCCAGCTGCGCGCCGCTCATGTCCACCCAGATCAGCGACCCGTCCTTGCGCACGAGCTGGATCTGGGTGCGGAAGGTGCGGCCGGCCAGGATCGCCGGATAGGCCTCACGCCCGAACTGCTGGAAGGACTCGTCGTCGGCATAGAGCTGCCGCGTCGGCGCACCCAGCAGTTCATCGGGGGAATAGCCCAGCATGCGCTCGAAGGCGTCGTTCTTCCAGATGAAGACGCGATCCCTGGTCCGCGTGATGCCGATCACCCCCGTGTTCAGCATGGCCTCCTGCTCGCGGCTGAGACGCTGCAGCTGAGCCTGGATGCGATGCTTCTCGGTGATGTCGAACATCACGGAGCGGCTCATCACCAGCGCGCCCGAGGCGTCGCGGACCGATGTCGCGGACAGGCTCACCCGGCGGATCGTGCCGTTGCGGGAGACCAGGTCGTACTCCACGCCCTCGATGGCGCCCGTTCTCAGGAACTCGGGGAAGGCCGTCTGGTATTTCAGCTTGCTCTCATCGGTCAGGAAGTCGACGGTGCCGAGCCTGCCGATGACCTCGTCGCGCGTGCATCCCAGCCAGGACAGCTCCACCGCGTTGATGTGGACGAACTTGCCCTCGGCATTCAACGAGTGGTAGCCGCAGGGCGCGTTGTCGTAGAGGTCCAGCACCTGAGCATTGATGGCCTCCAGTTGGAGCTTCAGTTCCTTGCGCTGGGTCACGTCGCGGCCGACGGTCTGGAACTCCCTGACCTTGCCGTGGGCGTCGTAGAAGACGTGGTTGACGAACTCCATCCAGCGAACGCCCTGCTCCGCATGCACGACCCGGTGCTCGGTCACCACGATGGGATTCGACGGGCTCAGCAGCTTGTGCTGGGCATGGACCTGCGGCAGGTCCTCGGGCACGACGACGGACCGCCAGGTGGCCGCAGCAAAGTGCTGGGCGGAGCCCCCGACGAGGCGGCGGCAGGCTTCATTGGCGAAGACGACCTCGCCCTTGCCATCGAAGCGGCAGACGACATCGGCCTGATCCTCGAGGACGGCCTTGTAGCGTTCCTCGCTCTGGCGCAGTGCCTCCTCGGCCCGCGCCTGTGCGCTGAAGTCGCTGCCCAGGGAGTAGAAGCCGGTCACGGCGCCAGCGGCGTTGCGTTGCGGAACCAGGCCGATGAGCAGCCAGCGGCCGTTCCTGGCGCGCGACTCGAAAGCCACGGTTTCGCCGCCGAGCACCGCCTGGATGTGCTGCTGCATTTCGGCGAAGGCCTTGCGCCCGATGACCTCCTGCAGGCTCTTGCCGATCAACGCGGCCGGTTCGGCATGGAACCAATCCTGGAACGCCTGGTTGGCGAAGCGGAAATGGCCCTGCCTGTCGTGCTCGGATATCAGCGCCGGCGCATGGTCGGCGATGTCGCGCAGGCGTTTCTCGCTGGCGGCGACGCGGGCCTCGGCTTCGCGACGCTCGGTGACATCGCGCAGCATGATCTGGGCCTGCAGCAGGCCGCGCTCGTCCATGTGGTGGGCGATCTGCGCCTCGACCTCCAAGGCAGAACCATCGGGCCGGGACAGCCGCAGGTACTGATGCAGCCGCGAGGCACCGGGAACGACGTCGTCGGACATCCAGCGGGCCAGTGCGCCGCCGTTGCCAAATGGCAGATTGGCGAGGTAGCGCCCATGGAAGTCCCGGGCGGAACACCCCAGAAGTTCTTCGGCGGCCGGGTTGAGGTCGCCCACCAGGCCGGTTGGCCCGACCACCAGGATGGCCTCGCTCGCGCGGCGGAACAGCGCCGCCTGCTGACGCCGGGTCGCCAGCAACTGCGCGGCAAGACCGCAGATCAGCACGCTGGTGCAGGCCTGGGCCGTGATGTAGCTCCACAGCGCGAGCAGGCCGGCATGCGTGTCGTGCCCGGCGAAGGGGCCCACGCCATTGGCGGTTCCCCAGGCGGCGGTGGCCGACAGGATCAGCACGGCCGACGAGGCCGCGAGGATGCCGGCGCGCAGCGCCAGCACGGCGATCACGAACAGCGGCAGCGACAGCAGCGGGAAGAGCAGCGCCGCAGACGGCGCCGTCCACGCCGAGAAGCCGATCAGGCCGCAGACCAGCACGGTCGCCAGCAGCCCGGCGTTGAAAGCTCCGCGCAGGCCCGCAAACGATTCCCTGAAGGCCAGGGGCGTCAGCGCGATCAGGGGAATGCCGCACAGCAGGGCTCCGACCGCATCGCCGGTCCACCAGGTCATCCACGCCGCGGGCCAGTTCGACGCCGGCAGGAGGCCGGCCACCCAGAGCCAGGCGGTCCCGTTGGTCGCCGTGGCCAGCATCCCGGCCATATCCGCGAACAGGAAGGCGCCCAGGTCGCGCCTTCGGGTCAGCGCATCGTCGAACGACCATCTGCGCAGCAATGCCGCGCCGAGCCAGGGGCCTAGCGCATTGCCGACGGCGATGCCGAACGCCAGCCAGCCCGGGCCGCCGATCTGATAGTTCACGGCGAACGCGGCGGCCATGACGGCCGGCCACATCGCCGCGCCCCATCGCCAGTAGGCCGCCATCGCGATGCCGGTGGGCAGCCAGAACAGCGACACATGGGAGCCGACATAGGGGATCAGCAGGCCCAGGTAGCCAGCCAGGTAGTAGCCGGCGCCCAGGATCAGCGCCCTGAGCAGCAACTGCCGCGCGGGGCGCGAGGCAAGGGTCGCCATCGACATGGCGGTCGTCCGCACTTCAGCGGCTTCGTGGGTGTGCCTCATGGGCTGGGCCGAGGGTGCTTGGGCGGCGCCGGCAAGGTCAGCGCGGCGGGATTCTGGATTTCAGCCGGGCCAGCGCACCCAAGCTGTCCGGGCGAGCGGGGCGACGGCAACGCTGATGCGAGGGCACGCCGCCATCCACATCCTGCCGGTCGATCATGGCCATGAATGGGATGGATTCGACAGCGCCGTTGCTTGCCCGCAGGATAGCCGGCATGGCTGGCATGAAACCTTTTTCCGACGAATCGGTCAGCCAGCGGTCAGGTGGCGGCGCCCACCGCACGCAGCAACAGCAGGAGGGCCACGGCGGCGGCGATGGCGCCGAAGGCCTGCTGCAGGCGCGGCCCGGCCAGGCGCGCGCTTAGCCGCCGGCCGGCGAGCAGGGCCAGCACGGCACCGGCCGCGAAGGGCAGCGCCACCGGCCAGGCCAGCGTGCCCTGGGTGGCCGCGCCCAGCACGCCGCCGACCGAGACCAGCGCGATGACGGCCATGGAGGTCGCGACCACACCGCGCGGCGGCACATTGCTGATGCCCGCCAGCATGGGCACGATGACGAAGCCGCCGCCCACGCCGAGCAGCCCGCTGAGCAGGCCGGACAGGCTGCCCGTGAGCGCGAGCAGCGCCGTGCAGGGCGCCCGCCACGACAGGCGCCCGGTGGCCGGGTTCATCGCGCAGACCGGTGCCCTGGCGGCCGGCCTCTTCGCCTCGCGGGCCGCCCTGCTGCCCTGCCGCAGGCCGCGCCACGCGACCCAGCCCAGCAGCGCCGCAAAGGTGGCCATCACCGGCGCATTGGGCAGGCGCTGGGCCAGGCGCACGCCGAGCGGCGCGACGAGCATGCCGGTGAGGCCGATCAGCAGGGCCGCCCGGTAGCGCACGCTGCCGTCCCGCAGGCCCAGCAGGGCGCCCAGCGCCGCCGCCAGCCCGACGGCGAGCAGGCCGATGGGCGCGGCCTGCGCCATCTGCAGGTGCAGGCCGAAGACCAGCAGCGGCACGGCCAGGATGCCGCCGCCCGCGCCGGTCAGCGCCAGCACCAGGCCGACCGCGGCGCCCATCACGAGGCTGAGGCCGGTAGCGTCAAGAGGCATGTCGGTTATCCACGCCGCGCTCGCCCCAGCCGTGGCGCACGACCCCGGGGTATTGCGGGCCGAGCGCCGGGCCGCTCCCAAGCCGGCCCGCACTGGCGATGTGCTCGCGGCTCGATGCCGCGAGCATCGCCGTCCCCTCGGGGGACCGGCTGGGCTGGCCCGCGTTCAGCGGGGCAAGACCGGACGAGGGGCTCAAGGTCACCCCACCATCTCGGGCTGGGCCAGCCACTCGCGGCCCTTCAGCATGCCGTCCCAGTACAGCGGCGGCAGGATGCGCTCCTTCAGGTACCAGGCCAGCCGCGAGGGCCGCGTGCCGTCGATGAACCAGCGCGGGAAGCTGGGCGCCAGCTTCCCGCCGTAGCCGAACTCGGCCAGCACGATCTTGCCGCGCGCCACCGTCAGCGGGCAGGAGCCGTAGCCGTCGTAGCGAGCCTCGCCCTTGGCCGCACCGCGCGCGGCGAGCACGTTGTGGGCCACCACGGGCGCCTGCTTGCGCGCCGCGGCGGCCGTCTTGGCGTTGGCGGTGTTGGCCGCGTCGCCCAGCGCGAAGACGTTGGCATGGGCTTTGTGGCGCAGCGTGGCCGGGTCCACGTCCACCCAGCCGGCCGCATCGGCCAGCGGGCTGACGCGGATGAAGTCCGGCGCCTTTTGCGGCGGCACGACGTGGATCATGTCGAACTCGCGCACGACCTGGGTCTTGCTGCCGTCGGCATGGGTCTGGCTGAAGAAGGCCTGGCGCGCCGGGCCGTCTATGCCGGTCAGCGTCTGGCCGAAGTTCAGGTGGATGCCGTAGGCCTGGACGTATTCCATCAGCGCCGGCACATAGTCGGCCACGCCGAAGAGCACGGCGCCGGCATTGCTGAACTGGATGTCCACGCCCTCCAGAACGCCGGCGCGGCGCCACTGGTCGGCCGACAGATACATGGCCTTCTGCGGTGCACCGGCGCATTTGATGGGCATGGGCGGCTGCGTGAACACGGCGCGGCCGCCGCGCAGGCCGCGCACCAGTTGCCAGGTGTAGGGCGCCAGGTCGTAGCGGTAGTTGGACGTGACGCCGTTGCGGCCCAGCGTGTCCACCAGGCCCTCGATGCCGTGCCAGTCCAGCTTGAGGCCGGGGCAGACGACGAGCTGCCGGTACTTGACGACCCGGCAGCCGTCGAGGATGACGGCATCGCGCTCCGGCTCGAAGGCGGCGACGGCGGCCTTGAGCCAGTGCACGCCGCGCGGCAGCACGGCGGCCATCGTGCGGGCTGTGGTGGCGGCGTCGAACACGCCGCCGCCCACCAGGGTCCAGCCGGGCTGGTAGTAGTGGACGTCGGCGGGGTCGATGATGGCGATGTCCAGCCCCGGCTGGCGTGCCAGCAGGCTGGAGGCCACCGCGATGCCGGCCGCGCCGCCGCCGACGATGACGACCTCGTGGCTGGCGTCGGCCACCTCGACGGGCGTCCTGCCGCCATTGGCGAGGCGGCGCACCAGGCCCTTGAGGTCGTAGCCGGCGCGGGCGGCGCGCTCGATGATCTGCGGCAGCGGCAGCGTGCCGGCCTGGGACAGGGCCCACATCGTCGTCGAACGCATGCCGGTGCGGCAGAAGGCCAGCACGGGCTTGGGGCATTCGGCCATCAGCGCGCCGAACTGGCGGCCCTGTTCGTCGCTGACCTTGCCCGACTCGGCCGGCAGGTAATGCATCGTCAGGCCCAGGCCGCGGGCGCCGGCCTCGAGCTCGGCGAACACCGGCTGGTCGTTGCCCTCGCCGTCGGGGCGGTTGCAGATCAGCGAGCGAAAGCCCGCGCGGGCGATCTCGTGCAGATCGGCCGCATGCACCTGCGCGGCCACGGCCAGCTCGGGCACCAGGGTCTTGTAGTCCATGGGCTTGTCTCCTTGTGTTGGTGTATTGGCCAGCGAGTCATCCATCCATGCCGCGTTCGCGGCACCGCTGCGCACGCAACCGGGGTAGTACGGGCCGAGCGCCGGGCCGCCCCAAGCCGGCCCACGGGGCGATGTGTTCACGGCTCAATGCCGCGAACATCGCCGTCCCCGCGGGGGACCGGCCGGGCTTGCCCGCGTTCAGCGGGGCAAGACCGGACGAGGGGCTCACTTTCAAACCGCGTTGAGCGGAATCTTCAGATAGCGCACGCCGTTGTCCTCGGCCGCCGGCAGCTCGCCGCCGCGCATATTGACCTGCACCGAGG
This sequence comes from Roseateles saccharophilus, assembly GCF_004342485.1. GTDB lineage: Bacteria > Pseudomonadota > Gammaproteobacteria > Burkholderiales > Burkholderiaceae_C > Pelomonas > Pelomonas saccharophila. The sequence continues at coordinate 130,876 of NZ_SMBU01000003.1, forward strand.
GCAGGATCAGCGTGGGCATGCCCAGCGTCGCGTCGCGCACGTTACGCATCGCGACGAAGGCGTCCTCGCTGATGCCGTCGCGCACATGCACGTTGTGCGCGCGCTCGTCGGCCACGGTGCTGACGAACTGCAACTCGCGGCCGCCGGGCTGGTAGTCGTGGCACATGTAGAGGCGCGTCTGCAGCGGCAGGCTCAGCACCTTGTTGATCGAGCGGTACAGCGTGCGCGCGTCGCCGCCGGGGAAGTCACAGCGCGCCGTGCCGTAGTCGGGCATGAAGAGGGTGTCGCCGACGAAGGCGGCCATGTCCGCATCGGCGCCCTCCCCGGCCGTGACGACATAGGTCATGCAGGCCGGCGTATGGCCCGGCGTGTGCAGCGTGCGGGCCTGCAGGCCGCCGATGGCGAAGGCCTCGTCATCCTGGAAGAGGTGGTCGAACTGGCGGCCGTCGCGGGCGAAGTCGGGGCCGGCATTGAACAGCGTGCCGAAGACCTTCTGCACCGTCGTGATGTGCTGGCCTATGCCCAATTTCCCGCCCAGGGCCTGGCGCAGATGCGGTGCGGCCGAGAGGTGGTCGGCATGGACATGGGTTTCGAGAATCCACTGCACCCGGGCACCGAGCTCGCGCACGCGGGCGATCAACCGGTCTGCGCCGGCCGTCGTCGTGCGGCCCGACTTGGGGTCGTAGTCCAGCACGCTGTCGATGATGGCGCACTGCAGCGTGCTGCGGTCCAGCACGAGATAGCTGACGGTCCAGGTCGCCGGGTCGAAGAAGCCCTCGACCTGCAGCCGCGATTGCCGCCCCATGACGGTCTCCCGGGCCACGCCGTTCAGCGCCGGCAGGTATTGATGCCGAGCACCGAGTACAGCGGGCACAGGCCCACGGCACCGGTCAGCAGCGGCACGACACCGATCCAGCCCCACACGCCCACGGTGCCGGTGGCGGCCAGCGCCACCAGGGTCAGGCCGACGACGACGCGCAGGCCGCGATCCAGGGTTCCTTCGTTCACTTTCATGGCGCTCTCCTGTTGGCACCGCAGCCCCTTGCCGGCGGCATGGCAGTTGCTGGTGCCTGCCAGCTTCCATGATCAAAAGCCATGCCAGCCCGCCCGGCCGTCGCCGGCCCGCGCCAAGTCCTTGATGTAAATGGAAATCCACAAAGACCTGGTGGGACTACGCTGCCACGAACCGCCCTTCCGTCAACTGCCATCTGGCAGAAAAACTGCCAACCAACTGCCACATGACAGAAGATGGCAGCCCAGCCGGAGCCCACCGCCACCATGCCGCCCGCCACCGCCGACAGCCCCCAGGTCCAGGCCCTCGTCTCCTACCTGGAGCACGAGGCCCAGCCGATGATCGTGCTGGACCCGGACTACAACATCCTGGCCGCCAACACCGCCTACCAGCGCCAGTTCGGCACCGCGGACCGGCCCTATCTGGGCCACAAGTGCTACCGCGTGTCCCACCACTACGACCTGCCCTGCGACCAGGCCGGCGAGCACTGCCCGATGAAGCGCGCCTTCGAGCTCAAGGGGCCGGACCGCGTGCTGCACATCCATCACACGCCGCGCGGGCCCGAGCATGTGGACGTCGAGCTGCGCCCCATCCTCGACGGCGAGCACCGCGTGGTGGCCTATGTGGAGCGGCTGACGACGGTCAGGCATGCGTCGGCACGCCCCCGCCAGGCGGGCCTGGTCGGCCGCTCGGCCGCGTTCAACGCCGCGCTGGAGGCCGTGCAGCGCGTGGCGCGCTCGCAGCTGCCGGTGCTGCTGCTGGGCGAATCCGGCACCGGCAAGGAGCTGTTCGCGCGCGCCGTGCACGAGGCCAGCGACCGGCACGACGGCCCCTTCGTCGTCGTCGACTGCTCGGGCCTGCCCGAGACCCTGTTCGAGAGCGAGCTCTTCGGCCACGAGCGGGGGGCCTTCACCGGCGCCCAGCACCGCAAGCAGGGCCTGGTGGAGACGGCCGCCGGCGGCACCCTCTTCCTCGACGAGATCGGCGACGTGCCGCTGGGCATGCAGGTCAAGCTGCTGCGGCTGATCGAGTCCGGCACCTTCCGGCGGGTCGGCGCCACCGAGACGCAGCAGGCCGACTTCCGCCTCGTCGCGGCCACGCACAAGCCGCTGCTGCAGATGGTGGCCGAGGGCAGCTTCCGCCAGGACCTCTACTACCGCATCGCCGCCTTCCCCATCCATCTGCCGCCGCTGCGCGACCGATCTGCGGACATCCCGATGCTGGTCGACTCCTTCCTGCAGCGCGGCGCCCGGACCGGCCAGCGCATCGCCGTGCAGGCCGCGGCCATGGCCCGGCTGCAGGCCTACGACTGGCCCGGCAATATCCGCGAGCTGCGCAATGTGCTGGACCGGGCCCGGTTGTTCGCCGACGACGGCGTCGTGCGCCCCGAGCACCTGCCGGACTGGCTGAACGCCGCGGCACGCCCCGACGCGGCCACACCGGCACCGGCCCCGGGCGACGCCGAACTGCGCCGCCTGCTGGCCGACGGGCGGCTGAGCCGCCGCGAGATGGCGGCCCGGCTCGGCCTGAGCGAGCGCACCCTGTACCGCCGGCTCAAGACTCTCGGCCTGGGTTGACCGGCCGCAGGCAAGGGTTCTCACCAGTCCTTCAAAAATCCGTCGTCGTTAATATAACGATCAACTGATGTTTTGACTTGGCATCGGGTGCGCGCCCCGGCGCGATCCCTCAACCCACGTGGAGCTGCCGTGAGCCAATCTCCCCCGCCGTCAGGCCGCCTGCGCAAGGCGCCGGAGAGCTTCCTGACGCAGGACGCCATCCGCACCGTGTTCTCCGAGGCCAGCCAGGGCCGCCGCGACTTCGTCCGCCAGGCCTTCGCCGCCGCGCTGACCGGCGGGGCGGCCGGTGCCGCCGTTGCGCAGACCGCTGCCGACGGCGACCCCAACATCCTGAATCTGCCCGAGCACAGCAAGGGCCTGGGCCAGCCGGTCGCCGCCGAGGGCTATGGCAAGCCGTCCAAGTTCGAGACCAATGTGCAGCGCCGCCCCAGCCCCGGCCTCACGCAGACGGCGCAGGCCTCGGTGTCCTTCGCGCCGCTGCAATCGCTGTTCGGCATCGTCACGCCCAGCGGCCTGCACTTCGAGCGCCACCACCAGGGCTGGTGGGACATCGACCCCTCCAAGCACCGGCTGATGGTGAACGGCAGCGACGCCGCGCTGCTGAAGCGGCCGCTGGTGTTCACGATGGACGAGCTGATGCGCCTGCCCAGCGTCAGCCGTTTCCACTTCATCGAGTGCGGCGCCAACACCGGCATGGAGTGGGGCAATGTGGCCGTGCCGACCTGCCAGTACACCCACGGCATGCTGAGCTGCAGCGAGTTCACCGGCGTGCCGCTGCGCGTGCTGTTCGACCTCTGCGGCGTGGACTACAAGCGCGCCCGCTATGTGCTGGCCGAGGGCGCCGACGGTTCCAGCATGACGCGCACCGTGCCGATGGAGCTGGTGGAGAGCGGCGAGGTCTTCGTCGCCTACGGCCAGAACGGCGAGATGCTGCGCCCCGAGCAGGGCTACCCGCTGCGCCTGGTGGTGCCGGGCGTGCAGGGCGTCAGCTGGGTCAAATACCTGCGCCGCCTGGAGGTGGGCGACCAGCCCTATGGCACCAAGGACGAAACCATCCACTACATCGACCTGATGCCCGGCGGCCTGCACCGCCAGTACACCAGCACGCAGGAGTGCAAGAGCGTCGTCACGACGCCCTCCGGCGGCCAGGTGCTGCTCGACAAGGGCTACTACCAGATCAGCGGCCTGGCCTGGTCCGGCCGCGGCAAGGTCAGGCGCGTGGACCTGACGACCGACGGCGGCCGCAACTGGCGCACGGCGCGGCTGCAGGACCCGGTGATGAGCAAATGCCTGACCCGCTTCACGCTGGACTGGCAGTGGGACGGCAAGCCCGCCATCATCCAGAGCCGCGCGACGGACGAGACCGGCTATGTGCAGCCCGGCACCCGCCAGCTGCGCGCCGTGCGCGGCACGCGCTCCATCTATCACAACAACGCCATCCAGTCCTGGCTGGTCGAGGAGAGCGGGGAGGTGCGCAATGTCCAGCTCGCCTAAGGCAGTTAAAGCCGCCGCCGCGCTCCTGGCGCTGGCCGCGCTCGGCATGGCCGCGGCCCAGCCCCCCTACCCCGGCATCGGCCGCACGGCCACGCCGGCCGAGCTGAAGGCCTGGGATATCGACGTGCGCCCCGACTTCAAGGGCCTGCCCAAGGGCGCCGGCCCGGTCAGCCAGGGCCAGGACGTCTGGGAGGCGCGCTGCGCGGCCTGCCACGGCACCTTCGGCGAGAGCAACGAGGTGTTCTCGCCGCTGGTGGGCGGCACCACGGCCGAGGACATCAAGACCGGCCGCGTCGCGCGGCTGAACGACAGGACCTTCCCCGGCCGCACGACGCTGATGAAGGTGTCCACCGTGTCCACGCTGTGGGACTACATCAACCGCGCCATGCCCTGGAACGCGCCCAAGTCGCTGAAGACCGACGAGGTCTACGCGGTGACGGCCTATCTGCTGAACCTGGGCGGCATCGTGCCGGACGACTTCACGCTGAGCGACGCCAACATCGCCGACGTACAAAAACGCCTGCCCAACCGCAATGGCGTGACCACGGCGCATGCGATGTGGCCGGGCAAGGGCATGGGCAAGGCCGGCGACTTCGACGTGAAGGCCAAGGCCTGCATGCACGATTGCGAGGCCGAGCCCAAGGTCGCCTCGCTGCTGCCCGACTTCGCCCGCAACAACAACGGCAACCTGGCCGCGCAGCAGCGCCTCGTCGGCCCGCAGCGCGGCGTCGACACGACGCGCCCGCCCGGCACGCCGGCGGCCGCGCCGGCCCAAGCCGCTGCAGCGCCCCCGCCGAGCGCCGCCGCGGCGACGCTGGCCCTCGTGAAGAAGCACTCGTGCACGGCCTGCCATGGCATGGAGCAGAAGCTGGTCGGCCCCGGCTTCGCCCAGGTCGCGGCCAAGTACGGCACGGGCGCCGATGCCGAGGCCTATCTCGCCGCCAAGATCAAGAGCGGCGGCCAGGGCCAGTGGGGCGCCATCCCCATGCCGGCCCAGGCCCTGCCCGAGGCCGACCTGAAGGCCATTGCGGCCTGGCTGGCCGCCGGTGCCGCGAGCCGCTGATGCCCCCAGGATTGCCCCCATGCGCCCCCAAGGCCATGCACCTAACGTCCCAGACCCAGAGGAGACCCTCATGCTGACCCGTCGAAACGCCCTGGCCCGCTCGGCCCAAGTCGCCCTGCTGCTGGCCGGCCTGGGCGCCCTGCCCCGTGCCGCGCTGGCCGCCTACTCCACGGCCGCCTTCGAGGCCAAGACCATCCCCGAGCTGATGAAGGCCCTGGGCGCCGGCACGCCCGTGGAGAGCAAGGACATCACCCTCACCGCGCCCGACATCGCCGAGAACGGCGCCGTCGTGCCGGTGGGCGTGTCCACCGCGCTGCCCGGCGTCAAGCGCCTGCTGCTGCTCGTCGAGAAGAACCCCAGCGTGCTGTCGGCCGCCTTCGACGTGAACGAGTTCGTCGAGCCCGCCTTCAAGACGCGCGTGAAGATGGGCCAGACGTCCAATGTGCTGGCCGTGGCGCTGATGGCCGATGGCCGCGTGCTCTACGCCCAGAAGGAAGTCAAGGTCACGCTGGGCGGCTGTGGAGGCTGAGATGGAGCCCGCGGCCCGGCGCTCGGCCCGGAATACCGGGTTCATACGACGCAACTGAAGTTCAACTGAACAGGAGAAACACATGCCAGATCCCATGCGCATCCGGGCCCAGTCGGCCGGCGACAAGACCACCGTCAAGGTGCTGATGAGCCACGAGATGGAGACGGGCCAGCGCAAGGACCCTGCCGGCAAGATCATCCCGGCCTGGTTCATCCAGCAGGTCACGGCCATGCTCAACGGCAAGCCCGTGTTCACGGCCGACTGGGGCCCGTCGGTGTCCAAGAACCCCTTCCTGGAGTTCGTCGTGAAGGGCGCCAAGGCCGGCGACAGGATCGCCATCACCTGGCGCGACAGCCGCGGCGAGACCCGCACCGACGAAGCCACGGTCTCCTGACCGCGGCCCATCCGTCCCCGCCACCGCAGGAGGGCCCATGCGCTCACGACTGATTGCCATCGCCGCCATCGCGGCTGCCGCCCCCGGCGTCGCGGCGGCGCAGACGCCACCGCCGAAATCGGCCGCCGACGGCATCGCCGAGTACCGCAAGATGCTCGAGGACGGCAACCCCGCCGAGCTCTTCGAGGCCAAGGGCGAGGAGCTGTGGAAGACGCCGCGCGGCCCGAAGAACGCGAGCCTGGAGGCCTGCGACCTGGGCCTGGGCCCGGGCGTCGTCAAGGGCGCCTGGGTGCAGCTGCCGCGCTGGTTCCGCGACACGAAGCGGGTGCAGGACCTGGAGTCGCGCCTGCTGAGCTGCATGCAGACGCTGCAGGGCTTCGACGCGGCCGAGATCGCCGCCACGCCCTTCGACAAGGGCGAGCAGGCCACGGTCACCGCGCTGTCGGCCTGGGTGGCGTCGCAGTCGCGCGGCATGAAGATGGCGCTGCCGCAGAAGCACCCGCTGGAGAAGCGCGCCTACGAGCTCGGCAAGCGCGCCTTCTTCTACCGCGGCGGGCCGATGGACTTCTCCTGCGCCAGCTGCCACGGCGAGGACGGCAAGCGCATCCGCCTGCAGGACCTGCCCAACTTGACGAAGAACCCCGGCGACGGCATCGGCTTCGCGGCCTGGCCGGCCTACCGCGTCTCCAGCGGCGAGCTGTGGACCATGCAGCGCCGGCTCAACGACTGCTTCCGCCAGCAGCGCTTCCCCTACCCCGGCTTCGCCTCCGATGTGACGGTGGCCCTGGGCGTCTACATGGGCGTGAACGCCCGCGGCGCCGAGTCCATCGCGCCGGCTCTGAAGCGTTGAGGAGAACGAGCATGAAGATCGCACACTTCGCTGCCCTCGCCCTGCTCGCCGCCGGCGCCGCACAGGCGCAAAGGCCCGCCGACCGGCAGGTCGACCTGCAGACCGCCGTGATGATGCGCGCGAGCTTCCGCGACCAGGGCATCGCCAAGGTCGAGCGCCTGAACCAGGACGCGGCCCAGCGGGCCTGCTCCCAGCCCGAGCCGCCGCCGGCGGCCGTCGCGAAGAAGATCCAGGCCCGCGAGGCGGCCGCGATCAAATGGCCCGCCGACGGCCAATTCATCGGCGACTGGAAGGAAGGCGAGAAGCTGGCCCAGAACGGCCGCGGCATGACCTGGAGCGACGCCAGCGCCGCCACCGCCAAGAACGGCGGCAGCTGCTACAACTGCCACCAGATCGACAGGAAGGAAATCTCCTTCGGCACCATAGGCCCCAGCCTCTGGAACTACGGCAAGCTGCGCGGCGTCGCCGACCCGGCCAGCCCGGCCGCGGCGGACATCGTCCGCTACACCTGGGGCAAGCTGTGGAACAGCAAGGCCTACGCCGCCTGCTCCAACATGCCGCGCTTCGGCCACGCCGAGCTGCTGGACGAGCGGCAGCTGCGCGACGTGATGGCCCTGCTGCTGGATCCCAAGTCACCGGTCAACCAGTAGGCGCGCCATGTCCCTGTCCAAGCGCGATTTCCTGCAGGTGCTGTCCTGCGCCGCCGTGGCCGGCCTGCCGCTGGCCCGCGAGGCCGAGGCGGCCACCGACAAGGCCGAAGCGGCGCTCTACGACTTGCCGCCCTTCGGCAACGTCTCGCTGCTGCACATGACCGACTGCCACGCGCAGCTGCAGCCCATCTACTTCCGTGAGCCCAGCGTCAACATCGGCGTCGCCGGCATGCAGGGCCAGTTGCCCCATCTCGTCGGCGAATCGCTGCTGAAGGCCGCCAGCCTGCGCCCCGGCACGGCCGTGGCCCACGCGCTGACGGCGCTGGACTTCGAGACTGCCACGCGCCGCTACGGCCGCGTCGGCGGTTTCGCCCACCTCACCACCCTGGTCAAGCGGCTGAAGGCCAGCCGCCCCGGCGCGCTGCTGCTGGACGGCGGCGACACCTGGCAGGGCTCGGCCACGTCGCTGTGGACGAATGGCCAGGACATGGTGGACGCCTGCAAGCTGCTAGGCGTGGACGTGATGACCGGCCACTGGGAGTTCACCTATGGCATGGAGCGCGTCAAGGAGATCGTCGAGAAGGACTTCGCCGGCCAGGTCGACTTCGTCGCGCAGAACGTGAAGACGGCCGACTTCGGCGACCCCGTCTTCAAGCCCTACACGCTGCGCAGGATCAACGGCGTGACCGTGGCCATCGTCGGCCAGGCCTTCCCCTACACGCCCATCGCCAACCCGCGCTATATGGTGGCGGACTGGGAGTTCGGCATCCAGGACGCCAATATGCAGAAGTTCGTGGACGAGGCCCGCGCGGCCGGCGCCCAGCTCGTCTGCCTGCTGTCGCACAACGGCATGGACGTGGACCTCAAATTGGCCACGCGCGTGCGCGGCATCGACGCCATCTTCGGCGGCCACACCCACGACGGCGTACCCCTGGCCGTGCCGGTGAAGAACGCCGGCGGCACGACGCTGGTGACCAATGCCGGCAGCAACGGCAAGTTCCTCGGCGTGATGGACTTCGACGTCAAGGGCGGCCGCATGGTGGACTTCCGCTACCGGCTGCTGCCGGTGTTCGCCAACCAGCTGCGCCCCGACCCCGACATGCAGGCGCTGATCGCCAGGGTACGCGCGCCGTTCGAGGCGAAGCTGGGCGAGAAGCTCGCCGTCACCGACGGCCTGCTCTACCGCCGCGGCAACTTCAACGGCAGCTGGGACCAGCTGATCTGCGACGCGCTGATGGACGTGCAAGGAGCTGAGATCGCGTTCTCGCCGGGCTTCCGCTGGGGCACCAGCCTGCTGCCCGGCGACACGATCACGCGCGAGCTGCTGATGGACCAGCTCGCCATCACCTACCCCCATGCCACGCTGACCGAGATGAGCGGCGCGACCATCAAGACCGTGCTGGAAGACGTGGCCGACAACCTCTTCAACCCCGACCCCTACTACCAGCAGGGCGGCGACATGGTGCGCGTGGGCGGCCTGAGCTACACGATGCGGCCGGACGAGGCCATGGGCAGCCGCATCACCGACATGCGCCTCAACGGCAAGCCGCTGGACGCCGACAGACGCTACAAGGTGGCCGGCTGGGCGCCGGTGGCCGAGGACGCAAAGAACGCGCCGGGCGTGAAGCCGGTGTGGGAGCATGTCGAGGCTTGGCTGCGCGCCCAGGGCGGCCGCGTGAAGCCACGCACGCTGAACACGCCCAAGCTGGTCGCCATGCAGGGCAACCCTGGTCTGCTGGGCGGCTGAACCGCAAGGAGTCCGCGATGAACCACCTGTTGACGCTTGCCGCACTGACCCTGGCCGCCTCGGCCCAGGCCGCCGACGCACCACCGCTGTTCGGCCTGCAGCAGATGACGCCGGAGACCGCCCTCGTCGCGGCCCAGGCCGCCCTCGCCCACTGCCGCAAGGCCGGCCATCAAGTGGCGGTCGCCGTCGTGGACCGCGGCGGCCTCGTGCAGGTGCTGCTACGCGACCGCTTCGCCGGCGCCCACACGCTCGACATCGCACCTCGCAAGGCCTGGACGGCGGCGAGCTTTCGCATGTCCACCACCGCGCTGGCGGCCGACACCCAGGCCGGCAAGCCCATGAGCGGCATCCGCCAGTCGCAGCAGGTGATGGCGATTGGCGGCGGCCAGGTCATCGAGGCCGCGGGCGCGGTCGTCGGCGCCATCGGCGTGTCGGGCGCGGCCGGCGGCGAGGCCGACGATGCCTGCGCGCTGGCCGGCGTCAAGGCCGCCACGGAACTTATCGAATTGCACGATTGAGGATCCCCCCATGCGCAAGCGCTTCCTGCTCGTCCTGTTCACGCTGCTGCTCGCCACGCCACTGGCCTGGGCCGGCGACCTCGTCGTCTACCACTTCGACAACGCGGCCGCGCAGGGGCTCAAGGGCCTGCGCAACATCCGCAACCACCTCGACGTGGACCCGTCCGCCCAGATCACCGTCGTCACGCACGCCGATGGCGTGGACATGCTGATGGAGGGCGCCAAGGCGCCCGGCGGCGTCGAGTTCGGGCCGCTGGTGTCGGCCCTGAAGGCCCGCGGCGTGCGCTTCGAGGTCTGCGAGATCACGCTGAAGAACCGCGGCCTGAAGAAGGAGCAGTTCATGCTGGAAGCCGACTACACGCCCTCGGGCGTCGTGCGCCTCGTGAAGCTGCAGAAAGAGGGCTACGCCTACATCAAGCCATAGCTCGGCCACCTGCCCAGGATGTCGTTTCTCGAACCCCTCATCGACCGCCTCGGCGAACCGGCTACGCTGGCCCTGGGCGCCGCGCTGATCGGCGTGCTGTTCGGCTTCTTCACGCAGCGCTCGCGCTTCTGCCTGCGCGCGGCCGTCATCGAGTTCGCCCGAGACCAGCGCACCGGCGGCCGGCTGACGGTCTGGCTGTTCGCCTTCGCCACGGCCGTCGGCGCGACCCAGACCCTGGCGATGCTGGGCTGGTTCGACGCCGGCAACGCGCGCCAGATCGCCGCGCGCGGCAGCCTCTCCGGCGCGGCGGTCGGCGGCGCGTTGTTCGGCATGGGCATGATCCTCGCGCGCGGCTGCTCCAGCCGCATGCTGGTGCTGGCGGCCCAGGGCAATCTGCGTGCGCTGCTGTCGGGGCTGGTGTTCGCGGTCGCGGCGCAGTCGGCGCTGACCGGCGCGCTTTCGCCGCTGCGGCTGGCCATCTCCGAGTGGTGGACCATCGACGGCGGCGGCGCCCGCGACCTGCTGGCCCGCACCGGCATGGGCCATGGCGGCGCACTGCTGTTCGCGGCCCTGTGGTTCGCCGCCGCGGTGTTCTGGGCGCGGCGCCAACGCGTGGGCGCCTGGGGCTGGGGCGGCGCCATCGGCGTGGGCCTCACGGTGGCGGCGGGCTGGTGGTTCACCTACGCCGTCTCCAGGCTGGCCTTCGACCCCCACCCCATCCAGTCGCTGAGCTTCACCGGCCCCTCGGCCGAGGTGCTGAGTCGTGTCCTCTTCGTCAGCGACAAGCCGCTCAGCTTCGACGTGGGCCTGATCCCGGGTGTCTTTCTCGGCGCCTTCCTCGCCGCGGCGCTGTCCGGCGAGCTCAGGCTGGAAGGCTTCCAGGGCGGCGCCAGCATGCGCCGCTACATCGTCGGCGCGGTCTGCATGGGCTTCGGCGGCATGCTGGCCGGCGGCTGCGCCGTCGGCGCCGGCCTGTCGGGCGCAGCGGTGTTCACGGCCACGTCCTGGGTCACGCTGGCCGGTATCTGGGCCGCCGCCGCGCTGACCGACCGGCTTGTCGACCAGGGCGACACGCCGCCGGCCACGAACGAGGCTGGTGGCCGGCCCTGAAGAGCGCATTCCGGGCCGAGCGCCGGCCCGCCCTGGCGATGTGCTTGCGGCTCGGTGCCGCAAGCATCGCCGCCCCCTCGGGGGGCGGCCCAGCGTACCCGCTGGGCCGGGGGCCTCATCCCAAGCGCCACTCCTGATAGCGCAGCGCCAGCCAGGCGCCGACCACCATCGCAGCCAGCGCGATGAAGCTGCCCAGCGACAGCGTCGACACACCCGTGACGCCCTGGCCGATGCTGCAGCCCATCGCGACGATGCCGCCCACGCCCATGCAGGCCGCGCCCACGAGGTGCAGGCCCAGGTCGCCCACATTGCCGAAGCCCTCCCAGCGGAAGCTGCCTTCGCGCCAGGCCATCAGCGCCGCGCCGACGACGATACCGGCCACGCTGGCGATGCCCAGCGTCAGCGTCTTGGACTGGTCGCTGAACAGCAGCAGCCAGTCCAGCGCATAGGCCACCGGAGCGATCGTGCTCAGCGACTCCATGTGGCGCGAGTTCGTCGCCAGATAGACCGGCTCCAGCGTGCGCGGGTCCTCGGGCAGGAAGCCCAGATGGCCCGACACCCACCACAGCGCGGTGACCAGCGCGCCCACGCCCAGCCCGGCGAGCGCGACCTCCAGCGAGCGCCCCGCGCGCGGCAGCAGCGCCCAGGCCAGCAGCGCCACGGCCACCAGCACGGCCAGGCCCAGGCCCCAGGCCGCCGCGCCGCCCGGCAGCACGGCGGCAACAAGCCCCGGCAGGGCCTGGCCCGCCGGCAGATCGACGAAGACCTTCTCCACCGTGGCCACGCGCAGCACGGCCGTCAGGCCGCGCAGCGTCGCGCCGGCCGCGATGGCCGCCACCGCCAGCACCACCAGCGACTTCAGGCTGCCGCCGCCCAGGCGCACGAGGTTGCGGCTGATGCAGCCCGAGCTCAGCACCATGCCGAAGCCGAACACCAGCCCGCCCAGCGCAGCCGACAGCCAAAGCAGGCGCGGCCCCGCATAGATGCTGGCGGCCGGGTCGAGCTGGCCCAGCGCCACCAGGCCGTTGAAGCCCAGCATCGCGACGGCCACCGCGACCACCCACATGCGCGCGCGCCGCCAGTCGCCCATCGTGTAGACGTCGGAGATCGCACCCATCGTGCAAAAGCGCGTGCGCTGGCACAGCGCGCCGAACAGCACGGCCAGGCCGAACGCGGCGCCGAGCACTTGGTGCGTGAGGGCGGGCAAGCTCGATTCGTCCATGGCGGTCAGCATTCAGCAAGAGTTCCGGGCCCCGCATTCTCCATTCCCTGAGGCACACATCGGCGCTTGCTGATACAGTGATTTTCCTGCTCCACCCCGCCCCGCCGCGATGACTGCCGCTCCCGAGGAAGACCGCGTCTTCGAGTCCGCCGCCGAGCTCTTCAGCGTGCTGGCCACGCCGATCCGGCTCAAGATCATCAGCGCCGTCTGCAACGGCGAGCGCAATGTCTCCGAGCTGCTGGAGCAGATCCAGACCACCCAGCCCAATATGTCCCAGCACCTGTCCACGCTCTACCGCGCCGGTGTGCTGGGCAAGCGCCGCGAGGGCACGCAGATCTACTACCGGCTGCAGAGCGAGAAGGTCGCGATGCTGTGCCGCGCGGTCTGCACCCAGCTCGCCGTGGAGCTCGACGGTGGCGAACCCGTGCCTGCCGAGGAGCGCCTGCTCGTCGGCGGCCAGCGCTGAAGGCCCCATGGCCGGGCTCACGCGCCGCCACTGGTGCCAGGGCATCGGCGGCGCGCTGGCGACGGGCCTGGGCGGCGCAGGCGCGGCCGAGGCACTGAGAAACGTGCCGGCCGTCGGCGCCCCGCTGCTCCTGCCCGATGTGCCGCTGCTCGAAGGCGGCGAGTTCAAGGCGGCCTCGGCCCGGGGCCGCGTCGTCGTCGTGTACTGGTGGGCGAGCTGGTGCCCCTTCTGCGCCCAAGTCACGCCGGCCATCCAGAAGCTCTGGCAGACGCAGCGCGAGCGCGGCCTGCTGGTGCTGGGTCTGTCCATCGACCAGGACCTCGCCGCGGCCAAGGCCTATCGCGCCCGGCGCAGCTATGACTTCCCTTGTGGCTGGGTGACGCCCGCCATCGAGGCCGTGCTGCCCAAGCCCCAGGGCCTGCCGGTCACGGTCGTGCGCGGGCGCGACGGCCGCGTCGCGGCGGCCGAGGTAGGCCAGCTCTTTCCCGAAGACGTCGAAGCACTGGCTCGCTTTCTCTGAGCCCGCGGCTCAGCGCAGCGCGCCGTCCACCCAGGCACTGAGTTGGGCCGCGGACATCGCGCCGCTCTGCCGCGCCACCTCGCGCCCACCGACGAAGAGCAGCGTCGTCGGGATGCTGCGGATTTGCAGCGCGGCGCTGGAACGCGGCGCCGCGTCGCTGTCCACCTTGACGAAGCGCAGCTCCGGCCGCGCGGCGGCGAGTTGCTCGAACTGCGGCGCATAGGAGCGGCAGGGCCCGCACCAGGCGGCCCAGAAGTCCACCAGCACCGGCGCCTCCGTGCCCTGCAGATAGGGCATGAGGTCGGCATCGCCGAGGGCCACGGGCTTGCGCGGCACCACCGGCTGGCCGCAACGGCCGCAATTCGGGTCGTCTGCAAGGCGAGCGTCGGGTACGCGGTTGCGGGTGCCGCAGTGGGGGCAGACGAGCAGCATCAGGGGCTCCAGGATTGGTCTGGCCCTGCATATCGGGCGGCCGCAGCGAACTTAAAGGGCCGGCCATGCGCCCCGCCAGCAGTTCGACCCAGGTCAGTGCTGGCCGCGGGCACGCCGCTCGTCCTCGCGCATATGGCGCAGGAAGTAGCGGACGTAGAAGCCGCCCATGCCGAACATGAAAAGCAGCACCGCCAGGCTCATCAGGCCGACATCGCTGGTAAGCAAACCCTTGAATGCAGACATTTCGTACTCCTCGTTCTGAAACACCATGGCTCGATTCGAGGACGATGCCTCCCACCCGGCATTGACCTGACGCAAGACCCGCCCGGCCGCCGTGGCTAAGCTCCCACGGCCATCAGGTCCTGCGCCCCATGCCCGCTCCATCAACCTCCGCCGGACCGGCGCACGACGCGCTGGACCGCATCGCCGACCTGCTCAAGGTGCTGGGCAACCGGGACCGGCTGCACCTGCTGCTGGCGCTGGCCGGCGAAGAGCTCTGCGTGGGTGAGCTGGAGGCACGGCTGCGGATCCAGCAGCCGACGCTTTCCCAGCAGTTGACCGTGCTGCGCCGCAACGGCCTGGTCGCCACGCGGCGGGCCGGCAGGCGCATCTACTACCGCGCCGGCGAGGGCATGGTGCGCCAGCTGCTGGCCCTGCTGCCGCCGCTCGCGCAAGCCGCGTGAACGAGCCCGTTCAACGGGCGCGGCGCGCCACCCGGGTCCCCTTCAGGAAGCTGCTGCGTTGCGCCGCATCGCGCTCCATCTGTCGGCCGATGTTGCCGCAGACCAGATCGCACAGCGCATAGACCGAGTCGTCGGCAATGCTGTAGTAGACGGCCGAGCCGCGCGCCTCGCGCGCGACCAGGCCCTGCTGCATCAGCACCGACAGATGGCGCGAGATGTTGGCCGACGTGAAGCCACAGGCCTGGGCGATCTCGCCCACGTTGTGCTCGCCGCGCCGCAGCAGGTTGAGGATCTGCAGCCGCGTGGGCTCGGAGAGGGCCTGGAAATAGGCGGCCACCTGTTGGAGGGCTTCGTCGGGCAGGTCCTGCATTGCGGAGGCACATGGGCTGGTGGCGGGGTCCCCATCATGCCCGATCCGCGCTGGATTCACTTGATTGCTCATGTCGCCACTTGACTATTTAGCTACTTAGTTAAATACTAGAACAACTCGCATCGGAAGTCACGCACAGGAGCGCCCATGTTTCGCTGGTCCCACGGTCTGCCCAGGATCGCCCTGGCCCTCATGCTGGGCGCTCCGCCCGGCCTCGGCCATTCGGCGGGTACAGCGGATTCGGCGGGCGGGCTGGCCACCTGGACGGTGGCGCCCGCCACGGCGCAAGCCCTGGCCAGCCACGACGGCACGATCGAGGCGGTGCGCCAGACGCTCGTCTCGGCCCAGGTGGCCGGCGCCGTCGTGGCCCTGCCGGTCAAGGCCGGCGACCGGGTCAAGGCCGGCCAGCTGCTGGCGCGCCTGGACGCGCGCGCGGCCGAGCAGCAGGCCGGCGCCGCCGCCGCCCAGGTGGAGGCCGCACGCGCGGCCCAGCAGGTGGCGACGCTGGAGATGCAGCGCCAGCGCCAGCTCTTCGCCAGCCGCTTCATCAGCCAGGCCGCGCTGGACCGGGCCGAGGCCCAGTTCAAGACGGCCACGGCCCAGGCCCAGGCCCAGCTGGCGGCAGCCCAGGCTGCGCGCACCGAGAGCGGCTACTTCATCGTCCGCGCGCCCTATGACGCGGTCGTCTCCGAGCTCAGCGTGATGCCCGGCGACATGGCCATGCCGGGCCACGCCCTGCTCACGCTTTTCGACCCGGCGGCGTTGCGCGTGGCCGTGGCCGTGCCGGAGTCGGCGGCCGCCGCGCTGAGGCGCCAGCTCGCGTCGCCGGTGGCGGTCGAGATCGCCGGCCAGCGCATCACGGCGCCGCGCTGGGAGGTGCTGCCCGCGGCCGACCCGGTGACCCACACGGTCACGGTGCGCATCGATCTGCCGGCAGGCAGCGCCGCCGCCCCGGGCGGCTTCGCGCGGGCCTGGCTGCCGCTGGCCGCGCAGGCCGGCGCGGCCGGGCGGGTGTTCGTCCCGAGCCGTGCCCTGGTGCAGCGCGCCGAGCTGAAGGGCGTCTACGTCATCGCGCCCGACGGGCGGGCGCTGCTGCGCCAGGTGCGCACCGGCCCGGCCGGCGCCGACCAGACCGAGGTGCTGGCGGGCCTGGCGGCCGGCGAGCGCATTGCGCTGGACCCGCAGGCCGCCGCGCGGAGGCCGTGATGGAGCTCGGCCTGTCGGGGCGCATCGCCCGCTTCTTCCAGTCGGCCCGGATCACGCCGCTGCTGGCCCTCGTGGCCCTGCTGCTGGGCCTCTTCGCGGTGGCGGTCACGCCGCGCGAGGAGGAGCCGCAGATCAACGTGACGATGGCCAATGTGCTGATCCCCTTCCCCGGCGCCGCCGTGCGGGACGTCGAGCAGATGGTGGCGACACCGGCCGAGCAGGTGCTGTCGCAAATGGCCGGCGTCGAACATGTGATGAGCGTGTCGCGCCCGGGCCTGGCCGTGATGACGGTGCAGTTCAAGGTGGGCGTGCCGCGCACCGAAGCCCTGGTGCGGCTCTACGACACGGTGCAGTCGCATGCCGACTGGCTGCCCGCCGGCCTGGGCACAGCGGCGCCGCTGGTCAAGCCCAAGGGCATCGACGACGTGCCCATCGTCACGCTGACGCTGTATGCCAAAGACGCGCAGACCGGCGCCTTCGACCTGGAGCGCATCGCCCACAGCCTGGAGGCCGACCTCAAGCGCGTGCCCGGCACCCGCGAGGTGGCGACGCTGGGCGGCCCGGGCCGCGCGATCCGCGTCGAACTCGACCCGGCCCGCCTGGCGGCGGCCAGCCTCTCCGTGGCCGAGCTGCGCCAGGCCCTGCAGTCGGCCAACACGGGCGCCGCCGCCGGCCAGCTGCTGGCGGGCGACCGCGCGGTGGATGTCGAGGCCGGCCCCTTCCTGCGCGATGCGCGCGAGCTGGGCCAGCTGGTGGTGGGGGCGCGCAACGGCCGGCCGGTCTACCTGGGCGACGTGGCCCAGGTGGTCGACGGCCCGCTGCCGCCGCAGCGCTATGTCTGGCACGGTGCGGGCGGCGCCGAATTCCCGGCGGTGACCCTGTCCATCACGAAGAAGCCCGGCGAGAACGCGATCCAGGTCGCCGACGCCGTCATGCAGCGCGTGGCCGAGCTGCGCAACACCGTGATCCCGCAGGGCGTGGAAGTGGCCGAGACGCGCAACTACGGCGCCTCCGCCAACGACAAGGCGATGAAGCTGATCCAGAAGCTGATGTTCGCCACCGCCTCGGTCGTCGCGCTGGTCTTCATCGCACTGGGCCGGCGTGAGGCCGCCATCGTCGGCAGTGCGGTCGTGCTGACGCTGACCGTCACGCTGTTCGCCTCCTGGGCCTGGGGCTTCACGCTGAATCGCGTGTCGCTGTTCGCGCTGATCTTCTCCATCGGCATCCTGGTGGACGACGCCATCGTCGTCGTCGAGAACATCCACCGCCACATGGCCCTGCACCCGGACCGCACGCTGGCCCAGCTCATCCCCGGCGCGGTGGACGAGGTGGGCGGCCCCACCATCCTGGCCACACTGACCGTCATCGCGGCCCTGCTGCCCATGGCCTTCGTGTCCGGCCTGATGGGGCCCTATATGAGCCCCATCCCCATCAACGCCAGCATGGGCATGTTGCTGTCGCTGGCCATCGCCTTCATCGTGACGCCGTGGCTGGCAAGGCTGTGGCTGAAGCGCACGGGCGATAGCGGCCACGCCGGCCATGGCCTCGCGGCCCGGCTGGGCCCGCTGTTCGAGCGCCTGTTCCGCCCGCTGCTGGACGATGCCCGCGGTGCGCGCAACCGCCGCTGGCTGGGCGCCGGCGTGGCCGGGCTGATCGCGCTCTCGCTGGCGCTGCCGGTGCTCGGCCTCGTCGTGCTGAAGATGCTGCCCTTCGACAACAAGTCGGAGTTCCAGGTCATCGTCGACATGCCGGCCGGCACGCCGCTGGAGCGCACCGCCGCCGTGCTGCACGAGCTGGGCAGCTATGTCGGCAGCCAGCCCGAGGTGACCGACTACCAGGCCTATGCGGGCGCGGCGGCGCCGATCAATTTCAACGGCCTGGTGCGCCAGTACTACCTGCGCAGCGGCGGCGAGGTCGGCGACCTGCAGGTCAACCTGGTCGACAAGCACCACCGCAGCGCGCAGAGCCATGCCATCGCGACCCGCATGCGCCCGGCACTGCAGGCCATCGCCCGTCGTCACGGCGCCAACGTCAAGGTCGTCGAGGTGCCGCCCGGCCCGCCGGTGCTGTCGCCCATCGTCGCCGAGGTCTACGGCCCCGACGCCGACGGCCGCCGCCAGGTGGCCGGCCAGGTGCGCCAGGTCTTCGAGCAGACGCCGGGCGTCGTCGACGTGGACGACTCCGGCATCGCGGCCGCGCCCAAAACGCTGCTGCTCGTGGACCGCCGCAAGGCGGCCCTGCTCGGCGTGCCGCAGTCTGCCGTCGTCGCCACGCTGGCGGCCGGCCTGGCCGGCGAGGCCGCCACCTGGCTGCACGACGGCAGCAAATACCCCGCCAGCGCCTGGCTGCAGCTGCCGGCCTCCGCCCAAGGCGACCTGGACACGCTGCTGCAGCTCGGCGTGCGCAGCGCCGCCGGCGCCCTGGTGCCGCTGCGCGAGCTGGTCACCGTCAGCGACAGCCTGCGCGAGCAGCCCCTCTTCCACAAGGACGGCCTGCCGGTGCACTACGTCGTC
This sequence comes from Roseateles saccharophilus, assembly GCF_004342485.1. Classification (GTDB taxonomy): domain Bacteria; phylum Pseudomonadota; class Gammaproteobacteria; order Burkholderiales; family Burkholderiaceae_C; genus Pelomonas; species Pelomonas saccharophila. Next base: position 149,656 of record NZ_SMBU01000003.1, read on the forward strand.
GGCGACATGGCCGGCGCGCTGGACAGCCCGCTCTACGGCATGTTCAGCATGCGCGGCGAGCTCACAAGCATCGCCACGCCGGGCGGCGGCCGGCTGCAGGAAGCCTTCATCAAGCCGCCCAGCGACGCCTGGCGCGACTACACGCTGAAGTGGGACGGCGAATGGCAGGTCACCTACGAGACCTTCCGCGACATGGGCGCCGCTTATGCGGTGGGCCTGGTGCTGATCTACCTGCTGGTGGTGGCGCAGTTCGGCTCGTATCTGACGCCGCTGATCATCATGGCGCCCATCCCGCTGACCCTGGTCGGCGTGATGCCGGGCCACGCGCTGCTGGGCGCGCAGTTCACGGCCACCAGCATGATCGGCATGATCGCGCTGGCCGGCATCATCGTGCGCAATTCCATCCTGCTGGTGGACTTCATCCGGCTCGAGGTGGCCCAGGGCCGGCCGCTGAAAGAGGCCGTCGTGCACTCCGCCGCGACGCGCGCCCAGCCCATCGTGCTGACCGGCCTGGCCGCGATGCTGGGCGCCTTCTTCATCCTCGACGACCCCATCTTCAACGGCCTGGCGATCGCGCTGATCTTCGGCATCCTCGTCAGCACGCTGCTGACCCTGGTCGTCATCCCCCTCCTCTATTTCGTGGCCTACCGCCACGAGGCCCCGTCCGAAACCTCAAGGAGTGCTTCATGAGTTCCTGGCAAATCGTGCGCCTGTTCGCAGGCAGCTTCATCCTGATCTCGCTGGCCCTGGGCGTGCCTGGCAGCCCGTTCTTCGTCAGCCCCTGGTGGCTGGCCTTCACGGCCTTCGTCGGCGCCAACCTGCTGCAGAGCTCGATCACGCACTGGTGCCCGCTGGAGATCATCCTGCGCAAGCTGGGCGTCAATGCCGGCTGCTAAACTGCCGCCCGTCATTGGGGAGTAGCCGCACCGAAGGTCTTTCGGTGGCTCGCGTCAACATACTTGGCCTCACGGCCATGGCGCGCGCGGTGTACGACTTGGCAAGACCTTTGACCATGCATCCGCGGTTCGGCCGGGCGGGCGCGTGGTCAACCGTCTTCGTCCGGCCGAGGAATCCGCAGCAGCATGGAAGCACTCCTGATGTCCACCGGCGTGGTGGCCCTGGCCGAGATCGGCGACAAGACCCAACTCCTGGCCTTCGTCCTGGCCGCCCGTTTCAAGCGGCCCGTCCCCATCATCCTGGGCATCCTGGCCGCGACCATCGTCAACCACGGTGCCGCGGGCGCGCTGGGCGCCTGGATCACGTCGGTGCTGAGCCCCGAGCTGCTGCGCTGGGTGGTCGGCCTGTCCTTCCTCGGCATGGCGGCCTGGACGCTGATCCCCGACAAGATCGACGACGAGGACACCCGCGTCAGCGGCCACCTCGGCGTGTTCGGCACGACGCTGGTCACCTTCTTCCTGGCCGAGATGGGCGACAAGACGCAGATCGCCACCATCGCGATGGCGGCGCACTACCCGCAGCCGCTGCTGGTCGTGGCCGGCACGACGCTGGGCATGCTGATCGCGGACGTGCCCGCCGTCTTCGTCGGCGACCGCTTCGCGAAGAAGATCCCGATGAAGCTGGTCCACGGCGTCGCCGCGGCGATGTTCGCGGTGATGGGCCTGGCGACGCTGCTCAGGGTCGACCGCTGGCTCTGAGAGCTTGAGAGTCTTTCACCCATGCCCGCCTTGCACGCCAAAACACCCTCGCTCGTCGTTGCAAATGCTCGCCATAGCCCGAGCTATGGCTGCGCTTTGCGCCTAGATCGAGGGCGTTTTGACGCGCCTTTCGGGCACGGCCGAAAAACTCTCAAACTCTGAGCCCAGCAAAAAGGCCGGCGGATGCCGGCCTTTGCCTGGTGCGCGAGGTGCCTCAGGCGAAGTTGGCTTCGGCGAACTGCCAGTTCACGAGGTTGCTGAAGAAGGTCTCGACGAACTTCTGGCGCAGGTTGCGGTAGTCGATGTAGTAGGCGTGCTCCCACACGTCGACGGTCAGCAGGGCCTTGTCGGCGGTGGTCAGCGGCGTGCCGGCGGCACCGGTGTTGACGATGTCGACCGAGCCGTCGGCCTTCTTCACGAGCCAGGTCCAGCCGGAACCGAAGTTGCCGACGGCGCTCTTCACGAAGGCTTCCTTGAAGGCGGCGTAGCTACCCCACTTGGCGTTGATGGCCGCGGCCAGCGCGCCGCTGGGCTCGCCGCCGCCGGCCGGCTTCATGCAGTTCCAGAAGAAGCTGTGGTTCCAGATCTGCGCGGCATTGTTGTAGACGCCGCCCGAGCTCTTCTTGACGATCTCTTCCAGCGTCAGCGCTTCGAACTCGGTGCCCTTTTGCAGGTTGTTGAGGTTGACCACATAGGCGTTGTGATGTTTGCCATGGTGGAACTCCAGCGTTTCCTTGCTGTAGTGCGGGGCCAGGGCGTCGATGGCATAGGGCAGCGGGGGCAGCGTGTGTTCCATGGTGGGTCCTCGAATGTTGGGGGGAAGGGAAACGCGGCGGATTGTAGGGAGCGGGGATCACCCCTGCGGGGATGCCCGTACTCTGAGAATTTGCAAGTCGGCGCTGCCATCGGCCAGCACGGCGCGCACCGCCCCGCCAGGCCGCAGCGCCTGCACGGACGTGACCGCGCCGCCCTGGCCGTCGTCCAGCCAGGCATAGCCGCGCGCCAGCACATGCTGGGGGTCCAGCGCCTGCAGCCGGGCCTGTAGCGCGTCCAGCCGCGCGCTGTGGCGCGTCAGCAGCTCGGCCTGCGCGCGCGCATGGCGCTGCGCGAGATGCTCCAGGCGCTGGCGCTGCAGCTCGACACGCCGCCCCGGCGCCGCGGCCGCCCGCTGGGCCAGCAGCTCCAGCAGCCGGCGCTGGCGGGCCAGCGCGTCGCTGGGCCGGGCCAGGCGCAGCGCCAGGCGGTCCAGGCGCTGGCCCAGGCTCTGCAGCCTATGGTCCAGGCGCAGCGTCAGGCCACGCTCCAGGCCGGCCAGTTCGGTCAGTAGCGTCTCACGGGAAGGCGCGGCCAGCTCCGCGGCGGCCGTCGGCGTCGGCGCGCGCAGGTCGGCAGCTAGGTCGCACAGCGTCACATCGGTCTCGTGGCCGACGCCGCAGACGACCGGCAGGGCGGACGACGCGACCGCACGCACGACGCGCTCGTCATTGAAGGCCCACAGATCCTCCAGCGAGCCACCGCCGCGCACCAGCAGCAGCAGGTCGACCTCGGCCCGCGCATTGGCCGTGCTCAGCGCATTGACGAGGGCCGGCGGCGCCTCGGCGCCCTGCACGAGGCTGGGGTAGACGACGACCTCGACCTGGGGGGCGCGCCGCGCCAGCGCGGTCAGCACATCATGCAGGGCAGCACCGGCCGTCGACGTGATGACGCCAATGCGGCGCGGGTGGAGCGGCAAGGCCCGCTTGGCCTCGGGGTCGAACAGGCCCTCGGCCGCGAGCCGCGCGCGCAGCTTCAGGAACTGCTCGTACAGCGTGCCTGCGCCGGCCCGGCGCATGGCCTCGACGACGAACTGCAGCTCGCCGCGCGGCTCGTAGACGGCCACGCGGCCGCGCAGCTCGACGAGAGCGCCGTCGGCGGGCGTGAAGTCCAGCATCGCGGCCGCGCGGCGGAACATCGCGCAGCGCAGGCTCGCGGCCAGGCCGTCGGCGTCCTTCAGCGTGAAGTAGCAATGGCCGCTGGCTGCGCGCGTGAAACCGCCGATCTCGCCGCCGACGGTGACGACTGAGAAGCGCTCGGCCAGGCTCTGCGAGATCGCCTCGACAAGGCCGGCCACGCCCCAGACACGACGGCCGGATGCGGGTTCGCGCGCCTCAATCACGCGCAAACCCAATGCCGGCGCGGGCCGGGAAGTCCACAGCCGCGCCAATACTGGGCTGGCGGGCGATTTCGGCTCATGGCGGCCGTCATGGCGTCGTCATGAGCACATAAGGCCTTGTTTTTCAATTCGAATTCCGCTGCTCAAACTTGAGGCAAATTGTCCAAGGCCTTGATTTGACGGCCCCTGGCGCCCACCACCCCGGGCTTGCCCACAAAGTTATCCACAGCGGCGGTGGATTGTGAGGGCGCTTTCAGGGGATAGCGGAACTGGCGGCCGGGACCAGGGCTGGGGTCATAATCCCGCGCACTCATCCGGCCTCCGCGGCCGTTTTTTTCGACGAGGACGACCTTGTTTTCGATCATACAAGCGGCCGGCTGGCCGATCTGGCCCTTGCTCCTGTGTTCCGTGGTGGCCCTGGCCCTGATCATCGAGCGCCTGTCCAGCCTGCGCGCCAGCCGCATTCTGCCGCCGCGGCTGCTGGACGACGTGATGAACGTCAGCGCCCAGCAACTGCCCGCGCCCGACATGGTCGACCGCCTGGCCGAGAACTCTCTGCTCGGCGAAGTGCTGGCCGCGGGCCTGCGCGCCGTCACGGCCGAGCCGCAGATGCCCGAAGGCAAGCTGCGCATGGTGTTCGAGTTCGCCGGCCGCCGCGCCGTGCATCAGCTCGAGCGCTACATGAACACGCTGGGCACCATCGCGACGGCCGCGCCGCTGCTGGGCCTGATGGGCACGGTGGTGGGCATGATCGAGATCTTCGGCAGCCAGACGCCCGGCGGCGGCAACCCCGCCCAGCTCGCGCACGGCATCTCCATCGCCCTCTACAACACGGCCTTCGGCCTGATGATCGCCATCCCCTCGCTGATGTTCTACCGCTACTTCCGCGGCAAGATCGAGGAATACGTGCTGGAGCTGGAAGCCGCCGCCGACCGGCTGCTGGGCCAACTGCGCCGCTACACCGCCTGAGCCCGAGCGAGGAACACGCCATGCGCTTTCGCTCCCCGCATCGCGAGCCGCCGGAGATCAATCTGATCCCCTTCATCGACGTGCTGCTGGTGATCCTGATCTTCCTGATGCTGTCGACGACCTATTCCAAGTTCACCGAGCTGCAGATCACGCTGCCCTCGGCGGACGCGGAGAAGCTCAAGGACAGGCCGCAGGAGGTCATCGTCGGCATCGCCGCCGATGGCCGCTTCGTCATCAACCGCCAGCCGGTGGAAGGCCGCTCGGTCGACATCCTGATCGGCGCGCTGCGCCAGGCCTCGGGCGGCAACGCGGAGGCGTCGCTGATCATCTCGGCCGACGCGGCCACGCCCCACCAGGCCGTCATCAACGTGATGGACGCCGCGCGCCGCGTCGGCCTGACGCGTGTCACCTTCGCCGCGCAGACCGACGCTCGCTGATCGGCTGCAGCGCGAGTGGTTGAGCGGTGGACCTCTGTCCGCCGCGCTGCTACCGCTGAGCTGGCTCTACCACGGGCTGCTGGCCCTGCGCGGCCTCGCCTACCGTGCCGGGCTGAAACGCAGCGGGAGCCTGCCGGTGCCGGTCATCGTCGTCGGCAACTGGATCGTCGGCGGCGCCGGCAAGACGCCGACGACGCTGGCCCTGCTCGAACTGCTGCGCGCGCGCGGCCTGCGCGCCGGCGTCGTGTCGCGCGGCTATGGGCGGGCCGACACGGACGTTCGAATCGCCGGGCCGGGCGGACGGGCGCAGGAACTCGGCGACGAACCCCTGCTCATCCACCGCCGCGCCGGCGTGCCGGTGGCCGTCGGCGCCGACCGCGTCGCCGCGGCGCGGGCGCTGCTCGCCGCCCATCCCGAGCTGGACCTGCTCGTCAGCGATGACGGCCTGCAGCACTGGCGGCTGCCGCGCGAGCTGAGCCTGCTGGTCTTCGACGACCGCGGCCTCGGCAATGGCCGGCTGCTGCCGGCCGGCCCGCTGCGCCAGCCCCCCGCACCGCTGGCCGCCGACGAACTCGTCATCTACAACGCAGCCCGGCCCAGCACCGCCCTGCCCGGCTTCGTCGCGGAGCGCCGGCTGGCGGGCGCCGTGCCGCTGGCCGGCTGGTGGGCCGGCGAGCGCGCCGACATGGCCACGCTGCTCGCGCTGAGCGGCCGCGCCGGCCTGCTGGCCTGCGCCGGCCTCGCGCGTCCGCAACGCTTTTTCGACATGCTGGCCGGCCTGGGCCTGGCCTTCGAGCCCCTGCCCCTTGCCGACCACGCGGACTTCGGCACGCTCCCCTGGCCCGCGGACGCGGCCGGCGTGCTGCTGACCGAAAAGGACGCGGTCAAGCTGCCGCCCGAGCGCGCCGGCGGCGCGCCGGTCTGGGTCGTGACGCTAGACTTTGCCCTCGGCGCCGGCTTCGAGGCCGCGCTGGACACCCACCTCCAACGCCTGTTTCCCCAATGGATCAACGACTGATCGAGATGCTGGTCTGCCCGCTGTGCAAGGGGCCGCTGACGCTGCTGCGCGGCGATGAGCCTGCCCTGGCCTGCCGCGCCGACCGCCTGGCTTTCCCGGTCCGTGACGGCATCCCGCTGATGCTGGAGAACGAGGCCAGGCCCTGGGATCCGGAGGCCGCCAGCGCGCCCGTGCCGCTGGCACCTGCCGAGTGATGGGCGGCTTCACCGTCATCATCCCGGCCCGCCTCGCATCGACCCGGCTGCCGAACAAGCCGCTGGCCGATATCGCCGGCCTGCCGATGATCGTGCGTGTGGCCCAACGTGCGGCCGAATCCGGCGCAAGCCAGGTCGTCGTCGCGACCGACGCTCCCGACGTCGCGGCCGCCTGCGCCGCCCACGGCGTGCGTGCGCTGATGACGCGGGCCGACCATCCCTCCGGCAGCGACCGTCTTGCCGAAGCCGTCGAGCAACTCGGCCTGGCTGACGACGCGACGGTCGTCAACGTGCAGGGCGACGAGCCGCTGATCGCGCCAGCCATGATCGACGCCTGTGCCGCAACGCTGGCCGCGCAGGCCGACTGCGTGATGGCCACCGTGGCGCACGCGCTGACCGAGCCTTCCGAGTTCGCGAATCCCAATGTCGTCAAGCTCGTCACCGACAAGGCCGGCCGGGCCCTTTATTTCTCGCGCGCGCCCATCGCCTGGTGGCGCGACGGCGCAGGCCTGCCCAACCAGGCGCTGCGCCATGTCGGCCTCTACGCCTACCGCGCCGGCTTCCTGCGCCGCTTCCCGACGCTGGCGGTCAGCCCGCTGGAGCAGATCGAGTCGCTGGAGCAGCTCCGGGTGCTGTGGCATGGCGAGCGCATCGCGGTGCATGTGAGCGCTGAACGGCCCGGTCCGGGCGTCGACACGCCCGAGGATCTGGAGCGCGTGCGTCGCTTGATTCACGCGTAAGCACCAACTTGGCGCGTCAGGCCCCCGAAAGGCCACATGCGATACTCGACCGCTGAGCTGAGGCGGGACTTTCTACACGGTCCCGACACAAAGAGGAGACCCATGCGACTGATTCTTCTGGGCGCCCCCGGCGCCGGCAAAGGCACCCAAGCTGCCTTCATCTGCAAGCAATTCGGCATTCCGCAGATCTCCACCGGCGACATGCTGCGCGCCGCCGTCAAGGCCGGCACGGCACTGGGCCAGCAGGCCGACGCCGTGATGAAGGCCGGCGGCCTCGTCAGCGACGACCTGATCATTGCGCTGGTCAAGGAGCGCATCGCCCAGCCCGACTGCGCCGCCGGTTTCCTGTTCGACGGCTTCCCGCGCACCATCCCCCAGGCCGACGCGATGAAGGCCGCCGGCGTGAAGCTGGACTATGTGCTCGAGATCGACGTGCCCTTCGAGGCCATCATCGAGCGCATGAGCGGCCGTCGCTCGCACCCGGCCTCGGGCCGCACCTACCATGTCATGTTCAACCCGCCCAAGGTCGAAGGCAAGGACGACGAGACCGGCGAACCGCTGGTGCAGCGCGACGACGACAAGGAAGAGACCGTCAAGAAGCGCCTGGACGTCTACTCCGCCCAGACGCGCCCGCTGGTCGACTACTACTCGCAGTGGGCCGCCACCGGTGACACCCATGCGCCCAAATACCGCCGCATCGAAGGCATGGGCTCGGTGGACGACATCACTCAACGTGCGCTGGCTGCCCTGAACAGCTGAAATCACTGCCGCTTCCACAAAAGCCGCAGCGCCTGTGCCCTGCGGCTTTTTTGTCGGCCACAATTGACGTTTACGTCAACCAATCAACCCAGGAGATCCTCATCATGGAAATCGCAGGCAAGGTGTTCATCGTCACCGGCGGCGCCTCGGGCCTCGGCGAAGGCACGGCCCGCATGCTGGCCGCCCACGGCGCCAAGGTCGTCATCGCCGACCTGCAGGTCGAGCGCGGCCAGGCCATCGCGGCCGAACTCGGCGGCGTCTTCGTCAAGTGCGACGTCAGCCAGGAGGCCGACGGCCAGGCCGCCGTTGCCGCAGCGACCGGCCTTGGCAAGCTGATGGGCCTCGTGAACTGCGCCGGCATCGCACCGGCCATCAAGACGGTCGGCAAGGACGGCGCCCACCCGCTTGCCGCCTTCACGAAGACGATCACGGTCAACCTGATCGGCAGCTTCAACATGATCCGCCTCGCGGCCGAGGCCATGGCCAAGAACGATCCCGAGCCCACCGGCGAGCGCGGCGTGCTGATCTCGACGGCCTCGGTCGCCGCCTATGACGGCCAGATCGGCCAGGCGGCCTATTCGGCGTCCAAGGGCGGCGTCGTCGGCATGACCCTGCCCATCGCCCGCGACCTGGCCCGCAACGGCATCCGCAACATGACCATCGCGCCGGGCATCTTCGGCACGCCCATGCTGTTCGGCATGCCCCAGGAGGTGCAGGACGCACTGGCTGCCAGCGTGCCCTTCCCGAGCCGCCTGGGCAGGCCCGAGGACTATGCCAAGCTGGTGCACCAGATCGTCACGAACGACATGCTCAACGGCGAGGTCATCCGCCTGGACGGCGCGATCCGCCTGGCGCCGAAGTGACCGCTGCGGCGGCATGAAAAAAGGGCCTTGTGCGAACCAGGCCCTTTTTGTTTGGCTTTGCGGCCGGATCAGCGCTTGGCCGAACGCGACTGGATGATCCACAGGCGGGCGAGTTCGGCGGAACCGTCCGTGCCCCTGACCGTCTTCCAGGCGCCCTGGGCCCTGGCGCTGTCGCCACCCAGGTAGTAGGCCAGGCCCAGGTAGAGCTTGGCGTCCTCGGGGCGCTTCAGATTGCCCTTGGCGATGCCCTGCTCGATCTGCGACACGCCCTTCTTGGCGTCGCCGCCGAAGGCATTGGCCAGGCCCAGCGTCACGAAGGCATTGCCATCCTTGGTTTCTTCGGCGGCCTTCTCGTTGGCAGCAGCGCCGGCCTTGGCCTCGCCGATCTTCTTGACCATCAGGTCGGCCAGACGTTTGTGGCGCGCGCCCTCGGTGCCCTGGCCCAGCAGGCCGGCGGCCAAGCCCTTGTCGACAACCTGCTTGCCTTCCTCGGGATAGCCGGCCTGGGCGGCGAGCTGCGCCATCTCCATGTAGTCGTTGGCCTCGCGCATATTCCCGGTGGCCAGACGCAGGCGGTACAGGTCGAGCTGGTAGCGGTCCGAAGCGAAGCTCTTCTTCTGCGGCAGGCTGCCCAGGATCTGGGCCCAGAGCTTGGGATCGGGGTAGTAGTTCAGCAGCTTCTCGGTCGCGACGCCTTCGGCATTCGCATCGCCCTTCTTCTGGGCCGCGAACAGCAGCAGGTTGAGCTTGTCGCGCGACGGCGCACGGCCAGCCTTCTCGTCGGCGGCGATCTCGTCCAGCGTGTCCCTGATCGTGGCGCTCATGTCGCCCGACAGGAACTGGGCGTTCTGCTGCACCTGCTTCATCGCGGGGCTGTTGCCGCCTTCCTTGAAGTAGCGCTGCGCCCAGGCCAGCGCCTTGGCGTTGTCCTTGTTGCGCAGATAGGTGCCGGCGATGGACTCCATCATCTGCAGTTGTTGGGCCTGGCCGAGGCGGCCCGCGGCCTTCAGGGCCTCGAAACCCTTGACCATCGAGTCGGCATCACCTGCGCCCGAAGCCGCGGCGACCCGCATGCCTTCGATGGCGTTGTTCTCGGCCTGGGTGCGGCCACCAACGGCCTCGGCGTCGCGCACCTTGCCCAGGGCTTCCTTGTACTTGCCGGCCTTGATCAGCTTGCTGGCTTCGGTCAGGTGGGTGCCGATCTCCTTGCGCACGCTCTCCTGAGCCGACGCCTGGCTGACGCCGAATTCAGCGCCGGGCGCGCCGCTCAAGGACAGGGCCAGGGCGCCAACGGCGACCGCCACCAGGGTTTTCAAAGTCTTCATTTGCTCTCCTGCAAAGCAAAAACGCGCCGCCCTCTCGGGCAGCGCGCATTCAAAGTATCAGCGTCAGTCCCGAGTTCACGTCACTTGACGTACTGCTCGTTGCCGACCATGCCCATCTTCTTGACGCTGTTGCGCTGGGCCGAGGCCATGACGGCAGCGACGGCACCGTAATCCACCAGCTTGTTCGGCTTGATGTGGACTTCGGGCTGGTCGGCCACCGGCATCTGGCCGATCTCGACCATCTTGGCGTCGACCGCTGCCTGATTGGGCAGCGGGTCGTTGTCCCAGTACAGCGAGCCGTCGAAGTCGATCACGACCGTGTGCACGACCGGGTCCTTGTCGGGCGGCGTGGTGCTCGGCGGCGGCATGTCCAGGTTGATCGAGTGCAGCTGGATGGGGATGGTGATGATCAGCATCACCAGCAGCACCAGCATCACGTCGATCAGGGGCGTCGTGTTGACGTCCAGCATGACCTCGGGCTCACCGCTCCCCGAGGAACTTCCAACATTCATTCCCATGCTTGACTCCTGGCTTCAACCACCGCGCTCGGGCGGCTCGGTGACGAAGCTGATCTTCATGATGCCAGCGCGCTGGCAGGCGAAGACCACGCGGCCGACCGACTCGTAACGAGACTTGTCGTCACCGCGGATATGCACCTCGGGCTGCGGGTTCTTGACCGATTCCTTGCCGAGGCGCTGCACCAGCTCCTCCATGTCGGGAACGACCTTGGTACCCCAGTAGACTTCGCCGTCCTTGGCGACCGAGATTTCGATGTTTTCCGGCTTGGTGACGCGGATGACGTTGGTCTCCTTGGGGAGATTCAGCGCGATCGACTGCGTCACCACCGGGACGGTGATGAGGAAGATGATCAGCAGCACCAGCATCACGTCCACGAGGGGCGTGGTGTTGATGGCCGAGACCACCTCGTCTTCACCGCCGGATGAGGATCCGACGTTCATGCCCATAGCTTTGGCTCCTGTGCGAGCAGGCTGGGCTTAGCGCTTGGCGACGGAACGGTTGCCCATCAGCACGCCATGCAGGTCGGCGGCGAAGGCGCGGACTTGGCCCATCACGCTCTTGTTGCGGTTGACCAGCCAGTTGTAGCCCAGCACGGCCGGAACGGCGACGCCCAGACCGATGGCGGTCATGATCAGCGCTTCACCGACGGGGCCGGCAACCTTGTCGATCGAAGCCTGGCCGGCGACGCCGATGGCGGTCAGGGCTTGCAGAATGCCCCACACGGTACCGAACAGGCCGATGAAGGGAGCGGTCGAACCGACGGTAGCCAGGAAGCCCAGACCGGCGCCAACCTTGTTGTTGACATCGGTGACGGCGCGGTCGATGTTGACCGTGACCCAGCTGCTCAGGTCGATGTTCTCGGTCAGGGCACCTTCATGGTGCTCGGAAGCCTCGACGCCGGCGGCGGCGATGTAGCGGAAGGCGCTTTCTTCCTTCAGGCTGCGGACGCCATCAGCCAGGCTGGTCTTCTTGAAGAACGTGGAGCGCACGTCCTTGGCCTCGGAACCCAGCTTGCTGGTGTCCCACAGGCGAACGATCAGGATGTACCAGCTGCCCATCGACATGATCAGCAGCAGGGTCAGCACAGACTTGGAAACCATGTCGCCGTGCTGCAGCATCGCACCCAGGCCATAGGGGTTGTCCGATGCCTTGGCGGGCGCGGGGGTGGCAGCGGGTGCGGGAGCGGCGTCAACAACGGCCGAAGCGGCGTCGGCCGGCTTCTGGTCTTGGGCGTGAACGGGCGAAACGGCCAGGGTCGCGGCGACGGCGATGGCGGCGAAGAGGCCGGTGATGCGAGAAATCATGGAGTCAACTCCTACGGAAAATTCTGGTTTGGTGTTGGTTAACGCGCCGAGCGGGCGCCGAATTCGAAGCGGAACTTGTTACTCGATCTTGAACTGGAACTCCTGCTCGAACACATGATCGCCCGGGCACTCGTAGGTGTCGCGCAGCGTGGCCTCGATGGCCTGGACCAGCGCACGTTGCGCCTTGCGGTCCACGCCGCCACGCAACGAGGTGATTTCGACGGCGGTGACGCGGCCAGACTTGACGGTCGCGACGGCCTTGTACAGCGCTTCACCGCTCCAGTTGACCGACGGCATCTCGGGCTTGCCCATCTTGGTGCAAACCATGCCAGCCGTGATCTTCGTGGGCTTGGCGGCCGGCGGAGCGGCCGGTGCGGGCGGCGGTGCCGGACGCACTTCGGCGACGGCGGGCGGCGCGACCTGAGTGGACTGGATGGCCGGTGCCGGTGGCGCCGGTGCGGTCACCTGGAACTCGGGCGGCGGCACGAAAGGCGGCGGCGGGGCCTTGAGATCCGGCGGAGGCGGCACCACCTTCTCAGGCGGTGGCGGCGGTTTGACCTTTTCCTCGATCACCTTGACATCGAGCGGCCCGACGACCTTCTCTGCCACCTTGCGTGCCAAGCCGCTGGCAAGCGCCCAAATGATGATCACGTGGATCAGGATCACCGCCCCGATGCCCGTGAACCGGGACGCGCCCTGCTTCTCCTGCGCAAAATTCATGCGCGCTCCTTCTTGCAACTACAAATCACAGTCAACGACTTCATTCAGGATTGGGTAGGTAGAGGTTGCACTCCAGCCTTCGTCAGGCTCCCGAAGGGCGTGGATTCTAGATCGTGAAAGGCTTGATCCCGCCCCGTCAAAAAACATGAAGTTCAGCAGTTTTGTAAAGTCCCTTTGCGCTGGTTCGAGCAAAAAAAACGCCCGGTGGCATGATGCCGTCGGGCATGCGTTTCATCGCCACGATCCAAGCGCAGCAAGGCTGCACACAGGCCAGAAATGGCCATGAGGCATCTTAGCCGCCGGTCTTCGGCCCATTTCCTGGGGCTAACCCCAGCTGGAGCGACAGAGTGATTACATGTTCGTTCGCGAGCACGACCCGAGACTGTGCGCTGATCCAGCAGGCCGATCGACATGTGCTGGACTACACCCAGCTACCAGACTAGGCTGCGAGCCAAGGGTGCCCCGGCAATCGAGGCGACAAGGGTTCTCTCAGCCTGGCCCACGCACGCTACGGCTACGACCGCCTCCGCACGCTTCTGCCCAGCCTCAGCATCAAGCACAGTCAAAAAAACCCGCGCCGGAGCGCGGGTTTCGAATTGACGCTAAAGCAATTTACGCGGGATCAGAACTTCACGTTCGCACCCAGGTAGAACTGGCGGCCAATCGGGTCGGTGTAGCGACCATCGAAGCCACGCGCGTTGCCAGCATTCAACTGATCGACAACGCTGAAAGGCGGCTTCCGATCAAACAGATTCTTGATGCCACCAGTGATGGACACCGACTTGTTCAGCGCGTACTTCGTCTGCCAGTCGACCAGCATATAGCTGCCGACATGACGGCCAATCTGGTACTTGCCATCGGCCGTCATCAAGCAGGTGTTGCCGGTTGGGTCCGCTGGGTCCGCACGGCAATAGTCGGTCGTGTCATCCATGTAGCCCGGCTTGAAGTTCAGCGTGGCGGTGTTCGAGAACGCGCCAGTATCCAGGGTTGCACTCAGACGGAGCTGATAACGGAACGTCACCTGACCATCAGGCCCCACCTGGCTCATGCTGGTCTGATAACCCGGAACACCAGGCGACTGATAGTCAGCCTTGAGCATGTAGGTGCCGGCGAAGTGCGTCGTCAGACGACCGACGGGCGTGTTCATCCGACCGGTCGCGTCAAAGTCGATACCTTGATAGTTTGCCTTGCCGGTGTTGATGGGAAGGCTCAGGAAATTTAGGACAGGTGCATGGCTGACGGGATCCGGCGCAACCGTGAACAACTGCGGATATGCCGTGATGCCGTTGGCGGGGAAGGCCGTGTTGTCAGTCACCGTGTTGATCTGGTCCTTCAGGCGCACGAGCCAGAAGTCAGCACCGACGGAAATCGAATCGGTCGGCTCGAAGCGGAAACCCAGCGTGGCCTGCTGAGATTTTTCAGGCTTGAGCGCAGCGGCACCCGTCTGCGGATTGCCGCCCGCCAGGATGTTGTACTCCATCGTGCCTTGGCAATAGGCCTCCACCGCCGCGGGCAGATTGGTCGGGCAGGCATGCATGCCCGTCACCCCGCCGGATTGCAGAGGCGACGTCACATTGGCCATGGACGGGGCCTTGAAGCCCGTGCCCACCGAGGCGCGGAACAGCAGGTCCTTGGTAGGCTGGAAACGCAGGCTCAGCTTGTAGGTGGCCGAGGAATTCGTCTTGCCCTGGGTCGCAGCAGCGACCGGGTTGCCATTGGTATCGAAGTTGTCGTTGTTCTTGATCGCGGTATAGGAGTCATAGCGAGCAGAACCCGTGAACTCCAACGACTTCGTCACCGGCAGAACCAGTTCGGTGAACAGGCCAAACGCATTGCGCGACGAATCGAACGGCAGAGCCCCGCCGCCGCCGCCCACGATGGCGTCCGCGTAGTTCGGCTGCAGCGCGTTCTGTCCTTGGAGGATCGCGCTGGGGTTGTCCTTGTACTTCTGCAACGTGTAGTCAGCACCAATGCCCAGACCGATATCACCGCCAGGCAATTTGCCGAGCGAGGTCGAGCCGCGGACCGAAACCACATCGATCGAAGACTCAGATTGATCGATGACCTGGTGCAGAACCAGCGGGCGCAGCGAATTGACGCCGGCCCCCTTCACGGACATCAGCGGATCCCACGCGCCGCTGGACACGAGCTGGTCAAAGCCGATCTTGTCAACGTAGCCGCCATCGGCCTTGTCGGAGAACTTGTTCACCGAATGGGTGTAGGTGGCCGTCGTGTCCCAGTTGCCCAGGGTCGCGTCGACACCCGCGACAAAATGCAGCGTGTTGGTGGTGTACACGTCCGTACGGCCACCCGCGTCGAACAGGCGCATATTCATCAGCGTCGAGTTGCCCGCGACGGCGGTCACCCCGGGATGCCCCAACTGCGCCAGGTAGGGGTTGATATCCGCGGCAAGCAGGGATGCGGGGATCAGGTAGTTCTGCTGCGCCGGAGCCGCATAGACCGGCCGGTTCTGGAAGTTCGAAAGCGCCAATTCCGTGAACAGGGAAACCTTGTCGGACACGACCAAACGGCCGCTGGTGAACAGGCTGGCGCGGGTCGAAGCAGGGAGGTCCTCAACCGTTGCCGAATAGTCGTACTTGCAATAGTTGCCGGACTTGACCTGGTCGGCCGGGCAGGAACCCGACGCCAGCAAATGCGGGTTGAACTTCTTCTTGTACTGCGAACCATCGGACAACAGCACGTTCGACACGTTGGCAGGCACCGAATTCGAACTCAGCAACGGGATATTCTGCAGCTGGCCCTGATCCATGAACGTCAGGTTGCCCGTCTTCGAGAAATCACGCTGGCTTGCGAAGAGCGCCTGCTGGTTATCGAAGCCTGCCGCGAAGAGGATGTTGAACTTGTCCTTCTCCAGATCGCCGAAGCCCTTGCTGATGGACATCGTCGAGCTACCGCCGCCCGGATGCTGCGGCTTGTAGGCGCTAACGTTGAATTCGCCGTTGGTCGAATCCTTCTTCGTGATGAAGTTGACCACGCCGGCAATGGCATCGGAGCCATACAGCGCAGAAGCGCCGTCCGTCAGCACTTCGACCCGTTCGATGGCCGAAAGGGGAATGGCGTTCAGATTGACGGTGGAGCCCGTGTTCAGCGGCGCAAGGCGACGGCCGTTCAACAGAACCAGCGTATAGGACGCACCGACATCGTGCAGCGAAGCAGTGGTCGCACCAGCGCCGCCGCCATTCACCGACATCGAACTGGTGGTGAACCCCTGCATGGCCGGCAGGTTCTGGATCAGGTCCGTGACCGAGGTCACGCCGGACTTGGCGATCTCGGCCGAACTGATGGTCTGAACCGGCAGCGCCGCCTCGCCAGCAATGCGCTTGATCGAAGAACCCGTGACTTCGATGCGCTCCAGCTTTTGAGTGTCTTGAACCTCCTGGGCAACAGCGGTCGTGGCGGCCAGCGCCAAGATGGCGCCAGTGATAGTGGTAGTTTTGAACATTGAGACTCCTGTAAGGCTTGGGGCCTGCCCCCGTATTGAGGGCTGACTGACCCGGATGGGGCCGATCCTTGGACTGAGCGATTGGCTCAGGTTCGGGTGCCGAAAGTTTGATCGGGAGGGGGATATGCGCCCCCTTGGTAGATACCCCTAGGCCTCGTCAGAAATCACCTAAGCCATTGATTTATAAGAATCCGCACCATGATGGACCCTAGAGTGATTGCCCTAGGCGTTGGTTCTGCGCGACGGGTTCAGTGCGCCGGATTCGACAGCCGTGGCACCGCGGCCAGCAGATCTTTCGTGTAGCCTTCATGCGGCTGACGCAGGACCGTCTGACAACTCCCCTGCTCGACGATCCGCCCCGCTTTCATCACCGCAATTTCGTCCGCGATGTACTCGACGACGCCGATGTTGTGGGTGATGAAGAGATAGGCCAGCCCTTGTTCGCGCTGCAGTTCGCGCAGCAGGTTCAGGATCTGGGCCTGCACGGAGACGTCGAGCGCCGAAGTGGGCTCGTCGCAGACGATGAGCCGGGGCTCGACGGCGAGCGCGCGGGCGATGGCGATGCGCTGGCGCTGGCCGCCCGAGAACTCGTGGGGCCAGCGCTGTAGCGCGTCGCGGCGCAGGCCGACCTGGTTGACCAGGGTCAGCAGGCGTTCGTGCCGCTGGCCGGCATCCAGTTCGGGGCGCAACGCGATCAACCCTTCTTCGAGCACGTCGGCGACGCGCATGCGCGGGTTCAGCGAGGCGAATGGGTCCTGGAAGATGATCTGCACCTGGCGCCGCGCCTGCACGAGGGCCTGGCCCTGGAGCTGGAACAGGTCCCGGCCGTCGAACAGGGCCAGGCCGCTGACGCTGGCCTGGCGGCGCAGCAACTGGACGATGGCCTTGCCCGAGGTCGTCTTGCCGCAGCCGGACTCGCCGACCAGTGCCAGCGTGCGGCCGGCATGGAGCTTGAAGCTGACGCCATCGACGGCATCGAAATGCCGCGCCCCCCGGTGGAATAGCGGCGCCTTCAGCGCGAAGCGCACCCGCAGGTCGCGCGCGTCGAGCAATGGGGCGCCCCGCCCTGCCGGCTCGGGCGGCGGCGGCCTGGGCACGGCGGGCTGCCGGGGCAGGGCCTCGCCCGGCTGGCTGTAGAGCAGGCAGCGCACTTGGTGCTGTGGGCCTTCCTCGGTAAGCCGCGGCGGCGTGCTGGCGCAATGCCCCATGGCCTTGTCGCAGCGCGGCTCGAAGCGGCAGCCGGCGAAATCCAGCCATAGCGGCGGAACCGTGCCGGCAATCGCCGCCAACGGTTCGCCGCGCCGGGCCGCGTCCGGCAGGGCCTGCAGCAGCAGCCGGGCATAGGGATGCCTGGGCCGGGCAAAGAACTCCGCCGCCGGTGCGACCTCGATGATCTGCCCGGCATACATCAGCGCGACGCGGTGGGCCATGCCGCTGACGACGGCGAGGTCGTGCGTGATCAGCAGCACGCCGAGCTGGCGTTCGCGCTGCAGGCCGCGGATCAGGTCGAGGATCTGCGCCTGGATGGTCACGTCCAGCGCCGTCGTCGGCTCGTCCGCCACCAGGAAGTCGGGCTCCGCGGCCAGCGCGATGGCGATCATCACGCGCTGCTTCTGGCCACCGGACAGGCGGAAGGGATAGTCGTCGATACGGCGCGCAGGCTCGGGGATGCCGACGCGGGCCAGCCAGTCGATGGCCTTGGCGCGGGCGGCCTTGCCGCGCAGCGCGGTGTGAGCCTCGATGGCCTCGACGATCTGGTCGCCGACGCGCATGACCGGGTTGAGGCTGGTCGATGGCTCCTGGAAGATCATGGCCACCCGGCCGCCGCGCACCTCGCGCATGCGGCTTTCGGGCAGCGTGAGCAGATCCTGCCCTTCCAGGCGCACGGAGCCTGCGGCGATGCGGCCGTTCTCCGGCAGCAGGCGCATCAGGGCCAACGCCGTCATGCTCTTGCCGCAACCGCTCTCGCCGACCAGCGCGAAGGTCTCGCCACGCGCCAGCGTCAGATGCATGCCGTCGATGGCGCGCACGAGGCCGGCATCGGCGTCGAGCTGGACCTGCAGGCCGTCGATCTCAAGCATGCTCCGCCGCCCTCCTGCGCACGAAGACCCGAGGCCGCGTCGAGCGTGCCTTGGGGTCGAAGGCGTCGCGCACGCCGTCGGCGAACAGGTTGGCCGCCAGCACCAGGCTGACCATGAAGCCGAAGGCCGCCGCGAAGCTCCACCAGACGATGGGGTCGGCCGACATCTCGGCGCGGGCCAGGTTGATCATGCTGCCGAAGCTGTTCATGACCGGATCGACGCCGACGCCGACATAGGTCAGCACCGCCTCGTACAGGATCAGCTCGGAGAAGCTCAGCACCACGGTGATCAGCACCAGGTGCATCACATTGGGCAGGATGTGGCGACCCATGATGCGCAGATCGCCCACGCCGAAGGCGGTCGCGGCCTGCACATAGTCCAGCTCCCTCAGCTTCAACGTCTCGGCGCGCACGAGGCGGCACAGGCCGGCCCAGCCGGTCAGGCCGAGGATGAGGCAGAGCATCAGCATCTTGACGTCCGAGCGCTCGGCCGCGGTCTCGAAGAGTTCGGGGTTCTTGTCGAAGAAGACCTGCACCATCAGCACGCAGGCGGCGATCAGCAGCACATTGGGCACCGAGCTCAGCGTCGTGTAGAGGTACTGGATGGCCTCGTCCACCCAGCCCTTGTAGTAGCCGGCCAGCACGCCGAGCAGCAAGGCCAGCGGCAGCGTGGCCAGCGTGGACAGCGCACCGATGACGAACGCCGTGCGCAGGCTCTTCAGCGCCTGCACCAGCACGTCGTTGCCGGTGCGGTCGGTGCCGAAGACGTGGTAATGAGGCATCAGCGCGATGACGGGGCCGGCCAGCAGCAGCGCGACGGTCAGCGTGATGAGGATGGCGCGCAGCGGGTAGAAGCTGCGGTCGGCCGCGAGGTCGGCCAGCGCATGGCGCCAGCCCCCGTGCTGGCGGGCCAGGGCGGCGGCGGTCAGCGCCACGAGCAGCGCGGCGACCGCGAGGCCGGCGGCCAGGCCCAGGCCGGCGCGCGCAGCCACGTCGCCGGCCCACTGCGCGGCCGGGTCGCTCAGATGGGCGCCGCCGAACTTCAGGCGCGGGTAGTCGCGATGCACCTCGCCCCGGGCATCGATGACGCTTTCGCGGTTGAACCCATGTGTGCCCAGCGGCATGGAGTAGCTGATCTCGCGCATGTCGAGCTGGCGCTCCAGCAGCAAGTCCAGCAGCGACAGCGTGCGCGTGTCGTAGACGGCCGCCTCGCCCGGGGCCGTCGGCAACGCACGGCGCAGATGCAGACTGTCGACCAGGGTCACCAGCAGGCACAGCGCCAGCACGACACCGGCGCTCGCCGCCACCGGGTCGCGCAGCACGCGGCTCCAGGTCGTGCGCAGATGGGCCAGCGCCCTCACGCGCAGCGCATAGCCCACGCAGGCCGCGGCCATCAGCCACAGCGCGAGGTCGGTCCAGAGCAGCACGAACTTCATTGCAATCTCACCCGCGGGTCCACCCAGGTGTAGGCGATGTCGATCAGCGCATTGCTCGCGATGTAGAGCAGCGCGCCGAGGAAGACCATGGTGCGCACGATGGCGAAGTCCTGGCCGGTGATGGCCTCGATGACGAAGGCCCCGAGGCCGGGGATGCCGAAGAAGCTCTCGAACACCAGGCTGCCGAGGAAGACATAGGGCAGGTAACCGCCGGCGCTGGTGATGATGGGGATCAGCGCATTGCGCAGCACGTGGCGGCCCAACACCCGCCCCTCGCTCAGCCCCTTGGCGCGCGCGGTGCGGACATAGTCCTTGCCCATCTCCTCGAGGAACATCGCGCGGTACAGGCGAGCCTCGCCGCCCAGCCGGCTCAGCAGCGACAGCAGGATGGGCAGGGCCAGGAAGCGCACCGCGTCCAGGCCCGGTGCAAAGCCGTTCATCGGCACGAGGCGCAGCACGCGGGCGAACAGGAACTGGCCGACGATGATGTAGAACAGGCTGCTGATGGACAGCATCAGCACGCAGAGCACGACGCCCCAGAAGTCGATGCGCGTGTGCCTGAAGAACACCAGCAGCAGCGCGAAGGCCACGCTGGCGATGACCTGCAATATGAACAGCGGCAAGGCGAGTTGCAGGCTCACGCCCATGCGCACCTTGACCTCGTGGCCGATGTTGATGGCCTGGCGCGCATCGCTCTTGCCGAAGTCCAGCGCGAACAGCGACACCGAGCGCTCCCACAGGATGGTGTGCGTGACGCGCTCCGCCCCGGAGCGGCTGGCGTCGTAGTAGAGCGGCTTGTCATAGCCGCGCTCGGTCTTCCATTTCTCGATCTGCTCCTGCGTGACACGCTTGCCGCCGATGTTCAGCCGCGCCATGTCGTCCGGGGTGTTGACCGAGAAGAACAGGAAGAAGGTGAAGAGATTGACGCCGACCAGGATGGCCAGGCCATAGCCCAGGCGGCGCAGCACGAAGCCCAGCATCAGGCCGCCTCCACCCGAGCGGGCGCGGCCGTGGCCGTCTCGCGCTTGGCCCAAGCTCGGCGCGTGGCAACCCAGATGGCCAGAGCGCCGGCCGCCAGCAGCAGTAGCGGCCACCAGACCGGCCGGTTCCATTCGGCGACCTTGCGCGCGCGCTCCTCGGCATCCACGCGCAGATAGCGCGCACGGTCGCGCACGACGACGCCCGGCTTGCCGTTATGCACCCAGTGCTGGTAGGCGACGCCCGAGTAGCTCCAGTAGCCGAAGGCCCAGGGCGAGTCCTGGCGGACGATGTCCTCCATCTGCGCCATCAGCCGCGCCTTTTCGGGGCCGTCCTCCAGCGACTGCAGCTTGCGGAAGAGCCGGTCGTACTCGGAGTTGGCGTAGTTGGCCGTGTTCTCGCCCTCGTGCAGGCTCTTGCTGTTGGGGCCGTAGAGCAGGAAGAGGAAGTTCTCGGCGTCGGGGTAGTCGGCGAACCAGCCCCACCAGAAGATCTGGTGCTTGCCCTTGAGCACCTTTTCCTGGAACTGGTTGAAGTCGGTCGCGCGGACGTCGAGCTGGATGCCGAGCTTGGCGAACTGGCGCACCAGCCAGTCGTTCTCGGCCTTGAGCTCGGGCGTGATGACGCGCTGGAAGTCGTAGTTCAGCACCAGGGGCTTGCCCGTCACCGCGTCGCGGCCGCCGGGATAGCCGGCCTCGGCCATCAGCCTGAAGGCCTCCTCCAGCGGCCGGCGCACCACCCTGCCGTTCACGAGCCGGTGCGTCACCGGGTTGTATTCGCCGGGCTGGCCTTCCACGGAGCCGAACACGCCCGGCGGGATGGGGCCGTGGGCCGCATCGCCACCCTTGTCGCGGAAGATGCGGCCATAGCCCTCCTCCCAGTCGATGGCGATGGAGATGGCCTGGCGCAACGCGCGGTTGCGCTTGCTCTGCTCGGGCGTGTCGCCGCGGCCGACGACAGGGTCCAGCCAATTGAAGCCCAGATACCAGTTGGAGATGTCCACCATCATCGGCAGCCGGAAGCCGCGCTCCTCGTAGAAGCGCCTGACCTCGTCCGAGTCGTCGCGGTCCACCGCGAGATTGACACCCCAGTCGGCGCGGTCCATTTCGGGCAGGTCGAGATAGCCCTGCTTGAACAGCTCCTTGATGGGCACCTTCTCCTTCACGTTGGTGGCCACGACCTTGTCGACGAAGGGCAGGCGCTTGCCGCAATCGGCCAGCAGGCCCGCCTGCGCATCGCCCGGGCTGCCCTCGCAGGGGAAGGTGTCGGCGTGGTAGTTGGGGTTGCGGCTCAGCACGTGGCGGCGATCCTGCACGTACTCGGTCATCATGAAAGGGCCGCTGCCGACCGGCCACTGGTTCCAGGTCAGCGAATGGGCCGCCATGCCGGGCTGGGCGTAGAAGGCGTCGACTTCCCAGGGGATGGCTGCCGTGAAGTTGGTGGCCAGCCAGTACTGCCATTGCGGGTAGCGGCCCTTCAGGCGGATGCGCAGCAGGTGGTCGTTGACCGCCTCGGCACCGACCAGCGGCCAGCGGCGCAGGTCCAGGAAGGGCTTGTCGCCCAGGCTCTCGGGCAGGCCGGCCAGCTGGCTGTCGCTCTCGTGCCTGAGCAGGGCCATGTAGTCCTTCAGCCCCAGCACATGCTCGGAGAACAGCGCCGCCAGCGGCGCCTCGATGCGCGGGCTGGCATGGCGCTTGAGCGCATAGACGAAGTCCTCGGCCACGACGGCGCGCGTCGCCAGCTGCTTGAACTCGAAGGGGCTGCGCCTGTCGCCCAGTTCGCCGGGCTTGAGGTGGTGGTAGAGGTAGTTGCCCTGTGCGTCCTTCGCAAAGGCCGGGTGCGGCGACCACTTCAGGTCGGCGCGCAGGGGGATGTCGTAGACCGCCTCGGCGATCTGCTCGTCGGGTGCGTCGTCGGGCAGGCGGCGGCCCTGCGCGTCCAGGTAGTAGGGCTTGGCGATGGCCGCCGCGGCACGCGGGATCAGCGCATAGGGGCGCTTCAGCGCGTGATAGCCGTAGAGCGGCTCGCTGATCTCGTAGACGAAGGTGCTCTCGGGCGCCGAGTAGGACGAGGTCGGGTCCAGATAGCGCGGCGAGCGCTCCGAGAAGGCCATGTAGAGCGTGTTCTCCCGCTCGGCGCCCTGCGGATAGGGGCTGTTGTTGCAGCCGGCGAGCAACACGAGCGTCAACGCACCCAGGCCCGTCCTGATCCAAGCACCGATTCCAGCCACTGCGCCGCCCTCAAAACACGACGCCCCGGCGCGGGCCGGGGCGATGGGCGGGATGATAGTCGGGCACCTCGTCCGGACGAGGCTCGCGCCCCGGGAAAGCCGCTACGGAAAACCCGGTGTGACTTCAGTGATGGTGATGATCGTGCGCGTGGTCATGCGCATCGTGGGCCAGGCGCGGGTCCGACTGCCAGCCGACGATGGCCTCGCGGCCCTGCACATAGAGCTCCACGGTCCCGCCCACGGGCAGGCAGACCTTGGTGCGCACATGGCCGAAAGGCAGGCCGGTCAGCACCGGCGTCTTGGTGCGCGCACGCAGCGCCGCGACGGCGTCCTTGAGGCCGTAGCCGCGGTCCAGCGGCGACCTGGCCGCACCGCTGAAGTCGCCCAGCAGCACCGCCGCCTGCGCGTCGATGACGCCGGCCTGCTGCAGCTGCAGCAGCATGCGCTCGACGCGGTAGGGATGCTCGTTGACGTCCTCGAGGAACAGGATGCCGCCCTTGACCTTGGGCCAGTGCGGCGTGCCGAGCATCGAGCACAGCACGGTCAGGTTGCCACCCCAGAGTCGGCCGCGCGCCTCCAGGCCGTCGAAGTCGGCGGTCGGCGCACGGAAACCCACCGCCTCCAGCGCACCGCTCATCGCCTCCAGGAAGCAGTCGCGCGTGACCTCGTCGACGCCACCTTCCGCCTCGCTGCGGCCGAAGTCGTCGCAGGCCAGCGGGCCGGCCCACATGGACAGGCCCCCTTTGCGGCCGGGATTGCGCGCGATCAGGCCGTTCTGCAGCGCGGTCAGGTCGCTGTAGCCGACCCAGCGCGTGCCGTGCTCGACGCTATGCGCGATGCGGCCCCAGTCGAGCTGGTCGAGCAGGCGCGTCAGGCCATAGCCGCCGCGCGTGGCCAGCGCGACCGAAGGCGCCGCGTCGGCAATGCGGTGGATGGCGGCGAGGCGGGTCGCGTCGTCGCCGGCAAAGCGCTGCTGCCTGGCGAGCGCATCGGCGTCGATGCTGACCTCGAAACCCAGCTGCGTCAGCCGCTTGGCCGCGCGGTTCAGGTTCGCGGCCTTGGCCAGCACGCCCGAAGGCGTGAAGAGCGTCAGTGAAGTCATCAGGATTCGTCCAGTTCGGTGGCTTCGCCGGTGGGAATGAGGCCTTGGCCTGATTCGGCATTTCGGGCCCGCCGCGCACGTGCCGCCTCGCGGCGTTCGGCGAAGAAGTCGCGCAGCAGCTGGGCCGAGGCGTCCGCCATCAGCCCGCCTTCGACGCGCGTGTGGTGGTTGAGCTGCGGCTGGGCGAACAGGTCCATGACCGAGCCGGCCACGCCGGTCTTGGGGTCGGCCGCCGCGAAGACGACGCGCTTGAAGCGCGCATGCATCAACGCCATCGCACACATCGCGCAGGGCTCCAGCGTGACGAAGAGCTCGCACTCCGGCAGGCGGTAGTTCTCCAGCAGCGTCGCGGCGTGGCGCAGGGCCACGATCTCGGCATGGGCTGTCGGGTCATGCGTCGTGATCGGGCGGTTGTAGCCGGTCGCGATGACCTGGCCGCCACGCGTGATGACGGCGCCCACCGGCACCTCGCCCACCAGCCAGGCGTTGTGTGCCTGGTCCAGCGCCTGGCGCATGGCGTATTCGTCGGCGGGGGAGAAGGTGGTCGACTCGCTCATCGGGCCGGCAGTTTAGGCGCGGACCTCAGAGGGAAGCAGCGGAACGCGACGCCTGGTCGTACAGCCCCGACAAAAGGCGCATCAGCTGCGCGCAGTCGCCGATGTCCTGGTTCTGCTGCGCGCCGTCGGCCAGGGCTTCCATCAGGCAGCGCTCGCGCACCTCGCGGTAAGCCTCGCACAGCACCTGGCCCTGCTCGGTCGTCGAGTAGAAGGCCTCCTTGCCGATCTTCTCGCTCTGCACCAGGCCCAGGCCGACGAGCTTGCGCAGCGAGTAGGCCACGACGTGGGTGTCCTCCACGTTCAGCACGAAGCAGATGTCGGCCAGCTTCTTCTGCCGGTCGCGGTGGTTGACGTGGTGCAGCAGCGAGACGTCCATCGCCGCCAGGTCCTTCATGCCGGCCGCGGCCATGCAGCGCACCATCCAGCGGTTGAAGGCATTGCCGACGACGATGAGCCCGAATTCGAACTCCGACAGCTCGGCGCTCTTGTCCGACACCAGATGCGAGGACGACACGATGCTGCGAACCATGATTGACATCATAAACACGACTCGAATACAAATTGCATACGTTTTGAAAACATTGACATGAGCACCGCGCCACCACCCGACCTCCTCGTCCGCCCGCTGGGCGAGGCGGCGCTGTGCTGCGCGGTGGACGCGCCGGTCGCGCTCGAGCACCAGCAGCGCATCTGGCAGCTCGCCGCGGCGCTGGCCCGGACCGAGGGCGTGCTCGGCCTGATCCCGGGCATGAACAACCTGACGCTGAGCTTCGACCCGCTGAAGACCGATGGCGACGCGCTGGCCGAGGCCGTGCTCACGCTGTGGCGCAAGCCGCTGAAGCGCCAGCAGGCCGGGCGGCTCGTCGAAATCCCCGTGTGCTACGACGGGCCCGACCTCGCCGACGTCGCCGCTCACTGCGGCCTCACGCCCGACGAGGTCGTGCGCCGCCACAGCGCGGCCGACTATGTCGTCTACTTCATCGGCTTCCAGCCCGGCTTCGCCTACCTCGGCGGGCTGGATGAATCCCTGCACACGCCGCGCCGCGCCGAGCCGCGCACGGTGGTGCCGGCCGGCAGCGTCGGCATCGGCGGCGCGCAGACCGGCATCTATCCGCTGGCCACGCCGGGCGGCTGGCAGCTGATCGGCCGCAGCGCCCTGCCCCTGTTCGACCCGCAGGCCGAGCCGCCCACGCTGCTCGCCCCCGGGGACCGCGTGCACTTCGTCGCGGAGCAGCCCTCGTGATCGAGGTCTTGCGCGCCGGCCCGCTGACCACGGTGCAGGACCTCGGCCGCCATGCCTGGCGCGACCGGGGCCTGAGCCTTTGCGGCGCGCTGGACGAACTTGCGCTGCAGGCCGGCAACCTGCTGGTCGGCAACCCGCCGGATGCGGCCGGCCTGGAGTTCACGCTGGGCCCGGCCACGCTGCGCCTGCATGCCGACGGCTGCGTCGCGCTGACCGGCACCGATGCCGACGCCAGCCTCGACGGCCGCCCGCTGCGCCCCGGCTGGCGCATCCCGGTCCGCGCTGGCCAGACGCTCAAGCTCACCGCACCGCGTGAGCGCATGCGCAGCTATGTCTGCGTCAGCGGCGGTATCGCCGTGCCCGCCGTGCTGGGCTCGCGCAGCACCGACCTGAAGGCCGGCTTCGGTGGCCTCGAGGGCCGCGCGCTACGCGACGGCGACCGCCTGCCCATCGGCCCGACCGCGCGCCTGCCGACCCGCGCGATCGGCCTGCGCCTGCCCGACTGGACGCCCGCCGTGCGCGTGCTGCCCGGCCCCGAACACGAGGACTTTTCCACCGCCGCCCGCGAGGCCTTCTGGCAGGCCGGCTGGGTGCTGACGCCGCAGAGCAACCGCATGGGCTACCGGCTGGCCGGCCCCAGGCTGGAGCGCGAACGCGGCGGCGAGCTCGCCTCGCATGGCGTGCTGCCCGGCGTCATCCAGGTGCCGCCCTCGGGCCAGCCCATAGTTCTGCTGGCCGATGCGCAGACCACCGGCGGCTATCCCAAGATCGGCGTCGTCATCCGCGCCGACCTGTGGAAGCTCGCACAGCTGCGCCTGGGCGCCACGCTGCGCCTGCTGCCCTGCACCGCCGACGAAGCCCGCGCCGCACTGCGCGAGCAAACACTTCTGCTGGACCTGATGAGGAGCGCACTGTGAGCGAAACCCTGCACGTCGACCTGAACGCCGACCTCGGCGAAGGCGCCCCCGACGACGCCGAACTGCTGGCCCTGGTCAGCTCCGCCAACATCGCCTGCGGCTGGCATGCCGGCGATGCGCGATTGATGCAGGCCACCGTGGCCGCGGCACTGGCCAAAGGCGTCGCCATCGGCGCCCACCCGAGCTACCCCGACCGCGAGAACTTCGGCCGCAGCGAGATGCGGCTCGAGCCCGCCGAGGTGCGCGCCGACCTGATCTACCAGATCGGCGCGCTGGACGCCCTGGTGCGCGCGGCCGGCGGCCGGCTGCACCACGTCAAGCCCCACGGCGCCCTCTACAACCAGGCCGCGCGCGATCCGGTGCTGGCCGATGCCATCGCAACGGCCGTGCTCGACGTGGACCCCTCGCTGGCCGTCTACGGCCTGGCCGGCGGTGAGCTGCTGCGCGCCGCCGAGCGTGCCGGCCTGCGCGCCGTCGCCGAAGTCTTTGCCGACCGCGGCTACCGCGCCGACGGCAGCCTGGTGCCGCGCAGCCAGCCCGGCGCCATGGTCGACGACGTCGGCGCAGCCGTCGCGCGCACGCTGCGCATGGTCAGCGAAGGCGTCGTGCAGGCCGTCAGCGGCGAGACCATGCCGCTGCGGGCCCAGACCATCTGCCTGCACGGCGACGGCCCGCATGCCCTCGCCTTCGCACGCGCCATCCACGGTGCGCTCGCCACCGCCGGCGTTCAGCTGCACGCCTGAAATGATGACCCCTCGTCCAAGGCGTACCTTGGCCGGTCCCCCGTGGGGACGGCGATACATGCCGGCTCGACCGGCATGTACATCGCCAGCGCGGGCCGGCTTGGGAGCGGCCCGGCGCTCGGCCCGCAAGATCACGCGCGAAAGCGCCATGGAGCACTGACATGCAAACCACCGTCTCCCTGTGGCCACTGATCGGCGTCGCCGTCGTCATCGTCGGCTTCGTGCTGCGCTTCAACGCTGTCCTCGTCGTCACGGCGGCGGGCATCGCGACGGGCCTGGCGGCCAAGCTGCCGCCCGACCTCATCCTCGCCAAGCTGGGCACGGGCTTCGTGAAGACGCGCAACCTGCCGCTGACCCTGCTGCTGCCCCTGCCCATCATCGGCCTGCTGGAGCGCCACGGCCTGCGCGAGCGCGCCCAGGCCTGGATCGCCGGCATACGCTCGGCGACGGCGGGCCGCCTGCTCGTCGTCTACCTCTTCATCCGCGAGCTCGCCGCGGCGATGGGCCTGACCTCGCTGGGCGGGCATGCGCCGATGGTGCGCCCGCTGGTCGCGCCGATGACCGAGGCCGCCGCTGAAAAGACCCACGGCCCGCTGCCACCCACCGTGCGCGACAAATGGAAGGCTATGGCCTCGGCGACCGACAACGTCGGCCTGTTCTTTGGCGAGGACGTCTTCGTCGCGTTCGGCTCCATCGTGCTGATGCAGACCTTCCTGGCCGAGAACGGCATCGTCACCGACCCGCTGCACATCGCGCTGTGGGGCCTGCCGACCGCCATCGCCGCCTTCGTCATCCATTCGGCGCGGCTGATCCGCCTGGACCGGCGCCTGCCGCTGGACATCGCCCGCGCTCGCGCCAACGGGAGCACTGAATGAACGCCCTGCTCAAGCTCGACCAGATCTTCCTGCTGACCGGCCTGGCGCTGCTGGTCGTGGCCGGCCTGACCTGGCGCGACCGCAGCAACCCGCGGCGCTGGAGCAGCGCGCTGTTCTGGGCGCTGTGGGCCGCCATCTACCTGGTGGGCGACAGCCTGCCGCCCGTCGTCAGCGGGCTGATCGTCGTCATGCTCGCCGCGCTGGGCGGCCTGGGCGGCGTGTCCATCGGCAAGCACGGCCAGCGCGAGCCGGCCGAACGCGAGGCCAGCGCCGCGCGCCACGGCAACCGGCTCTTCCTGCCCATCCTCGCGATCACGGTGCTGACCCTGGTCGGCAGCCTGACGCTGAAGGACGTGGGCCTGGCCGGCTGGAAGCTCGTCGAGACCAAGAACCTGACCCTGGTCAGCGTCGGCATCGGCGCGCTGGTCGGCCTGGCCGCCGCGCTGCGGATGACGCGCGAGCGGCCGATGCAGGCCCTGCGCGAGGCGCGCCGCCTGCTGGAGGCCATGGGCCCGGCCGTCATCCTGCCGCAGATGCTCGCCACCCTCGGCCTGCTGTTCGCCGATGCCGGCGTCGGCAAGGCCGTGGCCCATATCGCGACCAGCACCATCCCGGTCGACAACCCGCTGTTCGCCGTCGCCGCCTATGCCATCGGCATGGCCCTGTTCACGATGGTGATGGGCAATGCCTTCGCGGCCTTCCCGGTCATGACGGCCGGCATCGGCATTCCCATCCTGGTCGGCCTGCACCAGGGCGACGCGGCCGTGATGGCCGCCATCGGCATGTTCTGCGGCTACTGCGGCACACTGATGACGCCCATGGCCGCCAACTTCAACATCATCCCCGCCGCCCTGCTCGAGCTGAAGGACAGGAACGCCGTCATCCGCGCGCAGTGGCCCACGGCCCTGCTGCTGCTGGCGGTCAATATCGTGCTGCTCAAGCTGCTGATGTTCCGCTGATGAAGACCGCCACCGTTCTGCTGACCGGCTTCGAACCCTTCGGGGGCGAAACCATCAACCCGTCCTGGGAGGCGGTGCGCCGCCTGGACGGCTGGACCGCGCCCGGCCTGCGCGTCGTGGCCGGCCTGCTGCCCTGCGAGTTCGGCGCCGCGCGCGACGCGCTCGAAGTGCTGATCGAGCGCCACCGGCCGCAATGCCTGATCGCCGTCGGCCAGGCCGGCAAGCGCACCGAGATCTGCGTCGAGCGCGTCGCCATCAACGTGGACGACGCGCGCATTCCCGACAACGCCGGCCGCCAGCCCATCGACACGCCCGTCGCACCCGACGGTCCGACCGCCTATTTCGCGACTCTGCCGATCAAGGCCATCGTGCACCGCCTGCGCGAGGCCGGCATACCGGCCGCGGTATCGCAGACGGCCGGCACCTTCGTCTGCAACCACGTCTTCTATGCCGCCATGCACGCGGCGGCCCAGCGAAGTTCAGGCGGCGGCGCCATGCGCGCCGGCTTCATCCACATCCCCTACCTGCCCGAGCAGGCCGCCCGCCACGACGGCGCGGCCAGCCTGCCGCTGGACCTCGTCGTGCAGGCGCTGCAGCTGGCCGCGCAGGAATGCCTGCGGACCGGCGCCGACCTGCGCGAGGGCGGCGGCCAGATCGACTGATGCAAGAGGACTTCTTCGGCACAGCGGCCGCCCGGCCGCGCACCCGCGGCGTGCAGCCCTGCCCACCCGACCCGACCGACGAAGCCCTGGCCGCGGCGCTGTCGCCGCATATCCATCTCGGCACCTCGACCTGGAGCTACCCCGGCTGGCAGGGCCTGGTCTGGACCGGCCGGCACGGCGAGGCGACGCTGTCCAAGACCGGCCTGACGGCCTATGCCGCCCACCCGCTGCTGCGCGCCGTCGGCATCGACCGCGGCTTCTACCGGCCGCTCGCGGCCAGCGAGTTCGAACGCCATGGCAACCAAGTCCCGCAGGGTTTCCGCTTCACGGCCAAGGCGCCCGCCCTCGTAACCGACGCGCTGCTGCGCAGCGAGGACGGCCGCGGCCAGAAGCCCAATCCGCTGTTCCTCGACGCAGAGACGGCGCTGCGCGACTTCGTCGAGCCGGCCTGCGAGGGCCTGGGCACGAAGATCGGCGCCCTGGTCTTCCAGCTCAGCCCCCTGACGCCGGCGCTGCTCGGGCGCATGAGCGAACAGCTGGACCGCCTGCATACGCTGCTGCTGGGCCTGCCCAAACCGCCGGCCGGTGTCATCGCCGTCGAGGTGCGCAACCCCGAGTGGCTCTGCCCCGACCTCGTCGCGCTGCTGCGCGACGCCGGTGCGCGCTACTGCGTCGGCCTGCATCCCAAGCTGCCGCCGCTGGCGGAGCAGCTGCCGCTGCTGCGCGCGCTGTGGCCCGGGCCATTGGTCGTGCGCTGGAACCTGAACCGCCGGCACGGCCCCTTCGGCTACGAGGCCGCCGAGAAGCGCTACGGCGAGTTCAACGAGATGCTCGACCCCGACCCCGACACGCGCGCCGAACTGGCCCGCGTGATCCGCGGCACGGCCGGCGCCGGCCAGGACTGCTTCGTCACCATCTCCAACCATGCCGAGGGCTCGGCGCCGCTGTCCGTGCGGGCGTTGGCCGAGAACATCGTCGAAGTCTGATCAGGGCTGCAAGGGCCAGCGGCCGATGACCTCGTGCCGCGTCTCGCCCTGCGGGCTTTTCACGAGCACGAATTCGCTGGCGATCCAGCCCGGCAATGCAACGTCCCAGGCCGGCGCGACGCGCTTGTCGTAGCGCAGGGTCAGATGCGGTTCGTAGTCGCGCGCCGGTGCGGCCAGACCATGGGCGACCAGGCGCGCAACCAGGGCGTCGCGCAGCTCGCGAACCGGCTCCAGGCCCTGGCCGCCGGTCAGCACGAAAGGATGCTTGCTCGCCGCGGGTTCGCCCCAGCTCCTGAAGCAGTCGAAGCCCAGGTCGAAGGCCGGCCGCAGCACCTCGGCCGCCGCGCGGCTGGCCAGCGCGACGAGCTGCGCATCCGGCTCGCCATCGAAGTAGCCGAAGTAGTGCAGCGTGATGTGGAAGATGCGGCTCGGCCGCAGCCGCGGCGCCAGCCCGCGCGCCGCATGCTCGGCGCTGACGGCACCGGCGATGCGCTCGGCCGTCTCCGCGTCGGGCCGCAGCGCGAAGAAGAGCTTGTGGCCGGGCACCGGCGGCCTCAGTTCGTCGCGGCGGAGGCGGCTTCGGCGGTGCGCCGGGCCGCCTCGTCGATGCTGCCCTGCACCTGCCGGCCGACGGCCTGGGGGACAGGCAGCGCCTCGCTCGCGGCCGACGCGGCGCCGGCCTGCGGCTTCAGCGCCGTGGCCTGCTTCTTGGCCAGCGACAGCACGATGGCCGCGACGATGACGAGGGCGAGAAGGCTGAAGGCGGCACGCACGATGGAATCCCCGCGGATGGATGGTGGTGGCCGGATTGTGGCGGCTCCACATCAGCCAGGAACCCGCTGCGTAAAGTTTGGTCAACGCAGCGAACGCCACCGCGTGGAGGCGGGGCCGGGTCTTGCCCGTTTTGCCTGCGCAGCCGGGCCGGCATTCCTGCGGCAGACGACGGGACCCCCACCAATCAGGGGACAGGCTTGCCCGATTGACGCTGTGCGGCACGGTCCGTAGAACCCGCGGGCCAGGCCCGACCAGGGCGCCACTTCCACACAAGGGAATCCCATGTCCATTCGCAAGCACAGACTCAATACCCTGATGCAGGCCGCCGCCTGCGCGCTGATCCTGTCGACCACCGCACCCGCGGCCTTCGCCGGCCGCTCCGGCGCGGCGCCCCAGGACCTGGGCGCCACCGCCGCCGACGCGGCGCAGACCGTCTCCATCGTGCTGAAGCTGCGCCACGCCGACGATCTGGATGCCTACATCAAGGCCACGGTCGACCCCGACAGCCCGCTCTACCACCGCTTCCTCAGCGTCGAGCAGTTCCGCGCCGCCTTCGCGCCCAGCCGTGACGAGATCCGCCGCGTGACCGCCTTCCTCGCCGCCAACGGCATCGCCGTCAACGAGGTCTACCCGAACGGCCTCATCATCAAGGCCACCGGCACCGCGGCCCAGTTCACGCAGGCCTTCCAGGCCATCATGCACGACTACCGCGACAGCGACGGCAAGACCTTCCGCAGGCCGGCCCACGGCCACAAGGTGCCGAGGGACATGGACGACGTGATCCTCTATGTGGCCGGGCTGAACACCCAGTCCTCGCAGTTCAAGCCCCACTCCACCCAGGCCAGGGCCAAGGCCGCCGGGCTGGGCGATGCGCAGCCCGCCGTGGTGCTGCCGGCCGGCAACGGCACGGCCACCGGCGTGCCGGGCAGCTTCACGACCGGCGACGTGGCCAATATGTATGGCGTGAACCCGCTCTATGCCAGGGGCATCACCGGCAAGGGCAAGACCATCGGCATCGCGACGCTGGCCAATTTCTACCCGTCCGACGCCTACACCTACTGGGGCGCCATCGGCCTGAACGTGTCGCCGACGCGGATCACCCAGGTGCACGTGGACGGCGGCGGCGACCTGTCGGCCAATGCGGGCTCGGGCGAGACGACGCTGGACGTGCAGCAGTCCGGCGGCCTGGCGCCCGACGCGAAGATGGTCGTCTACGACGCCCCCAACACCGAGGCCGGCTTCATCGACGTCTTCTACAAGGCCGTGGCCGACAACACCGTGGACACGCTGTCGGTCAGCTGGGGTTCGCCCGAGATCCTGAACTACGACATCCCCGGCATCTCCAGCGAGAGCCTGGGCGTGATGGTGGCCTACCACCAGGTCTTCGCCGAGGCCGCGGCCCAGGGCATCTCGACCTTCGCGTCGGCCGGTGACGACGGCGCCTATGACACCAACTCGGTGGCGCCCTACCCGACCTTCTCCAAGATCCTGACGGTGGACTCGCCCGCCTCCGATCCCTATGTCATCGCGGCCGGCGGCACGACCATCCCGGCCGACATCCAGCGCAAGTACGGCGTCGTCCATGTCCCGACCGAGCAGGTCTGGGGCTGGGACTACTTCAACCCCTACCTGATCGCCAACTACGGCAACGCCTTCAAGGACTACTACTTCTCGGTCGGCGGCGGCGGCGGCGTCAGCGTGTTCTGGCCGCAACCGGACTACCAGAAGAACACCAGGGGCGTCCGCCGCAGCGAGCCCAACCAGGTCTGGACCTACACCGACCCGAGCACCGGCGTGCAGACCTATCTGTACACGGTGCCGGCCAACGTGAAGGGCCGCAACCTGCCCGACATCTCGCTGAACTCCGACCCCTACACCGGCTACCTCGTCTACTCGACGACGGATGGCGGCTGGATCGCCGGCTACGGCGGAACGAGCTTCGCATCGCCGCAGCTGAACGGCATCTTCACGCTGATCTCGCAGGCCAAGTCCTCGCGCCTGGGCCTGCTGCACCCGATGCTCTACGGCGGCCGCGGCGAAGACTGGCGCCGTCTGTCCAAGCCGGGCACGCTGGACATCACCGCCGGCGACAACTGGTTCTACGGCGGCGTGAAGGGCTACGAGCCCGGCGCCGGCCTGGGCACCATCGACGCGTCGGCATTGGTGCAGGCCATCCGCTGAAGCACGACGCCGCGCGGCCTGCGGGCCCTGCGGCTTGACGGCATCGCCACGAGCCAGGGCCCGAGAGGGCCCTGGCTCTATTTCATCGGGCCGCGCCGCCGGCCGTCAACGCCGCACGCGGATCTCGACGTGTGCCTCGGCGGCCGGGTATTCGCGCAGCCGGGCCACCACGTGGAAGACGCCCTCCGTCGGCGGCGCGACATAGCGGGCCGCATAGCTGCCATCCTCGGCGCGCGCCTCGACAGGCTCCAGGCGGCCGCCGGCCTGGCCTTCGGCGACCTGCCAGTCGACATGGAACAGGATCGCCTCGCCGCCCTGCGGGCGCGCCGCGAGACGGACCTCGCCGCCGGGTGCCAGCAGCAGTTGGGCGGGCTGCAGTTCGAGTCGCGGCTGCGGCACAACTGGGCGGGCGGCCGGCACCGGTACCGCGCAGGCGGCCAGGCCGGCGATCAGTGCAAGCAGCGCGGCCGCGACATGCCGGCGCGGGCGTGCTTGCGATGTGGGCATCTCTTTCATCGACACGGACTCCAAGAAGAAAAAGGGCGGCCCGACGGGCCGCCCCTGGTTCAACGCGAGTGTGATCTCAAGGAATGATCACTGCACGGTCAGCGTGATGTCGTCCAGCACGAAGGAGGTCGCGAGCGACGAGTCCTCGGTACCGACGAACTTGAGGGTCACGGTCTGGCCGATGTAGGCGCTCATGTTCAGGCTCTTGAGCGCATAGCCAGAGGCTGCATTGACGTTGGAGTAGGTCGCCAGCGTGCCGAGCACCGTGCCGGCGCTGTTCAGCACCTGGACCTTCAGCGTGTCGTAGGCGGTCGAGCCCGTCTCCTGGGTGTCGATGTGCAGGTAGAACGACAGCGTCGCACTGGTCTTGCCGGCGGGGATGCTGACGGTCTGCGCGGCCGTGTCGGTGTGGCTGCTGCCGTAGCCGTCGAGCCACAGGAACCAGCTGCCGGCATGGGCCGTCTCGCCGCTGCAGCTGCTGTTGGAGCAGAGCACGCCGGAGGTCAGGGTCCAGGGCGCGGCGGCGCCGCTCTCCAGGCCGGTATTGCCCAGCAGCTGCGACGAGGTGCTCACCGTGACCGAGGTGGTCTTGGTGTTGCTCGTGCCGCTCACGCTGTCGGTCACCGTCTCGCTGACGCTGTAGGTACCCGAGGCCGCGTAGGTGTGGCCGGGGCTGGTGGCCGTCGAGGTCGAACCGTCGCCGAAGTTCCACGAACGCGAACCGATGGTGCCGCCGGTGTCGGTCGAGGTGTCGGTGAAGTTCGCCGTCAGGCCGCTGGTGGTGAACGTGAAGTTCGCCACCGGCGTGCCGCCGCTCGGGCTGACCGTGACCGAGACCGTCTTGGAGCTGGTCTTGCCGCTGGCGCTGTCCGTCACCGTTTCCGTCACGCCGTAGGTACCAGCGGCCGCGTAGCTGTGGCTCGGGCTGGCAGCGGAGGAGGTGCCACCGTCACCGAAGGTCCAGGCGTAGGACGTGATCGCGCCGCCCGAGTCGGTCGAGGTGTCGGTGAAGTTCACCGTCAGCCCCGTGGCCGCATAGCTGAAGTCCGCGGTCGGCGTGCCGCCGGAACCCGCCACGATCGGATGCGAGAGGTCGCAGCGGTTGGTGTCGTTCGACCAGGTGCTCTGCATCGCGAAGCTGCCGGTCGACATCGCCACCAGCGCCGTGGCGCCCTGGCCCGAGCTGATCCAGGCGCACTCGTCACCGTTCTCCTGGCCGTTGGAGGCGGAGCCCGTCTGGTTGATCCAGCCACCCGCGGGGTTCTGGTCGGTGACGGTCTCGGCGTACTCATGGCCGCCCACGATGGAGAAGCCGTCGAGCACCGAGCTCACCGAGCTCTGGCCGCAGCTGGTGCCCATGTCGGTCACATAGGGCATGTTGGTGAACGCGATGTCGCCATAGGACGAGTTCACCGCGCCGCCGCTGAGCGACGTGTCGCCGGTGTAGTCGTGCCAGGCGCAGAAGCCGCCATTCGGCGTGTTGAAGCCGTCGGGCTTGGTGCCCGTGGGCGACATGATCACGTACTGCACGTAGCGGTTGGACGCCGCCGTCGTGTTGCCGAAATGGGCCGCCGCCTTGACGGCCTCGGCACCGATCTGGTTGCCCGTGGCGGCCGAAGGTGCCGCCGCGGAGGTGTCGACCCAGACGCCGGCCAGCACGCCGCCGCCGGTCGGGTAGCCCACGTGGGGGGCGCCGGACGGGCAGCTGGTGGCGCCCCTGGCGACGAGCGGGCCGTCGCAGTACTGGGTCATCACGCCGGACCAGAGCTCACCATTGGTGCCCAGGCCCTTGATCCACTTCTGCATATAGGGCGCCGCGTTCTGCGGGTCGCCGGACAGGGTGGTGTAGCCGTTGGCATCCGTGCCGGACGTGCCCCACTGGCTGCCCCAGAAAATCAGATAGACGCGCGGCGTGCCGCTGGTGACGCCGATGCCGTTGACGCCGCCGTTGTAGCTCAGCGTCTGAGTTCCGGTTGCCACGGTGGCGGTAGTGGCCTTGCCCGCACGCACGGACGGGTGGACCGGGTGGTTCGCGGCCGACCAGGCACGCATCTTCGCGTGGGCCTCGCGGGTGGGCACGACACCGTGCCGGTAGGCGTGTCCGTTGCGCGGCGAGTGGGGGTTGACCACGTCGGTCGCATTGCCGGCGTTCTTGCCCGGGGCTGCCTCAGTCGCAACCGCGACGGACATCGTCGTGCACAAGCCAATCAAGGCGGCGCCTAGGCCTAGCCTTCTTTTCAAGTTGTCCATGGATCCATCTACTCCAGAGTAAGGGTGACTACTGGTACGAGGAGGATCGGCACTGCGGCCAGGTGGGCGGGCGCCATTCAAGCGGCACAACGCGAACACCGATCCCAACGAAGCCCCGAGGTCGAGGCCGGGCGGATGCTAGGAGTGCGTCTTGAACGGGTGCGTGCGGGTTAGCGAGATGCGTCAGCCGAACGCAAGGAAGTGTTGCTGGACCACCAGTGATTTGTAATCGAATGATTCAGTTTTGCTTACTTGTATGTACAAGCTGAGGCCTGCGCCCGCGGCCTCGGCCTCGGCGAAGGTTGCACCAGCAGCGTGCGCGATTGCGCGTGCGGGGGGGGCCAGGCGACGGCCAGCCAGCCATTCAGTGCCAACCCGGCGCGCCTGGGCAAGCGCCCTCAGACCACGGCGTGGCCATCCAGCACCTGGAGCAGCTGCCGAAGGTCGATGGGCTTGGTGAGGTAGCCCTCGAAGCCCCGATCCATGGCGGCACGAATCTGTTCCGGCAATGCGTCGGCGGACACGGCGACCAGGCGAACCCGCGCCGTCGCCGGGTTGCGCCGCAAGGCCCATGCGAGTTCCAGCCCGGTCATGTCGCCCAGGTGCATGTCGACCAGCATCAGGTCGGGAGGATCCTTGCTCGCCTGGATGAAGGCCTCCGCACCGTTGAGCGCCACGCGCAGCTTGACCGCCGGGCGAAAGGACACCATCTGACGCATCAGTTCGACGTTGACCTCGTTGTCCTCCGCGTACAGGACATTCAGACTCTCGCCATCGAGTTGGGCATGGACGCTTGGCGCAAACGGGGCGGGGGCGATCGCGGCCGCGTCGTCGGCGCGCTGCAGGCGCACGGTGGCGACCGTGCCGACCCCGACAAGGCTGTCGATGTCCAGGCGGCCGTGCATCAGCTCCACCAGATGCCGTGACAGCACCAATCCAATGCCCGTGCCTTCGACGCCGGTCCGCTCGGCGCCCAATCGATTGAACGGCTCGAACAGGTGCGCGAGTTGTTCCGCCGTCATCCCGCCGCCGTCGTCCCGGATCGTGCAGTCGACACCGCCGCCCTTGGGCTCGAAGTCGAGCGCGACGCCGCCGCCGCGGCGGTTGTACTTGACGGCATTGCCCAGGAGATTGACCAGCACCTGGCGTAATCGCACGCGATCCGCGACGACCCATGCCTCACGCTCAACGGCAGGCCTCTGCGCGAAGGCCCGGCGGATTCGCACTTCAGCGTCCTTGGCCAGCATGTCGACCATCGAGATCGCTTCGTCGGCGACGGCATGCAGGGCGACACCCTCGAGCGACAGGCTCAAGCGACCTGACTCGACCCGCGACAGATCGAGCACGTCGTTGACCAGGGCCAGCAGATGATGTCCCGCATGCTCGATATGCTGGACCTGGTTCAACTGCGCCTGCGCCAACGGCGGGTTCTTGGCCATCCTCAACAGCTGCGCGAATCCCAGCACCGCGTTCAGCGGCGTGCGCAGCTCATGGCTCATGCGCGACAGGAAATCCGTCTTCGCGCGGCTGCTGGCTTCCAGCGCCTCGTGGGCCTCGCGTTCCTCGCGTATCGCCAGATGCGCGCTGATGTCGCGCAGCACCACCGTCGTCAGCACGTTCGGGCCCATCGAAAGCCGGGACAGCGAGGCCTCCATCGGAAACTGCTCACCGCTGGCGCGCCTGCCGACCAGCTCATGCAGGCCGTTGTGCGCTGACGAACCGCCCTCCTGCCCAGCCAACCCAGCCATCAATGCGCGCAACCGCGGTCTGTCGCTATTCGCAAAATAGCTTCCGATCGGCTGTCCAAGCGCCTGCTCGGCCATCGTCCCGAATGCCCGCTCCGCCGCTCGATTGAACAGCACGATGCGCTCTTCGCCGTCCACGGCAATGACGCCGTCGGCCACGGTGTCGATCAGGCGCGACAAGCGCTGCTCGCTCTCGCG
This sequence comes from Roseateles saccharophilus, assembly GCF_004342485.1. Lineage (GTDB taxonomy): Bacteria > Pseudomonadota > Gammaproteobacteria > Burkholderiales > Burkholderiaceae_C > Pelomonas > Pelomonas saccharophila. The sequence continues at coordinate 188,197 of NZ_SMBU01000003.1, forward strand.
CAGCGCGGCCTGCGTCCGCAGCCGTTCCGTCACGTCGAAGAAGGTGGCCACCGCACCGCTGACGCGCCCGTCCTGCATCACCGGATGCGACCAATACTCGACCTGGAACGCCGTGCCGTCGCGTCGCCAGAACACCTCGTCGGCCACATGCACTTCTTCGACCTGACGCATCGCCTGGTACATGCGGCATTCGCCTGCCGGGTAGGCCCGACCGTCGGCGTGCGAGTGATGGATCAAATCGTGGATGCGACGGCCGACCAGCTCCGACTCCCGCGCATAGCCCAACATCACGAGCGCCGAGCGGTTGATGAAGGTGCAGCGCCCCTCGGTGTCGACGCCATAGAGCCCTTCGGCGGCCGAGTCCAGAAGCAGTTGCAAGGACTCCTGCCGACGGCGCACCTCGGCCGCCGCGGCAGCCCGCGTGCGCAGGCTCTGGCGCAGGAAGTGCACGCTTGTCAGTGCGAGCACGGCCGCCAACGCCAGATTGAGCGCAAGCAGCATGCGCTTGGTCTGCCTGGAGGCCACGCCCAGCTGATCGGAGAACTGTCGCTCGAGTCCCGTCATGCGCTGGTTCAGCAACGACGCCTGCGCCGCCATTGCTTCTACCTCGCGATCGTCGGCTCGGCCGGCTTCGATGTGTTCGTGCGCCCTCTCCACCAGCGCAAGCATCTGGGCGATCAACTGATCGCCCTCGGTCCAGGTGGCGATCGGGCGGGCCATAAAGGGCACCGAGTGGAACCAGCGGAACAGGCGGACCATGCCATCGATGTCGTCGGAATGGTTGCCCCCGGCCAGGAACCCTTCGCGCGCGGCTTGCAGATCCGGCGGGTCGCGCTGCAGCGCTTCGCGCGCGCTGCGGTCACCCAGGGGGACGGCCAGGGCCTGCGAAAACAGCCGGTAGTCTTCGTTGCTGCGAGACCGCGCGTAGCGCAGCAGATGGAGTTGGGCGTCCTTCTGCCCCTTCGAATACAGGCTCTCGCCGGTCACGTAGGCGCGCACGGCCGACAGCATCCCGATGCTGACCACCGCAAGCATGACCTGAAGACCGATGACGACGGCAAGCACGGTCGCCACGGGCCAGATGGCCGATCGGCGAGACGGTGACGGAGGTGCGAGCATGCTGCGCGGGCGTCAGTGCGCTCGCCGGCGTTCCGCTCGACCGCCATTTGAGGCCTCGTCCAGATCCCGCGTCCGCGCCGGACAACTGCCGATGCCCCGCAGAGGCCCCCGAAGGGTGAACAAGTCGGCCACGCTAGCTTCCCCCCTGCGGTCCTTACAGCGAGAACCGCGGGGCCAGCCTATCAACATGGGGCCCGATCTGCAACCGATCGACCGTTCGCTTAGGGCCGTCGATCCCGGAGCAGCAGCGTGGCGGATGCAGGCCGCGCGGCGCGTTGCCGGCATGTTGCCGCTGGACGCGGCTAGGCGGGCCCGGCCACGATGCAGTTCGCCGTCGCGGCGGCCGCCTACGGCAGCCCGGCCGTCATTCCCATTCGATTGTCAACCCGCGCAAGCAAGCCCAGGCGTGGCATGGACCGGAGCTCAACGAAGGACTGTTGATACCGTCATCGATCCCGTCGAACTGCCATGCTTTGGCCGCAGCGTCGGATACGTCCCATCGAGGTTCATGCGAGCTCATCGCACAAGGACTGCTACGAGACCTCGCAGCACCGCCCAACTTGCGCGCCTCTTGAGTTCCTTCGCGCCCGGTCCCGCCTGCGCGAGCGGTTCGGGCGGAGTTTCGCCGGCAGGCATGTACATGCCCATCACGACACCCTCACGGCTGTCTCTTGGCTCCCAGCCCCGCCAGCAGCCCTCCGAGCGCCTCGGCCAGACGCTGTACGGTCTGCGGCTGCGGCAACGGAAACTTAAGCATGTCGCGCCCACTCTGCGGATCACGCTCGATCGATGCGCCCAGGCTGCCAAGGCCGTCTGCATCGCGCTGGGTGAGCACCTGCAGCAGCCCGAGCCCCGCGTCGACAAGCGGCGCCCAAGGATCGGGCGGCGCAGCTGCGGCCTGCACCGCGTCGCTCGGCGCGGGCTCACGTTCGTCAGGGGCTGGTTCTGCCGACTCGGCCGCTCCCATCGCGCCGGTCACTTCGTCGACCGCTTCCATAAACTTCGACAGGCGCGTGCCCTGCAGGAAGACCTCGCTCTCACCGCCGTCGAGCACGCCGGCGAACAGCGACTTCTTGAACGCCAGCACCGACAGCATGCCTTCCTCGATGGTGCCCTGCGCGACGAAGTTGACCACCTGCACGCTCTTGCGCTGCCCCAGCCGATACACCCGACCGATGCGCTGCTCGAGCACCGCCGGGTTCCACGGCAGGTCCATGTTGACCACTGTCGCCGCGGCGTGTTGCAGGTTCAACCCGATACCGCCCGCGTCGGTGGACAGGAACACGCGGCACTGCGGGTCGTCGTGGAAACGGTCGATCAGCGCTGGCCGCCCGTCACCCGGCACCCCACCGTGGAACAGCACATGGCCCCAGCCGCGCGATTTCAGGCGCCGAATGATCAACTCGTGCGTGCGCACCCATTGACTGAAGACCACGACCTTGGCGTCGGACTGCTCGAAGAGCTCCTCCAGCAGCGTCATCAGCTCGTCGGCCTTGATGCCATGGTCAGTATCGTGGTCCAGCAAGTAGGTGCTGTTGCAGGACATGCGCATGTTCTGCATCGCACAGGTCAGCCGGCGCTGATCCGCATCGGAGAGGAACCCTGTCTTGCGCCAGCGCTGCACGATACGGCGCACGGTCTCGCCGTTCTCGGTATGGTGTACGAGCTGTGCCTCAGTCATCGGCACGAACAAGGTGTTGTCAACCCTCTCGGGCAACTGGTCGAGGACCTCGGCCTTGCGCCGCCGCAGCATGACGGGCGCGAGCGTCGCGCCGATGCGATCGAGATCCCGGTACCCGACGACGCGGCCCGATTCGTCGCGCACCTGGTGCTCATGCAGCAACCGCCAGGTGGGCCCCAGCCGGTGCTGGTCGACGAACTGGACGATCGAGATCAGTTCTTCGAGTCGGTTTTGCAGCGGCGTGCCGGTGAGCACGATCGCGTAAGGACTAACGATGCGCTTGAGCGCGTGCGCCGCAACGGTGTTCCAGTTCTTGATGCGCTGCGCCTCGTCGACGATCACGACGTCTGGCGCCCAGGCGTTGATCAGGTTGAGATCGCGCGCCAGCGTTTCGTAGTTCGTGATCTTGGCCCAGCCGCCCTGCTCCGACACGTCGGCCCACTGCTGCTGCCGCGCCGCGCGCAGGCCATGGATCACCTGGCCCTCGCGCCCGCTGAAGCGGGCGATTTCGCGCTGCCACTGGTGCTTCAACGACGTCGGGCACACGACAAGCACTCGCTCGGCGCCACAGTGCCGGCCGAGCAGCTCGGCCGCCGCGAGGGCCTGGATCGTCTTGCCCAACCCCATCTCGTCGCCGATCAGAGCGCGGCCCGCGGTGGCCGCGAAGAGCGCCCCTTCCGCCTGGTACGGGTACAGCGGCACCTTCAGCAGCTTGCGCAGCGCCGCACTCTTCATGCCTTTTGGGTAGGCCTCGGCGAACACCTTGCGCCGGCGCTCGGCGTCGCGCTGTTCGGCCAGGAAAGCTCGCGCATCGTCATAGCAGCGCACCTCATGACCGACCTTTTGTGCCGCGCGCAGGAAGGCGTCGAGCTCGACGGCCAGGTCGGAGCGGCCACTGAACATCGCCGCCCCTTTCTTCGCCAGCGTGGGCGGGCATTCTGTGCCAGCCCGAAAGCGCAGCTGCCGCGCGCCGGCGTAGTGGAGGTAGACCTCGCTGTACGACGGCTGGAAGCCGCGAGCAAGCACCTTACCGTCGCGCCGGGCAAGCAGCTTGGCGAGCGTGAACTCGATGTGCTTGCAGGTGCCAAGGTCGTTGGTCGCGAAGTCGGGACAAGAGCAGTAGTTGTCACCCGGCTTCATGCCGCGCATCGCAACGCGGTAGCGCCCCTTGCTTTGGGGGTTGATTACCACAAACTCCGGCTCGGTACCCTGGCGCTCGAGCGTGAAGGGCTGTTCTCGGCCGAACTGCCGCCGCAGGCTGGCCTGCCAGTCCTCCACCGACATGGAGTCCGGCTGGCGCGTGCGCGACAAGCGCGGTTCGGACGCAGATCGTGAGGTCTTCATGGCAGGGCGGGTCATGCGACGGGGGCGGAAGGGCCGCGACGGCGCGATTGTCATTCAGCCGCGGATCGTCCCAGTCCCATGCCACGCCAGCAGCCACGTCGCGAACACAGTCTGCACGCCACGCGCTTCGCGGCCCCATCCAGGGCTTGACTGACTGCTCCCCAAGACGCTCGATCAAAAGGGCAACTTGACCGTCCGGCGGCGAGAAATCACCATTGACCGAACGGCTAAGCATGCTGGGATCGTCAACCAAAGTTGACGCACTCTAGCAAGTAGCTTGACCGCTGTTTGGTTGGGTTGTTTGCGAAGGTGGCGGTCAGCGCTTCGGGCGCTTTGGCTTGCAAGGCCGTGTCACGACGCTGGAAGGTCGCTGCGATGGCGCGCACGAGGCGGTCCTCGTCGAACTCGTATGGCCTAACTCATGGATCAATGTGAAATCGTGAACCATCGCGCCGCCCTCCCTCGTCATCTGGCACCGGCGACTCGCGCCAGCGTTTCTTCAATCGCCTGGCGATCCGCCGCACGCTTGCCAGCCGTGCGCTGCGCAAGGTTGTGCAGCTTGCGCCGCACACCCGGCAACTCCGCCGCATGCGCAAGCCCGATCAGGCCGAAGTCCGGCTGCTCGTTCTCCACGGATCGCAGGAACGCACATGACGGCTCGTCCAGCCACGCTGCCACGCGCGACACCAAACGCTCGCGACTCTCCAGCAAGGCCCTGACCTCAATGGGCTCGGTCGTCATGCCCTTGAAATGGGCCTCGAAGATAGCCTCGAAATCCGCGGGCACGCGCGGCGCCAGCATCTCCCAGGCCGGTTTGGGGCTGCAGGTCAGGTACACGAGGAAGGTGCGCCAGAGCGCTTCGTCCGCCCGCTCGTCCTGCAGCAGCAAGCCCACATCGAAAAGATCGCGCGGATGCTGCCGCGACAGCGCCGCCGCCAGCTTGCCGGCGTACAGGTCGGCAAAGTCCAGCACCTGCACCTCGGCAAAGCCGAATGCTTCCTCGACTCTGGGACGCACTACCATGTTGCGCACTGGATGCACCGTGCCGCGCATGACCGGCGTCGTCTCGATCTGCACGCGCGCGCGGCCGCGGCTGGCCACCAGCCGCGTGACTGTTCCTGCACCCTCGCCCGCCGACGTCTGCACCTGCAGTTGCAGCGGGCGAGCGCGCAGCACATTGGCCAATCGCCCAAGGGCTTCGGCAATCAGCCTCGCATCCTCGGCGTATTCGTGCACCGGCAGCCAAGCCAAGTCGATGTCCACCGACAGACGCGGTAGATCATGCTCGAACAGGTTGATGGCCGTGCCGCCCTTGAGCGCGAAACGCGGCTCCTGCGCAAGCGCCGGCAGGATCTCGACCAGCAGCCGCACCCGATCGGTGTAGCGCCGATCACAATGGTCAAGCCAGGTGCTCATCGAGGTCTCCCGGCAAGGTGATCTGGTAGGTGGGATGCAGGCGACCGCCAGGCACGAGCGCGCGCTTACCCCGGCCCAGATCGACATCCTCCAGCGGCACGTGCGCCAGCCACGCATGCCGATGGCGATCGGCCAGCGCCAGGAACAGCCGCTTCGCCTTGATGCTGCGGCAGTGGCGCAGCAGCATGCCGACGCGCTGCGGCCGCAGTGTGGTCATGGCCTGCATCAGCGCGTCGGCCTCGTAGACCAGCGCCGCATCCGACACGCCATCGCACAGCTCCAGCATGGCCCGCTCCGGTGTCGAGCACACCAGCGCATCGGTGCCCGAGCCGACCTGATGCCACGCCAGCCCCTGCCCGTACAGCGCGGACTCGGACACCTCGGCCGTGAACGGCACGGCAGGCAGATCGAATATCCGCTTACCCAGGAACGCGAAGCGCTCCTGCAACGGCAGCGTGCTCACCCAGCCCGGTGGCCGCTCCGGCCCAAAGAGGGTGACCGTCCCAGCATCGCCCAGGCGCAGGTAGTGCTCGTGCCCCTGCAGGGTCAGCGCGAACCGCCCCCCGACATGCAGCGGCATTCCCTCCCCGACCTGCAAGCTGCGAACCACCCCATCCCATTGCAGGCGCCCGCCCTGGCGCATGTACGCACCACGGACTGGCGATACCAGCCAGCCGCTGCTGACATAACGCGCGACTAGGCTGTTGGAGTAGCCGTGCACCCGTAGCCAGCGACTGGACACCAGGCGCGTGTCGCCCAGCTCAGCCAGAAGGCGGTTTAGTTTTCCCGCATTTTGCTCACTCATAGTGTTCAAAATACAGATTTTTTGAACTTCCGCCAAGACTCGATGGTTCGATGAATGAGAAATTCAGTCACTTACAGTGATCCTTTTGCGACAACGGTAAACCACCCGCCAGCCATCGGCCGGCATCACCATGTACCAGGATCTCCATGCCATTCTTGGCCACTACGGTCAACCGCCTAGCCGGCTGGCGAGTGGCTGGTTCGGGCGACTGCCTACACTCGTCCGTCGAATCTGAGCGTCAGGAAGTCAAGACTGCAGCGGGACTTCCAGGCGGAGCTGACCGAGTACGGCAGGCGACGCTTCTCGCGCTGCTTCTCGATGGCCGGCGACCTCCCCTCGCTGACGGCGCGCCTGGCGTCTGCAAGGCGTCCACGAGCGACGGCGAGCGAGATGTCATCGCGACCGTAGCGGCCGATGGTCAGCGTCTCCCGCCGCCCGTTGAGCCGGTAGTCGTACCGGAAGGCGACTGTCCCGGTCGGGGAGATGACGGCGTACTTGCCGTCGCGATCGGTGATTTTGTAGGGCTTGGTGCCGAGCAGGAGGTTTCGAAGCGCGGTGTCAGTGAGCATCTTGATTGGTGTTTGATTGGGGGCGGCCTTTTACCACCCTCACCAAACGCCTTGGCCGTGGGGCAACCGAGTGCCCACCATCCACTGCCAGGGTCGTCCTGCAGGCTTTGCCCGTCGCGGGGACGAATGCCTCGCCCAGCCAACTTGGCCATCAGTCGATCGAGGCGTAACTGGGGCTCTCTCACTCGTGGCGCGGGTTGCGCGCGTACGCGTCGCCATGACGGGATCAGGTCGCGCCGTCGGCTGCTGGTCCACCGACCGCTGCGCCGGTGGGGTCAGGGAACGGATACTTGTGCGGCGGGATGGCAGCCAGCGCTGCTTCTGTGGCTGGCGTCACCGAGGCCACCAGGCCGACTCGCTGATGCGCTCGGCAGAGAATGGATGGCTCGATCAATCGGAAGCCACGGTCATCCTTCGACTGGTAGTAGCGGAAGATCCAATACGCGACCAAGTCGGCCATCTGGATGAGACGCGATGCCTTCGAGTCCAGGAAGAGCGGGACCTCCGCGAAGTTCCGCAGGCGGCCCAACGCGTGGCCCTGGTGCTTGAACAAGGACGAGAGCGCTTGCAGCCTCTGCTCGTACGAAGCCTTATCGCAGACGACCAACCCGCGCTGCGCGTCGCGGCGCCGGGCCCACATATCCGCCAGATACTGGTCGAACTGATGTGCGACGGCTTCGAACGAGCGCTCGAGGATCTGATCCTGCGGCATCGTGGACTTCTCGATGACAGAGGCGAAGACACGAAGCTGCAGTTGCGGGTTGCTGAGCAAGGACAGGACGTCGACCAGGGCCTGAACACGATCTGCAGGCGCGACGCCCGCCCAGTCGTCCTTGGCCGAGTACATCGGCGAACCATGGAACTCGATGGCGGAGGGCTCCTGCGGGCTGAACCGTGCGGCGATCGGGTTGATCCTGGATTCCAGCCAGTGTGTCGAACGTTCGAACACGGCAAAGCCTGCCAGGACGAAGAACTGGGTGCCGGGGTCGTGCGGATGGCCCGACTCGTCGAGGTACAAGAGATGCACCGGCGGCCTCGCAAAATGAAAACGGGCCGCGATAATGCGACCCGTCGAGATGGGGGAGCCAGGTGGAACAATCGTCCAGCGCACCGTGATCGACAGTGCTCCCGACTCGACGTCCATTGTACTGCAGGCCGACCGACACAGCAATTGCAGGCCCACAGCGCCACTGGGGGGCGACGCCAAGGATGGCCAAGCAGATGGAGTGACGCAATGACCCTCAAGACGATTCCCTGGGACCCGGCCGACAGCCTGCAGACGCCCGATGACTGCGCTGCCTACCTCAATGCCGCGCTCGAAGAAGCCGGCGACGATGCGACGTTCATTGCCGAAGCGCTCGGAACTATCGCTCGTGCACGTGGCATGGAGGGCTTGGCGCGCGAGACTGGACTGACCAAGCAGGGCTTGTATAAGGCACGGCGCCCGACGGCAACCCGTCGTTGAGCACTTTGCTCAAGGTGGTGCGCGCGCTTGGCCTACAGCTGCACGCAGATCCGCTGGCAGCTTGACCGTAGGACTCAGGTGGCCTCTGCACGTATCGCCTCCATCAAGTCAACGCGCCGCCCCTTGTTGATCGCAGCCAGCACCGGGTCATCGGCGGCCCACTCCTGCTGGGAATAGACGTTCAGGTGAATGGAATGCCCTGGTTCACCTTGAACTGCGTCGAGCAGCGCCGAAGGCAGGTTCGAGGCCAGAAGCCGACATCACCCATTGAGCGGTGGCTCTGCAGCGGAAGCAGGCATTGCCGGCCAGAATGGAAGCATCTTTGACGGCAATGAGCTGGAGGCCGGAGAGTGGCAAAGAACAAGGTCGTCAGGTGGCTCTTGGCTGTGGCCATCCTTCTGACAGGAATCCTGGCATCGTTCTATGTCGCCGAATGGCTTCAAACGGTGCTCAGGCTGCCATCATTCACGATCATCAGCCGCCGAGGTAGTGCGACCGACCTCGTTGTGCTAGCCCTGGCCATCTGTTTGCTCATTGGCTACCTGTACATCGTTCCCAAGCTACTTCGTGTGAGCCACGAGGAAATGAGCCGGATGATGAGGGGGGAATGAGCTGAAGCGTGCCATCGCGCTAGCACGATGACCGCTTCCAGCCTGAGCTGCCCCATGCGGCGTCACTTGCACGACAGCTCGACCAGCAGCCAAGGGCGACGCCGGCACTCACCCAACGTATCTGTTCTCAGCATCGCCAGGGCCAGCCATGCACCGCCAATACCATGAACAGAAACGTCTCCACTCCCATGGCACCGACCGCTTACCAGCAGCGTGCCAGTAAATATGCCAAGAACAATGCCATTGATGATGTATTCAAAGCGGTCGTTGGCCGCGAATTAATTCTTACAAATCAACGACTTACAAAACAACATCACTCCCACTCGATGGTCGCCGGCGGCTTGCTGCTGACGTCGTAGGTCACGCGGTTGATGCCACGCACCTCGTTGATGATGCGACCCGAGGTTTTCTTCAACAGGCTGTAGGGCAGCTCGGCCCAGTCGGCGGTCATGAAGTCGCTGGTCTGCACGGCGCGCAGCGCGACGACATAGTCATAGGTGCGACCATCGCCCATCACGCCCACGCTCTTCACCGGCAGGAAGACGGCGAAGGCTTGGCTAGTCAGCGCGTACCAGCTCCTGCCGGTGGCCGGGTCGATGGTATTGCGCAGCTCCTCGATGAAGATGGCGTCCGCGCGGCGCAGCAGGTCGGCATAGTCCTTCTTGATCTCGCCGAGGATGCGCACGCCCAGGCCCGGGCCCGGGAAGGGGTGGCGGTAGACCATGTCGGGCGGCAGGCCCAGCGCCACGCCCAGCGCCCTCACCTCGTCCTTGAACAGCTCGCGCAGCGGCTCCAGCAGCTTCAGGCCCAGCGTCTCGGGCAGGCCGCCGACGTTGTGGTGGCTCTTGATCGTCGTCGCCTTCTTGGTCTTGGTGCCGCCGCTCTCGACCACGTCGGGGTAGATGGTGCCTTGCGCCAGCCACTTGGCGTTGGTCAACTTCTTGGCCTCGGCCTGGAAGACCTCGACGAACTCGGCGCCGATGATCTTGCGCTTGCGCTCGGGGTCGGTCACGCCGGCCAGCTTGCCCAGGAACTGCTCACTCGCGTCCACGTGCACGACCCTGGCATGCAGGCGGCCGGCGAACATCTCCATGACCATGCGGCCCTCGTTCAGGCGCAGCAGGCCGTGGTCGACGAAGACGCAGGTCAGCTGGTCGCCGATGGCGCGGTGGATCAGGGCCGCGGCCACCGAGGAATCGACGCCGCCGGACAGGCCGAGGATGACCTCCTCGTCACCGACCTGTTCGCGAATCTTCGCGACGGCCTCGTCGATGTAGCTGCCCATCTGCCAGTCGCCCTTGCAGCCGGCGATGTCGCGCACGAAGCGGCGCAGCAGCGCCTCGCCCTGCGGCGTGTGCGTGACCTCGGGATGGAACTGCACCGCGTAGAAACCGCGCGCCTCGTCGGCCATGCCGGCGATGGGGCAGCTCGGCGTCGAGGCCATCAGCTTGAAGCCGGCGGGCAGGGCCGCGACCTTGTCGCCGTGGCTCATCCAGACCTTGAGCATGCCGTGCTTCTCGGGCGTCTCGAAGTCCTGGATGCCGTCGAGCAGCCGGGTGTGGCCATGCGCCCTCACCTCGGCGTAGCCGAACTCGCGGTGATCGCTCCACTCGACGCTGCCGCCGAGCTGCACGGCCATCGTCTGCATGCCATAGCAGATGCCCAGCACCGGCACACCGGCGTCCCAGACGGCCTGGGGCGCGCGCAGCTCGTGATCCTCGTACGTGGAGGCATGGCTGCCGCTGAGGATGATGGCCTTGGGCGCGTAGCCGCGGATGAAATCGTCGGAGACGTCGTTCGGATGGATCTCGCAGTAGACCGAGGCGTCGCGCACGCGGCGCGCGATGAGCTGCGTGACCTGGGAGCCGAAGTCGAGGATGAGGACCTTGTCGTGTTGCATGGCGATCTCGAAGATGGGATTCAGGACGCGGCGGCGGCCGCTGGCGCGCGGCGCAGGCGCGCGAAATGCACGGAGGCGAGCACCGCGGCAGCCAGAAGCAGCGCGCCGCCGAGGTAGTAGGGCATGCCGACGCGCCAGTCGGTCGGCGGCAGGTCGGCGAAGGGCTGCAGCAGGCGCGGGCCGAGGATGGGCGCAATGACCATCATCAGGCTGGACAGGCCGGTGACGGCGCCCATGGTCTGCCCCTGGGACTTGGGATCGGCGGCATTGGAGATGACGGTCTGGCCGGCGGCGCCGGCCGCGAAGCCGACGACGTTGGCGAAGATGGCCGCATACATCTCCCAGCCCTGGGACGCCAGGCCCCAGGCGAGGTAGCACAGGCCCGAGGACACCATGCCGGCCACCATCAGCCGCGGCGCACCCAGCCATTTGGTGAACGGCCCGGCCAGCAGGCCCTGGCCCAGCACCGACATCACGCCGACTGCGAGCAGCGAGTAGCCGATCTGCTCCGGGTTCCAGCCGAACTTGTGGCCGGTGTAGAGAGCCCAGGTCGTGTGCAGCATGAACTGCGCGAGGCTGCCCATCGCGATGACGATGAGCAGCGCGCCGATGCCCTTGAGCTCGAACAGGTGCATCAGCGAGGCGATCGGGTTCGCGCGCGCCCAGCTGAAGGCGCGGCGGCGGTCGCTCGGCAGCGACTCGGGCAGCACGAAGAAGCCATAGAGGCCGTTGCAAACGGCCAACGCGCCGGCCGCGAAGAAGGGCGCGCGCAGCCCGTAGCGGCCACCAAGGATGCCGCCTATCACCGGCCCGAGGATGAAGCCCAGGCCGAACATCGCGCCCAGCATGCCGTAGCGCTTGCCGCGCTGCTCGGGCGGCGTGATGTCGGCAACATAGGCGTTGGCGACGGCCGCGTTCGCATTCATCGCGCCGCTGAAAAGCCGCACCACCACCAGCATCCACAGTTCGGTCGCGATGGCCGTGATGAAGAAGGAGCAGGCCAGGCCGGTGAAGCCCATCAACAGCACGGGCCGGCGGCCAAAACGGTCCGACAGTGCACCAAGCACCGGCGAGCTGAGGAAGTTCGCGATCGCAAAGGCCGTCGCCACCGTGCCGTAGGCGGCGATCTGCTCGCCCGGCGAATGCGCGAAGCTACCCACCAGCTGAGGCAGCACCGGAATGATGAGGCCGACCGAGATCATGTCGATCAGCACCGTGGCCATGATGAAGCCCATGGCCGGGGAACGGGAGGTGGGGCGGGAGTTCATATGGGGTGACGAAAACAAAAACGGGGCGATCTGGTCGCCCCGTTCGAGCCAGCTCAGCTCATTCGCTCCGGTAGTTCGGCGCTTCCTTCGTGATCTGCACGTCGTGGACATGGCTCTCGCGCATGCCCGCCGTCGTGATCTCGACGAACTCGGCCTTGTTCTGCATGTCGGCGATGCTGCCGCAGCCGCAGTAGTGCATCGAGGCCTTCAGGCCGCCGGCCATCTGGAAGATGACCTGCACGACCGAGCCCTTGTAGGGCACCTGGCCCTCGATGCCCTCGGGCACCAGCTTGGACGTGTTGGGGTTGTTGCCCGTCTCAGCCTGGAAGTAGCGGTCCGCGCTGCCCTTGGCCATCGCGCCCATGGAGCCCATGCCGCGATAGCTCTTGAAGGTGCGGCCCTGGTAGAGGATGGTTTCGCCCGGGGCTTCCTCGGTGCCGGCGAAGGCGCCGCCCATCATGACCGTGTCGGCGCCGGCCGCGATGGCCTTGGCCACGTCGCCGGAGTAGCGGATGCCGCCGTCGGCGATGACCGGCACGCCTGTGCCCTTGAGCGCCGTCACGACGTTGTCGATGGCGGTGATCTGCGGCACGCCGACGCCCGCGACGATGCGGGTCGTGCAGATGGAGCCGGGGCCGATACCGACCTTGACGCCGTCGGCGCCGGCTTCCACCAGCGCCAGCGCCGCCGCGCCCGTGGCGATGTTGCCGCCGATGACGTCGACCTGAGGAAAGGCGCGCTTGACCCAGCGCACGCGCTCCAGCACGCCGGCGCTGTGGCCGTGGGCCGTGTCGACGATGATGGCGTCGACGCCGGCGCGCACCAGCAGCTCGACACGTTGCTCGGTGTCCTCGCCGAAGCCCACCGCCGCACCGACGCGCAGGCCGCCGTGGCTGTCGCGCGCGGCGTTCGGGAAGCTGGTCTGCTTGGTGATGTCCTTCACCGTCATCAGGCCGCGCAGCTCGAAGGCGTCGTTGATGACGACGACGCGCTCCAGCTTGTGGGTGTGCATCAGGGCCTTGGCTTCATCGAGCGAGGCGCCTTCGCGCACCGTGATGAGCTTGGCCGCCGGCGTCATGATCTCGCGGACCTTGGCGTCCATGCGCGTCTCGAAGCGCAGGTCACGGCCGGTGACGATGCCGACGACCTTCTTGCCCTCGACGACCGGGAAGCCCGAGAAGCCGTGCATGCGGGTCAGCTCGACGACCTCGCGCACGGAGGCGTCGGGGCCGATGGTCAGCGGCTCGCGGACGACGCCGCTCTCGTAGCGCTTGACCCGCGCCACCTCGCGCGCCTGCGCTTCGGCGCTGAGGTTCTTGTGCACGATGCCGATGCCGCCCTCCTGCGCGATCGCGATCGCGAGGCGAGCCTCGGTCACGGTGTCCATCGCGGCGGACACCAGCGGCAGGTTCAGGGGGATATTGCGCGACAGACGGGTCGCAAGGCTGGTGTCGCGGGGCAACACCTGGGAGAACGCTGGCACCAACAGAACATCGTCGAAGGTGAGCGCTTTGCCGAGAAGGCGCATGAGGAAAGCTCCAGACGCAAAGCGGCATTATACGGACGGTCTCAGGGCTACACTGGCCGGATGCGCCACAAGCCCCTGCTCATCGCCCTGATCGGCCTGCTTCTGGCCGCCTCCGCCCAGGCCCAATGGAAGTGGCGCGACGCCAAGGGCAATGTGCAATACAGCGACATTCCGCCGCCCGCGGGCACGCTCGACAAGGACATCCTGCAGCGCCCCAGCGCACCGGCCCGGCCTCTCATCATCGTTACGCCCGCCGGGCAGGCAGCCAGCGCACCATCCCCCAAGCCGGCCGCCGCCAGCGCGCCCACCAAGGCCGAGCTCGACGCCGCCGCGCGCCAGAAGCAGGAACAGGACGGCCAGGCCGCCAAGCAGAAGGAAGAAGAGCGCCGCGTCGCCGAGCAGCGCCGCGAGAACTGCGCCCGCGCCCAGGGCAATCTGCGCGACCTGCAAAGCGGCGCCCGCATCACGCGCACCAACGAGCAGGGCGAGCGCGTCTACATGGACGACACCCAGCGCCAGGCCGAGGTCGAGCGAACCCGCCAGCTCATCACCAGCGAGTGCCGCTGATCAAGCCTTGACGCCGATGCCGGCCTTGGGCCGGTGGCGCGACACGATGCGCTCGCCGCGCCTGGCATAGCGCAGCCGTCGCGCCTCCTTGGGGTCGACGGTGAGCGGCCGATAGACCTCGACGCGGTCGCGCTCGCGCAGGGGGGTGTCGAGCCGCCTCACACGGCCCCAGATGCCCACGCGCAGCTCGCCGGGCGGCGAGGCGAAGTCGGCGCAGGCACGCAGCGCCGACTCCACCGTGGCGCCCTCCTCCAGCTCCAGCCAGCGGTGCTGCACGTCGCCGGCCGCCGGGCTCCAGACGAGCTCAACGCGCACCGTAGATGACCTCCGCTCGTTGCACGAAACTGTCGACGAAGGTGTTGGCGATGCGGTCGAACACCGGGCTGACGACGGCCTCCAGCGCGCCGCTGCTGAAGGCATAGCTCAGCTCGAAGGCGATCTTGCAGGCCGTGGCCTCGCCACCCGCGCCGGGCTTGTTCAGCGGCTGGAACTGCCACAGGCCGTCGAGATGGGAGAAGGGGCCGTCGACCAGCTCCATGCGCACGCTGCGGCCGTCCTCGTTGCGGTTGCGCGTCGTGAACGCATGGCGCACGCCGGCGTAGGCGAGATGCAGGCGCGCCGTGACGCTGTCGGACTCCTGGGCCAGCGTCTCGACCTTGTTGCACCAGGGCAGGAACTCGGGATAGCGCTCCACATGGGTGACCAGCTCGTACATCTCCCGCGGCGTGTACCAGAGCAGAACGGACTTTTTGACCTGCTTCATAGAATGACGGGATTGTAAGAAGGGCCTCAAGCCCCACATTCGTCTCCATGTCCATCGCCGAGAACCGCCGCGCCCGCTACGACTACCACATCGAGGAACAGTTCGAGGCCGGTGTCGTGCTGTCGGGCTGGGAGATCAAGGCCATACGCGCAGGCCAGGTCCAGCTGACCGACGGCTACGTGATGATCAAGGACGGCGAGCTCTTCCTGATCGGCTGCCGCATCAACGCGCTGCGCAGCGCCTCCACCCACGTCAGCCCCGAGGCCGACCGCACGAAGAAGCTGCTGATGCACAAGGCCGAGATCAAGCGCCTGGTGGGCAAGGTCGAGCAGCGCGGCTTCACCCTCGTGCCGCTGAACCTGCACTACAAGGGCGGCCGCGTGAAGGCCGACATCGCGCTGGCCAAGGGCAAGGCCCAGCATGACAAGCGCGAGACCGAAAAGAAACGCGACTGGGAACGGGAAAAGGGACAGTTGATGCGGCACGCATCAACGGGCCGCAAGGCCTGAGCCGCGCAGCGGATCACCGGACCCTTCACCAAAAGGGACAGTTGATGCGGAACGCATCAACAGGCCGCAAGGCCTGACTAGAAAGCAGGCGCACCGACGTTGCATGCCTGCGACAGCCTGCCCAGCGCCGTCATAAGGACTCGTTAGCATGCGCGCCGCCTCAAGCAGGCAGGGGATGGGCAGCCCCGCCGCCCCTCAACGAGAAATACAGGGAGATCTCTCAAAATGAAGAAAATCGCATTCGCCCTGGCCGCGCTGATCGGCGCCGCCTCCGCACAGGCCCAGGTCTACGGCAACATCGCCGTGGGTTCCTCGCACCTCAACGCGGACTGCGCCGGCACGACCAGCTGCAGCACCAGCGACACCGGCGCCAAGCTGGTGGGTGGCTACGCCTTCGGCAACGGCCTCAGCGTGGAAGCCGGCTACATCAGCTTCGGCAAGTTCCACGCCACCGAAGGCACGGCCTCGGTGGCCATCAAGCCCACCGCCTTCACGTTGGGCGGCGCCTTCGCGCTGCCGCTGGGCACCGCCTGGGGCATGAACGTCCGCCTCGGCGTCGCCCAGGTCAAGACCGACGTCAGCGCCATCGTCGGCACGCTGACCGGCTCGGACTCGCAAAGCAAGGCCAAGGTCTACGCCGGCGTCGGCCTGACCTACGCGCTGAGCAAGGAGTTCAAGCTCGAGCTGGGCTTGGACTCGACCGAAGCCGAATATGCCGGCACCAAGGGCACGCTGCGCCTGATCTCGCTGGGTGCAACCTACGCGTTCTAATCGGTCCCGCACCGATCCCTCCGAGGGCCGCCGCGTGCGGCCCTTATCGTTCCTACACTGGCGCGATGGACTACGCCACGTTGATCAAGGAAGTGGGCCGCGGCGCCCGTGGTGCGCGCGACCTCAGGCGCGAGCAGGCTGAGCAACTGTTCGGCGCGATGCTGGACGGCCAGGTGCCCGACCTGGAGCTCGGCGCCCTCCTCATCGCGCTGCGCGTGAAGGGCGAGAGCGCCGACGAGGTGGCGGGCTTCCTCGCCGCGATGCAGGCTCGCACGGCGGCCATGGCGGCGCCCGAGGGCCCGCGCACGGTGTTGCTGCCCAGCTTCAACGGCGCGCGCAAGCAGGCCAACCTGATGCCGCTGGTCGCACAGCTGCTGGCACGCGAGGGCGTGCCGGTGCTGGTCTTCGGCCGGCACGACTTCGACAGCCGCGTGAGCCCCTTCGAGCTGCTGGATGCGCTGGGCCTGCGCGCCAGCCCCACGCTGGCCGGCGCCGAACAGCAACTGACGACGCGGCGCCTGGCCGTGCTGCCTTTGCAGATGCTCAACCCAGGCTTGAACGCGCTGATGGCCCTGCGCCCCCGCCTGGGCGTGCGCAACAGCGCGCACAGCCTGGCCAAGCTGCTCGACCCCTTCCCCGCCGGCCGCGGCGTGCGGGTCGTCGCGGTCACGCACCCGGAGTACCTGGACAGCATGGCCGCCGCCCTGCCCGGCCTGACCGCGCAGGGCGGCCGGGCGTTGCTGATGCGCGCCAGCGAGGGCGAGGCCTATGCCCACCTGCGCCGCAAGGCCCATCTGATCGGCTTCCAGGATGGGCGCGCCGCCCCGCTGCACGCGGCCGACACGGCCGACCTGGACTGGCCGCTGTCGCCCGCCTGCACGCCTGACGAGAACGCGGCGCTGATCCGGGCCATGCTGGACGGTCGCGAAGCCATCCCCCCGCGCATCGTGGAACAGGTCACGGTTCTGAGGCTTCTCGCCACAAACTGAGGCTGCTTATTCAACCTGGGCATATAGGCCCAAGAATTCTGTAGTTCTGCGGCACTGCAACATTCCCTAGAGTCGCGCCCTCGGGTGGCATGGCGCCGCCCCCTGGAGCAACTGTGCTGGACGGAATTGCGATCGCGAGCGGATTGGGCGTCGGCCTCATCGTCGGCATCACCGGCGTGGGCGGCGGCTCGCTGATGACGCCGCTGCTGCTGTCCGTCTTCAGGCTGAACCCCGCCGTGGCCATCGGCACCGACCTGTGGTTCGCGTCGCTGACCAAGATGAGCGGCTCGGTGGCCCATGCCCGCCACGGCCACGTCAACTGGCCCATCGCCCGCCGCCTGCTGACCGGCTCGGTGCCTGCCTCCCTCTTCACCGTCGCGCTGATGCACCTCAGCGGCGTGAGCAAGGGCTGGGCATCGGCGTTGACCTTCTCCCTGGGCATCGCGCTGCTGCTGACGGCCGTCGTCGTCGCCTTCAAGCAGAGCTGGCAGACCCTGGGCCTGAAGCTGGAGCGCTGGATCCCCGAAGCCCGCAAGCCGGCGCTGACCGTGGCCTGCGGGGTCATCCTCGGCGCGCTGGTGTCGCTCTCATCCATCGGCGCCGGCGCCATCGGCGCGACGCTGATCCTGCTGCTCTACCCGCGGCTCAAGGCCCGCGACATCGTCGGCACCGACATCGCCCACGCCGTGCCGCTGACGCTGGTGGCCGGCATCGGGCACGCCAGCCTCGGCAACGTGGACTGGTCCCTGCTCCTGTCCCTGCTCATCGGCTCCCTGCCCGGCATCTGGCTGGGCGCCCAACTGACCCGCCGCCTGCCCGAAGGCGTCGTGCGCAGCCTGCTGTGCGCCTCTCTCCTGACGGCCGGCTGGAAAGTGATCCACTGAATATGTACCGCTACACCGACTTCGACCGCCGCTTCGTCCATGCGCGTGCCGCGCAGTACCGCGACCAGCTGGAGCGCCACCTGGCCGGCCAGCTCGGCACCGACGACTTCCGCGCGCTGCGCCTGCAGAACGGCTGGTACATCCAGCGCCACGCGCCGATGCTGCGCGTCGCCGTGCCCTATGGCGAGCTGTCGTCGCGCCAGTTGCGCCAGCTGGCTCGCATCGCCCGCGAGTACGACGTCGTCTCCGAAGGCCCGTTCAAGGGCCAGGGCGGCTACGGTCACTTCACGACGCGCCAGAACCTGCAATACAACTGGATCCCGCTCGTGAAGAGCGCCGAGGTGATGGAGCTGCTGGCCGACGTGGACATGCACGGCATCCAGACCAGCGGCAACTGCATCCGCAACATCACGGCTGACGCCTTCGTCGGCATCGCGCCCGACGAACTCATCGACGCCCGCCCCTACTGCGAGGTGCTGCGCCAGTGGAGCACGCTGCACCCCGAATTCGCCCACCTGCCACGCAAGTTCAAGATCGCCGTCTCAGGCGCCGCCGAGGACCGCGCGGCAATAGGCTGGCATGACATCGGCCTGCAGCTGAAGAAGAACGCGGCCGGCGAGATCGGATTCCAGGTCTTCGTCGGCGGCGGCATGGGCCGCACGCCGATTCCCGGCGTGGAGATCAACGGTTTCGTACCCTGGCAGCAGATCCTCGTCTACATCGAGGCCATCGTGCGCTGCTACAACCTCGCCGGCCGGCGCGACAACCTCTACAAGGCCCGCATCAAGATCCTCGTCAAGGCCGAGGGCCAGAAGTTCTTCGACGCCGTCAACGAGGAGTTCGCCCGCATCCTGGCCGACGACCCGGCCGGCCACGAGCAGATCATTCCCCAGGCCGAGCTGGACCGCGTGGCGTCCTGCTTCGTCGACCCCGAGGGCGTCAAGGCCGAGCCGGCCGTGCAACTCGACACGAGTGACTCGGCCTTCACGCGATGGCTGTCGCGCAATGTTCACGGCCATCGCGTCAGCGGCTACCGCGCCGTCACGCTCAGCCTCAAGCGCGTCGGGATCCCGCCGGGCGACACCGCCGCCGACGTGATGGACACCGCTGCGGCCCTGGCCGACCGCTTCAGCCACGGCGAGCTGCGCGTGAGCCACCGCCAGAACCTGGTGCTGCCCTGGGTGCGCGAGGCCGACCTGCCCGAGCTCTTCCAGGCCGCCCGCGCGGCCGGCTTCGCCACCGCCAACGCCGGCCTGCTGACCGACCAGATCGCCTGCCCCGGCGGCGACTACTGCGCGCTGGCCAATGCCCGCTCGCTGCCGCTGGCCGCCGAGATCGCCGAGCGCTATCAGGACGCCGACGAGCTCGAGGAGCTCGGCGAGATCGACCTGCACATCAGCGGCTGCATCAACTCCTGCGGCCACCACCACAGCGGCCACATCGGCGTGCTGGGCGTCGACAAGGACGGCGCCGAGTGGTATCAGCTGACCCTGGGCGGCAGCGACGGCTCGACGCTCTCCGGCACGACGACGCCGGGCAAGGTCATCGGCCCGAGCTTCGCCGCTGACGAGATCGCCGACGCCATCGACGCCGTCATCGAGACCTTCAAGCGCGAGCGCGAGGCCGGCGAGCATTTCATCGACGCCGTGCGCCGCCTCGGCCTCGACCCGTTCAAGACCGCGGCCAACGCCGTGCGCGTGTCCACCGCCAAGGCTCAAGCATGAAGTTCATCAACGCCACCACCTGCCCCTGGCAGCACGCCGTCGGCGAGGACGGCCCCAAGCCCGATCCCGATCCGGCGCCCCACCGCCTGCTGAGCCTGGAGCAATGGCATGCAGTCAAGGGCCACTGGCCGGCCGACATGAAGGTCGCCATCGAGTTCCCCAACGACGCCGACATCCACCAACTCGCGCCCGACCTGCCCCGCATCGCGCTGGTCGTGCTCGACTTCCCTAAGTGGACCGACGGCCGCGCCTACAGCCAGGCCCATCTGCTGCGCATCCGCCACCAGTTCAAGGGCGCCATCCGCGCGCGCGGCGAGGTGCTGGTGGACATGATGCAGCTGCTGGCCCGCACCGGCTTCGACGAGGTCGTCATGCGCGGCGACCAGTCGCAGGCCGCGGCCAGCAAGGCGCTGGACCTGTTCAACCCCGTCGGCTTCTATCAGGGCGACGTGGCCGAGACGCGGCCCTGGTTCCTCCGGAGAGCCGCCTGATGAAGCTCTATGTCGACCGCGAATACGCGTCGCCCTGGGCGATGGCCGTCTTCGTCGGCCTGCGCGAGAAGGGCCTGGACTTCGACGTCGAAGCGCTGGACCTCGCCGCCGGCGACCAGCGCGAGAGCGGCTTTGCCCGCCGGTCGCTGACGCAGCGCGTGCCCTCGTTGGTGGACGGCGACTTTGCCCTGTCCGAGTCGACCGCCATCCTCGAATACCTGGACGACACGCAGCCCGGCCCCGCCCTGCTGCCGACCGAGCCCCGCCAGCGCGCGCGGGCCCGCCAGCTGCAGGCCTGGCTGCGCAGCGACCTGGCCGCGCTGCGCGCCGAGCGCTCGACCGAGGTCGTCTTCTACCGCCCGACCGACAAGCCGCTGACGGCTGCCGGCCAGGCCGCAGCCGACAAGCTGATCGCCGCCGCGACGCAGCTGCTGGGCGACCGGGAACATCTCTTCGGCGACTGGAGCGTGGCCGACGTGGACCTGACCATCATGCTCAACCGCCTGATCCTGAACGGCGACCCGGTGCCCGAAGCGCTGAAGCAATACGCCGCCCGCCAATGGCAGCGCCCGTCCGTGCAAGCCTGGGTGAAGCTCGAGAGGCCCCCGCTATGACCACCGTCTCTACCCTGCCCTGGGCCACGACCAACGCGGCCGGCCATGCCATCGGCCTCTACGCCAAATGGACGCCTGAGCTGGACGCCAAGATCGAGGCCGCACTGCAGCGCCTGCGTGATGCCAGCATCCAGCACGGCGATGGCCTGGTGCAGAGCAGCAGTCTGGGCGTGGAGGACATGGTCGTCACCGACCTGATCGCCCGCACTCAGTTGCCCATCGTCATCGCGACGCTGGACACCGGCAGGCTCCACCCCGAGACGCTGGGCCTGCTGCCGCGCATCGCCGAGCGCTACGGCCGCGATGTCGAGGTCTTCGCGCCGGTGGCCGACGCCGTCATCCAGTTCGTCCGCAAGGAGGGCGAGGATGCGATGTACAAGAGCATCGAGCTGCGCAAGGCCTGCTGCGGCCTGCGCAAGATGGAGCCGCTAGGCCGCATGCTGAAGGGCCGCAGCGCCTGGATCACCGGCCTGCGCCGCGAGCAATCGGGTGCGCGCTCCGACGTCGCCTTCGACGAGGACGACGGCAACGGCCGCCGCAAGATCAGCCCCATCGCCGACTGGACCTGGGCCGAGGTCTGGGCCTATGTCGAAAAATACGCCGTTCCCTACAACCCGCTGCATGACCAGTTCATGCCGTCCATCGGCTGCGCGCCCTGTACCCGCGCGATCGCCGTGGGCGAGGACTTCCGCGCCGGCAGGTGGTGGTGGGAGGATTCAACGAAGGAATGCGGCCTGCACGCGAAATCATGAATGCTGCTGTGAAACCCGAACAACTCATCGCCGACGTCGACCACGCCCACCTGGATGCGCTGGAAGAGGAGGCCATCTTCATCCTGCGCGAGGTGGCTGCGAGCTTCGAGCGCCCCGCCCTGCTGTTCTCCGGCGGCAAGGACAGCTGCGTCGTGCTGCGCCTGGCCGAGAAGGCCTTCAAGATGAAGAACGCCGCTCATCCGAGCGGCTACTCCGGCCAGTTGCCCTTCCCGCTGGTGCACATCGACACGGGCCACAACTTCCCCGAGGTCATCGAGTTCCGTGACCGCCGCGTCGCCGAGATGGGCGAGCGCCTGGTCGTCGGCCATCTTGAGGACTCCATCGCCAGGGGCACGATCCGCCTGGCCCACCCGCTGGAAAGCCGCAACGGCCACCAGACGGTCACGCTGCTGGAGACCATCGAGGAGCACAAGTTCGACTGCCTGATCGGCGGCGCCCGCCGCGACGAGGAGAAGGCTCGTGCCAAGGAACGCATCTTCAGCCACCGCGATTCCTTCGGCCAATGGCAGCCCAAGGAGCAGCGCCCCGAGCTGTGGACGCTGTTCAACACGCGCATCCGCCCGGGCGAGCATTTCCGCTGCTTCCCGATCAGCAACTGGACCGAGCTGGACGTGTGGCTCTACATCGCCCGCGAGAACATCCCGCTGCCGCAGATGTACTTCGCCCACCAGCGCCAGGTCATCCGCCGCAAGGGCCTGCTGGTGCCGCTGACCGACGTGACGCCTCCCGAGGCCGGCGAGACGGTCGAAACCGCCACCGTGCGTTTCCGCACCGTGGGCGACATGACCTGCACCTGCCCGGTCGAGAGCCCCGCCGCCAACGCGAGCGAGGTCGTCGCCGAGACGCTGACCGTCACCGTCAGCGAGCGCGGCGCCACCCGCATGGACGATCGCACCAGTGAAGCTTCCATGGAGAAGCGCAAGAAGGAAGGCTACTTCTGATGAAAGCCCTGAGATTCCTCACCGCCGGTTCCGTTGACGACGGCAAGAGCACGCTGATCGGCCGCCTGCTGTTCGACGGCCAGGCCATCCTGGCCGACCAGCTCGACACGCTGGAGCGCCGCGCCGCCGGCCGGCCCATCGACCTGAGCCTGCTGACCGACGGCCTCGAAGCCGAGCGCGAGCAGGGCATCACCATCGATGTGGCCTACCGCTATTTCGCGACCAAGCACCGCAAGTTCATCATTGCCGACGCCCCCGGCCACGAGCAGTACACGCGCAACATGGTCACGGCCGCGGCGGGCAGCGATGCCGCCGTCGTGCTGGTGGACATCACCAAGCTGGACCTGGCGCAGGATGAGGTCACGCTGCTGCCGCAGACGCGCCGCCACTCGCTGCTGGCCCAGCTGCTGCGCGTGCCCAGCATCGTGTTCGCCATCAACAAGATCGACGCGCTGGACGACGCCGGCGCGGGCTTTGCCAAGGTCAAGGCCGCGCTGGACAAGTTCGCCGCCGCCGCCGGCCTGAACGTGGCCGCCACCGTGCCGGTCAGCGCGCTGCGCGGCGACAACGTGACCCAGCCGCTGGACGCGCCCTGGTGGAACGGCGAATCGCTGCTGCAGGTGCTGGAGCGCCTGCCCACGCTGAGCGAGCGCGCCGACGCGCCGCTCTCCCTGCCGGTGCAATACGTGCAGAAGGACGCCTACCAGTCCAAGGGCACCGGCGTGCAGCCGCGCGTGCTGTGGGGCCGCATCGCCCACGGCGCCGTGAAGGCGGGCGACACCATCGAGGTGCTGCCGTCCAGGCAGACGGCCGTCGTCGCCGAGGTGCGCCTGGCCGGCGAGACCGTACCCAGCGCCGAAGCCGGCGACTCGGCCGGCCTGGTGCTGGACCGCCAGCTCGACGTGAGCCGCGGCGACTGGATCGTCACCCCGGGCTCGGCGCAAAGCACCAAGACCTTCCCGGCAACCCTCGCCTGGCTGGACACCGAGGCCGCCAAGCCCGGCCGCAAATACTGGGTGCGCCACGGCAACCGCTGGGTGCAGGCGCGCATCTCGGCCATCGACTCGGTGCTGGACATCAACACCCTGCAGCCCCAGGACGCCCACGAACTGCCCGTTAACGCGATCGGCCGCGTGCAGATGGAGGTGCAGCACGAGCTGCCGGTCGAGCCGTTCAAGGACAACCGCGTCGGCGGCGCGCTGATCGTCGTCGACCCGGCCAGCCACCGCACCAGCGGCGCACTGCTGGTGGACGTGCAGCCGGCCACGACGGAAGAGGCCTGGTGATGACTGGCCGAGTGATCTTCGTCAGCGCCGGCCCCGGCGCCGCCGACCTGATCACGCTGCGCGGCGCGCGTGCGCTCAGCGCAGCCGATGTCGTGCTGGCCGATGCGCTGGCCGACCCGGCGCTACGCGAACTCGCCCCGCAGGCCCGCTGGATCTCGGTCGGCAAGCGCGGCTTCGAGCATTCGGCCAAGCAGACCGAGATCAACACCCTGCTCGTCAAGGCCGCGCAGGAGCACGCCCTCGTCGTGCGGCTCAAGGGCGGCGACGCCAGCATCTTCGGCCGCCTGGAGGAAGAGCTGATCGCGCTGGCCGAGGCCGGCATCGCCAGCGAGGTCGTGCCCGGCGTCACCGCGGCGCTGGCCGCCGCCGCCCAGGCCCGGCGCCCGCTGACCCGCCGCGGCCGTGGCCGTTCCGTCAGCCTGACCACGGCCATGACCGAGGCCGGCGAGCTGCGCGCCGCCCGCTCGGCCGACACTGAAGTCTTCTACATGGCCGGCCGCCAGCTGGCCGCCCTGAGCCGCCAGCTGCTGGCCGCTGGCTGGGCGCCGGACACGCCCACGCTGGTCGTCAGCCGCGCCGGCTGCGCCGACGCCATCACCAGCGAACATGCGCTGTCCGATCTCGCCCAGGCCGCGCTGCTGCACCGTGGCCGCCCCACCGTCGTGACCGTGGGAATGGGCGCAAGTCTTGTCGGAGATCAGGGAAAGCCCATCCCGGTGTCCAATAAAATCGCCGTTTCGCCCGAAATCCCGTTGATGAAGGCGCCTCTCACTTCCAAGAGCACCCCATGACCCACGTCGTCACCGAATCCTGCATCCGCTGCAAGTACACCGACTGCGTCGATGTCTGTCCGGTCGACTGCTTCCGCGAAGGCCCGAACTTCCTGACCATCGACCCCGACGAGTGCATCGACTGCGCCGTCTGCATCCCCGAGTGCCCGGTCAATGCGATCCTGCCGGAGGAGGATGTGCCGGGCGACCAGCAGCACATGATCAAGATCAACGCGGATCTGGCCAAGAAGTGGCCCAGCATCACCAAGCGCAAGCCCGCCCTGCCCGACGCCGAGGAGTGGAAGGACAGGACGGACAAGCTCAAGGAACTGATCCGCTGAACGCCGGCGCGCCAGCGCCGCTCCGCATGCAAGAACAAGCCTCCCCGCGCGCCGACGCGATCGAGACCGATGCCGTCATCGTCGGCGCCGGGCCGGTCGGCCTCTTCCAGGTCTTCGAACTCGGCCTGCTCGAGATCAAGGCCCACATCATCGACAGCCTGGCCTACCCCGGCGGCCAGTGCATCGAGCTGTATCCCGACAAGCCGATCTACGACATCCCGGCCGTGCCCATGTGCACCGGCAAGGAGCTGACGGACAACCTGCTCAAGCAGATCGAGCCCTTCGGCGCGGGCTTCCACCTCGGCCAGGAGGTCACCGTCGTGCAGAAGCGGGAGGATGGCCGCTTCTTCGTCGAGACCAGCAAGGGCACGCAGTTCCTGACCCGCACCGTCTTCGTCGCCGGCGGCGTCGGCAGCTTCCAGCCGCGCACGCTGAAGGTCGACGGTGTCGAGAAGTACGAGGGCAGCCAGGTCCACTACCGCGTGAAGAGCCCTGAGCAGTTCGCCGGCAAGAACCTGCTCATCATCGGCGGCGGCGACTCGGCGCTGGACTGGGCGCTGAACTTCTGCGCCGCCAATGCCGACGGCAACCCGCACAAGGCCGAGAGCGTCATCCTCGTGCACCGCCGGGATGGTTTCAGGGCGGCGCCCGCGAGCGTGGCCAAGATGAAGGAACTCTGCGACGCGATGGAGATGCAGTTCATCGTCGGCCAGGCCACCGGCATCGAGGAGGCCGACGGCCAGCTCAGCGGCGTGAAGATCACCGGCAACGATGGCATCACCCGCATCGTGCCCTGCGACCAGGTGCTGGCCTTCTTCGGCCTGTCACCCAAGCTCGGCCCCATCGCCGACTGGGGCCTGGCGCTGGAACGCAAGCAGATCGTCGTCGACACCGAGAAGTTCGAAACCAGCGTGCCGGGCATCTTCGCGGTCGGCGACGTGAACACCTACCCGGGCAAGAAGAAGCTCATCCTCAGCGGCTTCCACGAATGTGCGCTGGCCGCCTTCGGCGCGGCGCCCTACGTCTTCCCCGAGAAGCGCATCCATCTGCAGTACACGACGACCAGCCCCAAGCTGCACAAGGTGCTGGGCGTGGAGTCGCCGGTGTTCGACTGAGCGCCCTTGCCTTTCGAAACAAGCCACCTCCGGGTGGCTTTTTCACGCCCCGTCGGAACGTTCCGCCTCATTGCCGTACCGTGCGCACCTCAAACAAGGAGATCGAGATGCGTGTCATGGTGATCGTGAAGGCCAGCCCCGAATCGGAAGCCGGCCAGATGCCCAACACCGAGTTGCTGGCGGCAATGGGCGCCTACAACGAAGAACTGGTCAAGGCCGGCATCATGCAGGGCGGCGACGGCCTCAAGCCCAGCTCCGCCGGCAAGCGGGTGCATTTCTCGGGCAAGGAACGCACCGTCATCGACGGCCCCTTCACCGAGACCAAGGAGCTGATCGCCGGCTATTGGCTCTGGCAGGTCAAGTCCATGGACGAGGCGGTCGAATGGGTCAAGCGCTGCCCCAATCCGATGCTGAGCGACAGCGACATCGAGATCCGGCCCTTCTTCGAGGCGGACGACTTCGGCGCCGAGTTCACGCCCGAACTTCGCGAGCAGGAGGACAGGCTGCGCGCCGAGCTCGAAGGCCGCAACGCCCCGTAACTCGTAGAATCCGGTTCGCGCGCCGGCTTGAGCGGCGCGCCTTCGCTAGGGGTGTTGGTGGCCAGGCGCCATCGACTGAGACAGTCCCTTTGAACCTGATTGGGGTAATCCCCGCGCAGGGAAGCAGCCGAATCGCAGCCCCATCTTTTCGTCTCCCGGGGCCAGGCGTCTTCAGTGTTTGCCGACCTGCCATCGCTTTGCATTCCGATGGCAAACCACTCCCTTTCCATGCTCGGCGCCGCTGCGGCGCTGCTCGCCGCCCAACTCGCCACGGCCCAGACCTTGCCCCAGGTCAGCGTGACCGGCAAGGCCACCGAGGCCGCAGCCGGCCTCGCCGGCTTCGGCGACCCGCCGGCCAGGCTGCCGATGCAGGCCGTCAGCCTCTCCGCGGAACGCCTGGCCGACAGCGGCATCGACCAGCTCTCCGGCCTGACCAGGCTAGACGCCTCGGTCTCCGACAGCTACAACGCCATCGGCTACTGGAGCCAGCTCAAGGTGCGCGGTTTCGACCTCGACAACCGCTTCAACCTGCGCCGCGACGGCCTGCCGATCAACGGCGAGACCTCGCTGAGCCTAGCGAACAAGGCCGCCGTCGAGGTGCTGAAGGGCAGCTCCGGCATGCAGGCCGGCACGAGCGCGCCGGCCGGCCTCGTCAACCTCGTCGTCAAGCGCCCGCTGGCCGACGACGCGACGACACTGGTGCTTGGCGCCATCCAGGGCGGCACCGTCGAGGCCAGCCTCGACCACTCGCAGCGTTTCGGCGCCAACCGCGAGTTCGGCCTGCGCGTCAACCTCGCCGCGGCTCGCCTCGACCCGACACTGCGCAGCAGCAAGGGCAACTCGCACACCGCCGCGCTGGCGGCCGACTGGCGCGTCAGCCCCGACACCCTCGTCGAGGCCGAGGTCGAGTTCAACCGCCAGGCCCAGCCCAGCCAGGACGGCTTCAGCCTGCTCGGCAACACCCTGCCCGACGCCCGGCGCATCGACCCCAACATCAACCTCAACAACCAGCCCTGGACGCAGCCCGTCGTCTTCGACAACACCCACGCCTCGCTGCGCCTGCAGCAGAAGCTGGCCGGCGACTGGCACGCCCAGGCCCATTTCGGCATCCAGCGCCTGCGCACCGATGACCGCAACGCCTTCGGCTTCGGCTGCACGGCGGAGAACAACTACACGAGCTATTGCTCCGACGGCACCTTCGACCTTTACGACTACCGCAGCGAGAACGAGCACCGCGACACGACCTCGCTCGACCTCTCCGCCAGTGGCCCCGTGCAGCTGGCCGGCCTGCGCCATGACCTGACCGTGGGCGGCCTGACAAGCCAGTTCAAGGGCCGCTTCCAGCGCCTGGCCTACAACTACGCCGGCACGGGCAACATCGACGGCAGTGCCGTCACACCGCCCGCACCCGACCTGACCGGCGAGAACACCAACCTCACGGAGCGCAGCAACGAGCTCTACCTGCGCGACCGCGTCGCCCTGGGCGCCGACACCACCGCCTGGCTGGGTCTGCGCCACACCCGGCTGCACCGCGAAAGCGTGCAGACCGACGGCAGCCAGGCCACCGCCTATTCGCAGGGCATCACGACCCCGTGGGTCGCCATCAGCCACGCGATCACCGCGGACTGGCTGGCCTATGCCAGCTGGGGCCAGGGCGCGGAGAGCGAGGTCACACCCAACCGCCCCTTCTACGCCAACAAGGGCCAGGCCCTGCCGGCGCTGAAGAGCCGCCAGACCGAGATCGGCCTGAAGACCGGCACCCAGCGCGTGGAGGGCGCGCTGACGCTGTTCGACATCCGCCGGCCGGTGTGGAACGACATCGCGCTGCCCGGCTTCAGCGACTGCACGCTGGACAACAGCTGCGAGCACCGCGCCGACGGCTACGCCCGCCACCGCGGCATCGAAGCCAGCGCCGACCTGAAGTGGAGCGGCGGCGGCCTGTTCGCCAGTGCGCAGCGCCTGCGGGCGCGCCGCGAGAGCAGCGCGGACGCGAGCCTGAACGGCCTCACCCCGCCCAACACGCCGCAGACCACGCTGAAGGCCCAGCTGCGCCAGGACCTGCTGCCCGGCCTGCAAGCCCTGCTCGGCCTGCAGTACGAAGGCCGCCGCTACGCGACGCCCGACAACGGCATCCCGGTGCCCGCCTGGACCGTCGCCGACGCCGGGCTGCGCTACACCCAGGGCATCGGCAACCAGACCTGGATCTGGCGCGCCGCCTTAGACAACCTGAGCAACCGCCGCGCCTGGCGCGAGTCGCCCTGGCAGTTCGAGCACAGCTACCTCTACCCCCTCGCGCCGCGGACTTTGCGCGCGAGCCTCGAGGTCCGCTTGTGAAGCGCCTTAAAAAGCCCCTATAATGGCGGGCTCTGTTCCTCGATAGCTCAGTCGGTAGAGCGCCGGACTGTTAATCCGTAGGTCCCTGGTTCGAGCCCAGGTCGAGGAGCCAACAGAAATTTGACGCACATCGCAACCGTTCGGTGTGCCGACATACCAACCATTCCTCGATAGCTCAGTCGGTAGAGCGCCGGACTGTTAATCCGTAGGTCCCTGGTTCGAGCCCAGGTCGAGGAGCCAAATCAAGCCTCATCCGCGCAAGCGGATGGGGCTTTCTTCATTCCTCCCGGAGCCTCCCATGAGCAACCTGCCCGCCTGCCCCAAGTGCCAGTCCTCCTACACCTACGAGGACGGCGCCCAGCTGATCTGCCCCGAGTGCGGCCACGAGTGGTCGGCCCAGGGCGCGGAAGCCGCCGCCACCGACGAGGTGCGCGTCATCAAGGATGCCGTGGGCAATGTGCTGCAGGACGGCGACACGGTCACCGTCGTCAAGGACCTGAAGATCAAGGGCTCGTCCCTGGTCGTCAAGGTCGGCACCAAGGTCAAGAACATCCGCCTCACCGACGGCGACCACGACATCGACTGCAAGATCGACGGGATCGGCGCGATGGGCCTGAAGTCGGAGTTCGTGAAGAAGCTGTGAGCGCCGCGATCAGGTGAAATCGCGCGCCTCGTCCGGCGGCGTCCAGGCGATGACCTTGTCGTCGCGCAGCCGCTCTGCGTCGCTCAGGCCGATCGCCTGGGCCACGCCCTGCGGGAAGTCGCCGTGCGGCGCATTGCCTTCGATGTCCAGTTCATGGGCACGGGCACTCCAGCAGGCCAGGTAGAGAAGGCTGGAATAGGTCGGGTCGGCGCACTCGCGCGGCTCGCACTGGAAGCGGATGGCCTCGACCAGGTTGTCCGGGAACAGCCAGCGCGCGGCAAAGGCGGCGCCGACCTCCGGATAGGCGAAGCCCAGCTCGGCGACCTGCGCCTCATAGCGGCCGTCGTCGGCGGCAAAGGCCGGCCGCAGGCACGCGCAATCGGGCATCGCCATCTTCATGATCAGGTCGCCGGTGCCATGCAGCAGGCCTGCCGTGAAGGCCAGCCCCTGGTCCAGCCTCAACTCCTCGGCCAGCGACTGCGCGATCTTCGCGACGTCCAGGCTGTGGCGCCAGAACTCGGTCATGTCCACGCCGGGCACGCCTCGGAACGCCGCGCCCACGGCCGCTGCCTGCACGAGCTGGCGCGTGGCGTTCAGGCCCAGCATGGCCGTGGCCGCCTCGACCGTGCCGATGCGCTGGCCACCCGTGCTGTAGCGCGCGGAGTTCACCAGCCGCAGCAGGCGCACCGTCAGCCCGACTTCGCCGGACAGCAGCCGATTGACCCGCTGCAGATCGGGTTCTTCATGCTGCAGCTCCCCAAGAATTCGATTGACCGCCTCTGGCAATGACGGGATCAAGGCATCGGCAGCGAGCAGGTCTTCGAGTTTCACGGGATACCTCGCAAGGAATAGCGCAATGCTAATAGCCTGCCTTGCGGACCGGAAACGGCTTGCCCTGCTGGCGCCTCTCCGCCTCGCCAGCCGGCGCAGCAACTGCGCCGGAACGGTAATTCGCCACGGTTACTCAGAACAACGCGTGCAGCTCCGCGAAGGCGGCCCGCCGGTTGTCGAAGGGGTTCTGAAGCGCGCCGACATGGCGCCGATAACCCGCCCTCAGCTGCACGAAGGCGATGGGCGTGTACTCGTAGACCAGGCTGTAGCGCGCCTTGCCGTCGTGGGCGGCGTGCAGGCCGGGGTCGAGGAATTCGCTGCTCAGCTTCAAGTTGTGGCCCCGGCTCAGCAACCAGTCGGCCTCCAGCAGCGTCGCCAGCTGGCGGCGCCGGCCGCCGGCGAAGCCGTCGTCGCCGATGAGATGGAGTTCGCCCAGCCAGGCCACGGGCCGGTCACCGGGCCGGCGAAGAAGCCCCAGGCCTGGCGGTTGCCCGCGCTCGAAGTCAGCTGCACCGTCGCCACGCCCACGCGGCCCCAGGGCTGCAGCCAGACGAGCTGGCCCGTGAGCTGGTGCCCCGTCACGCCGCCCCGGTTGCCCGGGGCCTTTGCTGTAGGCCAGCTGAGCCGAGAAGCTGCTGCCCTCGTGGCCGAGCTCCAGCCCTTTGTCCGGCACCGCCATGCTGACGCCGCTGAGCTGGCGCACGAAGGCGAGGTTGTCCTGCAGCCGCCAGCCGTAGGGCAGGTAGAACTGGCCGGCCTTGGCATACCAGCCCAGGCCCGGCGTCTGCAGCCGCAAATAGGCCTCCTGGCGCGCGGCCTTGCCCGGCGCGAGCTGCTCGTCGACATAGGCGCCGAGTCAGTCCTTCACCAGCTGCACGTCGGCGTAGAGCCGCGCCTGCTCGGTGCCGCCGACGCGGCTGCTCGGCTGGCCGGGGATGGCGGTACGCGTCGTCGCGGTGCGGAAGTCGCCGCCCAGGCGCAGGCGCTCGTTCAGCAGTGCCCCCCTGCCATCCCTGCAATGCCCCGGGCAACGCGTTGGCCGGGATCGACCCCTGGGCGAACGCATTGCCCACCGCGTTGCGCAGGCCGCCGCCGGTCGGGTTCACATGGCAGGCCACGCAATCCAGGCCCGCGCGGACGGCCAGATAGGGCTCGGCCCGGCAGATGGCCGGCAACAGCAGCGCGAGCAGGCAGCAGGACAGCAGCCGGCCCACTGCCCTCACTGTGCCGCCCCGTTGTCGATCCACTGGCGGATCAGGCCGATGGTGGTGGCGTCGAGATAGGGGCCGCCGAAGGGCATGCGCGCACCCACGGCCGCGTGGCCCTCGAGCTTCTGCACGATGTAGCTGTTGGCCGCATCGCCGGGTGCCACGCGCTTGATCGATGGCACCTCGGCGCTCGCGACGTTGACCAGCATCATGTAGCTGTTGGCCACGTCCAGCTTCAGGCCCTGCGGCGCCGCTGCGCCGGCATGGCAGGCCGAGCAGATGGGCGTGAACACATGGGACTGGATGGAGGCGAAGGTCGCCGTCATCGGTGGATTGGGGTCGGTGCCCGGCGACCCGCTCGAGCCGCCGTAGCCACCGCCGCCGCCGCAGCCCGCCATGCCCACCAGAAGGGCGCCGGTCGCGCCGAGTCGAATTGCAGAGGTCTTCATCGCCGTCCTTTCGTGACACACGGCGGTATGTGCCTCCCGGTGTCGCGAGGGTTCAGCGCATCGACGGGTTAGAGGGCGGCGTTGAAGCTCAGCACGGCTGCACGCCGGCGCGTCGGGTCCGTCCAGGTGTAGGGCCCGCCGCGGCTGGCCGTGACCCAGGCGAGCTGGAGTTCGCAGCCACGCCCCAGCTGCCAGGACAGGCCCGCGCGCAGGTCGATGCGCGTCGGGCCAAGCGGCTCGACATAGGCCGGCAGCGCCGCGCCGCGCCCGCGCAACACGCCGGCATGGCCGAAGGCCGCCACCTCCGGGCCCAACGGCCAGCGCAGGTTGAACTCGCCATAGACGCTGCGCTGGCCGCTGCCGTAGTAGTTGGGCGAGTGGTGCAGGCGCAGGCTCCAGCGCTCGCCGAGCAGGCCGGCATAGACCTCGGCGAAGTCGTATTGCGACAGGCGCTCGAAACGGTTCCACAGCAGCCCGGCCTCGCCGTCCAGGCCTGGCCGAAGCGCGACGACGCGACCGCCGTAGACGCGCAGCCAGGCCCCCTGGTGCTCGGCATCGAAGCGGGCGTGCGTCAGCAGCGCACCGGCATAGCCGCCGGCGTCGCCGTCCCAGGTGAGGCCGAGTTGCGCGCTCGGGCGGTTGCCGCTGTAGGACAGGCCCCGGTCGCGCGAGTCGGTTTGCAGCGACAGCGTCGCACCCACGTCCGCCCGCACGGCGCCGGCAAGCAGCGCTGCGGTCAGGCTCGTCAGGCAGGCCAGGCGCGTGGAAGGCATCAGTCGGCAGTTTGCCGCAGGGTGGCGCAGGCCATGGCCCCGCGCGCACCGGCATGGCGTGCCAGCGTCGCGCAGCTGTCGATATG
The DNA here is from genome assembly GCF_004342485.1 of Roseateles saccharophilus. Taxonomy (GTDB): domain Bacteria; phylum Pseudomonadota; class Gammaproteobacteria; order Burkholderiales; family Burkholderiaceae_C; genus Pelomonas; species Pelomonas saccharophila. The sequence continues at coordinate 221,304 of NZ_SMBU01000003.1, forward strand.
CCCCTGCGCCGCCATGACGAAGGCCGCCCGCGCTGCCACGGTGCCGTGCGCGCCATCAAGTTCGCGCACCAGGGCCAGCAGGCCGGCCGCATGCGCGGCCGCGAAGGACGAACCCGACACCAGCGCCCAGCCGCCGCCGGGCGCCGTGCTCGGCACGTCACGCCCCGGCGCAAGCACCGCGCCCTCGGGCAGCGGCGGCGCGCTGCCGACGACGAGCACGCCGGGGTGGTCGGCCGGGAAGGGCCCGCCCGCGCCCGGCAGCGCCGCGACGATGCTGGCGCCGCGCGCCTGGGCCTGGTCCAGCAGCAGCCCGAGCAGGCGGTCGTCCGGCCCGCCCAGGCTCATGTTGATGATGTCGGCGCCCTGCTGGATGGCCGCGTACAAGGCCCGGGCCAGGCCGAGGCTGGTACACAGCGTCCGGGCCTGCGCCGCCTGCCAGCAGGCCCGCAGCGCGAGCAGCCGGGCCTGGGGCGCAACGCCGGCGATGCCGACGCCGTTGTCGGCGCGTGCCGCGATGATGCCGGCCACGGCCGTGCCATGGGCCTCGGCGGGCGGCGGGCGGTCGTCGACGAAGTTCGCGTTCAGCGCGACCTGGCCAGCCAGGTCGGGGTGGCCCGCCTCGACGCCGCTGTCGACGACGGCCACGCGCACGCCACGGCCGGTGGCGAGCCGGTGCAGTTCGGCCAAATGCCATTGCCGGGCCGCGGGCTGGGCTGCATAGAGCGGCTCCTGCTGCGCCCCCTGGGCCTGGAAGAGGCCGACCGGCTGGGCCCAGGCCACGCGCCGGTCCCCGGACATCGCCTGGGCCGCCTCGGCCGGGCTGCGCGCGTCGCCGTCGCGCAGGCGCATGACGAAGCAGTCCACGCCGGCCAGCGGCATCGGCCACTCGCTGTGCATCTCGAGGCCATGCTCCCGGGCCAGCGCCTCGGCGACGCGCTGGCGCGCCTGCCGGCCCACGCCCTCGCCATAGGTTCCGGCATAGCTGCCATCGGGCCTGTAATGGGCCTTGGGCAGCTGCAGCATCACGAGGACCTGGCGCTGCGCCGCCTCGGCCTGGGCCATGGCGCCGCCGCCACACAGGCATGCGAACAACAGCAGCCAGCGCAGCCAGTGCTTCATCGCGGCGGCCCCGGTTGCAGAGGCTCGGCCATCTGGACGATGGGCGCCACGCGCAGCGCCGCCAGGCCGCGGGCGTCCACGCGCAACAGCCAGGCGCCGGTCTCGGTCGGGCCGGCAACGATGCCGGCGTCATGCGCCTGAAGCAGCTCGCGCAGTTGGCGCTCGCTGGTGCCGGGCTTGAACATCACGAGGGCGTCGGCCACGACTGGCGCCGTACCAGGTGCAGCGGCGGCCGACAGGCCCTGGTAGTCCGGCGCCTCGTTGCGGGCCTGCAGCCACAGCGCCAGCAGCGCCGCGACGGCCATGCCCTGCAGGCCCAGGGCCCAGGGCATCCAGCGCGGCGGGCGCGGGCGCAACTCGGGCACGGGCTGCATGCGGGCATGCAGCCGGGCCAGGCCGGCCTCGACATCGCCGCCCTCGGGCAGCGCGCCGGCCACGTTCAGCAGGGCCTGCATCGGGCCCTCCGCGGCCAGCTCGTCCCGGCAGGCGGGGCAGTGCAGCAGGTGCTGCTCCACCCATTGCCGCTCGGCCTCGCCCAGCTGGCCGCGCGCCAGCCAGGGCAGCAGGGCCTGCGCGGCCACATGCTCGTCGTACTCCATCCGGACGACCACGCTCATGACGCCTCCCCCTGGCCCGGCCCGGCCAGATCGTCCAGCAGCAGGCGCAGCCGGCGGCGCGCGTAGAACATGCGCGTCTTCACGGTTTCGGGCGGGCAGCCCACGACCTCGGCGATCTCGGCATAGGCCATATCGTGGAAGTAGCACAGCTCGACGACGGCGCGGTGCTCCACCGAAAGCTCGGCCAGCGCCCCGGCCAGCCGCCCGCGCAGCTGCGCCAGGCCCAGCCGCTGCTCGGGGCCGGGGCCGGGGTCGGCGGGCTCGTTCACGACGTCGGCCTCGAGCGGCAAGTCCAGCCGGCTCAGCGCCTTCAGGGCCTTGCGATAGGCGATGCCGAACACCCAGGTCGACAGCTTGCTGCGGCCGTCAAAGCTGTCGGCGCGCTGCCAGACGACGAGCAGGGTGTCGTTCAACACCTCCTCGACCTGCTCGCCGCGGCGCAGCATGTGCACCAGGAAGCGCCACAGCCGCGGGTGGTAGAGCCGGTAGAGGGCGTCGAACTCGGCGCGCCGGCCCTGCCTGACGCCGGCCAGCAGCGCCAGCTCCAGCGCCTCGGTCACCGGCGCGCCGGGCTCCTCGGCGGCGGGGTTCTCACGCCTGTTCCTGATGCTGGGCCACTTCAACATGCTGGGCACATTCCGGTGCGGGCAAGGGGTTGGGATGCGCGTGAGTGCCGGGGCGGCACCCAAAGGTTCAAGGCATCCTAGACGCAACCTTGCGCCAGGGGCGCTATCGTTGCATCCATGAGCGATGCTGGCGCCCTGTCCATCCCCGAGCCGCCCGAGGCCTGGGCCGCCGGGTCGCCGGATGCCGAGCCGCAGTTGCTGGCCGCCGGGCCGCAGGAATGGCGCATCAGCGGCGACTGGACCTTGCTGGCCTTGCGCGGGCGCTACGACGAGTTCCGCCAACGCATCGCCGCCGCAGTGGCGGAGCCCGGCGAGGCGCTGTGGGACCTGCGCGGCCTGCGCCGGCTGGACACCGCCGGCGCGCTGACGCTGTGGCAAGGCTGGGGGCGCAAGCCGCCGGCGCGGCTGCTGTGGCTGCCCGAGCATGTGACGCTGTTCGCGCAGTTCATGCAGCCCGGCGCGGTGCCGAGGCGCCGGGCGCGCCTGGCCCCGGGCATGGCCCTGGCCGGCTCGCGGCTGCTGGCCTTCGCCCGCCACGCGGTCGACATCGTCGCGCTGACCGGCCGCCTGGTGCTGGACCTGGGCCGCATGCTGCGCCACCCGTCGCTGATCGGCTGGCGCGAAATCTCGGCCAATGTCTTCCGCACCGGCGCGCAGGCGCTGCCGATCACGGCGCTGGTGGGCTTTCTCGTCGGGCTGACGCTGTCCTACCTGATCTCCAAGCAGCTCAGGGCCTATGGCGCCGACATCTTCGTCATCAACATCCTGGGCCTGGCCGTGCTGCGCGAGCTCGGGCCGTTGCTGGCGGCCATCATCGTGGCCGGGCGCTCGGGCTCGGCGATGACGGCGCAGATCGGCGTCATGCGCGTCACGCAGGAACTGGACGCGCTGTCGGTGATGGGCATCTCGCACACGGTGCGCCTGGTGGCGCCCAAGGTCATCGCGCTGGCGCTGTGCCTGCCGCTGGTCGCGCTGTGGACGGGCGCGCTGATGCTGCTGGGCGGCATGGCGGCGGCGCGCATGCAGCTCGGCATCGACCCGCTGCAATTCCTGCATGTGCTGCCGCGCGTCGTGCAGCCCGCCAACCTGTGGCTGGGCTGGAGCAAATCGGTGCTCTTCGGCGGCCTGATCGCGCTGCTGGCCTGCCACTTCGGGTTGCGCGTCAAGCCCAACACCGAGAGCCTGGGCCTGGGCGTCACGCAGTCGGTCGTTACGGCCATCACGCTGGTCATCGTCGTCGACGCGGTCTTCGCGGTACTTTTTTCGAACGTGGGCATATGAGCGCCGAAGCCATCATCGAAGTCGACAACGTCAGCACCGTGCTGGGCGGCCACGTCATCCACCGTCACCTAAACCTGACCGTCTACCGCGGCGAGGTCATGGCGCTGATCGGCGGCTCGGGCTCGGGCAAGACGACGCTGCTGCGCCTGCTGCTCGGCCTGGAGGTGCCCACGGCCGGCAGCGTGAAGATCTTCGGCCACCCGCTGGGTCGCTGCGCCGCGCGCGACCTGGAGTGCGTGCGCTACCGCTGGGGCGTGCTGTTCCAGAACGGCGCGCTGTTCTCGGCGCTGAACGTGTTCGACAACGTCGCGCTGCCGCTGCGCGAGCTCAAGAGCGTGCCGGACGACCTCGTCAAGCCCCTCGTCATGCTCAAGCTCGCCCAGGTCGGCCTCAAGCCCGAAGACGCGCTCAAGCGCCCGGCCGAGCTGTCCGGCGGCATGGTCAAGCGCGTGTCGCTGGCGCGCGCCCTCATCCTCGACCCGCAGCTGCTCTTCCTGGACGAGCCCACCGCCGGCCTGGACCCGGACAGCGCCAAGCAGTTCGTCAAGCTGCTGCGCCGACTGCGCCAGGAGCTGGAGCTGACCGTCGTGATGGTCACGCACGACGTGGACACGCTGTTCGCCGTCGTCGACCGCGTGGCCGTGCTGGCCGACCAGCACATCATCGCCTGCGGGCCGCTGGCAGACGTGGCCCGCCTGCCCCATTCCTTCGTGCGCAACTTCTTCCTCGGCCACCTCGAGCGCTGCGCCGAGGAGGACCTGCGGCGCTTCCGCCTCAGCCTGGACGACACCAGCGAGGACGGCGGCGTGCCGGCCGTGCTGCGCGAAGCCGAAGAGATCCACCACTGACCCTCATGGAAAACAAAGCCCACGCCATCGCCGCCGGCCTCTTTGTGCTGCTGCTCGGCTTCGCGCTCGCGGCCACCGTCGCCTGGTTCCAGGGCGACCGCACCGAGCGCGTGCACTACACCGTCGTGTCGCGCAGCGGTGTCACCGGCCTCAACCTGAAGGCGCCGGTCAAGCTGCGCGGCGTGGAGGTGGGCCATGTCGAGGGCATAGGCTTCGACCCGACCGATGCGCGCCAGATCCTCGTCGACATCGCCGTCGACGTGGCCGCCCCCGTCTCCACCAGCGCCTATGCCCAACTCGGCCTGCAAGGCGTCACCGGCCTGTCCTTTGTCGCGCTTGAGGAGGCCGATGCCGAGGCGCCGTTCAAGCGCGCCGAGCCGGGCGCCCGCATCGCGCTGCGGCCCACGCTGCTGGACCGCCTGGCCGAGAGCGGCCCCAACCTCGTCGCCGGTTTCGCCGAGACCGCCACGCGGCTCAACGCCGTGCTCAGCGACGACAACCGCGCGCAGCTCGGCGAGGCCCTGGTGCAGCTGCGCCAGGCCGCCGGCGACACCAGCCGGCTGATGGCCGCGCTGCAGCCGGCCGCGCGCGAGCTGCCCGGCCTGCTGAAGGATGCCGATGCCGCCACCCAGCGCGCCGACGCGGCGCTGCGCCGCGTCGAGGCCCTGGCCGCCGATGGCCAGCAGCTCGCCCAGGACCTGAAGGCTCGCGCCGCGATGCTGGACCGGCTGGAGGCCGCCGCCGCTCAGGTCCAAGCCACGAGCCGCAACCTCGAGCTCGCGCTGGTGGGCGACACGCCGCCGCGCACGCGCCCGCTGCTGTCCGACATCTCGGCCGCCAGCCGCAGCGTCGAGCGCGCCGCCAACGAGGTCGGTGAACAGCCGCAAAGCCTGCTCTTCGGCCGTGGCGCGCGCCCACCCGGCCCTGGCGAGACCGGCTTCGAGCAACGCCAGAAGACCGGCACCAAATGACCCTCCGACTCCTTGCCACGACCCTCGCCGCGCTGCTGCTGAGCGCCTGCTCGCTCGCGCCCGTCGCCCCGGCCAAGACCGTCTACGACCTCGGCCCCGCGCCGGCCGCGCCCGCCGGCGGCGGCGGCCCGCTGGCCTGGCGCATCGCCGACGTGACCGCCCCGCCCTGGCTCGGCGGTGACGGCATCGCCTACCGGCTCGGCTACGAGCAGGCACTGCGCCAGCAGCACTACCGCGACAGCGTCTGGGCCGCGCCCCCCGCCGCGCTGCTGACCCAGCGCCTGCGCGAGCGGCTGGACACGCCGCCCGGCTGCGCCAACCGGCCCGCCGCGCTGCTGGCCGTCAGCCTGGACGAGTTCGAGCAGGTGTTCACGAGCCCGGCGAGCAGCCAGGTCGTGCTGCGCGTGCACGCGACGCTGTGGCCCGCCGGCGCCACCGGCCCGACGCTGCAGCAGCACTGGCGCCTGGAGCGCCCCGCCGCGACACCCGACGCCGCTGGCGCCGTGCGCGGCCTGGCCCAGGCCGTGGACGAACTGCTGCCGCAACTGGCCGACTGGCTGGTCGTATCGGCCTGCCGCTGAGGGTGTCGATGGACATGCTGGCCGTCTTCACCACCGTCGCGACCGAGGCCCAGGCCGATGCGCTGGCCGGCGCCGCCATCGAGGCGCGGCTGGCCGCCTGCGTGCAGGCCGAAGCCATCCACAGCACCTATCGCTGGCAGGGCCGGATCGCCAACCAGTCGGAAATCCGCCTGCTGTTCAAGACCCGCCGCGAGCACTACGCTGCCCTCGAAAGACTGCTGCGGGAACGGCATCCCTACGAGCTGCCGGCGATCTTTGCGCTGGAGGTGGCGGCGGCGTCCCCCGGCTACGCGGCCTGGCTGCAGGAATCGCTCGACGGCGCGCCACCGCAGCCGCAGGGCGGCGAGCCACAGGCTTGAGGATGGATCGCGGCGCGCGGCGATGGAATTCCGGGCGACGCGGCGTCACACTCGGGCCAACCGACCGCCGCCCCCAGCCATGAACGAACTGCTCGCCGCCTACCGCTACACCAGCAACAACCACGCGCAGATCGAGGCCAGCAAAGTCTGCGGCTGCTGCAACTGCGTCGAGCTGTTCAAGCCCGAGGACATCGTCGGCTGGACGGGGCTGACCGTGCAGAACATGGACGACCCCAAGGCCATCCGCCAGCAGACCGCGATGTGCCCGCGCTGCGGCAGCGAGGCCGTGCTGGGCGATGGCTGCGGCTTCGCTATCAACGCGAACTTCCTCGCGCGGATGAACGAGGCCTGGTTCCAGCGGACGATGATCCACCGGCCGGCGCAAAAGAAGCCCTGAAACCCGGCTTGGCACGCCCCCGGCAGGCGGCGCATACTGCCCCGCATGGCCATCGCCCACGCCACTCCCGGTCAAGCCATCGACATCCGGCCCGCCGCCGCCGACCCCGACGGCGCCCGCACAGTGGCGCTGTTCAAGTCGCGCGACCTGGAGGTCATGCGCCTCGTGCTGCCGGCCGGCAAGGCCCTGCCGCCGCACAAGGTGGCGCGCGAGATCACCATCCAGTGCATCAGCGGCGCGCTGGCCGTCAACACCGCGGCCGGCCGGCACGAGCTGAAGGCCGGGCAGTTGCTCTACCTCGACCGCGAGGCCATGCACGACGTGCAGGCCCTTGAAGACGCGATGGCCCTGGTGACGGTCGCCCTGCCCTGAGAACCCAGGCGTTGTCGCCCCTGGGACGCCGGGGCGCCGGCCAGGGTGCTTCAATGGCGGCCGTTTGCATGAACAGGCAGCCCCATGAGCACCATCAACCACCAGATCGTCCTCGCCTCGCGCCCTAAGGGTGAGGTCACGCCCGACAACTTCCGCCTCGTCGAGGCCCAGCTCCCGCCGCTGGCCGAGGGCCAGGTGCGCGTGCGCAACCACTACCTGAGCCTGGACCCCTACATGCGGGGCCGCATGAACGACAGCAAGAGCTATGCGGCCTCGCAGCCGCTGGACGAGGTCATGATCGGCGGCACCGTCGGCGAGGTGGTCGAGTCCCGCAACGCCAATTTCGCCGCCGGCGACAAGGTCGTCGGCATGGGCGGCTGGCAGGAATACTTCACCGTGGACGGCGGCCAGCGCGGCGTGCTGAGCAAGGTCGACACCACCCACATCCCCCTGTCCGCCTATCTCGGCGCGGTCGGCATGCCGGGCGTCACCGCCTGGTACGGACTGATGAAGATCATCAACCCCAAGGCCGGCGAGACCGTCGTGGTCAGCGCCGCCAGCGGCGCGGTCGGCAGCGTCGTGGGCCAGCTCGCCAAGGCACGCGGCGCCCGCGCGGTGGGCCTGGCCGGCGGCGCAGACAAATGCCGCTATGTCGTCGAGGAACTGGGCTTCGATGCCTGCATCGACTACAAGCAGCATGCCGACCTGAAGTCGCTGTCCGCCGCGCTGAAGGCCGAGTGCCCGAACGGCATCGACGGCTATTTCGAGAACGTCGGCGGCATGATCCTCGACGCCGTGCTGCTGCGCGCCAACGCCTTCAGCCGCATCGCCATGTGCGGCATGATCTCCGGCTACAACGGTGAGCCCATCCCGCTGACCTACCCGCAGCTCATCCTGACCAACCGCATGAAGGTCGAGGGCTTCATCGTCTCCGAGCACATGGAAGTCTGGCCCGAGGCACTGAAGGAGCTGGGCGGCCTGGTGGCCTCGGCCAAGCTCAAGTTCCGCGAGTCCGTCGCCCAGGGGATCGCCAGCGCGCCCGAGGCCTTCATGGGCCTGCTCAAGGGCCGCAACTTCGGCAAACAGCTGGTGAAACTGGTCTGATGCGCTGGACCTGCGCGCCCTTCGCCGAGTTGAGCGTGCAGCTACTCCACGACGCCTTGGCCCTGCGCTCCGAGGTCTTCGTCGTCGAGCAGAACTGCGTCTTCCTCGACATCGACGGCCTGGACCCGCAGGTCTGGCATCTGCTCGGCCACGGCGACGACGGCAGCCTCAGGGCCTATGCGCGGCTGATCCCGCCCGGGCTCAAGGCGCCCGACGCACTGATCGGCCGCGTCGTCACCGCGCCCGCCGCCCGCGGCGGCGGAACGGGCCGCGCGCTGATGGCCGAAGCCGTCGCGCAGTGCGAACGGCTGTGGCCGGGCCACGGCATCACGCTGCATGCCCAGGCCCATCTGCAACGCTTCTACGCCGGCTTCGGCTTCCTGCCGGTCGGCGAGCCCTACATCGAAGACGGCATCCCCCACCAGGAGATGCGCAAGGAGACCGCATGAAAAAGACCGCAGTGATCACCGGCGCCGGCTCCGGCTTCGGCCTGGAAACCGCCCGCCTCGCCGCCAAGCGCGGCATGAACCTCGTCCTCGTCGACGTGCAGGCCGATGCCCTCGACAAGGCGGCCTCGGAGTTCAAGGACGTCGAGGTGCTGGCCCGCGTCGTCGATGTCGCCAAGGCCGAGCCGATGGAGGCGCTGGCCGCGGCCGTGCAGGAGCGCTTCGGCGCGCCGCACTTCGTCTTCAACAACGCCGGCGTCGGCTCCGGCGGCCTGATCTGGGAGAACGCCCTCAGCGACTGGGAATGGGTGCTGGGCGTCAACCTGATGGGCGTCGTGCACGGCGTACGCCTGTTCACGCCGATGATGCTGGCCGCCGCCAAGGCCGACCCCGGCTACTCGGGCCACATCGTCAACACCGCGTCGATGGCCGGCATGCTGAACCCGCCCAATATGGGCGTCTACAACGTGTCCAAGCATGCCGTCGTGTCGCTGTCGGAGACGCTGTATCAAGACCTGTCCCTCGTCACCGACCAGGTGCACGCCTCGGTGCTCTGCCCCTTCTTCGTGCCCACCGGCATCAGCCAGAGCCACCGCAACCGGCCGGGCGAGTTCGCTGCGCCCAAGCCGACGAAGAGCCAGCTGATCTCGCAGGCCCAGACCGACAAGGCCGTGTCCTCCGGCAAGCTGACCGCGGCCGACGTGGCGGCGCTGGTGTTCGACGCCGTCGACCACGACAAGTTCTACATCTTCAGCCACCCGCAGGCCCTGGCCGGCGTGCAGACGCGGCTGGAAGACGTGATGCTGCTACGCAACCCGACCGATCCCTTCATCGACAAGCCCGAGATCGGCGCCGCGCTGCGCGCCAAGCTGCGAGCGGACTGAAGCGGCTGGGACAATCGGGGGATGCATTCCCCCGATTCCATCGCCGTCATCGGCGGCGGCCCCGCCGGCCTGATGGCCGCCGAGGTGCTGGCCGCCGCCGGCCACACCGTCACCGTCTACGACGCCAAGCCCAGCGTCGGCCGCAAGTTCCTGCTGGCCGGCAAGGGCGGCCTCAACCTGACCCACTCCGAGCCCTTCGAGCCCTTCCTCGGCCGCTTCGGTTCGCGCGCCGCGCAGTTGGCGCCGCTGCTGCGCGGCTTCGATGCGGACGCGCTCCGCGAATGGGCCGCGGGCCTCGGCATCGAAACCTTCGTCGGCACCTCGGGCCGCGTCTTCCCCAAGGACCTGAAGGCCGCGCCGCTGCTGCGCGCCTGGCTGCACCGGCTGCGCGCGGCCGGCGTGAAGTTCGCGATGCGCCACCGCTGGACAGGCTGGGCCGAGGACGGCGCGCTGCGCTTTGAAACCCCCGACGGCGGCGAACGCCGCATGCAGGCCCGCGCCACGCTGCTGGCCCTGGGTGGCGCGTCCTGGCCCCAGCTGGGCTCGGACGGCGCCTGGGCGCCCTGGCTGGCCGAACGCGGCGTCGGCATCGCGCCGCTGCAGGCCGCCAACTGCGGCTTCGACGTCGGTGCGACGGCGGCCCATGCCGACGGCCCCGGCTGGAGCGAGCGCTTCGCCCGCGAGTTTGCCGGCCAGCCCATCAAGCCGGTGGCCCTTGCGACCGATGGCTTCGCCTACCGCGCTGGCGAGTTCGTCGTCACCGCCAGCGGCATCGAGGGCTCGCTGGTCTACGCCGCCAGCAGCGCGCTGCGCGAGCAGATTGCCCGCAAGGGCTCGGCCACGCTCTATCTGGACCTGCTGCCCCAGCTGACGCCCGAGCGCGTGCTGGCCGAGGTGCGCCACCCGCGCGGCAGCCGCTCGCTGTCCTCGCATCTGAAGAGCCGCCTGCACCTGAACGCGCTGAAGCTCGGCCTGCTGCACGAGCTGCTGACGCGCGAACAAATGCTGGAGCCCGCCACGCTGGCCGGTGCGCTGAAGGCGCTCAAGCTCACGCTGCACGCGCCCCGCCCCGTGGCCGAGGCGATCAGCACGGCCGGCGGCGTGCGCTTCGAGGCGCTGACCGACGACCTGATGCTGCAGGCCCTGCCCGGCGTGTTCTGCGCCGGCGAGATGCTGGACTGGGAGGCCCCGACCGGCGGCTATCTGCTGACGGCCAGCTTCGCCAGCGGCCGCGCGGCGGCGCAGGGGCTAGCCCGCTGGCTGGCCGGCCATCCGCCCCCTGACTGGAGGGGCGAGCTGCCCCCGATCCGCCGAGTCACGGTGACGTCACCTCGGCTCCAGACACTCGCGTGAGCCTGCGACAGGCCCTCCTTCACCGAGCCCACCAACGGAGCCATTCAAATGATCTCGTCACGCTTTCGGCTGCTGGTTGCAGCCCTGGCCGCAGCGGTGAGCGCCGGTGCCGCGCAAGCCCAGAACACCACACCGGTGCTGTTCAGCTTCTCGACCGTCGGCGACTCGCGCCAGGACCCGATCACCTACGACCAGGCGAGCGTGGGCGCCACGCTCAGCGGCCAGGACGCGATCTGGCTGCAGAACACCAAGGCCTTTGCCCGCATCCTGCGCACCATCCAGGCGCAGAAGTCGACCATGCTGTTCTTCAACGGCGACATGATCAACGGCTACGGCTGGAACGCGCTGGGCTACACCTCGGACTTCGTCGCCAACAAGATCAGCGGCCCGACGACGCCGGCCAGCACCGCGGACGTCGTCAACTCCGACCTGCTCAAGGCCTATCAGCAGTACGCCTTCTGGCGCGGCCTGGTGGCGCCGGTCATGGAAACCGGCACCTACGTTTTCCCGGTGCCAGGCAACCATGAGACGGTCTGCAAGTTCTGCCCGGCCAACAGCGACAAGCAGAAGGTCGCCAAGGTCGAGAACGAACAGGCCTATGCCGCCAACATGGGCGACCTGATCCTCGACAACAGCCGCTTCAGCACGCTGCTGGGCACGCTGCCGCAGAGCTTCAACCCCGGCCCGGCGGCCGGCAGCAGCCCGGACGGCCTGACGACCGACCAGAGCAAGCTGTCCTACAGCTTCGACTACAAGGGCTTCCATTTCGTCGTCATCAACACCGACCCGGTCGGCGCCGAAACCTCGGCCCCCACCAACTGGCTGGCGGCCGACCTGGCCGCCGCCAAGGCCCGCGGCGCGAAGAAGCTCTTCGTCTTCGGCCACAAGCCGGCCTACAACTACAACTACCAAAAAACCGGCGTCGCCAGCAGTTCGTCGCTGGACGCGACGGCGGCGACCACCGTCAAGCGCGACGCGTTCTGGACCGTCATCGAGCAATACGGCGCCACCTATTTCAGCGGCCACGAGCATGTCTACAACATCTCCCAGCCCAAGGGCGGCGCCTACCAGGTGATCGTGGGCTCGGGCGGCTCGCCGTTCGACGACAAGGCCAGCGTGCCAGGCGCCAACCCGCTGACCGACCGCAGCTACGCCTGGGCCACGGTGCGCGTGCATCAGGACGGCGGCGTCGACATCCTCGGCTACGGCTTCGACGAGCACTTCGGCCCGACGCAGCTGTACCAGCAGATCTACCTGCCCTGAAGCCCCGCTTGGAGCGCATGAACATGACGACGACGAACCTTCGCCTCGCACTCGCCACGGCGGCGCTGCTGTCCACGGCCGCGGCCCAGGCCGTGACCGTGGTGGACACGGGCACCCCCAGCAACCAGCCGCCGTTCGGCTACGCACTCGACGCGGTCGACTACGTGGCCGGCGAGGTCGACTTCGCCAACGCAACCCAGGTCGCCTCGGTGGCGGCCCACATCCTGGGCGGCACGGCCGGCGACAGCTTCACGGTGGCGCTGTATGCGGACAGCGGCGCGCACGCGCCCACCGGATCGGCCCTGTACACGGCCACGGCCAGCTACACGGCGGACGGCTGGAACGGCGTGTCGGGCCTGAACTGGGCCGTCTCGACGGGCGCCTACTGGGTGGCCCTCGAAATCGGCGCGAACGACACGCTGAGTTCCGGCTTCGAGAACGTCGTGCTCGACCATGGCGCCCCCAAGCCGCTGGCCTTTACCGCGGCCGCATCCGGCAGCGGCTACAGCACGACCGCCAGCCCGATGAGCTTCGGCCTGCAGGTCACCGCCGTCCCCGAGCCCTCCTCCTGCCTGCTGATGCTGGCGGGCCTGGCCGGCGTGGGCGGCCTCTCTCGCCGTCAGCGGGCCTGATACCTCGGCTGCCCTCGCACAGCCCGGCCGGCCACGGCCGGGCCTTTTTCGTTCTCTATGGCGGCGTCCGCGTCGCCGCTTGCCAGGACATCACCGTGGCGCACACCAGGCCAGATCCATCCAGGCCCCGCCGGCTTCGTGGCGCCGTCTTCTGCATCGCCGCCGCCATGGCCCTGCTGCCGCAGGCCCTGGTGCTCGCCTGCGGCGATGCCGTCGAGCCCACCGGCACCGACACCCACTTCCCGCTCGTCTATGGGGACAGGCCCAGCGTGGCGCAGCTGACCGAGCTGGGGCGGCAGATGTTCTCGGATGCCGGCCTGTCGGCCTCGGGCCGGCAATCCTGCGCCAGCTGCCACGACCCCAAGGCGGCCTACGGCCCGCCAAACCATCTGCTCGTTCAGCCCGGCGGGCCGGCCATGAACCGTTTCGGATTTCGCAACACGCCGTCGCTGCGCTATCTGCATGCGCCCATCGCCTTCACCGAGCACTTCTACGAGGTCGAGGTAACAGGTGGCAAGGACGACCAGGGCCCCACGGGCGGGCGGACCTGGGACGGCCGCGCCGACACCGGCCATGACCAGGCGCTGATGCCGCTGCTGGACGCCAATGAGATGGCCAACGCCAGCAAGGAGGAGATCGCCGCCCGGCTGGCCCGCGCGCCCTACGCCAAGGCCTTTGCCGCGGCCGTCTCGCCACCGGGCGAGAACGTCTTCGACGACCCGGAATCGGCCGTGCTGTGGATGACCGTCGCGATCGAGAACTTCGAGCAGTCGCGGGCCGACTTCCATCCCTTCTCGAGCAAGTTCGACGCCTATCTGCGCGACCAGGCCCGGCTGACGCCGACCGAGCTGCGCGGCCTCGCCCTGTTCAACGACGTGAAGAAGGGCAATTGCGCCAGCTGCCACCCCAGCCTGCACAAGAACGCCGGCGCGCGCTTCCCGATGTTCACCGACCTCGGTCACGTGGCCCTGGCCGTGCCACGCAACCGCAGCCTGGCCGTCAACAACGACCCCGGCTTCTTCGACCTGGGCCTGTGCGGCCCGCTGAGAACCGACCTGAAGGACAGGCCGGAATACTGCGGCCTGTTCCGCACCCCGACGCTGAGGAACGTGGCCCTGCGCCACCACTACTTCCACAACGGCGCCTTCGGCTCGCTGCGCGAGGTCGTGGAGTTCTACGCCACCCGAGACACCAACCCGGACAGGTGGTACCCCAAGGGCCCGGGCGGCAAGCTGCAGCGCTACGACGACCTGCCTCGCAAGTACTGGGGCAATGTGAACATCGACGCCCCGTTCAAGCCCCTGCCCGACGGCAGGCCGCGCCTGAGCCCGCGGGACATCGACGACATCGTCGCCTTCCTCGGCACCTTGTCCGATGGCTATGTGCCGCAGGCGGCCACTTCGGCCCGTACACGGCTTGCCGGCAAGCCCTAAGGCCCGCCCGCACCACCCAGCTGGCCCTCCAGCTGGCCGACATCCCGGCCCAGCTCGGCGAGATAGCGGTCGCGCTCCTCGCTGCGCCACTCGGCGTCCGAGAAGCCCTTGGTGGCATAGCTGCCGCTCTGGTAGGCCACGCCCTCGCGCCGCGCCGGCAGGGTGCGGTCGGGGAACCCGCAGGAACTCCGGCGCGCGAACGCCGTCAGCACCACGACATGCGGCGCCCGGAGCGCAACACCTAGACTGCCGGTTTCCTGCCTCTGCTTCCTTCCCTCCCCATCCCGATGCGCCGGCGCGAATTCCTGCTCACCCCCGGCCTGGCCGCGCCCGGCCTGGGCCTGCAGGCCCAGCCGGCGTCGCGGCCGCTGCGGGTCGTCATCGGCGCGGAGAACGACTGGTTTCCCTATTCGGGCGAGAGCCTCGGCCGCGCCGAGGGCATGACGGTGGACCTGGTGGCGGCGGCCTTCGCCGCGGTCGGCGTCGAGGCGCGCTTCGACGTGCTGCCCTATGCCCGCTGCATGGCCCTGGCCAAGGTCGGCCAGTTGGTGGCCTGCTTCAACACGACGCGCACCGAGCTGATCGAGGCCGACTACCTGTGGCCGGCCAAGCCGATGTTCGAGGAGCGTTTCCTCATCTATGCGCGCCAGGACGGCGTCCCGGCCCGGCCCGCGCTGGGCGTGCGCGACCTCGAGGGCCAGCCGGTCGCCGTCACGCGCGGCTACGAGTACGGCAGCGAGTTCGACGCCAACCCGCGCATCGAGCGCCTCGTCACCAGCCACGACGAGAACAACTTCCGGCTCGTGCTGCGCGGCCGCGCCCGCTACACGCTGGCGCCCGACATCAATGCGCGGCTGCTGTTCCAGCGTTTTCCCGAGCTGGCGGGCCAGTTCAAGGTCGTCGGCGGGCTGAGCCTGTTCGGCATCTACACGGCCTTTTCGCGCCACCATCCCGAGTCGGCACAGACGCTGGCGGCCTTCGACGAGGGCATGCGCATCATCGGCGCCAACGGCGTGGCCAAGGCCATCCAGGAGCGCTGGCGCCAGCGGGCCGGCGGCCGCTGACGCCCCCTGGCAAAATCGCCGGCTTTTTGCTGCGTTGTCAGGCCCCGTTTTGGACAAGTTGATCGTTTCCCAGATCGCCGCCGAGCTCAAGGTTCGGCCCGCCCAGGTGCAGGCTGCCGTCGAGCTGCTGGACGGCGGGGCCACCGTGCCCTTCATCGCCCGCTACCGCAAGGAGGCCACCGACGGCCTCGACGACATCCAGCTGCGCGAGCTGGATGCCCGCCTGGCCTATCTGCGCGAGCTCAGCGGACGCCGCGAGGCCGTGCTCAAGAGCATTGCCGAGCAGGGCAAGCTCACAATCGAGCTGGAGACGGCCATCCGCACCGCGCCGACCAAGCAGGAGCTGGAAGACCTCTACCTGCCCTACAAGCCCAAGCGCCGCACCAAGGGCATGATTGCCCGCGAGGCTGGCCTGGAGCCGCTGGCCGACCAGCTCTTCGCCGATCCAGCCCTGGTGCCGATGGACGAGGCCGCGAAGTTCATCAACGCCGAGGGCGGCTTTGCCGACGCCTTCGCCGTGCTGGACGGCGTGCGCGACCTGCTCAGCGAGCGCTGGGCCGAGGACGCCGTCCTCGTGGGCAAGCTGCGCGAATGGCTGTGGGCCGAGGGCCTGTTCCAGAGCAAGCTGATGGACGGCAAGAACGGCGAGCTGCCGGACAACGCCAAGTTCCGCGACTACTTCGACTACGCCGAACCCATCCGCACCGTGCCCTCGCACCGGGCCCTCGCCGTCTTCCGCGGCCGCACGCAGGAGCTCTTGGACGCCAAACTGGCGCTCGATGAAGAGCCCGTGGCCGGCAAGCCCGGCCTCGCCGAGGGCCGCATCGCGAGCCACCTCGGCTGGCGCCACGCCAATCGCCCGGCCGACGAGCTGATCCGCAAGACCGTGGGCTGGACCTGGAAGGTCAAACTCTCGCTGAGCCTGGAGCGCGACCTGTTCGCCCGCCTGCGTGAGTCCGCCGAGGCCACGGCCATCAAGGTCTTCGCCGAGAACCTGCGCGACCTGCTGCTGGCCGCACCGGCCGGCAAGCGCGTCGTCATGGGGCTGGACCCGGGCATCCGCACCGGCGTGAAGGTGGCCGTGGTGAGCGACACCGGCCGCGTGCTGGACACGTCCACCGTCTACCCGCACGAACCGCGCCGCGACTGGGATGGCAGCCTGCACACGCTGGCCAAGCTCTGCGCGACGCACGGCGTCAACCTGATCGCCATCGGCAACGGCACGGCCAGCCGCGAGACCGACAAGCTGGCGGGCGAGCTGATCAAGAAGCTGCAACAGCTCGACGCGAACGTGAAGATCGAGCGTGTCGTGGTCAGCGAGGCCGGCGCCTCGGTCTACTCGGCCTCCGAGTTCGCGTCCAAGGAGCTGCCCGACCTCGACGTGTCGCTGCGCGGTGCCGTGTCGATTGCCCGCCGCTTGCAGGATCCGCTGGCCGAGCTGGTCAAGATCGACCCCAAGAGCATCGGCGTCGGCCAGTACCAGCACGACGTCAACCAGACCGAGATGGCCCGCGCACTGGACGCGGTCGTCGAGGACTGCGTGAACAAGGTGGGCGTGGACCTGAACACCGCATCGAGCGCGCTGCTCGCCCGCGTGTCCGGCCTGTCGGCTTCGGTCGCCAGCAGCATCGTGCGCTGGCGCGACGCCAACGGCGCGTTCAGGAACCGCCAGCAGTTGCTGGACGTGGCGGGCCTGGGCCCCAAAACCTTCGAGCAGTCGGCCGGCTTCCTGCGCATCCGCGGCGGAGACAACCCGCTGGATTTCAGCGGCGTCCACCCCGAGACCTATCCCATCGTCGAACGCGCGCTGGCCCAGCTGAAACGCGGCGCCGACGAGATCATCGGCCGCAGCGAGGTGCTGCGCGCGCTCAAGCCCGAGCTGCTGGCCGACGAGAAGTTCGGCCTCATCACCGTGAAGGACGTGCTGGCCGAGCTGGAGAAGCCTGGCCGCGACCCGCGCCCGGACTTCAAGGTGGCCCGCTTCAACGACGGCGTCGAGGACGTGAAGGACCTGCAGCCCGGCATGCTGCTCGAAGGCACGGTCAGCAACGTCGCGCAGTTCGGCGCCTTCGTGGACCTGGGTGTGCACCAGGATGGCCTCATCCACGTCAGCCAGCTGAGCAACAAGTTCGTCAACGATGCGCGCGAAGTGGTCAAGACCGGCGACATCGTCAAGGTCAAGGTGCTGGAGGTCGACCTGGCCCGCCAGCGCATTTCCCTGACGATGAAGCTGGACGCCCAGGCCCCGCGCGGGCCGAAGCAGGACAACGCCTTCCGGCCGGCGGCCCGCAACGAGCGCCAGGGCGGTGGTGGCTCGCGCGACGCCCAGCCCGCGGGCGGCAACGCGATGGCCGCGGCCTTCGCCAAGCTCAAGCGCTGACCTTCGTCATCCGAGGTCGGCGCTGTCATCATCGCGCCCCGCCGGCCGTCGCGAGATGGCCGGCGCTCGCATTGCGCCGCCCAGGCGCGCGCCACCGCCCCCTCGGAGTCCCCCGCTTGAAATCCCCCGCCCTCGCGTCGCTGCTGCTGCTTTGCCCTGCCTTGGTCCTGGCGCAGCAGGAAGTCGACCGCGCCGCGAACAACTCGCCTTCGCCCGGCAACCAGCAGCTCGAACGCGTGTCGGTGACGCGCCAGCAGACCGACACCGACCTGCGCCGCCGTGAGCCCGTGGCCAAGCAGCTCTACGGCCGCGAAGAGCTGGACAAGTACGGCGACACCCAACTCTCCGACGTGCTCAAGCGCCTGCCCGGCATCAATGTCTCGGGCGGCCAGCTGCGCATGCGCGGCCTGGGCGGCGCCTACACGCAGATCCTCGTCAACGGCGAACCGGCGCCGCCGGGATTCAGCCTCGACAACCTCAACCCCGCCCAGGTGGAACGCCTGGAGGTCAGCAAGGCACCCACGGCCGACCAGAGCGCCCAGGCCATCGCCGGCACGCTGAACATCATCCTGAAGGACGCGCCGCGCGTCGTGCAGAAGGATCTGCGCGTCGGCGTCGCCTATGCGAACGAGAAGCCCGTCGTCAACGCCGGCTTCACCTATGGCGACCGCGTCGTCGGAGGCCTGGGCTTCGTGCTGCCGATCTCGCTCTATCAGTGGCATTACAGGAGCGATGCCGACGGCGAACGCCTTGGCCGCGACGCCGGCGGCCAGCCCCAGCACCTGGCCAACACGGGGTTTGACCGTGGCTTCGGCCGCGGAATCAACCTCTCGCCGCGCCTGAACTGGAAGATGGCCGACGACGAGACGCTGACCCTGCAGGGCTTCTTCGTCGACAACCGCTTCCACAACGAGGGCGGGAACACGACGACCGTGCTGCTCGGCAGCGCGCCGAGCAGCGTGCTGGACACGACGCGCAACCAGGGGACCTTCGCGGCCCAGCGCGTCAACCTGCAATACAACAACCGCTTCAACGAGGACCGGCGCGTCGAGCTGCGCGCCGGTGCGGGTTCGGGCGGCGCCGACTTCGACTACAACTTCTTCGGCCGCGACAAGGACGGCAACCCGACGGTCACCCGCGAAACCACGGGCAGGAACCGCAACCACAACGCGACGCTGTCCGGCAAATACAGCCAGTACGCCGGCGAGGCCCACACCCTCGCTGCCGGCGGCGAGCTGGAGCGCAAGGTGCGCGACGAGAACCGCCGCACCGTCGAGAACGGCCACGACCTGCTGCCCGGCATCGAGGGCCAGCCTTTCGACGCGACCATCACGCGCAGCGCCGTGTTCGCCCAGGACGAATGGGAGATCAACCCCCAGTGGTCGGCCTATTTCGGCGTGCGCCACGAGCAGATCAAGACCGACAGCAAGGGCAGCCAGGACGGCGTCGGCAGCAGCGACTTCTCCAGCATCAGCAAGGTCACGACGCCGGTGCTGCACCTGAACTTCAAGCCCGACCCCAAGGGCCGCGACCTCGTGCGCGCCAGCCTGACGCGCAGCTACAAGGCGCCCGATGTGCAGCAGCTCATCAACCGCCCGACCATCAACACCAGCTACCCGGTCAGCGGCCCCAACACACAGACCGCGCCCGACCGCGTCGGCAACCCCATGCTGAAGCCCGAGCTGGCGACCGGCCTGGACGTCGCCTACGAAAGCTATCTGCCGGCCGGCGGCCTGGTTTCGGTCGGCGTCTTCCATCGCCGCATCACGGGCCTGATGCGCAACAGCCTGGCGCTGGAGACGGTGGCCTGGTCCACGCAGCAGCGCTGGGTGTCCAAGCCCATCAACCTCAGCAAGGCCACGACCGATGGGCTGGAGCTGGAGGTCAAGGGCCGCGCGGGCGAACTCTTCCCCAGCCTGTTCGAGCCGACCACGGCACTGAGCCTGCGCGCCTCGCTGAACCTCTACCGCTCCAAGGTCGCGGACATCCCCGGCCCCGACAACCGCCTGGAAGGCCAGCAGCCCTGGCAGTTCAACTTCGGCGCCGATTACCGGCTCAAGAGCCTGCCACTGAGCATGGGCTTCAGCGCCCAGATCGCACCCAGGTTCGACGTGACCCAGAGCGCACTGCAGAGCCAGCAGACCCTGGCCAGCCGCTCGCTCGACGCCTTCGGGGCCTGGCAGCTCGGCAGGCAGGACAGCCTGCGCCTGAGTGCCAACGGCCTGCTCCAGCCCAAGCAGGGCACCCTGGTCGCCATCACCGGCCTGGCGGACTTCAACCTGAACGAGCGCAAGCCCGTGCCCTGGTGGGCGCTGAACTGGGAACACAAGTTCTGAGGGGCGCTGCCCTCGACGCCGTCCCGGCCGCGTCACTCCGCGCGGCCGCCCTCGGCTATCTTGTCGGGCGATGACTTCCGCTGCCCTTCAAGTATTTGCCGGCCCCGCCGCCAGGGCGCGCCTGGCCGAACGCGGCCTGCGCGCCGAGGATGTCGGCCTGATTCCCGCCGCCGCCGGCGGCCCCAAGGGGCTGATCCTCAACGGCCTGGACCGCCACGTCTTCGGCGACTGGCTGCCGCAGAGCCGCCAGACCGTCCACCTCGTCGGCGCCAGCATCGGCGCCTGGCGCATGGCCACGGCCGCGCTGGCCCACCGGGACGTCGCCGCCGCCTTCGACACGATGGCCGAGGCCTATGTGACGCAGGAATACGACGTGCTGCCGGGCGAGAAGCGCCCGCGGCCCGAGGGCGTCAGCCGGCGCTTCGGCGAGATCCTCGGCGGGATCTTCCAGGGCCGAGAGTCGGAAGTGCTGGCCCATCCGCGGCTGCGCCTGCATGTCGTCACGTCGCGCGGACGCGCCGGCCTGCTGGCGCGCGAAGGCCGGCTGCGCACGCCGCTGGGCTACCTCGGCGCCTTCGCGGCCAACGCGCTGTCGCGCCCGCTGCTGGGCCGCTTTCTGGAGCGCGTCGTCTTCTCCGACCCGCGCGACCGCCTGCCGCTGAAGCTGAACGACTTCACGAGCCGCGAGGTGCATCTGTCGCGCGCCAATCTGCGCGGCGCGCTGCTGGCGAGCTGCTCCATCCCGTTCTGGCTGCAGGCCCAGCACGACCTGCCCGGCGCGCCGCGCGGTGCCTACTGGGACGGCGGCATCACCGACTACCACCTGCATCTGGACTACCGCGCGCTGCAGGCCTCGGGCGCGCCGCTGGTGCTCTATCCCCATTTCCAGCGCCAGGTCGTGCCGGGCTGGCTGGACAAGGCGCTGAAGCATCGCCACCGCTCGACCGCCTTCCTCGACAACGTCGTGCTGCTGTGCCCGTCGCCGGATTGGATCGGCAAGCTGCCTGGCGCCAAGCTGCCCGACCGCAACGATTTCATGGCGCTGGACGCGGGCGAGCGCCGCCGCCGCTGGCGTGTCGGCGTGGCCGAGAGCCAGCGCCTGGCGGACGAGTTCGACGCCCTCGTGCGCCGCGAACGGATCGAAGCGCTGCCGCTCTGAGCAGCTACCGACTGTTGCAGTCACCCAGTCAACCGACAGCGGGCGACCGAACGTTACAGCGGCAGCCGTCCCCTTGCCGGACGGAGGACCTCCCCTCATGAAACTCCGCCATCGCCCCCTGTTGCGCTCTGCCGCCCTCGTCACGCTGGGCAGCGCCCTGCTGGCGGGCTGTGTCGTCGCACCGGTGCACCGCGCCCCCCCGCCCGCCTACAGCCCGCCGCCGGTCGGCTATGCCGAGCCGGCGCCTGGCGGCTACTACGGCGGCAACGAGTCCGGTTACGGCGGCCGCTATGCCGATGTCCGCTATGGCACCGTGGCTGCCATCGAACCGCTCGGCAACCAGCCTCGCAGTTCCGGCGCCGGCGCCATTGCAGGCGGCCTGATCGGCGGCGTGATCGGCCACGAGATCGGCCGCGACATGGGCGGCCCGCGCGGTGACGGTGGCAAGGTGGGCGCCGTGCTCGGTGCCGTCGGCGGTGCGGTCATCGGCGACCAGATCGAGCGCGACGGCAGCCGGGGTCCGGCGGGCTACCGGGTCTGGATACGCCTGGACGGCGGTGGCGACCAGAACCTGCAGCTCGCCAACCCGGGTGATCTTCGCGTTGGCGAACGGGTGCGCCTCGCCGACGGGCAGTTGCAGCGCCTGCGCTGACTGGCCCTAGAATTGCCGCTCCCTCCCCTCACAAGAGCGAGAAAGGCACCCTGGTTATGACACCGCGAACTACGACCACCACCTTCACCGGTAAATAGTCGGCCGCGGCACGTCACGTCTTCTCGCCTTCGGGCAATAAACAAGCGCGGCACCTGGCCGCGCTTTTTGTTTTCTGCCCCTGAACGGAGCACCCATGATTTCGATTCAACTCCCCGACGGCTCGCGCCGTGAGTACCCCGCCCCGCTGTCGGTCGGCGATGTCGCCGCCAGCATCGGCGCCGGCCTGGCGAAGGCCGCACTGGGCGGCAAGGTGGACGGCAAGGTCGTCGACCTGAGCTACGTCATCGACAAGGACGCCAGCCTCGCCATCGTCACCGACAAGGACGCCGACGGCCTGGAGCTGATCCGCCACTCGACGGCCCACCTGCTGGCCTATGCGGTCAAGTCGCTCTACCCGGAAGCTCAGGTCACCATCGGCCCGGTCATCGAGAACGGCTTCTATTACGACTTCGCCTACAAGCGCCCCTTCACGCCCGAGGACCTGGCCGCCATCGAGGCCAAGATGACCGAGCTGGCAAAGAAGGACGAGAAGGTCGTGCGCCGCGTGCTGCCGCGCGACGCGGCCGTGGCCCACTTCAAGGCCATGGGCGAGGCCTACAAGGCCGAGATCATCGAGAGCATCCCGGCCGACCAGGATGTGTCGCTGTACGCCGAAGGCGCCTTCGAGGACCTCTGCCGCGGGCCCCACGTGCCCAGCACGGGCAAGCTCAAGCACTTCAAGCTGATGAAGGTGGCCGGCGCCTACTGGCGCGGCGACCATCGCAACGAGCAGCTGCAGCGCATCTACGGCACGGCCTGGGCCACGAAGGACGACCTGCAGAAGTACCTGACGATGCTGGAGGAAGCCGAGAAGCGCGACCACCGCAGGCTAGGAAAGGAATTGGACCTCTTCCACATCGACGAGCACGCCCCCGGCGTCGTCTTCTGGCACCCCAAGGGCTGGACGGTCTGGCAGGAGGTGGAGCAGTACATGCGCCGCGTCTACCGCGACAACGGCTACCAGGAGGTCAAGGGCCCGCAGCTGCTCGACAAGACGCTGTGGGAAGCCACGGGCCACTGGGACAAGTACCGCGAGAACATGTTCACGACGGAGTCCGAGAAGCGCGACTACGCGCTCAAGCCGATGAACTGCCCCGGCCACATCCTGATCTTCAAGCAGGGCGTGAAGAGCTACCGCGACCTGCCGCTGCGCTTCGGCGAGTTCGGCCAGTGCCATCGCAACGAGCCGACCGGCGGCCTGCACGGCATCATGCGCGTGCGCGGCTTCACGCAGGACGACGGCCACATCTTCTGCACGGAAGACCAGATCCAGGGCGAGGTCACGGCCTTCACGGCCCTGCTGCAGAAGGTCTACAAGGATTTCGGCTTCACGGACATCATCTACAAGCTGTCCACCCGCCCCGAGAAGCGCATCGGCAGCGAGGAGAGCTGGGACAAGGCCGAGCACGCGCTGGCCGAAGGTCTGCGCGCGTCCGGCTGCGAGTTCACCTACCTGCCGGGCGAAGGCGCCTTCTACGGCCCCAAGATCGAATACACGCTGAAGGACGCCCTCGGCCGCGAGTGGCAATGCGGCACCATCCAGGTCGACCCCAACATGCCGGAGCGGCTGGACGCGGCCTTCGTGGACGAAGACGGCGAGCACAAGCGCCCGCTGATGCTGCACCGCGCCATCGTCGGCAGCCTGGAGCGTTTCATCGGCATCCTGATCGAGCAACACGCCGGCGCCCTGCCCGTCTGGCTGGCGCCGACGCAGGTCGTCGTGGCCAATATCACCGATTCCCAGGCCGATTACGTTGCGGAAATTGTGAAATCGCTGCAAAAACAAGGGCTTAGGGCCTCAGCCGATTTGCGCAACGAGAAGATCACCTATAAAATCCGCCAGCATTCCATGCAAAAGCTGCCGTACATCCTCGTCGTAGGCGACAAGGAAAAGGCGAATGGCAGCGTTGCGGTCCGCGCCCGTGGCAACCAGGATCTGGGCGTGATGCCCCTGCAGGACTTCCTCGATCGGATCTCCGCAGACATCACCAACAAGGTCTGAAACGCCACCCGGGCGCGCTTCTGTTTTTTGTGGCCCCTCGCCTTGGGCCGTTGAAAGGTCCACACCATCGCTACGTTTGCCGACCGTCGTGCGATTCCGGAGCGCAAGCACCGGTTGAACCGCGAAATCATGGCTCCCGAAGTCCGTCTGAACGGCCCCGAGAACGAACCCATCGGAATCGTCAGCATCCAGGAGGCCCTGCGAATGGCGGGCGACATGGATGTGGACCTGGTCGAGATCTCCGCCACCGCCAATCCGCCGGTCTGCCGGCTGATGGACTACGGCAAGTTCAAATACCAGGAGCAAAAGCGCGCCGCCGAAGCCAAGGCCAAGCAGAAGATCATCGAAATCAAGGAAGTCAAATTCCGCCCGGGCACGGACGAAGGCGACTACCAGATCAAGATGCGCAACCTGCGTCGCTTCATCGCCGAAGACGGCGACAAGGGCAAGGTCACGCTGCGCTACCGGGGCCGCGAGATCACCCACCAGGATATCGGCATGCGATTGCTGGAGCGGATCCGCGACGAACTGGCCGACGTGGCAGTGGTCGAGAACATGCCGAAGCTCGAAGGTCGGCAGATGATCATGGTCCTGGCGCCGAAAAAGCGCTGAGACCGAAACGAGTTCAACCGGTCGGTTTGGTCGCTGGCCGGTTCACAAGTCTCCTGAGGCCAACAAGCGTGACGGGCTCTTTCGTCACCGCCCCAGGGACACACTTAAAAGGAGCATTCACATGCCCAAGATGAAGACCAAGAGCAGCGCGAAAAAGCGTTTTCGCGTTCGTCCGGGTGGCACCGTCAAGCGCGGTCAGGCGTTCAAGCGCCACATCCTGACCAAGAAGACCACGAAGAACAAGCGTCAGCTTCGCGGCGCCGTGACCGTGCACGAGACCAACATGGGCCACATGGCTCAGATGTTGCCTTTCGCCGGCCTGTAATCCACCAAGACTAGAAGGAGAAACATATGCCTCGCGTCAAACGTGGTGTTACCGCTCGCGCCCGTCACAAGAAGGTCCTGGCCCTCGCCAAGGGCTTCCGCGGTCGTCGTAAGAACGTCTTCCGCATCGCCAAACAGGCGGTGATGAAGGCGGGCCAATACGCCTACCGTGACCGCCGCACCAAGAAGCGCGTGTTCCGTCAGCTGTGGATCGCCCGTATCAACGCCGCCTCGCGTGGCCTGGGCCTGTCCTACAGCAAGTTCGTGGCGGGTCTGAAGAAGGCCCAGATCGAGATCGACCGCAAGGTTCTCGCCGATCTGGCCGTCAACGACCCGGCTGGTTTTGCCAGCATCTTCGCCAAGGTGAAGGCCGCGCTCGCCTGATTGCGACCCGCTCCGGCTCACGTCGGAGCACGCAAACTTTCGGGGCCGGTCACTGCGTGACCGGCCCTTTTTGTCTTCGACGCAAGGGCTGCACCCTTGTCATCCCGAATTCCGAATGTCTGATCTCGACGCTCTTCTTGAAGCGGCACGCAGCGACTTTGCCGCCGCGCCCACGCCGGCCGAACTCGAAAACGCCAAGGCCCGTTTCCTCGGCAAGTCCGGCCGTGTGACCGAACTGATGAAGGGCCTGGGCGCCCTCAGCATCGAGGAAAAGAAGACCCGCGGCGCCGAGATCAACCAGCTGAAAGTCGGCATCGAAGCCGCCCTCACTGCACGCCGCGATGCGCTCGCCGCCGCCGAGCTGGAGAAACAGCTCAAGGCCGAGGCGCTGGACGTGACGCTGCCCGGCCGCCAGCGCGGCACCGCCGGCCTGCATCCGATCACGCGCGCGATGGAGCGCATCGAGGCCATCTTCAGCTCGATGGGCTTCGACGTGGCCGACGGCCCCGAGATCGAGACCGACTGGTACAGCTTCTCGGCGCTGAACAACCCCGAGAACCACCCAGCCCGCTCCATGCAGGACACCTTCTACGTCGACATGAAGGACGAGAACGGTGCCTGGCTGAACCTGCGCCCGCACACCAGCCCGATGCAGATTCGCTACGCGCAGGCCCATGCCAAGCGCTATGCCGGCCAGGAGCACATGCCCGAGATCCGCGTCATCGCGCCGGGCCGCACCTACCGCGTCGACAGCGACGCGACCCACTCGCCGATGTTCCACCAGGTCGAAGGCCTGTGGGTGGGCGAGAACATCTCGTTCAAGGACCTGAAGGCGGTCTACCTGAACTTCATCACCGCCTTCTTCGAGACCGACCAGCTGCAGCTGCGCTTCCGCCCCAGCTACTTCCCGTTCACCGAGCCCAGCGCCGAGATCGACATCATGTTCGAGAGCGGCCCGCTGAAGGGCCGCTGGCTGGAAGTCTCCGGCTCCGGCCAGGTGCACCCGCAGGTCATCCGCAACATGGGCCTGGACCCGGAGCGCTACATCGGCTTCGCGTTCGGCTCCGGCATCGACCGCCTGGCCATGCTGCGCTACGGCGTCAACGACCTGCGCGCCTTCTTCGACGGCGACCTCCGCTTCCTGGCTCAGTTCCGCTGAGCCATCGAAGTTTCAGGCAGTTCAAGTAATTCAGAAGAACCATGCAATTCCCCGAGTCCTGGCTGCGCGAGTTCTGCAATCCGCCGCTGTCCACCGAGAAACTGGCCGAACTCCTGACCATGTCTGGCATGGAGGTCGAAGAGCTGCGCCCCGTCGCGCCGCCCTTCCACGGCATCGTCGTCGCCGAAATCCTCGAAGCCGAGCAGCACCCCAACGCCGACAAGCTGCGCGTCTGCAAGGTCAACGCCGGCGGTGCGGAGCCGCTGCAGATCGTCTGCGGCGCGCCCAATGCCCGCGCCGGCATCAAGGTGCCGCTGGCCACTGTCGGCGCCGAACTGCCCCCCGGTGAAGACGGCAAGGCCTTCAAGATCGGCGTGGGCAAGCTGCGCGGCGTCGAGAGCTTCGGCATGCTGTGCTCGGCCCGCGAGCTCAAGCTCAGCGAAGACCATGGCGGCCTGCTGGAGCTGGCTGCCGACGCCGTCATCGGCGAAGACATCCGCAAGCACCTGAACCTCGACGACACGCTGTTCACCCTGAAGCTGACGCCCAACCTGGGCCATGGCCTGAGCGTGTTCGGCATCGCCCGCGAGGTCGCCGCGCTGACCGGCGCGCCCCTGCTCAAGGCCGAGTTCCCGGCCGTGCAGCCTTCGCTCGACGACAAACTCCCCGTGCGCGTGGAAGCCACCGACCTGTGCGGCCGTTTCTCGGGCCGCATCGTCAAGGGCATAGACACGAAGGCTCAGACGCCGGCCTGGATGGTCCGGCGCCTGGAGCGCTGCGGCCAGCGCTCGGTGACGGCCCTGGTCGACATCTCCAACTACGTGATGTTCGAGTACGGCCGCCCGTCTCACATCTTCGACCTGGACAAGATCAGCGGCGAACTGGTCGTGCGCTGGGGCAAGGCCGGCGAGCAGCTCAAGCTGCTGAACGGCAACACCATCACCGTCGACGAGAAGGTCGGCGTCATCGCCGACGCGCGGGAAGTCGAGTCCCTAGCGGGCATCATGGGCGGCGACCACACCGCCGTGTCCGACGACACGCGCAACGTCTACGTCGAAGCCGCCTTCTGGTGGCCCGAGGCCGTCATGGGCCGCGGCCGTCGCTACAACTTCTCGACCGATGCCGGCCACCGCTTCGAGCGCGGCGTCGACCCATCGCAAACCGTCGAGCACATCGAGCGCATCACGCAGCTCATCGTCGACATCTGCGGCACGGCCGACACCCAGGTCGGCGCTATGGACGACCAGGTGCCCAACATACCGGTGCGCAAGCCCGTGGCGTTGCGCGTCGCCCGCGCCGCCAAGATCATCGGCATGCCGCTGACCCAGGCCCAGTGCGAAGGCGTATTCACACGCCTGGGCCTGCCCTTCTGCGCTGCTGACGGCGTGATCACGGTGACACCGCCGAGCTGGCGCTTCGACATCCAGATCGAGGAAGACCTCATCGAGGAAGTCATCCGCGTTCTGGGCTATCCGACGCTGCCGTCCACCGCACCACTGGCGCCCATCGTCGGTCGCGTGTGCTCGGAGTCGCGCCAGGCGACGCACGCACTGCGCCGCGCCGTTGCCGCGCGCGACTACTTCGAGACGATCAACTTCAGCTTCGTCGAGGAACGCTGGGAGCGCGAGCTGGCCGGCGTCGCCGATCCGATCAAGCTGCTCAATCCCATCGCCGCACCGCTGTCGGTGATGCGCACCAGCCTCATCGGCAGCCTCGTGCAGGTGCTGCGCCACAACCAGACCCGTCGTGCGACGCGCGTGCGCGTGTTCGAGCTGGGCCGTGTCTTCAAGCGCGATGCCGGCGTCGCCAACGGCCCGCTGAGCGTTGCCGGCATCGAACAGCCGCTGCGCCTGGGCGGCTTGGCCTGGGGTGCGGCCGATCAGCAGCAATGGAGCCAGCGTGACCGCGCCGTCGACTTCTTCGACGTGAAGGGCGACCTGGAAGCCCTGTTCGCGCCGCAGACGCTGAGCTTCGAAGCCGCCGAGCACCCCGCCCTGCATCCGGGCCGCAGCGCCCGCGTGAGCCTGAACGGCACCATCGTCGGCGTCGTCGGTGAACTGCACCCGCGCTGGCGCCAGGCCTACGAGATCAGCGGCGGCGCGCCCGTCGTCTTCGAGCTGGACCTCAACGCCGCGCTAGCTCGCACACTGCCGCAGGGCCAGCCGCTGCCGCGCCAGCAGGCCGTGCAGCGCGACCTGGCCCTGGTGGTAAAGGACAGCATCAGCCACGACGCGCTGATGGCCGCCATCACGGCCGCCGGCGGCGCGCTGTTGCGCTCGGCCCGGCTCTTCGACGTCTTCAAGCCCGCCGCCGGTGCCAGCACCGACCTGCAGGCCGACGAACGCAGCCTGGCCGTGCGCCTGGAACTGCTCGACGACGAAGCCACGTTGACCGACGAGCGCATCGATGCGGCCGTTGCCGCCATCGTTGCCGCCGTCAGCCAGCAGCTTGGCGGCCGCCTGCGCGGCTGACCGCAGAACGAGAAAAAACCATGGACGCCAACGACACCAAGAAGGACGCGGCCGCCGTCGTCATCGGCAGCCTCGAAACGCCCACGCTGACCAAGGCCGAACTCGCCGAACTGTTGTTCGACAAGCTGGGCCTGAACAAGCGCGAGTCCAAGGACATGGTCGAGGCCTTCTTCGACATCCTGCACGACAGCCTCGTCAAGGGCCAGGACGTGAAGCTATCGGGCTTCGGCAACTTCAACATCCGCCGCAAGGCGCCGCGCCCGGGGCGTAACCCGCGTACCGGCGAGTCCATCCCCATCAAGGCCCGGAACGTCGTGACTTTTCACGCCAGCCACAAACTCAAGGGGTTGGTGCAAGGCGATACGCCTGCCGGCGAAGACTTCGAGTAGAGTCTGCCTTCCCCTCGCGAACTCGTTGATTTGCAATGGAAAAGGCGCTTCCCGCCATCCCCGCCAAACGCTACTTCACCATCGGTGAGGTCAGTGAGCTGTGCGGCGTGAAGCCCTATGTGCTGCGCTACTGGGAGCAGGAGTTCACCCAGCTCAAGCCGATGAAGCGGCGCGGCAACCGGCGCTACTACCAACACCACGAGGTGCTGCTGATCCGCCGCATCCGCGACCTGCTCTACGACCAGGGCTTCACGATCAGCGGTGCACGCAATCAGCTGAGCGAAGGCCTGCCACCCGCCGCGGCGCAGAACTTCCGCGACGAGGCCGAAGCCGCGCAGGCACTGGAGGCCATGGACGACGACAGCGCACTTGACGCCGATGACGACCTCGACGTCCCGGCCGAGCTGCTGCGCACGCCGATAGGTCGCCCCGCGGCACCGCACACCCAGCCGCTGAAGGCGGCCGAGGCCTCAATCACGCTGCCCGTCCCGGCAGCTGGGAACATCACCTCGCTGGAACAGGTGCGCGCCGAACTGCTGGCGATCCGAGCCAGCCTCCTCTAAAAAAGCGCCCGAATTCGCCGGAAGGCTGGATTCCTGAGTTATAGTAGTGGGCTCAGTCGGGGCGTAGCGCAGCCTGGTAGCGCACTTGCATGGGGTGCAAGGGGTCGCGAGTTCGAATCCCGCCGTCCCGACCATTTTTTTCGTTATAGAACAACGGCTTAGCAGCTTCGGCAGCTAAGCCGTTGTTCTTTGCTCACCCGGTTTATCGCTTCATGGGGATACCCATGGGGATACCGAAAACGTGCTGTTGGTGAACTTCTTGGTACCTCATAGCACCGCAGCCGCTGCCCCGCCTCATTCCGCGGAACATTTCGGCAGCGTTCTGCCGCTGCGACCAGTTCGACCAGGCGTCCGCCGCAACTGCTCGTTTGGATCTGCATGCCGCCAGCACAGGAGGCCTCCGAGCCGTGTTGGATGTCAGAGCGGCTGCCCTCGAAGAACCGGGCAAGCCTTTGACCCAGCTGTCCTGAGCACTAGAAATCCCAACTGAAGGTTGAGGCTCCGTCCTTGTGGGTGACGATCACCCGAGCGCGCGTTGCCCTGCAGACCCAGTCCTGCATGTCGTAGGGTGGCGTCGTCCGCAGCGCACACGGACTGAGGACCGCTGCGCAATGCGTCCCAGGGCAGCGCACCGACTCGTAGCGAATCCACTCCACGCCATGGACGCGCGCTTCCGCGGCCACCGCCTGCGTTCCGCTGTAGTCTGCGCCGTGAGTCCACTGAGCCCGTCCGGCAACCCATGGCGCTTCCGTCAGGTCCATCGACCGGCCGTTGATTCGGGTCTGGAAAAGCGTGTGCAACGTCAGCAGTTCGCCGTCGTCCTTCGCCAGGTGTTATGACCGTCGCTGTCTGAGGCTTGCCAGGGCTTGATGTCCCAGGAACGTTGGGGGCGTTCGTGAGAACGCTGCCGCGGTCATCGCGGGACGGCGCGCAAACGAGATAGGCCGGTGCTTCGTTGTTATCGTGGGGTTACCAAGCACCACAACACAACCAAGACCGACCTATGCAGCGCATTGTAGGGAGCATCACCGAGCTCGCCCAGCACCTGATCGCCGTCGCCACGGACCCTGAGCAATACCGCCCGGCGGCGTGCCCGCGCTGCGGGCTGGCTCGCATGTGGCATCACGGTTGCTATTACCGCAAGGCCGATCGCAGCGCAGGCGGTGCGCTCAACCCGGTGGCGGTGCTGCGCTTCCTGTGCGCAGGCTGCGTGCGGACCTGCTCGCGGCTGCCGGCATGCATCGCGCCGTGGCGCTGGTATGACTGGGCGGTGCAGCAGGCGGTGTTGCTGCTGCTACTCAGCGGGGTATCGCTGCACGGCTGCGCACGCCGCAGTGGCTTGGATCGGCGCACCGTGCGGCGTTGGCGCGACTGGCTGCACGCGCGCGATGCTCAGTTCGCCTTCGTTCTACGTGGCCGCTGGCCCGAGCTGGGGCGCGTGTCCGAGTTCGACGCGTTCTGGCGCAACGTCATCGACGAGTTGTCGCTGCAGCAGGCCGCGGTTTGGCTCGACCGTGACTTGGTTGTCCCGTGATGCGCGGCTCCTGATCCAGCCTGACGCGCCGGCTCACCCGCCTGAGCAGGCACCCCACACACTGTGCCCTCTGGCGGGCAGGCCCGACAGCGGCTGTCATCGGCACTCCCCAACCCATGGAGTGCATGACGATGAAGGAAGTCGATCCCAAGGCGCTGTTCCGGCTGTCGGTGCTGGGCCCGCTGATCAGCCGCGAGCGGCTGGCGCGCGGCGAGCTGCAGCAGTTG
>NZ_SMBU01000004.1 GCF_004342485.1 Roseateles saccharophilus
TAGCGCTCGAACTCCTGCAGTTCCTTCATCAAGGCTCACCTCTTGCTTGAAGAAGTGCGCATAATGCCTTGAATTTACTAACACAGTAAGACTAGGAGGCTGCGCGGCCGAGCGAGGCACCCGCGTTGGGCCTGGCAGGGGCGAGTTGCGGGACCATGCGGTGTTGCCGGCTCGTTGTGGGTCCCGACCCACGCCTCGCCGGCGCCTGGCCTGGCCCCGCAACTCGCCCCGGCTCGGGTGCCTCGCTCGGCCGCGCAGACTCCTGGACCGGTAGGATCGGTGCAACCCACTCAAAAGGCAGTCTCATGAGTTACTCCATCAACCTCGAAGGCCGCGTGGCCCTGATCACCGGTGCCTCCAGCGGCCTGGGGGCGCAGTTTGCCCGCACGCTCAGCGCGGCCGGTGCCTGCGTCGTGCTGGCCGGCCGGCGCGTCGAGAGGCTGAAGGATCTGCGGGCCGAGATTGAGGGCCGCGGCGGCGACGCCCATGTCGTGCAGCTCGACGTGACCGACCTCGCCAGCATCCGCGCCGCCGTGGCGCATGCCGAGACCGAGGTCGGCACGCTGGACATCCTGATCAACAACTCCGGCGTCAGCACCACGCAGCGCCTGACCGACGTCACCGAGAACGACTACGACTATGTGATGGACACCAACACGCGCGGCGCCTTCTTCGTCGCGCAGGAGGTGGGCAAGCGCATGCTGGCGCGTGCGCGCGGTGCGGCGCCGGGCACCTTCATCGGCGGGCGCATCGTCAACGTGGCCTCGATGGCCGGCCTGCGCGTGCTGGGCCAGATCGGTGTCTACGCGATGAGCAAGGCCGCCGTCATCCACATGACCCGCGCGATGGCGCTGGAGTGGGGCAAGTACGGCATCAACGTCAACGCGATCTGCCCTGGCTATATCGACACCGAGATCAACCACCACCACTGGGACACCGACCAGGGCAGGAAGCTCGTCGATCTGCTGCCTAGGAAGCGCGTCGGCCAGCCCCAGGACCTGGACACGGCGCTGCTGATGCTGTGCGCCAACGAGAGCCATTTCATCAACGGCGCGGTGATTCAAGCGGACGATGGCTTCGGTGTCTAAGCGAGACCTGACCCCGCTGGAGGCGCGCGTCCTCGCCGTTCTTGTCGAGAAGGAAGCCACCGTGCCGGACAGCTACCCGCTGTCGGCCAATGCGCTGACCGCCGGCTGCAACCAGAAGACGGCGCGCGACCCGGTC
This sequence comes from Roseateles saccharophilus, assembly GCF_004342485.1. Classification (GTDB taxonomy): domain Bacteria; phylum Pseudomonadota; class Gammaproteobacteria; order Burkholderiales; family Burkholderiaceae_C; genus Pelomonas; species Pelomonas saccharophila. Next base: position 1,225 of record NZ_SMBU01000004.1, read on the forward strand.
ATGGATGTGGGCGAGGCCGAGGTACTGGCCACCGTGGAGGAGCTGAAGTCGCTCAGCCTCGTCAACACGGTGAGCGGCAGTCGTGTGCTGCGCTACGAGCACAACTTCGCGCGGGGCCTCGGCGTGCCGGGCGCCGCCCAGGCGCTGCTGACCCAGCTGATGCTCCGAGGCCCGCAGACGGCGGCCGAGCTGCGCCAGAACACCGAGCGCCTGCATCGCTTTGCCGATGTGTCCTCGGTCGAGGGCTTCCTCGAGGAGCTGGCCGGGCGCGAGCCGCCCTTCGCGATCCGGCTGCCCAAGGCTCCCGGCGCCCGCGAGGCGCGCTGGGCGCACCTGCTGTGCGGGCCGGTCGCCTCCGTCGAGCAGGCCGCCGTCGCGGCCATGCCGCGCGACGAGGAGGTGGCGCTGCTGCGCGCCGAAGTCGCCGCGTTGCGCAGCCTCGTCAACCGCATCGCCGCCGAGCTGGGCATCACGCCATGAGGTATGCGGTCCCTGCGGTCAAGAAGCTCACCTACGAGTGCCGCATCCCCATGCGCTGGGGCGACATGGACGCGATGGGCCATATCAACAACACGCTGTATTTCCGCTACCTGGAGATCGCGCGGGTCGACTGGCTGACGAGCATAGGCGCGCCGCCCAACCCGGGCGGCCAGGGGCCGGTCATCGTCAACGCCTTCTGCAATTTCTACCGGCAGCTCAAATGCCCGGGCGAGGTGATCGCGAAGCACTACGTCAGCGACCCCGGCCGCACCAGCTTCGAGACCTGGATCACGCTGGAGCGGGCCGACGAGCCCGGCCTCATCTGCGCCGAGGGTGGTGCGACGACGCTGTGGTTCGACGCGCAGACCGACAAGGCCATCGTGCTGCCGGACTGGGTGCGCGAGATCGTCGGTTGAGCGGCGGAAGCCGTGCTTGGTGCATGCCGGCTCTGTCATCATTCGCGGACTGATTGAGAAGGACGTTGGGCATGAGGGCATGGATCTGGGCGGGATGTGCGGCGTTGGCCATGGCCATGGGCGTGCAGGCAGCGCCGCCGACGGTGGCGCCGGCCTCGAGTGCGCCGCAGGGCTTCAAGCTGTTCCGGCCAGCAACGCCAGCCTCGGCGGCGCGAGGGACGGCGCCAGCCAAGCCGACGCCGGCAGCGCCGCCTCCTGTGGCGCCAGCGCCTGCAAGCGTCGACACCGAGCCTGCGATCCGCGGCTATGCCGTCCCCATCGGCGGTGCGCTCAAGGCGGACAACGACGAGGTCTGGCAGCGCATCGTGCACCTCGCCGGCGGCAAGGGCGCGCGCTTCGTCGTCTTCGGCACCGCCAGCGAAGACCCCGAAGCCAGCGCCAAGCAGGCGGTGGACCTGCTGCAGCGTCGCGGCGCCATTGCCGAGGCTCTGCCGGTGGCGCCCAAGTTCCTGTGGGTGGACCTGAACAAGGTCGTGCGCGACCCGGCGCTGACCGCCAAGGTCAAGGCCGCCAAGGGCGTGTTCTTCACCGGTGGCGCGCAGGAGCGCATCGTCGACGTGCTACAGCCCGGCGGCCAGAGCACGCCCATGCTGGAGGCCATCTGGGACGTCTACCGCAAGGGTGGCGTCGTGGCTGGAACGTCGGCCGGCGCGGCCATCATGAGCGCGGTCATGGTCCGCGACGGGCCGAGCATCATCGACATCCTGAAGGGCCGCTTCAACGATGGCAAGCAGGTCGACCGCGGGCTGGGTTTCGTCGGGCCCAACCTGTTCATCGACCAGCATTTCCTCAAGCGGGGCCGCTTCGGCCGCATGATTCCGCTGATGATGGCCAAGGGTTACAAGATCGGCCTGGGCGTGGACGAGAACACGGCGGCCATCATCCGCGGCGACGAGATCGAGATCATCGGCGACCGCGGCGCCCTGGTCGTCGACCTGACCGAGGCCAGGACCGACCCGTCGCTGGGTGCCTTCAACGTGCAGGGCGCGCGCCTGTCCTACCTGGAGCATGGCGACCGCTACCACGTGCGCGCCCGCGCCACCACGCCGTCGGCGCCCAAGCTGCGCGGCGAGCTGCACGACGCCGAGTCGCCCAGCTTCAAGCCCTACTACACCGACGACGTCTTCCACCTCGACATGCTGGGCGACTCGACGATCTCCAACGCGATGAGCCGCCTGATCGACAGCTCGCGCAAGGAGGTCAAGGGCCTGGCCTTCGACGTGCTGCCGCGCGCCAACGATCCGCTGGCCGAGCTGGGCTTCCTGTTCCGGCTCTACAAGTCCTCGGACTCCCTGGGCTGGAGCACCGAGGAGTTCGGCGGCGAGCAGTTCACCGTGGCCAACCTCTACCTCGACATCAGCCCGGTGCGCCTGCCCATGCCCCTGTATGGCAGTTGGGCGGCGCCCAGGCAGCCCGCAGCGTCGGCGTCCGAGCCGGCGGCCTCCGCGGGCGGCACGGGAGCTTCGGCGCCGCCCTGATCGTCACCGTTTGCGGTGCTTGTTCACCGACGCTTGCGTTTCCCCGGGCCGGCCCGCTGTCGCGGCGCCCGCCGAGCTGCCAAGATGGCGGCCCCTTCTGACTTCCCTGCGCCCGGCCGGCTGGCCGGGCCTTCCTGCCGATCTTGACCACCAACGCCCCGGCCGGCACCGTCATCGTCATCGGCGGCGCGCTCAAGGCCGACAGCGACGCCGTCTGGCAGCGCATCGTCGACGAAGCGGGGGGCGTCGGTGCGCCCATCGCGGTCTTCCCGACGGCGGCCTTTGAGCCCGAACGCATCGCGGCCCAGATCGTCGCCGCGCTGGGGCGCTGCGGCGCCCGCGCCGAGGTCATTCCGGTCGCGCCTCATCTGGAAGGCGTCGACCTACGGGCCCGGCTGCACGACCCGGCGCTGATCGCCCGCGTGGCCGCCTGCCGGGCCGTGTTCTTCTCGGGCGGCGCGCAGGAGTACATCGTCGACACGCTGATGCCTGGCGGGCGGGCCACGGCCATGCTGGACGCGATCCGGGCGGTCTTCGCGGCCGGTGGCGTCATTGCGGGCACCAGCGCCGGCGCGGCCGTCATGAGCCGCATGATGTTCCGCGACGCGATGGACAACCTGCTCGTCCTCAAGGGCCAGTGGCGAGCCGGGCAGGAGTACGACCGCGGCCTCGACTTCCTGGGCCCGGAACTGCTGATCGACCAGCATTTCATCAGGCGGGGCCGCATCGGCCGCATGCTGCCGGCCATGCGCTCGCTGGGCTATCGCCTCGGCCTCGGGGTCGACGAGAACGCGGCCGTCGTCGTCCGGGGCGGGCGGCTGGAGGTCGTCGGCGGCAGCGGGGCCGTGCTGCTGGACCTCTCCGAGGCCGTCAGCGACGCCGGCCTGCCGGCCTTCAACCTGCGCGGCGTGCGGCTGTCCCATCTCGCCGCGGGCGACTGCCACGACCTCGGCAGCGGCGTGACGACGCCGGCGCCGCACAAGTTGAACGAGCCCTGCATAGCCCCGGCCGTGGCCGGCTTCAAGCCGGGCCTGAAGGCCGACCGCTACTTCCTGGACTTCCTCGGCAATGGCTGCCTGCTCGACGCGATGCTGCTGCTGCTCGACGGCCCTGCGCCCGAGGTGCGCGGCCTGGCCTGCCGGGCCAGGCCGCGGCCCGGCGAGCCGGCGCCCGAGCTCGGCTTCGAGTTCCGCCTGCACCGCGGCGAGGGGCTGCGCGGTTGGCGCGGTGCGGCACTGGGCGGCGAGGACTGCACGGTGCTCGGCATGCGCCTGGACGTGATTCCCGTGCGTGTCGCCACCCCTTTGTTCACGCCGCTGGCTGTGCTGCCTCGTGCCGTGGTCGAATCGGCACAGGCGGGCCGCGGTGGCTCGGGGAGCATGGCGATGGCAAGGGTCAGTGGTGAATTCAGCGTCGGCATGGCGGCCCAGGCCGCCGAGGACGGCAGCGCAGGCATAGGCCGCATGGTGCTGGACAAGCGTTACCACGGCGCACTGGAGGCGCGCGGCGCCGGCCAGATGCTGGCCACGCATGGCAGCGTCGCCGGCTCGGCGGCCTATGTGGCGCTGGAGTCGGTGACCGGCACGCTGCAGGGGCGCGAGGGCAGCTTCGCCCTCGTCCACCATGGGCTGATGACGCGCGGCCAGCCCTCGCTGGAGATCGGCGTCGTGCCCGATTCCGGCGCCGGTGGCCTCGCCGGGCTGACGGGCCGCATGAGCATCCGCGTCGAGGGCCATCGGCACTTCTATGATTTCGACTTCAGCCTGCCTGAGGCTTGACCCCGGAGAAAGACCCATGAAAAAGATCCATCTGCTTGCCGCTGCCGCGGTGCTGCTGGCTGGCGCGGCCCAGGCCGCCGACGTCGGCGTATCCATCCAGGTCGGCCAGCCCGGCTTCTACGGCCGCATCGACATCGGCAATGCCGCGCCGCCGCCCGTCGTGATGGCCGAGCCGGTCTGGGTGCAGCGCCGGCCCGTGCGCGTCGAGCCCGTCTACCTGCGCGTGCCGCCCGGCCACCAGAAGCACTGGGAGAAGCACTGCGCCGAGTACAACGCCTGCGGCGTGCCGGTCTATTTCGTCCGCGAGGACTGGTACCAGCAGCGCTACGGCGAGCGTGACGAGCGCCGTCGCGACGACGATGACGACCAGGGCCACGGCCATGGCAAGGGACATGGCCGCGGCCATGACAAGCACGAGGGGCATGACCGCGACTGAAGCGCAGCAGCCCGCGCCGCGACACAATCGCGGCCATGGCTGAACCCGACTCCCGCCCCGAAGGCTTCCAACGCGTCAGCGCCGCACTCGCGGCCTCTGAACACCCGCACCCGCCGCTGTGGCTGGACGTCGCCGCCCGCACCGCCCAGGAGGCCGCCGATGCCCTTGGCGTCACGCTGGGGCAGATCGCCAAGTCCGTCGTCTTCCGCCGCAAGGCGGATGACTCGGCCGTCCTCGTCATCACCTCGGGCGACAGGCGCGTCGACGAGGCCAAGCTCAAGCCCCACACCGGCCCGCTGGGCCGCGCCGATGCCGACTTCGTGAAGGCCCGCACCGGCTTCTCCATCGGTGGCGTGTCGCCCGCCGGCTTTGCGCCCAGCGCCGGCGCCGCGCCGCCGGCGCTCTTCATCGACCGCGAGCTGTTCCGCTTCGACATCATCTGGGCCGCGGCCGGCCACCCGAACGGCGTGTTCAAGCTGACGCCGGCCGAGCTGGAGAAGATCACCGGCGCGCCGGTCATCGACGTCGTGCAGTCATGAAACCCGCGGTGGTTTCGCCCTGCGTCAACGTCTGCCAGATGGATGCGGCCAGCGGCTGGTGCCGCGGCTGCGCGCGCAGCATCGACGAGATCGCCGGCTGGGGCGGGGCGCCTGCAGACCGGCAACGCCACATCCTCGACCAGTTGCCCGAGCGCCGCGTCGAGATGCATCGCCACGGCCTGTGGCTGGGCCCGTGGCCGCACAGCGAGGACCAGGACCGATGAAGCAGCTGACCTTCTACTTCGACCCCATCTCGCCCTACGCGGCGCTGGCCTTCGAGGCCCTGCCCGAGGCGCTGGCCGGCCACAGCGTCGAGGTCGTCTACCGGCCCATCCTGTTCGCGGCCCTTCTGCAGGCACTGGGGCAGAAGGGGCCGGCCGAGATCGAGGCCAAGCGGCGCTGGACCTTCCGCCAGGTGGCTTGGCTGGCGCATGTGCAGGGCGTCGTGCTGGACCCGCCGGCCCAGCACCCCTTCAACCCGCTGCCGCTGCTGCGCCTGGCCTGGGCCTGTGCGGCGCCGCAGGGGCAGCCGGGCGACACGCCGGGGCGCTGGGTCGCAGAGCAGCTCTTCCACCACGTCTGGCGCGGCGCCGGTGCCGATGCCAACGAGCCGGCCCGCCTGGCCGAACTGAGCCGGCGCCTCGCGCCCGCGCAGGATCCGGCCGGCGAGGCCGTCAAGCAGCGCCTGCGCAGCGAGACCGAGGCGGCCCTGGGCCTGGGCGTCTTCGGCGTGCCCACCGTCGAGCTCGACGGCCGGCTGTTCTGGGGCCAGGACGCCTTGCCCATGCTGCGCGCGGCGCTGGACGGCGACCCGTGGTTTCGCAGCGGCATCTGGGAGTCGGCCGCCCAGCCCCGGCCTGGCGTCGCGAGGAAGCACTGAGGGCCTGTGCCAGGCGGGGGCCGGGGCGCTTCGCGCCGACGCAAACCGTCTCAGGATTTACCCGCTGACCGCATCGATTCCCGCATTGAGAAATGCTGACCCCGGGTTCCTGCGGAGTTTGTCAGCGTCGATTCAGACTCACGTCAGAACGGGGTCAGAGGCCATGTGAATAGTCGCACTGCAAGAGATGCCCCATCCCGCGGGCGTCTCGACATCAGACGGAGACTATTCATCATGGCAACTGCAGCAGCTTCCGCCGCGGCGCCGATGACCGCCGGCGAGAAGAAGGTCATCTTCGCGTCGTCGCTGGGCACGGTGTTCGAGTGGTACGACTTCTATCTCTACGGCTCGCTGGCGCCGATCATCGCGAAGCAGTTCTTCGCGGGGCTGGACCCCCAGGCCGCCTTCATTGCGTCGCTGCTGGCCTTCGCCGCCGGCTTCATCGTGCGGCCCTTCGGCGCGCTGGTGTTCGGCCGCCTGGGCGACATGATCGGCCGCAAGTACACCTTCCTGGTCACCATCCTGATCATGGGCCTGTCGACCTTCATCGTCGGCGTGCTGCCCGGCTACGCGACCATCGGCGCCGCGGCCCCGGTGATCCTGATCGGCCTGCGCCTGCTGCAGGGCCTGGCCCTGGGCGGTGAGTACGGCGGCGCGGCCACCTATGTGGCCGAGCACGCGCCACACGGCAAGCGCGGCGCCTACACCTCGTGGATCCAGACCACCGCGACGCTGGGCCTGTTCCTGTCGCTGATGGTCATCCTCGGCACCCGCTCGGCACTGGGCGAGAAGGAGTTCGGCGAGTGGGGCTGGCGCGTGCCCTTCATCGTGTCCATCATGCTGCTGGGCGTCTCGGTGTGGATCCGGCTGTCGATGAACGAGTCGCCCGCCTTCCAGAAGATGAAGGCCGAGGGCAAGACCTCCAAGGCGCCGCTGTCCGAGTCCTTCGGCCAGTGGAAGAACCTGAAGATCGTGCTGCTGGCCCTGTTCGGCCTGGTCGCCGGCCAGGGCGTGGTCTGGTACTCCGGCCAGTTCTACGCGTTGTTCTTCCTGACCTCGGTGCTCAAGGTCGATGCCTCCAGCGCCAACATCTGGATCGCGATCTCGCTGATGCTGGGCACGCCCTTCTTCGTCGTGTTCGGTTCGCTGTCCGACAAGATCGGCCGCAAGCCCATCATCATGGCCGGCCTGCTGCTCGCGGTCGTGACCTACTTCCCGCTGTTCAAGGCGCTGACCCAAGCGGCCAACCCCGACCTCGCCCGTGCGCAGGAAACCTCCAAGGTCACGCTGACGACCAACATCGCCAGCTGCTCCTTCCAGGGCAGCCCGACGGCGCGTGAGGTGGACTTCACGAGCGCCTGCGACATCGCCAAGCGCGCTCTGGCCGTGTCGTCCGCCAGCTCCGAGACCGTCGAGGCCGCCCCCGGCGGCCCGACCGTCGTGCGCATCGGCGACAAGGAGATCCAGGTGCCGACGGCCACCAAGCTGACCGAGCACAAGTTCGACGAGGCCAGCACCAAGGCCATCGCCGCCTTCAAGAAGGACCTGGGTGAAGCGATGAAGGCCGCCGGCTATCCGGCCAAGGCCGACCCGGCCAAGGTCAACGTGCCGATGGTCGTCGCCATCCTGTTCGTGCTGGTCATCTACGTGACCATGGTCTACGGCCCGATCGCGGCGATGCTGGTGGAGATGTTCCCGACCCGCATCCGCTACACCTCGATGAGCCTGCCCTACCACATCGGCAACGGCTGGTTCGGCGGCCTGCTGCCCTCCATCACCTTCGCGATGGTGGCGCAGAACGGCAACATCTACCACGGCCTCTGGTACCCCATCGTCATCGCCGCGATGAGCTTCGTCGTCGGCATGATCTTCGTGCGCGAGACCAAGGACGTCGACATCTACGCGAAGGACTGAGCAAGGACCGAGGACAGGCCCTTGAGGCCTGTCCGACGCCTTGCGAAGGCCATGCGGCATGCAGGCCGCATGGCATGACGCGGACCGAAGGCCAACCAGCATGCAGGCCGGTTGGCATGAGCGCAAAAAACAAAGAAGCCGGCTCGCGCCGGCTTCTTTCATTTCAAGCCGCGCAATGCCGCGCGACGAAGTCCTCGTGCGTGGGCATGCCCTGCGCCACCTGCGCCATCGCCTCGCGCTGCCGGCGCAGCATCGCGCTGCCATCGATGCCGCGCAGGTCCACCAGTGGGTCGTGCCGCTGCGGCCAGTTGAACTGGCCGATGTGCGCCGCCAGCCAGCTCTGGTTGCCGAACAGGTCGTTGCCCTCGGACACCAGCCGGCCATAGCGCCGGAAGTGGTCGATCTTCCACTGCAACGCGTCCGGGACGGGCATGGCCGCGCAGTAGCGCCACAGTTCGCCGTCGTCGCGTTCGGTCAGCTTGTAGTGCAGGATCAGGAAGTCGCGGATGCGCTCCCATTCCTGGATGCCGATGCGGTTGTATTCGGCGATGGTCAGCGGATCGAAGTCGCGGTCGGGGAAGAGGGCCAGCAGCCGCGAGATGCCCGACTGCACGAGGTGCAGGCTGGTCGATTCCAGCGGCTCCATGAAGCCGCTGGCCAGGCCCAGGGCCAGGACGTTGCGGTTCCAGAACTGGCGCCGCCGTCCGGCCGTGAAGCGCAGCGGTCGCGGTACCGACTGGGCCGGCGCGTCGAGATGGGCCAGCAGCGTCGCGGCGGCCTCGTCGTCGGAGATGAAGCGGCTGCAGTAGACATGGCCGTTGCCGGTGCGGTGCTGCAGCGGGATGCGCCATTGCCAGCCGGCCGCGTGGGCCGTGGAGCGGGTGTAGGGCGTGAAGTCGGGGCCGCGGTCGCAGGGCACGGCCAGCGCGCGGTCGCAGGGCAGCCAGTGGCTCCAGTCCTCGTAGCCGGTGTGCAGGGCCTCCTCGATGAGCAGGCCGCGAAAGCCCGAGCAGTCGATGAAGAAATCACCCTCGATCTCGCGGCCGTCGGCCAAGGTCAGGCGGTCCACATGGCCGCTGTCGGGGTGCAGTTGCACGGCGGCGATGCGGCCCTCGACGCGCTGCACGCCGCGGGGCTCGGCCATCTCGCGCAGGAAGCGGGCATAGAGGCCGGCGTCGAAGTGGTAGGCGTAGTCGTAGGTGGAGCGCACGTCGCGCGGGTCGCCCACGGGTGGCGCGAAGCGGTTCAGCCGCGCGGCGGCCCAGGCCATGGAGTGCTCGTCGATCGACGTGTCGCCGCCTTCGTGGCGGCTCTTCAGCCAGTGCTGGTGCAGCGGCGCGTAGTCGAAGGCCACGCCGTGCGGGCCGAAGGGGTGAAAATAGCGCTGGCCCTGGCGGCCCCAGTTCACGAACTGGATGCCGAGCTTGAAGCTGCCCTGGGTGCGGCGCATGAACTCGGCCTCGTCCAGGCCCAGGCTCTGGTTGAAGGTGCGGATGGGCGGGATGGTGGCTTCGCCGACGCCGACCGTGCCGATCTCGTCCGACTCGATCAGCATGATCGCGCAGCGGCGCGAGGCGAGGGCGGTGGCCAGCGAGGCTGCGGCCATCCAGCCTGCCGAGCCACCGCCGACGATGACGATGCGGCGCAGCGCGCGCGGGGAAGCGGTGTCGTGCATGTCGGTCATCCGAAGCTCAGGCTCAGCATTCTGGGGCCGCCCGTCGGCAGGTCGGCGCCCAGCAGGCCGTCCTGGTGGCGGAAGGGGTGGGGCGCGCCGTCGCAGTGCAGCGCCAGCGGTGCCTGCTCGCACCAGGCGAGGAAGCGGCCGCCGTCGCGCAGGGTCAGGTCGAGCCCGCTATCGCGCCAGCAGCGGCTGGCGACGGCCGCCGTGCTGTTGAACTTGTCGGCCAGGCCGATGACGGCGACGCCGCGTTCTATGGGCGCGAAGGACACGAGCTCCCACTCGCCCGGCGCGAGCTCGAAGCGCGGGGCCGTGTCGGTGCGGCAGCGCCAGGCGCGGCCGAGCCGGTGCGCGAAGGCGATGCAGTCGGCGCCAAGGCCTGGCACGTCGCCGGGCCCGGCATGGCCGGCCAGCGTGGCGGTCTCGCCGGCATTGAAGAGGCCGACGACGGCGGCGTCGCCGTTGCGGTTGAAGATCTTCAGCAGCGTCGCCTCGCGGGTCGGGTCGGCGAACAGGCTGTCGGGGCAGGGGAGGCCGGGGCCGTCGGCGCGCAGCACGCGGCCGTCGCTGAGCACGAGCTTGCGCAGCAGCGCGGCGTCGTGGCGGCCGATGCCGTCGGAGACATAGACCGGCCCGCCGGAGATCGCCCGAGCCGCCGCATGGAAGGCACCGCGCGGATGGCCGGACTGAAACATGTCCCAGTCCGGCAGCATGAACTCGCCGAACCACATCCCGGCCATCGCGTTGGCGAAGAGGTGCAGGCCGTGGCTTTCGGGGCGGTTGGGGAAGAAGTCGTCCGAGGTGCGCAGCAGCACGCTGTCACGGCTCTGGTAGAGGCACTCGGGCGTGCAGGCCATGCAGTTGATGAGGCGGCCGCCGAAGTGGCGCAGCGCCGAGGCTTCGAGTGCGCGACGGCTGGCGGCGCCGAGGGCGACACGCCCGCCCTGGCCGGCCGAGACGCCCTCGAGCAGGCCCTGGGCGTCGACCTTGACGCCGTCCACGCCCTGGCTGGCGAGGCTGCGATGCAGTTCATCGTAGAAGGCGGCGAAGCCCTCGGTGGAGGGGACGCCGAGCTGGGCGCCCCAGGGCCAGACGTTCCAGCGCGGCTCCTGGGCGAGCAGGCCCGGGCCGAAGGAGCGCGCGACGCGGCGCACGCCCCAGGCCGGGAAGGCCTCGGCGTCCAGGCCGCCCCAATAGCCGAGCAGCGCATGCCAGACGATGACGCGCTGCACGCCGAAGTCCTGCTTGGCGCTGCGCACCAGGGCATCGAGATCGCGGCCGAAGCGTGCGTTGGGCGCGAACGCGACGAGGCGCTCCTCGCCGCTGGCGGCCTGCCGCCACTGCTGCCAGCCATCGTCGAGGATGAGCCAGCGCGGCGGCACGCCGGCGTCCGTCAGGCTGCGCAGGCCGGCCAGCACGCGATCGGGCGAGACCTCCTTGTAGAAGGCATCCCAGGTGCACCAGCCGAACAGATCGACGAAGTCGGGCAATTCGCGCTGGGCGCGCAGCCGACCGCCGAGCCGGGCCGCGACGGCGCCGGCAGCGGCATGCACGAGGGCATGGGGATCACTGCCATGGGCAACAAAGAGGGCCGCGCCGCCGGTGCATGCCAGGTCGGGGTCGCCGGTCTCGGCGGCGACGGCGAGGCCGGCCGGCCCGGCGCGCAGCGAGAAGCGTGTGCGCTCGTCGAGCAGGGGCACGAGCAGCGTGCCGCCGCCGCGCGCATCACGGGCCAGCAGCCAGACGGTTTCGGGCTGCACGGCGGACTCGGCCATGCCGACGGCTGGCCGGGTCCAGAAGGGCGAGAAGCGCTGCAGGCTCGTGAAACGCTCCAGCGCTTCGAAGCGGCCGAGAGGGTGCTCGACATAGGCCGCGGGCTCCGCGTCGGGAGGCGCCAGGAAGCAGCCCACGCCGCTCGCATCGTCGAGCAGCCGCCAGCCCGGTGCGAGCCTCAAGAGGGTCCGGCCGGCGCTGCTCAGCGCAGCGTCGGCCGGATCGAGTTGCCAGTTGTGCATGAAGATGACCCGTGGGCCGCAAGGGAAGCCGGGCAGGCTTTCACCTGCCCGGGTTTCCTCAGAACGCGTAGCGCAGCGACGCGTTGATGGTGCGGCCGTTCTCGACACCGGCGCCGAACACCGTCGTCGAGCCCGGCACAAAGCCGCCACCGCCGGCGGGGTAGACCTTGTCGAACAGGTTGTTCACGTTCAACGCGCCGGTCAGGCCCTTGCCGAAGTCATAGTTGACGAAGGCGCTGACGACGTAGTGGCCGCCGATCCGGATCGTGTTGCCGCCATCGGCCCAGACGGAGTCCTGGCCACGGATGGTCGCGCCGAAGGTGGCCGGGCCGAACGTGTAGCGCGGCGAGATCGTGTAGCGCAGCTTGGGCAGGCCGGACTCGGTCTTGCCGATGAAGGCCGGGGCACCCAGGTTGGTCGTGATCTTCTCGTCCGAATAGACGAGGTTGACGTTCAGCGCGAAGTCGCCGATCGCACCCGCCGTCTCCAGCTCCAGGCCATCGGCCTTGTAGCCGACGACGTTGAGCTTGGGGCCCTGGTAGTTGGGCAGCGCGGGGTTGTCCTGGCGGGTCTGGTCGTAGTCGAACTCCTGCGTCGTGGAGTGGAACAGCGTGGCCGACACGCCGTAGTTCAGATGCTCGGTGTGGCCGCGGTAGCGCGCGCCGATCTCGTTCTGCCTGACCGGTGCCAGCGCCGCGTCGCGGTTGGCGAGCAGGCCGGTCTTGGCGTCGATGTTGGCGCTGAACAGCAGGCGGTCGGCGATGGCGCGGTTGCCCTTGCTGGTGCGGGCGAAGACGCTCAGGTCGGGCGTCAGCCGGTAGTTCACGCCGGCCGAGTAGTTCGTGTAGGAGACCTTGTAGTTCGACAGTCCGCGCGGCGTCGTCGCGTCGATCAGGAAGACGTTCTTCTCGGCGCCCGTGATCTGGCCGTCACCGTTCAAGTCGACGGCACGCGAGGTGCCGGCGGCATAGCTGGCGTTCGACGAGAAGTTCTCGCGGCGCACGCCGGCGTCGACGTCGAGGTCGCCGCGCTGCAGGTTCATCGACAGATAGGGGGCGTTGGTCGTGAAGTGGGCGTCGATGTCGCGGGCGCAGCAGCCGCCCCACTGGTTGTTGTAGCCGGTCAGGCCCGCGGTGGTCAGCGCGGCGCCGGTGCTGTCGTAGGCGTCGATGACGGCGCCGTTCTTGCCCACCTCGACGAGGCGCTCGCTGATGGCCCAGCGCTGCACGACGTTCTGGCGCGAATGGAAGATACCGCCCTTGAGGTCGATGGTGCCCAGGTCGAGCTTGAACTGCTTGTTGACCGACAGATCATTGACCAGGTTGCCCATGTCGGGCGTCTGCGTGTTGATGGCCGCGCCCTGGGACACCAGGCCGAGCTGGAGGTTGCTGGCCGTGACCGCCTGGCCGGTGTTGGGGCCGTTGTAGTACTTGACCGTCGTGCCCGCGCCGAAGCCCGACAGCATGTTGGCCAGCGTCATCACGTTCAGGAACTGGGTCTGGAAGGCGCCCGAGTTCTGCGACCTGCGGAACTTGTCGTCGATGGTGAAGCCGTTGTCCAGCGCGTTGTGGAACTCCAGGCCCACCGACTTGGAGTTGACGGTGATGCCGTCGGTCAGCGAGGTGTTGGTCAGCTGATGGGTGACGGGGTCGATGCCGGGCACGCTGGCGTTGTAGATGGACACGCCGGATTCGCGGGTCGCGTCATAGCCCGGCAGCTTGGCGAAGCCGCCGATGCTGTTGCCGTTCTGCGTTGCGCTGATGAAGGTCTGCGGGTTGGCCGGGGCGTGCTCGTCAAGCACCTTGAAGTAGGCGCGGACATAGCCCTTGCCGTCGTTGAACTCCTTGGTGATATTGCCCTTGAGCTGATAGCCCTGCAGCGCGTTCGGCGTGGAGCGGTGGGAGCCCTCGCCCTCGCGGTAGTAGCCGCCGATGTGGTAGTACAGGCCCTTGTCGAGGCGGTCGCCGTAGTCGGCGTCGACGCGCGTCTCGTTGTAGTTCAGGCCGCGTGACAGGGCCAGCGAGCCGCCCTTTTCCTTGCCGGTCTTGCTGATGTAGTTGATGACCGCGCCCGGGGCCTGCGATGCGAACACCGACGACGAGCCGCCGCGCAGCGTCTGGATGCTGTCGATGTTGTTGTCGAAGCGGATCCAGTAGTCGTTGTTCGAGAAGTTCATGTCGCCGAACTGAACGCCCGGCAGGCCGTCTTCCTGCAGCTGCACGTACTTGGAGCCGCCGGAGGCGATGGGCAGGCCGCGCACGGAGATGTTGGCGTTGCCGCCGGCGCCGGCCGTCGCGTCGGTGCGGATGCCGGGGATCAGCAGCAGCACCTCGGCCTCCGTGCGCGGGCCGAAGTCCTTGATCTGGTCCTGGTCGATGTCGGTGACGGTGACCGAGCTGCGCATCTTGGACTTCACGCTGGACGTCGCCGTCGTGACCACGCGGTCCAGGCTCGCGACGTCGGCCTTGGCCGCGTCAGGCGCCTCGGCGGTCTGCGCCAGGGCCGGCAGCGCCAGCGCCGCCAGGGACGTGGCCAGCAACTGGGCCAGCGGGGTCAGGGTGGGGTGTCGAGAGGATTGGGACTTCACGTTGTCTCCTTCATTGGAATGGTTTGCCTGGCAGTACCGGCCGCAGCACGGCCTTCTGTAACTGTTGGCTGAAGCATAGTGGTGCGAGTTTTTAAAAGCAATCGATTGCAATGCTAGGGAAAACCAGTGATGTTGGTGCGCGCCGACAGTTGCCCCGCCCCGGTCTGGGTTGCTCCCCTCTTGGGATGTGGTTCCGGCTTGCGGTCGCCGTCTCTTGGGATTTGTCGACGGTTTGGTCAATATTCAAGGGGAATTTGGCCTGTTCAGCCTGGGCGGTGCGTGATCTGGAAGCCGCGCCCGCTGGCCTTCAGTGCGCTGTGCGATGCGCCAATCCTGAGCGTAGGCCGTCGTATCGAGGTGCACGTCAGACTCGTTTCAGTCTTTCGGGATATCCCTGAATACAAACGATTGCATTGCGCCCAGAATGCGTGCACTCGCCGCTGCCATGGAACCCGTGAACCGCCTTCTCGCCTCATTTGCCTCCGCCCTCGGCCCCGGCCGCCGGGCGCAGACGCTGACCGCCTGGGCGCTGGTGGGGCCGGCCTTCGTCGGCTTCCTGCTGTTCCATGCCTGGCCGACCTGCCGGGCTCTGGCCATCAGCTTCACCGACTGGAACCTGCTGAGCGAGCCGCGCTTCGTGGGCCTGGACAACTATGCCCAGCTGCTGCGGGACGGCGGCTTCTGGCAGGGCATGAAGCTCAGCGCCTGCTATGTGCTGCTCAACATCCCGCTGCAGATCGCGTTCGGCCTCTTCCTGGCCGTGGCGATGGACCGCCTGGCGCGCTCGCTGTGGGTCAAGGCGGTCGTGCTGCTGCCCTATCTGCTGTCCAACGTGCTGGTGGCCATGATCTGGCTGTGGATGCTCGACCCGCTGCTGGGCTGGGTCAACGAGATGCTGGCCACGCTGGACATCGACCGTCAGCCCTTCTTCGGCGGCGTGGACCAGGCGCTGCTGACCGTGGCCGCCGTAAACATCTGGCGCCACATGGGCCTTGTGGCGCTGCTCTTCCTGGCCGGGCTGCAGAACATCCCGCGCTCGCTCTATGAGGCGGCCGGCCTGGAGGGGGCGTCGGAGTGGCAGATGTTCCGACGCATCACGCTGCCGCTGCTGCGGCCGGTCATGGTCTTCGTGCTGGTGACCAGCGTGACGGGCTCCTTCCAGATCTTCGACACCATCGCGGTGACGACCAAGGGCGGCCCGCTGGACTCGACCCAGGTCATCGTCTACTACATCGTGCAGAACGCGTTCAGCTTCTACAAGATGGGCTATGCGTCGGCGATGTCCATGGTGCTGTGCCTGGTGATGCTGGCCTACACGGTGCTACAGATGCGCGTCATGCGTGCCAACGAAAGCGATTTGGCATGAGCGCCGCCGGTCGCCGCTTGAGTCTCGGCCGTCTGCTCGCGTGGGCGGCGCTGCTGGGCATGCTGCTCGTCACGCTGCTGCCGTTGTGGTTCGCGCTGAAGACGGCGCTGGTGCCATCGCAGCAGCTCTACGAACAGTCGGCGACGCTGGTGCCGCACGACCCGACGCTGCTGAACTTCCGCCGCGTGCTGGGCCTGCTGTCGCCGGAGCAGAGCCTGGCCGTCGGCGGCTCGGGGGCCGAAATCAACTTCCTGCGGGCGCTGGGCAACTCGGTGCTGTTCACCGTCGTCATCGTCACGCTGCAGGTGGGCTGCGCGGCGATGGCGGCCTATGCCTTCGCGAGGCTGTGCTTCCCGGGGCGCGACCTGTTGTTCGCGCTTTTCGTCGGCACGATGATGGTGCCCGGCGTCGTCACCTTCATCCCCAACTTCATCCTCATTAAGGAGCTGGGCTGGCTGGACACCTATGCCGGCATGGTGGCGCCGTTCTGCCTGATGCAGGGCTTCTCGGTGTTCTTCCTGCGCCAGTTCTTCCTCGCCATCCCGCGCGACATCGAGGAGGCCGCGCTGCTAGAGGGCGCCTCGCAGGCCTACATCTTCGCCCGCGTCGCGCTGCCCCTGTCGTCCTCGGCCCTCGCCACCATCGCCATGCTGACCGGCATCAACATCTGGAACGAGTTCTTCTGGCCCTACCTCGTCGCCAAGGACGAGGCCCACCAGGTGCTGACCGTGGCCCTGCAGACCTTCAAGTCCCAGACGCCCCAGGGTCAGCCGGACTGGACCGGCCTGATGGCGGCCACCGCCGTCGCCGTGCTGCCGGTGCTGGTGCTGCTGCTGGCCTTTGGCCGGCGGATCATCGAGTCGGTGCAGCACAGCGGAGGCAAGTGACGATGAAGCGAATCCTTGCGATCACTCTTGCACTGGTCGCCTCGCTGGCCCAGGCCGCCGAGGTGCGCTACATGCTGTGGGACTCCGACCAGCAGCCCGCCTACCGCGAGTGTGCGCGGCGCTTCGAGCAGCAGCATCCGGACATCAGCATCAGGTTCCAGCAGGCCGGCTGGGCCGACTACTGGACAGCCCTGTCCACCGGCTTCATCGCCGGCACGGCGCCCGACGTCTTCGTCAACCATCTCGCCAAATTTCCGGAGCTGCTGAAGAACGGCCAGCTGCTGGACTTGGCGCCGCTGCTGCGCCGCGACCCCGTCGACCCACAGGCCTTCATGCCCGGGCTGTTCGGCATCTGGGGCCGCGATGGCGGCCAATACGGCCTGCCCAAGGACTGGGACATGGTGGCCCTGGCCGTCAACCTGGACATGGCGGAGCGGGCTGGCGTCACGCGCGAGGAGCTCTGGTCCATGACCTGGAACCCGGTGGACGGGGGCAGCTTCGAGCGCATCGCCCGCCGGCTCTCGCGCGACGTCGCCGGTCGCTCGGCGGCCGATCCCGGCTTCGACCGCCGCCGCGTGCGCGTCTATGGTTTCCAGACGCCCGGCCCCGGTGGCGCGCTGGGCCAGACCGAGTGGAGTCATTTCGCGGCCTCCATGGGCTTCACGCTGCAGGACCAGCCCTGGGCG
The DNA here is from genome assembly GCF_004342485.1 of Roseateles saccharophilus. GTDB lineage: Bacteria > Pseudomonadota > Gammaproteobacteria > Burkholderiales > Burkholderiaceae_C > Pelomonas > Pelomonas saccharophila. The sequence goes on from NZ_SMBU01000004.1 coordinate 18,425, forward strand.
CCGCGCCTGCACTACGACGACCCCCGCCTGGCCCAGACGCTGGCCTATATCGCCGGGCTGCCGGGCAAGGGCGTGTCGGCCCGCTTCGAGCTGACGCGCTCGCTGGGCTCGGCCGCGATGTTCATCGCCGGCAAGGCGGCCATGGTGCCCGATGGCTCGTGGATGGTGGCCAACTTCGCCCGCAACGCCCACTTCCGCCATGCCTGGGTGCCGCTGCCCGTGGGCCCCACGGGCCGGCGCGCCAGCATGATGAACGGCCTGGGCGACTCGATCTGGGCCGGCAGCAAGGTCAAGGAGCAGGCTTGGGCATGGGTGCGCTTCATGGCCTCGCCACAGTGCCAGCGCCTGGTCGCCGACGCCGGCGTCACCTACCCGGCCCTGCGCGGCATGGCCGAGCTGGCGGTGCAGGCCCAGGCGCGGCGCGGGGTCGACTCCGCGGCCTTCCTCGCCATGAGCCACGAGCGCAATTTCCCCATGCCCATCGCTGAGCACGGCGCCGAGATCAACGACTGGGTGGGTACGGCCATCGAGTCGGTGCTGATCGGCAAGAGCGATGCTGCCACCGCCATGCAGACAGTCGACGCCCGCGTGCTGCGCCTGCTGCAACCCTGAACGCACGCAAGAGAACTCCATGGCCGGCATCGAACTGTCCTCCGTCTGCAAGACCTACGCCGGCGGCGCGCCCGTCATCCGCAATGTCGACCTGCAGATCCGCGATGGCGAGTTCTGCGTCTTCGTCGGCCCCAGCGGCTGCGGCAAGTCCACGCTGCTGCGCATGGTGGCCGGCCTGGAAGAGATCAGCGCGGGCGAGCTGCGCATCGGCGGCCAGCGCATGAACGACACACCGCCCGCACGGCGCGGCGTGGCCATGGTGTTCCAGAGCTATGCGCTGTTCCCGCACCTGACGGTTCGGGAAAACCTCGCCTTCGGGCTGACGCTGGCCGGTGTCGACAAGGCCGTCATCGGCGCCAAGGTCGACGGCGTGGCCGCCAAGCTGCAGCTCGAGACGCTGCTGGAGCGCAAGCCCAAGGCCCTGTCCGGCGGGCAGCGCCAGCGCGTCGCCATCGGCCGCGCCATCATGCGCGAGCCTGGCGTCTTCCTGTTCGACGAGCCGCTGTCCAACCTCGACGCCGCGCTGCGTGTGCAGACCCGCTTCGAGATCGCCAAGATCCACCGCGAGTTCGGCAGGGCCTCGACCATCTACGTCACCCACGACCAGGTCGAGGCCATGACGCTGGCGGACCGCATCCTGCTGCTCAACGCCGGCGAGGCGGTGGCGCGCGAAGGCAGCGTGGCCCAGTGCGGCTCGCCGCTGGAGCTTTACCACCGGCCGCGCAACCTCTTCGTGGCCGGCTTCATCGGCTCGCCGAAGATGAATTTCCTGCCGGCGACCCTCGTCGAAGGCCGCAGCGACGGCGCTCGCGTGCGCCTGGCCACCGGCGAGCTGCTGGACGCGTCCGTCGACGCCGCCGCGCTGCCGGCCGGCGCGCCCGTCACCGTCGGCGTGCGGCCCGAGCATGCCGAACCTGGTGCCGTTGGCCAGCATGTCGTGCGCGAACTGCGCTGGCAGGAGCGCCTGGGCGAGGCGACCTATCTCTACCTCGACGGCGAACTGACCGTGAAGGCGCCCGGCCAGGCCCATGGCGACGCCGGCCAGCGCATTGCCGTCACGCTGCCGTCGACCCAGCTGCATCTATTCGACGCGGGAGGACTGGCGCTGCGGCGCTGCGTCCCCGCTCCCGACCTGCGCCTGCCCGTAGCCGCATGACGCCGCCTGAACTCATGAGCACCGACTACCTCTCCCTCCACGGCCGCAGCAGCAGCCTCGTTCTCGAACTGCCGCGCGGCGAGGCACCGCTGTGGCGCTACTGGGGCCCGCGCCTGCCCGACGGCGCGACGCCCGGCACGGCGCTGCGCGACACCCGCCCGCTGCCGTCCTTCAACCTGGACTTCGACCAGCCCCTGAGCGTGGCGCCGACCTTCGGCGTCGGCTGGTTCGGCCAGAGCGCGCTGCTCGCCCACCGGACGGGGCGTGACTTCGCGCAGGCCTTCACGCGCTGCGAGGTCGACTGGCAGCAACCGGGGCGGGCTGTCGTGCTACGCCTGACAGACGACGTGGCGCAGCTGCGGCTGGACCTGCATCTGCGCCTGGACGAGGCCAGCGACGTGCTGGTCGCGCATTCCGAGCTGAGCAATCTCGGCAGCAGCGATCTCGACGTGCAATGGCTGGCCGCCTTCACGCTGCCGCTGCCGGGCCGCTGCGATCAGGTGCGCTCTTATGCCGGCCAGCATATGCAGGAGTTCCTGCTGCAGGTGCAGCCGCTGGCGCGCAGCACCTGGCGGCGCGAGAGCCGACGCGGGCGCACCTCGCACGACTGCTTCCCGGGCGCGGTCGTGACGACGCCCGGCGCGACCGACGACGCGGGTCTGGTCTTCGGCGCCCATCTGGCCTGGTCGGGCAACCACCAGCAGAGCATCGAGTTCCTCCATGACGCTCAGTTCCAGTGGCAGCTCGGCGAATGGCTGGCGCCCGGCGAGGGCCGGCTGGCGCCGGGCGCCAGCCTGACCACGCCCGAGGTCGTCGCGAGCTGCTCCACGGGCGGGCTCAACGGCCTGGCCGCCAACTTCCACGCCGAGCTGCGCGCGCGGCTGAACTGGCCCGATGGCGCCATGCGCCCGCGGCCCGTGCACCTCAACACCTGGGAGGGTTTCTACTTCGACGTCCACCCCGAGCCCGTGATGGCGCTGGCCACGGCCGCCGCGGCCCTGGGCGTGGAGCGCTTCGTGCTCGACGACGGCTGGTTCCACGGCCGCCACCACGACCGTGCGGCACTGGGCGACTGGTGGCCCGACGAGGGCAAGTTCCCGCAGGGCCTGGGCGCGCTGATCGCGCATGTGAACGGTCTGGGCATGGAGTTCGGCCTGTGGGTCGAGCCCGAGATGGTCAACCCGGACAGCGAGCTGTTCCGCGCCCACCCCGACTGGGCCTTGCAGCTCGACGGCCGGCCGCTGATCACCGCGCGCAACCAGTTGGTGCTCGACATCTCGCGGCCCGAGGCGGCCGATTACCTGTTCGACAAGATCTCGGCCCTGCTCGCGGCCCACCCCATCGGCTATCTGAAGTGGGACCACAACCGCGACCTCACGACGGCCGGACTGCCCGGTGGCCTGCCCGGCTACCGCGCCCAGGTGCTGGCCGTCTATGCGCTGATGGACCGGCTGCGCCGGGCCCACCCTGGCGTCGAGATCGAGAGCTGCTCGGGCGGCGGCGGGCGCATCGACTTCGCCGTGCTGCGCCACACCCACCGCGTCTGGACCAGCGACTGCATCGACGCGCTGTCGCGTCTGGACATCCAGCGCGGCTTCCTGCAGTTCTTCCCGCCCGAGATCATGGGCGCCCATGTCGGCACCGCGCCGGCCCACACGACCGGCCGCAGCCAGAGCATGGCCTTCCGTGCCGCCGTGGCGCTGCCCGGCCACCTGGGCGTGGAGCTCGACGCCCGCCACCTGGGCGAGGCGGAAGCCGCCGAGCTGCGCGCCTGGATCGCGCTTTACAAGCAGCTGCGCGAGCGCCTGCACCAGGGCCAGGTCTGGCAGGGGCAGGGTGGCGACGGCATCGTCTGGCAGGTGCACGGCGAGGCGGATGCGAGCGAGCTGCTGCTGCTCGCCTACCGCGCCGCGCCCAGCAGCCTGCGCTATGCGCCGCCGCTGTGCCTGCCCATGCTGGATGGCGCGGCGCGCTACCGCGTGACGCAGCTGCTGCCCGAGGGCAGCAAGCTGCCGAGCGGCCGGCACGAGACCACGCCGCTGCACGACGCGCTGCGCAGCCCCGAGGGCCTGGTGCTGGACGGCGCCTGGCTGGCCCAGGCGGGTCTGCCGATGCCGCGCGTGCAGGCAGAGACGGCCTTCATCGTGCGGCTGCAGAAGCTGTGACGCGCAGGCGGAGCGGGCCCATGAACATCCTCGTCACCGGTGGTGCCGGCTATGTCGGCAGCCACTGCTGCGTGCAGCTGATCGCTGCGGGCCATAGGCCGGTCATCCTCGACAACCTCGCCAATGCCAAGCCCGGCGTGCTCGACCACATCGAGCGCGTCGCCGGCACGCGGCCGCAATTCGTGCGTGGCGACGTGCGCGACGGTGACCTGGTCGCAAAGCTGTTGCGCGATGAGGGCATAGACGCGGCCATCCATTTCGCCGGCCTGAAGGCCGTCGGCGAATCGGTACAGCGGCCGCTGGACTACTACGACAACAACGTGCACGGCAGCCTCGTGCTGCTGCAGGCCATGCGGGCCACCGGCGTGCGCACGCTGGTGTTCAGCTCCTCGGCCACGGTCTATGGCGACGCCGAGCGCATGCCGCTGCGCGAGGACGCGCCGACCTCGGCCACCAACCCCTACGGCCGCAGCAAGCTGATGGTCGAGCAGATGCTGGCTGATCTGGCCGCGGCCGACGCCGATCTGTCTCTGACCGCGCTGCGCTACTTCAACCCGGTGGGCGCCCACCCGAGCGGCCTGCTCGGCGAAGACCCCCAGGGGCTGCCCAACAACCTGATGCCCTTCGTGGCCCAGGTCGCCGTGGGCCGGCGCGAACGGCTGGCCGTGTTCGGCAACGACTACCCGACGCCCGACGGTACCGGCCTGCGCGACTACGTGCATGTGCTGGACCTCGCCGACGGGCATGTCGCCGCGCTGGGCCACGCCCACGGCCGGCCCGGCCTGCACGTCTTCAATCTCGGCACCGGGCGCGGCCACAGCGTGCTCGAACTGCTGGCGGCCTTCGGCCGCGCCTGCGGGCACGAGCTGCCCCATGCCATCGCCCCGCGCCGCGCCGGTGACGTGGCCGCCAGCTGGGCCGATCCGGCGCGGGCCGAAAGCCTGCTCGGCTGGCGCGCCCGCCGCGGCCTGGACGAGATGTGCGCCGACACCTGGCGCTGGCAATCCACCTACCCGAACGGATATCCCGAATGAGCGCCCCCTTCGACCCGGCAGAACACTCGCACCGCCGCCGCAACCCGCTGACCGGCCAGTGGGTGCTGGTCTCGCCCCATCGCGCCAAGCGGCCCTGGCAGGGGCGGCAGGAAACTGCCGCCGAGGCCGTACTGCCACGCCACGACCCGGCCTGCTACCTCTGCGCCGGCAACACCCGCGTCAACGGCCAGACCAACCCGGACTACCGCGGCCCCTTTGTCTTCACCAACGACCACGCGGCGCTGATGCCCGCCGTGCCCGATGCACCGGCCGGTGACGCGCTGTTCCAGTCCCAGGCCGCGCGCGGCACCAGCCGCGTCATCTGCTTCTCGCCCGACCACTCGCGCACGCTGCCCGAGCTGGCGCGGGACGAGATCGTCGCCGTCGTCGACACCTGGTGCGAGCAGAGCGCCGAGCTGGGGCGCGAGCACGCCTGGGTGCAGGTGTTCGAGAACAAGGGCGAGATCATGGGCTGCTCCCAGCCCCATCCTCACGGCCAGATCTGGGCCACCGGCTTCCTGCCCAACGAGGCCGCGACCGAGGATGCCCAGCAGCGCGACTGGTTTGCCGCGCACGGGCGGGCGTTGCTGCTCGACGTGGCCGAGCGCGAGGCGGGCGGCGAGCGCGTCGTCGTGCAGAACGACGACTGGCTGGCGATCGTGCCCTTCTGGGCCACCTGGCCCTTCGAGACCCTGCTGCTGCCGCGCTTCGCGGTGCAGCGCCTGCCGCAGCTGACGGCGGCGCAGCGCGCCAGCCTGGCCGATGCGCTGAAGCGCCTGACCTCGCGCTACGACAACCTGTTCCGCTGCTCCTTCCCCTATTCGATGGGCTGGCATGGCGCGCCCTTCGACGCGCGCGATGCGGCGCCGTGGCAGCTGCATGCCCACTTCTACCCGCCGCTGCTGCGTTCGGCCACGGTGCGCAAGTTCATGGTCGGCTTCGAGATGCTGGCCGAGGCCCAGCGCGACCTGACGCCCGAGCAGGCCGCCGAGAAGCTGCGCGCGGTGAGCGATGTCCACTACAAGGAGCCGGCATGACAGCGCGTGATCGGGCCGACGAGGCCTTCCGGGCCGCCTTCGGCGCCGAGCCGGCGCTGCGCGTGCAGGCACCCGGCCGGGTCAACCTGATCGGTGAGCACACCGACTACAACGATGGCTTCGTGCTGCCCTGTGCCATCGACTTCGGCACCCGCATTGCTGCGCGGCCACGCGACGATGACATGGTGCAGATCGTCGCGGCCGACTACGACGGCGCCATCGACCGCTTCCGCATCGGCACCACCATCTCGCACCGCGAGGACGCCGCCTGGGCCAACTACGCGCGCGGCATGGTGCAGATGCTGGCGGCGCGCGGCCTGCCGCTGCGCGGTGCCGACCTGGCCGTGGCCGGCGACGTGCCCCAGGGCGTCGGCCTGTCCTCGTCGGCCTCCTTCGAGGTGGCCGTCGGCCAGGCCTTCAAGTCGCTGCACGGCCTGGTGCTGGACCCGACGGAACTGGCACTGACCGCCCAGCGGGCCGAGAACGAGTTCGTCGGCTGCAACTGCGGCATCATGGACCAGCTCATCTCGGCCCGCGGCCAGGCCGGCCATGCGCTGCTGATCGATTGCCGCAGCCTGGGCGCCGAGCCGGTGCGGCTGCCGCCCGATCTCGCCGTCATGATCGTCCACTCGCGCGTGAAGCGCGGCCTGGTGGACAGCGAATACAACACGCGCCGCCGCCAGTGCGAGGCCGCGGCCCGCCACTACGGCGTGCCGGCGCTGCGCGATGTCGACCTGGCGCGCCTCGAGGCCGGGGCCGCGGGGCTGGACGAGGTCGTCTACCGGCGCGCCCGCCACATCGTCACCGAGAACGCGCGCACGCAGGCGGCCGCCGTCGCGCTGGCCCGCGGCGACCTGGCGACGCTGGGGGCGTTGATGGCCGCATCGCATGCGTCCATGCGCGACGACTTCGAGATTACCGTGCCCGCCGTCGACCGCCTCGTCGAGATCCTGCAGCAGGCCATAGGCCCACAGGGCGGGGCGCGCATGACGGGCGGCGGCTTCGGCGGCTGCGCCGTCGGCCTGATGCCGCTCGCGCGCGTCGATGCGGTGCAGGCGGCCGTCGAGGCGGGCTATCGCGCGCCAGATGGCGCGCGGCCGACGGTCTGGGTCTGCCGGGCCAGTGAGGGAGCCGGCCCGGGTTGACGCTGCTTGTCGTTTGCGGTGAGCCCTGCGAGGATGCCGGCCAATGTCCAAGCCAGCCCCTAAAGAACCAGCCGCCCCCAGCGCCGGCGAGCAGCGCCGCCTGCAGATGGTCGACATCGCCCGCCTGGCCGGCGTGTCGGTGTCCACCGTGTCGCGGGCCCTCAACGGCAGCGAGCTCGTCAACGCCGAGACCCGCCAGCGCGTCGCCGAGCTCGCCCGCTCGCTGAACTACTCGATCAACTTCGGCGCGCGCAATCTGCGCCTGCAGGAGAACAAGACGGTGGCCGTCGTCGTGCCCTATGACGCCAAGTCGCGCCAGCACATCTCCGACCCCTTCTTCCTGTCCATCGTCGGCGCGATTGCCGACGCGCTGACCGACCGCGGCTACGACATGCTGCTGTCGCGCGTCGATGCCGAGCATCTCGACCTGGCCTCGCACTGGTTCGACTCCGGCAAGGCCATCGGCGTGATCCTGATCGGTCAGTGGCGCCACCACGACCAGCTCAACGAGATGGCCGCGCGCAAGCTGCCGCTGGTGGTGTGGGGCAGCGAGATGCCGCAGCAGCTCTACTGCAGCGTCGGTGGTGACAACGTGCTCGGCGGCAGCCTGGCCGCGCGTCACCTGCTGCAGCTCGGCCGGAGTCGCGTCGCCTTCGTCGGCGACGCGCGGCTGCCCGAGGTCTGGCTGCGCCGCCAGGGCTATGCCCAGGCGCTGCGCGAGTTCGGCGTCGATGTGGACCCGGCGCTGGAGCTGGCCGCGCCGTTCGAGCCCAGTGCGGCGACCGACATCGTGCACGAGTTCTGCACCAGGCGCCGTGACTTCGATGCCGTCGTCTGCTGCAGCGACGTGCTGGCCCTGTTGATGATCCAGGCGCTGCGCGCCGCCGGCCGCAGTGTGCCGGGCGATGTCGCCCTGGTTGGCTACGACGACATGCCGCTGGCCGCCTACTGCGATCCGCCGCTGACGACGGTGCACCAGCCCGTCGCGGAGGCCGGCGTCGAGCTCGTTGAGACCTTGCTGTCGCAGCTGCATGGCGAGCGTCTCGGGCCGCGCACCCTTCCCGTCTACCTGAAGCTGCGCGAGAGCGCGCCCGACCCTGCGGCTTGAACGCCTGCGGGCGCAGGGGCGGGCGCGCCGCTCATTCGAGCGCTGCTTTCGGCTCCCGGAGAAGGGGATTTCCTGCCAGGAATTTGCGGCAGGTCCTGGCAGTTGTGCAATCGATTGCATATCGCATGGATGTCGTTCAGAATTGCGCCGCCGCATCAATCAAGGCAGCGCCAGGGCCTGCATCCCTCCATGAAAACCATCCCGTCGACATCACAGGACTGCTGGCGCCCGGCGCTGCATTTCACCGCCGAGCGCTTCTGGATCAATGACCCCAATGGCCTGGTGTTCGCCGGTGGCCAATGGCATCTGTTCTTCCAGCACAACCCCCAGGGCAACACCTGGGGGCATATGAGCTGGGGCCATGCCGTCAGCGACGATCTGCTGCACTGGCGGCATCTGCCGCTGGCCATTCCCGAAGACGAATCCCATATGGCGTTTTCCGGCTCGGTCGTGATCGACGACAGGGGATCGAGCGGGCTGGGCGCCGACGGGCAGGCGCCGTTTGTGGCGATCTACACCGCCTGCGCGCAGCAGCCGGTGCGTCATCAGGCCCAGCACCTGGCGTTCAGCAGCGACGGCGGGGTTCGCTGGACCCAGTACGCCGGCAATCCGGTGCTGGACATCGGCGCCCAAGACTTTCGCGATCCCAAGGTGTTCTGGCACGAGTCCAGCGGCCGCTGGGTGATGGTCGTGGTGCTGCCGCACGAGCGCAAGGCCAGCTTCTATGCGTCGCCGGACCTGAGGCACTGGTCCCACCTCAGCGACTTCGGGCCGGCAGGCGGCGTGGAAGGGATCTGGGAATGCCCGGATCTGATTTCCGTGCCGGTGCAGGGGCAACCCGGGCGTCGGGCCTGGGTGTTGAAGGTGGATGCGTTCGAGGGGCATCCGACCGGAGGCTCGGGCGCGCAGGTATTCGTCGGCGATTTCGATGGCAGCCGGTTTCGGGCCACGCAGCCTGCTCGCTGGGTCGACCATGGCAGCGACTTCTATGCGGCCATCTGCTGGGCGCATGTGCCCGCCGAGGATGGGCGAGCCGTCTGGCTGGGCTGGATGAACAACCACCGCTACGCCGCCGCGACGCCCACGCAGGCCTGGTGCGGGGCGATGAGCATCCCGCGCAGGCTCAGCGTGCGCGACGACGCCGGCGCCCTGGTGCTGTGCCAGGAGCCGGTCGCCGAACTTGCAACGGCGCGGCGCGAGCGATGGCAATGCGGGCCTTTTGCACTGGGTGCGGGCGGTGTGGACGAAGTCGTCCGGCTGGGTGCGGGCGATGTGCTCGACCTCGAAATCGCCTGGCGCCCCGGCACGGCGACCGAGTTCGGCTTGCTGCTGCGCTGCGGCGGGCAGGAGGCGACGCGTGTCGGCTGGGACGCCGAGCGTCGCGCCCTGTTCGTCGACCGCAGCCTGAGCGGCCTCGGCCCGGACGATCCGGTCTACCGGCTGCCCCAGTACGCGCCCTTGGCCCCGCAGGCCGATGGCAGGGTGGTGTGGCGAGTGCTGCTGGACCGCTGCAGCGTCGAGTTGTTCGCCGACGGCGGTGCCGTCGTGTTGACGAACCTGATCTTCCCTTCGCCCGAGAGCCTTGAGCTGAGGGCCTTCGTGCGCGGGGGATCGGCGGAATTGCTGTCGCTGGAATGCTGGGCCCTTGAGGCCTAGCGGCGCGTGGCGCCGAAAGGGCTGACAAGCGCGTGCCGCCTAGGCTTGATTGCGCGTTTCCCCTCACGTGCAATCGATTGCAAAATCACCGGGAATAACCGAAAATTGACTCATCCGTGAAGCCCAGGATGGGCTGATGGGCGCAACAACAACAGGAGACAACATGCCCCAAGAGCAGGTGGCCCCACGCACCGTCCTTGTGCTGGGAGAGGCCCTGATCGACGAGTTCCACGACGGCCCGGTGGTCGGTGGCGCGCCGTTCAATGTGGCACGCTCGTTGGCCTTGCTGGGGGCGCCGGTGCACTTCGTCAGCCGTATCGGCGCCGAAGACGCCGCGGCGGCCCTGGTGCTGGAAAGCGCCCGTGAATACGCGCTCCCGGTCGCCGGTCTGCAGCGCGATGACCGGCATGCGACGGGGCGTGTCAGCGTGTTCGAATCTCCCGGCGGCGGGCATGAGTTCAGGATCCACGCCGATGCGGCCTGGGACTACATCGAGGTGCCGGAGCTGGAGCCGCGCTGGACCGAGGGCTGGCTGTATTTCGGCAGCCTCGCGCAGCGCAGCCCGGTGTCGCGGCACAGCCTGCGTGCCCTGGCCAAGCGCCACCGCGGGCCGGTGTTTCTGGACCTGAACCTGAGGCCCGGCGAGGCTATGCGCGAGCTCGCCGCCGAGTCGCTGATGCTGGCCGACTGGCTCAAGGTCAACGAAGACGAGCTCGCACAGTTGGTCGCGTGGTTCGCCCCCGACGGGGTGGCCGCGCTGATGGCCCGCTTCGCGCTGGCCCGCCTGCTGGTGACGCGCGGTGCCGAGGGCTATGAGCTGTTCGGCGCGGGCGGGCGCTTGCTGGAAAGTGGCGCCGGCGTGCTGCAGCCGCAGCTGAGGGACACGGTCGGTGCAGGCGACGCCTTCACCGCGATGCTGCTTGCCGGCCTGTGCCTGTGCCTGGGCCGGCCGCTGAGCGGCACCTTGGGCCTGGCCAACCGCTACGCCGCCGGGATCTGCGGCCTGCGCGGGCCGCTGCCGGCCGATCCGGCGGTGCTGGCCCCCTGGCGTGCGGCTCTGCACGCGCTGCCTGCTGCGGAGGGCTGAACATGAGCCACGCCCTCACGATGGACAAGCCCCGCCTGTCGGTCTCGCAGATCGTGAACATGAATGTCGGCTTCCTCGGCATCCAGTTCAGCTTCGGCCTGCAGCAGGCCAGCATGAGCCCGATCTACCAGATGCTCGGCGCCGAGGGCAAGGACCTGCCCTATCTCTGGCTGGCTGGGCCGATCACGGGCCTGTTGGTGCAGCCCCTGATCGGCGCGATGAGCGACCGCACGACCCACCGCCTGGGCCGGCGCACGCCTTACTTCCTGATCGGCGCGCTGCTCTGCTCGCTCGGTCTGCTGCTGATGCCCTTCAGCCCGACGCTGTGGTTCGCGGCCGGCCTGCTATGGATCCTCGACGCGGCCAACAACGTGACGATGGAGCCCTACCGCGCCTACGTCAGCGACCGCCTGCGCGAGGAGCAGCATGCCAGCGGCTTCCTGACCCAGGCCGCCTTCACCGGTCTGGCCCAGACCCTGGCCTACCTGACGCCCAGCATCCTGGTCGGCCTGGGGCTGAGCAAGGATGCGCTCGGGGCCAACGGCATCCCGGTCGTCACGACGCTGGCCTTCATGGTCGGCGCGCTGCTGTCGTTCACGACGGTCTACTGGTCCACCCGCCGCGTGCCGGAGCTGCCGCTGCCGCCCGAGGAGGTGGCGCGGCTGCGCGCTCTGCCGCGCGGCTTCGGGCCGGCGCTGGCCGAGATCTGGCAGGCACTGCGCGAGATGCCGCAGACGATGCGGCGGCTTTGGTGGATGGCGCTGTTCCAGTGGTACGGCATGGTCTGCTACTGGATCTACATCGTGCCGACGCTGGCCGCCACCGTCTTCGGCACCGACGACCCGCACAGCGCGGGCTTCCGCGACGCGGCGCTGTTGAATGGCCAGATCGGCGGCTTCTACAACGTCATCGCTTTCGTTGCCGCCTTCGCGATGCTGCCGTTCACGCGCCGCCTCGGCGCGAAATGGGTGCATGCCTTCGCGCTTGCCTGCGCGGCGGCCGGCATGTGGGCGCTGCCGGGCATCCACGACAAGGTGCTGCTCTTCGTGCCCATGGTCGGCATCGGCCTCGCCTGGGGTTCCATCATGGGCAATCCCTATGTGCTGCTCGCCGGCAGCATCCCGCCCGAGCGGGCCGGGGTCTATATGGGCATCTTCAACATGTTCATCGTGATCCCGATGCTGATCCAGTCGCTGACGCTGCCGCTGTTCTACGACAGCCTGCTGGGCGGCCGGCCCGAGAACGTCATCCGCCTCGCCGGCGTGCTGCTGGCCCTGGCCGCGCTGTGCGTGCTGGCCGTGAAGACTCCGAAATCAAGCTCATGAAGAACCAAGTCCAACTCATCACCTACGTCGATCGCCTTGGCGGCCAGCGCGACGGCGCCGACCTGGCTCGGCTGAAGAAATTGCTCTGCGAGCCTGGCCAGCCGCTGGCGGATGTGTTCGGCGGCGTGCATCTGCTGCCCTTCTTCCATGCCATCGACGGTGCCGATGCCGGCTTCGACCCCATAGACCACACCCTGGTCGATCCGCGCCTGGGCGACTGGTCCGACATCAAGGCCCTGACCGAGGGCCTCGAAGTGATGGGCGACGTCATCGTCAACCACATGTCCAGCGAGTCGCCGCAGTTCCAGGACTTCTCCGCCAAGGGCCGTGAATCGGCCTACGACGGTCTGTTCCTGACGTTGGACGCGGTATTCCCGAACGGCGCGACCGAGCGGGACCTGCTCACTGTCTACCGCCCCCGCCCCGGCCTGCCGCTGAGCTATGCGACGCTGAAGAACGGCGAGCGCCGCATCCTGTGGACCACCTTCACGGCGGCGCAGATCGACATCGCCGTCCACCACCCGCAGGGGCGCGCCTACCTGGAGAGCATCCTGCAGACCTTTGCCGCCAACGGCATCCGCATGGTGAGGCTGGATGCGGTCGGCTACGCGATCAAGAAGGCCGGTGCGAGCTGCTTCATGATGCCTGAGACGTTCGGCTTCATCGCCGAGTTCGCGCAGGCAGCCAGGGCGCTGGGCATCGAGGTGCTGGTCGAGATCCATGCCTACTACCAGCGCCAGATCGAGATCGCCTCCCAGGTCGACTGGGTCTACGACTTCGCGCTGCCACCGCTGGTGCTGCACGCTTTCGAGTTCAAGACCGCCGGCGCGCTGAAGCGCTGGATCGCCGTTCGCCCGACCAATGCGCTGACCGTGCTCGACACCCATGACGGGATCGGCATCATCGACATCGGCGCCGACGCGAGCGACCGCGCGGCCCATCCCGGCCTCGTACCGCCCGAGGAGCTGGACGCGCTGGTCGAGCGCATCCACGCGGCCAGCCAGGGTCAGAGCCGCAAGGCCACGGGTGCGGCGGCCAGCAATCTCGACCTCTACCAGGTCAACTGCAGCTTCTTCGATGCGATGGGCCGCAACGAGACGGCCTATCTGCTGGCCCGCGCGATCCAGTTCTTCCTACCCGGCGTGCCCCAGGTCTACTACGTCGGCTTGCTGGCCGGCCACAACGACATGGAACTGCTGGCGCGCACCCAGGTCGGACGCGACATCAACCGCCACTACTACGACGCCGCCGAGATCGCCAGCGACTGCGAGCGCCCCGTCGTGCGGCGCCTCATCGAGCTGATTCGCCTGCGCAACCGTCATCCGGCCTTCGGCGGCGTCTTCAGCGTCGAGGCCGGCGGCGATGACGAACTGCATCTGCGCTGGCAGCAGGGCGGCGACTGGGCCGCGCTGCGCGTGAACTTCGCCAGCCTCGATCACGAGCTGAGCTGCAGCGCCGACGGCGGCGCGACCGAGCGCTTCGCCTTCAGTTGAGCGTCAGCCTCGCTGCCCAGAATCCCGGCCAGTTCAATAGCCGGGAGTTCCGAGCATGTGGAAGATCATTGTTGGCTTCGTCGTCTTTGCCGCACTGGCGCTGTTCGTGCTGATGAAGAGCGGCGGCAGCATCGACATGGGCGACGAGAAGCACGACGTGGGCGCGGCCCACGAGCCGGCGGCCTCTGCCGCCGTTGCCGAAGCGGCGTCCGCGCGGACCTCGGCCGCGTCGCAGTGATTCAGTGAGCCTTTGAGGCGTCGCCGGCGGCGCGCTGCGGCGCCAGCAGCGGCAGCCTCATCAACATCTGCGTGCCTTGGCCCGGCGAGGACTTCACCTCGATCTGGCCGCCCAGCACATTCGTCACGATGCTGTGCACGATGTGCATGCCCAGGCCCGAGCCGCCGGTGCCGAGCTTGGTCGTGAAGAAGGGGTCGAAGATGCGCCGCCGCACGGATTCGTCCATGCCGCGGCCGTCGTCGTGCACGCTGAGCTCGACCTCGGTGTCGCTGAGTCTGGCGCAATGCACCTGCACATGGCCCTGCTCGCGGCCGTCGAAGCCGTGCAGCAGCGCGTTCATCAGCAGGTTGGTGAGCACCTGGCCGAGCGCGCCGGGGTAGCTGTTCATGATCAGGCCGCGGCTGAGTTCGGTGTCGATGACGAAGGGCGTGTGCTTGAAGCTGGGTTCGACCATGACGAGCACATCCTCGACGACCTTGGCGAGGTCGAAGTCGCGCCGCAGGTCGGCGGTCTGGTCGATGGCCACCTGCTTGAAGTCGCGCACCAGGTCGGCGGCCTTCTGCACATTGCGCTGCAGGATGTCCTGGCCGCGGCGCGTGTCGCGCGCCAGCTCCTCCAGCGTGCTGCGGCGCAGCTGCGTCGTGCCGGCCAGCATCGTCTCGAGCTGCTTGTAGCGGTCGTTCAGCGCCGATACCACCGTCAGTGCATTGCCCAGGGGCGTGTTCAGCTCGTGGGCAACGCCGGCGACCAGCCGGCCCAGCGAGGCCAGCTTCTCCGATTCGACCAGCTCGCGTTGCGCCTTCTGCAGCGTCTGCAGCGCCTCCGACAGCTCGGCGTTGCTGGTGGTCAGCTCGGCAGTGCGCTGGGCCACCGTCGCCTCCAGGTTCACGTTGTGCTGGCGCAGCGCCTCGAAGGCCGACAGCAGGGCCTGCCGCATTCGCTCCATCGCCATGCCGACGCGGGCGATCTCGTCCGCACCGCCGACGTGCAGGGGCTGGTCCAGCCGGCCGGCGGCCAGCGCCTCGGCCGCGCCGGTCAGCTCTGTCATCGGGCGCAGCACGAAGCGCTGCAGCACCCACAGCATCAGCACCAGCGACAGGGTCAGTGTCAGGCCGCTGCGCCAGAAGGTGCGCCAGACCTCGGCCTGCTTGGCCTGCAGCAGCGGTGCAGCGCTCATGCTGACGGTCAGCTTGGCGATCTCACGGCCGTCGCGCTGGATGGGGCGGGTCTGGCTCAGCACGAGGTCTTCGTCGCCGCGCTCGCCGGGGCGCTGTTGTGACAGGAAGGGCGCCGACGCCGCCGGCTCCACCACCAGCACCGACACGAAGCGCGGGTCGTCCATCTGCGCCTTGACCATCGGGTCGGCCAGGTCGGGCGAGACCTGCCAGACCGGCTCGGCCAGCGACAGCGCCATCACTTCGGTGGCACGGCCGAGGTCGCGCCTGAGGTCTTCCATCGCCGTGGTGCGGGTCTTCTGGCCGTCGTAGAGCAGCACCACCGTCGTCGGCAGCAGCAGGCCCAGCAGCAGGGCCAGCACGACGGCGATGGTCAGCGAATCGCTGCGCAGGCCGAACAGGTTGCGCGGCGCGGCGGGTGGCTTGGGGGCGGTGGGCGGGGCAGGGCTTTCGGACATGGTCTTGCGGCCAAGGGCCGGGCGAGTGTAGGCCCAGGAATCCGGTCGAAATGCGCGTTTGGAGCCGATCAGGCCCGGGTTTTTCCCGGGAGAACGGGGCTGCGGCCGGCGGGGGGGGAGGCCCCACAATCTGCCGCCACGAAAGCGCCGCAGGCGCAAGGGCTGGAGATGACAGTGAAACCTTGGGTCGGCCTGGCGGCATTGCTTGCTGCCTGTTTTGGGATGCAGGGCGCGTTCGCCGAAGGCAGTTTGCGCATCGGCATGGTGGCCGGGTTCACCGGGCCCGTCGCCAGCCTCGTGCAGGAGAGCGCCGAGGGCGCCAAGCTCTACTTCGATTCGGTCAACGCCCAGGGCGGCATCAAGGGCCAAAACATCGAGCTCGTCACCCAGGACGACAAGTACGACCCGGCGACGGCGGTGGCCGCGGCCAAGTCCCTGGCCAGCCAGGGTGTGCTGGCGCTGATGCTCAGCCGCGGCATCGGGCCCACCGAGGCCCTGCTGCCCGTGCTGAAGGAAAACCGCCTGCCGCTGATCGCCCCGGCCGTCGGCGACATCAACCTCTACGAGCCCGCCCAGCCCTACGTCTATCTGCTGCGCGCCAGCTACCAGCGCGAGGCGCAGCGCGCGGTCAGGCACCTCGCCGGCATCGGCGTGAAGCGCATCTCCATCGTGCAGGTCAATGACCCCTTCGGCAACGACGCCGGCAAGGGCGCCATCAAGGGGCTGGACGAGATGAAGCTGCGCGCGTTGTCGCGCCTGCGTTTCGACCGCAACCGGCCCGACCTCGCGCCCACCATGCAGGCCATCGCCAAGGCCGGCATCGAGGCCCTGGTGATGATCGGCCCCGGCTATGCCGTCGTCGAGGGCGTCAAGGCGCTGCGCGCGGCCGGGTCGACGGCCCATGTCGCGACGCTGTCCAACAACGCCTCGGCCGACTTCGTGAAGTCGCTCGGCAACGACGCCCGCGGCATCATCGTGACCCAGCTCTTCCCCTACGAGCGCTCGACCGCCAGCCCGCTGGTACGTGAGGCCCTGGGCCTGGCCAAGTCCGCCGGCCGCGACGAGCTGACGCCGGCCCAGCTGGAGGGCTTCGCCGCCGCCAAGCTCGTCGTCGAGGCACTCAGGCGTGCCGGCAAGGACGTGAGCCGCGAGAACCTCGTCAAGTCGCTCGACGGCGCGCGCTTCGACCTTGGCGGCCTGCAGGTGCACTACACCGAGAAAGACCACAGCGGCCTGGAGTTCACCGACGTGTCCATCGTCGGGCCTGACGGCAAGTTCTGGAGATAGAGCTCACCCCCTACGGCCTGACGGCCGCCCCCGTCGAGGGGGGCTGAGCCCGGACACAAACAGTCCTGAGGACTGTTTGTGCCTGGCGAAGGCCAAGGCCTCTGGCCTTGGCAACTGCCAGCGGCCCGGCAAAGCCGGTTCCGCGGCAGTCGCGCGATGATGCGGCGTGCTGTGCACGGCCTCAGCAAGAAGGAGTCGTTATGGATCTGGGATTGAAGGGTCGCTGGGCGCTGGTCTGTGCGGCGAGCAAGGGCCTGGGCCGCGGCTGTGCCGAGGCACTGGCGGGCGAGGGCGTCAATGTCGTCATCACGGCGCGTGGCGAGGGTGAGCTGCTGGCAACGGCGGCGGCGCTCAAGTCCGCGCATCCGCAGGTCGAGGTGCTGGCCGTCGTCGGCGACATCGCGACGCCCGAGGGCCGCGCCGCGGCGCTGGCGGCCTGCCCGCAGGTCGACATCCTCGTCAACAATGCCGGCGGCCCGCAGCCCGGCGATTTCCGCGACTGGGACCGCGCGCAATGGATCGCCGCGCTGGACGCCAACATGCTGGCACCCATCGAGCTCATCAAGGCCACCGTCGACGGCATGGCTGCGCGTGGCTTCGGCCGCATCGTCAACATCACCTCGGGCGCGGTGAAGGCGCCCATCGACGTGCTGGGCCTGTCCAACGGCGCCCGCTCCGGGTTGACCGGCTTCGTTGCGGGCGTCGCCCGCCAGCCGCGCCTGGCGGGCGCCAACGTGACCATCAACAACCTGCTGCCCGGTGCCTTCGACACCGACCGGCTGCGCAAGACCTTGGCGGCCGGCGCGGCCAAGGCCGGCCTGGGCGTCGACGAAGTGGCCGCCAAACGTCGTGCGGCCATCCCGGCCCAGCGCTTCGGCACCGCGGCCGAGTTCGGCGCCATCTGCGCGATGCTGTGCAGCGCCCAGGCCGGCTACCTGACCGGCCAGAACATCCTGCTCGACGGCGGCAACTACCCGGGGACATTTTGATGACCAAGTGGCTGAAGCGAATCCTCGGCGGCCTGCTGCTGCTCGTCCTGCTGCTCGCGCTGGCCCTGTGGCTGGCGCTGCGCGGCAGCCTGGCCCAGCTGGACGGCGAGCGCACCGTGCCGGCCATGAGCGCGGCCGCCGAGCTGCAGCGCGATGCGCGCGGCTACCTGACCATCACGGCAGACAGCCGCCTCGACGTGGCGCGCGCGCTGGGCTTCGTGCATGCGCAGGAGCGTTTCTTCCAGATGGACCTGATGCGCCGCAACGCGGCCGGCGAGCTGTCGGCCCTGGTCGGCCCCAAGGCACTGCCGCTGGACAAGGCGCGTCGCCTGCACCGCTTCCGCCACCGCGCCGAGGTGGCCATTGCCGCGCTGCAGCCCGCGGAGAAGGCGCTGCTGGATGCCTATGTCGATGGCGTCAACGCCGGCCTCGGCGCGCTCGGCGGCCGGCCGCCCGAATACCTGCTGCTGCGCCAGGCGCCCCGGCCCTGGGTCGGGGCGGACACCGTGCTGGCCGCCTATGGCATGTACCTGGACCTGCAGAACGCGCAGGGCCGCGACGACCTCGCGATGGGCCTGCTGCATGACAGCGTGCCGGCCGACTGGTATGCCTTCCTGACCCAGCACAGCGCGGACTGGCAGGCCGCCATGGACGACAGCCGCATGAGCGCCGTGCCCGTGCCGGCCGGTGCGCTGCCGGACGCGCTGCGGGCGACCAGGACGGCCTGCAGCGACTGCAGCCTGCGCGACGCGCGCGACATCGGCAGCAACAACTTCGCCGTGGCCGCCAGCCACGGCGCCCAGGGCCAGGCCATCGTGGCCAACGACATGCACCTGGACTTGCGCGTGCCCGGCACCTGGTTCAAGGCCCGCATGAAGTGGAAGGATGCCGCCGGCTCCCACGACATCGCCGGCGTTACCTTGCCCGGCACGCCCTTGCTCGTCGTCGGCAGCAATGGCCGCGTGGCCTGGGGCTTCACCAACACCACGTCGGACTGGGCCGACGTCGTCGCCCTCAAGCTCAACGCGGCGGGCACCCACTACCTGGCCGGTGGCGCGGAGAAGCCGCTGCAGCGCAGCGTCGAGCGCATCGAGGTGGCCGGCGGCGATGCGGTCGACCTGACCGTGCTGGAAAGCGAATGGGGCCCGGTCATGCCGCAGAAGGCGCCCGCCGGTCAGGCCTATGTGCTGCGCTGGGTGGCGCACGACGCCGAGGGCATGAACCTGCGACTGATGCGGATGGAGACGGCCGCCAATGTCGACGAGGCCGTGCAGCTCGCCGCCGGCACCGGCGTGCCGGCCCAGAACCTGATGCTGGCCGACGCCGGCGGCCGCATCGCCTGGAGCGTCATCGGCGCGATGCCTCGCCGCGTGGGCGGCGAAGACATGGACCGCCCGCAGGACTGGAGCGACGGCCGCTCGCGCTGGCAGGGCTATCTGCCGGCCGCCGAGCAGCCGCATATCGCCGACCCGGCCGACGGGCGGCTGTGGACGGCCAATGCCCGCATGATCGGTGGCGACGGCCTGAAGACGCTGGGCAACGGTGGCTACGACCTCGGTGCCCGTGCCCAGCAGATCCGCGACGACCTGCGCGCCCGGGATAAGTTCGACGAGGCCGGCCTGCATGCCATCCAGCTCGACCACCGCGCGCTCTTCCTGCAGCACTGGCGCCAGCTGCTGCTGGACAAGGTGCTGACGCCCGACTTCGTCGCGGCCAATGGCCTGGACGACTACCGTGACGAGGTCGAGAAGAGCGCCGACGCGGCCCGACCCGACGCGGTCGGCTACCTGCTCGTGCGCAGCTTCCGCCTGCAGGCGCTGAAGAGCCTGTTCGCGCCGCTGGCCGGCCTGCTGGAGGCCAACGGGCTCAAGCTCGCCGACCTGAAGATGGTGCCCGAGACGCCCGGCTGGGCGCTGATCCAGGCCGGCCGGCCCGACACGCTGCCGGCGGCCTTCAAGAGCTGGCCCGAGCTGCTGCAGCGCGCCGTGCTCGACAGCCGCAAGGAGCTGCTCGGCAGGTACGGCAGCCTCGCCGCCGCGACCTGGGGCGCCGACAACCCGACGCTGATGCGCCACCCGCTCAGCGCGGCCCTGCCGGCGCTGTCAAGCTGGCTGGACCAGGCCTCCCAGGGCATGGCCGGCGACAGCCACATGCCGCGCGTGCACAACCACGGCCACGGCCAGAGCGAGCGCATGGTGGTCTCGCCCGGCCACGAGGAGCGCGGCATCCTGGTCATCCCGGGCGGGCAGAGCGGCCATCCGCTTTCGCCCTTCTTCCGCGGCGACCATGCCGCCTGGCTGGCCGGCGAGCCCCTGCCTTTCCTGCCCGGCGAAACCACGCACCGCCTCGTGCTGCGCCCCTGATCCAGGCGACACCGATCGCGTGGGCTGAGGATGCGCCGGGCCGCGGGCGCTGGGCAAAATGTGCGATTCGAAAGATCTCTCGGAGGACTGCAATGAACAAGATCCTGTGCGCACTCGCCGTCGCCAGCCTGGGCGCGGCCATGACCGCTCGCGCCGACGATGCCGGCTCGACCGTCGAGAAGTGTTCCAAGAAGCTGGGCGTTCTCGCCGTGGCCGAGCCCCAGCATGGCTGGAACTACCTGTCCCAGTACGGCCTGGGCTCGCCCGCCGCGCTGCTGCGCATGATGGTCCAGCAGTCGGGCTGCTTCGACGTCGTCGAGCGCGGCCAGGCCATGCAGAACATCCAGCAGGAGCGCCAACTGGCGGCGGCCGGCGAGATGCGCCAGGAGTCCAACATCGGCAAGGGCCAGATGCAGGCGGCCGACTTCGTCATGACGCCCAATGTGCAGATCGGCGCCAACACCAGCGGCGGTCTCGGTGGTTTCCTCGGCGGCAGGCTG
This sequence comes from Roseateles saccharophilus, assembly GCF_004342485.1. Taxonomy (GTDB): domain Bacteria; phylum Pseudomonadota; class Gammaproteobacteria; order Burkholderiales; family Burkholderiaceae_C; genus Pelomonas; species Pelomonas saccharophila. Next base: position 39,253 of record NZ_SMBU01000004.1, read on the forward strand.
GGCATCGTCGGCGCCATTGCCGGCGGCCTGAAGTTCAAGGATGCCTCCACCAGCCTGCTGCTGGCCGACGTGCGCTCCAGCATCCAGGTCGCGGCGGCCGAGGGCAAGGCCAGCAAGATGGACTTCTCCATCGGCGGCTGGGGCTTCGGCGGCGGCGCCGTCGGCGGCCTGGGCGGCTACACCAGCACGGCCGAGGGCAAGCTGATCGCAGCCAGCTTCCTCGACAACTACAACAAGATCGTCCAGACCGTCCGGGATCAGGACAGCCTGGTGCGAACCGGCAGCGCCTCCGGCGATGCGAATGCCGCCGCGTCCACCCAGGCCGGTGCACCGGTGCCTGCCGGCCAGATGCTCGTGGCCAAGATCTCCAATGTGAAGGCCTACGCCGAGGCCTCGCGCGACAGCAAGGTCGTGGCGACGCTGAATCGCAGCGACGAGCTCGTTGCAACCGGCGAGGTCAAGAACGGCTTCGTCAAGGTCGACGCCGCCAACTTCAGCGGCTGGGTGCAGCGCACCCTGGTCTCGCCCTCGGGCCGCTGATGACATGTCGACCCCCACGCTCGCGTCGCTCGCTGCCCCCCGAGGGGGCGCCTCAGAGGCTTCGGACGGCCGGGCGCCACTGAGGATCGCCCTCGTCACCGGCGCAGGCTCCGGCATCGGCCGCGCGGTGGCCCGCGCTCTCGCGGCCGACGGCTGGACTCTGGCCCTGATGGGCCGCCGCGAGGCGCCCCTGCGCGAGACCCTGGCCGACGCCCTCGTGCTGGCGGCCGACGTGGCCCACGAGGCCCAGGTCGACGCGGCCTTCGCGCGGCTGCGCGAGCGTTTCGGCCGCCTCGACCTGCTGTTCAACAACGCGGGCATCTCCGCGCCGCCCGTGCCCATCGACGAACTGACGCCGGGCCAGTGGCGTGCCGTCGTCGACACCAACCTGACCGGCAGCTTCCTGTGCGCCCGCGCGGCCTTCGCACTGATGAAGGCCCAGGCCCCGCGCGGCGGCCGCATCATCAACAACGGCTCGATCTCGGCCCATACGCCGCGGCCCTTCTCGGCGCCCTACACCTCGACCAAGCACGCCGTCACCGGCCTGACCAAGGCCCTGAGCCTGGACGGCCGCGCCTTCGACATTGCGGCCGGCCAGATCGACATCGGCAACGCCGCGACCGACATGACCCTGCGCATGCGCCAGGGCATCCTGCAGGCCAACGGCGAGGTCGCCGTGGAGCCGACGATGGCCGTCGAGGACGTGGCCCGCGCCGTCGTCTACATGGCCTCGCTGCCGCTGTCGGCCAATGTGCAGACGATGACGGTGATGGCGCGGGACATGCCTTTTGTCGGCCGCGGCTGAGGCGTTGCGGCCCTGGAGCGGCCGGCCTATGCTTCGCCGGCCACTTCAGGAGCAGGGCATGCAGGCTCAGAGCTTGTTCAGGTCGGTGGGCAGACTGGTCGCCGCCTTGGCGGTCTCGGGGAGTGCGCTGGCCCAGGCCAGCCCCTTCAGGCTGGTGCTCGCGACCGAGGAGTACCCGCCCTACAACATGAGCGGCCCGAACGGCACGGTGACCGGGATCTCGACCGACATCGTGCGCGCGCTGCTGGACACGGCCGGCTACGAGTACGAGATCACCGTCTATCCCTGGGCCCGCGCCATCGCGCTGGCGCGCACCCAGGTCAATACCTGCGTGTACTCGATGTCGCGCACGCCGGAACGCGAGGCCCTCTACAAATGGGTGGGCCCGCTGGTCTCCAACGACTGGGCCCTGTTCGCGCGCAGCGGCGCGAGCCGGCCGCAGACGCTGGACGAGGCGATGATGATGCGCATCGGCAGCTACCAGGGGGACGCCATCGTGGCCTTCCTGCAGACTCGCGGCCATCTCGTGGACGTGGCGCCGAGCGACGACGTGAACCCGAGGAAACTGCTCGCCGGCCGGATCGACTTCTGGGCCACGGGCCGGCTGATCGGCCAATACCGGCTGAAGCAGCAGGGCATCGAGGGCGTCGAGCCGGTGCTGAACTTCAACCACACGGAGATGTACCTGGCCTGCCAGATCCAGCTGCCCGACGCCCAGGTGCTCAAGCTCAACCAGACGCTGCATGGACTGGAGAAGTCGGGCGCGATCAAGAGGATTTACGCCGGCTACGGCTACACGCCGTAAGCCCCGCAGCCTCGCCGTCGCTGGCCGCACAATGCGGCCATGCGCCTGTTCTCCCTGTTGCTCCGCGTGCTGATCCTCGTGGCCGGTGCCGTCATCGGCCTGGGCCTTTTCCTGTTCGCGGTCATCGCCTTCGTCGGCTTCCTGCTCGTCAGCCTGCTGAGGGGCCGCAGGCCCAATCTGCAGTTCCGCGTGAACAAGAACCCCTGGGCCCAGCACCGGCCGCCGGCCGCGGATGTCGTGGATGTCGAGGCCCGCGAGATCAGCGAGGTCAACGACGCGGCATCGCTGCCGCCACCACAGCAGCGCTAGTTCAGTTCCACCGCGCCGTACCAAGTGTGGGCCGAGCTGCGGCAGTTGTCGCTGTCGGTCATCACGGCCATCGAGGTCAGCGGCCCCGGCTCTTCGCCGAAGGCCAGCCGGAAGTCGGCTGCGAGGTCGCGCCGGTGCTCGCGCCAATGGCGCAGCTCGGCCAGGCCGGAGTCGACGACGATCTTGCGGATGCGGTCGCTGCGCGGGTTGATGACGACGCTGCCGACCGGCAGCCGGGTGTCCCACACATACATCAGCGTCGCATAGGGCGGCAACTCGCCGGTCAGGGCCTGGGCGAGCTCGAACTTCATGCGCGTGCGTAGCGGCAGGCTGTCGACGTCGCCGCCGAAGCCGAAGACGACGCGGGCGACCGCGTCCTCGCGGTCGATGTCGGCCACGCTGGCATCGGGCATCAGATGCTCCACCCACCAGGAGAAGCGCACCTCGCCCGCGGCGGGCAGCGGCGGCGCCAGTTTCCGGCGCCAGATGCTGGCGGAGCGTTCGGAGATGGCCTCCAGCGCCGGCCGGCCGTCCTTCTCGGTCCAGGCGTATTGCGTCGGCCTCTTGCCGGGCAGCGTGAACGGCTGCCAGCCTTCGGCGGCGGATGGTGGCGGCGTGTGGGTGGCGCAGCCGGCCAGCAGGGCCAACGCACAGAGGCGGAGCGGGGCGCGCATCACCAGGTCTTGCGCTGCAGCTCTTCGAGGATTTCGCCGTAGATGCGGTACCGGCTGGCGCTGATCTGCCCGGCCTCGACGGCCGCGCGCACGCCGCAGCCCGGCTCGTGGATGTGGCTGCAGTTGTGGAAGCGGCAGTCGGCGTGCTCGCGCAGGTCGGGCATATAACGCCACAGCTCGGCGGCGTCGATCTGGCGCAGGCCGAACTCCTGGAAGCCGGGCGAGTCGATCAGTGCCGTGCTGCGCGTGGCGTCGGTCCAGTACCACTGCGTTGTCGTCGTCGTGTGGCGGCCGGAGTTCAGTGCCTGCGAGATCTCGCCGACCTGGGCCTGTGCGTCCTGCACGAGCAGGTTGATCAGCGTGCTCTTGCCCGTGCCGCTGGGGCCGAGCACGAAGCTGCGCTGGCCGTCCAGCCAGGGCCCCAGCGTCGCGCGCGAGCCCTCGCGGTCGGCCTTGAGAGCCACCTCGAAGACGGTCAGCCCCATGCAGGCCTCGCGGTAGGGCGCCAGGCGCTCGCGGGCCGTGTCGCGGCCGGGCAGGTCGGTCTTGTTCAGCGCGATGGCGGCGCGGATGCCGGCCGACTCGGCGGCAATCAGCGCGCGGCAGAGCTGGCTTTCGCTGAACACGGGCTCGACGGCGACGAGCACGAGCAACTGATCGAGGTTGGCCGCGAAGCTCTTGGTCTTCCACTCGTCCTGGCGGAACAGCAGGTTGCGCCGCGGCTCGACGGCCTCGATGACGCCCTCGTCGGCGCTGGCCTCGGCAAAGCGCACCTGGTCGCCGACGACGGCGTCGCTCTTCTTGCCGCGCGGGTGGCAGACGAAGCGCCGGCCGTCCGCGTCCTCGACGATGTAGTGGCGGCCATGGCCGCGCACGACAAGTCCCAGGTCCAGCGCCTGGAATTTGCTCATTGGAGCCCCTCGGCCGATGAGTACATCGACCGATCCCCCGGGGGGATGCGGGCCGGCTTGGGAGCGGCCCTACGCTCGGCCCTCATGTGCCCGACGCTTCGGGCAGCGCGCTCACCTGGGCCGCACAGATCGCGTCGTTCAGCGTCAGGCCGCCGCGCGAGTGCGTCGTCCAGCTGACGGTGCAGGCGTTGTAGCCGACCAGCATCTCGGGGTGGTGGTCCTGGGCGTGGGCGATCTCGGCGACGGCGTCGACGAAGGCCATGACCTGGTAGAAGTTGTCGAAGCCGAAGCGGCGGCCGATGACCTTGGCCTCGGCGTCGGGCAGCCAGCCGGGCAGGGCGGCCAGCACGCGCTCGCGCGTGTCGGCGTCCAGCAGCGGGGCCTTGGGGTCACATTGGGCGAGCAGCAGGTTCATGCGGTGAGCGCTGCGAGCCGTTCGGCAGCGGGTGGGTGTGAGTAGTAGAAGCGCGCGTAGACCGGGTCGGGCGTCAACGTGCCGGCGTTGTCCTCGTGCAGTTTCAGCAGCGCCGATGACAGATCGCTGGCATTGGCCTGCGCGCGCGCATAGGCGTCGGCCTGGAACTCGTCGCGGCGCGAGAAGTGGCTGGCCAGCGGTGTCACGAAGAAGCCGAACACCGGGCCGACGAGCAGGAAGAGGATCAGGGCCAGCGCGTCGTTGGGCGCCGCCAGCGAGGGCTGCACGCCAAGACCCAGGTAGAAGGCCGGCTGCTGCTGCAGCCAGCCCAGCAGCGCGAAGCCGGCCAGGCTGAACGCGAAGCCCAGCGCGATGCGCTTGGTGATGTGGCGGTGCTTGAAATGGCCGAGCTCGTGGGCCAGCACGGCCTCCACCTCGGGCCCGTTGAGCTTGGCCAGCAGCGTGTCGAAGAACACGACCCGCTTTGCCGGGCCGAAGCCGCTGAAATAGGCGTTGCCGTGGGCCGAGCGCCGGCTGCCGTCCATCACGAACAGGCCCTTGGCCGCAAAGCCGCAGCGGGCCATCAGGCGCTCGACGCGCTCCTTCAGCGCCGCATCGTTCAGCGGCTCGAACTTGTTGAACAGCGGCGCGATGAGGCTGGGGTAGAGCACCATGACGAGGAGCTGGAAGCCCATCCACGCGCCCCAGGCCCACAGCCACCAGTGCGGGCCGGCCGTGCCCATCAGCCAGAGGATCAGCGCGACGATGGGCAGGCCTAGCAGCGCGCCCACGAGCAGGCCCTTGGCCATGTCGGCGAAGTACAGGCCCAGCGTCGTGCGGTTGAAGCCGAAGGCCTGCTCGATGCGGAAGGTGGACCACAGCTCCCAGGGCAGGTCCAGCAGCGAGCCGGCCAGCACGAAGGCGGCGATCAGGCCGAGCTGATAGCCCATGGCCGCCCAGCCTGCCGGCAGGGCCTGGCTGGCGTCCAGCAGCCAGCCGTTCAGCGCGTTCAGGCCGCCCAGCAGCGTCCAGCCCAGCAGCACGGCCGCATTGAAGCCCAGGGCCAGCAGGCCGAAGCGGGCGCGGGCGATGGTGTAGTCGGCCGCCTTCTGGTGGGCGGCAAGCGTCACGCTGCCGGCAAAGGCCGGCGGCACCTGGCCGCGGTGGGCGGCGACATGGCGGATCTGGCGCGAAGACAGCCAGAACTTGGCAAGGGTCGAGACGGCCAGCGCGACGGCGAACGCGAGGGACAACAGCGTGGGAGACATAGCCCTCAAGTTTAGGCTGCGAGAATTCGCAGCTCTTCAGAATGAGCCCACCATGTCCGACACCCTCCCCATCAGCGACAGCAACCTGATCTGGATCGACCTCGAGATGACCGGTCTATACCCCGACAAGGACCGCATCATCGAGATCGCCGTCGTTGTCACCGATGCCAACCTCGACAAGCGCGTCGAAGGCCCGGTCTTCGCCGTGCACCAGAGCGACGCGACGCTGGACGCCATGGACGCCTGGAACAAGGGCACCCACGGCAAGAGCGGCCTCATCGACCGCGTGAAGGCCTCCACCGTCTCCGAGGCCGAGGCCGCCGCCCAGACCATCGCCTTCCTGAAGCAATATGTGCCCAAGGGCAAGAGCCCGATGTGCGGCAACAGCATCTGCCAGGACCGTCGCTTCCTCGCCAACTACATGCCCGAGCTGGAGGACTTCTTCCACTACCGCAACCTCGACGTGTCCACGCTGAAGGAGTTGGCCAAGCGCTGGAAGCCCGCCGCGCTGGAGGGCTTCAAGAAGGCCCAGGCCCACACGGCGCTCGCCGACATCCACGAGTCCATCGACGAACTCATCCACTACCGTGGCAATTTCCTGAACCTGGCATGACGATGCGCCGTCTTCTCCTGCTGCTGCCGCTGCTCGCAGCGGTGGCCACCTCCCAGGCGGCCGAGACCGCGGCAAGCGCGCCGCACCTCGTGCAGAAGGTCGTGCGCAGCGCGGACTTGCGCCGCGAATGGGAGCTGGCCTACACGTTGCGCGACCACCAGCTCAGCCTGCGCTGCGTGAAGTCCATGACGGGCCGCTGCGGCGTGCGCCTGGTGGATGCCCCGCGCGCCGATGCGCCCGAGGCGGAACTGCATGTCGAGTGGATCGGCGTGCCCGCCGGCGCCACCATCGACCGCAGGATCCAGGGCCGGGCCTATGCGCTGTGCTTCCGGCCCGACGTGGGCGACGACAAGGCCTGCGAGCCGCTGTCCGCGCTGACTGCCTTCTGAGGCCGGGCCGCGTGCTGCACGCCGCCTTCGACTTCCCCCGCCACCCTCTGGCCCGCGAGGACGGCGAGCGCGTGCGGGGTTGCTGGACCACGCCGCCGTCACGCTGGCTGCGGGCCGCGCGGTTGGACGAGGTGGGCCCGGTCATCGACGAGGCCGAGGCTGCGGCCCGTGCCGGCGCCTGGGTGCTGGGCGGCCTGCGCTACGAGGCCGCCGCGGCCTTCGACGCGGTGCTGGCCACGCACGACGCCACGGCGCCGCTGGCCGAGTTCGCCGTCTACGACACGCCGCCCGAGCCCTGGCCGGAAGAACGGCGCGCCTGGACCGGGCCGCTCGGCTGGGCCGATGCGGAGCCCGACGCGAGCGCCGCCATCGAGCGCATCCGCGACTACATCCGCGCCGGCGACTGCTACCAGGTCAACCTGACGACGCGGCTGCGCGCGCCGGCTGGCGGGCTCGACCCCGGCCAGCTCTTCCTCGCGCTGCACGCCAGCCAGCCGGGCGGCTTCAGCCTGTTCCTGCGCGAGGCGGGCGCGGCCAGCGTGTCGCCCGAGCTGTTCTTCGACTGGCGGCCCGTGCCGGGCGCCAAGGCGAGCTGGCTGCTGGCGGCCCAGCCAATGAAGGGCACGGCGCCGCGCGGCCGCGACCGGGTGGACGACGAAGCCGCCCAGCAGCACTTGCGCACCAGCGAGAAGGAGCGCGCCGAGAACCTGATGATCGTCGACCTGCTGCGCAACGACCTCAGCCGTGTCGCCCAGTTGGGCACGGTGCGCGTGCCGCGCCTCTTCGAGCTGCATGCGCTGCCCACCGTCTGGCAGATGACGTCCACCGTCACGGCCGTCAGCCGCGCCGGGTTGACGCTGGCCGAGGCCTTCGCGGCGCTCTTCCCCTGCGGCTCGGTCACCGGCGCGCCCAAGGTGAGGGCGATGCAGATCATCCGCGAGCTGGAGCCCACGGCGCGCGGCTGGTATTGCGGCGCGCTTGGCCTGATCCAGCCTGGCGGCGTGGCGACCTTCAACGTGCCCATCCGCACGGTGGAGTTCCATGGCGAGACCTTGACCTGCGGCCTCGGCAGCGCCATCACGCTGGACAGCGAGCCCGCCGCCGAGATCGCCGAATGGCGGGCCAAGTCGCGCTTCCTGGCGCGTGCCGAGGCGCCCGTCGAGGCGCTGGAAACGCTGCGCCTGGAGGCGGGCGTCGCGCTGCGCGGCGAGGCCCATCTGGCGCGCATGCAGCGCACAGCGCGGCATTTCGGCCTGCGCTTCTCGCTGGCCGAGGCGCGCGCCCATCTGAAGCAGGTCGCCGCAGCCCAAGCCGAGGGCAGTTGGCGCCTGCGCCTGACATGCGACGCCAACGGCCATTTCACGCATGCGCTCATGGCCTTCACGCCGACGGCCGAGCCGGTCCAGCTCGCGCTGGCCGACAAGCCCATCGCGACGCGCGGCCCGGGCGCCGAGTTCCTGGCCCACAAGACGACGCGCCGCGAGGCCTATGCCGGCTTCGACAAGCCCGCCACGGCCTTCGACGTGATCCTGTGGAACGAGGTCGGTGAGCTGACCGAATGCAGCTTCGGCAATCTCGCGCTGCGCATCGGCGGCGAATGGCTGACGCCGCCGCTGGCGGCCGGCCTGCTGCCCGGCGTGCTGCGCGCCGAGCTGCTGGGCCAGGGCCGCATCAAGGAAGCGCGTTTGACCCACGACGACCTGGCACGCGCTTCAGGGCTGGCCTTTTTCAACAGCCTGCGCGGCTGGCTGGCGGCTGGACTTGCGTGAAAACCCTGATTCGGTCTAGAATCGCGGCTTCGCCTGTGGGCAACCCCAGGTGTGAAACGTCTCCTCTGACCTCGTTTGATCATTCGCATCAAACTCCGAACACGGATCGGTCGGCGGCGATGAAGCCGTCGCTTTGACTGACTGTTCCCCCGCGCCGCACCCGGGCTGCTGTAACTAGCCCGAGCCGCACGACGCGAGCTGATCTATCTCCCAGCGACTTTTGATGATTCCGAAGGGCTCGACGCCCCTCGGCGCCGCGCCTTTGCCTGTGCGGCGTGAATGTGAATGAAAGAACGAAGATGAGTTTCGAGACCCTGGGCCTGAGCCCCGCCGTGCTGCAAGCCGTGAAGGATTCCGGCTACGAGAACGCCACCGACGTGCAGGCCCAAGCCATTCCCGCAGCCATCGCGAACAAGGACCTGATGGTCTCGTCGCGCACCGGCTCGGGCAAGACCGCCGCCTTCATCCTGCCGGCGCTGGAGAAGATCCTCGCCGCCCGCGGCGACAACACCAAGCGCCGCGAGAAGGGCGTCATCTACGGCCCGCGCGTGCTGGTGCTGGCGCCGACCCGCGAGCTGGCCATGCAGGTCAGCAAGGCGGCCCAGACCTATGGCCGCCACGTCCCCGGCCTGAAGGTCGCGACGGTGCTGGGCGGCATGCCCTATCCGCTGCAGATCCGCCAGCTGACCGGCCCGCTGGACATCCTGATCGCCACCCCCGGCCGCCTGCTGGACCACCTGGCCAGCGGCAAGTGCGTGCTGGGCAATGTCGAGATGCTGGTGCTGGACGAGGCCGACCGCATGCTGGATATGGGCTTCATCGACGACATCAACGTCGTGACCAGCCACACGCCCGACACCAAGCAGACGGTGATGTTCAGCGCCACCTTCGCCGGCCATGTCGGCCGCCTGGCGCAGCAGCTGCTGAAGGACCCGCAGCGCATCGAGGTGGCCTCGCACACCGACACGCACGAGAACATCGAGCAGCGCCTGCACTGGGCCGACAACCCCCACCACAAGGACCAGCTGCTGGAAGCCATCCTGGCCCAGCCGGAGCTGGACCAGGCCGTCGTCTTCACCAGCACGCAGCGCGATGCCGACTGGCTGGCCGAGCGCCTGGCCGAGATCGGCCACGCCGTGGCACCGCTGCACGGCGCCATGCCGCAAGGCAAGCGCAACCGCGTGCTGATGGGCCTGCGCCGCGGTGACCTGAAGGTGCTGGTGGCCACTGACGTCGCCGCCCGCGGCATCGACGTGCCCACCATCAGCCACGTCATCAACTACGGCCTGCCGATGAAGGCCGAGGACTATGTGCACCGCATCGGCCGCACCGGCCGCGCCGGACGCCAGGGCCTGGCGATCACGCTCGGCCTGCGCGATGACGTGTCGATGATTCGCCGCATCCAGCAGTTCACGACGCAGACCATTCCGGTGCAGCACATCGCCGGCCTGGAGCCCAAGACCCAGGAGCCGCGCATCTTCCCGCCGCGCCCCGCCGGTTCCTTCGACGATCGTGGCCCGCGTGGCCACTTCGGCGGCGGCCGCCCGGGCTTTGGCAACAAGAGCTTCCGCCGCGAAGACGGCGGCCGCCCCTTCCACGGTGGCGGCAAGCCCTTCGGCCAGGACCGTGGCTTCGCGCCGCGCCAGGACGGCTTCCAGCCGCGTGGCGACGAGCGTGGCTTCGCGCCGCGTGAAGACCGCGGTTTCGCCCCGCGTGGCGAAGGCCGTGGCTTCCAGCCGCGCCAGGACAACAACGGCTTCCAGCCGCGTGAAGAGCGTGGCTTCCAGCCCCGTGACGACCGTGGCTTCCAGCCGCGCGGCGACCGCCCCTTCCACGGCGGCGGCAAGCCGGCCTTCGGTGCCAAGCCTGCCTTCGGCGGTGGTGATCGTCCGTCCTTCGGCGGCGAGCGCCGCGGCCCGGCCGGCCCGCGCAAGGGTGGCTTCGGCCGCTGATCAGGCATGCGTCGCGTGGCCCTCCACGCGATGACTCCTGACGATCTCGACGCCGTACTGGCGCTGCAACAGCGCTGCTACGGCGTCGGTTTTTTGGAGCGTCGCGAGGCCTTCGCCGCCAAGCTGGCGGCGACCGAAGGCCTGGGCTGCTGCTGGATGGTCGCCCGGGAGGGCGAGCCGCTGGCCTATGTTGTCAGCCTGCCCGTCTGCGAGGCCACGCTGCCGGCGCTGGACGCGCCGCGCTGCGAGCGCCCGGCGAAGCCGACGCTGCTCTATCTGCACGACATGGCCGTCGCCCCCGAGGCGCGCTCGCTGGGCCTGGCCGCGCGCCTGCTGGCGCGGCTGCGCGAACGCGCGCAGGCGCTGGGCCTGGCGCGTATCGGCCTGGTGGCCGTGCAGGGCTCGGTGCCCTACTGGCAGCGCCGGGGCTTTGTCGAGGCGGCTGAGATGTCAAAAGGCCTCGTCGCCAAGCTCGCGAGCTTTGGCGCCGAGGCCCGTTTCCTGAGCTGCGATCAGTAGCCGGCGGTGAAGCGGCCGCGGCGGTGCTGCGGCGACTCGATCTCGTTGACGATGGACGCGGCCAGGTCGGCCACCGTGATGTGGCTCTCGCCCTGGGCGTCGAACACCGGCTCCTCGCCGCCGAGGCGGAACTTGCCGGTGCGCTCACCGGGCACCAGGTGCATGGCGGGGGAGACGAAGGTCCAGTCCAAGGCCGTGGTGTCGGCGCGCAGGCGGTTCAGCGCCTCGCGGGCGGCCAGGGCGCCTTGCTTCCATTCGGCCGGGAAGGCCGGCGAATCCACCAACTGCTGGCCCGGCGCGATGAAGAGGCTGCCGGCGCCGCCGACGACGATCAGGCGCACGCCGGCATCGCGCGCCGCCGCCGCGATGGCGTCGCTGCCGCGCAGGAAGTCGTCGTGCAGATTGGGGTTGCCCCAGCCGGCGTTGTAGGCGCTGACGATGGCGTCCACGCCCTTGAGCTCGGACGCAAAGCCGCCCTCGGCCAGCACGTCCACAGCGCGCGCTTCCAGGCCGGTGCGGGCGGGCAGCTTGGCCACGTCGCGCTGCAGCGCGCGCACGCTGTGGCCGCGGCTCAGCAGTTCTTCCAGCAGGGCCTTGCCGACAAAGCCGGTGGCGCCGATCAGGGCGATGTTCATGAGGTTCTCCATCATCTGGGTTGCGATGGCGCTATTGTTCTTGCTTCACAATCAACCGATAAGCCGGCCTTGGTTGTGAACACTGTTTAGAAAAACTTCATGCTCGACCAGCTCAAACGCATGGCCGTCCTGGCCGCCGTCGTGCGCCACGGCAGCTTTGCCGCGGCGGCGCGGGTCTTGCGCACCAGCACCTCGGCCGTCAGCCAGCAGGTGAGGGCGCTCGAAAAGGACATGGGCGTCACGCTGCTGCACCGCTCCACGCGCAAGCTCAGCCTGACGCCGGCCGGCGAGCGCTTCCATGCCGGCTGCGCGGCCATGGTGGCCGCCGCCGAGGCCGCCCAGGCCCAGTTGCTGCAACTGCGTGACGCGCCCGAGGGCGAGCTGCGCATCGCGATGGCGGTCGGTTTCGGCCGCCAGTTGGGGCCGGCGCTTGCGCCGCTGCTGGCTGCCCACCCGGGCCTGCGCCTGCATCTGCAGGTGGAGGACGGCTTCACCGACCTCGTCGCCCACCGCATCGACCTCGCCATCCGCTTCGGCCGCCTGCCGGACAGCAGCTGGGTGGCCCAGCGCATCGGCACGCTGCATACCGGCCTCTATGCGGCGCCGGCCTACCTCGCGCAGCGCGGCGTGCCGGCCACATGGGATGCGCTGCGCCAGGCCGACTGGCTGTTGCTGCAGGACGGCACCGACCAGGCGCGCCGCTTCGCGGGCAGCGAGCTCAGCGTGCAGCCGCGCTACACCAGCAACAACCAGCTGACGCTGCAGCAACTCTGCGAAGCCGGCCTCGGCCTGGCGCCGCTGGGCGACGAGGACGTGGCCGAGGCCGTCGCCGCCGGCCGCCTGCTGCGCGTGGACACCGAGCTGGCCCTGCCCGAGCTGCCCGTCTGGGCGCTGACGCCGCAGCGCGACGCCCAGCCGGCCAAGGTCCGCCATGCCATCGCCGCACTGAAGTTGCAGCTGGCGGAGGCGCGATGAAAAAGGGCAGCCTCGCGCAGTGGGACGACGCCAAGGGCTATGGCTTCATCTCGCCCGACGACGGTGCGCCCAAGCTCTTCGTCCACATCAAGGCCTTCGGCCTGCGGCCCGGCCGGCCCTTCGTCGGCGAGCGGCTCGGCTACCGGGAAGGCCAGGATGCCCAGGGCAAGCGCCGCGCGCTCGACGTGCGCAGCCTGCAGCCTCGCGCCGCGCCGCCGGCACCCCGGCCGCGCGACGGCGGTCGCGTGCTGCTGCTGGTGCCGGCTTTCGCGGGCCTGGTGCTGGCCGTGTATCTGCTGTGGGGGCTGCCGAACTGGCTCTGGGGCCTCTACTCGGCCATGAGCATGGCGAGCTTCATCGTCTATGCGCTGGACAAGCGGGCCGCCACGCGCGGCGACTGGCGGGTGAAGGAGGGCACGCTGCATGCGCTGTCCCTGGCCTGTGGCTGGCCCGGCGCCTTGCTGGCCCAGCGCCTGCTGCGCCACAAGAGCGTGAAGCCGCGCTTTCGCCGTGTCTTCTGGCTGACCGTCGTGCTGAACATCGCGGCCTTTGTCGCGCTGTTCACGCCGCTGCTCAGAAGCTGAACTCGCCCAGGCCCTCGATGCCCAGGCGGCCGTGGGCGGCGCCGGCGAGCGAATGCAGGCCGCCCCAGGCGCCGGTCGTCACGACGGCGCCGGCCGGCAGGCTTGCGCCATTGCGCGTCGCGTGCTGCTGCCAGGCCGGCAGCACGCCCGCCGGGTCGGCCAGCGAATGCCCGCCGCGGCGCACGATGTCCGGCTGGCCGGGCAGGGCCAGGCGCCATTCCAGCTGCGCCCAGTCCAGCGCCTCGTAGGGCTGCCAGGTGCCTAGCAGCAGGCCGCCGTTGGATTGGAAGTCGGCCATGCGCAGCAGGGCCGGAGCGTCCAGGCCTTCGGCCCAGCGCGAGGCGATGAGCTCGACGGCGATGCAGATGGCTTCGGGGGCGCCTTGCGCGTCGACGCGCAGCGCCACCTCGGCCTCCACGCCGAGCAGTGCGGTGCCGGCGAGCGGGCTCACCGGCGAATGGCTGAAAGGCCCCTGCGTGCCGGCGCCGCCGGACTTCCAGCGGTCCAGCGGCCAGCCCAGGGCCGCGGCCACGCCGTCCTGCACCGCATAGGCGTCCGCCTCGTCGCGCACGGCATGCACCCAGTTGGCGGCGCGCAGCCTTGCGCCTTCGCGGTGGCAGGCGGCCAGCGCATGGATCAGGGCCGTGATGGGCGTGGGGGCAGCGGTCATGGGCGGTCCGGTCGTGGAGCGTCAGTGTCGGCGATGGGCCGATGCCGCTTGAAGTTGCGATGTAACGGGTGGCCTTCGAGAATGACCTATCTTGATGCCCCCTCACCACCCGCCAGCGCCCGGCGCCGCATCACAGCGCCGAGCCATCGCCCGCCGGGCCGCCCTCGCGCTGTTCATGCCCCTGGCCGTTCTCGCCGCCCCCAGCGCCTCCATGAAGCAGACCTTCCCCGCCTACCCGACAGAACCGAATGGCCGCGTCGAAACCGTGTCGGTCGACACGCTGCTGCGGCCCGACGGCGGGCGCAGCTTCATGCTGCGCTCGACTCAGGCGCAGCGCGACGGCGCCGCGCAGCAGCGGGTGGTGGACGAGCGGGCTGATGCTCCCCAGGTCCGTTCGCCCAGCGCGCTGTTCGACGCGCTTTTTGCGATGGCCGTCGATGACGCGCGGCTGAACAGCGTCGACGAGATCCGCGACGCGGCCTACAACGGCGGCCGCCCCATCGCCTGCCGCTGCTTCCAGACCGGCGAGTTCTGGCACTACGTCTGGACGCGCGACGTCTCCTACGCGACGAACCTGGGCCTGGCCTGGCTCGACCCGCAGCGCAGCGCGACCTCGCTGCTGTTCAAGACCAGCGGCTGGCGGGCGGGCCTGGCCGCCGTGCCGGGCCTGCCGGCCGGTAGCACCCAGATCGTGCAGGACACGGGCTCGGGCGGCAGCTGGCCGGTCAGCACGGACCGGGTCAGCTGGGCCTGGGCCGCGCGCAGCGTTCTGGACAATCTCGACGGCGACGAGCGCAAGGCCTTTGCCGCCCGGGCGAGGGCGGCCCTGCAGGGCACCGTCGAGGCCGACCGGCTCGCCGCCTTCGACGCCGCCTCAGGGCTGTATGGCGGCGAGCAGTCCTTCCTTGACTGGCGCGTGCAGAGCTATGCGCCCTGGATCACCGACCACCTGGCGCGCATGGCGGGGTCGCGCGCCTTGTCGACCAATGTGTCGCACTACCAGGCACTGCGCCTGCTGGCCCAGCTGTTCGCGGCCGAGGGCGATGCCGCGATGGCGGCGCGCTACGGCGGCTGGGCGGATCAGCTGCAGGCGGCCATCGACCGCGCGTTCTGGCTCGAGGATGAGCAGCAGTACGCCAGCCTGACCAGCGACGACGCCCGGCCAATTCCGCTGCACAAGTTCGATCTGCTGGGCACGGCGCTGGCGGTGGTCAGCGGCGTGGCGCCGCCGCAGCGGGCCGCGCAGGCCCTGGCCCGCTATGCGCACGCGCCCTTCGGCGCGCCGGTGATCGCGCCGCAGCAGCCGGGTGTGCCGGTCTATCACAACCGGGCGATCTGGCCCTTCGTCACCGCCTATGCGCTGCGCGCCGCGGCCCAGGTGGGCAACACCGCCGTGGCCGGGCATGCCTTCGACTCGCTGTACCGGGGCGCCGCGCTCAACCTGTCGAACATGGAGAACCTCGAATGGCTGACCGCCCGGCCTCGCTTTGACGACGGCCCGGTCATCAATTCGCGCCGACAGCTTTGGTCGGTGGGCGCCTATCTGAGCGCCGTCGCCGAGAGCGTCTTCGGCTGGCAGGTGGGCAGCGAGGGGCTGCGCATTGCGCCTTTCCTGACCACGGCCTCGCGGCGCGCGCTGGGCGATGGCGAGCAGGCCAGCCTGTCCGGGCTGCGCTGGCGCGGCCACCAGGTCGAGATCGTGCTGGCCCTGCCGCCCCTGCCCGCGGCCACGGCCGGCCCGGCGCATTACCCGGTCCAGCAGGTCTTGCTGAACGGCAAGGTCGTGATCGGCGTGATCGGGCCGCAGCAGCTGTCCTCCGGTCCCAACCGCGTCGAGGTCAGCTTCGCGGCGGCCGAGGCCGGCGACATGCGCATCACGCAGGTCGCCAGCGTCGACCCGCTGGACCGCAAGGAGCCGCGCGTGTTCGCGCCGGATGTGCCGCGGCTGCTGCCGGTCGCGGCCGAGGCCGATGGTGGCGTGCTGCTGCGCTTCGAGGCGCCGGCCAGCCGCGAGGCGCTGCGATTCAACATTTACCGCGATGGGCGCCAACTGGCCGCAGACCTGCAGCAGACCCGCTGGACGGACCGCTCCGCCCGGCCGGGCGTGGCCCATGTCTATGCGGTCGAGGCCGTCGGCGCCGCGTCGGGCCACCGCTCCCACCTCAGCGAGCCCGTGCGCCTGGACGCCGGCGCGGTGCAGCGGCTGGCGCTGGGGGAGGGGTTCGTCCGCGCGGCAGCCGGGCGCGTCGGCTTCGAGCTGCTCTACGACAACCATGCCCACGAGACCCAGACCGGCGTGACCAATGCGGTCAAGCTGCTGCGGGTGCTCGACGAGCAGGGCCGCGAGGTGGCGCGGGGCGTCGTGCAGATGCCGCATGTCGAACCCGTTGGCGGCCAGCATCCGAAGCGGCTGTCGACCCAGCTGAGGGTCACGCTGCTGGCGGGGCG
Organism: Roseateles saccharophilus; assembly: GCF_004342485.1. GTDB lineage: Bacteria > Pseudomonadota > Gammaproteobacteria > Burkholderiales > Burkholderiaceae_C > Pelomonas > Pelomonas saccharophila. The sequence goes on from NZ_SMBU01000004.1 coordinate 55,534, forward strand.
CTACCGGGCCGAACTGCTCGACTTCTTCAACATGAGCTATCTGCAGTCCAACGCCAACTACGGCGGTGCTGGCGGTGTTGGCGGCCCGCTCAATGCCGCCGACATCGAGGCGTTGCAGGTGGTCACGCTGCCGGACGAAGACTGATCTGGCCTCAGGGCTCCTGCTCGAAGGCGCTGAGGCGCTCGGCAGACTCGATCTCGATGCGGCCATAGCCCACGGAGATGGCGCCGCCGGCCGCCAGCGCCTTCAGCTCCAGGGCCAGGGTCTGGCGCGTGATGCCCAGCATCATGGCCAGGTTCTCCTGCGTGGCCGTGATGGCCCGGCGCGGCGTGTTGCCGGGTGACACGTCCCCGCAGGCGAGGCGGCTCAGCCGGCGCGCGACGCGCGCACGCGTGGAGCGCAGCGTGGCGTCTTCGATCAGCGCGAAGGTGGAGCGCAGGTGCATGGACTGCAGGCGCAGCAGCGCCAGCGCGACGCCTTCCTCGCGCAGCAGCACATCGAGTTCGCGCTGGCCGATGTGCAGCAGCGTGCAGGGCAGCAGCGCGATGACGTCGTGGCGGCGCGGCTCATGGTCCACGCAGGAGGTCTCGCCGAACCAGTTGCCGGCTTCCAGCACGGCGAGGATGGCCTCCTTGCCGTCCGAGCGCAGCGTCGAGGCCTTCAGCATGCCGTGCACGACGCCGAGCATGCCGTCGGCCGCGGCGCCCTGGCGGAATGCATAGGCCCCAGGCTCGAGGGTGACGGGCCGGGCGGCATCGAGCAGCAGGCGGCGTATGCCGGCATCGAGCCGGCTGAACCAGGGGTCGGCGCTGAACTGCTCAGGCAGATCGACGTGGCCGCCGCCCATTGGATATCTCCTTGTCTAGGGTCAACCCGAAATTGTAAGGATTCGGGCAGTCGCGCGAGGGGCGCATTCCTAGCATCCACCTCGCTTCCCTTGCACCCAGCTCTCAAAGGACCCGCCCATGGACATGCACGCAAAAGCCAGCTTCACCCGCATGCAGAACGGCACTGCACAGGACTGGCAGATGATCGGACAGGAATTCCTGGGGTTCGCCAAGGCCCTGCCGGATCGCATCATGGCCCACCTGCGCCTGCTCGATGGCGACTACGGCGGCTTCCCGATTGACCGCCTCGCCCACTCGCTGCAGACCGGCACGCGGGCGCTGCGCGACGGCCGCGACGAGGAGTACGTCGTCTGCGCGCTGTTGCACGACATCGGCGACACGCTGGGTTCCTTCAACCACCCGGACATCGCCGCGGCCATCGTCAAGCCCTTTGTCAGCGAAGCCAACCACTGGATGATCCAGAACCACGGCATCTTCCAGGGCTACTACTTCTTCCACCACATCGGCATGGACAGGAATATGCGCGACCGCTTCGCCGGCCATGCGCATTTCGAGCGCACCGCCGAGTTCTGCGAGCTCTACGATGCGCCGGCCTTCGACCCCAAGGCCGAGACGCTGCCGCTGTCGGAGTTCGAGCCCATGCTGCGCCGCGTGTTCGCCAGGCCCGTCAACTCAGTCTACAAGCAGGCGATCGCCAAGCAGGCCGTTGCCGCCTGAGCGCCGGAGGACCGCCATGAACATCCCCTCGCTCAAGGGCGCCGTCAGTGCCGAAGAATGGCAGCTGCGCTGCGACCTGGCCGCCTGCTACCGGCTCATCGCGTTGTATGGCTGGACCGACCTCGTCTTCACCCACATCAGCGCCAAGCTGCCGGGCGGCGAACACCGCTTCCTGATCAACCCCTACGGCCTGATGTTCGACGAGATCACGGCCTCCTCGCTGATCGTCGTCGACCAGGCGGGCAACAAGCTCTCCGAGTCGCAGTTCCCGGTGAACCGGGCCGGCTTCGTCATCCACAGCGCCATCCATGCGGCGCGCGAGGATGCGGGCTGCGTGCTGCACACCCATACGCGGGCCGGCGTCGGCGTCAGCGCGCAGAAGAACGGCATCCTGCCGATCTCCCAGCAGTCGACCTTCGTGCTGGCCTCGCTGGCCTATCACGACTATGAAGGCGTCGCCATCCGCGACGACGAGAAGCCGCGCCTTGAGGCCGACCTCGGCACCGCCAACTACCTGATGCTGCGCAACCACGGCCTGCTGACGGTGGGCCGGACCGTGGCCGACGCCTTCCTGCAGATGTATGTCTTCGAGACCACCTGCCAAATCCAGCTGGCCGCCCAGTCGGGCGGAAGCGAGCTGGTGCAGGTCGAGTCGCACATCGTCGACGGCGTGGCCGAGTCCATCCGCAGCCAGACCGAAGGCCTGGGCGGCGGTTTCGTCTGGCCGGCGCTGCTGCGCAAGCTCGACCGCGTCGACCCGTCCTACCGCAGCTGACCCGAGCGCTCAGCCGAAGCGGAAGCTGGACGCCGCCACGCCGCCGAGGAACTCGGTCTCGTGATAGTTGCAGCTGCCGGCATCGCCCTCGGCAGCGCCGGCCGCCACCATCAGCGGCAGCAGATGCTCCTCGCGCGGATGGGCCAGCCGCGCCGCCGGTGCCTGGGCCCAGGCCTGCAGCCGTTCAGCGCGGCCCTCGGCCGGGGGCAGGGCGGCCTGCAGCCAGGCGTCGAAGGCGGCCGACGGCGCGCGCCCGCCCTCGTTGTACAGGCGCATGTTGTGGAAGCTGAAGCCGCTGCCGAGGATCAGCACGCCCTCGTCGCGCAGGGGGCTGAGCGCCCGGCCCAGGGCCAGGTGCTCGGCCGGGTCCAGGCCGCGCTTCAGCGACAGCTGCACGACCGGGATCTGCGCCTCGGGGTACATGGGCGCCAGCGTGCAGAAAGCGCCGTGGTCGAAGCCGCGGCCGGCGTTGCGCGCGGCGGGCAGGCCGGCGGCCTCGATCAGCGCAAAGACTCGCTCGGCCAGCGCCGGGTCGCCCGGGGCCGGGTAGACCACCTCGTAGGTGTGGGGCGGGAAGCCGCCGTAGTCGTAGAGCATGCCCGGCGCCGGCGCGGTCATCACCGTGAAGGCGTCTTCCTCCCAATGGGCCGAGATCATCAGGATGGCCTTGGGCGTCTCGACCAGCGTGGCCGGCAGGGCCTGCAATGCGGCTTCCAGCTTGGCGTGGGCCTGGTGATAGGGGCCATCCATATAGGGCCAGGGGCCGCCGCCGTGGGAGAGGAAGAAGGTGGGCTGTCTCATGATGCGCCCAAGTTTGAGCTCTTGTCGCCCGACCGGGGTTCAAACCCCTCGCTGGCAGCGCTCAAAGCGCTTGAACAGCCCCGACGATAATCCGCGCCCCATGTCCGACCTTCGCATCACGCCCGCCCCTGACGAGCCGCGCTCGGCCGACGATTTCTTCCGCGATGGTGATGCGCCCGTGGATTCGTTGCTGTGGTGGCAGCTGGACCGCCACGAGGCCTTGCTGGCCGCGCAGCGTGCGCTGTTCGGCGGCGAGGCGGCCTGGGTGCGGCTGCGCGTCTGGGTGTTCCTGGAGCTGATGGCGTTGCCAGCCGCCCGGTTGACCCGCGACGAACTGAACCGCCACTTCCACCATGTGCGCGAGGACGCGCTGGAGACCGTGCTCAAGCGCCTGCGCGACGCCGCGCTGCTGCACTGGGAGGCGTCCACGCAAACCTACGCCATCACGCCGCTGGCGCAGTCGATCGTCGGCATGCTGCAGCCGCTGACGGCCGACACCACTGGCCCCGATGACGACCTTGCCGCGCTGCTGGCCGGCGTGGCGGGTGCACACCAGCTGGGCCTGCTGGAGCCGCAGCAGTTGAACATGCTGCAGGCCCAGCTGGCGCGCCTGCGCGAGGAGTTCGCCGATGCGATGGCCAGTGGCAGCGAGTTTGAGCTGCGCCGTGCCAACGCGCGCTTCGTGCGCGCCATCGCGCTGGTGGAGCGGGCCAGCGATGCCGTCAAGGCCATCATCGAGCAGGCCCAGGCCAGCGGCCATGCGCGGCTGGAGCGGCTCGCGCGCGAGCTGGCGGGCGCGCAGGCCGGGCTGCTGGTCATGGCCAGCCAGTTCAACCGCGCGCTGCAGCAGGCTGACCGCCAGCGCGTGACGCTGGGCTCCACCGGCGTGACGACGACCGACCTGCGCCAGTGGCTGCAACGCGTGCCCGACCTGGCGGCCCTGCTGGGCGAGGCCTTGTCCACCGGTGTGCAGCCAGCGCTGGTCGGCGCGCAGGAACTGGTGGACGGCGCCGAGGCCGAGTTCGAGCGCGACCGCCCCAGGCCCGCCGACGTGGCCGGCTTGCCCGCCGCGCAGGCCGCTCCCGACGGCCGGCTGGAGGTGCTGAGCCTGCCGGCCGAGCTGGGTGCGCTGCAGCGGCTGCTGGACGGCTGGACGGCGGAGGGCCTGGGCACCCAGCCCGTGGAGCCGGCGGTGCTCGGAGGGAGTTATGCCTCGGCCGCTTACCGCGCGCAGCTGCTGCCCTTGCTGGGTGACCCGCAGGCGCATCACCTGAAAGGCGCCGCCGGCGACATGGCCCGCCAGCCGTGGCGGGTGCAATGGAGCGCCGAGCAGGGGCCGGTCGATGACGAGGCCGTGGCTTGGATGAGCCGCGGCGAGCTGACCAAAGAATCTGTCAAAGAGCAGGGCGAATGAACACCTTCGACGACGCCGCCAGCCTGGCGGCCCAACTGCTGGCCCGGCGCTGGCTGCCCCGCACCCACCCGCTGGTCAAGCGCGCGCTGATCGACGCCGACCTGTGGGCAGCCGTCACCGCGCGGCTGGACGGCGTGGGGCTCAGGCTGGTGGACAACGTCTACGCCGAACACGTGTCGGTGGCGCTGTTGCGTCCTGCCGAGACCGCCGTGTTCGGCGAGACCGGCCTGGGCGCCAACAACAATCTGGATCTGCCGCGCGACGGCGTGTCGCTGCTGGTGGTGCTGTGGAGCCTCATCGTGCTGCCCAAGCGGCAGCGCCAGATCAACCGGGCCGACGCTGCCACCGACAGCCAAGGCGAGATGTTCGCCGCCGACAAGCCGCTGCCGACGGCGGCCAGCGTGGCGCCGGTGCTGAGCTACCGCAGCCTGCTGGCCGACTACGGCGACCAGCTCGGCAAGAAGGTCCGGCTGGACGGCAACCTCAAGGCGCTGGAGCGCCACGGCTTCATCACGCGGCGCGGTGAAGACATCGCCGAAGGCCCGCTGCTGGACCTGCTGCTGGACTACGACCAGCTCGCGCCGCGCATCCTCGACGGCGCGCTGGCCGACGTGCTGGCTCGCGCGACGGATGCCGTCGCCGCGCCGGCGCTGGCCGCCATCCAGGCCGCGCGCCAAGAAGAACCCGCCGACGACGAGGCCTGATGTTCCACCTCCAAACCCTCGAACTGCTGCACTGGGACTACTGCCAGCGCGTCACGCTGCCGCTGGACGGCAACATCATCACGATCGCCGGCCCCAACGGCTCGGGCAAGACCACGCTGCTGGACGCGCTGCGCACGCTGCTGGGCCTGGAGTGCTCGGGCGGTCGCACCTTCCGCACCTATGCCCGCCACGCCAACGCAGAGACCGCCTGGCTGCGCGCGCTGGTGGACAACCGCCCGCGCGGCCGACAGAACAGCAGCCGGCCCTTCGCCAGCTCGTTGATCTACGCCGACCAGGTCACGTTGGCCTGCCGCATCGAGCGCCAGGGCGGTGACTGGGTGCGGCGCTACCTCATCGTGGATGGCGCCGTCGATATCGAGAAGCTGGCCGAGAAGGGCGAGCGCGAATGGCTGGGCATCGAGGCCTGGCGCAAGCGCCTGGAGGCAGCCGGCCTCACCCGCGCCATCGGGCGCGTGCTGGCGCTGGAGCAGGGCCAGACCGACCGGCTCTGCGAGCTGAGCCCGAAGGAATTACTGCGCCTGGTCTTCGAGGTCTTCGGCGACCAGGAGGTACTGGACCGCTACGAGCAGGCGCGCAGCCACCAGCAGCAGCTGGCCAAGGAGGTGCAGACCGCCGAGGGCGAGTTGGCGCGCACGCAGGCCCAGCTCAGCGAACTGGCCAACCGCGTCAACAACTACAGGCAGTGGCAGCTCAAGATCGCCGAGCGCGAGCGCCTGGCCACAGAGGTGCTGCCCGTCATGCAGTGGAGCGAGGCGCGTGACCGGCTGGCCCGTGAGGGCCGCGAGCTGCACCGCGCCAGGCTGTTCGCTGCCGCCGACGCGCGGGCGTTGTCGGCCAAGCGCGCGGGGCTGCATCAGCTGTTTGCCGACCATGAGGCGGCCAAGAAGCGGCTGGCCGAGCTGGACGGTGAGAAGCGCGAGGCCCGCGCCGCGTTCGATATGGCGCGCGATGCCGAGAAGCCCGTCGAGGCCACCGTGAAGCGCGAGGACGAGTTGCGTGCGCTGGCCGACGTGGAAGCCGATGCCGCCGCGCTGGCCGCCCGCACCCAGGCGTTGGCCGCCGAGCGCGACCGGCTGCGCGGCGACTACACACGCTGGAACGACAAGCTGCTGCACGTGCAGGGCCTGATCAACGAGCTGAAGGACAAGCGCCTGCCGCCGCCGCCGGCCGAGGTGAGGCCGCTGCGCCAGGCGCTGGACGAGGCAGGCATTGCCCATCACGTCGTGGCCGACTGCATCGACATCGCCGACGAGCAGTGGCGCGCTGCCGCCGAGGGCGTGCTGCGCGGCTCGCGCTGGGTCATCGTGCTCAAGCACCGCAGCGACGAGGCGCGCGCTTTCGGCATTGCGGCGAAGCAGAAGTATCGCCACTACGTCGTCTCCGACGCGGCGCCGGTGCCGCAGGCACGGCCCGGCTCGCTGCTGGCCGCGCTGAAGGTCAGCGCGCCGTTGCCGACCTGGCTGGCCCGTCAGCTGGACGGTATCCGCTGCGTCGCTAGCACCGAGGAAGGCTCGGGCACCGGCGGCGAATGGATCACGCCAGACGCCTACTACCGCGACGGCCGGGGCGGCCGCAGCGTGGCTATTCCGGTGTCGGATCATCAGTTCGGCGCCAACGCCGTTGCGTCGCGTCGTGCGTCGCTGGAGGGTGAACTGGCCCGCATCGACAAGGAACTCACCGGTGTCGCCAAGGCGCAGGCCGAGGTGGAGCGCCAGTTGAAGGATGCGCAGCGCGCCGCGCAGGGCCACAAGGCCGCCGCGGAGCTGTCCGAGCGGGCCGACGAATTCGCCGAGGCGCGCGCGCGGCTGCCGGCGTTGAAGCAGGCACGAGCTGAGGCCAGCACGCGCATGACCAGCGTGGAGACCGAGCATGACCGGCTGCTGAAGGCCTCCGGCGTGCACGAGCAGAACTACGAGCGTGCGCAGCGGGAACTGAAGGACGGCGAGGAACGCCAGGCCCGCACGGCACGTGAGCACGGCGAGCGGCGCAAGGCCTTGCATGAGGCCGCGCGCGAATCCCGCGAGGCTGGCGCCAAATTCCCGCCGCGTTGGACCACCGCCATCGCGCTGCAAGCCTTGCGCAATGACTTCGAGAATGCCCGCCAGGCCCAGCTCCGCGCTGACCGCGTCGACCGCGAGCTCGCGGACGGCCTCTGGGAGACCGACACCACCGTCATCGACCGCCACCTGCGCATGGAGATGCAGGTGCGCGAGGAGGAGACCCAGCTCGGCGACCGCCGCGCAAGTAACGCGCTGGCCGCCACGGCCGCGAGCAACGCCCGCGAGCGCTACATCGACGTGCTGCGCGCCACCGTGCGCCGCTACAAGAAGAACGTGGCCGAGCTGGGTGAACTGGCCGGTGTTGCTGCCGAGGCACAGTTGCCGCATCTGGACAACGATGACACCGTGCTGGCCCAGGCCGGCCTGCACGTGAAGTTCAACTTCGACGGCAAGGGCGAGGTGGGCCTGAACGACGGCGAGGCCTCGGGCGGCCAGCAGGTGCTCAAGAGCCTGATCCTGCTCGTCGGCCTGATGAAGGACGACGAGACGCCCGGCGGCTTCGTCTTCATCGACGAGCCCTTCGCCCACCTGGACGTGCGCAACATCCAGCTCGTCGGCCACTTCCTGCGCAGCACGCGGGCCCAGTACCTGCTCACCACGCCGATCACACACAACGTCGAGGTCTTCGAGCCCAGCGAGATCACGCTGATCACGAGCAAGAAGCCGCGCGGTGAACGCTGGGCGCCACCCATTGCCGTGCTGGCACGAAGGCCCGAGGTCAGCGAGTACGCATGAGTGCCTGGCGCGAGCTGTCGGCCAACCGCTCGCGGCGGCATCTCGGCGCTGCCGAGCCGGTCTGGCCCGGCTCGCTTGCGCCGCTCGACGAGGACGAGAAGGCCTTGCTGCTCGACTGGCTGCGAGACAGCGCGGACACGCGCAAGTGGCAGGCCTTGCTGGAGACTGCGGGCACCGCTCGCATCGACCTGGCCGGCCGGCTGAGCGACAAGCTGTTGTCCAAGGGCATGGCCACCCGCAAGGAGACTTTCGAGCAAGGCCGATGGCGGCCGGCATTGCTGTGCTGGGTGGAGCTGGAGGCACTGCAGGCGGCGCTGGGCCTGCCCACGCGCAGCGCTCGTGATGCCCGGCGTGCGGCCTTGTCTGCCCGGCTTGAGGTCCTGATGGGCAACGAACTCGTCGGCGAAGCCGCGCAAGCCCTGGCTGAGTCGGGCATGGCCACGGCCGCCGCCGAGGCGCGCGCGGCGCTGCTGGACGCGCTGCTCGGCTGGGTGGCCGATGGCGAGACCGGCCTGCGCCGCGACTTTGCGCTGCGGCTGGGCCACACCAAGGCCGTTGGTGATGGCGAATGGCAGTGGCTGGAGCGTCATTTCGACCTGCCTGCGCTGGGTATCGGCAGCTTTGCACCGCAGCTGACGCTTGCCGGCCAGCTCAGCCTGCACTGGGGTCAGGGGCTGCGGCTGGACATGGGCGTGGCGGCCTTCATCACGCTGCCCGTGGCGTCGATGGCGTCGCTTGAGAACGTCACGCCGCCCAGGCACTGGTGGCTGATCGAAGGTCGCGCCAGCTTCGAGAAGCAAGCTGCGCGTTGCGAGCCCGGCGTGGCGCTCGTCTGGATCGCCGGCAGGCCGACGCACGCCTGGGCCGCCGCGATGACCCGGTTGCTCCAACTCGCACCGGCTCCGGCCGTCATCAGCGCCGACGCCGACCCCGCCGGTATCGAGATTGCGTTGTCGGCAGCCCAGCCCTGGAAAGCTGCTGGCTTGCCTTGGACCGCGACAGCGATGGAGCCCGAGAGATTGGACCGTCCGGGGCTGCAGCCATTAGGCCGCTACGACCTCGAAGTGCTTGCCCGCCTTGCCGAGCGTGCGCTGCCGCCCGAACTGGTCGCTTTGCGCGATGCGCTGAGCGAGCGCGGCGTGAAGGCCGAACAAGAGGGCTGGCTGTGAAGGATGACTGGGACCACCCGTCCCCGTTCACGCTGTTGCTCTCGCCTGCGGCCGGGCACATCGACGGGTTGGGCCACACCAACAACGCGGTCTATGTGCAGTGGTGCGAGCAGGCGGGCTGGGCGCACTCGGAGGCGCTGGGCCTGTCGCTGGCCGACTACCGGCGCCTGGACCGCGCGATGGCCATCCGCGAGGGCCACTACGACTACCTGCTGCCGTCCTTCGAGGGCGAGGCCCTGGTGCTGGGCACCTGGCTGACGGCTAGCGATGGCCGGCTGACGATGGAGCGGCGCTTCCAACTGCGCCGCGCCAGCGACGGCATCACGCTGGTGCGCGGGCGCTGGGTGTTGGTCTGCATTGCGATCAGCGACGGCAGACCGAAGCGCATGCCGGCTGAATTCCTGGGCATCTACGACGCGGCGGTGGTGCGGTCGGCCGGCTGATGTGGTTGTATACGGTTTGTATATGAATCGTATATAGTCCCGCCATGGGAATCGTCAAAATCTCCGATCCGTTGCATGAGAGCCTGCGCATCGCCAGCCAGGCCTTGTCGCGTTCCATCAATGCCCAGGCCGAGCACTGGATGCGCATCGGCCTGCTGGCCGAGCTGCATCCGCTGCTGAACCACAGCGAGCTGTGCCAGTTGCTGATCCGCGCCGAGCAGGAGGGCGGGCTGGACCTGGCGCGCCTGGCCGGCTGGGCTCAGCCCGCCAAGGCCAAGGGGGCCCGCGCATGAAGAGCCTCAAGCTGCGCAGCCCCGAGGAAGTCGCCAGGGCCCGCGAGGCCGGCCACCTCATTGCCGAGGTGCTGGCCATGCTCAAGCCCCATGTGGTGCCCGGCGTGACGACCGAGGCGCTGGACGACCTCTGCCGCGACTACATCGTCAATACGCTGAAGTGCATCCCGTCCAACGTCGGCTACCACGGCTTTCCGAAGACGGCCTGCATCTCGCCCAACCACGTCGTCTGCCACGGCATCCCGAGCAAGGACAAGACGCTGAAGAAGGGCGATATCGTCAATGTCGACGTGACGCTCACGAAGGACGGCTGGTTCGGCGACAGCAGCCGCATGTTCATCGTCGGCGAGACCAATGTGCTGGCGCGCCGGCTGGTGACGACGACCTACGAGGCGCTGCGCGCTGGCATCCGCCAGGTGCGCCCGGGGGCGACGCTGGGCGACGTGGGCCATGCCATCCAGAAGGTCGCGCATGCGGCCGGCTTCAGCGTCGTGCGCGAGTACGGCGGCCACGGCATCGGCGACGTCTATCACGACGAGCCGCATGTGAACCATTTCGGCCGGCCGGGCGAAGGGCTCAGGCTGCAGGAGGGCATGATCTTCACGATCGAGCCCATGATCAACGCCGGCGGCGCCGCCATCCGCGAGCTGAATGACGGCTGGACGGTGGTGACCAAGGACCGCTCGCTGTCCGCGCAGTGGGAGCACATGGTCACCGTGACCAAGGATGGCTTCGAGATCCTGACGCCCTGGCCCGACGGCCTCGGCGACTATCCGGCCATCGATTGAGTCCGGGCCGCCGGGCGGCCTACTTGAAGGCCTCGTTGAGCAGATTGGCCAGACGCACACCGGCCTTGGCGAGGGCCTCCTTGGCCACGGGCAGGGCGCGGGCGGCGTACTGGGCGTCCAGCACTTCGCCGACGCCGCCGTGGTCGTCGACGAAGGTCTTCTCGCCGCTGAAGTTGTAGGCCGTGTCCTTGGCCCTGGCGTTGGACTCGCCGGCCCAGTCCTCGATCGATCCGCTCGACCAGAGCGCGACGTTCTGCGCCGTGATGAGCTTGGCGACCGCCGCTGCGGCGACGGGCACGGTGCTGCCGAGCTTCTGGACCAGCTGGGTGTCCCAGTAGGCATGCAGATTGCCTTGGGCCTTGGACGGAGGGGCTTCGATGGCGACGCCGTTGCCGCCCTTGTCATGATGGTCGGACGAATGCAGCGGCTGGTGGATGTCGCCGACGAAATGCATGATGAACTTCAGCGCCAGCGTCTTCTCGGCCGTGGGCGTCGCCGGGTCGGCGAGTTCCTGTTTGAACTGCACCAGCTTGTCGACGACGCAGGCGTCGGCCTGGCCCTGGCTGGCCGGCGTGCCCGCGGGCAGCGCCGGGCGGCCGAAGCAGGCCTGGTCCAGCGTGCCGCCGTCGATCTCGATGTCGACGAAATGCCACTGGTGGGTGGCGTTGTAGTGCACGTGGGTGGTGTTGCGGTCGGAGTCGCGGAATTTGTCGGCCCAGGTCGCGCGGCTGACGAAGTCGGGCTTGGTGAGGGCGTCCTTGTCCTGGGCCAGCAGCGCGTCCACCGCCTTCTTCGCCTTGGGCGTCAGGCGCTGGTAGGCGAGGGTGCCGACGATCTCATGCCCCGCGTCGCCCCAGGCGAAGGCGGCGGCCGGGGCGGCGAGCAGCGTGGCGGCCAGCAGGCCGGTGGCGAGATTCGGACGAAGTTGCATGACGGTTCTCCGAGGCAGGTGGGAGGTGCGGCCAGTGTTGTCGCCGTTCGTGACCGCGCAAAGACCTAGCTTGGCCACTGGCGTGCCGGTCTTCAGCAAGCTTGTGGATGCTCGCCCGAACTGGCTTCAGGCCAGCGCCGTCATCCGCTCCACCAGCACGCAGCGCACCCATTTGCGCGCGGTGATCTGCGCGGTTTGCGTGCGCAGGAATTCCTCGGCCTCGGAGTTGGACGATTCGAACTCGAAGCCACCGAGCTGCACCAGCTGGCTCAGCGGCCGGTTCCAGACGCGGCGCACGGCCGCGCTGAACAGCGGCACGCCCTCGTCCTCGCCGAGCAGCAGGCGCAGCTCGTAATGCTGGGCATCCAGCTCGGGATCCGCCGCCGCGAGGATCTGCAGGCCGGCCTCGCTGAGGTTGACGACGACACCACCACGCGCCTCCGCCAGCCCCTGCGGCTTGATGACCCAGACCGGCAACTGCTCGTGCTCGGCAGGCACCAGGAAGAACTCGACGCGGGGGAAGCGGCGTTGGTCGACGGACATGGCGGGGATCGAGCGTCGTTGAGGATGCCCGATCAAACCAGCCCCGCGTGACAGGGCCTTGTCAGACCGACAGCAGCTCGACTTCGAACAGCAGCGTCGCGTTGGGCGGGATCACGCCGCCGGCGCCATGCGCGCCATAGCCCAGCTCGGGCGGCAGCACCAGCATGCGCGTGCCGCCCACCTTCATGCCCTGCACGCCCTCGTCCCAACCCTGGATGACCTCGCCGCCGCCGAGGCGGAACTTGAAGGGTTGGCCGCGGTCCTTGCTGGAGTCGAACTTCTTGCCGCGCATGCCGTCCTTGTAGAGCCAGCCGGTGTAGTGCACAGCCACGCGCTGGCCCTTGAGGCCTTCAGCGCCTTCGCCGACGACGCGGTCCTCGTACTGCAGGCCGCTGGCCGTCGTCTGCAGGTCCAGCTCGACGGGCTCGGGGCCGCCGGCCAGGCCGAGCAACTCGACCTCGAAGCACAGCGTCGCATTCGGCGGGATGACGCCGCCGGCGCCGCGTGCGCCATAGCCGAGCTGGGCCGGGATGATCAGCGTGCGCTTGCCGCCGATCAGCATGCCCTGCACGCCCTCGTCCCAGCCGCGGATGACCAAGCCGGCGCCGAGCTCGAACTCGAAGGGGTCGCCGCGGTCCAGGCTGGAGTCGAACTTGGTCGTCCGGGCGCCATCGACCCAGAGCCAGCCGGTGTAGTGCACGGTGACGTCATGGCCGGCCTGGGCCTGCTTGCCGTCGCCGACGACGCTGTCTTCGAACTGCAGGCCGCTGGGCGTGGTGTTCATGGGGGTGTCCTTGAGCTGTTTGACAAAGGCGGCATTGTCGCCGCCGGGCCGCGGCTGGAGTGCCCCCGGAGCCCTGCTGGACGGCAGACGCCCGAATCGATCCTTTTCAGACACAGGCCGGATGCGCAGAATCCGCCCGCGCATCCCGAACATCACAAGGAGACAACATGGACGCCACCTTCACACGGCAGGGCATGGCCGCCGCGCTGCTTGCAGGCATGACGCTGCTGGCCCAGGCCCAGACCGCCCCCAAGCTGCCTTCGGCTGCGGAGACCGATCCGGCCAGGCTGGGCTGGATGGTGGGTTCGCCGCCGCCCGCCGAGAAGATGTTGCACTTTGCCGATGGCAGCCATGCCAAGTTCCCGCAGTTCCGCTGGAGCTTCGCCAACTGGCGCCAGTTCATGCCGTCCACTGACGTCTGGCGCGGCGATGGCGGGCCGCGCCGCCTGGAGCGCGCCGAGCGCGGCGACATCGACGGCATCAGCTTCGTGCCGCTGGGGCAGAGCGAGCCTATGACCTGGGCGCAGTCCCTGCAGGCCAATTACACGGACGCCATCGTCGTGCTGCACAAGGGCCGGGTGGTCTACGAGAAGTACAACGGCGTGATGACGCCGCACACGGCTCACATGGCGATGTCCGTCACCAAGTCCGCCTTCGGGCTGCTGGGCGCCATGCTGGTCAACGAGGGCAGGATCGACGAGACGGCCCTGGTCACCCGCTATGTGCCCGAGCTCAAGGACAGCGCCTGGGGCGATGCCACGGTGCGCCAGGTGCTGGACATGACGGTGGGGGTCAAGTACTCCGAGGCCTATGCCGACCCCAAGGCGGAGATCTGGGACCATGTCCGTGCCAACGGCGTGCTGCCCAAGCCGCCCGGCTACACGGGGCCGGCATCGTCCTATGCCTTCCTGCAGAGCCTGCGCAAGGAGGGCGAGCATGGACAGGCCTTCGCCTACAAGACGGTCAACAGCGACGTGTTGGGCTGGATCATCAAGCGCGTCACCGGCAAGGGCGTGGGCGAGCTGCTGTCCGAGCGCATCTGGCAGAAGCTCGGCGCCGAGGAGGACGCCTACATGCTGGTGGACCCGGACGGCGTGGATTTCGCCGGCGGCGGCCTGAACGCCACGACGCGCGACCTGGCCCGCCTGGGCGAGATGATGCGTCTGGGCGGCCAGTACAACGGCCAGCAGATCGTGCCCAAGGCCGTCGTCGACGACATCCAGCGCGGCGGCCGCAAGTCCGACTTCGAGAAGGCCGGCTACAAAACCCTGCCGGGCGGCAGCTACCGCGACATGTGGTGGGTGCTGCACAACGAGGACGGCGCGTTCGCGGCGCGTGGCATCCACGGCCAGACCCTCTACATCGACCCCAAGGCCGAGATGGTGGTGGCGCGCTTCGCCTCCTTCCCGATGGCGGCCAATGCCTTCAACGACCCGACCTCGCTGCCGGCCTTCCAGGCCCTGGCCAGGCATCTGATGGCCTCGCACTGATTCATCCGCGCGCCTCTGCCATCGAGGCGCGGACCTCGGGCGAGGGGGCGGTGGCCGTGTCGCTGAACCTGCGCTGGTCGGTCAGGGAGCCGGCCTAGGCCATCGACGACGCGCAGATGGGCGTCCTGCCCGCGGACGGCCCCTTCCTGGCGTCGGTGCCGCGGTTGCAGGCGCAAGCCCCGATGCGCTGGCCGCCGTCGTGTACCTGCGCGCCCCGCACATGAATCCACGGTGAATTGGCGGGCTAAGAGACGGCATACCGCAGGATTGACGAACTAGGGGGGCGCCTAGCATGGCCTTGCTTTATCAACCGAGCCGCCAGCAATGACATCCAGCCGAGTCCTGCGCCCCCGCAATGTTCGCGAGGCGCGCCTGCCCTTCACCGTGAGCATCGCGTCGGCAGAGCAAATGCCGGCTGTGAGCCAACTGCGTGCCAGTGCCTATGGCCGGCATCTGCCGGCCATGGCCGAGGTGCTGGCGCAGCCGGAATCGGCCGATTCCACCTTCGGCTGCGAGGTGATCGTTGCCACGTCCAAACTGGACGGGTCGGTGCTCGGTACGCTGCGCACCCACTCCAACGTGGTGGATCCCCTGCCCCTGGAGGCCGCGGTGGACATCCAGCAGGCCTTCAATGGCGAGCGGCTGGTCGAGGCCACGCGGCTGTGCGTGGGGCATGGCACTTCGGCCTCGCTGGTGCGCAACGCGCTGTTCAAGGCCCTGTTCCTGTACGCCGAGGAGCAGAACATCGACTGGCTGGTGGCGGGTGGGCGCAGGCCGGTGGACACGATCTACGACCGGTTGCTGTTCACCGACATCCTGGAGCCCGGCGTCTACTATCCACTGCCCTACGCGGCCAATATTCCGCACCGGATCATGCGTTTGCCAGTGGCTCAGGCACAAGACCTCTGGTCGGCCCAGGGGCACCCGCTGTACAGCTTCATGATCGAAACCTTTCATCCCGACATCGATCTGAGTGGAGCCCGTGACCTTAGCGCCATCGACTGGCGCCAGGTCTGCCCTCCTTCTGCCCTGCCGGGTTTCCCGGCGGCTGCGGCCAACCCGGGATGGCGGGCTACGCCGGCACGGATCGAGCCGCTGCTCCTGAGTCAGTGAAGCATTGGTTCGGCCGCGGCGGTGCCCGGCGCCGCCTGGCGCGAGACCAGCGTCGGCCGTGACTGCAAGGAACGCACGTACTGGGCCACGTCGGCATCCTGGATGAAGTCGGCCGACGAGGACGCCGCCAGGATCTGTTCGGGCATCACGGGCTTGCTGATGGCCCAGCCCTGGGCATAGTCCACGCCCGCGTCGACCAGGGCCTTCAGGATGGGCAGGTCCTCGACGTATTCGCCGATGGACTTCATCCCCAGGTTGGCCGACAGCCCGCCCAGCGCACCCAGGATGGCCATCGCGGCCGGGTTGCTCGTCACGTCGCGCACCAGCGAGCCGTCGAGCTTGAGTGCGTCGACGGTCATGCCCTTCAGGTAGCCGAAAGAGGAATAGCCGGCACCGAAATCGTCCAGCGCCACCTTGACGCCCAGCGCGCCGGCGCGCTCGATGAAGCGCTGCATATGGGCAAGGTCGGTGAGGGCGACGGTCTCGGTGATCTCGATGCACAGGCGTTTGGCGACGTCGCCGTGGGCCTCCAGCAACGCGAACAGATCCTCGATGAAGACCACGTCGTTCAGCGAGCCGCCAGACAGGTTGACGCCGATGAACTGCGTGTTGGGCAGTCGGGCCTGGTGGGTTTCCAGCCAGGCGAGCACCGTGGAGATGACCCAGCGGTCGATGATGGCCGTCTTGCCGTGGGCTTCGGCCGCCTCGATGACGACCTGGGCCGGCAGTGTCTCGCCGCTGGGCTTGCGCATGCGGATCAGCACCTCGAAGTTGAGGCTGTCGAACGGGCGGTGCAGCGACAACTCGGGCTGCATTACCAGGAACAGGCCTTCGGGCGTGCGGTCGTGCTCCAGGCAGTTGATGAGTTCCAGCTCTTCCTTGTGGGTCTTGAAGAACTTGTCCTCGCCCGCCATGACCAGCAGGCGGTCCGTGCCCGGGCGCTTCTTGGCCATGCGGCACAGCGTGTCGGCGGCCGACACGACGGCCTTCATGCCCTGGCTGGCCAGCCACTGGGTGCTGACCAGGCCGGCGGAGACGCTCAGCGCGAACTGCTGGTTTTCGATCTTGAATGGCGCCGTGGAGATCAGCGCGCAGATGTTCTGGCAGACGATGCGGGCCTGCGCGAGTTCGGTCGTCACGAAGGCGAGCACGAATTCGTCGCCGCCGACCCGGGCCAGCAGGGCATTGGCCGGCAGCTGCGAGCGGATGCGCTCGCAGACCTGCAGGAGCACGGCGTCGCCGGCGTTGTGCCCGTAGAGGTCGTTGATCAGCTTGAAGCGGTCCAGGTCCAGATAGGCCAGCGCGGTGACGCGCTCCACGCTGCGCTCGAAGGAGCGCGTCAGGCCGCGCAGGTTCAGGCACTCGGTCAGCGGGTCGTGGTTGACCAGGAACTCGAGCCGGTTGGCGGAGCGGACGCGGTCGGTGATGTCCTGCAGCGAGCATTCGATCAGGCCGGCACGCGAGGACGAGGCGCGCAGCAGGAACCAGCGCTCGACCGACCCGCCGTAGCGGATGCGCACCTGCTGGTCGAACTGGTCGCCATCCTCGCCCAGGTTGGCCAGCGCCAGCGCGACCTGGTTTTCGAAGATCATGTTGACATCCAGCGGGCCCGCATAGTCGGCCTGCGCCAGCATGGCCCGGAAGGCCGGGTTGCAGCTCAGCACTCGCAGTTTCTCGTCCACCGAGAACAGGCCGACCGGCGAATCGTCGTAGGCGGCCTTCAGCGTGCGTTGGGCTGCCTCGCGCTGCAGGCGGTCCTGGCGCATGTGCTCGGCCAGCGCGGCCGTGGTGAACAACGCCGAGGCCAGGGCCGCAGTGACGCTGTTCAGCCCACCCAACAGAAAGCGGTAACCAGTGGCGGCCGCGACGACCTCGGTAAGGCTGGCGACCAGGGTTACCAGAGTTGAGACGACGTACCACATGGCGGTGCGCGAGTGGACCTTGCGCAGGATCAGGTAGAGCCAAGGGGTGGTCAGCACCGCGACAATGGTGGTCGCGACCCAGACAAATGGCAGGAAGTGCTCGAAGGGCAGGGCCGCGCACAGCAGCGCGATCAGGATTGCAAAGACGCGCAGCGTGGTCAGCAGCCATCCTCCACCCAGTTGCTTGAGCTCCTGTTTGAACAGCAGCCCAAGCACGGCGATCGTGCAGCAGAAATACAGCGCGACGGTCCATTGCCGAACCGGAATGAGCAGTTCAAGCGGAATCGGCACGCCGATGAAACTCAGGTCTGAACCCTCGGACAGCAGGGCCATGCGCATGCTGACGAACAGCCAGCCGACGAAGGCCCAGTAGAGCTTGTTGAGGTTGATGGCGGCGGTCAGCACCATCGAGATGGCGAGCAGGCCGAAGCCGGCCTCGATCATCGTCGCGTTGCGCTTGTGCTGGGCGTTGGCGGCGTCGGCGACGGCCTGGGTCCAGCGTTCGGCACTGATCTTGGCGGGGCCGCGGAACTCGGAGCGGCACAGCAGCGATGCATGCCGGGCCTGGGGCTCCAGCCTGACGATAAAGCCGCCCTGCAGGTTGCCGATGGCCCCGCTGGTGTCGCTGCGGCTGGCCTGGCCCAGTGGCGCGAGTGTGGCGGCGTCCCAGCAAGCCAGGTTCATGGCATGCCGGGAGGGCAGGCCCACTCCCCAGGCCGAGTCGTGATCGGGCGCGTCCGCCTCGATGCGATACCAGAAGGGGCGCGTCGACAGTTGCGTCGACACGGAGCGGGCGGTTCCGGCACCGGCCAGCAAAGCCAGCGCCTGGGCAGGCAGGGTGTCCGCGGCCGGCGCTTCGCGGGCCGCGACGGGCACTGGCTGGCCGCTCAGCGGTTCGGCCGTGCCCAGCTGCCACAGCATGACCAGGCCGACGACGACCAGCACCACCGCCGGAAAGATCCGGACGGCGAAGGCGTCGAAGATGGACTCAAGCCGGTTGAACTGGGGCATGGAGGGCGTTACGCCTGGACATGTCGGCCTCGCACCATATCGGCATGGCGGCTAACGGCCGAGCAGGTGGGCGCCGGATGGCAGGCGACAACGTGACGAATTGCGCGCAAGTCGGGGTTTCCCGAGGTAGCTGGCCGATGGTGTCAGGCCGAACCTGCCCGTACCGTCCAGGCATGGGCCCGCCACTGTCCGACGGCGGCGGCTAGCAGAGTGGTGCTGTCGTCGACCTGCAGGCCCAGGCGCTCGGCCGCCTCGCGCAGCCGTGCCATCGGGTCGCGCAGGTCCAGCGCCGCGGCGCCGTTCTGCTTGGACAGCTTGTGCCCGTCCGCGGCCAGCACCAGTGGCGTGTGCAGATAGCGCGGCGTGGGCAGGCCGAGCGCGCGTTGCAGCGCGATCTGGCGCGGCGTGTTGTCGGCCAGGTCCTCGCCGCGCACGATGTCGGTGATGCCCTGCTCGGCATCGTCGACGACGACGGCCAACTGGTAGGCCCAGAGGCCGTCGGCGCGCTTGAGCACGAAGTCGCCGACCTCGGCTGCCAGGTCCTGCGTCTGCGGCCCAAGCCGGCGGTCGGTCCAGTCGATCCGGCCATCGACCCGAAAGCGCCAGGCGCGCACCGGCCGGCCATTCGTGCCGTGGCGGCAGGTGCCCGTATAGACGAGTTCACCGTGCCTGGGACGCGGCCCCGCGGCGGCCGCGATCTCGGCGCGTGTGCAGGCACAGCCATAGGCATGGCCGCTGGCGATGAGGCGGTCCAGCGCCAGCTGGTAGAGGGCGCCGCGGCGCGACTGCCAGACGGGGCGCTCGTCGGGGTGCAGGCCTAGCGCTGCGAGCTGGCCGAGGATGACCTGATCCATGCCTGGCGGGCAGCGCGGGCCGTCGACGTCCTCGACGCGCACCAGCCATTGGCCGCCCTGGGCGCGCGCGTCCAGCCAGCTCGCCAGCGCCGCGACCAGCGAGCCGGCATGCAGAGGGCCGGTGGGCGAGGGTGCGAACCTTCCCCGATAGGTCAAAGCAGCAGCCCCTCGTGCTGTTCCACCAGCGCCTTGCAGGTCGTGTCGTTGCGCAGCTTCTCCAGCCACCAGGCCAGCGCCTTGCCGGGCGCGTGGCCGGTGTCGCGCCAGGCGTAGTACATCGTGCCGGAGCGCAGGCCTTCATAGGTGGCCTTGTGCACCAGGCGGCCGGCCTCGATGTGCCGGCGCACCATCGAGACGGGCACAGAGCCGCAGCCCAGGCCGCGCAGCAAGCCTTCAACCTTGGAGGCCAGCGAGGGCAGGGTCAGTACGTCCTGCCCAGGCAGCACGCCGATGGTGATGGGCTGCATCTGGCGCGCACTGTCGGCCACCGTGATGATGCGGTGTTCGGCGATCTGCGCCGCCGCCAGCGGCTCGGGCGCCTCGGCCAGCGGATGATGGGGCGCCACGCAGAAGGCGAACTCCATCGGCCCCAGCGGCGCGGTCTGGATGGCCGGGCTGGGCGTGCGGGCCGGCACGCCGATGGCGATGTCGGCCTGGCCGCTCAGCAGCGCCTCCCAGGTGCCGGCCAGCACCTCCACGCGCAGCTTGAGCCGGGTCGGCGGCGGGCTGCCGTCGTCGGTCTTCTCAGCGTAGAAGGCCTCCATCAAGTCGAAAAGGGCGCGGCGGGCGATGGCGTCGTCCACGGCCAGCGTCAGCTCGCTCTCCCAGCCGGTGGCGATGCGGCGCACCCGGTTGGCCACGGCGTCCAGCTCCTGCAGCAGGCGCCGCCCTTCGTGCAGCAGTTCCTGGCCGGCGCTGGTCAGCACGGCCTGGCGCGAGCTGCGGTCGAACAGCAGCACGTCCAGCGCATCCTCCAGCTGGCGCACGGAATAGGTCAACGCCGAAGGCACGCGGCCCATCTCGCGCGCGGCGGCGGCAAAGCTGCCGGTGCGGGCGATGGTGTCCATCATGGCCAGCGCCTCGGGCGTCAGTGCGCGGCGTTTTTCGTGGGAGGGCGACATCCTAGACGCGACGTTTGGGCGTGCCCGAGTGGGCTGCGATGGCGCGTGCCGGCAAGGCGCGAGGACGCTGCGGGCTCAGGCCCGCGAGGAGGAGCAACGCAGCCGGCGCACGCCAGTGCGGCGCAATCGGGCGCGCAGCGCTGCTGCCTGAGGCGATGCGTTTGCCGTGAAAGGTGTTCTGCGATGAAGGCATCAGGTGCGAGCGCTGGGAAGCGGTCAGCCGTTGTATCTAGGATTTGTTCAGTCTATTTGAATGGTGCCCTCAGCGCCGGCTGATCGATGGTGGCAGGGGCGGCTCCTACATTGGCTGCACTGACGCAAGAAAAGGAGCCCGACCATGCTGCAACTGATCAAGTCCTGCGACCGCGGCTATGCCGACCACGGCTGGCTGAAGTCCTTCCACAGCTTCTCCTTCGCCGACTACTACGACCCGGCGCGCATGGGCTTCGGGGCGCTGCGCGTCATCAACGAGGACAGGATCGCACCCGGCACGGGCTTCGGCACGCATGGCCACCGCGACATGGAGATCATCAGCTACGTGCTCTCCGGCGAGCTGGCGCACAAGGACAGCATGGGCAATGGCGAGAAGGGTGCCGCGAACGCGGGCGTCATCCGCCCCGGCGACGTGCAGCGCATGAGCGCGGGCACGGGCGTGCTGCACAGCGAGTTCAACCACGCCAAGGATGAGACCACGCATTTCCTTCAGATCTGGATCCAGCCCGATGCGCGCGGCATTGCGCCGAGCTACGAGCAGAAGCATTTCGACGCCGGCTCCAAGCGCGGCCAGTTGCGCCTGGTGGCGGCGAACGACGGTGCTGGCGGCGCGGTGACCATCCATGCCGACGCCAAGCTCTATGCCGGCCTGTTCGACGGCGCCGAGCAGGCCGAGCTCGGCCTGGCCGATGGCCGCATCGCCTATATCCACCTCGTACGCGGCGCGCTTACCGTGAACGGGCAAGACCTGACGGCGGGCGATGCCCTGCAAGTTCGCGAAACATCGCGCCTCGCCTTGACGGCCGGCAAGGATGCCGAAGTCCTGGTCTTCGACCTCGCGGCCTGAAACCTTTTCCACCCACTTCAGAGGAAATCCTCCATGAGCAAGATCGTCGTTCTCTATCACTCCGGTTACGGTCACACCAAGAAGGTCGCCGAGGCCGTTGCCGGCGCCGCTGGCGCGCAGTTGATGCCCGTCGATGCCGAGGGCAATATCTCCGAGGCCGACTGGGCGGCGCTGGCCGCGGCCGACGCCATCATCTTCGGCACGCCGACCTATATGGGCGGCCCGAGCTGGCAGTTCAAGAAGGTGGCCGACGCCAGCAGCAAGCCCTGGTACAGCCAGGTCTGGAAGGACAAGATCGCGGCCGGCTTCACGAACTCGGCCACGCTCAACGGCGACAAGCAGGGCACGATGCAGTACCTGCACACGCTGAGCCAGCAGCACAGCATGATCTGGGTGGGCACCGGCATCAAGGCGCCCAACCACAAGGCCGCCACGCGCGACGATGTCAACAATCTGGGCGGCTATGCCGGCCTGATCACGCAGACGCCCAGCGACGCCTCGGCCGAGGAAATGGTGCCCGGCGACATCGCAACGGCCAAGGCCTTCGGCGAGCGCGTGAAGGCGGTCGTCGACCGCTGGGCCCGGTCGGCCTAAACCAAGCCGATATCGCGCGAGCTGGCCCCAGGGAAGACCGTGGCCAGTTGCGCGTCGTTCAGGCCGTAGATGCGCTTGAACAAACCGCCGAACAGCGCGCGGTATTCGTTGAGCACCGGCCAGTCACGGTTCTGGAACAGCGTGGCGGCCTTGACCTCCACCTGTTCGCCGGCGATGCGCCCGCCCTTCACGCCGCCGCCCAGCACCCAGTAGGCGCTGCCGTGGCCATGGTCGGTGCCGCGGTTGCCGTTCTCGCGGAAGGTGCGGCCGAACTCGCTGACGACGACGACGACGGTGTTGGCCCACTGCGGCCCCATCTCGTCGGCGAACAGCGCCAGACCCTTGCCCAGCTCACCGAGCTTGGTCGCAAGCTGGCCGTTGGCGCCGCCTTCGCCGACATGCGTGTCCCAGCCGCCGATGTCGATGAAGCCCAGCGTCACGCGTTCGCGCATCAGCCGCGCGACGCGCCGCGCCTCCAGCGCGAAGCCCTTGGCCGCGATGGCGTTGCGGCTGGCGGCCTCCATCTCGCCGGCCATCTCGCGGCTGACCTCGTCGCGCACCTCGAAGCCGCCGCTGACCGTGCCGGCCAGCTTGGTTCCGGCATACATGGCGGCGATGGTCTGCGCCTGGCTCGCGCTGATGGCCGGCTTGCCCAGGTCGCGCAGCGCCTGGTTGGCCACCGGCAGGCTGCCGCGCAGGATCAGCGGCACCTGGTCGGTGAAGGCCATCGCCTCCAGATGCGAGCTGCCGGCCGAGCCCGCGCCCAGCACGCCGGCCAGGCGGTTCATGAAGCCGCTGCGGAAGTCCCTCGAAGCATCGTCGGGCTGGCCCAGCTCGATGTGGTCCTGGGTCTCGAAATGGCTGCGTGTCGTGTCGTGCGTGCCGGCAAAGGGTACGAAGGCGGCCTGGCCCTTGAGCCACAGCGGGTGGATGCTGTCCGCCAGGGCCGGCGCCAGGCCCCAGGCGGCGTCCAGCGGCAGGGCTTGGGCCTTGGCGATGGCGATGTTGGGCCGGGCCTCGTAGTAGAAGCTCGACGCCGTGGGCACCAGCAGGTTGGCCGCGTCATAGGCGCCGCGCAGGAAGACGACGAGCACGCGCGGCGTCTCGGGCCAGGGCGCGGGCACGGCGGCCCAGAGTTGCATCGGCGGTGCGGCGGCGCCCAGGCCGAGCTGGAGCAGGTTGCGGCGTTTCATCGGTTCACCTGTTCATCAGTTCCGGAGAGGCGAGCAGGAAGGTGTTCCATTCCTGCGGCGATGCGGCCTGGCCCAGGGCCTGCTTCGTGGCGGCGGCCAGGCGCGGCGCGATGCCGTCGTAATAGAGCGGGTTGGCCAGCTGCGGGAAGGCGGGGCGATCCTGCTTCTCGCCTTCGATCTTGAACAGGCCGGCGCTGCCGCTGCCGATCGCGCGGGCGATCTCGAAGCGCGTCGTCATCTGGCCCGGGCCGGCCCAGGCGTTCTCGTCCAGCGGGTAGCCATCGGGCGTCTGGCGGTTGTAGGGCGCCTGGCCGAGACGGTAGAGCCAGCCGATCATCGGGCCCGTGTTCAGCACCACCTTGTCGGCATAGGCCAGCCGAACGGCCGAGACGACGTAGTGGGTCGGGTCCTTGAACTTGTGGCCGAGAGAGGCCTCGAACTCGGGCGAGGCGACCATGGTGCGCATCACCTCGACGATGCGGCCGTCGGTCTGCAGCCAGCGCGCGGCCATGCGCTCCACCAGGGCCGGCGGCGGCTCGTCGGCGACGAAATACTGGGCCAGCTGGCGCGACACGAAGCGTGCCGTGCTCGGGTGGCGGGCCAGCAGGTCCAGCACCTGGTCCAGCTCCGCATAGCCGCGGCCCTTCACGCTGATGCCGAGCAGTTGCTTGTCCCCGAAATCATGGCGCGCGGGGTTGAACTCCATCAACCCGTCGCGCCGGTACAGCGCCTCCTGCGCCGGCTTGAGTTTCGGGCGGTTGTCCGTCAGGTTCACGCCCAGCCCGGTCAGCACGCGGGCCAGCTCCTGCACGTCGCGCTGGCTGTAGCCGCCGTTGATGCCCAGCGTGTGCAGCTCCAGCAGCTCGCGGGCGTAGTTCTCGTTGATGTGGTTGGCGGCGTTCTGCTCGTTGTCGAGGTAGCGCAGCATGGCCGGATGGTGGGCCGTATAGCCCAGCAGGTCGCGAAACCTGCCGAGGGCCCGTTCCCGCAGGCCCTGCTCGTAGTCGCCCACCATCACGCGCAGGTTGGCCTTGTACTGGTGCACGTTGAAGTGGTTGAACCAGAACCAGGCCAGCTGCTCCTGCACCTGGTTGGGCGAGTAGAGCGCGTTCAGCAGCGCGCGTGCGGAGGCCTCGCGGGCCAGCTTGCTCAGCGCCTGCTGGTAGTCCTTCTGCGCGGCGGCCTTGGCCGTGTCGTCGGCCTGCGCGTCGGCGGCCTTGCGCTGGGCCTCCAGCGACTGCACCAGCGGCACCAGGGCCTGCTGGCTGACGCCCAGCGCCTGGATCTGCGCCTGCGCGGCCTCGGGCAGGCGGGCGGGCGTGGGCGGTGCGAGCTGGGCATCCAGCCACGCGGTGCGGCCCTGGGCACGCACCGCGGCCAGGTCGGAGGCGCTGGCGCCCCAGCTCAGGCGGTCCAGCCAGAGCGTGTCGGCCGCGGCGCTGGTTGGCACCCTGGGTGGCGGCGGGCTGGCACAGCCGGCGGCCAAGACGAGGGCGCCAGCCCAGAACAGCAGATGGGGTTTCACCATGAGGCCTCGCGTCGGTGTTCGGCGTTCAACGCTCGTCCGCGGGCATCGTTGACCCCGGACGGCTTTGCGCAAGCTTGTGATCGGTCCGCATGATCGTGCCTTGTTGTCCATCGAAATTGACGTTAAGGTTTCTGCATGCAAAGCAGACTCCGAATCCCGCGCCGGATCGGGCGGATGCTGGCGCTGGCTTGCGCCGCAGGGCTGTGGGTTTCGGGCGCGGTGGCTGGCTGCTCGCGTGTGATCGAGGTGCCGGTCTCCCCCGCGGGCCGGCTGGTGATCGTCGAGGACGAGCGCGTCGAAGGTGTGCTGCCGGAACTGCTGCGCGAGCAGGGCGCGCTGATCGGCTGCCAGTTCCGCTTCCGCGTCGTGCCACGGGCGCGCGCCGCGCAGGCGGTGTTCAAGTCGCAGATGGGCGACATCTACCTGCCGGCCATGCGCCAGCCCGAACGCGATGCCACCCATCTATTCCTGGCGCTCATCCACCAGAGCCTGGCGGTGGCGACCGAGCGTGCACATGCACCGGTGCCGGCGGACCTCAATAAGCTGCTGGCCGACAAGGGGCTGCGCGGCATCTTCGTGCGCGGCTATTACTTCGGAGCCGCCTACGGCGACTTCGTCGAGCGGCTGCTGGCCGACAAGCGCGCCGACATCGTGCCGGACATCGAGGCCGTGAGCCGCATGCTGCACGCCGGGCGGGCCGACTTCACGCTGCTGCCCTTTGTGACCGGCCAGGGTGCGCTGGACCTGTCACCGCGCACACCCTTGTCGCAGACGGCCTTCCGCATCGAGGCCCTGGAAGCCGAGCCGCTGATGGAGAACGGGGTCTACCTGTCCCGGCGCAATCTCGAGGCGGCCGATCTGGTGCTGCTGACGCAGATGTTCGAGCGGGCGCAGGCCGAGGGCGCCGTCCGTCGCGCCTATCTGCGCCACTATCCCGCGGAACTGGTCGAGCGCCTGCGCTTCTGAGGCGGCTGCGCTGGCCGGGCTCAGGCGGCCTTGCGCCAGGCCTGGTCCGATTCGTCTTCGGGTGCCTGATGGCGGGCCGCGTCGACCACATCGCGGCCCAGCGGCGAGGCGAAGGTCTGGATGAACTCGTAGACATAGTCGCGCAGGAAGGCGCCGCGGCGCACCGCCAGGCGCGTCATGTTGTCCGCGAACAGATGGCGGGCGTCGAGGGCGCGCAGGTGGCGGTCGCGCTCCTCGTCGAAGGCGATGGCCGCGACGATGCCCACGCCCAGGCCCAGTTCCACATAGGTCTTGATGACGTCGGCGTCCATCGCGCTGAGCACGATCTGGGGCGTCAGCCGAGCCGCGGCGAAGGCCTCGTCGATGTGGGAGCGGCCGGTGTAGCCGGGCTCGTAGGTGACGATGGGGAACTGGGCCAGGCGCGCCAGCGTCAGCGGCTCGCGGCTGCTGGCCAGCGGGTGATCGGGCGGCACGACGACGGCATGCGTCCAGCGGTAGCAGGGCAGGGCGACCAGCTCGGGATATTGGGCCAGCGCCTCGGTCGCGATGCCCACGTCGGCCTCGCCGTCGAGCAGCAGGCGCGCGATCTGCTGCGGCGAGCCCTGCTGCAGGTGCAGGCTCACGTCGGGGTGATGGGCGCGGAAGTCGCGCACGGCCGGCGGCAGCGCATAGCGGGCCTGGCTGTGCGTGGCGGCGATGCGCAGCCGGCCGCTGCCGGCGCTGGCGAAGTCGTCGGCCGCGCGCTTCAGGTTCTCGGCCTCCAGCAGCAGGCGTTCGATGACGGGCAGCACCTGCGCGCCCGGCTCGGTCAGGCCCGTGAGGCGCTTGCCGACGCGCACGAAGAGCTCGATGCCGAGTTCTTCTTCAAGTTCGCGGATCTGGCGGCTGACGCCGGGCTGGGAGGTGTGCAGGGCCTGGGCCACCTCGGTCAGGTTGAAGCCGCGGCGCTGGGCCTCGCGGACGGAGCGGAGCTGCTGGAAGTTCATGCGCGGCGATTCTGCGAACGGCGCGGCCGTTTGTCGTCGAACCATTCGCCATATCGTTATGCGTTCGGCAGATCTGGCCTCGAAGCGGACGCCGGGTCAGGTCGCGAACCCCCACTCGCTGAACTCCGCATGGCGCGGCCTTGCCTCGGCCGCGGCGCGCGCACGCGCGGCCTCCACCCAGCTCTTGGCCAGCGGAAACGGCCCGAAGCCGGCCTCGGCATTGATGTGGCCGACGTTGCCCAGGTTGCTGTAGCTCGCGCCCCAGCGGTGGGCCCAGCGCGCGGCGCTGGCGGCGCTCATCCACGGGTCGGTGCTGCTGGCGATGAGACGCGAGCGACGCGGCAGGCGCTGGTGGGGCAGGGCCTCTGCGATACCGAACTTGTCGGGCTCGGCCGGCGCGACGAACAGCGCCTCGCGGATGGGCGAACCGGGCCGGTCGGCCAGGTGGCGGGCCAGAGCCAGGCAGCCGAAGCTGTGCGCCACGGCCAGCCATTCGCCGCCGTCGCCGGCCACCTCCAGCGTGCGCTGGATGCGCTCGGCCCAGCGCTCCAGCTCGGGGCGGCTCGGGTCGCGCTGGGTGACGCGGCGGGCGTCGCGGTACTGGCCCTGCAGCCAGGTCTGCCAATGGGCCGGGCCGCTGTCGTGCAGGCCCGGGATGATGAGGACGCGCGGCGACTGGTAAGCCATGGCCGGCGCCTCAGAGCGTCGCGATGGACACTTCGGTCGACTTGACGAGGGCGACGACCTCTCGGCCGACCTCCAGGCCGAGGTCCTTGACCGAGCGCGTCGTGATGACGGAGGTGACGACGTCGCCGCTGCGCGTGACGACATCGACCTCGGACACGACCGGCCCTTCGACGATGTCCTTGATCGTGCCGCGGAACTGGTTGCGGACGTTGATGGCGGTGATGCTCATGAAGGCTCCAGCAAGAGGTGATGTGGAGCCAGTGTGCTCAGCCCGCCCGCGGCGGGGAAGGAAGCAATCCTCAGCAGCGCATGCGCGCGCCGAATATCAGTGCCGCCGCGGTTTGGGTTTGGCGGCGGCGGCGGGAGTGCGCAGGGCCTGGCAGTCGATGACGAGCCCATCGGGCGTGGGGTTGTCGATGCAGGCTTCGTAGCCGGCGTTGGCGCGCTGGGCCGGCCCGGCAGCGGGCGGGTCGAAGCGCAAGGGCGCCTGCTTGTGCGCCTTGGGGGCGGCGACAGCCGGCTGAAGCATGGCGCCGAGGCCGAGCAGCAAGGCGGCGGCGCGCAGCCGCGAAGTGGCGAAACCGGGCATGGGCATCTCCCTGCCGGCTTTTTCTTCGGTGGCGGCCCGTGCCGGCGGCGGGCGCCAATGGCGCAAGCCTAGGTGAGGCCGTCGCGGCTTGCCGGCCGGCCTCATCAGTGTTGATGAGACCGCTTGACATGAAAGTTAGGGGTCAGATGCCAGCGCCGGCCTCGAACAGGCTGAGCCGCTGAGCGCTGAGCTTCACGCGCTGGCCACTGTGCAGGCGCAGCGCCTCGGCCTGGTCGCGCGTCAGCTCGGCCTCGAGGGGCTGGCCGTCGGGGCCGATGAGTTCGACGCGGGCACTGGCACCAAAGGCCAGCACGCGCTCCACCGTGGCCGCGAGGCCGGGGGCGGCCTCGTCGGTCTGGATCTGCAGCTCGTGCGGCCGGGCGTAGGCCAGCACCTCGCCGCCGCCGTGGGCACCGTCGTGCGGCAGCTGGTGCTCGCCCATGTGCAGCACGCCGCCGTGGGCGCGGCCGACGAAGCGGTTGGCCGCACCGAGGAAGCCGTAGACGAAGGGCGTGGCCGGGCGCTCGTAGACCTCCAGCGGCGTGCCGACCTGCTCGACGCGGCCGTGGTCCATCAGCACGATGCGGTCGGCCACCTCCAGAGCCTCGTCCTGGTCATGGGTGACGAAGATGCTGGTGATGTGCAGCTCGTCGTGCAGGCGGCGCAGCCAGCGTCGCAGCTCCTTGCGCACCTTGGCGTCGAGTGCGCCGAAGGGCTCGTCCAGCAGCAGCACGCGCGGCTCCACGGCCAGGGCGCGGGCCAGCGCGATGCGCTGGCGCTGGCCGCCGCTGAGCTGGGGCGGGTAGCGCTCGGCCAGCCAGTCCAGCTGCACGAGCTGCAGCAGCTCGGTGACGCGTTTCTTGATCTCGGCTTCGCTCGGCCTGTGCTTGCGCGGCTTCACGCGCAGGCCGAAGGCGACGTTGTCGAACACCGTCATGTGACGGAACAGCGCGTAGTGCTGGAAGACGAAGCCGACCTGGCGCTCGCGCACATGGGTGTCGGAGGCATCCTGGCCGTCCAGCAGCACGCGGCCGCTGTCGGCCTGTTCCAGCCCGGCGATGACGCGCAGCAGCGTGGTCTTGCCGCAGCCCGAGGGGCCGAGCAGGGCCACCAGTTCGCCGCTGGGAAAGTCCAGCGACACGTCGCCCAGCGCGGTGAAGCCGCCGAAGCTCTTGTGGATGTTTTGGACCTGGATTCCCATCACGCTTCCTTGGCCGACTGGCTGGCACGCCACTCGATGAATTGCTTGATCACCAGTGTCACCAGCGCCAGCAGCGCGAGGATGGACGCGACCGCAAAGGCCGCGGCGAACTGGTATTCGTTGTAGAGGATCTCGACCTGCAGCGGCAGCGTGTTGGTGAGGCCGCGCACGTGGCCGGACACGACGGACACCGCGCCGAACTCGCCCATCGCGCGCGCATTGCACAGGATGACGCCGTAGAGCAGACCCCACTTGATGTTGGGCAGGGTCACGCGGCAAAAGGTCTGCCAGCCGCTGGCGCCGAGCACGGTGGCGGCCTCCTCCTCGTCGCGGCCCTGGGCCTGCATCAGCGGGATCAGCTCGCGGGCGATGAAGGGGAAGGTCACGAACACGGTGGCCAGCACGATGCCTGGCACGGCGAAGACGATCTTCAGGTCGTGGTCCTGCAGCCAGGGCCCGAGCCAGCCCTGGGCGCCGAACAGCAGCACATACATCAGGCCCGCGACGACGGGCGAGACCGAGAAGGGCAGGTCGATGAAGGTGATGAGCAGCTGCTTGGCCGCAAAGTCGTGCTTGGCAATGAGCCAGGCCGCGCTGACGCCGAACACCAGGTTCAGCGGCACGGCGATGGCGGCGGCCAGCAGCGTGAGCTTGAGGGCCGACAGCGTCTCCGCGTCGGCCAGCGACGCGAAATAGACCTCCCAGCCCTTGCGCAGCGCCTCGGTGAAGACGGCGACCAGCGGCAGCAGCAGGAAGAGGCCGAAGAAGCCCAGGCCCAGGGCCAGCAGCAGCCAGCGCACCGCGCGGCTTTCGCGCGTGGCGGGGTTGGCCTGGTAGTTCGGGCGGCTGCGGGAGATCGACAGCGCCGTACTCAACGGACACCTCGCCTGGAACTCCAGCCCTGCAGCAGGTTGATGGCCAGCAGCAGCACGAAGCTGAAGACCAGCATGACGACGGCGATGGCTGTGGCGCCGACGTAGTCGTACTGCTCGAGCTTGGAGATGATCATCAGCGGCGTGATCTCGCTGACCAGCGGGATGTTGCCGGCGATGAAGATGACAGAGCCGTACTCGCCGACGGCGCGCGCGAAGGCCAGCGCGAAGCCGGTCAGCAGGGCCGGCAGCAGCGTGGGCAGCACGACGAAGCGGAAGGTCGTCCAGCGCTGCGCGCCGAGGGAGGCGGCCGCTTCTTCCAGCTCGGTCTCCATGTCCTCCAGCACCGGTTGCACCGTGCGGACGATGAAGGGCAGGCCGATGAAGATCAGCGCCAGCAGCACGCCCAGCGGCGTGAAGGCGATCTTGATGTCGTGCGGGGCGAGCAGCGCGCCGAGCCAGCCGTTGGGTGCATACAGCGCCGTCAGCGCGATGCCGGCCACGGCCGTGGGCAGGGCGAAGGGCAGGTCGATCAACGCGTCGACCAGCTTGCGGCCGGGGAAGTCGTAGCGCACCAGGCACCAGGCCAGGATGAGGCCGAACACGAGGTTGATGCCCGCGGCCAGCAGCGAGGCGCCGAAGCTCAGCCGGTAGGACGCCAGCACCCGCGGCGACGTGGCCGCGGCCCAGAAAGCGTCGAAGCCATGGCCGGCGGACTTGATGAAGACCGCGGCCAGCGGGATCAGCACCAGCAGCGACAGGTAGAACAGCGTGAAGCCCAGTGTGGGCGCGAAGCCAGGAAGGACCCTTCGACGAATCGGCATCAGCGCTTGATCCCGGCCACGATCTGGTCGTAAATGCCGCCGTCCGCGAAATGGGTCTTGCTGACCCTGGCCCAGCCGCCCAGCGTCTTGTCGACCGTGAACAGCCTGATGTTGGCGAAGCGTGCGGCGTGCTTCTTGAACACGGCCGGGTCGCGCGGGCGAAAGTTGTTCTTCGCGATGATTTCCTGGGCCTCGGGGCTCCAGTGGAAGTCGAGGTAGGCCTTGGCCAGCGCGGCCGTGCCGTGCCTGTTGGCGACCTTGTCGACCAGGGCCACGGGCGCCTCGGTCTCGATGGAGATGCTGGGGTTGACCTGCTCGAACTGGCCCTTGCCGAACTCGTTCTCGATCAGCTCGACCTCGCCCTCGAAGGTGACCAGCACGTCGCCGATGCCCCGCTGCGTGAAGGTGGTGGTGGCGCCGCGGCCGCCGCCGTCCAGCACCGGCACGTTGGCGAAGATCTTGCCGACCAGTTCGCGGGCCTGGGCCTCGCTGCCGCCGCTGGCGATGACGCTGCCCCAGGCGGCCAGATAGCCGTAGCGGCCGTTGCCGGTGACCTTGGGGTTGGGGATGATGACCTGCACGCCGGGGCGGGCCAGGTCGCTCCAGTCCTTGATGCCCTTGGGGTTGCCCTTGCGCACAAGGAAGAGCATCGTCGACGAATAGGGCGCCGCGCCATTCGGGAAGCGGTTGCGCCAGTCGGTGCCCGTGAGGCCGGCGCTGGCGAGCTGGTCCACGTCGGTGGCCTGGTTCATCGTGACGACGTCGGCCTCCAGGCCGCCGATGACGGCGCCGATCTGCTTGCTGGAGCCGCCGTGGCTCTGGTTGACCGTGACCGGCTGGCCCTTGGCCTTCTGCGCGGCGACGAACGCCGGGTTGATCTGTTTGTAGAGCTCGCGGGCGACGTCGTAGGAGACGTTCAGCAGCGCCGGGTCGGCGGCCAGCGCGGGCAGGGCGGTGGCCGAGGCGATCAGGGCCAGCAGGGCGCGGCGGCGGGGCAGGGAGAAGGGCATGGCGGGGCCGTCGGATGAACGAAAGCCGCGAGGGTGCCCAAACTCCCTTATTCGAGGAACGACAGTTTTCTTATTTCCTTATGCGAGAGCCCGCTCGGTCCAGAGCCCGTCCACGCAGCGTTGCACGCCGGCCGGGTTGGCGTCGCGCAGCTCGATGGGCAGGCGGTCGTCGCGCAGGTTGTCATAACTCTGCAGTTGCGCGAAGCGGCGGATGGCGCCTGGCATGCCCACCGCGCTGAAGCCGGCGTGGCTGGTGCTAGGGTAGGGGCCGCCATGCTGCTGGGCCGCGCTGACGGAGACGCCGGTGGGCCATTTGTCGGCAATGAGGCGGCCCACGCGCGGGCGCAGGGCCGCGGCGACGGCTGCCCAAGCCGCGTCGTCGCTGCCGTCCGCGGCGGCGTGCAGCGTGCCGGTCAGGTTGCCGTCGAAGCTGCGGGCCAGCGCCACCGCTTCGTCCGTGCCGCTGAACCGCACCAGCAGCGAGACGGGGCCGAAGGCCTCCTGCTGCAGGGCGCCCGCCCGGGCGAGGAAGCTGGCGGCGTCCACCTCCAGCAGCGTGGGCGCGTAGCGCGAGCCGGGGCCGGCCGTGTCGGCCGCGCCGCCGGCCACGCGCGCACCGGCGCCGCGCAGCGCCTGCACGGCGTTGGCGAGATGGCCCTGCACGCCGGCCGAGAACAGCACCATGGGCGCGGCGGCGGCGAACTTCTGCGCGGCCTGGGCGACGAAGGCGTCGCCGTCTGCACCCGTGGGCACCAGCACGATGCCGGGGTTGGTGCAGAACTGGCCGCTGCCGAGCGTGCAGGAGGCGAAGAAGTCCTGGGCCAGTGCCGCGCCGCGCTCGCGCAGCGCGCCGGGCAGCAGGAAGACCGGGTTCACGCTGGACATCTCGGCATAGATCGGGATGCCCGAGGCGTCGGCCGCCGCCTTCAGTGCCAGGCCGGCGCCGCGGCTGCCGGTGAAGCCGATCGCGCCGATGCGCCGGTCGCCGGCCAGGCGCAGCCCGAGCGCCGGCTCCACGTCGTAGAACATCTGCACGGTTGCGGCCGGCAGGCCGCTGGCCAGGGCGGCGACGTGGGCCAGTTCGGCGAGCCGCCGGCTCGTGGCCGGGTGCGAGGGATGGGCCTTGGCGATGACAGGGTTGCGCGCCGCGATGGCCGAGGCGAAGTCGCTGCCGGCCACCGCATTGAAGGCGAGCGGGAAGTTGTTGGGCCCGAGCACCAGCACCGGCTTGTGCAGCGGCGCGAAATGCGAGCGCAGGCCGGCCCGGGTGTCGATGACGGGATGGGTCCAGGCGTGGCTGCGCACGGCCTGCGCGGCCTGGCGCAGCTGGCCGGTGGTGCGCGGCAGCTCGACGTCGGCCAGGCGCGGCGCGACCGGCAGCGCGGTTTCCTCGTGCGCGCCGGCGACCAGCGCGTCCTTGGCGGCGTCGATGGCGTCGGCGTAGGCCTCCAGGAAGGCGGCGATGCGTTCGGGCGGCGTGGCCGCCAGCGCGTCGGCGGCCTGGGCGGCGGCGGCCACCATCTGCTCGATGTCGGCCGCGCCGGAGCGCGGGAAGGCCGGGGCCAAGGCTTCGCCGTTGGCCGGGTTTACGGCGCGGAACTGGCCGAAGGGCGTGCCGGCTTGCCAGCGGCCGGCCAGCAGGATGGGTTCTGTCGTCATGGGTGTTTTCAGCTTGGCTTGAAGTGGAAAAGCCCCCGGCGCGGTAGCGCGAGGGGCTGGTGCTGTCCGGCCGCGGGGCCGGGTCAGAGCGTGGGGCGGGTCTGGATCGCGTGGTCGATCTGGCGCAGCGCCTCGGCGCGCTCGGCGCCCTCGACGACATAGCGCGGCGCGCGCACGCGCTCGCTGCCCTTGCCCACGCGCTCCTGCATCAGCTTGATGAGCTGCACGAACTTCGGCACCGTGTCCATGCGCAGCAGCGGCAGATGCCAGGCGTAGAGGGGCATCGCGGCGTTCGTGCCCTTTTTGAGCGCGACGTTGAACAGCGCGACCGACTCGGCCGGGAAGGCGTTGACGACGCCGGCGATCCAGCCGGTCGCTCCCATCGCGATGCCTTCGACGATGGCGTCGTCCATGCCCACCATCAGGACCAGGCGGTCGCCGATCAGCGCGCGGATGCCGGCGAAGCGGCGGATGTCGCCGGACGATTCCTTCACCGCCTGCAGCAGCGGGAACTCGGCCGCCAGCTCGGCGATCTGCTCGGGCTTGAAGTCGGTCTTGTAGGCGGGCGGGTTGTTGTAGAGCAGGGTCGGCAGCGCGGTGGCGCGCAGCACGGCCTTGATGTGGCCGCCCATCTCGTGCCAGTCGGTCGAGTAGACATAGGGCGGCAGCACCATGAGGCCATGGGCGCCGAGACCCTCGCATTCGCGGGCCAGGCGGACGGCTTCGTCGGTGGACAGCGCGGCGATGCCCGGGATGACCGCGGCGCGGCGGCCGATGGCCTGCACCAGCGTCTTCACGATGGCCAGCTTCTCGTCGAAGGACAGCGTGGCGCCTTCGCCCAGCGAGCCCAGCGGCACGATGCCGGTGCAGCCGGCGTCGATCATCTCGATGGCATGGCGGGCGAGGAAGTCGTGGTCGACGCTGCCGTCGGTCTTGAAGGGCGTGGTGATGGCCGGCACGACGCCGCGCCAGAAGTTGGCTTTGCTCATGGTGGTGGGGTGGGAGAGAAAGGGGAAAAAACGAATTCAGCGGGCGACGATGCCCCAGGCGAAGGGGTCGTCGCCCTCGATCAGCAGCCGGCCTTCGCCCGAGAGATGGGCGCGGCCGGTGATGCGCGGCCGGACACGGCCGTTCTCGGCGAGCGTGTAGCTGCCCTCGAACAGGCTGCCGATGAGGCTTTCCATGCGGAAGACCTCGCCCGGCGCCAGCCTGCCGTCCGCGGCCAGGCAGGCGAGCTTGGCCGACAGGCCGGTGCCGCAGGGCGAGCGGTCATAGGCCAGGCCGGGGCACAGCACGAAGTTGCGTGCGTCGTGGGCCAGGTCGACGGGCGCGGCGTTGAGCTCGATGTGGTCGATCTCGGCGCCGTTCGCACCTGTGATGCCGGCCGCCGTCAGCGCGTCGCGGATGGCGGCGGTGTAGGTGGTCAGCTCGCGCCAGTGGGCATAGCCCAGCGGCAGCGGGCAGTCGTTGCTGATGAAGAACCAGTTGCCGCCCCAGGCCACGTCGCCGCGCACGCGGCCGTGGCCCGGCACGTCCACCTCGACGCCCGCCGCATGCCGGTAGCTGTCGACATTGGCGATGCTGACCCGGCCGTCGGCGTGCAGCTCGGCGCTCACCGTGCCGACCGGCGTGTCGATGGCATGCACGCCGGGGGTGATGCGGCCAAGGTGGGCCAGCGTGCGCACGAGGCCGATGGTGCCGTGGCCGCACATGCCCAGGGCGCCGACGTTGTTGAAGAAGATCACCGACGCGACCGAACCTGCGTTCTCGGGCGGCAGCAGCAGCGCGCCCACCATGGTGTCGGAGCCGCGCGGCTCGCAGGCGATGGCGCTGCGCCAGCGGTCGTGCTCGCGCAGCAGCGCGGCGCGGCGCTCGGCCAGGCTGCCGTGGTCCATGCCGGGCAGGGGCGACAACACCACACGGGTCGGTTCGCCGCCGGTGTGGGAGTCGATGTAGTCGATCTGATGCATGGCGGGCAGCATCGCGCCAAAGCCCGGCGGCGTCTAGCCGGGATCGCGCCATGCACATGCGGAAGTCGGCACAAACGAAAGGGCCGGCTCTGCCTATGATTCGCTTCATGATTCAGCCCCGGCCCACCCAGGTCGACGCCGACCAGCTGCAGTGCCTGCTGGACATGCTGCCGGCCACCGTGTTCTTCATCAAGGATCTGCACGGCCGCTACACGCACGCCAACATGACGCTGGTGCGGCGGCTGGGCCTGTCGCGCCGGGAGGACGTCGTCGGGCGCACGCCCATCGAGGTCTTCCCGCAGCGGCTGGGCGATGCCTATGCCTCGCAGGACCGCCGTGTGCTCGCCGGCCATGCCATCGCCAGCCAGCTGGAGGTCCATCTCTTCCCCAACCGCGGCTCCGGCTGGTGCCTGACCCACA
This sequence comes from Roseateles saccharophilus, assembly GCF_004342485.1. Classification (GTDB taxonomy): domain Bacteria; phylum Pseudomonadota; class Gammaproteobacteria; order Burkholderiales; family Burkholderiaceae_C; genus Pelomonas; species Pelomonas saccharophila. The sequence continues at coordinate 91,631 of NZ_SMBU01000004.1, forward strand.
AGACCCCGCTGCGCGACGAGCAGGGCGGCGAGATCGTCGGCCTGATGGGCGTTTCCCACGATCTGCAGCAGCCGGACGGCCGCCACCCCGGCTTCGCGCGCCTGCGCCGCGTGCTGGACCACATGGAGGCGCACTATGGCGAGCCGGTGCGCATGCAGGCGCTCGCCGATCTGGCGGGGCTGTCGCTGTCGCAGCTCGAGCGCCAGTTCCACCGCGTCTTCCACCTGACGCCGCAGCAGTGGCTGACCCGGCTGCGCATCGAGGCCGCGATGGCGTTGCTGCGCGGCCGCGACAGCATCGCCTCCATCGGCCTGAGCTGCGGCTTCAGCGACCAGAGCGCCTTCAGCCGCCAGTTCAAGGCCTCGGTCGGCGCCACGCCGCGGGACTATCGGCGCCTCGTCGCCGCGGCCGGCGTCTGAGCCCGCCGATTTCCAAAAACCAGATGCGGATAACGGCATAGCCGAACGACCGTCCCAGGCCTAGCATCGCGGCCAGTTCCCAAACCCCTTTGCCACCGTCCCCTCCCGTGTCTTCTCCTTCAGCAACAGCCCTGGTCATCGGTGGCGGCGTCATCGGCCGTGCCTGCTCGCTCGCCCTGCAGCGTGGCGGCTGGCGCACGACCCTGGTCGATCCCGAGTCCGCCGAGATGGCGCCCTCCTGGGGCAATGCCGGCCACATCGCCACCGAGCAGGTGGCGCCGCTGGCCTCGCTGGCCACGCTACGCAGCGCGCCGCGCCGTTGGCATGGCTTCGGCGGCCCGCTGGACCTGCGCCAGCCGCTGCGCCAGGCCGGCTGGGTGGCGCGCTATCTGCGGGCCTGCCGCCCCGCGCGCTTCGAGGCCGGGCGCCTGGCCCTGCGCGGCCTGCTGGCCGAATCGCTGCCGGCCTGGCGGCGGCTGGCCCAGGCCCTGGACGCCCCCGGGCTGCTGCTGGAGCAGGGTCATTGGGTGTGCTGGGAAAGCGAAGCCAGTGCGCGGCAGGGGCAGGCGGCATGGCGCAGCGCAGACATCGGCACGGCCCGCTGCGCGGCGCTGCCGGCGGCCGGGCTCGAGGCCTTGCAGGCGCGGCTGGCCGTGCCGCTGGCCGCGCGCCTCGCGTTCGAGAACACCGCGCAGATCGCCGACCTGCCCGCGCTCGCGCAGCGGCTCGGCGACGCGTTCGCGCAGGCCGGCGGTACGCTGCGCCGCGCCCGGGTGCAGGCGCTGCAGCGCGATGGCCGCCGTGCCCATGCCGTCACCGACGCGGGCGAGCGGCTGGATGCCGACCTCATCCTCGTCTGCGCCGGTGTGCGCTCGCGGGCGCTGATGGCCGGCCTGGGCCTGGCCGCGCCGCTGATCGCCGAGCGCGGCTACCACCTGCAATGGGCCGAGCACGACTGGCCGGAGCTGCCGCCCGTGGTGTTCGAGGACCGTTCGATGATCGTCACGCGCTTTGCCGGCGGCCTGCGAGCGGCGGGCTTCGTCGAGTACGCCAGCCTGGATGCGCCGCCCGACCCACGCAAATGGGCGCGGCTGCGCCGCCATGTGGCAGAGCTCGGCCTGCCGGTCCGGGGCGAGCCCGTACCCTGGTTCGGCGCCCGCCCGACCCTACCCGACTACCTGCCGGCGCTCGGCCGCAGCGCCCGCTTCGACAACCTCGCCTATGCCTTCGGCCACCAGCACCTGGGCCTGACGCTGGCCGCCATCAGCGGCGAACTGATCGCCGGGCTGTGCGCGGGCGGTCCCGTTGCGCTGCCGCTGGCGCCTTTCGACCTCGAACGCTTTTCCTGATCCGGAGACTCCCATGAACAAGCAGATCGGCCACCTCACGCTCGCGCAGGCGCAGGCGCTGCTGGCCTCGCCCTTGCCCGGCCGCCCCGCCGCCATTTCCGCCGCGGAGTACGCCGCCCGCATCGCCCAGGCGCGTGCGTTGATGCGCGAGGCCGGCGTCGATGCGTTGCTCGTCACCGCGGGCCAGTCGCTGCGCTATTTCACCGGCATCGCCTGGGGCGCGAGCGAACGCCTGGTCGCGCTGCTGCTGACCGCCGAGGGTGAGCCGCTGCTGATCGCGCCGGCCTTCGAGGAGGGCTCGCTGGACGCGGTGCTGCGCATCCCGGCGGCGAAGCGGCTGTGGCAGGAGCACCAGGACCCACATGCGCTGGTGGCAGTGGCGATGGCCGAGCGCGGCGCGCGCCGGCTGGCGCTGGACCCGGAGGCGGCGTTCCGCGTCTCGACCGGGCTGCGCCGGCACCTGGCCGTCGACGCGCTCGTCGATGCCCAGCCCATCATCGACGGCTGCCGCATGTGCAAGTCCGCCGCCGAGCTGGCGCTGATGCAGCATGCCTGCGACATCACGCTGCAGGTGCAGCGGCTGGCCGCCGGCATTGCGCGCGAAGACATTGGCAGCGACGAACTGGTGCGCTTCATCGACCAGGCCCATCGCGCGCTGGGTGCGGACGGCGGCTCCACCTTCTGCATCGTGCAGTTCGGCCACGCGACGGCCTATCCGCATGGCATTCCCGGCGTGCAGCATCTGAAGCCGGGCGAGCTGGTGCTTATCGACACCGGCTGCAGCATCGAGGGCTACAACTCCGACGTGACCCGCACCTGGATCTTCGGTGAGGCGGACGAGGAGCAGCGGCGCATCTGGGCGCTGGAGCGCGCCGCCCAGCAGGCGGCCTTCGACGCGGTGCGCCCCGGCGTGCGCTGCGAGGCGGTAGACCAGGCCGCGCGCGACGTGCTGGAGGCCGCCGGCCTCGGCCCCGACTACCGCCTGCCCGGCCTGCCGCACCGCACCGGCCACGGCTGCGGCCTGGCCATCCACGAGGCGCCTTATCTGGTGCGCGGCAATGCGCAGCGGCTGGCGCCGGGCATGTGCTGCAGCAACGAGCCGATGATCGTCGTGCCGGGCCGTTTCGGCGTGCGGCTGGAGGATCACTTCCACGTCACCGAAGGCGGCGCGCAGTGGTTCACGCCGCCGTCGGTGGCGATCGACCAGCCGTTCAGCTCCTAACCGCCAGCATCACAGCGTAGGCCTTGAACACTGCAGTAGCCGGCTGGCCGACGGCCAGGCCCAGCGCATCGACCGCGTCGTTGGTGACGCTGGCCGTGATGACGGCGCCGCCCGGCAGCGTCAGGCCGACGAGGCTGGAGACGGCGCCGCGCTGCACGCGCGAGACGGTGCCGGCCAGCTGGTTGCGGGCCGACAGCCGGTAGCCGCCGAAGTCCGTCACCAGCACGACTTCGCTGGACTTGACCAGGGCCAGCGCCTCCTTGCCGGTCTGCACCTGCAGTTCCTGGGCGGCCAGCGTCGTCAGCGAAGCGGTGATGGCCTGGCCACCGTCCAGTGCGACGCGCACCGTCGTCGTGGCGGGGCCGGGGTTCACGCCGGCGATGCGGCCGTGGAACTGGTTGCGCGCGGTGGTTTTCATGCTCATCCTCTTCAGCAGGGCAGCAAGGCCCGGTTGTTCGTTCAGCCAGGCCTCCTGCTCGCCCAGGAAGCCGGCGAGGCGCGACTGCAGGCCGCGCCAGCCGGCCAGCAGGGCCGCGCCCTCGGCGGTCAGCCGCGTGCCGCCGCCGCCGCGGCCGCCGGTGGCCGTCTCGACCAGCGGCGCATGCGTCAGCGCGCCGGCCGCGTCCAGCACCAGCCAGGCGCCCTTGTAGCTGTAGCCGGCGGCGCGGGCGGCCTTCTGCAGCGAGCCGGTCAGGGCCAGCGCTGCGAGCAGGTCGAAGAAGCGGCCGTCGAGCCGCCCGGCTAGGCGCAGCTCGCCCTGCAGCAGGGGCTGGTCCTGGGCCTTCATGACCGGCGTTCCAGCGCCGCGCGCAGGTCCGGGTCGCCGGCGCGCAGGCTTTGCTGCAGGCCGCCGCCATCGAGCATGAAGACCTCGTCGGCCAGCGCCATCACGTCGTCCGGGTCGTGGCTGACGATGACGGCGGGAATGCCCAGGCGCCGTTGCAGGTCGCGCAGCTCGGCGCGCAGCTCGCGGCGCAGCGTCGTGTGCAGGGCCGCGAAGGGCTCGTCCAGCAGTAGTACCTGCGGCCTGCAGGCCAGGGCCCGCGCCAGCGCCACGCGCTGCTGCTGGCCGCCGGACAGCGTGGCCGGCCGGCTGCGCGCCATCGCGCCCAGGCCGAAGGACTCGATCAGCGCGTCCACCCGTGCCGCATCCTCGGGCGCGAGGCGCCGCCGCCAGCTCGTCAGGCCGAAGGCGATGTTGTCGCGCACGCTGAGGTGGGGGAAGAGGGCGTACTGCTGGAACAGATAGCCCACGCCGCGCGCCTCCGGGGGCAGGCAGACGCCGGCGGCCGTGTCCAGCAGCGTGCGGCCGTCCAGGCGCACATGGCCGGCGCGCACCGGCAGCAGCCCGGCCATGGCCTGCAGCGTCAGCGACTTGCCGGCACCCGAGGGGCCGTACAGCGCGATGAAGGGCGCATCGGTGGCGAAGGCGATGTCGAGGTCGAAGCGACGGCGCGCGTCGCTGACCGAGAGCTGGAGGCGGACGTCGATCAAGGTCTGCCGAAGCCGTACTTGGCGAGGATGGCCTGCGCCTCGGCGCTGCCGAGGAAGGCGACGAAGTCCCGGGCCAGCGCGGCCTGCTTGCTGTCGGCGATGACGGCGACGGGATAGGTCACCGGCGTGTGCCCACCGACCGTCAGCGCGATGCGCACCCTGTCCTTCAGCAGTTCGGCATCGGTGCGATAGACGAAGCCGGCCTCGACCTCGCCGCGCGAGACATAGTCCAGCACCTGGCGCACGTTTTCCGCGAATACGAGCTTCGGCGCCAGGCCGGCCCAGAGCTGTGCGCCTTCCAGCGCCTGCTGCGTGTAGCGGCCCACCGGCACGGAAGCCGGCTTGCCGACGGCGATGCGCCTGACCTCGGCCCGGCCCAGGTCGGCCAGGGCCGCGACGCCAGGCCCGCCATGGGCCGGCGCGATCAGCACGAGGGTGTTGCTGGCGAAGTCGCGCCGCGTGTCGGCGGCGACGAGCTTCTGCGCCGCGCCGCGGTTCATCGTCTCCTGGTCGGCGCTGGCGAAGACGTCCACCGGCGCGCCCTGGACGATCTGCTGCAGCAGCACGCCCGAGGCGGCGAAGTTGAAGCGCAGGCTCGCACCGGGCCGGCCGGCCTCGAAGCGCGGGCCGATCTCCTTGAAGGCGTCGGTCAGGCTGGCGGCGGCCGAGACAGTCAGCTGCTGGGCGCAGGCCAGCAGGGGCAGGGCGGCGAGAGACAGGGCGAGCAGCAGGCGTTTCTTCATGACGGCGAGCGTTGCAGATAGCGGTTGGACAGCACCAGGACGGCCACCGAGATGGCCGACACGACGAGGGCGAGCACCAGGGCCAGATCGTCGCGGCCGGCCTGCACGGCGTCGTAGATGGCCATCGAGGCGGTCTGGGTCTGGCCGGGGATGGAGCCGGCCACCATCAGCGAGGCGCCGAACTCGCCCATCGCACGGGCGAAGGCCAGCAGCGTGCCGGCCAGGATGCCGGGCCAGGCCAGCGGAAGCGTCACGCGCATGAAAGTGCTCCAGCGCGACTGGCGCAGCGTGCGCGCGGCGGCCTCGAGGCTGCGGTCCACCTGGGCGAAGGCGCTGCTGGCGCCCTTGAGCACCAGCGGCACCGCGACCAGCGTGGACGCGACGATGGCACCGTGCCAGTTGAAGATGATGGAGTAGTCGAAGTGCTCGCGCAACCAGCCGCCCACGGCGCCATGCCGGCCCATCAGCACCAGGATGCCGTAGCCCAGCACGGTGGGCGGCAGCACCAGCGGCAGCATGCAGACGGCCTCCAGCAGGCCACGGCCGGGCAGGCGTGTGCGCGCGAACAACCAGCCCAGGGCCACGCCCAGCAGCAGGGCCAGGCCGGTCGCGACGACGGCCACGCGCAGCGTCAGCGTCAGCGGCGCGGCATCGAACTGGGTCCAGAGGTCGGTGGGCATGGGTCCGTAATGTAATCAACTACATCACGATGGACTGCCGCCAGCCGGGACAAGGGCCTGCGGCTATCCTCGCTGCGCCATGGACCTGCTCACCGACCTCTTCTCCCACCACGGCCTCATCGCCGTCGCCCTCGCCGTGCTGGTCGAGCAGCTCGGCGCGCCGCTGCCGTCCACGCCGGTGCTGATGCTGGCCGGGGTCGAGTCGGCGCTGCGGGACGGTTTCGCGCTGCGCGCCTTCGCTGTCGCGACGCTGGCGGCGCTGGCGGCCAACGGGCTGTGGTTCTGGGCCGGCCGGCGCCTGGGCCGGCGCGTGCTGGCCACGCTGTGCCGCATCTCCATCTCGCCGGACAGCTGCGTGCGCCAGAACGAGGCCAGCTTCGCGCGCCGTGGTGTGGCGACGCTGGTCATCGCCAAGTTCGTGCCGGGCCTGTCCATCCTCGCGCCGCCGCTGGCCGGCGCCCTGGGCATGCCGGCGCGGCGCTTCCTCGGCTGGAACCTGCTCGGCTCGGCGCTGTGGGCCGGTGCGGCCATCGGCGTCGGCCGTGCCTTCCACGAGCAGATCGACGCGTTGCTGCGCATGCTGGGCCAGCTCGGCAGCGCGGCGCTGGTGCTGGCGGGCGTCGCGCTGCTGGCCTATATCGGCTGGCGCCTGTGGCGGCGCGCCTTGGTCAGGCGCGAGCTGGCGGGCTTCGAGCGCCTGGGCCCGGCCGAGGCCGCGGCCCTGCTGGGCGAGCGCGGCGACATCGTCTTCGTCGACGTGCGCGCCTGCTCGCCCGAGATGCCGCTGCCAAGCCGCATCCCCGGTGCCCGTCACCTGGACCTCGGCGCCCTCAGCGATGCGGCGCTCGCCGGCTGGCCGCAGGGCGCCGAATTCATTACCTACTGCGCCTGCCCCAACGACGCCTCGGCGGTGCGCGCGGCGCTGTGGCTGAAGCGCCAGGGCCGCCAGGCCCGCGTGCTGCGCGGCGGCATCGAGGCCTGGACGTCGGCCGGCCTGGCCCTCGAAGCGGGCTGAACCCACTGGCTTGCTTTAAAGCTAGTGTTAACCCTATAATCGGGTTTACCCTAGTGAAAGCAAAGCGGCCACGAGCCCGAAAGCCAAATGGAACTGATCCAGAACCTCTTCTCCTCGCTGCGCGACGCGCTGACCGTGCAGACCCAGACGGACATCGACGAGCGCTATCTGTCCGACGCGGTCGACCATGTCGACCTGGAGCGCCGCATCGCCAGCCAGGCCCGCGCCTACATGGCGATGGCCCCGATGAATATCGGCCGCTGAACGGCCCGGCGGCAATGGCCGCCACCCAATGCGTGCTTCCGACACGCCAGACGCCCGTAGACGCTGCCGCGCTCGACGGGCGTTTTTGTTCTCAGGCTAAAGTGCCGGCCCCGAGCCGACTGGCGCGGCCTCCCGAAGTTCGCAAGTGACCAGCAAATCCCCAAGCCCCTGGCGCCTTTCCGTCGCACCGATGATGGACTGGACTACAGCGGATTGCCGCTATCTGCACCGCCTCATCACCCGCCATACGCTGCTCTACACCGAGATGGTGACGACAGGCGCGCTGCTGCATGGCGACCAGGGCCGTCACCTCGACTTCAATGCCGAGGAACATCCGGTCGCGCTGCAGCTCGGCGGCAGCGAGCCCGAGGACCTGGCCGCCTGCGCGAGGCTGGCCGAGCGCTGGGGTTATGACGAGGTCAACCTGAACTGCGGCTGCCCGAGCGAGCGCGTGCAGAAGGGCGCCTTCGGCGCCTGCCTGATGGCCGAGCCGCAACTGGTGGCCGACTGCGTGAAGGCCATGCGCGACGCGACCGCGCTGCCCGTCACCGTCAAGCACCGCATCGGTATCGACAGGATCGAGAGCTACGACTTCGTGCGCGACTTCGTCGGCAGCGTGGCCGCGGCCGGCTGTGAGGTCTTCATCGTCCACGCCCGCAATGCCTGGCTGCAGGGACTGTCGCCCAAGGAGAACCGCGAGATCCCGCCGCTGCGCTACGAGCTGGTGGCGCGGCTCAAGCGGGAATTTCCGCAGCTGACCATCGCCGTCAACGGCGGCCTGAAGACGCCCGACGAGATCGCCGCACAGCTCGAACTGCTGGACGGCGTCATGGTCGGCCGCGAGGCCTACCACGAGCCCTGGAGCATGGTGCAGTGGGACTCGCGCTTCTTCGGCCAGCCCGATCCCGCGGCGTCGCGCGAGCAGGTCGAGGCGGCGTGGCTGGACTATCTCGACCGCGTGCATGCCTCGGGCCGCTCCTGGGCGCATGCGATGCGCCACGCGCTGGGCCTGTGGAACGGCACGCCCGGCGCGCGGCGCTGGCGCCAGGTCTGGAGCGACCACCGGCTCAAGGCCCTGCCGCCGCGCGAGGTCGCCCGCCAGGCGACGGCCGCCCGCCTGTCAGGCGCCGCCGTCGCCGCCTGAGCGCTGCCGCCCGCGGCGGTGCAGCAGATACCAGGCCGCCGGGATGACCAGCATGCTGAGCAGCGGCGCCGTCACCATGCCGCCCACCATGGGCGCGGCGATGCGCGTCATGACCTCGGAGCCTGTGCCATGGCCGAGCAGGATGGGCAGCAGGCCGGCCATCACCACCGCCACCGTCATGGCCTTGGGCCGCACGCGCATCACCGCGCCTTCGCGGATGGCCGCGAGCAGCGTCGCTTCGTCGTCCGGCGCGCCGGCGGCCAGGCGCTGCCGCCAGGCGTTCTGCAGATAGACCAGCATCACGACGCCGAACTCGGCCGCGACGCCGGCCAGCGCGATGAAGCCCACGGCCGTCGCGACCGAGATGGCGTGACCTAGCGCCCAGACGAGCCAGAAGCCGCCGACCAGCGAGAACGGCACCGCGGCCATGACCAGCACCGCATCGCCTGCCGCGCGGAACAGCACATAGAGCAGCACGAAGATGATGACCAGCGTGACCGGCACGACCAGCTTCAGTCGCTCGGTGGCCCGCTCGAGGTATTCGAACTGGCCGGACCAGGACAGCGCATAGCCGGCGGGCAGGGCGACCTCCCTGGCCACCACCGCCTGCATCGCATGCACCACCGAGCGCAGGTCGCGGCCGCGCACGTCGACATAGACCCAGCCGGACAGGCGGGCGTTCTCACTGCGCAGCATCGGCGGCCCCTGCGCGACGGAGATGCGGGCCACGTCCTGCAGCAGCAGCGTTGCGCCCTTGTCCGTCACGAAGGGCAGCTGGCGCAGGCCCGCCAGTGAATCGCGCAGCTCGCGCGGGTAGCGCACGTTGACCGGGAAGCGCTCGCGGCCCTGGATGACCTCGCCGACGTTGTCGCCGCCGATGGCCGTGGCGACGACGGCCTGCACGTCGGCCACCGACAGCCCGTAGCGGGCCGCCGCCTGCCGGTCCACGTCCACGTCGACATAGCTGCCGCCGGTCAGGCGCTCGGCCAGCGCCGAGGACACGCCGGGAACACCGCGGACGGCCGCCTCGATCTGCGCCGCGAGGCGGTCGATGGTGGCCAGGTCCGTGCCCGCGACCTTGATGCCGACGGGGCTCTTGATGCCCGTGGCCAGCATGTCGATGCGGTTGCGGATCGGCGGCACCCAGACGTTGGACAGGCCGGGCACCTTGACGATGCGGTCCAGCTCCTCGACGAGCTTCTCCGGCGTCATACCGGGGCGCCACTGCTCGCGCGGCTTGAACTGGATGGTGGTCTCGAACATTTCCAGCGGCGCGGGGTCGGTGGCCGTGTCGGCCCGCCCGGCCTTGCCGAACACGCGCGCCACTTCGGGCAGCATCTTGATGAGGCGGTCCGTCTGCTGCAGCAGCTCGGCGGCCTTGGACACCGGCAGGCCCGGCAGGGCCGAGGGCATATAGAGTAGGTCGCCCTCGTCCAGCGGCGGCATGAACTCGCCGCCCAGGCGCGCGACGGGCAGGGCGGTGACGGCCAGCACCAGGGCCGCGACTCCCAGCGTGGCCTTGGGGAAGCGCAGCGCCGCCTCCAGCGCCGGCCGGTAGACGGCGATGAGCCAGCGGTTGACCGGGTTCACCGTTTCCTTCGGGATGTGCCCGCGGATCAGATAGCCCATCAGCACCGGAACCAGCGTGACCGATAGCCCGGCGGCGGCGGCCATCGCATAGGTCTTGGTGAGGGCCAGCGGCGAGAACAGCCGCCCCTCCTGGGCTTCGAGCGTGAACACCGGCAGGAAGGACAGCGTGATGACCAGCAACGAGAAAAACAGCGCCGGCCCCACCTCGACCGCCGCCCGCGTGACCAGCTCCCAGCGCTCGGCCAGTGCGGGCGGGTGCCCGTGCTCGACCTCGAAATGCTCCAGATGCCGGTGCGTCGCCTCCACCAGCACGACCGAGGCGTCCACCATCGCGCCCAGCGCGATGGCCACGCCGCCCAGCGACAGGATGTTGGCGCTGACGCCCTGCCAGTGCATCACGATGAAGGCCGTCAGCACGCCCACCGGCAGCGTCACGACAGCCACCAGCGCGGAGCGCAGATGGAACAGGAAGACCGCGCAGACCAGGGCGACGACGATGAACTCCTCGGCGAGCTTCTCGCGCAGGTTGTCCACGGCGCGGTCGATGAGCCTGGAGCGGTCATAGGTCTCGACCACCTCGACACCCGGGGGCAGGCTGGGCCTGAGCGCCTCCAGCCTGGCCTTGACCGCCGCGATGGCGGCCCGCGCGTTCTTGCCCGAGCGCATGACGACCACGCCGCCGGCGACCTCGCCCTCGCCATCCAGCTCGGCGATGCCGCGGCGCATCTCCGGCCCCAGCTGCACCGTCGCGACGTCGCGCAGCAGCACGGGCGTCGCCCCGCTCACGGCCAGCGGGATGGCGCGGAAGTCGTCCAGCGACTTCAGGAAGCCGTTGGATCTCACCATGTACTCCGTTTCGCCCAGCTCCAGCACCGAGCCGCCGCTGGACTGGTTGGCCCGGCGCAACGCGTCGATGACGGTGGACTGCGGCATGCCGAGGGCACGCATGCGGTCGGGGTCGAGCACCACCTGGTACTGGCGCACCATGCCGCCGATGCTGGCCACCTCGGCGACGTCCGGCACGGTCTTCAGCTCGAACTTCAGGAACCAGTCGTTCAGCGCGCGCAGCTGGCCGATGTCGGCGCGGCCCGTGCGGTCGACCAGCGCGTATTCATAGACCCAGCCGACGCCGGTGGCATCCGGCCCCAGCGCCGCCGTCGCGCCCTCGGGCAGCCGGCCCTGCACCTGGTTCAGGTACTCCACCACGCGCGAACGGGCCCAGTAGGGATCGGTGCCGTCGTCGAACAGGATATAGACGAAGGAGTCGCCGAAGAAGGAGTAGCCGCGCACCGTCCGCGCGCCCGGCACGCTGAGCATGGTGGTGGTGAGCGGGTAGGTGACGAGGTCCTCGACGACCTGGGGCGGCTTGCCGGCGTAGGTCGTGCGCACGATGACCTGCACGTCGCTCAGGTCGGGCAGGGCGTCCACCGGCGTGCGCGCCGCCGACCACAGCCCGGCGGCGGTGAGCAGGGCGGTGGCCAGCAGCACCAGCAGCCGGTTGGTGATGGACCAGCGGATCAGCGCGGCGATCATGGCTTGGCCTCCGGCCGGGCTGGCGACATCGCGCCCAGCACCGACTTCAGCCGCGCCTCGGAGTCGATGAGGAACTGGCCGCTGACGACCACCTCGTCGCCTTCGGTCAGGCCGTCCAGCACCTCGAGCCGGTCGCCCAGGTCAAGGCCCAGCTTCAGCTCGCGGGGCTCGAAGGCCGCGCCGCTCCGGCGGGCAATGGCGACGGCACGTGTGCCGGTGCGGATGACGGCCTCGGCCGGAACCAGCAGCCGCGTGCTCGGCGCGCCGGCGATCTGCAGGCGCAGCAGCATGCCGGGCAGCAGCTGGCCACCGCGGTTGTCCACCTCGAAGCGGGCCTGCAGCGTGCGCGTGCTGGCGTTGACCTGGGGCAGGATCTCCTGCAGCGTGCCGCTGAACACCTGCGCGGCATCGGCCTGCAGCGAGGCCCCGACCTTCTGGCCGCGGGCCAGCCGAACTGCCTGGGCCTCCGGGATCTCGGCCACGGCCCAGACCTTGTCCAGGCCGGCGATGCGGAACAGCGTCATGCCGGGCGACACCTGCATGCCCTCACGCACGCCGAGGTCAGTGACCACGCCGCTGGCCGGCGCGTTCAGCGTGAAGCGCGCCTCCGCCACGCCGCTCTCTTCGCTCTGGCGCACGAGGCCGTCGGGGAGGGACAGGGCCCGCATGCGCTCGCGCGCCGCGGCGATCAGCTCGGGCGCCGCGCCGGCGCGCTTGAGCGCCAGCAGCTCATTCTGCGGCGCCAGCCATTCGGGCGCGAAGACGGTGGCCAGGGCCTGACCCTTGCGCACCTGCTCCATAGTCGCTCGGACGGACAGTTTTTCGACATAGCCGGCAACTCGGGTCTGCACGGCAACGCCCAGGCGTTCATCGAACTGCACCGTGCCGACGGCGGCTATCGCGGGGCTGACCTCGGTGCGCGTGACGGCCGCGGTGCGCAGGCCCAGGTTCTGCTGCACCGTGGGGCTGATCTTCACGCCGCCGCCGTCGCCGGCCTCGTCGGCGTAGACGGGCACGAGCTGCATGTCCATGAAGGGCGACTTGCCGGGCTTGTCGAAGCGCGCGCCGGGCACCATGGGGTCCTGCCAGTACAACGGTTTGCGCTCGGCCGGCGCAGCTGCCGCGGCAGCGGGTTCGTGATGCCCGGAAGCGCGGCCCGCGAGAAAGCCCGCGGCGGCCAGCAGGGCGCCGGCCGCGGCCAGCGAGATGACGAGGGTTGCGCGCTTCATCGTGCGTCTCCCGGCAAGAGTGGCTTGAAACTGAGCTGGGCCTGCGCCCGGGCGAGATCGCGCTGCAGCGCGAGCAGCTTGCGCTGCACGTCGACCTCGGCGCGCCGCGCCTCGAAGAGCATCGACAGCGGCAACTGGTTGGAGCGGTAGGCCGCGAGGGCCGCAGCGCTGCGCTGCCTTGTGGGCAGCGCGACGGTGCTGCGGTAGCGGTCTATGCGCTGCTGGAGGCGGCTGGCGTCGCTGGCCAGCGCCTGGTAGTCGGCGGCGGCGGCGCGGGCAGCCTCGGCCAGCTCGGCCTCGGCCTTGTCCACCAGGGCCAGGCGGGCGGCGGTCTCGCGGTCCTGACGCTGGCCGGGCGCGATCTGCAACGGGATGCTGACGCCGACGGAGAAGAGGTCGGCATTGCCGTTGCGCTGGCCATAGGACAGCTCCCAGGTCCAGTTGGGCCTGCGCTCGCTGGCGGCGACGGCCGCGGCCTCCCGCGCCGCGTCGACCTCGCGCCGCAGCGCGACGACGGCGGGGTGGCGCTGCAGATAGTCCGGCTCGGCGGGCGGGGCCAAGGCCGGCGGCGCTGCCAGGCCGTCGGGCAGGAAGCCCACCCAGCGGCTCAGGCCGACCATGGCCGCGGCCTGCTGCTGGCGGGCTTCCTCGCTCTCGTCAGCGGCGACACCGCTGGCGGCGGCGAGCTGCAGCACCTCGACGCTGCCGCTGGCTGCCGCGGCGAGGCGGGCCTGCGCGGTCGCCTGCTCCTCGTTCAGGCGGTCCTCGGTCTGCGCCGTCAGCTTCAGCGCTTCGCCGGCGTACCAGGCGTCCAGATAGGCCAGCGCCACCTGCAGCCGGGCATCGGCCTCGGCGGCGTGGGCCTGCACGGCCTCGCGTTCGAGCGTCGCGCGGGCCGCGTGCTCGCGGGCGGCGCGCTTGGCCGCGGATAGCCATTCCTGGCTGATGCCGATGCGCTTCATCGTCATCGGCTCGCGCGTCGTGCTGAAGCGGTCGGGGCCGGTGGCGGGCAGGTTGTCGATGCCGGCTCGCAGCATCGGGTCGGGCAGCTGGCCGGCGGCCTGGGCCAGCTCGGCGGCGCTGGTGGCCGCGGCGCGGCCCGCGCGGGCGGCTTCGGAGCGTTGGGCGGCCAGGCTCAGCGCGTGGTCGAAGGAAAGGGGTTCTGCCGCAGCCAGCGTGGGCAGAAGGGCGGCAGCCAGCGCGGCAGCGCGCAGCAATATCGTCGACATGGGAACTCCGCGAACGAACGGAACATGGCCGGGCGGGCAGGCCGCACCGGCACCGATCAGTCGGCGGAGGGGTCAGACCCGGAGTCTGAGCGTGGACAGGAACAGCGGGTCGGGCGGCGGGCGCAACTCGGCCTGGGCGGCGGGCACCACGGCCGGGGCTGCCGCGCCGTCGTCACGCACCAGCGGCAGCGCCAGCATCTGGATCAGGGCCGGCAGCGAGACCGTGGGCAGCTTTGCCGTCTCGAAGGTCTTGCCCGGGTCGGCCGCATGCTGGTGGCATAGCGCCGGCTGCTGCGCGTCCATGTCGTCGCAGGGCATGCCGGCCATGGCCGCCATCGCGGCCGGGTCGGCCTGCTGCGGGCAGACATAACTCGCCAGCGCCAGCTGCGAGAACAGCAGCGACAGCAGCACGAATAAGGTGGTGCCCAGGCGATGGAGGCGGCGGCGGGACATGACGGGTGCGAGTCTAGTGTTGGCGGGCTGCTGCGGCCTTGACCCGCCTCAATGGGCCGGCTCGATGGCCGTCACCGTGAAGGCGCCGTTCGCGCGCTCGGCGGTGAACCTGACTTCGTCGCCCTCCTTGAGCCCGTCGAGCATCTTCGGGTCGGCGACCCTGAAGACCATCGTCATGGCTGGCATGCCGAGGTTCTCCAGCGGCCCGTGGCGCAGCGTCAGCTTGCCCTGCGCCCTGTCGATCTTGCGGACCTCGCCTTCGCTTCGCGGCGCTGCCGTGGCAGCGGTCGGGTGGGAGGCGGGGACCGTCTGCGCCTGGGCGCCGCTGGCCATGGCGAGCGCGGCGGCGGCGAGGAAGTGGACGAGTTTCATCGAGGGCTTCTTCATTTGACGCTCAGCTTGCCGACCATGCCGGCTTCGAAGTGCCCGGGCTGCAGGCAGGCGAACTGGAACTCGCCGGGCTGGGTGAACTGCGAGACGATCTCGCCCTTGCGGCCCGGCTTGACGTGGGCCATGTTCGCGTCGGAGTGCTCCATCTCGGGGAACTTCTTCATCAGCTCGGCGTGCTCGGCGAGGGCCTTGCTGGTGCCGAGAACCATCTCGTGCAGCACCTTGCCGCCGTTGTGCACGACGAACCTGACGGTCTCGCCGCGCTTGATGACGAGGTTGGCCGGCGTGAAACGCATGTTGTCGTTCATGTCGACCTTGATGGTGCGCGTCACCTTGGCGGGGTCGCCTTCCTGGCCGAAGTCGGTGGCCTCGACCTTGGCGGCGTCGAACTTGTGCGGCTTGGCGTGCGCCTCGTCGCCATGGGCGAAGGCGCTGGATGAGGCGGCCAGCAGCGCGGCCAGGCCCAGGGTTTGCAGTGTCTTCATGGAATGCTCCTTCAATGGCCGTGCTGGCCATCGGGTTTGCGGACCTGCAGGGTGCCGGCGTCGCTCGCCGTCGATGCGGCGCGTGCGGGCTCGGGCAGTTCGGCGCTGTATTCGTTGGCGAGGGTGCCGACCGGATGCTTGTAGGGGCCGGGGTCGCCGTAGTCGCCGCGCTTGAGGTCGTCGCGCACCTTGACGACGCTGAACATGCCGCCCATGCCCACGGGGCCGAAGGGGCCGGTGCCGGTCATCATCGGCAGCGTGTTGTCCGGGATGGGCATCTCCATCTCGGCCATGTCGTGCATGCCCTTGTCGCCCATGACCATGTAGTCGGGCATCAGCCTGGTGATCTTGCGGGCGACGTCCGTGTGGTCGACGCCGATCATCGTCGGCACGCCATGGCCCATCGCGTTCATCGTGTGATGGCTCTTGTGGCAGTGGATGGCCCAGTCGCCGGCGACGGCATCGAACTCGAAGGCCCGCATCTGGCCCACAGCGACGTCGGTCGTCACCTCCGGCCAGCGCGCGCTCTTCGGCACCCAGCCGCCGTCGGTGCCCGTCACCTCGAAGTGCGGCCCGTGCATGTGGATGGGGTGGTTGGTCATCGTCAGGTTGCCGACGCGGATGCGCACCCGCTCGCCGCTGCGGGCGACGAAGGGGTCTATGCCGGGAAAGGCCCGGCTGTTCCAGGTCCACAGGTTGAAGTCCAGCATCGTGTTGACGCGCGGCGTCGCGCTGCCGGGCTCCACGTCGTAGGCGTTCAGGATGAAACCGTAGTCGCGGTCGACGCGGTACTGCCGCGGGTCCCTGGGATGGATGATGAACAGGCCCATCATGCCCATCGCCATCTGCACCATCTCGTCGGCATGCGGGTGGTACATATGCGTGCCCGGCTTCTGCAGCAGGAACTCGTACATGAAGGTCTTGCCCACGGCGATGGGGGGCTGGGTCAGGCCGGTGACGCCATCCATGCCCGAAGGCACCAGCACGCCGTGCCAGTGCACGCTGGTGACCTCGGGCAGCTTGTTGGTCACGAAGATGCGGATGCGGTCGCCCTCGACACCCTCGATGGTGGGGCCGGGGCTGGAGCCGTTGTAGCCCCAGAGCCTGGCCTTCATGCCCGGCGCGATCTCGCGCACGACCGGTTCGGCGACGAGGTGGAACTCCTTGACGCCGTCCTTCATGCGCCAGGGCAGGGACCAGCCGTTCAGCGTCACCAGCGGGTTGAAGGGGCGGCCGTTGGGCGGCGGCGGTGGGACCAGGGTCTGCGCCGAGGTCTGGATGACGGCCTCAGGCAGCGACGCGGCGCCGACGCGGCTGACGGCGGCTGCGCCGAGAAAGCTGGCGCCCGCCGTCTTGAAGAAACTTCTGCGGTTGCTCATTTCGTGTTCCTTCAGTGCGCGGCCGGGGCGGCGGGGGCGGCCTTGGCGGGGCCCATGGCCGGCGCGGTGCCGGGGGAGTGCCCGGTCAGCGCCGTCTGCAGCTCGGTTTCGGCCAGCCAGTAGTC
The DNA here is from genome assembly GCF_004342485.1 of Roseateles saccharophilus. Taxonomy (GTDB): domain Bacteria; phylum Pseudomonadota; class Gammaproteobacteria; order Burkholderiales; family Burkholderiaceae_C; genus Pelomonas; species Pelomonas saccharophila. The sequence continues at coordinate 108,374 of NZ_SMBU01000004.1, forward strand.
GCGCTGGGCCTCGATGGCGGCGGCCACGGTCGTGACCTGCTCGCGGGCATCGGCCAGCAGCTCGAACACGCTGGCGAGCATGCCGTTGTAGCGCAGCAGGTTCTCGTCGGAGATGCGCTTGCGCAGCGGCACAACCTCGTCGCGGTAATGCCGGGCCAGTTCGAAGGCCGTGCGATAGGCCGAGTAGGCCTCGCGCACTTCGGACTGCGCGTTCACGGCGACCTCCGCGGTGCGGTGGACGGCCTGCATATAGACCGCCTCGGCGCGCGCCGTGCGGGCGGTGCCGAAGTCGAACAACGGCAGCTCGAGCCTGATCTCGTAGCCGTTGCGTCGCGGCTCGCCGGCCTGGCTCTTGTTGGCATAGCCGGCCTCCAGCACGTTGATAAAGCGCGTGCCGCGGGTCAGGCCCAGCGAGCGCGCCGTGGCCTCGGCGTTGCGCTTGGCCATCAGCACGTCCAGGCGCTTGTCGAGGGCGATCTGCTCGGTGTCCTTCGGTTCGAGCGGCGTCTTGGGCAGCTCGGGCAGGTGTTCTGGGAGCTTGAAGGCCAGATGCGCGCCCGACAGGCCCAGGGCCCGCACCAGCCGCTCGCGCGCGGCCACGGCCTGGTGGCGCGCGCGCGCCAGGTTGGCCGTCGCGTCGGCCTGGAAGGCCTGCTCGCGCATCTGCGCGAGCTTGCTGAAGTTGCCGGCCTGCAGCATGCGCTGCGCCAGTTCGCTGGAGGCGTCGGCCGCCTCCTTGACCTGCTCGTAGTAGCCGACGAGGTCCTGCGCGGCCACCGCGCCGAAGAAGGCGCTGCGCGCCTCGGCGGCCACACCTACCGCATCGGACGCGGCCTGGAGCTGGGCCTGCTCGAACTGCCGCTGCGCGACCTCGCTGGCGACGGGCAGGGTCAGCAGGCCGAGCAGGTCGAACATCACCGAGCGGTCGATCTCGGTGCTGCCATGGCCGCCCAGGTGGCCGAAGCTGATCGACGGGTTGGCCAGCCGGCCGGCGCGCACGCGCTCGGCCTCGGCGATGCCGAGCTCGGCGAAGCTGGCCTGCATGCCGCGGTTGTTCAGCAGCGCGACCTCCACCGCGCTGTCCGCGGCGAGGGGCTGCCGGAGCAATTCGGCGACCCGCGCGGCGGCCGCGCCGACGTCGGCCTCCGAGCGTTGCAGGCCGACGCCATGGCCGGTGCGCTCATGCGTCAGTTCGGAGACCTTGGCGGCGCCTCCATCGGGCGTGAATGAGGCGCAGCCGGCCAGCAGCAGGGCCGCCAAGGGGGCAAGCCCGGGGAATGACTTGTTCATCGTTAGAAACCATCAGGGTCGGCGGCCTGGCGATGCCGGAGCCGCAGGACGCTCGCGGCGCGCGCGAGCCCACACGGGCCTCCCGCGGAGGCCCTGCGGCGTCAGAAGCTTCGGGGTGGGCGTTCCTGGCCGTCCGACAGGAAGCTCGGCGCCGGCGTCGGGAACTCCGGGAACTTGACGGCCGGCAGGGCTGCCGGCTCAGGCAGCCGAGGCGCGTCGCTCGCCAGCGGGGTGAGGGCGCAGAAAGCCGAGCACATATTGCACTTGTCCGGGCTGCCGTGGCCGTCGTGGTGATCGGTGCCGGCATGTGCATGGGCATGCGTTGCCGATGCGTGCATGCCCTGCTGCCCGGCGCCCTCGACCGGGCACAGCATGGTGGCCGCCACCGCGCCCCGGAGGGGCAGCAGCAGGGCCAGCAGCAGCAGGAAGCAGAGTCGGATGGTCTTCACGGGCAGGCGCGGCACGGGTGCACACGGGTCAGGCGGCGCATCCTAAACCTTGCCGCCGTGGCAAGGTCAAGCGGGTGCTGGCTCGGGTTCAGCCCGCCACCTTGCGCGCTGGCCGCCCCGGGCGCAGCCCCGCCGCCTGGCCATGCGAGGCATGCGGCAGGGCCGGAGCCTCCTGGGCGAGCGTGTCGATGATGGGGCAGTCAGGGCGATCGTCGCCATGGCAGCAGTGCACGAGGTGTTCCAGTGTGGCCTTCATCGCCTGCAGCTCCTTCAGCTTCTCGCCGAGCTCCAGCAGGTGGGCCTGGGCGAGGGCGCGCACCTGCCGGCTGGGCCGCTTGCGGTTCTGCCACAGGCCCAGCAGCTCGCGGATCTGCTCGATGGAGAAGCCCAGGTCGCGCGACTGGCGGATGAAGCGCAGCGTCGTGACCTCCTTGTCGGTGTACTGCCGGTAGCCCGATTCCGTGCGCGCGGGCTCGGGGAAGAGGCCGACGCTCTCGTAATGGCGGATCATCTTGGCCGAGACGCCCGCGGCCTTGGCCGCTTCACCAATGTTCATGCCTGCCCCCCTTGCGTTGCGGCACTGCCGTGCCAGTGCCTCAGTGCCAGCGCGTTGACGACGACGCTGACGCTGCTGAAGGCCATCGCGGCGCCGGCGATGACCGGGTTCAGCAGGCCCAGCGCAGCCAGCGGGATGCCCAGCACGTTGTAGCCGAAGGCCCAGAACAGGCCCTGCTTGATCTTGGAATAGGTGCGGCGCGAGACCTCCAGCGAGTCCGCCACCAGGCGCGGGTCGCCGCGCATCAGCGTGACGCCGGCGGTCTCGGTCGCAACGTCGGCGCCGCCGGCCATCGCGTAGGACACCGACGCGGCCGCGAGCGCCGGGCCGTCGTTCAGGCCGTCGCCGACAAAGGCTACCACCTCGCCGGCGTCGCGCAGCTGCGTGACGATGGCGGCCTTGTCGCCGGGCAGGACCTCGGCGCGGACCTCGTCGATGCCCAGCTGCTGCGCGACGGCCTGGGCCGCGCCGCGGTTGTCGCCGGTCAGCATCACGGTGCGTATGCCCAGCTCATGCAGCCGCGCGACGCCCGCGCGGGCGCCGGCCTTGACCGTGTCGCCGAAGGCCAGCAGGCCCAGCACGCGGCGGCTCTCGCCCTCGGTGGCCATCAGCCAGGACACCGTGCGGCCTTCGCGTTCGAGCTGCTGCGCGGCATCCAGCGTCGCACCGGCGTCCAGCCCCAGCTCCTTCAACAGCCGCGTGCTGCCCAGAGCCAGCTTGAGGCCCTGCACAACGCCTTCCACGCCCCGGCCCGCCAGCGCCTTGACCTGTCCGGCCTCGGGCACCGGCAATCCCGCCTCGCGGGTCTTGTCCATGACGGCAACGGCCAGCGGGTGGCTGCTCGACTGCTGCAACGCCGCAGCGAGGGCCAGCACGTCCTCGCGGCTGGAAGCGCCGGCCGGCACCACGGCCGCGAGCGCCGGCTTGCCCTCGGTCAGCGTGCCTGTCTTGTCGAAGGCGACGACGGTGACGGCATGTGCGAGCTCCAGCGCCTGCGCGTCCTTGATGAGGATGCCGTGGCGGGCGGCCACGCCGGTGCCGGCCATGATGGCGGCCGGCGTGGCCAGGCCCAGCGCGCAGGGGCAGGCGATGACGAGCACGGACACCGCGTTGATGAGGGCGTTCTCCCAGTTGCCGGCCAGCGCCAGCCATGCCAGGAAGGTCAGCAGCGCCGCGCCCAGCACGAAGGGCACGAACACGGCGCTGACGCGGTCGACGGTGCGCTGGATGGGCGCCTTGGCGGCCTGGGCCGACTCCACCATGCGGATGATGCGGGCCAGCGTCGTCTCGGCGCCGATGGCAGTGGTGCGCAGCGTCAGCAGCCCTTCGGCATTGATCGCGCCGCCGGTCACCTTGTCGCCCGCCGAGCGCGCCACCGGCAGGCTCTCGCCGGTGATGAGGGATTCGTCGACGTGGCTGCGTCCGTCGATGATTTCTCCGTCCACGGCGACGCGGTCGCCGGGGCGGACGATGACGAGGTCGCCGACGCGCACTTGCTCCACCGGGATGTCGGATTCCACGCCGTCGCGGCGCACCCGGGCCGTCGTCGGCCGCAGCGCGTTCAGCGCGCGGATGGCGTCGGTGGTCTGGTGCTTGGCGCGCTGCTCCAGCCATTTGCCCAGCAGCACCAGGCTGATGACGGCGGCCGAGCCTTCGAAGTAGAGATGGGGCATGCCCTGAGCCGCCGGCCTGAGCAGCAGGTAGACGGACAGGCCGTAGGCCGCCGACGTGCCCAGGGCCACGAGCAGGTCCATATTGCCGGCCTTGGCCAGCACCGCCTTCCAGCCGGAACGGTAGAAGCGCCAGCCCAGCCAGAACTGTACCGGCGTCGCCAGCGCGAGCTGCAGCCAGCCGTCAAGCATCCAGTGCAGGCCGAATAGCTGCAGCAGCATCGGCAGCACCAGCGGCAGCGTGAACGCGCCGCTGGCCGCCACCGGCCACCAGTCGGGAGCGCGGCGGGGCTGCGGCTCGTCCTGCAGCTCGCTGGCCGTGTAGCCCGCCTTGACGATGGCGGCCTTCAGCGCCGCCACCGGCACCGTCGACAGCGCCTGCACGGTCGCCCTCTCGGTGGCCAGGTTGACCGAGGCGCTTGAAACGCCGGGCAGCTTCAGCAGCGCCTTCTCCACGCGACCCACGCAGGACGCGCAGGTCATGCCGCCGACCTGCAGCACCGTCTCGGTCGTCGCGACGTCATAGCCCGCCTTGCGCACGGCTGCGGTGAGCATGGCCGTATTGACCGAGGCATCGACATCGACCGAGGCCTCCTCGGTGGCGGGGTTGACGCTGGCCGACTGCACGCCGGGCACGGCCCTCAGCGTCTTCTCGACCCGCAGCACGCAGGATGCGCAGGTCATGCCGGTCACATGCAGCCGGATGTCCCGCCGGTTCGGGATTGCAGCGATGTTCATGGATCCCTCAGATGTCCGATGCCGGCATCATCAAGCTTCCCACGTTGGCAAGGTCAAGAAGGGTATTGATTTGCGTCATGACTTGGGTGAATTCCTTGTCGAGGGTATTGACCTTACCCCTGTGGGATGGCTGAAAGTCCATTCATCGACAACCCCGTCCCCAGGAGGACAGCATGATTGCCTTCGAAGTCAACGACATGAGCTGTGGCCACTGCGTCGGCGCCATCACCGAGGCGCTGAAGGCCGTCGACAGGGATGCCAGGGTGGAGATCGACCTGGCCCAGCATCGCGTGCAAGTCGAATCCGGCAGCGCCGGCGCCGAGCAACTGGCCGAGGCGATCAGGGGCGCGGGCTACAGCCCGGTGCCGGTGGCGCCGGCCGCCGGGCCCGCGGCTGCGGGTGGAGGCAGTTGCTGCGGCTGCCGGCGCTGAGCGCCGCGCCATCCCGGGCCTGGCACATCAAGGCTTGACCCAGCGCGACACTGGGCATTGGTGGCCTACGCATAGTTCGGCCCGCGAGGACGGCAGGACATCAGGAGGCCAACATGAGCAGATCGCATTGGGAAGAGGTCTATGGCAGCAAGGCGGCCGACGCCGTCAGCTGGTACGCGCCCCACCTCGACGAGTCGCTGGGCTATATCCGCCGCACGGGCATTGCCGCCGATGCCGCCATCATCGACGTGGGCGGCGGCGAGGCCACCCTCGTCGATGACCTGCTGGGCGCCGGCTATTCGGACGTCACGGTGCTGGACATCTCGGCGCGGGCGCTGGAGGTCTGCCGCGCGCGCCTGGCCGGGCGGGCCGCCCAGGCGAAGTGGCTCGCGGCCGACGTGCTGGTGCACGACTTCGCGCCGCGCTCGGTCGACGTCTGGCACGACCGGGCCGTCTTCCACTTCCTGACCGAGCCGGCACAACGGCAGCGCTACGTCGCGCAGGTGCTGAGGGCGCTGAAGCCGGGCGGCTACGCCATCGTCGGCACCTTCGGCCCGCAGGGCCCCACGCAATGCAGCGGCCTGCCCGTCGCGCGCTATTCCTCAGAGTCCCTGCACGACGAGTTCGGCAACCCCTTCCAGCTGATCGACCACTCGACCTCCCTGCACACGACGCCCTGGGGCGCGACGCAGCAGTTCGTCTACTGCTACTGCAGGCGCGAGCACTGATGCAGATCAGCCCAGGCTGCGCAGGCCCTGGTAGCTCACATACAAACCGACCAGCACGATGAGGGCACCCGAGAAATAGGGCGCCTTGCGCGCGAATTCGCCGAAGCCGCTCCAGCGCCTGGACACATGCTTGACGCTGAGGGCCGCCATCGCGCCCGACGCGACCATGGTCGCGGCCAGGCCGATGCTGAAGCACAGCACCAGGGCCGCGCCCAGCGTGAACTGCTTGAGCTGCAGGCACAGCAGCAGCACGGTGATCGAGGCTGGGCAGGGGATCAGGCCGCCGGTCAGGCCGAAGACGATGATCTGGCCCGTCGTCACCTGGCGGTTGGCGAAGCGGCGCTTGATGTCGTTGGCATGGGCGCGCTCGTGGGCGTCCTGGTATTCGAGGTCGCCGACCTCCAGGCCTTCGTGGTCGTGGCCATGCTCGCTGAAGCTCAGGTCGTAGTCGTGGCTGTGGCCGGCATGGCCCAGGCTCAGCCGCAGCTCGAATTCATGCGGCTCGGGAATCTCGTCGACCGACTCCAGGAAGCCGTCGCGGGCCGCGAAGCGGAAGCGCTGGACAACGCCATCGGGCCGCGTGGTCGAGACCTCGACGTCGCCGGCCGCCCAGGCATGGCCTTTTTCCGTGCGCAACCGGAAGCGCGGCGGCACGTCGGCCTCGAAGATCTCCAGCGTGACGACGCCATGCCCCGTGTCCACGCGCTGCGAGCCGTCGTGGGCGTGGTCATGATGGTGGCCGTGCTGGTCGCGCCAGGTGCGCCACAGCATCCAGGCCGCCACGGCGATGATCAGCACGCCCGACGCGAGCTGGAAATAGGGCTCGCTGGCCTCCGCATTCCAGTTGCGGCCGAAGTAGAGCCCGGCCAGCGCCACCAGCCAGACCACCGCCGTGTGCGACAGCGTGGCCGACAGGCCCAGCAGCACGGCCTGGGTCAGCGTGCCGCGGATCGCGATGATGAAGGCCGCCATCATCGTCTTGGAGTGGCCCGGCTCCAGGCCGTGCAAGGTGCCCAGCAGGATGGCACTGGGCACGAAGAGCCAGGCGTTGCCTTGCTGGAGCAGTGCTGCGAAATCGGTCATGAGCGGCGTCGGAAATCAGTTTTCTGGTACTCTACCCCAGTACCTTGTGGTACTCCACCCAGTACCTTGCCTCAAGCTGAAACATGACTCACACCGTCCATGGCCAGAAAAGCCTGCTGGCGCGCGTGCGCCGCATCAAGGGCCAGGCCGATGCGCTGGAGCGGCTGATCGAGGCCGGCCAGGAACTGGACTGCGGCAAGGTGCTGCAGCAGATCGCCGCCATCCGCGGCGCCGTGGCGGGCCTGATGGCCGAGGTGCTGGAAGGCCATCTGCGCGAACATGTGGCGGCCGAGAACATCACGACCGAACAGCGCCATGAGGAGATCGAGGAAGTCGTTTCTGTGCTGCGCACCTATCTGAAGTAGCCGTTGCTTCGCCGCCCACGGCGCGCCGCGAACGCGCCGCCCGAGTCGGGGAAACTCGTGGCAGCCCTGCGTTCCTCGTGCTGCCCCAGATGACCCCGACCCACACGAAAGACTTCTTCGACGACCCCGACATCGGCCCCGTGCTGCCGCCCGGCGAGCCGCTGTGGAGCCATGGCTTCGACACGGCCCTTGGGCGCTGCGGCGTGGTCTGGAGCGGGCAGGGCATCGTCGCCTCGCTGCTGCCTGAGGCCACGCCCGCGCGCCTACGGCGCCGCCACCCGACGGCCCGCGAGGTGGCGGAGCTGCCGCCCGCCATCGCCCGTGTCGTCGAGGGCATACGCGCGCTGCTCGCCGGCGAGGCGCATGACCTCAGCGACGTCGTCCTCGACGAGCGCGGCATTCCCGAGTTCCGCCGCCAGGTGCATGCGCTGACCCGCGCCATCCCGCCGGGCCAGACCCGCACCTATGGCGAGATCGCCGCCGCCCTGGGCCAGCCCGGCGCCGCGCGCGCGGTGGGCCGGGCCGAAGGCGAGAACCCCTTCCCGCCCATCGTGCCCTGCCATCGCGTGATGGGCGCGGGCGGCGAGCCCACCGGCTTCTCGGCGCCCGGCGGCATCGAGACCAAGCGGCGCATGCTGCTCATCGAGGCGCGTGCCGCGGGCCAGCTGGCGGGGGACCAGCAGGCCCTGTTCTGATCGGACCGCGACAATCGCGGCATGTCTTTCTCATCCCTGGGCCTCTCGCCCGCCCTGCTGCGCGCCGTGCGCACGCTGGGCTATCACGCGCCCACCGCGGTGCAGTCGGCCGCGCTGCCACCGGCGCTGGCGGGCGCCGATGTGCTCGCACTGGCGCAGACCGGCTCCGGCAAGACGGCCGCCTTCGCGCTGCCGCTTCTGCAGCGCCTGGTCGCGACGCCGCCGCGGCCGGGGCCGCGCGCCCTGGTGCTCGCACCCACGCGCGAGCTGGCCAAGCAGACGGCCGAGTTGCTGCGCGAACTGGCGGCCACGTTGCTGCACCGCCCCAAGGTCGCGCTGGCTTTCGGCGGCGTGTCCATCAACCCGCAGCTGATGGCGCTGCGCGGCGGCTGCGACGTGATGGTGGCCACACCCGGCCGCCTGCTCGACCTGCTGGACCACAACGGCCTGACGCTCGCCGGCGTGCAATGCCTGGTGCTCGACGAAGCCGACCGGCTGCTGAGCCAGGGCTTTGCCGACGAGTTGCAACGCCTGCTCGCGCTGCTGCCGGCGCAGCGCCAGTCGCTGCTGTTCTCCGCCACCTTCCCGCCGGCCGTGGAGGCGCTGGCCGCCCAACTGCTGCGCGAGCCCGTGTGCATCCGCATCGAAGAGACGCCGCCGCAGATCACGCAGCGGGCCATCCAGCTCGACCGCGCCCAGCGCCTGCCGGCCCTGCGGCAGCTGCTGAAGAGCGAGGGTTGGGCGCGCTGCCTGGTCTTCGTGGCCAGCCGCTACACGGCCGAGCTGGTGTCGGACAAGCTCTTCGCCCACGGTTTCAAGGCCGGGCTGCTGCATGGCGAGCTGAGCCAGGGCGCGCGCCGCGACGTGCTGGCGGCGCTGAAGGCGGGCTCGGTCGAGGTGCTGGTGGCCACCGACGTCGCCGCGCGTGGCCTGCATGTCGATGCGCTGGATGCCGTAGTCAACTACGAGCTGCCGCGCTCGGCGGCCGACTACACCCACCGCATCGGCCGCACCGGCCGCGCGGGCGCCAGCGGCGTGGCCATCAGCTTCATCTGCGCGGACAGCGCCGAGAACGCCGAGAGCCATTTCCGCCTGATCGAGAAACGCCAGGGCCAGCGCGTGCCGCGCGAGCGCCTGGACGGCCTCGAGCCGCAGGCCGTGGCGACCGAGGCCCAGGCCACGGGCGGCATCAAGAGCACGACGCGCAAGAGCAAGAAGGACAAGCTGCGCGAAGCCGCAGCCAAGGCAGCAGGGGCTTCCCAAGATGGGCATTGAGATCGAACGCAAATTCCTCGTCGCCGGCGACGGCTGGCGCCGGCAGGCCACCACGCAGACCCGCTTCAGCCAGGGCTATCTGAGCCGCGACCCGGCGCGCGCGGTGCGCGTGCGCATCGCCGGCGAGCGGGCCTTCCTGACCATCAAGGGCGCGACGACCGGCGCCACGCGCGCCGAGTTCGAATACGAAGTACCCGTGGCGGATGCCGCGCAGCTGCTGGCGATGAGCGACGGCCCGGTCGTCGAGAAGATCCGCCATCTCTGCCCGCACGCGGGCATGACCTGGGAGGTGGACGAGTTCCTGGGCGCCAATGCCGGGCTCATCGTCGCCGAGATCGAGCTGGAGTCCGAGGGCCAGGCCTTCGCGCGCCCGGCCTGGCTGGGCGGGGAGGTCACCGGCGATGCGCGCTATGTGAATGCGAACCTGGCCGTGCATCCCTTCACGAGCTGGGGCAAGAATCCGCGGCCATGAAACGCCTCACCATCTCCCTGGACGACGACCTGGCCGACGCCTTCGAGGCCCTGGTGCGGGCGCGCGGCTACGAGAACCGTTCGGAGGCCTTCCGCGACCTGCTGCGCCAGGACCTGGGCAATGTGCGCCTGCGCGACCGCCCGGACGAGCCCTGCATCGCGACGCTGAGCTATGTCTACAACCACCACCAGCGCCAACTCGCCTCGCGACTGGCCGACTTCCAACACAAGTACCACGACCTGACGGTCTCGACGACGCATGTGCACCTTGACCACGAGCACTGCCTGGAGACCGTCATCCTGCGCGGCCGCACGGATGCGGTGCAGGCCTTTGCCGACACCGTGATGGCCCAGCCCGGTGTCACCCACGGCAGCCTGCACCGCGTGCCCGTCGTGAGCCACCATGCCCACGGCCACAGCCATATGGAGCCGGCCACCACCCGGCCCGCGGACGACAGGCGCCCACGCCGCGCTCGCTGAGGCACTGCAAGCGGCGCTGCCGTTTCGATCGGCACGCCCGCTGCCGCGCAGGCAGCCGATGCCCACCCCTCTCCCGGACGGCCTGGGCACATTTCTTGTAAGACGGTTTTCTGGAACTTCATACCGAGCGACAGCGCCTGCGCCGAGGAGTGCGGCCTGCCGCATCCGGGTGCCCCACTGGTCCGTAAGAAGTTCCGAGCCGGATTCATACGAATGACAGGGGAGCCGCCAGCATGCCGTCCATGAACTTCCAGTTCCTGCCTCTCGCGCTCCTGGCCCTGCTGGCCCTGCTGCCGCCCGCCCTGCAGGGCCAGGAGCTGCTAGCCGCTGCCGAGCCGCTGGAGCGCGTGGAGGTCAGTGGCCACCACTACGACAACGCCATCGGCAGCTCAGATGCCGCTTCGCAGGGCGTTGTCCGCGCCGAGTTGCTGAAGGTCCGGCCGCTGCTGCGCCCCGGCGAGGTGCTCGAAACCGTGCCGGGCCTGGTCGTCACCCAGCATTCGGGTGACGGCAAGGCCAACCAGTACTTCCTGCGCGGCTTCAACCTCGACCACGGCACGGACTTCGCCACCACCGTCAACGGCATGCCGGTGAACATGCCGACGAATGCCCATGGCCAGGGGTATTCGGACCTGAACTTTCTGATTCCCGAACTGGTCGACCGCATCGACTACCGCAAGGGGCCTTACTTCGCGAAGAACGGCGACTTCAGCGCCGCCGGCTCGGCCGACGTCGCCTACCGCACGACGCTGGAGGCACCCTTTGCCCAGGCCACCCTCGGTGGCGAGGGCTACAGGCGCCTGCTGGGGGCGGGCAGTGCGGCAGTGGCGGGTGGCAACACCCTGCTCGGTGCCCTGGAGGTCATGCGCGACGACGGCCCCTGGACGCTGAAGGAGGGCTTGCGCCGCACGAACGGCCTGCTGACGCTCGCGGGCGGCAGCAGCGCGGCGGGCTGGTCCACTTCGCTGATGGGCTATGACGCGCATTGGACATCCACCGACCAGGTGCCCCAGCGGCTGATCTCGGCCGGCAGCTACCTGGGCCGGCCTTTTGGCCGCTTCGACGCCGTCGACCCCAGCGACGGTGGCCAGTCCTCTCGGGCCAGCCTGTCGGCCGAGTGGCACGACACGGACGCGGGCGGCGCACGTACCCAGGTCTCGGGCTTTGCGCTGCACGATGCGCTGAAGCTGTTCTCGAACTTCACCTACCGGATGGACCGCCCGGAGACGGGCGACCAGTTCTCCCAGTCCGATGACCGCAACGTGTTTGGGCTGCAGGCTTCGCGCAGCTTCGACCACGGCTGGGGGCCGTTCGCTGCACGCAGCGAGGTCGGCCTGCAGTGGCGCCATGACCGCATCCATGTCGGCCTGTTCGACACCCAGGATCGGCAGCTCATCGCCACGACGCGGGTGGACGATGTGCGTGAAACCCTGCTGGCGGCCTACGCGCAGACGGCCGTCGAGTTCACGCCCTGGCTGCGCGGCCTGTTCGGCCTGCGGGCCGACCGTGTCGATGCCCATGTGGACAGCCTGCTGGAGCCCCGCAACACCGGGTCGGCCGGCAAGGCGCTGCTGTCGCCCAAGCTGTCCCTGGTGCTCGGGCCCTGGAGCCGGACCGAGTTCTTCGTCAACACCGGCAGCGGCTTCCACAGCAACGACGCCCGCGGCATGACCACGACGGCCGACCCCAAGACGGGCGAGGCGCAGCAGCGCGTACCGGGCCTGGTGCGGGCGCGCGGCTCGGAGCTGGGCCTGCGCACCGAGATCGTTCCCGGCCTGCAGAGCTCGCTGGCGCTGTGGCGGCTCGATTTCGCGTCGGAGCTGACCTACTCGGGCGACGCGGGCACCACCGCCGCCAACGGCCCGAGCCGCCGCTACGGCCTGGAGTGGAACAACCACTGGGTGCCGCAGCCCTGGCTGCTGCTGGACCTGGACCTGGCGTGGACGCACGCCCGCTTCAAGGACAACGAGTCGGACGGCATCACCACCGGGCCCTTCGTGCCGAACTCGGTGGACCGGGTCTTCACGGGAACCGTCACCTTGAAGGATCTCGGCCCCTGGACCGTGAGCCTGACCGAGCGCTATATCGGCGCCGGCGCCCTCACGGCGGACAACAGCGTCCGCTCCAGCGCATCGCTGGTGAGCAATCTGCGCGTGAGCCGCAAGTTCTCGACGGGGACCACGCTGTCGCTGGACGTGCTGAACCTGTTCGACCGCCGCTACAACGACATCGAGTACGACTACGCCACCCAGCTCAAGGGCGAGGCCGCGCCGGTCAACGACAAGGTTGTCCACCCGGGCGAGCCGCGCACGGTGAGGTTGACGCTGAGGCAGGCGTTCTGACGGGACGGAGCGGCGCAGCTATCGGGCGTGGCTTGTCGCTGCGCCGGCCTGCGGTGCCCAGCCGTCGGTCAGCGTGTTCAGGAAGGCCAGCAGGTCCTCGATGTCGGCCGCGTCCAGCGGCGGCGCCTCACCCGGCTTGCGGCCGAAGGGCGGCGTCGCGATGACGTTGCCGCGGTAGCGTGCCGGCAGGTCGTCGAACTTGCGCACCTGGCCGTCGCGGCCCTTGGGGTACCAGCGCGCGGGCTCGGTGTCGCGCCGGGCGTAGAACTCCAGCACCTCGCGCAGCGTGTGGAAGACGCCGTTGTGGAAGAAGGCCCGGCGCGTGGCGACATTGCGCAGCGTCGGCGTCTTGAAGCGGCCGCAGAACTCGTCCCGGTCGGCCAGGCCGCGGCGGCCGTTGGCGCACAGGCCGAGGTCGTAGTGGGCCGCGTCGCGGTTGGCGCGCAGCGCGCGGTTGCGCGGCACGCCCAGGGCCGCGTAGGCCGAGTCGGTGAAGCGCGGGAAGGCGCCGCCCGAGCCCAGGCTGCTCGGGTGGCAGCTGGCGCAATTGCCCTTGGCCGGGTCGTTGAAGACGGCGAGGCCGCGCGCCTCTTCGGGCGCCAGCGTGGCTTGGTGGCGCAGCACGGCGTCGTATTTGCTCGTGTAGGGATAGAAGTCCGGCGCGCTCTGCTGGAAGACCTCCAGCGCCGCGGCCAGCCAGCGGGCGACGTGCTCGGGTTCGTCGAAGACGCGCTCGCCAGGGCCGCTGAAGGCCACCTCGAACTCGCGCGCATAGGGCGAGCGCTGCACGCGCGCCGCCAGCTGGGCCGGGTTGGCATTGCCGAACTCGTGGCGGGCGAACAGCGGGATCAGGGCCTGCTCGCGCGGCGTGTCGACGCTGCCGTCCCAGGTCAGCGCGCCCGTCGGGCCGCCGTCCTCGCCGTGGCCGTCCTCGTCGTCGATGAAGTGGTCGGTGAAGGGGATGGTGGTGACCAGGTAGCGCAGCGTCGGCGCGGCGCGCGTGCCCATCTGGTCCATGTGCCGGCCGCCGCGCTGGGCGGACAGCGCATTGGGTGGGCCGAAGGCATGGGCCGGATCGTGGCAGCTCGCACAGGACAGGCGTCCCGAGCTCGACAGGCCGGGGTCGAAAAAAATCTTGCGACCCAGCTCGGTCATCTGCTCCAGGCTGGGCCGGCCGTCGAAGACCCGCGGGCCGTAGCCCGGCAGCCGCTCGCCCGCGCCCGCCGTCTCGCAGACGAAGGCGGGCAGCGCGAGCAGCAGGCCCAGGCCGGCAGCGCGCAGGCGCGCGATCACGCGCGGCGGCGGCGCAGCAGGCCCAGGGCCATCGCGCCCGTGGCGAACAGCAGGGCCGAGGCCGGCTCGGGCACGGCGGAGACGGCGTTGACGGTCACGCGCAGCGTGTCGCCGGTGAAGGCGCTCACGCCGCTGCCGTCGTACTGCAGGAAGCTGGGCGAGCCGATGGCCGCCTGACCTGCGACGAGGCCGCTGGAGCCGGTGGTGCCGAACAGGCCGGAGCCGAACACGACGGCGTACTGGCCGGGCTGCAGCACGGTGTTGAGCGCGACGGACTGGTCGCCGCCGGTGGGCGTGAAAACGGCCTCGGCGACGACATTGGCCGACAGCTGGCCCTGCAGGCCGCCGTTGCCATCCAGCTTCACGATGGCGCCGAAGATGTTGTTGCCGTCGCCATATTGCGTGAAGTTGCCGCCGATGGCGCTGACCGCCTCGGCCTGGCTCACCGTGAAGCCGGCGCCGAGGAAGCGGGTGGCGTCGATGTAGTAGTCGCCGTTGGCGACGGACTCGTCGACGAAGCTGGCGGATTCGTAGAAGGGGGCGGCGACGACGGCGTGGGCGCCGGCGGCCAGCGTCAGGGCCGCAGCGGCGGCGGCGGTGCGGAGCAGGGCTTGCATGGGGTTCTCCTCGGAAGGGTGTTGCTCAGTGCGCCAGCGTCAGCGCGTTGGTCAGGTCGCCCAGCGGCTTGCCGGTGGCGGCCTGCACGGCGGCGTCGCGCGCGGCCAGGCCGGGCAGCACGGGCAGGGCCCAGCGGCGGGTCACGAGGCGCAGCACGGAGGCGGTGTCGTAGGTGGTGTGGTCGACGAAGCCCTTCTTGGCGAAGGGCGAGATGACCATCGCCGGGATGCGGGTGCCGGGGCCGATCAGGTCGCCCTTGGGCGGCGCGACATGGTCGAACTGGCCGCCGAATTCGTCATAGGTGACGACGACGACCATATGGCCCCATTGCGGGCTGGCCTGCAGCGCGCGAATGGTGTTGACGATCTCGGTGTCGCCATCGGTCACGTTGGCATAGCCGGGGTGCTGGTTCTGCTGGCCGATGGGCTTGTAGAAAGTCACGGCGGGCAGGGCGCCGGCGGCGGCGTCGGCATAGAGGTCGGCGCGGTCCTTCAGGTGCGCTGCGCGCTCGGCCGGGTGGGCCACCGGGTCCATCGACGCGTAGTAGTTGAAGGGCTGGTGGTGAGCCTGGAAGTCGCCGTGCGTGGCGTCCGCGGTGCCGAAGCTGTTGGCGTTGTAGATGGTGCTGCTGCTGCCGAAGCTGCTGGTGCTGCTGTTGTAGGGATAGGGGTTGGCCGAGGCTGCGGCCCAGCCGCCCGAGTACCAGGCCCAGCCCACACCGGCGTTGCTCAGCAGGTCGCCGATGGTGGTCTGGGTCTGTGGCGGCAGCGTGGTCGCAGCGGCAGGGTTGGCAAAGAGCGGGTTCATGCCGCTGTTGTCGACCGGTTTGTTGCCGCTGGGCTGGAAGGCCGGTTGCATGGTGTTGACGGCGCGGTAGCCGTCACCGGCGCCGAAGTAGTCCAGCGGCGCGATGTTGCCGGTGGTCAGCGCGGTGGCACCGTTCAGGGCCGAGGCCTTCTGGCTGGTCTTGGCGAGCAGCTGGGGTACGCCGTTGGCCGGCGTGGTCAGCGTGTTGATCGACATGCCGTTGGCTGCGACGGTGGCGGCCGGCACCGTCGGCGCGCAGGCGCAGATCAGGTACTGGTGGTTCAGGAAGGAGCCGCCCCAGGCGGCCTGGAAGAAGTTGTCGGCCAGGGTGTACTGCCGGGCTAGGGCCCACAGCGCCGTCTTGCTGCCGTCGAAATAGCCCATCACCGTGCCGCCGGAATCGCCCCAGGCGACGAACTGGTTGTTGTGGCCGCCGTTGGCCTGCATCTGGTTCTCGAAGAAGCGGTGATACAGGTCGCGCGTGATGATGGCGTTGGACAGCGTGCCGTAGCCGAAGTTGTTGCTGGCGCTGTCGATCTGGAAGGGCGCGTTCGGCCAGACGTTGGTGGTCTGGGCCTGGCTGACGACGGGCGACTGGCCGGCGGCGGTCAGGCCGCCCCAGGCCGGGGGCAGCACGGGCAGCACGGTGCTGCCGTCGCGGTCCACCTGCTTGATGGCCTTGGCAGCGGCGGTGTTCAGGCCGTTGGCGCCGGGGTAGGTGCCGAAGAGGTTGTCGAAGCTGCGGTTTTCCGCATAGATGACGACGACGGTCTGGATGGCGTCCAGGCCGGCCGGCGTGGACTGGGCGTGAGCCTGGGTGGCCAGTGCGGCCGCGAGGGCCAGGGGGGCAAGCATGAAGCGGCGCATGGGCATCCTTCGGGCGGGTTGCGTGATGAATGCCACGGATTCTTCGGTTCTTCCGTGACCGCTCTGTGGCTCCGGACCACGCCAGACGGACAAAAGGGCTGCACGCGGCAGCCCTTTCGGCGGTGTTGGATGCGGCCCCGGAGGGCCGGCCCGTTACCAGGGCGGCGCGTCGCCGAGGGCTTCCTCGGCCGTCGGCTGGGGCAGGGCGGCCGGCACGGGGGCCGGCGCGGCACCGGCGGCGAAGTCGTGCTCGCCGCCCAGGCCCTCGATCAGTGCCGGGATCAGCCGGCCCAGCTCGCCGGTGGCCAGGGCCAGGTCGGCGTCGAAGGCCTCGTCGCCGCTGGTCTCCGCGCGACCCTCGAAGGCCAGGTCCAGGAAGCTGATCTTCTTGATCGCGAAGCCCTCGGTCAGCGTGAAGGCGACGCGCCCCTGCCAGCTCAGCGCCAGGCGCGTGGGCATCTTGCCGCTGGTCAGATGGGCGCGCACCTCGTCGATGTCCAGCGGGTGGCGCGCATAGCGCACGACGGGCTTCTGCTCGTCGCTACCCTTGAGCTCGCACTCGCGCTCGATCTGGAAGCCCTCGGGCGTCACGCCGTCCATCAACCACGCGGCCATCACGGCGGCGGGGCTCTCGGCGGTCTGCACGAGCTGCAGCGAGAGGCCGGGGCTGGCCTGGATCAGCAGCGTGATGACCTCGTCGGCGCGGCTGCTGGAGCCGGCGTCGACGAAGAGCAGGCCCTGCTGGGGCGCGATCCAGACCTGCGTGGCCGAGGTCTTGGTGAAGGCGCGCGGCAGCAGCTCGTGCTGGGCCTGCTCCTTCAGGTCCTTCTTGGCTTTCTTGCCGGGCTTGCGGCCGGTGGTTTCCTCGATGTGCTCGGCCAGCTCGTCCACGCGCTCCTGCACGACGGAGGAGGGCAGCAGACGCACCTCGCGCTTGAGCTTGACGAGCCAGTGGCCGTCCACGACCTCGACGAGGGGCGCGTGCTCGATGCCGCGCGGCGGGGCCCAGCCCACGGCCAGCGGCTGCGTGGGCGCGCAGGGCAGGAAGGGCTCCTTGGCGAGCTGCTCGGCGAGCAGCTTGGCGTCGGCTGTCCAGCCTTCGCCGATGCGATAGGTGATGAGATTCTTGAACAAGGGATCGGACTCCAGACAAAGGCGAAGCCCGCCAGCGGCGGGCTTCCTCGGGGTGCTGGGGTGGATTGTCTCAGGCTCGTCGCTCAGGCCGCCGCGGGCTCGGCCATCGCCTGGCGCAGCAGCTTCTCGAACACCTCGACCGACTGGCCGCCCTGGATCAGGTGGCGCTGCTCGACGACGATGGCCGGCACGGCGTGGATGCCCTGGGCCTGCACCTCGGCCTCGGCCGCCTCGACTTCGGCCGCGTAGCGCTGGCCGGCCAGCAGTTCGCGCGCCTCGGCTTCCGGTAGGCCGGCGGCGGTGGCCAGGTCCAGCAGCACGGTGGGGTCGGACACATTGCGGCCGTCGGTGAAATAGGCCTTCAGCAGCGCGACCTTGAGCGTGCGCTGCACGGCGCCGCCATGGGCCTCGTCGGCCCAGTGCAGCAGGCGGTGGGCATCGCGGGTGTTGTAGATGCGGCTGCGCGCTTCCATGCGGAAGTCGAAGCCCAGGGCCGCGCCGCGTTCGCGGATGGCCTGGCGCGTGCCGGCCAGGGCGGCCGGGCTGGCGCCGTATTTCTCCGCCAGATGTTCCTCAATGTCCTGGCCCTCGGGGCCCATCGTGGGGTTGAGTTCGAAGGGGTGGAAGTGCAGGTCCAGCGTCAGCCCGGGAATGCGGGCGGCGGCGGCCTCCAGCGAGTACAAGCCGATGGCGCACCAGGGGCAGACCACGTCGGAGATGAAATCGATACGCATGGTCGCGATTGTCCGGGCGATGCGTTGCCCTCATGGCTTGCAAGGTCGGCGCGATCGTGATCGGTTTGCGTTTCCGGCGGGTCGGGCGCCGCGCCGGGCGCTGGGCGGGGCCCCAAAATCGCCTCACTCCGTCAGCCACCTACGCCCGCCTTGACGACACCTCGACGCCTTCCCAGCCTGCTTGCCGGCGCCCTGTGTGCCCTCGCGCTTTGCACGGCCCGGGCGCAATCCGAGACGGAGCCGCCGCAGTCGGCGCTGCGCTTCAGCGGCTTCGCCAGCCTGGGGGCCAGCCACGTGGGCGCGCCGGCCTGCGCGCCGACATCGACACGCGGCTCGGGCTGCAGCTGAACTACAACCCGAGCGCGCAGTTCGAGCTGGTGGCCCAGGCCATCCTGAAGACGCAGGGCGCCCATGCCGTCGACGCCGATGCGCTGGAGTGGGCCTATCTGAACTACCGGCCCGCGGCCGACTGGGTGCTGCGGCTTGGGCGGGTCAATGTCGATGCCTTCCTGATGGCCGACTACCGCAACGTGGGCTATGGCTTCACGATGGCGCGGCCCCAGGTTGAGCTCTACGCGCTGCTGCCGACGACGCTGGACGGCTTCGACATTGCGCGCAGCTGGCCCAGCGGCGATGCGCAGTGGCGCGCGAAGCTGATGGTCGGCGGCACGCGCATCGGCGACCTCAGCGAGGCCCGGGCCAGCAGCCTGCGTTCGGTGGCCGGGGCCATGATCTCGCGCGAAGAGGGCGGGCTGCTGCTGCGCGCCAGTTTCTTCCGTGGCCGCATCTAGAGCCATAGCGCCCAGCTGCCGCTGCTGCTGGCGGGCCTGAGTCAACTGGCCGCCTTGCCGCTGCCGGCCGTGGCCGACGAGGCCGCGGCGCTGCGCCGCCGCCTGGATCTCGATGGCATCTGGGGCAATTTCAGCGAGATCGGTGTGCGCCAGGAGCTGACCGACTGGCAGTGGAGCGCAGAGTTCGTGCACATCGCCGCCAAGCCGCTGAGCTCGGAGAGCTCCGTCGCGCTGATGCTCGGCCGGCGCATCGGCGACTGGACGCCCTATGCCGGCTACGGCTGGGCCAAGACTTCGGGTGCTGCGCTGGCGCCCCCGTCCTGGGGCGCGGCGCTGCAGCCCCTGCTCGGCCCCGCGGGCGCGGCCCAGGGACAGGCGCTGGGCGCGGGTGCCGCGCAGGCCTACAACGCCACCCGGGTGCAGCAGTCGAGCTGGTCCGTCGGCGCGCGCTGGGATTTCCATCCGCAGGCGGCGCTGAAGCTGCAATGGGACGAGGTCCGCGTTTCGGCCAACGGCGCCGCGCTGTGGGGCCATGCCAGTACCGATGCCGGCCGCGCCCGCGTGGCATCGGCCGTCGTCGACTTCATCTTCTGAAGCCATGGCGCTGCGCAAGCTTCTTGCCCTGCTGTCGCTGCTGGCCCTGGCCTGGCCGGCGCGGGCGGATTTCTACATCGTCGTGCATGCCAGCAACCCGCAGCACAACCTCACTCACAAGGAGGTCGTCGACCTCTTCATGGGCCGCAGCCGCGCGTTCGCGAATGGCGACTTCGCCCTCATCTTCGACCTGCCGCGCGACAACCCGCGGCGCGCGGCCTTCTACCAGGCACTCACCGGCATGAGCGCAGCCCAGGTCAACAGCTACTGGTCGCGGCTGATGTTCTCCGGCCAGAGCGTGCCGCCTCAGGCCCTGCCCGACGAGGCCGCCATGCTCGGCATCCTGCGCCGCAACCCCAGCGCGCTGGGCTGGCTCAGCAGGGAGCCGGCCGACGCCGGCCTGCGCACCGTGCTGGTCATCAAAGAGCCGGCCCGATGAAGGCGCCCCGCGTGCGCGGCGGCAACAGCCTGCAGCTGCGCTTCATGCTGCTGGTCTTCGTCAGCGCGGCGCTGCTGGCCGTCATCGCGGCGGCCGGGGCCTATGGCCTGGGGCAGACGCGCGCGCTGGCGCGCAGCCGCAGCAGCGTCGAGGCCCTGGCCGTGGCCGTCGAGAAGACGCTGCAGATCGGTGCCTTCGCCAACGATGCCGTGCTGCTGCAGGAGGTGGCCAACGGCCTGGCGCGCAACGAGCTGATTGCCGCCGTCACGGTGCAGGCCGCCGACGGCCGCGTGCTGGCCCAGGCCGGCAGCGATGGCGCCGCCGTGGCGGGCGGCAGCCTGCTGGCGCGGCCGCTGCAGTCGCCCTTCGATGCCGGCGAGCGGCTCGGCAGCCTGCGCATCCGCCTCAACGATGCCCGCGTGCAGGCCGACGCCGACCACCAGGCCTACACGCTGGCCGCCGCGATGGCCGGCCAGGCGGCGCTGCTGGCGCTGGTGCTCTACCTGGTGGCGGCGCGGCTGGTATCGCTGCCCATCGTGCACCTGGCCCGCGCGCTGCGCGAGATGCAGCCCGGCTCGGGCGAGCGGCTGCTGACGCCGGCCAACTACGCGGGCGACGAGATCGGCGTGTTGATCTCCGGCGCCAACGCGCTGCTCGAATCCAACCAGCGCGCGCTGCAGACCGAGAGGCAGCTGCGCGCCGAGGTCGAGGCCATGGAGGCGCAGTACCGGCAGATCTTCGATTCCAGCAGCGCCGGCATCTTCGTGCTCAGCCAGGCCGGCCGCCTCATCAACGGCAACCCGACGGTGTCGCGCGTCGTCGGCCTGAGCATGGCCGAGCTGCGCGGCCTGGGCGAGGACGAATTCGTCGGCCGCGTCTTCCACCGGCCCGAGCTGGTGCGCCAGATGATCGACGAGGCCGCCGCGCGCGGCGAGACGGTGTCGGCCGACCTGGAGCTGGTGCAGCAGGGCGAGGCCAGGCGCTGGGTGCATTGCCTGATCTAGGTGCAGGCCACGACCGACGAACGCACGGTGGAGGGCGTCATCTACGACATCACCGAGCGCGAGAGCGACGAGAACGCGGTGCGCCACCGCGCCGAGCACGATGCGCTGACCCAGCTGAAGAACCGCGCCGCTGGACAGGAAGAGCTGGCGCGCTTCGTGGCCGACACGCTGGCGCGCGGCGCCTCCCTGTGCGTGGCCTGCATCGATCTCGACGGCTTCAAGCAGATCAACGACGCCCACGGCCACCAATGCGGGGACGAGGTCCTCGTGGCCTGCGCGGAGCGCATGCGCCTCGCGGTGCGGCGCTCCTCCGATCTCGTGGTGCGCCTGGGCGGCGACGAATTCCTTGTCGCGCTGCGCGACGTGGGGGGCGGACGACGCGGCGATGAGCCAGGTCATGCAGGAGCTGCTGGCGGCGCTGTCGCAGCCGATCCGGCTGTCCACCGGCGTCGAGGTCGGTGTCAGCGTCAGCATCGGCGTGGCCTGCCAGCCCACGCACGGCTTCGACGGGCCAGGCCTGGTGCGTGCGGCCGACGAGGCGCTCTACCACGTCAAGCGCAATGGCAAGCAGGCCTTCGCGGTGGCGCTGGCGAGCTGAGGTGGCCGCAGCGTACAAGCCCGCACGCTGGCGGGGCGGGCGCGGACTGGTTACCGTGCTGGCCTTGCCAACCCACCACCCGCCGCACCGCGCATGACCGATCCGACTGACTACAGCCCGCCCAAGGTCTGGACCTGGAACAAGGCCAGCGGCGGCCGCTTCGCCAACATCAACCGGCCTGTGGCCGGCGCCACGCACGAGCAGGAACTGCCGGTGGGCCGCCACCCGCTGCAGCTCTATTCGCTGGGCACGCCCAATGGCGTCAAGGTCACCGTGATGCTGGAGGAACTGCTGGCCCTGGGCCACGCCGGCGCCGAATACGACGCCTGGCTGATCCGCATCAACGAGGGCGATCAGTTCGGCAGCGGCTTCGTCGCGGCCAACCCCAACTCCAAGATCCCGGCGCTGGTGGACCACAGCGGCGGACCTGACACGCAGCCGCTGCGGGTGTTCGAGTCGGGCGCCATTCTGATGTATCTGTCCGAGAAGTTCGGCGGCGCCTTCCTGCCCGCCGCCGGGGCCGAGCGCGCCGAGGCGCTGAGCTGGCTGTTCTGGCAGATGGGCAGCACGCCCTTCCTGGGCGGCGGCTTCGGCCACTTCTACGCCTATGCGCCGCAGAAGCTGGAATACCCCATCGACCGCTATGCGATGGAGGTCAAGCGCCAGCTCGACGTGCTGGACCGCCAACTTGCCGAGCGGCCCTATCTGGCCGGCGAGCAGTACAGCATCGCCGACATGGCCGCCTGGCCCTGGTATGGCGCGCTGGCCAAGGGCCAGCTCTACGGCGCGGGCGAGTTCCTGGCTGTGCACGAGTACCGCCATGTCATCCGCTGGGCCGACCAGATCGCGCAGCGGCCGGCCGTGAAGCGCGGCCGCAAGGTCAACCGCACCTGGGGCGAGCCGGCCAGCCAACTGCACGAACGCCATGATGCGAGCGACTTCGACACCCGCACCCAGGACAAACTGACCGCCACACCATGATCACCCTCTACGACTGCGCTACCGCCCCCAGCCCGCGCCGCGCCCGCATCCTGCTGGCCGAGAAGGCCGTGCCCTTCGATACCGTGCAGGTGGACCTGCGCAGCGGCGAGCAGATGGGCGAGGCCTTCCGCCGCATCAACCCGCAGTGCACCGTGCCGGCGCTGGTGACGGAGGAAGGCCCGGTGCTCACCGACAACGCGGCCATTGCCGCCTATCTGGAGGCGCGCTATCCCGAGCCGCCGCTGCTTGGCCGCACGCCGCTGGACAAGGCCGAGATCGCGAGCTGGCAATGGCGGGTGGAGTTCGAGGGCCTGATGCCTATCGCCGAGGCGCTGCGCAACAGCAGCCCGGCGATGGTGGACCGCGCGCTGCCCGGCCCCGTCAACTACGCGCAGATCCCGGCGCTGGCCGAGCGCGGCCTGGCACGGCTGCGGCACTTCTTCGCCGAGCTGGATGCACATCTGCAGGGGCGTGACTTCATCGCTGCCGGGCAGTTCAGCATTGCCGACATCACGGCCGTGGTGGCGCTGGACTTCGCACGCGTCGTGAAGTTCAAGCCGGGCGCGGAGCTGCCGCAGCTGCTGCGCTGGCGCGCGGCCATGGCGGCGCGCGGCACGATGGGCTGACAATCCCGCCGTGCAGTCCTTCGTCTATGCCAAGATCCCGTTGCGCCCCGGCGCGGCAGAGCACATGGACGAGGTGCATGAAGCCGTCGAGCAGGCGCTGGCGGCCCGCTCGGCGGGGACGCTGATCGGCTGGGGGCGGTCCGTGTCCAACGCCGGCGATGCCGTCATGCACCACCGGCTGGACATCGAGGTCGACGGTCAGGCCCGAGGCCTGGCCGTGCTGAAGGAGGCGCTCGCCGGCCTCGGCGTGCCGGACGGCACCGAGTTGCACTACACGGTGGACGGCGAGGCCCTGCAGATCGTCCGTGCCGGCGCTTCATGGGCCGAACCCGTTCGGAGCACGGCCACCAGCCGTCACATGCGCCGCACCGGCCGGTGAAGACTGTTCAGCCCAGCTTGCGGTCGCTCGGCCGCGCCAGATAGAACCACTCGGTCCCCGGCTGCGACTTCACGTTCGGGAAGACGATGCGACCCTCGCTGGGCGCCAGTACGGCCTCGCCGCTGGCGCGGGTGCCGATCTGCTGGCCCTTGTCGATGGCGTCGAAGCTTGCCCATTCGCGCTCGAAACGGTCGCCCAAGTCCTCGCGGTCGATGACGTCGTAGAGCTGCAGCAGCTCGGGCGCTTGCGCGGGCCGGTGCGGCTCCACCGCACTCTCGTCGAGCATGCCCAGGAAGACCAGCGTGCGCAGGATGGCCAGGCGGGCCACCTCGGGGCCGTTCGGGTCCAGGTGCTGGCCGCATTCCAGCGTGATGGCCCAGCCGCCCGTGGAGCGCATGTATTCGGTGGTGCCGACGCCGTAGTGCGGGTCGGAGATCAGCGTGGCGCGGCGCGAACCGTCGTGCTCGCGCTGCTGGCGGCGCTGCAGGCCCAGCGCATAGGTGGACAGCCAGCCCTCGACGATGCGGCCCACGCCGAGAACCGCGGCCAGGGCCGATTCGGTCGCCTCCTGCGAGAAGGGCTCCAGCTCGCCGCTGTTGTTGCGCGGGCCGATCATCGCGAAGGCCGGGCCGTTGCCCTGGAAGCTGTGCAGGTCCAGGATGCCGTCGTGCTGGGCAATCAGCGGGCACAGCACGCGCGCGACGCGGTCCTCGAAGTCGTGCGCAATGACCGGCGGGCGCAGATTGCGGTTGAGGTTCCGGTCGCCCTCGCGGCGATTGAGCCGGTGGGCCAGCGGGTTGACGATGGGCACCAGGGTCAGCGTGCCGCGCAGCAGCGTCAGCTCGCCGGCGTCGAGCTGGCGAATGATCTCGGCCATGGCCTTGCTGCCATGGATCTCGTTGCCGTGCACCGCGCTGGTCACGAGCAGGCGGGGGCCGGGCCGCAGGCCGGCGAACAGGTGGACGCGGATGTGGGTGGGTGCTGTCATGCTTGGATGCGGGATCGGTTCGGACGCCAAGCCGCGATGCTAACGAGGCCAGGTCGCCAGCAGCACGCCCAATAAGGCCAGGCCATAGGCCAGGGCCTGGGCGCCGGACAGGGTCTCGCCGAGCAGCAGGCCGATCAGCGCCGTGCTGATGGGCAGGAAGACCATGAAGACGCCGGCCTTGGCCGCCGGCAGGCCGCGCAGGCCGGCCATCCACAGCCAGACGGTGATGACGCTGGCCGTCGCGGCGTAGTAGGCGAGCAGGCCCCAGTCCAGCGCGCGCGGCGCGGCGAAGTCGAAGCTGAGGGCCTGCCAGAGTGCCAGCGGCGTGACCAGCACCAGGCCCCAGAGGTTGATCAGCGCGCTGATGCGTTTCGGGCCGAGGCCGGCCGTCAGCTTCTTGCCGATGACGACATAGCTGGCCTCGCAGAACACGGCGGCCAGCAGCAGCAGGGCGCCAATGGGCGTCGTCTCTGCGCCGCCCTGCCTGCCGCCGGCCACCAGCGCGATGCCGCCCACCGCGCAGGCAATGCCGGCCAGCACGCGGCGGCTCAGCTGCTCGCGCAGGAAGGCCCGACTCAGCAGGGCCACCGCGGCCGGGATGCCGGCCATGATGACGCCGGCGTCGACGGCCGAGCTCTGCCGCAGGCCGAACAGCATGCAGATGGAGAACAGGAAGTTGCCGAGGAAGGATTCGAGGAAGAGCAGCCACCTCGAATGGGCATCCAGCGGCGCCTCGGCGGCCGGCTTCTTCAGCCAGGGCAGCATCAGCAGGGCCGCGAAGGCGAAGCGCATGCCGGCGAGCAGGAAGATGGGGAAGACGGCGACCAGCAGCTTGGACAGGCCGACATAGCTGCCGACCAGGCTGGTGCTGGCCGCCAGCAGCGCATAGGCGCGCCAGGGGACGGGATGCATCGGAAAAGAGTGGGACTGCGGCGGCGGCCCAGTCTAGTCCGGTGGTTTCAGGCGGCCCTTCGCAAGGCGCCGCGCAGCGTGTCGATGATGCGATGGATGTGATCGGTCTCGATGATCAGCGGCGGCGAGAGAGCGATGGTGTCGCCCGTGGTGCGGATCAGCAGGCCCTGGTCCCAGCAGTCCAGGAAGATGTTGAAGGCGCGCTTGGCAGGCTCGCCGGGCAGGGGTTTCAGCTCGATGCCGCCGACCAGGCCAATGTTGCGCACATCGATGACGTTGGGCTCGCCGCGCAGCGAGTGCAGCGCCTGCGCGAACTCGTCCTGCATGCCGGCGGCGCGGGTCAGCAGGCCGTCGTCGGCATAGGTGTCCAAGGTCGCCAGACCGGCCGCGCAGGCCAGCGGGTGGGCCGAGTAGGTGTAGCCGTGGAAGAACTCGATCAGGTGCTCGGGCCCGGTCATGAAGGCGTCGTGGATCTTCTGCTGCGCGAACACGGCGCCCATCGGCACGCAGCCGTTGGTGATGCCCTTGGCCACCGTCATCAGGTCGGGCGTGACGCCGAAGGTCTGGGCCGCGAAGGGCTGGCCGGTGCGGCCGAAGCCGGTGATGACCTCGTCGAAGATCAGCAGGATGCCGTGCCGGTCGCAGATCTCGCGCAGGCGCTGCAGATAGCCCTGCGGCGGGATCAGCACGCCGGTGGAGCCGGCCACGGGCTCGACGATGACGGCCGCGATGGTCGAGGCGTCGTGCAGCGCGACGAGGCGCTCCAGCTCGTCGGCGAACTCGGCGCCGTGCGGCGGGATGCCGACCGAGAACGCATTGCGCGCCGGGTCGTGCGTGTGGCGGATGTGGTCCACGCCCGCGAGCAGGCTGCCGAACATCTTGCGGTTGGCCACCATGCCGCCGACCGAGATGCCGCCGAAGTTGACGCCGTGGTAGCCGCGCTCGCGGCCGATGAGCCGCGTGCGGGCGCCCTCGCCGCGCACGCGGTGGTAGGCGAGGGCCATCTTCAGCGCCGTCTCGACGGACTCGGAGCCTGAGTTGGTGAAGAAGATGCGGTTCAGCCCCGCAGGCGTGATCTGGGCCAGGCGCTCGGCCAGCTCGAAGGCCTTGGGGTGGGCCATCTGGAAGGGCGGCGCGAAGTCCAGTTCCGCGGCCTGCTGCTGGATGGCCTGCACGATCTTCGGGCGGTTGTGGCCGGCGTTGACGCACCACAGGCCCGCGATGCCGTCCAGCACTTCGCGGCCCTTGTCGTCGCGGAAGAACATGCCGTCCGCCCGGGTCAACAGACGCGGCGCCTGCTTGAACTGCCGGTTGGCGGTGAAGGGCATCCAGTAGGCGTCGAGCCTGGAAACGTCTGCGCTCATGCGGGCCTCCTCGGGAAGGAGCGCTGAGTCTAGGACGGGTTGGCAAGAATGCGTCGACGCGTCAGGCTGCCCAGCAGCGGCAGCAACTGCACGAGCAGGATGCAGGCGAGCATCAGGCCGCAGCCGATCAGGCCGGCGGTGTTCAGGCGTTCGCCCAGCAGCAGATAGCCGAAGCCGGCGGCGAACAGGGTCTCGGACGACAGGATGATGGCCGCGTCCGCCGCATGGGCGTAGCGCTGGGCGACGACCTGGGCCGTGAAGGCCACGCCCACCGACAGCACGCCGGTGTAGGCAATGGGCCAGGCAGCGGCCGCGATGCCGGTCCAGCGCAGCGGCTCCATGATGCCGGCCGCGGCCAGCGACAGCAGGCCGCAGACGGCGAACTGGCCGCTGGCAACGAGGAAGGGTGCGCCCATGCGGTCGGCCCAGCGGCCCACCATCAGCACATGCACCGCCCAAGGCACGGCCGAGCCCAGCACCCAGAGGTCGCCCAGGCCGATGCTGAGCTGGTGGGCGCCCGACAGCAGGAAGGCGCCCACCAGGCAGCCCGCAGCTGCAGGCCAGACCGACCAGTGCGCGACCTGGCGCAGCAGCAGCCAGCCTAGCACGGGCACGAGGGGCACGTAGACGGCCGTCAGGAAGCCGGCATTGGTCACGCTGGTGTACTGGATGCCCACCTGCTGCATGACGGCGCCTAGTGTCATCAGGAGGCCCAGGCCGGCGATATGCCAGCCGTCCAGCCGCTTCAGCGGCCGGCCCTGGCGGCTGAGGCGCCGCCACTCCAGCACGGCCAGCGGCAGTACGACGGCCGAGCCGACCAGGAAGCGCACACCGGTGAAGAGCAGGGGGCCGACGTCGGCCATGCCCTTGTTCTGGGCGACGAAGGCCGAGCCCCAGATCAGCGCGACGAAGGTGAGGAGCAGATTGGCTTGCAGGCGGGACATCAGGCAGTGGTTTGCAGGGCCGCCAGTTCGGCCTCGTCGAAGCCGGCCGCGCGGCGGGCTTCCAGGTTGAAGGGGGCGCGCAGGCGCGGCGCCTGGTGGCGCTCGGCCAGCTCGGCATAGTTGGCGACCGGGTCCAGGCCGCGCTGCTCGCACAGGAAGCGGTACCAGCGGTTGCCGGCGGCGACATGGCCGATCTCGTCGCGCAGGATCAGGTCGAGGATTTCGCCGGCGCGCCTGTCGCCGGCGCCGACGAGCTTGCGTTTGACGGCGGGCGAAGCGTCCAGGCCGCGCGCCTCCAGCGTGCGCGGCACCAGCGCGATGCGGGCGAGCAGGTCGTGCCTGGTGCGCTCGGCCATGTCCCACAGCGCGTTGTGGGCGTCGAAGCTGCCGTAGTCGAAGCCCAGCGTGAGCAGGTGCTCGCGCAGCAGCGTGAAGTGCAGGGCCTCCTCGGCGGCAATGCGCAGCCAGTCGCGGTAGAAGGCCTCGGGCATGCCGGCGAAGCGCCAGGCGATGTCCAGCGCCAGATTGATCGCGTTGAACTCGATGTGGGCGATGGCGTGCACCAGGGCCGCGATGCCGGCAGGCGTGCGCAGCGAAGGCGGCTTCAACAGGAGGTGTTCGACGAGGCGGGGGCGGTCAGGGCGGCCCGGGATGCCGGGCGGCTCGGCCAGCACGGCGTCGGGGTCGAGCGGCGCCGCCGCGTCGAGCGCCCGCGCGGCCTCGGCCTTGGCGAGCGGGTCGGCGAGGCACAGGATGTCGAGGGCGCAGGAGCGGGCTTCCATGGCCCGGATTATCGGTGGCGACCCCAGTTCAATCGCGCAGCCGGGCGCCGACCAGTGGATGCCAGAGCCTCTCGTCCTGCAGCGGCGTGCCGGCGGGCAGGTCGGGGTTGCGCAGCTTCAGCCAGCGGCGCTCGTTCAGCGCGGCGCGCTGCAGCTGCGGTCCCAGCCAGACGTCGAACAGCGCGACGAAGCTGCCGTCGGCCAGCACCAGCTCCCAGCCCTTGCGCAGCCGGTCGGCCAGCTCGGGCTGGTGCGGGCTGACGAAGAAATAGGCCGGCGCGGGGTAGGCGATCAGCCAGCCGTCCAGCACGCTGAGGCCGGGCAGGGCGTCGACGATGGGGTAGACCTCGATCGCGCCCAAAGCGAACAGGTCGATGCGCTCGCGCTCCAGCAGCGCCGGGAAGCTGTCGCGCCTCGCGATGGGATGCACGGGCCAGCCATTGGCCTTCAGGATCTGCGTGTCGGGCCAGCTCTCCACCTGGGCCAGGCGCAGCCGGCGCGCCTGTTCCAGCGTGGTGATGCCCTGCAGCTCGGCGCGCCGGCGCGTCAGCGCGATGGGCAGGCGGATGCCGAGCAGGCCGCGGTACAGGCACACGCGCAGCGCCAGCGCCTGGGCCTCGTGCTCGGTCGTCGTGATGGACGAGGCGACGTCGACATCGCCGCTGGCCAGCTGCAGGAAAGCGCGGCTCTGCGTCATCGGCGGGGCAAACGCGAGGCGGTAGGGGCCGTGGCTGGCCCGTGTGCGCTCCAGCAACAGGCGCAGCACGGCGAACTCGTAGTTGGGCGCGTCCTGGGGCAGCTGCACGAGGGAGTGCCGGATCAATGGCCCCTCGGGCGGCAGTGCGGCTCCCAGGGCGGGCAGCAGCCCCAGGGCGGACAGACAGTGCCTGCGATTGCGGCTCACCGACATGGCCTCAGCCTAGCAGGCCGCCCCCCTAAAATCGTGGTTTTGCGGTCACGGGAGGGCGAGGCGATGGCCATCTATCAGCTGGACGATTGGCAACCCGACCTGGCCGACTCGGCCTGGGTCGCCGACAGTGCCGAAGTGATCGGGCGTGTGACTCTCGGGCAGGATGTCAGCATCTGGTTCAACGCGGTGCTGCGCGGCGACAGCGACACCCTGACCATCGGCCCGGGCAGCAATATCCAGGACGGTTCGGTGCTGCACGCCGACCACGGATTCCCCCTCGTGATCGGCGCGAACGTGACGGTCGGCCACCAGGTGATGCTGCATGGCTGCACGGTGGGCGACGAAAGCCTCATCGGCATCGGGGCGGTGGTCTTGAACGGGGCGCGCATCGGCCGCAACTGCGTCGTCGGCGCCGGCGCGCTGGTGACCGAGGGCAAGGAATTCCCCGACGGTTCGCTGATCGTCGGCGCGCCGGCCAAGGTCGTGCGCGAGCTGACCGCGGCGCAGGTCGCCGGGCTGAAGGCCAGTGCGGCCCACTATGTCAACAACGGTCGCCGTTACGCGGCCGGCCTGAAAAAGATTCGATGAGCGAATTGCACAAGTTCCTGTTCGACGGCCTGCCGGTGCGCGGCATGCTGGTGCGCCTGACCGGCGCCTGGCGCGAGGTGCTGGCGCGGCGCGAGCCCGGCCACGAATACCCGCCCGAACTGCGTGACCTGCTCGGCGAGATGAGCGCGGCGGCCGTGCTGATGCAGGCCAACATCAAGTTCAACGGCGCGCTGGTGCTGCAGGTCTTCGGTGACGGCCCGGTCAAGCTCGCCGTGGCCGAGGCCCAGCACGACCTGACGTTCCGCACGACGGCCAAGTGTGTCGGCGACATCCCGCCGGGTGCGACGCTTGAGGGCATGCTCAACCTGCATGGCCACGGCCGCTGCGCGATCACGCTGGACCCGCGCGACAAGCTGCCCGGCCAGCAGCCCTACCAGGGCGTCGTGCCGCTGCACGGCGACCGGCGCGAGCCGCTGCAGAAGATGAGCGAGGTGCTGGAGCACTACATGCTGCAGTCCGAGCAGCTCGACACCCGGCTGGTGCTGGCCGCCAATGGCGACTTTGCCGCGGGCCTGCTGATCCAGCGCCTGCCGGTCGAGGGCGAGGGCAACCTTGAAGGCAAGAAGAATGAAGACGACATCGGGCTCTCCGACGCCTTCAACCGCATCTCCATGCTCGCGTCCACGCTGACCTCCGAGGAGCTGTTGACGCTGGACGCGGACACCATCCTGCGCCGCCTGTTCTGGGAGGAGACGGTGACGCGCTTCGAGCCGCTGGCGCCACGCTTCGCCTGCACCTGCTCGCGCGAGCGGGTTGCGCAGATGCTGCGCGGCCTGGGCCGCGAGGAGGCCGACAGCGTGCTCGCCGAGCGTGGCGACATCGAGATCGGCTGCGACTTCTGCGGCCGGCATTACCGCTTCGACGCCGTCGACGTCGGCATGCTTTTCACGACCGGCAACGACCAGCCGAGCGGCGCCAGCGCGACGCTGCAGTAGCCGCGGGCATCCCGACTTCTGAGGATGTCCGCCAGCCTAGTGATTGACGGCCCCGGGCCGAGCTGAGACTTTCTGCGCCTGGCCCCTTGTGCAAGGGCAGGAGGCGACGATGGCGGACTCCAAGGGCGGCGTGCTCGGCAGCTTTCCGTGGGCGAGCCTGGCGGTGCTGATGGCCTTCGTCGCCAGCACGCAGCTGGTGCCGCATGCCTTCGATGCGCTGCGACCGGCCGAGAAGGCGCGCGCCCAGGCGCCGCTGGACCCCGACCTCGAGATCAATGCCAGGCTCTGGGAGGACCCCTTCGCCGCGCTGCGCCGCTATGAGCTGGAGCGCTCCGAGCGCTGCGAGCGCCAGCAGAAGGCCTCGCGGCCGGTAGATGGCGACTGCAGCCGGCAGATGCCACGGCTGCGCGACCCGCGCAACCTGCTGGCGCGGCTGGACGCCGACCAGAACCAGCGCATGGACGACATCCTCGTCATCCTGGCCCTGATGCCTGGCGCCGACTTCGTCGGCGCCGAGGAGGCGCGGCGGCGCATCCGCTATGCGACGCTGGCCGGCCTGCTGGCCCAGGACTATGTACCCGACAACGCCGAGCGGCTGAGCCTGCTGGAGTTCAGGCTGCTGGATGCCCAGGCCGAGGCCGGCGGCCCGGGCTATATGGTCCCCTACGAGCTGCTGTCGCTGCGTCGCCCGGCCACCGAGCAGCCGCCCTCGCGCTATGCCCAGGTGGCGCTGCTTTGGGTGGACGAGACGGCGCTGCCGCTGCGCAAGCTCGATGCCGTGGCGCGGCTCACCGAGCAGCTGATGGGCCGTGAGGCGCGCGAGCGCGCGCATCTGCGCTTCAGGTTTGATGCCCAGGACGTGCTGCCGCGGCTGGCCGTCATCGGCCCGTCCTCCACCGACGCGCTGCGCACCGCGCTGCGCGACCTGCGCTGTGCGGCCGACCTCAACAACACCGCCGGCATCGGCACCAGCCAACTGGCCGAGAGTGATGCGGTGCGCTGCGCGCGCCGCGGCGAGGATGTGCGGGCGGGCCTGCCGGCCGACGTGCTGGCCGGCTACCGGCTGCTCGCCCGGGCGGAGTTCTACAACCCGTCGTCCACGGCGCCCGAGCGCATGCTGCCCGAGCTGCAGGGCTATACGCGTGCCGTGACCGGCCTCGACGACGGCCTCGATGCCTTCCTGACCCAGCATTTCAGCCGCCTCACCGGCGCCCAGGGCAGGCCGCCGCCGGTGCACATGCTGCGCACCGTGGGCAGCGACGCCGACCTGATCGACAAGCTGGTGGCGGAGCTGAAGTTGCGCCTGCCACAGCGGCACCGCCGCGTCGTCATCGTCGCCGAGCGTGATTCCATCTACGCCCAGGCGCTGGTGGAGCAGTTCCGCGACGACCTGCCCGCGGATCTGCAGAAGAGCCTGCGCGTCATCTACTTCTTCCGCGGCATCGATGGCGTGACGACCAAGGATGCGAACGCCGCTGCGGCACTGGCCACCGCGGCGGACAAGACGCCGCCGCTGGAGTGGCCGGAGAGCCGCGACCAGCTCGACTATCTGCGCCGCCTGGGCATGGAGCTGCAGCGCAGCGAGAGCGGCAACGGCGACATGCCCATAGGCGCCATCGGCATCTTCGCCAACGACGTGCATGACAAGCTGCTCGTGCTGCAGGCCCTGCACGAGAACTTCTCCGACCGCATGTTCTTTACCACGGACATGGACGCGCGCTACCTGCACCCGCGCACCCAGGCCTTCACGCGCAACCTCATCGTGGCCAGCAGCCTGCCGCTGGCCTTCTACCCGGTTCCGCCCGAAAAGGCCGGCAGCGCCCTGGACCTGCAGGCCGGCACGCCGCCGCTGCGCGACATCTACCAGACCAGCACCTATGCGGCGGCCCGCCGCGCCGGCTGCCGCAGCGATCCCTGCAAGCAGCGAGAGGGCAGGGCGCTGGACGAGGTGCTGAAGCACACCTCGGTCTACGAGATCGGGCGCTCCGGCACGGTGCCGCTGTCGGGCTATGCGCTGGAGCGGCGGCCGCCGCAGAGTTCGATGGGCCGCGTCTTCGTCGCGCTGCTGATGGCGGCGGTGTTCGGCTGCATGCTGTTCGCCTGGCCGTCCACACCCTCGATGCGCCAGGCCCGGCGCGTGCTGCTGCCGCGCAGCCCCGGCGAGGCGGCCATGCGCATGGAGCCGACGGCCATCATCCTCGTGACCATGCATGCGGTGCTGCTGTCCTACGGCATGTTCAGCCTCGTCGAGTTCGTGCTGCCGGGCCGCATGAGCTTCGGGCGTGCGCCGCTGCTGGCCGCGCTGGCCGCCGGCGCGGCCCTGCTTGTCGGGCTGACCGGCTGCAAGTCCGGCGGGCAGCGCCGGCCGACCGCGCTGCTCACCGCGGGGCTGGCGCTGCTGGTGACCACCTGGTTGGCCCTGGCCTGGCCAGCCGGGGGCTGGCGGCCGGGCGGCATCTGCCCGACCTGCGAGCCCACGGTGTGGCTGGAAGGCGTGAGCGCGTGGCCCTCGCACCTCATCCATCTGCTCGCCCTGTTCACGCTGCTGTGGACGCTGGACTGGGCCTGGGCCGACAGCCAGGAGCAGCTGTGCCGAGATTCCGACTGGCTGCACCTGCCCAGGCCGCCCGAGCACCCCAGCGTGACGGCGCTGCTGCGCAACTGGTTCTCCACGGTCAGCGTGCTGTTCTGGAAGCCGGGCGTCGGCTACAGCTGCGACTTCAAGCAGCTGTGGATCGAGTACGGCGAGCGCGGCGAGGCCTCGCCGCGCTCGGCGCGCACGCTGTTCTGGTTCACGCTGACGCTGGGCGTCGTGACCCTGCTCTTTCTCGGCCTGAATGACGGCCAGATCCCGGAGGTGCCGGCGCGCGGGCGCGAGTACCGCGGCCTCGTGCGCGTGACGCTCTACGCGGCACTGCTGCTGCTGCCGCTGCTCATCGTCGCGGTGGCCGACGCGACCGTGCTGCTGACCCGCTTCGTGCGCCATCTCAACGTCGGCCGCAGCTTCTACCCCGACGAGACCATCGAGCTCTTCGCCAAGGCGCTGGGCAGCGAGCACCAGGACCTGTGGGCGCAGCGTTTCAGCGCCCGCCCCGAAGAGCGCGTGCAGGGCCGTGGCGGCTTCGCGATGCACACGCTGCTGGACGACTGGATCGACGTGCAGGTCGTGGCACGCCGCAGCGTGCCGGTCGCGCGCCTGGTCATCGGGCCCTTCGTCGTGCTGGCCCTGCTCGTCGTCGCGCGCAGCCGGCTGTTCGACAACTGGTCGCTGACGCCGGCCATCGCCGTCGGCGTGAGCTTCTACGTGGCGACGCTGATCGGCCTGACCTTCCTGCTCAAGCAGGCGGCCGAGAACGCGCGCAGCCGCGCGCTGGAGTCCATGCAGGCCGACCTGCGCTGGCTGGCCGGCTGCGGCGCGCCGCTGGCCGGCCTGCAGGAACCCTTCAAGCGGCTGATCGCCCAGGTCGAGAACGAGCAGAAGGGAGCCTTTGCGTCCTTTTTCGACCAGCCCCTGCTCAAGGCGCTGCTGGTGCCGCTGGGCGGCGCGGGCGGCACGCAGCTGTTCGACTACCTGCTGCTGGGCCGCTGAAGGCGGGGTGCCGGCCGCACCGGCTGCGATTTCAAGCCCTAGAACCGCGGGCGGCCCCGCCCGCCGTCATGCGTCCATACGATGGTCTTCGCTGTGAATGCGACTAGCCTTCCCGTTAGGACGCGATGCACGCTTGCGGGCAGTTGCTCGACATCGGAACCCGTCTGGCGACCCGGCATCGCCTTGCATGCCGGCCTCGGAGCATGCAATGAACTTCGACTCTCGTTTGCTGGCCCTGATCGGGCGGCGCCTGCCGGCCATCTTCGACGTCATCCCGCGCGGGCCCCAGGCCGTGGCGGGCCTGCAGGACAGGCTGGCCGAACTGGCCATCAACCCGCAACCCCTGCCGCCCGGCCCGCCCGAGCGCCTGGGCGCGGCGCTGGCCCAGGAGTTCGCCCACATGGCCTGGGTGGCCGACCGCCTCGGCGCGAACTGGAAGAGCATGGCCCAGGATCTGGACGACTGGTGCCCGACGGCGCCGCGCAAGATCAAGCTGCCGGTCGGCTGGCCGCCTATTCCCGAACCCGAGCCGCATCCGAACTGGCTGGCGGAACTGCATCTGGGTTTTGCCGCCAAGCTGGCGTCGATCTCGGCCGAGCACGCCGGCAGCAACTTCGCGGCGACGCTGGACCGGGCCGTCGGTCGCTCGGTCGACGCGATATCGCAGTTGCAGATGCCGACGCGCTGAAGGCGCGGGTCAGCGGATGGCGCCCAAGGCCTGGGCGAGCCGGCTGCCGTCGTCGCCGCGAATGTCCACCCAGGGCAGGCCATGCCCGGCCAGCGTGGCGCGCAGGCGCGCGTCGAAGCGCGCCCGCACCTCGGGGCCGTCGCGTTGGAAACCGTCGGCCTGCCAGGGCAGGTCGGGAGCACACAGCAGCGTCACTTCGCAGCGGCGCTGGAAGGCGACGGCGCTGGCGGTCAGCGAGTCATCGTCGAAATAGTGCTCGCTGCACAGGGCCGTGATCAGCGGCGTGGTGTCGCAGATCACCAGTTCATGCGCGCGCGTAGCGGCCTCGATGCGTGCGGCCTGTTCGGTGGCGATGTGGGCCTGCTCGTGGCGCTGCGGCGTGCGGCCATGGGCGGCGCACCACTCACGCAGGTATTCGGTGACGAGGCCGGCGTCGAGATGCGCCGCCAGGGCTTCGGCCAGCGTGGACTTGCCCGTGCATTCGGCACCGAGCAGCGCGACAAGACGCCCGCTCATGTGCGGCGCCAGGCGCGCCAGCCCCAGAAGCTCATCGGGATGAAGCCGGCGTACAGGATGACGGTCAGCCAGTAGCCCTTGATGCCGAACAGCACGACGCTGACCGCGTTGACGACGATCCAGGTCGGCCAGTTCTCTTCGTATTTGCGCGCCAGCAGCCATTGGCCGAGCAGGCTGGCGACGGTGGGGAAGGCGTCCCAGTAGGGCAGGGGGCTGTCGGTCGCCTTGGCAAGGAAGGCCCCGAGCAGCGGCCAGGCGGCCAGTGTCAGCAGCGCCGGCTTCACGAGGCCGCGCAGCCCCAGCCGCCTCACGCTGAGCGCATCGCCCTGGCGCGTGCGGCCGAAGCGCCATTGCCACCAGCCCCACAGCGCCAGCGCCGCGAACAGCAGCTGCAGGGAGGCCTCGCCGTAGAGCCTGCCGTCCCAGAAGAGGGCGAAGTACATCAGCGAGCTGACCAGGGCCAGCGGCCAGGCCAGCAGATGGACGTGCATATTGCAGACCACCATCCAGACGGCCAGCACGAAGGCGACCAGCTCCAGCCAGGAGATGGGGCTGCCGAATGCGGTGAAGGCCGGCGCGATCAACGCCGCCCAGGCAGCGGCGAGCATCAGCGCTTGGCCGCCGACGACGCGGCGGCCAGCGGCACGAAGACCTCGTCGGACTTGATCATGCCCAGCTCGAAACGGGCTTTCTCCTCGACCATCTCCAGGCCTTCGCGCAGGTCGCGCAGCTCGGCCTGCAGCTGGGCATTGCGGGCCCGGGCCTGGTCGTTGTCGGCCTGGGCCTTGGCCAGCTCCTCCCGGAGCTGGGCCACATGCGG
Organism: Roseateles saccharophilus; assembly: GCF_004342485.1. Lineage (GTDB taxonomy): Bacteria > Pseudomonadota > Gammaproteobacteria > Burkholderiales > Burkholderiaceae_C > Pelomonas > Pelomonas saccharophila. The sequence goes on from NZ_SMBU01000004.1 coordinate 144,869, forward strand.
AATGCTGCCCCGGCCCACCCAGAGCTGGGCTTGGATGACGACCAGGAAGATCGCCAGGACCAGGGCAAGCGCCTTCAACGCTTACTTGAGGTTGTAGAACGCGGAGCGGCCGGGATAGACGGCGACGTCGCCCAGGTCTTCCTCGATGCGCAGCAGCTGGTTGTACTTGGCCATGCGGTCCGAGCGCGACAGCGAACCCGTCTTGATCTGGCCGGCGTTCAGGCCGACGGCGATGTCGGAGATCGTGTTGTCCTCGGTCTCGCCCGAGCGGTGCGAGATGACGGCCGTGTAGCCCGCGCGCTTGGCCATCTCGATGGCGGCGAAGGTCTCGGTCAGCGTGCCGATCTGGTTGATCTTGATCAGGATGGAGTTGGCGATGCCCTTGTCGATGCCTTCCTGCAGGATCTTGGTGTTGGTGACGAAGAGGTCGTCGCCCACCAGCTGCACCTTCTTGCCCAGCACTTCGGTGATGTGCTTCCAGCCGTCCCAGTCGCCTTCGGCCATGCCGTCTTCGATGGAGATGATGGGGTATTTGTCGACCCAGGTGGCCAGCATGCTGGTCCATTCCTGCGCGCTCAGCTGGATGCCGCCTTCGCCTTCCAGCACGTACTTGCCGTCCTTGTAGAACTCGCTGGCGGCGCAGTCCAGGGCCAGCGCGATCTGATCACCGGCGCGGTAGCCGGCCTTGTCGATGGCCTGCAGGATCAGCTGGATGGCGGCCTCGTGGCTCTCGACGCTGGGGGCGAAGCCGCCCTCGTCGCCGACGGCGGTGGAGATGTGCTTGTCGTGCAGGATCTTCTTCAGCGCGTGGAAGACCTCGGCGCCCCAGCGCAGGGCCTCGCGGAAGCTCGGTGCACCCACGGGGACGATCATCAGCTCCTGCAGGTCCAGCGAGTTGTTGGCGTGGGCGCCGCCGTTGATGACGTTCATCATCGGCACGGGCAGTTGGTTGCCGTTCATGCCGCCGAAGTAGCGGTACAGCGGCAGGCCGGACTCTTCGGCCGCGGCGCGGGCCACGGCCATGGACACGGCCAGCATCGCGTTGGCGCCCAGGCGGCTCTTGTTCTCGGTGCCGTCGAGGTCGATCAGGGTCTTGTCCAGGAAGGCCTGCTCGGAGGCATCGAGGCCCAGCACGGCCTCGCTGATCTCGGTGTTGATGTGCTCGACGGCCTTCAGCACGCCCTTGCCCAAGTAGCGGGCCTTGTCGCCGTCGCGCAGCTCGATGGCTTCGCGGCTGCCGGTGGACGCACCCGAGGGCACGGCCGCGCGGCCCATGACGCCGGACTCCAGCAGCACGTCGCATTCGACGGTGGGGTTGCCGCGGCTGTCGAGGATTTCTCGGCCGACGATGTCAACGATGGCGCTCATTCAGTGTCTCCAGGAAGTGAAAAATTCGGGCGGGCCGCAGTTTGCCAAGCGGGCGTTACCGCGTCACAACAATGCGCTCTTCAGACGCCTTCGATCAGGACCATGCGCATCACGGCCGCACCTTCGCGGGCCTGGCGGGCGCGGGTGTATTCGGCCGAGTCGTAGAAGGCCTGGGCCGCTTCGCGCGATGGGAACTTCAGCAGCACGACGCGCTCGGGCGTCCAGTCGCCTTCCAGCACGGTTACCGCGCCGCCACGCACGCAAGGCTCGGCGCCGTGCACCTGCATCGCGATGGTGGAGAACTTGCGGTAGTCCTCGTACTGCGTGGGGTTGGTGACGGTGACGTTGGCGAGGATGTAGGCAGACGGCATGGTTCGATCAGCAGGAAAAGTCGTTCTCCAACAGGGGCTGCTTCTTGACGACGCGGTCCAGCGCCACCAGTTGCTCCAGCAGCGTCTTCATGTGCTTGAGCGGCACGGCATTGGGGCCGTCGCTGAAGGCCTCGGCCGGGTTCGGATGCGTTTCCATGAAGAGGCCGGCCACGCCCACGCCGACACCGGCACGCGCCAGCACCGGCACCATCTCGCGGGCGCCGCCGCTGGTGCCGCCGAGGCCGCCGGGCTTCTGCACCGAGTGGGTCACGTCGAACACCACCGGCGCGCCGGTGTTGCGCATCCCGGCCAGGCTGGTCATGTCGGCGACGAGGTTGTTGTAGCCGAAGCTGACGCCGCGTTCGCAGGCCAGGAAGCGATCTTCGGAAAGGCCCACTTCCGCGGCTGCGGCGCGGGCCTTGTCGATGACGTTCTTCATGTCCCAGGGCGCGAGGAACTGGCCCTTCTTGATGTTGACCGGCCGGCCACTTTGCGCGACGGCGCGGATGAAGTCGGTCTGGCGGCACAGGAAGGCCGGCGTCTGCAGCACGTCGACGACGGCGGCGACCTCGGCAACCTGGGAGGCATCGTGCACATCGGTCAGCACCGGCAGGCCGGTCTGGCGGCGCACCTCGTCGAGGATATTCAGGCCGGCTTCCATGCCGACGCCACGCTTGGAGGTGCCGGACGAGCGGTTGGCCTTGTCGAAGGAGCCCTTGTAGATCAGCGGAATGCCGAGAGCCGTGCAGGCTTCCTTCAGCAGGCCGGCGACGTCGAGCGACATCTGCAGGCCTTCGATGGAGCAGGTGCCGGCGATCAGGAAGAAAGGCTTGTCAATGCCGGCGTCGAATCCGCAGAGCTTCATGATTAGGCTTGGTGTTTGTGGTTCAGCGCCGCCTTGATGAAGGCCGTGAACAGCGGATGACCGCCCCAGGGCGTGGACTTGAACTCGGGGTGGAACTGCACGCCGACGAACCAGGGGTGAACCTCGCGCGGCAGCTCGACCATTTCGGTCAGCTTCTCGCGCTGGGTGATGGCCGAGATGACGAGGCCGGCCTGCTGCAGGCGGTCGAGGTAGTGCTCGTTGGCCTCGTAGCGGTGGCGGTGGCGCTCGGTGACGACGGGGCCGTAGATGTCGCGGGCCAGCGTGCCGTCCTTGACGTCGGAGCTCTGCGCGCCCAGGCGCATCGTGCCGCCGAGGTCGGAGTTGGCGTCGCGCTTCTGGATGCTGCCGTCGGCGTCCTGCCACTCGTCGATCAGCGCGATGACGGGGTGGGGCGTCTCGGGGTCGAACTCGGTGGAGTTGGCGTTCTCGAGGCCAGCCATGTGGCGCGCGTATTCGATGGTCGCGACCTGCATGCCCAGGCAGATGCCGAGGTAGGGCAGTTTGTGCTCGCGGGCGTACTGGGCGGCCAGGATCTTGCCTTCCACGCCGCGCTTGCCGAAGCCGCCGGGCACGAGGATGGCATCGAACTTGGCCAGACCGCCGACCGTCTGCGGCGTCAGCGTCTCGCTGTCGACGTACTCGATCTTCACGCCGGCATGGTTGTGGATGCCGGCGTGGCGCAGCGCCTCGTTCAGCGACTTGTAGGAGTCCGACAGGTCGGTGTACTTGCCGCACATGGCGATGGTGACCTGCTCGGCGGGGTTTTCGACCTCGTGAACCAGGGTGTCCCAGCGCTTCAGGTCGGCGGACTTGGTGTTGAGCTGCAGCTTGGTGCAGATCAGCTGGTCCAGCCCCTGCTCGTGCAGCACGCGCGGCACCTTGTAGATGGTGTTCACGTCCCACATCGAGATCACGCCGTACTCGGGCACGTTCGTGAACAGCGAGATCTTCTCGCGCTCGTCGTCGGGGATGCGGCGGTCGGCGCGGCAGATCAGCGCGTCGGGCTGGATGCCGATCTCGCGCAGCTTCTGCACCGTGTGCTGGGTCGGCTTGGTCTTGAGCTCGCCGGCGGCGGCGATCCAGGGCACATAGGTCAGGTGCACGAAGGCGACATTGTTCGGGCCGGCCTTCAGGCTCATCTGGCGCGCCGCCTCGAGGAAGGGCAGGGACTCGATGTCGCCCACCGTGCCGCCGATCTCGACGATGGCCACGTCGACCGCATCCGGCGTGCCCTGGCCGGCACCGCGACGGATGAAGTCCTGCATCTCATTGGTGATGTGGGGGATGACCTGGACGGTCTTGCCCAGGTAGTCGCCGCGACGCTCCTTCTCCAGCACCGACATGTAGATCTGGCCGGTGGTGAAGTTGTTGCTCTTCTTCATCCGGGTCGTGATGAAGCGCTCGTAGTGGCCCAGGTCCAGGTCGGTCTCGGCGCCGTCATCGGTGACGAAGACCTCGCCGTGCTGGAAGGGCGACATCGTGCCGGGGTCGACGTTGATGTACGGGTCCAGCTTGATGAGGGTGACTTTGAGGCCGCGCGATTCGAGGATGGCAGCCAGGGAGGCCGACGCGATGCCCTTGCCCAAGGAGGACACCACACCGCCGGTGACGAAGACGTATTTGGTCATGTCTTGCAGCAGCCCAGAACAGGCTGCTGTGGTGGGAAATTGCGATTGTACGAGAGCGCTCGAATCAGCCCAGGAGGTCGAGCACCAAATCGGCCGTCTCTTCCGGTTTCTCGAAGGGGTAGAGGTGACTGCCCTCCATCCAGCGCCAGTTGTCGCCGGCCAGCTTCTTTGACGCCGCCGCGCCTGCCTGGCGCAGCTCGCTGGAACGTGTGCCGCCGACGAAGGCCACCGGGCATTGCGGCGGCCGCAGGCGCAGCAGCAGCGGCAGGTGATGGGGCAGGGTGCGGTAGACGTGGGCCTCCACCTCGCGGCGGAACCGCAGCTGGACCTGACCGTGAGCCTCCTCGAAGCCGGCGTCGACATAGTCGGCGAGCACGCGCGGGTCCCAGCGGGCAAATGCTTTCTTGGCCGCGAAATGCGTGTGCACGGCGGCACGGTCGGGCCAGACATGGCGGCGCTCCCGGGCGATCTTGGAGGGCCCATAGCGGTGGATCAGCCCGGTCGTCTTGGCCACGGCGATGGCGGCCGCCTTCATGCCCGCGACGACGGGCGAGTCCAGCATCACCAGCCGGCTCACGAGGTCGGGCCGGCGGCAGGTCGCCATCAGGCTCAGCATGCCGCCCAGTGAATGGCCGACGAGGGCGACCTGACCCTCGGGCTTCACATCGTGCTCGATGAAGTGGATGAGCTGGTCGCGCAGCCGGCGCCAGTCGCCGGTGACGGGGAAACGTGGGTCGTGCCCGAAGCGGTCCAGCGCCTCGACGCGCCAGCCGGCCGCGCGCCAGCGCTCGAACAGCACGCGGTAGCAGCCGGCCGGGTAGCTGTTGGCGTGCGAGAAGACGATGGTTTTCTGAGTCATGCCTTGGCCAGTGCCTTCAGCTTGTAGAGCGCTTCCAGCGCCTCGCGCGGCGACAGCGTATCCGGGTCGACCTTGTCCAGCGCCTGCCGCAGCTCGCTGAGCTCGGGCAGGGGCGGTGGCGCGGGCGGGGCGGCGAAGAGGTCGAACTGGTCGTCGGCCGCGTTCTGCCGCGCCTCCAGCGCCTCCAGCGTCGCGCGCGCCTGGCGCACCAGGCTGGCGGGCATACCGGCCAGCCTGGCCACCTGCACGCCATAGCTGCGGCTGGCCGGGCCGGCCTGCAGCTCGTGCAGGAAGACGATGTCCTCGCCGCTCTCCACGGCCGACACATGCCAGTTCTGCGCCATCGGATGCTTGGCCGGGAACTCGGTCAGCTCGAAGTAGTGCGTCGCGAACAGCGTGAAGGCACGGGTCTTGTCGTGCAGATGGCTGGCGATGGCGGAGGCCAGCGCCAGGCCGTCGAAGGTGGAGGTGCCGCGGCCGATCTCGTCCATCAGCACCAGGGACTGGTCGGTGGCCGAATGCAGGATGGCCGCACCCTCGGTCATCTCCAGCATGAAGGTGGACTGCGCATTGGCGAGGTCGTCCGCCGCGCCGATGCGGGTGTGGATGGCGTCCATCGGCCCGAGGCGGCAGCTCGTCGCCGGCACGTAGGAGCCGATGGCGGCGAGCAGCGCGATCAGCGCGACCTGGCGCATGAAGGTGCTCTTGCCGCCCATATTGGGGCCGGTGATGACCAGCATGCGCGTGCGTGCGTCGAGCCGGCAGTCGTTGGGCATGAATTCCGCGCCGCTGGTCTCGGCCAGGCGTGCCTGCACGACCGGATGGCGGCCGGCCTCGATCTCCAGGCAGGGCTGGCTGACGAACTCCGGCCGGCACCAGTTCAGCGTGATGGCGCGTTCGGCCAGCGCGGCCAGCGCGTCCAGCCCGGCCAGCGTACGGCCCAGCGCGGCCAGCGGTTCCAGACGCGAGATCAGCGCGTCGATGACCTGCTCGTACAGCAGCTTTTCGCGCGCCAGCGCCCGCTCGTTGGCGGACAGCGCCTTGTCCTCGAAGGCCTTGAGCTCGGGCGTGATGTAGCGCTCGGCGTTCTTCAGCGTCTGGCGGCGCTGGTAGTCCATCGGCACCTTGTCGACCTGCCCCTGCGTGACCTCGATGTAGAAGCCGTGCACGCGGTTGAACTGCACGCGCAGATTGGCGATGCCGGTGCGGGCGCGTTCGCGGGTCTCGAGGTCGAGCAGGAAGCCGTCGCAGTTCTGCTGGATGCCGCGCAGCTCGTCCAGCTCGGCGTCGAAGCCGTCGGCGATGACGCCGCCGTCGCGCGGCAGCAGGGCCGGCTCGGCGGCAATCGCACGCTCCAGAAGTTCGAGGATGTCGGCCGGCGGGTTCAGGCTCGCGTCGCGCAGTGCGGCCGGCGTCACGGCGCGCAGCTGCGGCAGCACCTGCAGCGTCGCGCGGATGCCGGTCAGCTCGCGCGGGCGCACCTGGCGCAGCGCGATGCGGGCGGCGATGCGCTCGACGTCGCTGACCGACTTCAGCGCCTCGCGCAGCGGCTCGAAGCCCTCGGCCTGCAGCGCCGCGATCGCGTCGTGGCGGGCGATGGCCTCGCCGCGCTCGCGCTTGGGGTGCAGCAGCCACTGGCGCAGCATGCGGCTGCCCATGCCGCTCTTGCAGGTGTCCAGCAGCGAAAAGAGGGTGGGCGAGGTCTCGCCGCGCAGCGTCTGCACGAGTTCCAGGTTGCGCTGCGTGGCCGGTGGCAGATCCAGCAGTTCGCTGGCACGCTGCACGCGCAGCGTGCGCACATGGGCCAGCGCGCGGCCCTGGGTGTGCTCGGCAAACGCCAGCAGGGCGCTCGCGGCCGCATGGGCCAGCGACAGCTCGTGCGCGTTGAAGCCCTGCAGATTGGCCACGCCCAGCTGTTCGCAGAGCTTGCGCTGGCCTAAAGCGCCGTCGAACTGCCAGCCCGGCCGGTTCGTGACGGGCCAGCGCGCGCGCATGACGCCGGCCGGCTGGGCCTCGCGGTTGACCAGGATCTCGGCCGGCGTCAGCCGCGCCATCCAGGCCGACAGCTCGGCGTCGCTGCACTCGGCCAGGCCGATCTCGCCCTGGGTCAGCGACAGCCAGGCCAGGCCATGCCGGCGGCCCTGGGCCGAGACGCTCAGCAGCACGGCGTCCTGCTTGTCGGCCAGCAGCTCGGTGTCGGTGATGGTGCCCGGCGTGACGACGCGCACCACCTTGCGCTCCACCGGCCCCTTGCCGGCGCCGACCTCGCCCACCTGCTCGGCAATCGCCACCGCTTCGCCCAGCTTGATGAGCTTGGCGAGATAGCTCTCCAGCGCATGCACGGGCACGCCGGCCATGACGACGGGCTGGCCGGCGCTCTGGCCGCGCTGGGTCAGCGTGATGTCCAGCAGCGCGTTGCACTTGCGGGCATCGTCGTAGAAGACCTCGTAGAAATCGCCCATCCGGTACAGCAGCAGCGTGTCCGGGAAATCGGCTTTCAGGCCCAGGTATTGGGCCATCATGGGCGTGTGGGCGCTGAAGTCAGCGGGCTGGGTCATCGAAGTTTTCTAGGAATAGCAAAGCCCTCGAAGGAGGGCTCAAATCAGCGGCTCAGTTTAAGCGGGCACCGCATGAAGGACAGGACATGACGACACCCTTGATGCCGCGCACGGCGTGGTTGGGCGGTTTAGCGTTTGCGCTGGCGGGCCTGGCGGCCACGGCGCAGGCCGGGCCATCGGCCTGCGCCGAGGTGGCGGCCCAGGCGCGCAAGCTGCCGGAATCGGGCTGGGCCGCGCCGGAGCCGCTGGCACCCTGGCTGCGGCGCTACGAACCACGCCATCCAAGGGCAATGCTGACGGCCGTCGAGCAGGATCTGCTGGACGACCCGCGCTGGCGCCAAGCGGTGAGCGCCACGCCGGACCAGCCGTTGTCCATTGAGCGGCTGCGCGGTACGCCCATCTACCGGGTGGACCAGGTGGCCGGCAGTGCCGGCTGCCAGACCTATGTGCTGGTGGAGGCCCGCAGCGGCCAGCCGGCGCGCCCGCTGGCCACGCCTATCCCCGTCGAGCAACCCATGGGCCTTTGCACCACGCAGTCGGCTTTCTTCGCTACGGTGCAGGGGCAGCCGGCGCTGGTGGTGGGCGGCCACGATTCGATGATCGGGCTGGATCAGCATTACCGCGTCTCGACCTGGGACGGCAAGGCCTTCGGCCCGGCCTGTACGCTGGCGTTGAAGCTGCACGGCCGGCTGCGCCAGGCCGAGCAGCATTGCCGCAGCGATGCGGGCTGGTGCAGTGGCGCAGCGGCGTTGGCGCGCGAGCTGGCCCAGGCCTATGACCGCGACCGCCGCGGTGGCGCCAAGCTGGACCCCGAGAAGTTCGCGGACGGGCACAGCCCCGACCGAATACTGCGCACCACGCTGCGGCAGCCCGACCTGGGGCCCGGCGCCGCCGGCGACGAAGGGTTGCAGTTGCCGCTGCTGGGCGACGAGGCGCGCGACCGTGACATCTTCCTGAGCAGCTACGCCAACGTGGACGTGCGTCGACTGGCCGTCTGGCTGGATGGCCGCTGGTGGCAGGTGGTCGTGGGGCGCGCCGGCATCGGCTGGCGCGAATCGACCGACACCCTGGTGACCCTGTACGAGCCGCTGGGCCGCGCCATCGACGCGCAGGCAGGCTGGCGCTTCACGCTGGAGGCCTCGGGCCTGGTGTCGGCTACTGCGTCACCGGAGTGAGTTGCCCCGGAAAAGCGCAAGGCCCGCGATGCGGGCCTCGGTGCTTGCTCATGCCAGCCGGCTTGCAGGCCGGCTGGCCTTCGATGCGCGTCGCTGGGTCCGCAGGGACTCAGCTCGGGCGCATCTCAGTCTTCCGACTTGAAGACGAGCTTGACTTCGTGGGTCTGGGGCGTGCCCGTGCCTTCGAAGCGCCACTGGCTCAGCGCGTCCACGGCGGCGCGGTCGAACACGCGCTTAGGTTCGGCTTCGACGACCTCGACGCCCGAGACCTTGCCGTCGCCGGCAATGCTCATCTTGGCGCGCACGCTGCCGGACGTGATGTTCTTCTTCACGGCTTCGCCCGGGTACTCCGGCGCCACCTTCTTCAGGACCTTGGCATCGGCATGAGCCAGGGAAGCAGCGGCGACGAGGGCGAGGGCGATAGCGGAGCGGGCGAACATCGGACAGGTCTTTCGGTCGGTGGTATCTGTTGGATGGCGGCTTGTGGCCGAGGAGCAGCGCGCATTCTGGCCAGCGGAACCCCCACGGTTAAGGGGGTGGGCCGTGCACAAGTCACACGCCGGCGCTGGGCTTGCCGCGTGGATGCCATGGTTGCCAACTCCGTCACGGCCGAAAACGACGAAGCCCTCGCGGGGAGGGCTTCGGCTGCGGGGCGGAGGGCTGTCAGAGCGGCGCGTCGCCGCCTTGCTCGTCCTTCTTGATGCGCAGGGGGCCGCGCTTCTTCGGCGCCGGCGCGGGGGCCGCGACCTCGACGGCCGGAGCCGTGCTGGCGGTGGCGGACACCTCGTCCTCCTTGATGACGCGGGTGTAGGGCGACAGGATGGTGACGAGCTGGGCGTAGATCTTGGGGTTGCCGGCCACGACCTCGCGCTGGTGCAGGTAGTCGGCCTCGCCCGTGAAGTTGCCGATCAGGCCACCGGCCTCGGAAATGATCAGCGAGCCGGCCGCGATGTCCCAGGGCTGCAGGCCGGTCTCGAAGAAGGCGTCGTAGTAACCGGCGGCCACGTAGCACAGGTCCAGGGCCGCGGCGCCCGGGCGGCGCAGGCCGGCGCAGTGCTGCATGACCTCCTCGAACATCTTCACGTAGCGCTTGAAGTTGTCGCCACGGCGGAAGGGGAAGCCGGTGCCGATGAGGGCGTCGCTCATGCGGGTGCGCTTGGACACGCGCAGGCGGCGATCGTTCAGGAAGGCGCCGCGGCCCTTGGTGGCGTAGAAGAGGTCGTTGCGGGTCGGGTCGTAGACGACGGCCTGCTGCACGACGCCGCGGTGGGCCAGCGCGATGGACACGCAGTACATCGGCAGGCCGTGGATGAAGTTGGTGGTGCCGTCCAGCGGATCGATGATCCAGACGTACTCGGAATGCTTGGCACCGTGGGTGCGGCCCGACTCTTCGGCCAGGATGCCGTGGTCGGGGTAGGCGCCCAGCAGCGTCTCGATGATGACCCCTTCGCAGGCGTGGTCGACTTCGGTCACGAAGTCGTTCGGGCTCTTGGTGTTGATCCGCAGTGCCTCCAGGTCCAGCGAGGCGCGGTTGATGATGGCGCCGGCCGCACGTGCCGCCTTGATGGCGACATTGAGCATGGGATGGAGAGACGTTTGCAGCATGCGTAGCACTCGCTGGGAAGAAGGGGTCGACAGGGAGGAAAGAGCGGCGGGGCGGCCCAGTGAACTGAGGCAAGGCCCGGATAATCGCGCGATTCTAGCCGCTGACCCCGAGTAAACCCGTGGAATCCACACGCTTCATCCTCATCAACACCAGCCACGCGGGCAACGTCGGCGCGACGGCGCGGGCGATGAAGGTGATGGGTTTCGGCGACCTCGTGCTGGTGGCGCCGCGCTTTCCGGACGTGCTCTGCCACGAGGAGGCCGTCGCGATGGCCAGCGGCGCCGCCGACATCCTGGCCCGCGCCCGCGTCGTGCCGACCCTGGCCGAGGCGCTGGACGGCGTCGACTACGCCTGCGCCACCGCGATGACGCCGCGCGACTTCGGGCCGCCCACGCACGAGCCGCGCGCGCTGTTCGCCGAGCTGGCCGCGCGCGCGTCCGCACCGCGCCTGGCCCTGGTGTTCGGCTCGGAACGCTACGGCATGGCCAACGAGGACGTCTATCGCTGCCACGCGGTGCTCAGCATCCCGACCCACCCGGACTACGGCTCGCTCAACCTCGCCCAGGCCGTGCAGCTGCTGGCCTATGACCTGCGCCAGGCCGTCGGCGGCTTCGCCGTGCAGGCGCGCACACCGGATCCCGAGCGGGCCGATGCCCGCGCCGTGCAGGGCCTGCTTGAGCATCTGCAGGCAGCCCTGACCGATATCGGCTACCTTGACCCCGCCGCGCCGAAGAAGCTGATGCCGCGCCTTAACCAGCTCTTCAACCGCGCCGCGCTGACGAACGAGGAAGTCCACATCCTGCGCGGCATCGCGCGGCAGATCAGCAAGACCGTAGATGCAGCAGGCTCTAGGTAGCCGCGCCTACACTGAAGCGCCTTTCTCCCCTGGCCGCACCATGTTCCAGCGCCTGCGCGAAGACATCGCCCTCATCCTCGAACGCGACCCGGCCGCCCGGACGGCCTGGGAGGTGCTGACCTGTTACCCGGGCCTGCATGCGCTGTGGCTGCACCGCCGCGCCCACTGGTTCTGGACGCGCGGCTGGAAGTGGCTGGGGCGCTGGATCTCGCACTGGGGCCGCTTCCTGACCGGCATCGAGATCCACCCCGGCGCCAAGATCGGCCGCAGGGTCTTCATCGACCACGGCATGGGCATCGTCATCGGCGAGATGGCCGAGATCGGCGAGGGCTGCACCATCTACCAGGGCGTCACGCTGGGCGGCACCTCGCTCGTGAAGGGCGCCAAGCGCCATCCGACGTTGGGCCCGGGCGTCATCGTCGGCGCCAATGCCAGCGTGCTGGGCGGCTTCACGGTCGGGGCCGGCGCGCGCATCGGCTCGGGCGCCGTCGTCACCAAGCCCGTGCCGGCGGGCGCGACGGCTGTTGGCAACCCGGCCCGCATCATCGAGGCCGCCAGCGACCAGGCCCGTGAGGAGGCCGCCGCCAAGATGGGCTTCTCGGCCTATGGCGTGACCCAGGGCGACGACCCGGTCGCGCTGGCCATGCGCGGCCTCATCGACAGCGCCTCCGGCCACGAGCACCAGATCGCGCTGCTGTGGAGCGCCGTGTGCAAGCTGTCGACGCAGATGGGCAAGCCGGTCGGCGATTGCGTACCCGACGACGCCCAGCGCGACGAGGCCTTCGACGCGGCGCAGATGAACCGGCTCGTGGAGTGAGCCGCGTGGGCCGGCCGGCAGAGAAATAAGCCACTCGGGCCGGTCCGATCTGGCACCTGGGGCGCTGCCCGTGCCGCAGAATTGCCGGTTCCGGGCCGCAAGGCCCAACTCCCACGGCCTGCTGTGCTTCCGAGCGAGTTCCGATTGCGGCTTTCAAATGGCTGGCGTATCGCCTGCGGCCTTGCGCTGGGTATCTCGCTGGCTGTGGCTGCCCCGGCCGCGCAGCAGCCCACGCAGACCCGCCTGGCCGACATCACCTTCCAGCACATCACGCAGGACCAGGGCCTGCCCAATGCCATCGCGGCCGCGCTGGTCCAGGATGGCCAGGGCTTCCTGTGGATAGGCAGCCCCGGTGGCCTGGCACGCTGGGACGGCTATCGCTTCCGCGTCTACCAGGCCGACCCGACGCGCGAGGGCGGCCTGCCCGACAACTATGTGCAGGCCCTGTTCAGCGATGCGCGCGGCCGGCTGTGGGTGGGCACGACCTCGGCCGGGCTGCTGCGCTACGAGCCCGCCACGGACCGTTTCGTCCGCTACCCGATCGGGGGCGAGCGCGGGCTCAGCCATGTCAGCGTGCGCCAGATGCTGGACGATGGCGAGGGCGGGCTCTGGATCGTCACCGAGGGCGGCCTGGACCGGCTGGCCGCCGGCGACGGGCGCATCGAGCATGCCAGCCAGGGCTGGGCCGCAGCCGCCGGCACCCAGGTGCGGGTGCTGCTGCGCGACCGCAAAGGCGTGCTGTGGCTGGGCAGTGCCGCCGGCCTGTTCAGGCGCGAGCCGGGCGGCGGGCCGCTGCAGGCGGTGCCGCTGGGCTCGGGCGGCACGGTCCAGCCCGAGGTGCTGAGCCAGGACAGCGCCGGGCGCATCTGGGTCGGCAGCCAGCAGCATGGCGTCTTCGTGCTGCCGGACGATGGTCACGCGCCGGCCGTGGCATTGCACGAGCCCGCCTCGCCCGACAGCCTGGACCTGCTGGGCGACAGCCAGGTCGCCGGCCTCGCCGAGGTGAGGCCGGGCGAGATGTGGGTGGCGACGCAGACCCAGGGCCTCGTCGCAGTGGACTTCGCTGAGGGGCGGACGCGGCGCATCCGCCATGTGCCGGCCTGGCCGATGAGCCTGGCCGACAACGCGCTGCGTGCCCTCTACCGCGACCGCGCCGGCCTGATCTGGGTGGCCACCAACCGCGGCCTGAGCCGCTACGACCCGCACCAGGCCGGCGTACTGACGCGCTTCGGCGTCGCGCCCGACGGCGGCAATGCCTTCGACGCCCGCTTCATCGGCACCGAAATCAGCTGGATACAGCCCATGCCCGACGGCCGCATCTGGTTGGGCACGCACAACAGCGGCATCGACATCCTTGACGCGGCGGGTGCCCGTGTCGGCGCGCTGCGGCCCGACGGGAGCCGCCCCGAGACCGCGCTGCCGCCCGACATCGTGCTGGTCATGGCGCCGGCGCCCGACGGCGGCCTCTTCATCGGCACCAAGCGCGGCCTCTACCGCGCCGATGCCGCGGGGCGGCGCGTCGCACGCGTCGCGCTCGCCGGCCGCGACCCGGCGGCCTCGGTCTGGGTGCTGCTGGCGGACGGCAACGACCTCTGGATCGGCGGCCAGGCGGACGGCCTGTGGCGGCTGGACCTGAAGCGCGGCAAGGCCGAGGCCGTCGCGCTGGCCGCGCCGGGCCTGAGCGACCAGCGCGTGACCGTGCTGGCACGCGACGGGCAGGCGCCGGGCCGGCTCTGGGTCGGCACACGCAACGGCCTGAACCGCGTCGATGCTGCCCGGCGCAGCGTCGTGCGGTGGTTGCCGGGGCCGGTGCAGATGGGTTCGTTGTCGGCCGGCTTCATCACCGCATTGCTGGCCGACGCGCAGGGCAGGCTCTGGGTCGGCAGCTATGGCGGCGGCATCGACGTGCTGCCCGCAGCGGGGCAGGGCGCCGACGCGCGGCCACAGCGCCTGGGCGTGACCGAGGGCCTGCCCGACAGCACGGTCAACACCTTGCTGAGCGATTTGCGCGGCCATGTCTGGGCCAGTACCGACAACGGCCTGGCCCGCGTCGACGCCAAGACCCTGGCCGTGGTGGCTCTGCGCCGAGCCGAGGGGGTGGTCTTCCCGACCTACTGGACCGCCTCGGCCGCGCGCACCGCGAGCGGCGAACTGTTGTTTGGCGGTGGTGGGGGCATGACCGTCGTGCAACCGGATCAACTGCAGGCCTGGACCTACCTCCCCCGCGTGCTGGTCACCGACATCAAGCTGGGCGGCCAGGCTGTGCCCGCCCCGGCCGAGGACGCACCGCTGACGGTGGTGCCCGAGGCCAACAAGCTGTCCGTCGAGTTCTCGTCCACCGACTTCTCGGCTCCCGAGCGCAACCGCTATGCCTTCAAGCTCGAGGGCTATGACGCGGACTGGGTGGCGACCGACCCGACGCGCCGCCTCGCGGCCTATGCCAACCTGCCGCCGGGCGACTACCGCCTGCGCCTGCGCGCTTCCAACCGCGACGGGCAATGGGGCGAGCACGAGCTGGCCCTGCCCATCCGCGTGCTGCCGGCCTGGCACCAGACCTGGTGGTTCCGTGCGGCCGTGGTGCTGGCCCTGGGCCTGCTGATGCTGGCCGCCGTGCGGGTGCGCACACGGCTGCTGCGCCACCGCCAGCGCGAGCTCGAACTCAAGGTCAGGCAGCGCACGGCCGAACTGGAGGCCCTGCACGACGCGCTGGAGGAGAAGTCGGTCCAGCTGCAGATGAGCAGCGTGACCGATCCGCTGACCGGCCTGCACAACCGCCGCTTCCTGACCGAGCACATCGAGCACGACCTGGCCGCCAGCCTGCGCCGCGCCCAGGAGACGCGCGCGGCGGGCGTACAGCCGCTGGACACAGACGGCGTCTTCCTGTTGCTGGACATCGATGCCTTCAAGCGCATCAACGACCGCCACGGCCATGCGGTGGGCGACGCCGTGCTGGTGCAGTTCGGCGCGCGCCTGCGCGGCGTGCTGCGCGAGTCGGACTATCTGGTGCGCTGGGGCGGCGAGGAATTCCTGGCCGTCGCCCGCGACACCGATCGCGTGCGCGCCGAGGAGCTGGCCGAGCGCATGCGCGCTGCCATCGCCGACACACCTTTCGTGCTCGCCGATGGCAGCGCGCTGGCGGTGAGCTGCTCCATCGGCTTCGCCTGCATGCCCTTCGAGTTCGAACGCCCGCAGACGAAGACCTGGCAGCAGGTCGTCAACATCGCCGACCTCGGCCTCTACGCCGCCAAGCGCGCGGGCCGCAATGCCTGGGTCGGCGTGCACGCCGGCCCCTGCGCGCCGGGCCGGCGCCAGGTGGGCGAGTTCTGCGTGACGAGCAACCGCGGGCTGGACGAAGTGGCCGCCGCGATGCGCGCGCCGGCGGCGCTCGGCGCGGTGGCCGCGCAGGGTTGATCAGGCGGCCGCGGGGCGTTGTGCGCTCTTGGGCCTGAAGGCCTTGCAGACCTCGTCTCGGGTCTCGAGATAGGGCCCGCCGATCAGGTCGATGCAATAGGGCACGGCGGCGAAGATGCCGCTGGCCTTCTCGTGGCCGGCCAGCGTCTCGGCAATCGCCTTGGGCTGGCCAGGCAGGTTGATGATCAGGCTCCTGCCGCGGATGACGGCGACCTGGCGCGACAGGATGGCCGTCGGCACGAAATGCAGCGAGATCTGGCGCATCTGCTCGCCGAAGCCCGGCATCACGCGGTCGGCCACGGCCAGCGTGGCCTCGGGCGTCACGTCGCGCGGCGCGGGGCCGGTGCCGCCGGTCGTCAGCACGAGATCGCAGCCTTCGGTGTCGACCAGTTCGACGAGCGTCGCCGAGATGCCTGCCTGCTCGTCGGGGATCAGGCGGGGCACGAACGTGATCGGGTTGAGCAGAGCGCCGCCCAGCCAGTCCTTCAGGGCCGGTAGACCCTTGTCCTCATAGACACCTGTCGACGCACGGTCGCTGATGGAGACGATGCCGATGCGGACCGGCTCGAAGCTCACCTCACTCATTGCCGCTCTCTTCGACATCGCCGGCCTCATCCGCGGCGCCGCCCTCGCTGGCCTTGATGAACTGGAAGAGTTCACGGAAGGCGCGGCCGCTGCGTTTCTCGGGCACGTTGGCCGCGTCCTTGCGCGCGGCGCGCACCAGATTGCGCAGCTGCTGAATGTCGACGTCGGCGTGCTCAGCGAGGAACTCCTGCAGCGCCTCGTCGCTGGCCACCAGGCGCTCGCGCCAGCGCTCGGATTGGTGCAGCTTCAGACTGTCCTTCGCGTGGCCCAGCTTGAAGGCGGCGACCGCCTCGCGGATGGGCTCGGGGTCGACCTTGCGCATCAGCTTGCCGATGAACTGCATCTGCCGGCGCTTGCCCTCGAAGTTGGTGATCTTCTTGGCTGCCTTCAGCGCGTCGTACAGGATCTCGGGCAGGGCCAGGGGCTCCCAGCGGCTCTCGGGCAGGGCCAGCAGGTCGTCGCCGAGCTTCTGCAGCGCGGTCATGTCGCGCTTGAGCTGGGACTTGCTGGGACGGTCGAAGCCGTCGTCGTCTTCGAAATCAGGGGTGTTCTCTTGCATCGGGGGCAGCTTGGGCGCGGGCCTATCATTGTCGCCCACCCGAATTCAGTGTCCTTCATGTCCCAAGCCCAAGACGGTTTCGCCTACAGCCCCGAGCAGTTCCAGCAGTGGATCGAGGATGCCCTCGCCGAGGCGAAGAAACTCGGCGCCAGCGATGCCGGGGCCGAGGTGTCCGAGGGCTGCGGCCTGTCGGTGTCGGCGCGGCTGGGCAAGCTGGAGAACGTCGAGCGCAACCGCGACAAGTCCCTCGGCATCTCGGTCTACCTGGGCCAGCGCCGTGGCAACGCCAGCACGTCCGACTTCTCGGCCCAGGCCATCCGCGACACGGTGCGCGCTGCCTTCGACATCGCCCGGTTCACGGCCGAGGACGAGTTCGCCGGCCTGCCGGATGCCGCCGACCTCGCCCTGGATGCCGCGCTGCGGCCCGAGCTGGATCTCTTCCACCCCTGGGCCATCGATGCGGCCCAGGCCGCCGAGATCGCGCTGCGCTGCGAGGCCGCGGCCCTCGCCGTGGACAAGCGCATCACCAACAGCGAGGGCGCGGCCGTGTCGGCCCAGCAATCGCATTTCTGGATGGGCAATACGCGCGGTTTCCGCGGCGGCTATGCGAGCTCGCGGCATTCGCTGTCGGTCGCGCCCATCGCCGGCCGCGGCGCCGGCATGCAGCGCGACGCCTGGTACAGCTCCATGCGCGACGCGGCCGACCTGGCCTCGGCCGAGGCCGTGGGCCGGTATGCGTCCGAGCGCGCGCTGTCGCGCCTGAAGGCGCGCAAGGTCGCCACCGCCGAGGTGCCGGTGTTGTTCGAGAGCACCGTGGCCATCGGCCTGCTCGGCGCGCTGGTGCAGGCCACCAGCGGTGGCGCGCTCTATCGCCGCACCAGCTTCCTGCTCGACAGCCTGGGCAAGCCGGTGACGGCCTCGCACATCGACATCGCCGAGGACCCACATGTGAAGAAGGGCAAGGGTAGCTCGCCCTTCGACGACGAGGGCGTCGTCACGCGCGCTCGCCCGGTCGTGCAGGGCGGCGTGCTGCAGGGCTATTTCCTGTCCAGCTACTCGGCGCGCAAGCTCGGCATGAAGACGACCGGCCATGCCGGCGGCTCGCACAACCTGCGCATGACGAGCCGCGCGACGGCGCCGGGCGACGATCTCGCGACCATGGTGCGGCGCCTCGGCCGCGGCCTGCTCGTCACCGAGTTGATGGGCCAGGGCGTGAACTACGTGACCGGCGACTACTCGCGCGGCGCCAGCGGCTACTGGGTCGAGAACGGCGAGATCGCCTACCCGGTCCATGAGGTGACCATCGCCGGCAACCTGAAGGACATGCTGCACAACGTCGTCGGCATCGGCGCCGACGAGTACACGATGGGCACCAAGACGGTCGGCTCCGTGCTTGTCACAGGCATGAAGCTCGCCGGCAGCTGACAGAATCGCCCGGCCTTTCCCTCAGGATCCCAACAAGGAGACATTCATGGTCATGGAGCGCCGTTCCTTTGTTCGACACGCTGGCCTTGCCGGAGTGCTGGCCACCGGCGCCGCGCCGGCCGTCGTCAACGCCCAGGCCCAGGTGCGCTGGCGCCTGGCATCGAGCTTCCCGAAGTCGCTGGACACGTTGTTCGGCGCGGCCGAGCTGATGGCCAGGAAGGTCAGCGACATGAGCGGCGGCAAGTTCCAGATCTCGGTGCATGCCGGTGGCGAGATCGTGCCGGCCCTGCAGGTCGTGGATGCGGTGCAGGGCGGCACCGTCGAGTGCGTGCATACGGCGCCCTATTACTTCTTCGGCAAGGACGAGACCTTCGCGCTGGGCTGTGCCATTCCCTTCGGCCTGAACAGCCGCCAGATGAGCGCCTGGATGGTGGAGGGCAACGGCCTGAAGCTGATGCGCGAGTTCTACCGCAACTACAACATCATCAATTTCCTCGGCGGCAACACCGGTGCGCAGATGGGCGGCTGGTATCGCAAGGAGATCAAGAGCACGGCCGACATCAAGGGCCTGAAGATCCGCATCGGTGGCTTCGCCGGCCGCGTCATCGAGCGCATGGGCGCCGTGCCGCAGCAGATCGCCGGTGGCGAGATCTACTCGGCGCTGGAGAAGGGCACCATCGATGCGGCCGAATGGGTCGGCCCCTATGACGACCAGAAGCTGGGCTTCAACAAGGTCGCGCCCAACTACTACTACCCGAGCTGGTGGGAGGGCGGCGCCCAGGTGGATTTCTACGTCAACACCAAGGCCTATGACGCGCTGTCCAGCGAGAACAAGGCCATCCTCGAGGCCGCCTGCGCCGTGTCGCATGTGGACATGCAGGCCAAGTACGACGCCAAGAACCCGATCGCACTGAAGCAGCTCGTCGGCTCGGGCACCAAGCTGTTCCGCTTCCCCAAGGACGTGATGGACGCGGCCTTCAAGGAGTCGCACGCGGTCTATGCCGAGATCTCGGCCAAGAACCCGAACTGGAAGAAGGTCTACGAAGACCTGGTCATCTTCCGCCGCGACCAGAACCTCTGGTTCCGCTTCGCCGAGGCCGGCTTCGACGACTTCATGCAGGCGCAGAAGCTGTAAGCGTCGCCCCCCCGATGAACCAAGGCCCCGCGATACGGGGCCTTGCCTTTTCAGGGCTGCGAAGCGGCCGACGCTGGCAGTTCGGGCGCGAACAGCCTGGCCGCGTCGTCCGCACTGAGCTCCTTCTGCTGCGGCTTGTCCTTGTCGCCGCCCATCTGCTGCAGCAGCTCTGAGGCCTGGTTCAGGTCGACGGGCTTCTCCTTGTCGAGGAAGACCGTCACCGTTTGCGGGAAGAAGATGACGATGGCCACCAGGATGAGCTGCATGGCCACCCAGGGCAGGGCGCCCATGTAGATGTCGCCGGACTCGACCTTCTTGGGCAGCGAGCCGTTCTTGAACAGCGTGTCGGCAATGCCTCGCAGGTAGAACAGCGCGAAGCCGAAGGGCGGGTGCATGAAGCTGGTCTGCATGTTCACGCACAGCATCACGCCGAACCAGACGAGGTCGATGCCCATCTTCTCGGCTACCGGGCCGAGCAGCGGCAGGATGATGAAGGCGATCTCGAAGAAGTCGAGGAAGAAGGCCAGGAAGAAGATGAAGACGTTGACGGCGATCAGGAAACCGATCTGGCCGCCCGGCAGGTTGCTGAGCATGTGCTCGATCCAGCGGCCGCCTTCGACGCCCTGGAAGACCAGCGAGAAGGTGCGCGAGCCGATCAGGATGAAGACCACCATGGCCGTGATGCGCATGGTGCCGAGCATGGTTTCCCAGACCAGCGGCCAGCTCAGGCGGCGATGCAGGCCGGCCAGGATGAAGGCGCCGACCGCACCCATCGCACCGGCCTCGGTGGGCGTGCAGATGGCCGTGTCTATGCCCGGCAGGCCGCCCATCGAGCCCAGCACCGCGAAGATCAGCAGGGCCGACGGGATGATGCCGCGCAGGCATTTCTTCCACAGCGCCCAGCCCTGCAGCGTGCGCGCCTCCTTGGGCACGCCGGGCACCTGCTCGGGCCTGAGGCGGGCGAGCACGAAGGTGTAGAGGGCGAAGATCAGCACCTGCAGGATCGACGGCCCCCAGGCGCCCTTGTACATGTCGCCGACAGAGCGGCCGAGCTGGTCCGCCAGCACGACCAGCACGAGGGACGGCGGCACCAGTTGCGTGATCGTGCCGGAGGCGGCCAGCACGCCGGTCGCGTAGCGCATGCTGTAGCCGTAGCGCATCATGACCGGCAGCGAGATCATCGCCATCGCGATGACCTGGCCGGCCACGGTGCCGGTGATGGCGCCGAGGATGAAGCCGACGATGATGACCGAGTAGCCCAGGCCGCCGCGCACGGGGCCGAAGAGCTGGCCCATCGAGTCCAGCATGTCCTCCGCGAGGCCGCATTTCTCCAGCAGCGAGCCCATCAGCGTGAAGAAGGGGATGGCCAGCAGCAGGTCGTTGGACAGGATGCCGAAGACGTTCTGCGGCAGCGCGCTCATGAACTCGGGCGGGAACCAGCCCTGGCTGACGGCGTAGAAGCCGCAGGCCAGACCCAGCGCCGCCAGCGAGAAAGCGACGGGGAAGCCGATCAGCAGCACGACGATCAGCCCCGCGAACATCAGCGGCGGGAATGCCTCCATCGAGATCATTGCAGCGGCCTCTCGTAATGCGTGTCCATGTCGAAGCGGTGCTGCAGCCAGGCGATGCGCTTGATGACCTCGGCCAGGCCCTGCAGCCAGACCAGGGCGAAGCCCAGCGGCAGCGTCAGCGCGGCCGGCCAGCGGATCAGGCCGCCGGCATTGCTGGACATCTCGCCGCTGCCGAGCAGCTTGGCGGCATAGCCGACGAGGCCGAGGCTGGCGACCGAGTCGGCCGGCGCCATGCCGGTGGTCAGCTTGACGAGGAAGAAGCCCCAGCTCAGCCAGGCCGCATAGCCGATGACGGGCAGCAGGAAGACGAGGAGGCCGGCCAGGTCCACCCAGACCTTGCCGCGGCCGCCTAGCCGGCCATAGATCAGGTCGACCCGCACATGCTCATTGAGCCGCAGCACCTGGGCGGCGCCCAGCATCACGCAGGCGGCGAACAGATACCACTGGATCTCGAGGAAGGCGTTGGAGCTGTAGTCCAGGCCGTAGCGGACGACGGCGTTGGCGGCGCTGATGAAGCAGGACAGCAGCACGGCCCAGGCGGCGAACTTGCCGAAGCGGTCGTTGAGGCTGTCGATGCGTCGCGCGAAGGCGAGCAGGGCGTCCATGGGGGTGGGTGGAATCGAAACCCGCCAATGTAACGAGGCGCCGCCCCGCCTGAGCGGAACGGCGCCTCGGGAAAGCCCGCGGAATGCGGCTCAGCCGAGTTGCTGGGCCTGCAGGAAGAGACGCGTCGAGCGCGCGCCCGAGCGGCAGAAGACCAGCAGCGGGCGCGGCAACTCCTCGAGCAGCTTCGCAAAGGCGGCGATCTCCTCGGGCGACTGGTAGCCGCCGGCCACCGGCAGGTGGCGATACTGCAGGCCGGCGGCCTGGGCGGCGGCCTGGATGGCGGCCGAGGTCGGCTGGTCGGGGCCGTGCTCGAAGTCGGGGCGGTTGTTGACGACGCTCTTGAAGCCCATCGCCGCGGCCTCGGCCATGGCCTCGGGCGTCAGCTGTGGGGCGGCGCAGATGTCGGGTGCGATGGCTTGCAGGGGCAGGCTCATGGCAGGCCCCTCACTTGGCCAGCGCGGCCTTGACCGCGCTAGAAACCGTGCCCATCTCGGCCACGCCGCCGAGCGCGGCCTTGGCGGCGGCCATGACCTTGCCCATGTCGCCAGGACCGCTCGCGCCCAGTTCCGCGACGATGGCCGCCACCTTCTCGGCCACGGCCTCGGCGCTCAGGCGCTCGGGCAGATAGGCCTGCAGCACGTTCAGCTCGGCGGTTTCCTTGGCGACGAGGTCGTCGCGGCCGGCGCTGGCGAACTGGCTGATCGAGTCCTTGCGCTGCTTGATCAGCTTGTCGACGATGGCCACCAGGGCGGCATCGTCCACGACGATGCGCTCGTCCACTTCCTTCTGCTTGACGGCAGCCAGCAGCATGCGGATGGTCAGCAGACGGTCGCTTTCCTTGGCGCGCATGGCGGCCTTCATGTCTTCGGTGATGCGGTCTTTCAGGCTCATGGGGAGATCCGGTTCAAAAAGACAAAAACCCGCGACAGCGTCCTGTGGCGGGTTTCGAGTTCAGCCGGAGCGCGAGGCTCCGGATCGCGTCAGAGCCGATCAGTACAGCTTCTTGGGCAGCTGCATGCTGCGCACGCGCTTGTAGTGGCGCTTGACGGCGGCGGCCTTCTTGCGCTTCCTTTCGGCGGTGGGCTTCTCGTAGAACTCGCGGGCGCGGAGTTCGGTCAGCAGGCCCAGCTTTTCGATGGTGCGCTTGAAGCGACGCAGAGCGACGTCGAACGGCTCGTTTTCCTTGACGCGGATGGTGGTCATGTATTTCCTTCAAATTGCGCTCGGTGTTCGCGGCTGGGATCAGCAGCAGGTTCCGGATTACTGCTTCTCACGAGAAGAACAGCGAATCGACGCGCGGGTTTGCTAGCAAAGCCGAGGATTGTAGCCGGGAAATCAAGGACTTGCCAAGATTTGCTCAGGTAGAGGCCGAGGCCGTCGTCGACGCTTGTGCCATAGCTTGCGCGCAGGCGGCCGCACTGGCCCAGGCCCACTGGAAGTTGTAGCCCCCCAGCCAGCCCGTCACGTCGACGACTTCGCCGATGAAATACAGGCCCGGCACGCGCCGGCTCTCCAGCGTCTGCGAGCTCAAGTCGCGCGTGGAAACGCCGCCGCGCATGACCTCGGCCTTGCGCCAGCCTTCGTCGCCGCTGGGCATCAGCTGCCAGTCGTGCACGCTGCGGCCCAGGCGCTGCAGGTCGGCGTCACGGCATTCGGGCAGCGGGCGACTGGCATCGAGCTTCGCCCGCTCCAGCCAGGCTGCGGCCAGACGCTGCGGCAGTCGGGCACCGAATTCGTTGCCAAGCTGGCGGCGCGATGCGGCCTTGGCTTCGATGAGCTCCTTGTCCAGCTGCAGCTCGGGCGCGAGATTGATCTGCAAGGGCTGATCGCTGGCGGTGCGGTAGCTGGAGATCTGCAGGATGGCCGGGCCGCTGAGGCCGCGGTGGGTGAACAGCAGGTCTTCCAGGAAACGCCCGCGCGCCTTGCCGCTGCCGACCGACACCTCGACGGGCAGCGACAGCCCGGCCAGCGCTGCAAACGGTGCCCAGGCGTCGGCGTCGAAGGTCAGAGGCACCAGTGCCGGGCGGGGCTCAACGATGGCGTGGTCGAGGCGCTTGGCCAGGCGCAGGCCCCAGTCGCTGGCGCCGATCTTGGGCACCGGCAGGCCACCGGTCGCGACGACCAGGCGCGGTGTGCGGACCGGGCCATGGCTCGTGTCCAGATCGAAGCCGCCTTCGGGCAGCGGGTGCACGTCCGCCACCGTACAGGGCTGCCAGCGCGTGACGCCGCCCGCCTCGCACTCATTCAGCAGCATCTGGATGATCTGCTCGCTGGAGCCGTCGCAGAACAACTGGCCCTTGTGCTTCTCGTGGAAGGCGATGCCGTGCCCCTGCACGAGCTTGATGAAGTCCGCCGGCGTGTAGCGGGCCAGGGCCGAGCGGCAGAAGGCGGGGTTCTCGGACAGGAAATTCGCCGGGCCGGCCTCGCGATTGGTGAAATTGCAACGCCCTCCGCCCGAAATGCGGATCTTTTCGCCCAGGCGCGCCGCGTGGTCGATCAGCAGTATCCGCAGGCCGCGCTGCCCGGCCTGCCCGGCGCAAAACAGGCCGGCCGCACCCGCACCCACCACCACCGCATCGAAAGCCTGCATATCCCTCCCTTGAATCGGGCGGCATTGTCGCGGGTGACGCGGTTGAAACTCGGTAGGATGCAGCCGTCCTGACTGGCGGGCCTTCTAGGGGGGGAGGCCCGATTCGTGGGGTGAGGCGACCTTGCTGGGCCCGCTGACGCCCCACTACAGTCCCCCGATACCCTCGAAAGTGTTCTGGCTCCGCGCCAGTCCCGCGCGTTCCGATCAAAACGATTTCATGCACATGACAGCTGCCCCGACCGCGATGCAGCCGCAGCCCGGCAGCCTGGCCCAATGGCTGGCAGATCATGCCGAACTCGGAGGGGAGGCGCTCGAGGGCCTGGTGGCGCTGATCGAGCCGCTGGGCAGCCAGGCCGCGATCAAGACGGTGGCCAACGGCCGGTATGTGTTCGCCAGCGCCGGTCTGGCGCAGATGTTCGAGCACGATGCCGTGCTCGGCCACACCGATGCCGAGTTGCTCAGGCCCGATGAGACGACTGCCTTGCGTCGCGTCGAGCAGACCGTCATGGCCCAGCGCCATCCGGTCGTTTCCGAGCACAAGCTCGAGATCAACGGCCGCCGTCGCGAGTTCAGCGTGACGCGCCTGGCCATGGGCCAGGATTTCCTGCTGTCGGTCTGGCATGAGCGCACCGAGGAGCGCCACCGCGAGGCCCATTTGCAGCGGGCGCTGGCCCAGATCGAGCAGCAGCAGAGTTCCATCGAGCAGATCCGCCGCGAGCTGCAGCAGGGCTCGGGCCGCGACGATGTCTCCGGCCTCTATATGCGCGCGCAGTTCGACGACCAGCTGCTGCGTGAGATCGACCTGTCCACGCGCGAGCACCGCGAGTTCGCCCTCGTCGTCATCGCACTCGACACCAGCCAGGCCGTCAACAGTCTCGGCGAGGAGGCCCAGCAGCGCTTGCTCGAAGGCGTGGGCCGCATGCTGCGTGCCAACACGCGGGCCATGGACTCGGCCTGCCGTATCGGCGCGCAACGCTTCGCCGTGTT
Organism: Roseateles saccharophilus; assembly: GCF_004342485.1. Classification (GTDB taxonomy): domain Bacteria; phylum Pseudomonadota; class Gammaproteobacteria; order Burkholderiales; family Burkholderiaceae_C; genus Pelomonas; species Pelomonas saccharophila. The sequence goes on from NZ_SMBU01000004.1 coordinate 169,862, forward strand.
GCTGTCGGGCGTGGGCTTGGCGACGGCGCATGCGCGCATGGAGCAGTTGCGCCGTCAGTGCGCAGCCCAGATCGTCGTGCTGAATGGCCAGGACCTGGGGCTGTCGATCTCGATGGGCGTGTCCAGCTTCCCGCACACGGCCTCGCGCCAGGACGAACTGATGACGGCCAGCGAAAGCGCCGTACACGAGGCCCAGCGCCGCGGCGGCAACCAGGTCGTGCTGGCGTCGATCGCCTTCGGCTGAGGTTTTTCAGGCGGCGTGCAGCCGCTTCAGCACAGCCTGCCATTCGGCCGGTGTGACCGGCGTGATGGACAGTCGGCTGCCCTTCTCCAGCACCCGCATCGATGCCAGTTCGGGCGCCTCGCGCATTTCCTTCAGGCTCAGCAACCGCGTCGTTTCGCGCCAGCGCACATCGACATGCACCCAGCGCGGCGCTTCGCGTTTGGACTTGGGGTCGAAGTAGTGGTTGGCGGGGTCGAACTGCGTCGCATCCGGATAGGCTGCGCTGCAGACCTCGGCAAGGCCTGCGATGCCGGGCTCGGGGCAGGACGAGTGGTAGAACAGCACGCCGTCGCCGAGCCGCATGTCGTCGCGCATGAAGTTGCGCGCCTGGTAGTTGCGCACGCCCGTCCAGGGCAGGGTGCCGGAGCGCTGCAGATCGAGGATTGAAGCCTCGTCAGGCTCAGACTTCATCAGCCAGTAGTTCATGCGCTGATGCTATCGGGGGAAAAGGTGTCCACCGCAATCCTGGGGGCCGAGATCCTGAACACCCAGGGGTAATCAGGTGGGCAAGGTCAGCCGGACTTCGGGTTCATCTGACGCGAGACGATCACGCCCGTCCGGAATTTTCCAAGCCCTTGCTCATAGAGCATCGGATGAAGGAAATTAAAGCCCCAGAGGAAAGCGATGGACAGGCGGATTCTACGTCTTCATGCCCTCCGCCCCCGCATGGCGGAGGGCCTTCCGCCGGCGTCGAAGCAGCCGCAGCGGTTTGTCCTCCGTCCGGCTTCAGAGCAGTTGCCCGTCGTGTCCGAGCGCTTCGTCCAGACGCTTGATGAGGGCATCCATGTCAGGGCCCGCTGCGGCCGGCGCCACCGCCACCTCGCGCGGTGTTTCGGCGAGTTGGTAGGCCAGGTTCAAAGCCGCCAGCACGGCGATGCGCTCGCGCGCCTTGACCTTGCCGGCGTCCCGGATGGCGCTCATCTCCCGGTCCACCTGGCCCACTGCCGCGGTCAATGCGGCCTCGCCGCCCTCCGGGCAGCCGAGCAGGTAGCTCTGGCCCATGATGGTCACTTCCATCTGCTTCATGGCTGTTCTTCTTCCTTGGGCGTCTCGGCCGGCAGGCGCTCCAGAAGCGCCTCGACGCGGGCGCGCGCTGCGTTCAGGCGCGAGCGCAGGCTGTCGCGCTCCTGCGTGATGGCAGTGAGCTGCACCTGCAGCAGCAGGTTGGTGCGCAGGATTTCGTCGTGACGCAGGAGCAGGCGCTCCACGCGGTCGGTCAGGTCGGTCAGGCTGGCCATGGATGGGCTCGTATCAGGCGGCAGCCGATTTTAGTTGGCGGCCGGTATCGCATTCGCTGGCGACGGCACAGGCGTTGCAAAGCGGCTTGCGCGCCTGGCAGACATAGCGACCGTGCAGGATCAGCCAATGATGGGCATCGACGAGATAGGCCTCGGGCACGCGCTTGAGCAGGCCGAGCTCGACGGCCAGCGGCGTCTTGCCCGGCGCGAGGCCGGTGCGGTTGCTGACGCGAAAGATATGCGTGTCCACGGCCATCGTCGGCTCGCCGAAGGCGACGTTGAGGACGACATTGGCCGTCTTGCGGCCGACGCCAGGCAGGGCCTCGAGCGCCTCGCGCGAGCGCGGCACCTCGCCGTCGTGCTGGTCGATCAGGATCCGGCAGGTCTGCAGCAGGTGCTTGGCCTTGCTGCGGTAAAGGCCGATGGTCTTGATGTAGCTCTCCAGCCCCTCGACGCCGAGCGCGAGAATCCGGGCCGGCGTGTTGGCGACGGCGAACAGCCGCCGGGTGGCCTTGTTCACGCCAATGTCGGTGGCCTGGGCCGACAGCAGTACGGCCGTCAGCAGCTCGAAGACGCTGGAGAACTCCAGCTCGGTCTGCGGCGCCGGGTTGGCAGCCTTCAGGGTGGCGAAGAAGCGTTCGATCTGCACGGCGTTCATGCCGGCATTGTCAGGTCCGTTTGGCGCGGGCACGGGCGAGGGCGGCCTCGATGACGGCGCGCTTGGCTGAGAGCTGGGCAGGGTCGGTGATGGCGGACGCCGCGGGCAGGTCGGCCAGCTTGGCCTCGGCCTTGGCCATCAGCCGGGCCTCGTTCTCCTCGGCCTCGCGGTGGCGGCGGAACTGGCGGAAGGCGTAGCGCTCGCGGGCCTCGTCGGCCTGGGGCTGGCTCCAGGCGGCCCAGCCGGTGGTGCTCGTCACTTCGGGCATCGAGATGCAGTCCACCGGGCAGGCCGGCACGCACAGCTCGCAGCCGGTGCACTGCGCCGCGACGACGACGTGCATGGCCTTGGGCGCTCCGACGATGCAGTCTGCCGGGCAGGCCTTGATGCACAGCGTGCAGCCGATGCACCAGGCCTCGTCGATGACGGCCACGCCGCGCGTGGCTTCGATGCCGTTGGCAGGGTTCAGCGCCGGGGCCGGGCGGCCGGTGAGGGCGGCCAGGCGTGCCACGCCCTCGGCGCCACCGGGTGGACATTGGTTGATCTCGGCCTCACCTGCGGCGACGGCGTCGGCGTAGCGGCGGCAGTCCGGATAGCCGCAGCGGGTGCATTGGGTCTGCGGCAGTGCGGCGTCGATGAGCTCGGCGAGGTTCACGCCTTGCTGCGGCTGCGCCTGGGCGCGGGCTTGGCAGTGGCCTTGAGCGGCGCGGCCTTGGGTGTCTTTTTCAGTGGCGCGGCCTCGTACTTGGCGATGAAGTCGCGCACCTCGGGATAGACCTTCTCGCGCCAGCGACGGCCCGAGAAGATGCCGTAATGGCCGGCGCCGGTCGCGTCGTAGTGGTATTGGTGGACCTTGGGCACGCCGGAGCAGAGGTCGTGGGCGGCGCGGGTCTGGCCGGCGCCCGAGATGTCGTCCAGCTCGCCTTCGACGGTCAGCAGCGCGGTCGTCGTGATGTCCTGCGGGCGCACGAAGGCGCCATCGACTGCCCAAGTGCCGTTGACCAGCGCGAAGTCCTGGAAGACGGTCTTGATGGTGTCGAGGTAGTACTCGGCCGGCATGTCGAGCACGGCGTTGTACTCGTCGTAGAACTTGCGGTGGGCCTCGGCGCTGTCGTCGTCGCCGCGCACCAGGTCCAGGAAGTAGTCGTAATGCGAGGACAGGTGGCGGTCCGGGTTCATCGCGACGAAGCCGGTGTGCTGCAGGAAGCCCGGGTAGACCTCGCGGCCGGCGCCGGGGAAGTTGGTCGGCACGCGGTAGATGACGTTGTTCTCGAACCAGCTGTGACTGCGGTTCATGGCCAGGTTGTTGACGGCCGTCGGGCTCTTGCGGGCGTCGATGGGGCCGCCCATCATCGTCATGCTGCGCGGCGTGGCCTCGCCGGCGCTGGCCATCAGCGAGATGGCGGCCAGCACGGGCACGGTGGGCTGGCAGACCGACATCACATGGCAATCGGCGCCGCCGACGTGGCGGATGAACTCCTGCACGTAGTGGATGTAGTCGTCCAGGTGGAAGGGGCCGACTTCCAGCGGCACCATGCGGGCGTCGGTCCAGTCGGTGATATAGACCTTGTGGTCCTTCAGCAGCTGCTTGACGGTCTCGCGCAGCAGCGTGCTGTGATGGCCGGACAGCGGCGCGACGACCAGCACCGTGGGCTGGTCCTTCATCTTGGCCAGCACGGCCGGGTCATCGGTGTAGCGCTTGAAGCGCAACAGCCGGCAGAAGGGCTTCTCCAGCGCCACCAGCTCCTGCACCGCGACGTCGACGCCATCGACCTCGACCGACTTGATCTCGAACTCGGGCTTCTCGTAGTCCTTGGCCAGGCGGTGCATCAGGTCCAGGCCGGCCGACAGGCGCTGTGACACCGGCGTGTGGGCGAAGGGCGACAGCGGATGGCTGTAGAGCTTGGCCGACGCGGCGGCGAACTCGGAGAAGGGGCTCAGCAGCGCGCGCTGGGTTTCGAAGAACTGATACAGCATGGCAAGCCTTGAACTAGGGGCCGGAATGCCTCGATGGTGCCAGAAAACGCTTTCGTGGTTGTGCGCTGCAACATCGGATTGGCGGTCAAACCGCCAATCCTGCGCATTTCAAAGCGGCGTTTCAGCCCCGGATGACGGCGGCCATGGCGGCAGCCACGGTGGGCAGATTGCCCTCGTTCAGCGCCGCCACACAGATGCGCCCGGAGTCCACGCCGTAGACGCCGAACTCGTTGCGCAGCCGCTGCATCTGGGCCGCAGACAGGCCCGAGTAGCTGAACATGCCCAGCTGCTCGGTGACGAAGCCCAGATCCTGCGTGACGCCGGCGGCCTTCAGCGCGGCGACGAGGGCGGAACGCATGGCCTTGATGCGGGTGCGCATGCCGGCCAGTTCCTCTTCCCACAGCGCGCGCAGCTTGTCGTCGGCCAGCACCTGGGCGACGACCTGGGCGCCGTGGGTCGGCGGGTTGGAGTAGTTGGTGCGGATCATGATCTTCAGCTGCGACAGCACGCGCACGGCCTCTTCGTCGCTGGTGCAGACGACGCTCAGCGCGCCGACGCGTTCGCCATACAGCGAGAAGCTCTTGGAGAAGCTGGTCGATACGAAGAAGCCGACGCCCGCAGCCAGGAACTGGCGCACGGCCTCGCCGTCTTCCTTCAGGCCGAAGCCGAAGCCCTGGTAGGCCATGTCCAGGAAGGGCGTCAGCCCCTTGGTCTTGACGACGGCGACCACCTGAGCCCATTGTGCGGCCGAGATGTCGTAGCCCGTCGGGTTGTGGCAGCAGGCGTGCAGCACGACGACGGTGCCGGCCGCGGCGGCGTTCAGCGCGGCCAGCATGCCGTCGAAGTTCACGCCCTTGTTGGCGGCGTCGTAGTAGGGGTAGGTCTCGACCGTGAAGCCGGCCTGGGTGAACAGCGCGCGGTGGTTTTCCCAGCTCGGGTCGGAGATCAGCACCTTGGCGTTCGGGCTGATGTGCTTCAGGAAGTCGGCGCCGATCTTCAGCGCGCCAGTGCCGCCCAGGGCCTGCACGGTGGCGATGTTCTTCAGTTCGCTGCCGAAGACCAGCTTCTGCACGGCCTTGTCGTAGGCGGCGATGCCGTCGATGGGCAGGTAGCCGCGCGGCTTGGGCGCCGCGGCCATCAGGGCTTCGGCTTCGCGCACGCACTTCAGCAGTGGCAGCTTGCCGGCCTCGTCGTAGTAGACGCCGACGCCGAGGTTGACCTTGCCCGGGCGGGTGTCGGCGTTGAACTGCTCGTTCAGGCCGAGGATGGGATCACGGGGGGCAAGGGCGACATCGGCGAAAAGCGACTGGGACATGGCGGATTCCTGAAAGGGCGTTGGCAGCAGGGGAGCGCGGTCAGCGGGGCGCTGCGCTTAAGCTGACGGGTTGCGCAGAGCAGCAATTTTGCCCGTGAACCCAGGGAATTCCCCATGCAAGAAGCCTTGAACGCCATTCCCGCCCCCGAGGGCGACGCCGCGGAGCGCAAGGGCGAATTCGTGAGTTTCGAAGGCTCGCCGTTCCAGCTGTTCCAGCCTTTCCCGCCGGCGGGGGATCAGCCGACGGCCATCGCCCAGCTTGTCGAAGGCATCAACGACGGCCTCAGCTACCAGACCCTGCTGGGCGTGACCGGTTCGGGCAAGACCTTCACGATGGCCAATGTCATCGCCCGCCTGGGCAGGCCGGCCATCATCTTTGCGCCCAACAAGACGCTGGCGGCCCAGCTCTACAGCGAGTTCCGGGACTTCTTTCCGAACAATGCCGTCGAGTACTTCGTCAGCTACTACGACTACTACCAGCCCGAGGCCTATGTGCCGCAGCGTGACCTTTTCATCGAGAAGGACAGCGCCATCAACGAGCACATCGAGCAGCTGCGCCTGTCCTGCACCAAGAGTCTGCTGGAGCGGCGCGACGTGGTCATCGTCGCGTCCGTGTCCGCCATCTACGGCATCGGCTCGCCCGAGGACTACCACCAGATGGTGATGACGCTGCGCGTGGGCGACAAGATGGGCCAGCGCGACGTCATCGCCCAGCTCATCCGCATGCAGTACACGCGCAACGAGATGGAGTTCGTGCGCGGGCATTTTCGCGTGCGCGGCGACACCATCGACGTGTTTCCGGCCGAGCATTCGGAGCTGGCGATCCGCATCGAGCTGTTCGACGACGAGATCGACGGCCTGGCGCTGTTCGACCCGCTCACGGGCCAGGTCCGCCAGAAGATCCCGCGCTTCACGGTCTACCCAAGCAGCCATTACGTGACGCCGCGCGAGCGCGTGCTGGCCGCGACCGATGCGATCAAGGAGGAGCTGCGCGAGCGCGTCGGCTTCTTCGTCAAGGAAGGCAAGCTCGTCGAGGCCCAGCGCATCGAGCAGCGCACCCGCTTCGACCTCGAAATGCTGCAGGAGGTGGGCCACTGCAAGGGCATCGAGAACTACACGCGCCACCTGTCCGGCGCACAGCCCGGCGACCCGCCGCCGACGCTGGTGGACTACCTGCCCAAGGACGCCATCATGTTCCTGGACGAGAGCCATGTGCTGATCGGCCAGTTCGGTGGCATGTACAACGGCGACCGGGCGCGCAAGACGACACTGGTCGAGTACGGCTTCCGCCTGCCGTCGGCGCTGGACAACCGGCCGCTGAAGTTCGCCGAGTTCGAGCGCAAGATGCGCCAGGCCATCTTCGTGTCGGCCACGCCGGCGCAGTACGAGCAGGACAACGCCGGCCAGGTGGTCGAGCAGGTCGTGCGGCCGACCGGCCTCGTGGACCCACTCGTGGAGGTGCGGCCGGCCACGCACCAGGTGGACGACGTGCTGCAGGAGATCCGCCTGCGCGTCGAGGCCAACGAGCGCGTGCTGATCACGACGCTGACCAAGCGCATGGCCGAGCAACTGACCGACTACCTCAGTGACAACGGCGTCAAGGTGCGCTATCTGCACTCCGACGTCGACACGGTGGAGCGCGTCGAGATCCTGCGCGACCTGCGCCTGGGCGCCTTCGACGTGCTGGTGGGCATCAATCTGTTGCGTGAAGGCCTGGACATCCCCGAGGTGTCGCTGGTCGCCATCCTGGACGCCGACAAGGAAGGCTTCCTGCGCGCCGAGCGCAGCCTGATCCAGACCATTGGCCGAGCCGCGCGCAACCTGAACGGCAAGGCCATCCTCTACGCGGACCGCATCACCGAGTCCATGCGCAAGGCCATCGGCGAGACCGAGCGTCGCCGTGCAAAGCAGATCGCCTTCAACGAGGCCCATGGCATCACGCCGCGCAGCGTGCAAAAGCGCATCAAGGATCTCATCGACGGCGTCTACTCCGAGGAGTCCGGCCGCGACGACGCGAAATTGCTGGCCGCGGCCCGGGTCGAGGACTTGTCGGAGAAGGATCTGGCCAAACGTATGGCCCAGCTCGAAAAGCAGATGCTGGAACATGCCCGCAACCTGGAGTTCGAACAGGCGGCCCGCCTGCGCGACCAGCTGGCCCAGTTGCGCGAGCAGGCCTTTGGCGCGGCCGTGCACGACAACATCGTGCCGCTGGACGTCGCCCGCCGGGCCGGCGCGGCGCGCTGATGCTGCTGCGGCGCAGCAAAAGCCCCGCCTGAGCCTGGGGCTACCGGTCGGTGCTGGGATGCGGTCGATTAGTCGAGTAAAATCATCGGAAATGATTCGCTCGGCTATTGTCCCGGCCGTCCCGGGTTAACCCGAAATCATTTGTTCTGGACAAAACCTGTCCGGTCGCCTCGCAAAGGAGTTTGTATGCGTCTCACCACCAAAGGCCGGTTTGCTGTCACCGCGATGCTGGACCTGGCGCTGCGCGAGAATACGGGCCCCGTGGCCCTGGCGGCGATCAGCCAAAGGCAGCAGATTTCGCTCTCCTACCTGGAGCAGCTTTTCGGCAAGTTGCGCCGCCATGAACTGGTGGAAAGCACCCGCGGGCCGGGTGGCGGTTACTCGCTGGGCCGCAAGGCCGAGGACATCACCGTCGCCGACATCATCGTCGCGGTGGACGAGGCGCTCGACGCCACCGGCTGCGGCGGCAAGGAAAACTGCATGGGCGAGGACAGTGGCCGCTGCATCACCCATGAACTCTGGACCAATCTGAACGCCAAGATGATCGAGTACCTCGACTCCGTGTCTCTGCGCAAGCTGGCCGACGAGCAGCTGGCCAAGGGCTTCGAGGTCGAGGCTGCGCCGGTCAAGCGCGCCATCTCCAGCCAGCCCGTGCTCAAGCCCATCCGCGTGACGGCACCGAATTCGGTGTTCGCCCTGGGTGGAAATATCAGCGGCGCGTTCAGCAAATAAGAAGACGAGCCTTTCCCATGGACATGACCCCGCACTTCCCGATCTACCTCGACTACGGCGCGACGACGCCGTGCGACCCCCGCGTGGTGGACGCGATGATCCCCTGGCTGCGCGAACACTTCGGCAATCCGGCGTCGCGCAGCCACGCCTGGGGCTGGGAGGCGGAGGAGGCGGTCGAGAAGGCGCGCGTGCAGGTGGCCGAGCTGATCGGCGCCGACCCGCGCGAGATCGTCTGGACCTCGGGTGCCACCGAGTCCAACAACCTCGCACTGAAGGGCGCCGCGCAGTTCTACAAGACCCGCGGCAAGCACCTGATCACCGTGAAGACCGAGCACAAGGCCGTGCTCGACACGATGCGCGAGCTGGAGCGCCAAGGTTTCGACGTGACCTACCTCGACGTGCTGGAGAACGGCCTCGTCGACCTGGAGGCCTTCAAGGCCGCCCTGCGCCCGGACACCATCCTGGCCTCGGTCATGTATGTGAACAACGAGATCGGCGTCATCCAGGACATCGTCGCGCTGGGCAATCTCTGCCGCGAGCGCGGCATCATCTTCCATGTCGACGCGGCCCAGGCCACCGGCAAGGTCGAGATCGACCTCGCCAAGCTGCCCATCGACCTGATGAGCCTGGCCTCGCACAAGACCTATGGCCCCAAGGGCATCGGCGCGCTCTACGTGCGCCGCAAGCCGCGCGTGCGCCTGGAAGCCCAGATGCACGGCGGCGGCCACGAGCGTGGCATGCGCTCCGGCACGCTGCCGGTGCATCAGATCGTCGGCATGGGCGAGGCCTTCCGCATCGCACGCGAGGAAATGGGCGACGAGGGCGATCGCATCCGCGCGCTGCACGAGCGCCTGGTGAAGGGTCTGTCGGGCATCGAGCAGACCTTCATCAACGGCGACCTGGAGCGGCGCGTGCCGCACAACCTGAACATCTCGTTCAACTATGTCGAGGGCGAGTCGCTCATCATGGGCGTGAAGGGCCTGGCGGTGTCGTCGGGCTCGGCCTGCACCTCGGCCAGCCTGGAGCCCAGCTATGTGCTGCGCGCGCTGGGCCGCAGCGACGAGCTGGCGCACAGCTCGCTGCGCATGACCATCGGCCGTTTCACGACCGAGGAAGAGATCGACTATGCGATCAGCGTGCTGACCGACCGCGTCGTCAAGCTGCGCGAACTGTCCCCGCTGTGGGACATGTACAAGGACGGCATCGACCTCAGCACGATTCAGTGGGCTGCGCACTGAGCCCCTCAGGAGAACACCATGGCATACAGCGAAAAGGTCGTTGACCACTACGAACACCCCCGCAACGTCGGCAATTTCGACAAGGGCGACGAGGACGTCGGCACCGGCATGGTCGGCGCTCCGGCCTGCGGCGACGTGATGAAGCTGCAGATCAAGGTCAATCCGGCGACCGGCCTCATCGAGGACGCCAAGTTCAAGACCTATGGCTGCGGCTCGGCCATCGCCTCCAGCTCGCTCGTGACCGAATGGGTCAAGGGCAAGAGCCTGGACGAGGCGCTGACGATCAAGAACACGCAGATCGCCGAAGAGCTGGCCCTGCCGCCGGTCAAGATCCACTGCTCCATCCTGGCCGAAGACGCCATCAAGGCCGCCGTGGACGACTACCGCGCCAAGCACTCCAACTGATATGTCGGTCACGCTGACTGAAGCCGCCGCCCGCCATGTCAAGCGCTATATCGCCAAGCGCGGCAAGGGCGTGGGCGTGCGCCTGGGCGTGAAGACGACCGGCTGCTCGGGCCTGGCCTACAAGCTGGAATACGCCGACGAGGTCGCGCCCGAGGACGTCGTCTTCGAGGGGCATGAGGTCAAGATCCTCATCGACCCCAAGAGCCTGCCCTACCTCGACGGCACCGAGCTGGACTTCGTCCGCGAAGGCCTGAACGAAGGCTTCAAGTTCCGCAACCCGCGCGAGAAGGACCGCTGCGGCTGCGGCGAATCCTTCCGTGTCTGACCGACACTGATGTTTTGCTGAGCGCGGCACCGGCCGCGCTTTTTGCTTTTTCACCGCACCATGCGCCTGACCGACAACGACTTCCAGCTCTTCGGCCTGCCCCAGACGCAGGCCCAGGCGCGCGCCGACATCGATGCGCGCTGGAAGGCGCTGCAGGCCGAGGTCCACCCGGATCGTTTCGCGGCCGAAGGCGCCGCGGCCCAGCGCGTGGCCATGCAATGGGCCATGCGCGTGAACGAGGCCTACCAGCGCCTGAAGGACCCTCTGAAGCGCGCCGCCTACCTGTGCGAGCTACGCGGTGCGCCGGTGCAGGCCGAGAACAACACGCGGATGCCGGCGGCCTTCCTGATGCAGCAGATGGAATGGCGCGAGGCGCTGGACGACGCGAGCAGCGAGTCCGCGCTGGAAGCCCTCGACGACGACGCGGCGCAAGCCGAAACCGCGGCGCTGGCCCAGGCCCAGTGCCTGCTCGACGACAACAACGACGCGCCGGCCGCCGCCGCGCAGGTGAGGGCGCTGATGTTCATCCAGCGTTTTCGCTCCGATATCGACCAGCGCCTTGCGACGCAAGAGGACATTGCGGGACAGACCGCCCGAACGAAGTGAGTAGCTCTGTCCCCAACTGACTAGAACATGGCTCTTCTCCAGATTTCCGAACCCGGCGCCTCGCCCGATCCGCACCAGCGCCGCATCGCCGTCGGCATCGACCTCGGCACGACGCATTCCCTCGTCGCCGCGGTACGCCACGGTGTGGCCGAATGCCTGCCCGACGCGCAGGGGCGGGTGATCCTGCCGTCGGCCGTGCGCTACCTGCCCGAAGGCCGCCGCCAGATCGGTGCCGACGCGCTCGCTGCCCAGGCCGAGGACCCCGAGAACACCATCGTTTCGGTGAAGCGCTTCATGGGCCGGGCCATCGCCGACATCGCCAACCGTGAGCGCCTGCCCTACCGCTTCGAAGACCGCCCCGGCATGCTGGCACTGGCGACGCGCGATGGTGTGAAGAGCCCCGTCGAGGTGTCTGCCGAGATCCTGGCCACGCTGCGCTTCCGCGCCGAGGACAGCTTCCTCGACGACCTGTTCGGTGCCGTCATCACGGTGCCGGCCTATTTCGACGACGCCCAGCGCCAGGCCACCAAGGATGCCGCCGAACTGGCCGGCCTCAAGGTGCTGCGCCTCATCAACGAGCCGACGGCCGCGGCCATCGCCTACGGCCTGGACAACGCCAGTGAAGGCCTCTACGCCGTCTACGACCTGGGCGGTGGCACCTTCGACATCTCGCTGCTGCGCCTGACGCGCGGTGTTTTCGAGGTCGTCGCGACCGGTGGCGATGCGGCGCTGGGCGGTGATGACTTCGACCGCGTGCTGGCCGACTGGGCGCTGGGTGGCCGTGTCGTCGAATCGGCCCACGACAAGCGCGCCGTTCTGGTGGCTGCACGCGCCGCCAAGGAAGCCCTATCCGATGCCGACTCGACCGAGCTGGTCGCCGCGCTGGATGCCGGTGAACTGCGCGTGGCCGTCAGCCGCGCTCAATTTGAAGAGCTCGCCCAGCCGCTGATCGCCAAGACCTTGTCCTCCGTGAAGCGCGTGCTGCGCGATGCCAAGGTCAAGGCGGCGGAAGTGCAGGGCACGGTCATGGTGGGGGGCTCCACGCGCATGCCCGTCGTGCGCCGCGCGGTCGGCGAGCTGTTCGGCCGCGAGGTGCTGACGAATCTGAACCCCGACGAGGTCGTCGCGCTGGGCGCGGCCATCCAGGCCAACCAGCTGGCCGGCAACGCGGCCGATGGCGAGATCCTGCTGCTGGACGTGATTCCGCTGTCGCTGGGTTTGGAAACCATGGGCGGCCTGGTCGAGCGCGTCATCGAGCGCAACTCGACCATCCCGGCCGCCAAGGCTCAGGACTTCACGACCTTCAAGGACGGCCAGACTGCGATGGCCGTCCATGTCGTGCAGGGTGAGCGCGAGCTGGTCAGCGAATGCCGCTCACTCGCGCGCTTCGAGCTGCGCGGCATCCCGCCGATGGCGGCCGGCGCGGCGCGTATCCGCGTCAGCTTCCAGGTCGACGCCGACGGGCTGCTCAGCGTCTCGGCCGAGGAGCTGACCTCGGGTGCGCAGGCGGCCATCACCGTCAAGCCCAGCTACGGCCTGTCCGACGAGCAGATCGCCGGCATGCTGAAGGACGGCTTCGCCAGCGCCGAGGGCGACATGGCCGCGCGCAAGCTTCGCGAGGCGCGCGTCGAGGCCGAGCGCATGATCCTCGCCACGCGCAGTGCGCTGGCCGCCGATGGCGACCTGCTGCCCGAGGCCGAGCGCGAGGCGCTGGAGGCTCGCCTGTCGGCCCTGGCCGCGATGGAAGGCGATGCCGATGCCATCGACGCCGCCGTGAAGGCGCTGGCCGAGGCGACCGAAGGCTTTGCCGCCGAACGCATGAACCGCAGCATCGCCCGTGCGCTGACCGGCCGCAATGTCTCGGCTCTCTGAAGGAACACCATGCCCGTCATCAAGATCCTCCCGCATGCCGAATACTGTCCCGAGGGTGCCAGCATCACGACGGCGCCCGGCACGTCGATCTGCGAGGCCCTGCTGGCCAACGACATCCACATCGAGCACGCCTGCGATCAGGTCTGTGCCTGCACGACCTGCCACGTCATCGTGCGCGAAGGCGGCCGCTCGCTGAGCGAGATGGAGGAGGACGAGGAGGACATGCTGGACCGCGCCTGGGGTCTGGAGCCCGACTCGCGCCTGTCCTGCCAGGCGCTGCTGCGCCAGCAGGACATCACGGTCGAGATCCCCAAGTACTCGATCAACCACGCCAAGGAAGGCAAGTGAAACCGGTCCAGCGCGTTCTCGGCTTCGAGTCGTCCTGCGACGAGACCGGGGTCGCGCTTGTCGAGGTCCATGGCGACGCGTCGCCCAAGCTGGTGGCGCAGGCCCTGCATAGCCAGATCGCCATGCACCAGGCCTATGGCGGCGTCGTGCCCGAGCTGGCCTCGCGTGACCACGTGCGCCGCGTGCTGCCACTGACGCGCGAGGTGCTGTCGCAGGCCGGCCTGGCACTGCATGACGTGGACCTGATCGCCTACACACAGGGCCCCGGCCTTGCCGGCGCGCTGCTCGTCGGCGCCGGCGTGGCCGTGTCGCTGGCCGCGGCGCTGGACGTGCCGGCTCTGCCCATCCATCACCTCGAAGGGCATCTGCTGTCGCCCTTCCTGTCGGCCGATCCGCCGGAGTTCCCCTTCGTCGCGCTGCTGGTCAGCGGCGGCCACACGCAGCTGATGCGCGTGGACGATGTGGGCTCGTACGAGATCCTCGGCGAGACCATCGACGACGCGGCCGGCGAGGCCTTCGACAAGAGCGCCAAGCTGCTGGGACTGCCGTATCCGGGCGGTCCGCACCTCGAGCGCATGGCCGAGTTCGGCAACCCGGAGGCCTTCGATCTGCCGCGCCCGCTGCTGCACAGCGGCCGGCCGGATTTCAGCTTCGCCGGCCTGAAGACGGCGGTGCTGACCCAGGTGAAGAAGATCGGCGACAGCCCTTGCGAACAGACGCGTGCGGATCTCGCTGCGTCCACGCAGGCCGCCATCGTCGAGGTGCTGGTGAAGAAGTCGCTGCTGGCATTGAAAGAGACAGGCCTGAAGCGCCTCGTCGTCGCCGGCGGCGTGGGCGCGAACGCCAGGCTGCGCGAGCAACTGAATGCCGTGTGCGCCAAGCGGGGCGTGCGCGTGCACTACCCTGAGCTGTCGCTGTGCACGGACAACGGCGCCATGATCGCGATGGCCGCCGCACTGCGCGTGCAGCGCGGCATGGCCAATGCCAGACTGGACGGCGGCTTCGAGGTCAGCCCGCGCTGGGAGCTTGGCAGCTGACGCACCAGCGTCAGCGAGCGCGGCTCAGTTGATCGTCAGCTGGCCGCCGTTCTCGGCGACGCGCTTGACCAGGTTCAGCGACAGCACGCCGTTCTCGAAGCGTGCCTGCGATTGCCCCTGGTCGATCTCGACGGGGAGCGAGAAGCTGCGGGCATAACGGGCGGCGCGGCGCTCGCGGTAGAGCAGGCGCGAACCGTCGGTCGGTGCGGCGGCCTCTTCGGCGGCGGTCTCGATGTTCACGCGGCGGCCTTCGATGCTGACCTTGACGGCCTCCTTGGCGACGCCGGGCATGTCGACGGTGACGCTATAGGCCTTGTCGTCTTCGCTCACGTCCAGAGCCGGAGTGCGGGTCGTGTCGGTGTCGAACTGGCGCAGCACGCGGGTGACATGGCGGGGGTGGGTCAGGTAGAACATGGAAAAGACTCCGTTGGTTTGCGCTGCTGAACCAGTCGGGAGCAGCACCCGATGACTCGGAGATAAGGCGGTGGCAATGCGCTTCAAGAGCCTTTGTCGTGCCGGTGAAGAGAAGTCACGCATTTGCAGGGCAGGGCGGTCCGGGCTCTTGAAAGCCGGGGTGTCCGGCCCTACGTTGGCCCGCCTGGTGCCTTGCGGTTTGGCCCGTCTCTGGCTTTGCGCTAGAATCCGCAGGTTTTGCGCTTCAGGGCGCAGAGCAATCCAGCACGGCTCGGGGTGGTTTCCCCCGTGTCCGCAAGTCAACCCCGGAAACCGTCTGCGGCAGCGCCATCAGTTGCGTCTCGCCCGGCCGGACTTCCGAAACCCTTTGGAAAACAAAATGTCCGTCGCCGATCTGAACAAGGCCGAAATCGTCAAGGCCAATGCCCGCAGCGCCAACGACACGGGTAGCCCCGAAGTCCAAGTCGCCCTGCTGACCGCCCGTATCAACGAGCTGACCCCCCACTTCAAGCTGCACGCCAAGGACCACCACGGCCGCCGCGGCCTGCTGAAGATGGTCAACACGCGCAAGAGCCTGCTGGCCTACCTGAAGCGCGTGGACTCCGCCCGCTACGTCGCGCTGATCGCCAAGCTCGGCCTGCGCAAGTAAATCGCTGAATCCGACACGGAGCCTGTCTGGTCCTCAAGCCCAGTACAGGCTCTTTGTCCATCTGCCGGAACCGAGCTGACGTGGTGTCGGATCATTCCAAGACGGTTTGCTGAACCGCCCTGGAATGGCATCTGGACCAAACCCAGCCTCGTTCCCGGTTCACTCGAACGCTGAAGCGTTCACAACAACCAGGAGATGAGCATGTCCATGTTCAACAAGGTCACCAAGTCCTTCCAATGGGGCCGCCACAACGTCGTGCTGGAAACGGGCGAGATCGCCCGCCAGTCCAGCGGCGCCGTCCTCGTCAACATCGAAGGCACCGTCGTGCTGGCCACCGTGGTCGCCAAGACCGAAGCCAAGGCCGGCCAGGACTTCTTCCCGCTGACCGTCGATTACCTCGAGAAGACCTATGCCGCGGGCAAGATCCCCGGCAGCTTCTTCAAGCGCGAGGGCCGCCCCTCCGAGCACGAGACGCTGACCAGCCGCCTGATCGACCGCCCGATCCGCCCGCTGTTCCCCGAAGGCTTCTTCAACGAAGTCCAGGTCGTCATCCACGTCGTCAGCCTGAACCCCGAAGTGCAGGCAGACATCGCCGCCATGATCGGCACGTCCGCCGCGCTGGCCGTGTCCGGCATCCCGTTCAACGGCCCGATCGGCGCCGCCCGCGTCGGCTATGTCAACGGCGAGTACCTGCTGAACCCCAGCAAGTCCGAGCTGGCCAACAGCCAGATGGACCTGGTCGTCGCCGGCACGCAAGCCGCTGTGCTGATGGTCGAGTCCGAGGCCTCGGGCCTGTCGGAAGAAGTGATGCTGGGCGCCGTCGTCTACGGCCACGAGCAAGGCAACGTCGCGATCGCCGCGATCAATGACCTGGTCAAGGAAGCCGGCAAGCCTTCCTGGAACTGGGCGGCCCCCGCCAAGGACGAGGCCTTCATCGCCAAGGTCAACAGCCTGGCCGAAGGCCCGCTGCGCGAGGCCTACCAGATCCGCTCCAAGCAGGCCCGCACGCAAGCCTGCCGCAGTGCTGCCGCGAACGTGTTCGCTGCGCTGGCCGCTGAAGGCGTCGCCTTCGACAAGGTCGAGGTCGAGGGCCTGCTGTTCGAGATCGAAGCCCGCATCGTCCGCAGCCAGATCCTGGCCGGCGAGCCGCGCATCGACGGCCGCGACACCCGCACCGTGCGCCCCATCGAGATCAGCAACGGCCTGCTGCCGCGCACCCACGGCTCGGCGCTGTTCACGCGCGGCGAGACGCAGGCCCTCGTGGTTGCCACGCTGGGCACGGACCGCGACGCGCAGCGCATCGACGCGCTGGACGGCGAGTTCGAAGACCGCTTCATGATGCACTACAACATGCCCCCCTTCGCCACCGGCGAGACGGGTCGTGTGGGCTCGCCGAAGCGCCGCGAAATCGGCCATGGCCGCCTGGCCAAGCGCGCGCTGATCGCCGCGCTGCCGAGCAAGGAAGACTTCCCCTACTCGCTGCGCGTCGTCTCCGAGATCACCGAGTCCAACGGTTCCTCGTCGATGGCCTCCGTCTGTGGCGGCTGCCTGGCGCTGATGGACGCCGGCGTGCCGATGAAGGCCCACGTGGCCGGCATCGCGATGGGACTGATCAAGGATGGCAACCGCTTTGCCGTGCTGACCGACATCCTCGGTGACGAGGATCACCTCGGCGACATGGACTTCAAGGTGGCCGGCACGACGACCGGCATCACCGCCCTGCAGATGGACATCAAGATCCAGGGCATCACGAAGGAAATCATGCAGGTCGCGCTGGCTCAGGCCAAAGAGGCCCGCCTGCACATCCTGGGCAAGATGGTCGAGGCCATGGGCACGGCCAACACCGAGGTGTCGCAGTTCGCGCCGCGCCTGTACACGATGAAGATCAACCCGGAGAAGATCCGTGACGTCATCGGCAAGGGCGGCTCCACGATCCGCGCGCTGACCGAAGAGACCGGCACCACCATCGACATCGGCGAAGACGGCACCATCACCATCGCCTCGACCGACGCAGAGAAGGCCGAGATGGCCAAGAAGCGCATCGCCGAGATCACGGCCGAGGTCGAAGTGGGCAAGGTCTACGAAGGCCCGATCGTCAAGATCCTGGACTTCGGCGCCCTCGTGAACCTGCTGCCCGGCAAGGATGGCCTGCTGCACATCAGCCAGATCGCCCACCAGCGCGTCGAGAAGGTCACCGATTTCCTGCAGGAAGGCCAGGTCGTCAAGGTCAAGGTGCTGGAGACCGACGAGAAGGGCCGCATCAAGCTTTCCATGAAGGCCCTGATCGACCGTCCGGAGCGCGAGCCCCGCGAAGCCGCCCCGGCTCCGGCCGCCGAGAACGCCGCGGCGCCCGCCGCGGAGTAAGCCACGCAGCATGCGTGCCGTCGCGATCACCCGCCCCGGCGGGCCCGAGGTGCTGGAACTGGCCGAGCGGCCGGATCCCATCGCGGGCCCGGGTGAGTGCCTGATCCGCGTTGCAGCCTCGGGCATCAACCGCCCGGACGTGCTGCAGCGCAGGGGCGCCTACCCGCCGCCGCCGGGCGCGAGCGAGTTGCCGGGGCTGGAGGTCGCGGGCGAGATCGTCGCCGGCGATGATCAGGCCCTGGCCGCGCATGGCTTCAAGCTGGGCGACAAGGTCTGCGCGCTGGTCAATGGCGGCGGCTATGCAGAGCTGTGCGTGGCGCCCGTCGGCCAATGCCTGCCGGTGCCCAGGGGTTGGACGCCGACGCAGGCGGCCACGCTGCCGGAGACCTGCTTCACCGTCTGGGCCAATGTGTTCGACCGCGCCGGCCTGCAGGCCGGTGAGACGCTGCTGATCCATGGCGGCTCCAGCGGCATCGGCGTGACGGCCATCCAGATGGCCAGGGCGCTCGGCGCACGCGTGCTGGTGACGGTGGGCGGCGCCGACAAGGCCGAGGCCTGCAAGGCGCTGGGCGCGGATGTGGCGATCAACTACCGGGAACAGGACTTCGTCGCCGAGGCCGCGGCCGCGACCGGCGGCCGTGGCGTCGACGTGATCCTGGACATGGTGGGCGGCGACTACATAGCCCGTGGCGTGCAGGCGCTGGCCGAGGATGGCCGCCTGGCGCTGATCGCGGTGCAGGGCGGCGTGAAGTCGGAAATTGATGCCGGCCTCGTGCTGCGCAAGCGCCTGACGATCACCGGCTCGACGCTGCGCCCGCGCTCTGCAGCCTTCAAGGCGACCGTGGCGCGCTCGCTGCGCGACCGGGTCTGGCCGCTGATCGAGGCCGGCCGGATCAAGCCCGTCATTTACCGCGAGCTGCCCGCTGCGCAAGCGGCCGAGGCGCACGCACTGATGGAATCCAACCAGCACATCGGCAAGATCGTGCTGAACTGGTGATGGAGTGGAGATGAGAAAGAAACTCGTCGTGGGCAACTGGAAGATGCATGGCAGCCGCGCTGCCAACGCCCAGCTGCTCGCCGGCCTGAAGGAGGCTGGCCCCTGGAATGCCGACGTCGCCGTCTGCGTGCCCTTCCCCTACATCGCCGAGACGGCGCTCGGGCTGACCGGCACGACGATCGCCTATGGCTCGCAGGACTGCTCCTCGCACGAGCAGGGCGCTTACACCGGCGAGGTGTCCAGTGTGATGCTGGCCGACATCGGTTGCCGCTATGCCATCGTCGGCCACTCCGAGCGTCGGGCCTACCACGCGGAGAGCGACCAGCTCGTCGCCGACAAGGCTAAGGCGGCGCTGGCCCACGGCGTGACGCCCATCGTCTGCGTCGGCGAAACCCGTGCCGAACGCGAGGCCGGCCAGACCGAAGCCATCGTCAAGCGCCAGCTCGCCGCCGTCATCCACACGCTGGGCCACTGTTGCGGCGAGATGGTTGTGGCCTATGAGCCCGTCTGGGCCATCGGCACCGGACTGACCGCGACGCCTGCCGAGGCCCAGGCCGTGCATGCTGTGCTGCGCGCCCAGCTGCACGCGGCGACCGATCGTTCCGGCGTCATGCGCATCCTGTACGGCGGCAGCGTCAAGGCCGACAACGCCGCCGAGCTGTTCGGCCAGCCCGACATCGACGGCGGCCTGATCGGCGGCGCGTCGTTGAAGGCGGCCGACTTCGCCGCCATCTGCCGCGCGGCAGCCCACTGAATTTTCCCGGCGCCCGGCCGCAGGGCAGGGCGCCATCGAGTATTGATGGAGTGTTTGGAATGCAGTTCTTTGCGAATCTGGTGTTGATCGTTCAGTTGCTCTCGGCCCTGGCGATCATCGGTCTGGTGCTGGTGCAGCATGGCAAGGGAGCCGACATGGGTGCCTCCTTCGGCAGCGGTGCGTCGGGTAGCCTGTTCGGCGCCACCGGCAGCGCCAACTTCCTGTCGCGTAGCACGGCCGTCGCGGCGACGCTGTTCTTCGGCTGCACGCTGGGCCTAGCCTATCTGTCCAATGGTCGCACGTCGGCGTCGAGCGCCTCCGACAGCGTGCTGGACCGCGCCGCCGTCGTCGCGCCGGTCCAGGCCGCTTCGGGCGCTGCCGCCATCCCCGGTGCCGCCGTCGTCGCGCCGATCGCTGCGCCTGCCTCTACCGCTGCTTCGGCTGCGGCGAACTGAGGCCCGACCAAAAACCTCGCTTGCTCGCCGGACGTCACCAAAATCCGGTATAGAATGCGAGGCTGTCTGGCAAGCAAACCCTCCCTGGTTGCCAGGCATATTTAAGTACCTGCCGTCGTGGTGAAATTGGTAGACACGCTATCTTGAGGGGGTAGTGGCGAAAGCTGTGCGAGTTCGAGTCTCGCCGACGGCACCAGACAATCGGCTAGCATTCCCGTTGGTCCTGATGCGGGAATCGGCCAACAGCGGCCTGTCGCCAAGGCCATCCAGCCTGAAGCTGGGTGTTCCGGGGCAAGGTTCAAGGCGGGCGCGATCCGCGAGCGATTCATTCGATTCGCTGGTGGCGCGCCTGTTTGCTTTTGTGGTTGGCTTGTGCAGCGATCACGTTGACGAAGACACATAGTCGACCTGAGAAAGCCCAAATGAATCTCGATCAATACCTGCCCGTCATCCTCTTCATTTTGGTCGGCGCAGCGGTCGGGATCGCACCCCAGGTGCTCGGCGCTCTGCTGGGCCCGAACCGGCCGGATCAGGCCAAGAGCTCCCCCTACGAATGCGGCTTCGAGGCCTTTGAAGACGCGCGCATGAAATTCGATGTGCGCTACTACCTCGTCGCCATCCTGTTCATTCTTTTCGACCTGGAAATTGCCTTCCTGTTTCCCTGGGCCGTGGCGCTCAAGGAAATCGGTGCGACGGGCTTTTGGGCGATGATGATCTTCCTCGGCATTCTGGTCGTCGGCTTCGCCTACGAATGGAAAAAAGGCGCCCTCGACTGGGAATAAGCGTCCGCCGACACAAGCTGGGAATTCCAAATGGGTATTGAAGGCGTCTTGAAAGAGGGCTTCGTCACCACGTCGGTCGACAAGCTCATCAACTGGTCCAAGACGGGCTCGCTGTGGCCGATGACGTTCGGCCTGGCCTGCTGCGCCGTCGAGATGATGCACGCGGGCGCTGCGCGCTACGACATCGACCGCTTCGGCATGCTGTTCCGTCCGAGCCCGCGCCAGTCCGACCTGATGATCGTGGCCGGCACGCTGTGCAACAAGATGGCGCCGGCCCTGCGTAAGGTCTACGACCAGATGGCCGAGCCGCGCTGGGTGCTTTCGATGGGCTCCTGCGCCAACGGCGGCGGCTATTACCACTACAGCTATTCCGTCGTGCGCGGCTGCGATCGCATCGTGCCGGTGGACGTCTATGTGCCCGGCTGTCCGCCGACTGCCGAGGCGCTGCTCTACGGCATCCTGCAGCTGCAGGCCAAGATCCGCCGCGAAAACACCATTGCCCGCTGAGCCTAGGCATGAGTCAAAACCTCGAAATCCTGGCCCAGCAGATTGGTGCCATCCTCGGCGAGCGTGTCGTCGAGTTGAAGAATGCCCTCGGCGAGCTCACGCTGACGGTTCGCGCCGCCGACTACCTCGAAGTGGCGACCACGCTGCGCGATCACCCCGAGCTCAAGCTCGAGCAGCTGATCGACCTCTGCGGTGTCGACTACAGCGACTACGGCAATGGCGGCCGTGAAGGTCCGCGCTTCGCGGTCGTCAGCCACCTGCTGTCGGTCAGCAAGAACTGGCGCCTGCGGCTGAAGGTCTTCGCGGCCGATGACGACTTCCCCTGCGTGGCCTCGGTCACGCCGGTGTGGAACTCGGCCAACTGGTTCGAGCGCGAGGCCTTCGACATGTACGGCGTCATCTTCGACGGCCACAACGACTTGCGCCGCATCCTGACGGACTACGGCTTCATCGGCCACCCGATGCGCAAGGACTTCCCGGTGTCGGGCCACGTCGAGATGCGCTACGACGCCGAGCAAAAGCGCGTGGTCTACCAGCCGGTGACCATCGAGCCGCGCGAGATCACGCCGCGCATCATCCGCGAAGACAAGTACGGCGGTCTGTAATGGCAGAAATCAAGAACTACACGCTGAACTTCGGCCCTCAGCACCCGGCCGCGCACGGCGTGCTGCGCCTGGTGCTGGAGCTGGACGGCGAAGTCATCCAGCGCGCCGACCCGCACATCGGCCTGCTGCACCGCGCGACCGAGAAGCTCGCCGAAAGCAAGACCTTCATCCAGTCGCTGCCCTATATGGACCGTCTCGACTACGTGTCGATGATGTCCAACGAGCATGCCTACTGCCTGGCCATCGAGAAGATGCTGGGCATCGAAGTGCCCATCCGCGCGCAGTACATCCGCGTGATGTTCGGCGAGCTGACCCGCATCCTGAACCACCTGCTGTGGCTGGGCGCGCACGGCATCGACTGCGGTGCGATGAACATCCTCATCTACTGCTTCCGCGAGCGTGAGGACATCTTCGACATGTACGAGGCGGTGTCGGGTGCGCGCATGCACGCGGCCTATTTCCGTCCGGGCGGCGTCTACCGCGACCTGCCGGACAGCATGCCGCAGTACCAGGTCAGCAAGATCAAGAACGCGAAGACCATCGCCCAGCTCAACGAAAACCGCCAGGGCTCGCTGCTGGACTTCATCGAGGACTTCTGCCGGCGCTTCCCGAAGAACGTCGACGACTACGAGACGCTGCTGACCGACAACCGCATCTGGAAGCAGCGCACGGTCGGCATCGGCGTCGTGCCGCCCGAGCGCGCGCTCAACCTCGGCTTCAGCGGCCCGATGCTGCGCGGCTCGGGCATCGCCTGGGACCTGCGCAAGAAGCAGCCCTACGACGTCTACGCCAAGATGGACTTCGACGTGCCGGTCGGCACCAACGGCGACACCTACGACCGCTACTGCGTGCGGGTCGAGGAGATGCGCCAGTCCAACCGCATCGTCCAGCAGTGCGTGCAATGGCTGAAGGCCAACCCCGGTCCGGTCATCACCGACAACCACAAGGTGGCGCCGCCGGCGCGCGTGGACATGAAGTCCAACATGGAAGAGCTGATCCACCACTTCAAGCTCTTCACCGAAGGCTTCCATGTGCCCGCGGGCGAGGCCTATGCAGGCGTCGAGCACCCCAAGGGCGAGTTCGGCATCTACATGGTCAGCGATGGCGCCAACAAGCCCTATCGCCTGAAGATCCGCGCGCCGGGCTTCCCGCACCTCGCGGCCCTGGACGAGATGGGCAAGGGCCACATGATCGCGGACGCCGTGGCCATCATCGGCACGATGGACATCGTGTTCGGCGAAATCGATCGTTGACAGGCAGACGATGACGAGCAGCACCGACTACACCCTGAGCGACGCAACCCGCGCTCGCTTCGACCGCGAGGTCGCCAAGTACCCCTACGAACTACGCCAGTCTGCCGTCATGGCCTGCCTGGCCATCGTGCAGCAGGAAGAGGGTTTCGTGTCCCGCGCCGCGGAAGACGCGATCGCCGCCCACCTCGGCATGGCGCCCATCGCCGTGTACGAGGTGACGACCTTCTACAACATGTACAACCAGAAGCCGGTCGGCAAGTTCAAGCTGAACGTCTGCGCGAACCTGCCTTGCCAGCTGCGCGACGGCCAGAAGGCGCTGGACCATCTGTGCAGCAAGCTCGGCATCGAGCAGGGTGGCACGACGGCCGACGGCCTGTTCACCGTGCAGAAGAGCGAATGTCTGGGCGCCTGCGCCGACTCGCCGGTGATGCTCGTCAACGATCGCCAGATGTGCAGCTTCATGACGACCGAGCGCCTCGACGAGCTGGTCGACACGCTGCGTGCGCAAGCGACGAAGGCCTGAGGAAGACGATGCTGGACCTCTCCAAATTCCAAAGCACCGGCGCCGAGACCTGCTTCCACGGCCGCCACATCAGCCCGCAGATCTATGCGGACCTGAACGGCAGGAACTGGTCGATCAAGGACTATGAAGCCCGCGGCGGCTACGCGGCCCTGCGCAAGATCCTTGGCAAGGACGGCGGCGAAGGCCTGACGCCCGACCAGGTCATCGCCGAGGTTAAGACCTCGGCCCTGCGCGGCCGCGGCGGCGCCGGCTTCCCGACCGGCCTGAAGTGGAGCTTCATGCCCCGCCAGTTCCCGGGCCAGAAGTACCTCGTCTGCAACTCCGACGAAGGCGAGCCCGGCACCTGCAAGGACCGCGACATCCTGATGTTCAATCCGCATCAGGTCATCGAGGGCATGGCCATCGCCGCCTACGCGATGGGCATCACGGTCGGCTACAACTACATCCACGGCGAGATCTTCGAGGTCTACGAGCGTTTCGAAGCGGCCCTGGAAGAAGCCCGCGCTGCCGGCTACCTCGGCGACAACATCATGGGCAGCAGCTACAGCTTCCAACTGCATGCCCATCATGGCTTCGGCGCCTACATCTGCGGCGAGGAAACCGCGCTGCTGGAATCGCTGGAAGGCAAGAAGGGCCAGCCGCGCTTCAAGCCGCCGTTCCCGGCCAGCTTCGGCTTGTACGGCAAGCCCACCACCATCAACAACACCGAGACCTTCGCCGCGGTGCCCTGGATCATCCGCAATGGCGGCCAGGCCTATCTCGAGATTGGCAAGCCCAACAACGGTGGCACCAAGCTGTTCTCGGTGTCGGGCGACGTCGAGAAGCCCGGCAACTTCGAGATCCCTCTCGGCACGCCGTTCTCGGTGCTGCTCGAGATGGCGGGCGGCGTGCGCAAGGGCCGCAAGCTCAAGGCCGTCATTCCCGGCGGTTCCTCCGCGCCGGTGCTGACGGCCGAGGTGATGATGCAGTGCACGATGGACTATGACTCCATCGCCAAGGCCGGCTCCATGCTGGGCTCGGGCGCCGTTATCGTCATCGACGACTCGCGCTGCATGGTGCAGAGCCTGCTGCGCCTGTCCTACTTCTATGCCCACGAGTCCTGCGGCCAGTGCACGCCCTGCCGCGAAGGCACGGGCTGGATGCACCGCGTGCTGGAGCGCATCTACCACGGCGAGGGCAGGGCAGAGGACATCGACCTGCTGAACTCGGTGGCTGACAACATCCAGGGCCGCACGATCTGCGCGCTGGGCGACGCTGCCGCGATGCCAGTGCGCGCCATGATCAAGAACTTCAAGCACGAGTTCGTGCACCTGATTGAACACAAGAAGCCCCTGGTGGCTCCGACCTGAGCTGCCTAGGGAAACACCATCATGGTTGAAATCGAACTCGACGGTCAAAAGGTCTCGGTCCAGGAAGGCAGCATGGTCATGCATGCAGCCGAGAAGGCCGGCACCTACATCCCGCACTTCTGCTACCACAAGAAACTCAGCATCGCGGCCAACTGCCGCATGTGCCTGGTAGACGTGGAGAAGGCGCCCAAGCCCATGCCCGCCTGCGCGACCCCGGTCACACAGGGCATGATCGTCCGCACCAAGAGCGACAAGGCGGTCAAGGCCCAGCAGGGCGTCATGGAATTCCTGCTGATCAACCACCCGCTGGACTGCCCCATCTGCGACCAGGGCGGCGAATGCCAGTTGCAGGACCTGGCCGTGGGCTACGGTGCGGGAAAAAGCCGCTACACCGAAGAGAAGCGCGTCGTCTTCCACAAGAGCGTGGGCCCGCTGATCTCGATGGAAGAGATGAGCCGCTGCATCCATTGCACCCGCTGCGTGCGCTTCGGCCAGGAGATCGCCGGCGTCATGGAGCTGGGCATGGCCCATCGCGGCGAGCACAGCGAGATCCAGACCTTCGTCGGCCGCACGGTGGACTCCGAGCTGTCGGGCAACATGATCGACATCTGCCCGGTTGGCGCGCTGACGAGCAAGCCCTTCCGCTACAGCGCCCGCACCTGGGAGCTGTCGCGCCGCAAGAGCGTCAGTCCGCACGACTCGACCGGTGCCAACCTGGTCGTCCAGGTCAAGAACCACCAGGTCATGCGCGTCGTTCCGCTCGAGAACGAGGACGTCAACGAATGCTGGATCGCCGACCGCGACCGCTTCAGCTATGAAGCGCTGAACGGCGACCAGCGCCTGACCGCGCCCATGATCAAGCAGGGCGGCGCCTGGAAGCAGGTCGACTGGACCGTCGCGCTGGAATACATCGCCAACGGCCTGAAGACCATCAAGGCCGATCATGGCGCAGCGTCCATCGGTGCACTGGGCTCGGCCCACAGCACCGTCGAGGAGCTGCATCTGCTCGCGCAGATCGTGCGCGGCCTTGGCAGCGACAACATCGACCACCGCCTGCGCCACAGCGACTTCGGCAATGTCGCCGCGGCGGGCCAGGCCCGCTGGCTGGGCACGAGCATCGCAAGCCTGTCGGACTTGGATCGCGCCCTCGTCGTCGGCTCCAACCTGCGCAAGGACCATCCGCTGTTCGCCGCCCGCCTGCGCCATGCCGCGCGCCGCGGTGCCGCCGTCAGCCGTATCGGCGTCAGCAGCGACGACTGGCTAATGCCGCTCGCCGCGTCACAAGCCATCGCGCCTTCGGGCTGGGTGCAAGCCCTGGCCGATGTGGCCGCCGCCATCGGCGCCGGTGCACCGCTGGCCGGCACGGCTACCGATCAGGCCAAGGCCATCGCCGCCAGCCTGCAGTCGGGCCAGAAGAAGGCCATCCTGCTGGGCAACGCCGCCGCCGAACATCCGCAGGCCACCAGCCTGCTGGCTTTGGCGCAGTGGATCGCCCAGCAGACCGGCGCCAGCGTCGGCTACCTGACGGCCGATGCCAACACCGTTGGCGCGCAGCTCGTGAAAGCCCAGCCCCAGGTCGACGGCCTGAACGCCGGCCAGATGCTGAATGGCATGTCGCTGAAGGCCGTGGTGCTGCTGAACACCGACCCGGTGCTGGACTCCGCCAACGCCGCCGCCGCCGCCAAGGCGCTGGATGCGGCCGAGATGGTCGTCGTGCTGAGCCCCTTCAAGAGCGGCCTCGAGTACGCCGATGTGCTGCTGCCCATCGCCCCCTTCACCGAGACCTCCGGCAGCTTCGTCAACGCCGAGGGGCGCCTGCAGAGCTTCGTCGGCGTCGTGCGCCCGCTGGCCGAGACGCGTCCGGCCTGGAAGGTGCTGCGCGTGCTGGGCAACCTGCTGGGCCTGCCCGGCTTCGACCAGGACAGCTCGGAGCAGGTTCGTGAACAGGCCCTGGGCGGCGACATCGCCGGCCGCCTGTCCAACGCCACCTCGGCCAAGCCGCAAGCCGTGGCCAAGGGCGATGGCATCGAGCGCTTCGCCAACCTGCCCATCTACGCGACCGATGCGCTGGTGCGCAACTCCACGTCGCTGCAGCTGACCACCGACGGCCGCGAGGCCGCCACGGTCGGCCTGCCCGCCGGCCTGTGGCAGCAACTCGGCCTGGCCGAAGGTGACCAGGTCCGCATCGTGCAGGACGGCGGTGCCGCCCAACTGCCCGCCCGCCTCGAAGCCGGCCTGCCGGAGGGCGTTGCCCGCGTGCCCGCCGGCCTGGCCCAAACCGCCACCCTCGGCGCCGCCTTCGGCACGCTGAGCATCGCCAAGGTCTGAGGGAGCTAAACGGAATGATCGACACCCTCTACCAGAACGGCGCCTCGCTGCTGGGGGCCCTGTGGCCCCTGGTCTGGAGCCTGCTGAAGATCGTCGCGGTACTGCTGCCGCTGCTCGGCTGCGTCGCCTACCTGACGCTGTGGGAGCGCAAGGCCATCGGCTGGTCGCAGATCCGCCCGGGCCCGAACCGCGTCGGCCCGTACGGCCTGCTGACCCCCATCGCCGATGCGGTCAAGCTGATCTTCAAGGAGATCATCAAGCCGACCGCCGCGAACAAGGGCCTGTTTTTCCTCGGCCCCGTCATGACCATCATGCCAGCGCTGGCCGCCTGGGCCGTCGTGCCCTTCGGCCCGGATGCCGCGGTGGCCAACGTCAACGCCGGCCTGCTGTTCCTGATGGCGATCACCTCGCTCGAGGTCTACGGCGTCATCATTGCCGGCTGGGCGTCCAACTCGAAATACGCCTTCCTGGGCGCGCTGCGCGCGTCGGCGCAGATGGTCTCGTACGAGATCGCGATGGGCTTCGCGCTGGTCGTCGTGCTGATGGTGACCGGCAGCCTGAACATGACCGAGGTCGTGCAGGTGCAGGAGCGCGGCACCTTCGCGTCCATGGGCGTGAACTTCCTGTCCTGGAACTGGCTGCCGCTGTTCCCGATCTTCATCGTCTACTTCATCTCGGGCCTGGCGGAAACCAACCGCCACCCCTTCGACGTCGTCGAAGGCGAATCCGAGATCGTCGCCGGCCACATGATCGAGTACTCGGGCATGTCGTTCGCGATGTTCTTCCTGGCCGAGTACGCCAACATGATCCTGGTGTCGGCGCTGGCCGTCGTCATGTTCCTGGGCGGCTGGAGCGCACCGATCTCCTGGCATCTGCTGGGCATGGACACGCCGCAGTGGGCCCTGAGCTCGATGGCCTTCTGGAACTGGTTCTGGTTGTTCGCCAAGACCTTCGTCGTCGTCACGATGTTCCTGTGGGTGCGTGCCACGTTCCCCCGCTTCCGCTACGACCAGATCATGCGTCTGGGCTGGAAGATCTTCATTCCCATCACGCTGATCTGGCTGGTCGTTGTCGGTGCCTGGATGCAGACGCCGTTCAACATCTGGAAGTGAGGCGGCGCTCATGACTGCAATCACGAATTTCGCCAAGACCTTTTTCCTCTGGGAACTGCTCAAGGGGATGAAGCTCACCGGGAGGCATTTCCTCTCGCGCAACATCACCATCCAGTTCCCCGAGGAAAAGACGCCGCTGAGCCCGCGCTTCCGCGGCCTGCATGCGCTGCGCCGCTACGAGAACGGTGAAGAACGCTGCATCGCCTGCAAGCTCTGCGAGGCCGTCTGCCCCGCGATGGCCATCACCATCGAGAGCGACGTGCGCGCCGACGGCAGCCGCCGCACGACGCGCTACGACATCGACCTGACCAAGTGCATCTTCTGCGGCTTCTGCGAAGAGAGCTGCCCGGTGGACTCCATCGTCGAGACGAGCATCTTCGAATACCACGGCGAGAAGCGCGGCGACCTCTACTTCACCAAGGACATGCTGCTGGCGGTCGGTGACAAGTACGAGCCGCAAATTGCTGCGCAAAAGGAGGCCGACGCCAAGTACCGCTGATCGCTGCCGCGCCGCCAGGCGCCCAGCGGTCCGGCTCAGCTGGCCTGGATACCCATGGACATCACGACCATCCTCTTCTACGTCTTCTCCGGCATCCTGCTGGTGTCGTCGTTCCGTGTCATCACGGCGCGCAGCACCGTGCATGCCGCGCTGTTCCTGATCCTGTCGTTCTTCACGGCATCCTGTATCTGGATGCTGCTGAAGGCCGAGTTCCTGGCCATCGCGCTGGTGCTCGTCTATATAGGCGCCGTCATGGTGCTGTTCCTGTTCGTCGTGATGATGCTCGACCTGAACACGGACAGCATGCGCGAGGGCTTCTGGAAGCACCTGCCCGTGGCGGCCGTCATCGGCGCGCTGATCGCCTTCGAGATGGGCATCGTGCTGATGGGCGGATTCCAGCTGTCCGACGCCCCGATGGCCACCGCCGCCCAAGTCCAGCTCGGCAACACCAAGCTGCTGGGCATCGAGATCTACACCAGCTACCTCTACCCGCTGCAGATCGCCGCCGTGCTGCTGCTGGTCGCCATCGTCGCCGCTATCGCGCTGACGCTGCGCCGCCGCAAGGATTCGCGTGCCATGGACGCCTCCGAGCAGGTCAAGGTCACCAAGGCCCAACGCCTGAAGATCGTGAAGATGGCGCCCACCGTCGCCGCACCCGCACAAGCACCCCAAGAAGGAGGCCAGGCATGATCGGCGCCGCTGGATTGACCCTGGGCCACTTCCTGACGCTGGGTGCGATGCTGTTCGCGCTGTCGGTGATCGGCATCTTCCTGAACCGCAAGAACCTGATCGTGCTGCTGATGGCCATCGAGCTGATGCTGCTGGCGGTCAACCTGAACTTCGTCGCCTTCTCGCACTATCTGGGCGACATGGGCGGCCAGGTCTTCGTGTTCTTCATCCTGACCGTCGCGGCGGCCGAGTCGGCCATCGGCCTGGCCATCCTGGTCGTGCTGTTCCGCAACCGAGCCAGCATCAACGTCGAGGAACTCGACGCGCTGAAGGGTTGAGAAAAAGATGTCTGCACAACTCTCCCAGAACCTGCTGCTGACGGTGCCGCTGGCGCCGCTCGCGGGCGCCATCGTGGCCGGTTTCTTCGGCAAGACGGTGGGCCGCCGCGGCTCGCACATGGTCACCATCCTCGGCGTGCTCGTCGCCTTCATCATCTCCGCGATGACGCTGTACAGCGTCGCCGTAGACGGCGCCCGCTTCAGCGGCACCGTCTACGAATGGATGACTCTCGGCACGCTGAAGATGGAGGTCGGTTTCCTCATCGACGGCCTGACAGCCATGATGATGTGCGTCGTCACCTTCGTGTCTCTGATGGTGCACATCTACACCATCGGCTACATGGAAGAGGACGACGGCTACCAGCGCTTCTTCTCCTACATCTCGCTGTTCACGTTCAGCATGCTGATGCTGGTCATGAGCAACAACATGCTCCAGCTGTTCTTCGGCTGGGAGGCGGTGGGCCTGGTGTCCTATCTGCTGATCGGCTTCTGGTACAAGAAGCCGACGGCCATCTTCGCCAACATGAAGGCCTTCCTGGTGAACCGGGTCGGCGACTTCGGCTTCATCCTGGGCATCGGCCTGCTGGTGGCCTTCGGCGGCTCGCTGAACTACGCCGAGACCTTCGCCAAGGCGGACGAGTTGTCCAAGATGGTCTTCCCCCTGCCTTTGTGGGGCGGTGACTGGTCGCTGATGACCGTCGCCTGCATCTGCCTGTTCATCGGTGCGATGGGCAAGTCGGCCCAGTTCCCGCTGCACGTCTGGCTGCCGGACTCCATGGAAGGCCCGACCCCCATCTCCGCGCTGATCCACGCCGCGACGATGGTGACGGCCGGCATCTTCATGGTGGCGCGCATGTCGCCGCTGTTCGAGCTGAGCGACACCGCGCTGAACTTCGTCATGGTGATCGGCGCGATCACGGCGCTGTTCATGGGCTTCCTGGGCATCATCCAGAACGACATCAAGCGCGTCGTCGCCTATTCCACGCTGTCCCAGCTCGGCTACATGACCGTGGCCCTGGGCGCCTCGGCCTACTCGGTCGCCGTCTTCCACCTGATGACGCATGCCTTCTTCAAGGCACTGCTCTTCCTCGGCGCGGGCTCGGTCATCATCGGCATGCACCACGACCAGGACATCCGCAACATGGGCGGCCTGCGCAAGTACATGCCCATCACCTGGATCACGTCGCTGCTGGGCTCGCTGGCCCTGATCGGCACGCCGTTCTTCTCGGGCTTCTACTCCAAGGACTCGATCATCGAGGCCGTGCACGCCAGCCATCTGCCGGGTGCAGAGTTCGCCTATGCGGCCGTCATCATCGGCGTGTTCGTGACGGCCTTCTACTCGTTCCGGATGTACTTCCTGGTCTTCCACGGCAAGGAGCGCTTCCATCACAAGCCCTTCCCGCAGGAAGACGCGGCCGAGCACGACGCGCACCACGCCCACGACGAGGACCACACGCCGCACGAGTCGCCCTGGGTTGTCACGGCGCCGCTGGTGCTGCTGGCCATCCCGTCGGTCGTCATCGGCTTCATGACCATCCAGCCGATGCTGTTCGGCGACTTCTTCAAGGACGCCATCGTCGTCAACGAGCACATCCATCCGGCGATGGAGGAACTCACCCAAGAGTTCCACAGTGCTGCCGAGATGGCCCTGCACGGCCTGACGTCGCTGCCGTTCTGGCTGGCCCTGTCCGGCGTCGTCACGGCCTATGTGTTCTACATGGTTGCGCCGGGCATTCCGGCCACGCTGGCCAAGGTGCTGCGTCCCATCGTCGTCATCCTCGAGAACAAGTACTTCATGGACTGGTTCAACGAGAACGTGCTGGCCCGCCTGGCACGTGCCATCGGCATCGGCCTGTGGAAGGGCGGCGACGCCGGCCTGATCGACGGCCTGATCATCAACGGCTCGGCCCGCGCGGTCGGCGGCATCGCGGGCCTCGTGCGCCGCATGCAGACGGGTTATCTCTACTGGTACGCCCTCGTCATGATCCTCGGCGTCATGGGTCTGATGACCTGGAAGCTCTGGCCCTTTATCGAGCCCCAGTTCAAGTCCCTGCTCGGGGCCTGATCGAGAAGGCGGAGAACAAGAATGATGCTGAGTCTTGCGATTTTTCTGCCCATCGTCTGCGGTGCGCTGCTGCTGGCGCTCGGGCGCGACGAACAGGCCAATGCGGTGCGCTGGATGGCGCTCGTCGCGGCGCTGGCGAGTTTCCTCGTCACGCTGCCGGTGGTCACCGGCTTCGACACGACGACCGCCGCGATGCAGTTCGTCGAGAACCTGTCCTGGATCGAACGCTTCAACATCCGCTATCACCTCGGTGTGGATGGCATCTCGATGTGGTTCGTGCCGCTGACGGCCTTCATCACCGTCATCGTCGTCATCTCGGCCTGGGAGGTCATCGAGACGCGCGTGAACCAATACATGGGCGCGTTCCTGATCCTGTCCGGCCTGATGGTGGGCGTGTTCTGCGCGCTGGACGGCATGCTGTTCTACGTGTTCTTCGAGGCCACGCTGATCCCGATGTACATCATCATCGGCGTCTGGGGCGGCCCGAACCGCGTCTACGCGGCCTTCAAGTTCTTCCTTTACACGCTGGCCGGCTCGCTGCTGATGCTGGTCGCGCTGCTCTATCTGTACTACCAGTCGGCCGGCAGCTTCGACATCCAGACCTGGCACAAGCTGCCGCTGACGGGCAGCGCCCAGACCTGGCTGTTCTTCGCCTTCCTGGCCGCCTTCTCGGTCAAGGTGCCGATGTGGCCGGTGCACACCTGGCTGCCGGACGCCCACGTCGAGGCGCCCACGGGCGGCTCCGTCGTGCTGGCCGCCATCATGCTGAAGCTGGGCTGCTATGGCTTCCTGCGCTTCTCGCTGCCGATCGCGCCGGACGCCGCCCACCAGTGGTCCTGGCTCATCATCGCGATGTCGCTGATCGCCGTCGTCTACATCGGCCTCGTGGCCCTGGTGCAGAAGGACATGAAGAAGCTGGTGGCGTACTCGTCCATCGCGCACATGGGCTTCGTCACGCTGGGCTTCTTCATTTTCAACGAGCTCGGCGTCTCCGGCGGCCTCGTGCAGATGATCTCGCACGGCTTCGTGTCGGGCGCGATGTTCCTCTCCATCGGCGTGCTCTACGACCGCGTGCATTCGCGAGAGATCGCGTCCTACGGCGGTGTCGTCAACACCATGCCCAAGTTCGCCGCCTTCGCCGTGTTCTTCGGCATGGCCAATTGCGGCCTGCCCGCCACGGCCGGCTTCGTCGGCGAGTGGATGGTCATCCTCGGCACCGTCAAGGCCAACTTCTGGCTTGGCGGCATCGCGGCGACCGCCCTGGTGTTCGGTGCGGCCTACACGCTGTGGATGGTCAAGCGCGTCTACTTCGGCGACATCGCCAACGACGACGTCCGCGCGCTGAGCGACATCAACCGGCGCGAGTTCGTCATGCTCGCCCTCCTGGCCATTGCCACGCTCTACATGGGCGTCTATCCCAAGCCCTTCACCGATGTGATGCACGCCTCGGTCACCGAACTGCTGCAGCACGTCGCGCTCAGCAAGATCCCGGGTTGACGACGAGCCAAAGGCAAAACAATGAACGACATGAACTGGCTCGCGATCTATCCCGAAATCCTGCTGCTGGCGATGGGCTGCGTCGTCGCCCTGGTGGACCTGTGGGTCACCGACGAGCAGCGCCGCCCGACCTACTGGCTGACCCAGCTGACGCTGGTCGTCGTCGCCGGCCTGCACTTCAGCTATTTCGATGCCGGCCTGACCACCTATGCCATGCAGGGCATGGTCGTCGCCGACCCGATGGGCCATCTGCTCGCAGGCTTCGCCTGCGTCGCCACGCTGGTCACGCTGGTCTATGCGCGCCCCTACGCCGGCGTGCGCGAGATGCTCAAGGGTGAGCTCTTCATCCTCAGCCTGTTCTCGCTGCTGGGCATCAATGTGATGCTGTCGGCCAACAACTTCCTGGTCATCTACCTCGGCCTGGAGTTGATGAGCCTGTCGCTCTACGCTCTCGTCGCGCTGCGCCGCGACAACGCGATCGCGACCGAGGCCGCGATGAAGTACTTCGTGCTCGGCGCTCTGGCCAGCGGCTTCCTGCTCTACGGCCTGTCGATGATGTACGGCGCCACCGGCTCGCTCTCCATCCCGCAGGTCTTCGACGTGATCTCGCAGGGCGTGCCCAACAAGTCGGTGCTGGTCTTCGGCGTCGTCTTCGTCGTGGCCGGCCTGGCCTTCAAGCTGGGCGCCGCCCCCTTCCACATGTGGGTGCCCGACGTCTACCAGGGCGCCCCCACGGCCGTCACGCTGCTGATCGGTGCCGCACCCAAGCTGGCCGCGTTCGCGATCACGGTGCGCCTGCTCGTCGAGGGCATGATCGGCCTGGCGGTGGATTGGCAGCAGATGCTGGTCGTGCTGTCCGTGCTGTCCCTGCTGATCGGCAACCTCGCCGCCATCGCGCAGAGCAACCTCAAGCGCATGCTGGCCTACTCCACCATCGCCAACATGGGCTTCATGCTGCTGGGCATGACGGCCGGCGTCGTCAACAACAACACGCTGTCGGCCGCCAACGCCTACAGCTCGGCGATGTTTTACACCGTCACCTACGTGCTGACGACGCTGGGTACCTTCGGCATGGTCATCCTGCTGTCGCGACAGGGCCATGAGGCCGAGGAGATCAAGGACCTGGCCGGCCTGGCCAGGCGCAGCCCCTGGTTCGCGCTGGTCATGACGATGTTCATGTTCTCGCTCGCCGGCGTGCCGCCGACGGTCGGCTTCCACGCCAAACTGGCCGTGCTGCAGGCCCTGGTGGCGACGGGCGTGGGCTTCTACCTCTGGCTCGCCGTGTTCGCCGTCGTCGTGTCCCTGGTGGGTGCCTTCTACTACCTGCGCGTCGTCAAGGTCATGTTCTTCGACGAGCCGACCGACGCCGCCGCCATCGCCGCGCCGACGGACGTACGCCTCGTCATGACGCTGAACGGCGCCGCGGTGCTGGTGCTCGGCCTGCTGCCGGGTGGCCTGCTCGACCTGTGCAAGGTCGCGATCCGTCAGGCGCTGACGACCTGACGGGCGCTGCAGCGATGGACCAGTCCCTGGCCGTCTGGCTGGTGCTGGCCGCGGCCGTCGTCGCGGCCAACCTGCCTTACTTCAGCGAGCGCGTGCTGCTGGTCGGCCCGCGCCGCGCGCCCAAGGCTGCCTGGTGGCGCTTGCTGGAGCTGGCGCTGATGGCCGTGCTCGTCTTCGGCCTCGGCTCGATGCTGGAGGCCCGCCTCGGCCAGCGCCACGAGCAGGACTGGCAGTTCTATGCCGCCGCGGCCTGCCTCTTCATCACGCTGGGCTTTCCCGGCTTCGTCTGGCGGTATCTGCGTCGTGGCCGGGGCTGACGATCATCTCGTCGAGCTGCCGCTCGACAGCACCCAGGTCTACCGCGGCCACTTCCTCGACGTGCGCCGCGACCGCGTCGCGCTGCCCGATGGCGGCACGGCCCACCGCGAATACATCCGCCATCCCGGGGCCGTGATGGTCGTGCCGCTGCTGGACGACGAGCGCCTGCTGATGGAGCGCCAGTACCGCTACCCGATGGGCCGCGTGATGCTGGAGTTCCCGGCCGGCAAGCTCGACGCCGGCGAGACCCCGCTGCTCTGCGGCAGGCGTGAGCTGCTCGAGGAAACCGGCTACAGCGCCGCCGAATGGGCCTACGCCGGCCTGCTGCACAACGCCATCGCCTACTCGGACGAGGGCATTCACATTTACTTCGCGCGCGGCCTCACGCGGGGCGTGCAGAAACTCGACGAGGGCGAGTTTCTCGAACTCGTCACACACACGGCCGCCGAGCTGGACGCGTTCGCCGCCCGCGGCGAGCTCACCGACGCGAAGACGCTGATCGGCCTGCTGTGGCTGCAGCGCTGGCGCCAGGGCGCCTGGCCGCTGGAGTGGCAGGCGCCGGCCTGAACACAAGGCCTGTCGGCCAACTCTGCGGCCCGTCGGCCGGAACGGCATTCCGGCGCCGCAATCTGCAGCTCGTCACAGGACTTCCAGCACCCTGGGGCGATGTCGTTATGCTTCGCCCGTTTTTGTTTCAGGCCGTTTGCGGATCCAACCCGGCTGCCCGTTTCAGAAAGCGGCGACAACGCTGCCAGTGCGGGGCCGATGCCCTGATCCAGGCCGGCCCCACCGGCCGTCGCCGCCCGTTGTGTTCCATCACCCTTTCATCGACTTTCCGGCGCCAGCCGTCCTCAGGATGACTCACCGTCCCCAACTGCAGACTCCGACCGCGCCCCGTCTCCTGTCCCTGCTCGCACTGGCGGCGCTGCTGGCACTGTCCGGCTGCCAAAAGCCGGGTGCCGAAGCCGCCGAGGCCAAGGCGCAACCCCCGCTGCGACTCGCCATGGAAGACCGGCTGGTGCTGGGCCAGAGCGAGCACAGCAGCGGCCCGCTGATCACCGGCGCGGTGCAGCCCGAGCGCCGTGCCGACCTGCGCTCCGAGCTCTCGGCCATCGTGCTGCAGGTGCTCAAGGAGAACGGCGAGCTGGTGCACAAGGGTGACCTGCTGGTGCGCCTGGACGCGACGTCCATCCGCGACAGCCTGACCTCGGCCGAGGAGGCCGCGCGCGCCGCCCACGAGGCCTTCGAGCAGTCCGACCGCCAGTGGCAGCGCCAGAAGGCACTGCAGGCCCAGGGCATGATCTCCCAGCAGGCCCTCGAGGATGCCCAGAACCGCCGCGCCGCGGCGATGAGCGAGAAGGTCGCGGCCGAGGCCAGGCTCGTGGCCGCCCGCCAGCAGATGGCCCGCACCGAGGTGCGCGCGCCCTTCGACGGCGTCGTCAGCGAGCGCCAGGTCTCGCCCGGTGACACGGCCCAGGTCGGCAAAGCCCTGCTCAAGGTGCTCGACCCGGCCAGCATGCGCTTCGAGGGCTATGTCTCGGCCGACCGCCGCGCGGAGCTGAAGGTGGGGCAGGCGGTGGACCTGCGCATCAACGGCGCCGCCAACCCGCATGCCGAGGGGCGCATCCGCCGCATCGACGTGGCGGCCGACCCGGTGACGCGCCAGGTCGCGCTGCTGGTCGATTTCGTCGACCCCAGGCAGGCGGCCGTTGCCGGCCTGTATGGCGAGGGCCATGTGCGCACGACCAGCGTGGCGGCTCTGATGCTGGGCGAGGCCGACCTGCAGCGCGACGGCGACCGCGTGTTCGCCTGGGTCGTCAAGGACGCCAAGCTCCGCCGCCAGCCCATCGTGCTCGGCGAGCGCGACGAGCGCAGCGGCGAATTCGTCATCAAGAGCGGCCTGGCCAGCGGCGACATGATCATCCGCAACCCCAGCCGTACCCTGGTCGAGGGCACGGCGGTGCAGCAGGCCGCCGCCCAGGCGGCGTCGGCGGCGAGCGCAGGAGGCTGAGGTGCTGATTTCCGACTTCGCCATCAAGAAGCCGATCGCCACGATCGTCTGCATCATCGGCATCATGGCCCTGGGGCTGCTGGCCCTGACCAAGCTCAAGGTCAACCAGAACCCCGACGTCGAGATCCCCATCCTCGTCGTCAGCATCCCGTATCCGGGCGCCTCGCCCGACACCAGCGAGCGCGAGATCGTCAACCGCGTCGAGCGGCCGCTATTGGCCGTGCCGGGCGTGACCGAGGTGCGCTCGACGGCCGGCGAGGGCCAGGCCACCTTCGTGCTGCAGTTCGACTTCAAGAAGAACCTCATTGAGGCCGCCGACGACGTACGCAACGCCATCGCCTCGGTGCGCTACAACCTGCCTCAGGAGATGCGCGAGCCCATCCTGCAGCGCGTCGACCCCTCGGCCCAGCCGGTCATGCAGGTCTCGCTCGAGTCCAAGACGCTCAGCCATGCCGAGATGTCGCGCATCGCCGAGGACCAGCTGGCCGACAAGTTCCGCGCCATCCCCGGCGTCGGCAAGGTCGACGTCTTCGGCTCGCTGAACCGCGAGCTGTCGGTGCTGCTGCACGGCCAGAAGCTGCGCGAGTTCAATGTCTCGGTCAGCGACGTCGTCAACGCGCTGCGCAACCAGAACATGTCGGCCCCGGTCGGCAAGGTGCGCGGCGAGTACGAGGACCAGAGCATCCGCCTGATCGGCCGCATCGAGTCGCCGGCCGACTTCGACCGGATCGTCGTCAAACGCACGGGGGGTGAACTGGTGCGCCTGGCCCAGGTCGCCAGCATCGAGGACGGTTTCGCAGAGCGCACGACGCTGAGCGTGCGCAACGGCAAGAACAACGTCGGCCTGTCCATCACCCGCTCGCGCGAGGCCTCCACGGTCACGGTCGCCAAGGAGGTGCGCAAGATCGTCGAGGAGAGCAACAAGACGCTGCCCGACGGCACCAAGCTCGAGATCACGCAGGACGGCGGCAAGGACGCACAGGACAGCCTCGACAACGTCATCCATGCGCTGGTGTTCGGTGCCGGCCTGACCATCTTCGTCGTCTACGCCTTCCTGAACTCCTGGCGCTCGACGCTGATCACGGCCACCTCGCTGCCGACCTCGGTCATCGCCGCCTTCATCGCGGTCTGGCTGTTCGGCTTCTCGCTGAACTTCATGAGCCTACTGGGCCTGTCCCTGGCCATTGGCGTGCTGATCGACGACGCCATCGTCGTGCGCGAGAACATCGTGCGGCATATGGAGCGCGGCGCCGACCGGCGCACGGCGGCTTTCCGCGGCACGGCCGAGATCGGCCTGGCGGTGGCCGCGACCACCTTTTCCATCGTCGCCGTCTTCGTGCCCGTGGCCTTCATCTCCGGCGTGGCCGGCGAATGGTTCCGCCCCTTCGCGCTGACCGTCGTCGCCTCGGTGCTGGTGAGCCTGCTGATCTCGTTCACGCTCGACCCGATGCTGTCGGCCTTCTGGGGCGACCCGCCGGGCCATCACGAAGCGCCCAAGACCGGCTTCTCGAAGCTGCTGCAGAGGTTCAACCACTGGTTCGACCACCAGGCCGACCGCTACGGCCTCGTCATTGCCTGGGCGCTGCACCACCGCCGCTGGATGGCGAGCATCGCCTTCCTGAGCTTTGCAGCGGCCATCGCGCTGCAGGCCACCATCGGCGGCACCAGCTTCCTGCCCAGTTCCGACTTCGGCACCATCGCCGTGGACATCCGCACGCCGCCCAGCGCCAGCCTCGAGTATTCGCGGCGCAAGCTGGCCGCTGCGGCCGACGTGGCCAGGCTTCTGCCCGAGACCAAGGCTACCGACAGCTTCGTGCAGACCACCGGCGGCAAGCTCTACATCGACCTCGGCAAGAGCACGCAGCGCAAGCGCAATGCCCAGGAGATCGCCGCTGATCTGCGCGAGCGCCTCAAGGTGCTGACCGGCGCCGAATACGTCGTGCTGGACGACCTGAACAACGGCGGCCAGAAGCCGGTGCAGATCCGCTTCTACGGCACGGACACGCGCCGGCTGATGGCGATGACCGAGGACTTCATGGCCAAGCTGCGCAAGGTGCCGGGCGCCGTGGACGTGGGCCTGTCGCAACAGGACTCGCAGGACGAACTGCGCATCGAGCTGCACCGCGGCCTGGCCAATGCGATGGGCATCTCGGTGGGCGACGCGGCCAATGCGCTGCGCGTGGCCTTCGCCGGCATCCAGGTCGGCGACTGGATCGACCCCACCGGCCAGACCCGCGACGTGTCGGTGCGCCTGCACCCGTCCGACCGGGTGGACGCCGGCAATATCGAGCGCCTGCCGATCGCCGTATCCGGGACGGGCACCATGGTGCCGCTGGAGCAGATCGCCACCGTGACGACGGGCAAGGGCCCGGCCACCATCCAGCATGTCGACGGCAAGCGCGTCGTCACCGTGTCGGCCAATGCGCAGGGGCGCTCGTCGGGCGAAGTCTCGGCCGACGCGCAGAAGCTCGCCGAGAGCAT
Organism: Roseateles saccharophilus; assembly: GCF_004342485.1. Taxonomy (GTDB): domain Bacteria; phylum Pseudomonadota; class Gammaproteobacteria; order Burkholderiales; family Burkholderiaceae_C; genus Pelomonas; species Pelomonas saccharophila. The sequence goes on from NZ_SMBU01000004.1 coordinate 209,613, forward strand.
GAACTTCCCGCCGGGCTATGGCATCAAGCTGGCCGGTGCGTCCAAGGATCAGCAGGAAGTGTTCGGCGCGATGGGCATGGCCCTGGTGTCGGGCATCGGCCTGATGTACCTCATCCTCGTCATCCAGTTTAACTCCTTCACCGCGCCGCTGGGGGTCATGCTGTCGCAGCCGCTGTCGCTGATCGGCGTCGTCGTCGCGCTGCTGCTGACCCACGGCACGCTGAACCTGATGAGCTTCATCGGCATCATCATGCTGGCCGGCCTGGTGGCCAAGAACGCCATCCTGCTGCTGGACGCCGCGCGCCAGGAGGAGGCCAACGGCGTGCCGCGCGAGGAGGCGCTGATGCATGCGGGCCGCAAGCGCTTCCGCCCCATCCTGATGACGACCTTCGCGCTGATCGCCGGCATGCTGCCCGTGGCCATCGGCATCGGCGAGGGCGGCGAGTTCTACCGCCCGATGGCCGTCGCCATCATCGGCGGCACGATCACGTCAACCTTCCTGACGCTGCTGATGGTGCCCAGTTTCTACGACAGCATCGAGATCATGCGCGATCACCTGGGGCAGAAGTTCCAGCGCCGCGCCGCCCGCTGGGGTGCGGCCGTGTCGGGCGTGCTTTGCTTCCTGGAAGTCATCGCCTTCCTGACGCTGAGCCGCTTCGTGTTTCGCGTGCTGCGTGCGCTGGTGCGCTGGATCGGCCGCCGCGGCGGCCAGGTGCAGGCCGCGTAGCGAGCGCTGAGGTTCAGAGCAGCCGGCCCGGATTGAGCAGGCCCTGGGGATCCAGGGCCTTTTTTATGGCCCGCATCAGGCCCAGCGCGACCGGGTCCTTGCGGCGGCCGAGTTCCTCGCGCTTGAGACGGCCGATGCCATGCTCGGCCGAGATCGAGCCGCCGCGCCGCTGCACGGCGTCGTAGACCTTGGCGTTGATCGCCGCCTCGTGCGCCGCCAGGAACTCCGCCGGCGCGACACCGGCCGGCGCCTGCACGTTGTAGTGCAGGTTGCCGTCGCCGAGGTGGCCGAAGTTGATGACCGCGATGCCGGGCAGGTAGGCGGCCAGCGCGGCGTCCATCTCGGCCACGAAGGAGGAAACAGCCGACACCGGCAGCGAGATGTCGTGCTTGATGTTCAGCCCCGCCTGGGCCTGTGCCAGCGGGATGGACTCGCGCAGATGCCAGAAGGCCAGGGCCTGCTGCAGGCTCTGTGCGATGGCCGCGTCCTGCACGCAGCCGCCCTCGATGGCGGCCCCCAGCAGGCCCTCGAAGGCGGCGCGAGCATGCTCGACGCTCTCGGCATCGGACAACTCCAACAACACGGTCCAGGCCGCCGCGCCCAGCGGTTGCTGCAGCTGCGGCAGCTCGCGCGCCAGCAGCGCCAGCGAGGCCTGGCTCATGACCTCGAAGCCGGTCAGCGCATCGCCGGCGCGTGCGCGGGCGAGGCCCAGCAGTGCCACCGCATCATCGAGCGACGCGCAGGCCGCCAGCGCGGTCAGGCGGTCCCTGGGCTGCGGATACAGCTTCATCGTCGCCGCGGTGATGATGCCGAGCGTACCCTCGCTGCCGATGAAGAGGTCGCGCAGGTCGTAGCCGGTGTTGTCCTTGCGCAGGCCCGACAGGCCCTGCCAGACCTCGCCGGCCGCCGTGACGACCTCCAGCCCCAGGCACAGCTCGCGCGCATTGCCATAACGCAGCACCTGCGTGCCGCCGGCGTTCGTCGCCAGGTTGCCGCCCAGCGTGCACGAGCCCTCCGCCGCGAGGCTGAGCGGGAAGAGCAGGCCGGCGCCGGCCGCGGCGGCCTGCACGTCGGCCAGCACGCAGCCGGCCTCGGCGGTGAGACTGGCGTTGGCGGCGTCGATGCTGCGCACGCGCTTCATGCGCGCCAGGCTCAGCACCAACTGGCCGCCGCTGTCGTCCGGCGTTGAGCCACCGACCAGGCCGGTGTTGCCGCCCTGGGGCACGACCGGCACGCGGTGCTCTTGGCAGAGCCTGAGCACGGCCGCAACCTCCGCTGTCGAGGCCGGCCGCGCAACGGCCAGCGCACGGCCGGGGTAGCGCTTGCGCCAGTCGCTTTCATAGGCGGACAGGTCGCCGCCGATCAGCAGCCCGGCTTCGCCGAGCCGCTGACGCAGCGCGTCCAGGAAGGGCGTCATGCCGCCTTCGCCGCCGCCAGCCGCTGGCGGATCTGCACCGTGCAGGCCACGAAGACGATGCCGCCGAGCAGCACCTCGGCCAGGGCCAGCCACTGGCCGCGCCCGCCCTCGCTGGTCGAGCGCACCAGGCCTTCAAGCACATAGAGCCAGATGAACAGGGCCAGCGTGCGGTAGGTATACATGCGATAGCGCCACAGCCCCGCCAGCGGCAGCAGCAGCGGCAGGGCCTTCACGGCCAGCGTGCCGCGACCCGTGGGCGCCAGCCACAGCTCCCAGGCCAGGCACAGCAGCAGCAGAGCGACGGTGGCGGCCAGCGCGACATTGCGCGACAGGCGTTCGGTGGCCGTCGGTTCGGTTCTTTCAGAGGCAGGGGACATAGCTGCGGCATCATAGAAGCCATGCCCACGACTCCACCGCCGGCGGCCAACCCCGACGCGCCGCTCGCCCGCAACCCCATTGCCTTCGCGGGCAACTTCATCACCGAACTGCTGGCCTGGCCCTGGCTGCAGACCCTGCACACCTTCCGCCAGCGTTTCCGCGAGGAGAAGCTCGGCCTCACGGCTGGCAGCCTGACCTTCACGACGCTGATCTCGTTGGTGCCGCTGCTGACGGTGATGCTGGCCATCTTCACGGCCTTCCCGATCTTCTCCAGCTTCCAGTCGTCGCTGGAGCAGTATTTCCTGAAGAGCCTGATCCCGCCCAACATCGCCAAGCCGGTGCTGGGCGCACTGACACAGTTCGCGGCCAAGGCCAGCAAGCTCGGCGCCGTCGGCCTGGTGGCCCTCGGCGTCACGGCATTGACGCTGATGCTCACCATCGACCGCACGCTCAATGCCATCTGGCGCGTGCAGCGCCCGCGGCCCATGGCCCAGCGCGTGCTCGTCTACTGGGCCGCCATGACGCTGGGCCCCTTGCTGCTCGGCGGCAGCCTGACGCTGACGAGCTATGCCATCAGTGCGAGCCAGGGCTTTCTGACCGCGATGCCGGCCAGCATCTCCGCGGCCCTCGGCAGCGCCGACGTGCTGCTGTTCGGCCTCGCGATGGCCGGGCTCTTCCACTATGTGCCCAACACCCATGTGCGCTGGCGCCACGCGCTGCTGGGCGGGGCCTTCGTGTCCATCGGCTTCTCGCTCGCGAAGTCGCTGCTGGCCTGGTATGTGAAGCAGGTGCCGACCTATTCGACGCTGTACGGCGCCTTCGCGACCGTGCCGGTCTTCCTGATCTGGGTCTATCTCGGCTGGGTCATCGTGCTGCTGGGCGCCATCCTGGCGGCCAACACGCCGGCCCTGACGGGCCGCCTGCATCTGCGCCCCGACACGCCGGGCCAGCCCATGGCGCTGGCGCTGGAGGTGCTGCGCGAGCTGTGGCGGGTGCGGGAGGCGGGGCAGCGAGGGCTGTCGCATCTGGCATTGGCGGGCGCCCTGCGCGTCGACCCGCTGCAGCTGGCGCCCATCATCGACAAGCTGGTGGGCATGGACTGGGTCGGCCTGCTGGAGGAAGAGGGCGCCCAGCGCCTGGTGCTGCTGTGCGCACCGGAGAAGGCCTCTGTTCAGCCCCTGCTTGGCGCCTTCCTGGCCCAGCGCCAGGGCCTGCTGGCCAATCTGTGGACCCAGGGCGACTGGGAGAGGCTGACGCTGGACCGCCTGCTCGTCACTGAGGCTGGAAGCCCCCGGCCTTGATGATGCGGGCCCAGGCCGCCGAATAGGCGTGCTCGCGGGCCGCGAGCTGGGCCGAATTCATCATGCCGACCGACAGGCCCAGCTCCGTGAGCCGCGCCTTCATGCCCGGCTGAGCGATGACGCCGGTCAGCGCGTTCGAGAAGCGCTCCAGCGCCGCGCGCGGCGTGCCGGCCGGCGCGAACACGCCGTAATAGGGCAGGTCCTCGAAGCCGGCGAGGCCCAGCTCCGCGAAGGTCGGCACCTCGGGCAGCACGCCCTGACGCTGCTGGCCCATGACGGCGACGATGCGCAGCTTCTTCTGCTGGTGGTTGACGATGAGGTCGGGAACCGAGCCGATGCCGGCGGCGATCTGGTTGCCCAGCATGTCGGCGATCATCGGCGCGCTGCCGCGGTAGGGCACGCTGAGCAGGTTCAGGCCGTTCTTCTCGCCCAGCAGCTTGACGAGGAACTCCGGCACCGAGGCCGGCGCCGGCACGCCGACGCTGCCCTGGCCGCCCTGCTTCTTCACCCACGCGACGTAGTCAGCCAGGCTGGTGGCCGGCGTGCCACCCGACAGGGCCAGAGCGTTCGCGAAGGTCGCGAAGCCAGCCACCGGCACGAAGTCCCGGGCGGGCTCGAAACCCGGGTTCTTCAGCACCAGGGGCAGGATGGAGATGGTGTGGTCGTGGCTGACGAAGAAGGTCGTGCCGTCGGGCGCCGCCGTCTTCAGGGCCTGGGCCGCGATCTGGCCGCCGGCACCGGGCTTGTTCTCGACGATGACCGTCGTGCCCAGCGACGCCTGCAGGGCCTCGGCCAGCAGGCGGGCGATCGCATCGGTGCCGCCGCCGGGCGGGAAGCCGACGAGCAGCTTGATGGGCCTGTCCTGCGCCTGCGCCGCGAAGGGCAGGGCGGCCAGCGTGGCCAGGGTCGCGCGACGGGTGATGTGCATGCATGCCTCCTTTGAGCGGAGGCTGCAGTCTACGGATGAAGCACCACCAGCAACGCCGTCGCCGCGGACTTGCCCGTGTTGCGGATGGCGTGCGGTCCGTCCGCCGCATAGCGCGCCGTCTCGCCGGCCTTGAGCTTGCTCGTCACGCCCTGGGCGCTGACCTCCAGGCTGCCGGTCAGCACGCTGAGGTGCTCGCGTGAGCCGGGCTCGTGGGCCTGGCTGTCCAGCACACCGCCGAGCTGCACGCTGAGTTCGTACCACTCGAACTGGCCGGCCAGCTCGATGGGGCCGAGGATGCGCAGCTTGCACAGCCCGTCCGGGCTGGTCAGCCCCGGAGTCGCGTGGGCGGGCACCGTCTCGATGGCCGGCATCGCGCTGCGCTCGCCACCCAGCAACTCGCCCATGTCCACGCCCAGAGCATTGGCCAGCCGCCAGACCACGGCGACCGTGGGGTTGGCCTGGTTGCGCTCGATCTGCGACAACATCGACTTGCTGACCCCCGCGCGCTTGGACAGGTCGTCCAGCGACAGGCCGCGGCTGGTGCGCAACGCCTGCAGGGCGGCGCCGACGCGGGGAGGTTCGAGATCGACGGCAGGCTTGTTCATGCTTGACCTGGATAGACGTTTTTCGGATACTGCACGAAAGTTCGATATATCGAACAAGTTCAATTTACTGAATTGTGCATCAGGAGCGACGCCATGAGCCAAGCCTTCTACCAACATCTGCAGTCCGAACTCGACGGCATCCGCGCCGCCGGCCTGTTCAAGGCCGAACGCATCATCACCAGCCCGCAGGGCGCCGTCGTGACGACGGCCGATGGCCGCGAGGTCATCAACCTCTGTGCCAACAACTACCTGGGCCTGTCGTCCCACCCCAAGGTCATCGAGGCCGCGCACGAGGCGCTGCGCACGCATGGCTTCGGCCTGTCGTCGGTGCGCTTCATCTGTGGCACCCAGGACCTGCACAAGACGCTGGAGCAACGCATCGCGCGCTTCGTCGGCTGTGAGGACGCCATCCTCTACGCCGCAGCCTTCGACGCCAATGGCGGCCTGTTCGAGCCGCTGCTGGGTGAGCAGGACGCCATCATCAGCGACGCGCTGAACCACGCCTCCATCATCGACGGCATCCGCCTGTGCAAGGCCCAGCGCTGGCGCTACGAGCACAACGACCTGGCCGACCTCGAGCGTTGCCTGAAGGAGGCCAAGGAGAAGGGCGCGCGCTTCACGCTGGTCTTCACCGACGGCGTGTTCTCGATGGACGGCACCATCGCCCAGCTCGACAAGATCCGCGCGCTCTGCGACCGCTACGACGCGCTGCTGGGCATCGACGAATGCCATGCCTCGGGCTTCATGGGCAAGACCGGCCGCGGCACGGCCGAGTACCGCGGCGTGTTCGGCAAGATCGACATCATCACCGGCACCTTCGGCAAGGCGCTTGGGGGTGCTTCCGGCGGCTTCACGGCGGCGCGCAAGGAAGTCGTCGAGCTGCTGCGTCAGCGCTCGCGGCCCTATCTGTTCAGCAACACGCTGGCCCCGGCCATTGCCGGCGCATCGCTGGCTGTGCTGGACCTGCTGGAAGCCTCGACCGCGTTGCGCGACAAGCTCGAGGCCAACACGGTCTATTTCCGCGAGGCCATCCAGGCCGCCGGCTTCGAGATCAAGCCCGGCACCCACCCCATCGTGCCCATCATGGTCTACGACGCGGTGAAAGCGCAGGAACTGAGCAAGCGCATCCTGGAACTGGGCATCTACGCCGTCGGCTTCTTCTTCCCCGTCGTGCCCAAGGGCCAGGCGCGCATCCGCGTGCAGATCTCGGCCGTGCACGAGCGCGAACACCTGGAGAAGGCCGTCGCCGCCTTCACGCAAGCCGGCAAGGAACTGGGCATCCTGAAATGAGCACTCCCCGCATCCTCATCATCGGCGCCAACGGCCAGATCGGCACCGAACTGGCCAGCGAACTCGCGAAGCTGCACGGCGACGACGCCGTCATCACCAGCGACCTCAGCCCCCAGGGCCGCGTGCCCACGCTCAAGCACGAGATGCTGGACGTGACCGACGCCGGCGCGCTGACGACCATCGTCAAGCGCCACAAGATCACGCAGATCTACCACCTCGCCGCAGCCCTGTCGGCCAATGGCGAGAAGCATCCGATGTGGGCCTGGGACCTGAACATGAAGGGCCTGCTCAATGTGCTGGAGCTGGCCCGCCACGAGAAGCTGGACAAGATCTTCTGGCCCAGCTCCATCGCCGCCTTCGGCCCGAACACACCGGCCGTGGACACGCCGCAGACGACCGTGATGGACCCGACGACGGTCTACGGCATCAGCAAGCTGGCCGGCGAGCGCTGGTGCGCCTGGTACCACGCCAAGCACGGCGTGGACGTGCGCAGCCTGCGCTATCCCGGCCTGATCAGCTGGAAGACGCCGCCCGGCGGCGGCACGACGGACTACGCCGTCGAGATCTTCCATTCGGCACTGAAGGACGGCCGCTACACCTGCTTCCTCGAAGCCGGTCAGGCCCTGCCGATGATGTACATGCCCGATGCGCTGCGCGCGACCATCGAGCTGATGAACGCGCCGGCCGACGCTGTTCTGCAGCGCGGCAGCTACAACCTCGCCGGCGTCAGCTTCACGCCGGAAGGCATCGCGGCCAGCATCCGCCGCCGCCTGCCCGGCTTCACGATGGACTGTGTGCCCGACTTCCGCCAGGCCATCGCCGCCAGCTGGCCGCAGCGCATCGACGACGGCGCCGCCCAGGCCGACTGGGGCTGGCAGCTGCGCTACGACCTCGACGCGATGGTCGACGACATGCTGTCGAATCTGGCACGCGAACTGAAGCTGGGCTGACGCAAGGGGCTGCTAGGCTGGCGGCATGAAAGCCGCCTCCCTCCTGCTGCTCGCCTGCGCGGCCGCTCCGCTTGCCCAGGCCCAGCAACAGGAGCAAGAGCCCGAAAGCCAGCCGGCGCGCTACCTGATCGGCGTCTCGGTCTCGAGCCGGCCCGAGTACGACGGTGCCGCCTCGCGCCAGACCCGGCTCAACGCCCTGTGGGCCTTGCAGGTCGGCCGCTGGCGCCTCAGCACCTCGGGCGGCAGCGCGCTGCTCGGCTTCGGCCGGGAAAGCGCCGGCCCGGGCGCCAGCACCCAGCTCATCGAGACTGCCAGGCTGCGCCTCGGGCTGGCGCTGCGCGTGGACAACGGGCGCAGCAGCAACGACGCGAGCACGACGCGCGGCCTGCCCGACGTGAAGCGCACGCTGCGCGCGCGCCTCTACGCGAACTACAGCCTGGCCCCCGACCTCAACCTCGGCGCCGCGCTGTCCCAGGACCTGCTGGGCCACCAGGGCGGCCTGAACGCCGATGTGAACCTGGGCTGGCGCTTCTACCGCAGCCCGACGCTGGAGTGGACCAGCGGCATCGGCTTCTCCGCGGCCGACGCGCAGAACATGCGCAGCTATTTCGGCGTGCCCGAGAGGGCCATGGCGGCGAGCGGCAGGCCGGCCTATGTGCCCGGCTCCGGCCTGCGCGACCTGCATGCCGGCGTCGGCTTCACGCGGCCCTTCGCCAGGCACTGGTTCGTGTTCGGTTCGGCCGGCGCCAGCCGCCTGCTCGGCCCGGCGGCCGCCAGCCCGCTGGTCGAGAAGCGCGACGGCAGCTACGCGGCCATCGGCCTGGCCTGGCGAAATTAGCCCACTGCGTCGGGGAAATGACACCCCCGCCGGGGCGTGCCGGCAGGCAGACAAGGCGCGAGGAGGCAGCGGGCTTGCGCCCGCAACGACGAGCAACGCCGCATGCCTGCCGGCACGCCCCGGCCCGCAGGGTGAGGACCAAAGCGGGCCACTCAGCGTTGCTCGGCATGGCCGGGGCCCAACCCCGGCGGCGTCTCGCGCCTTGATTGGGCCCGCTTTGGTCCTCGCGGGGGTGCCATTTCCCCGACGCAGTGGACTAGAACTTGATCCGGCCCCGCCAGATGTCGGCGTACATGAGCCAGTCGCCCATCAGGCTGTAGATCGGGTACTTGAAGGTGGCCGGGCGGTTCTTCTCGAAGAAGAAATGCCCGACCCACGCAAAGCCGTAGCCGCAGAGCAGGCTGTAGAGCAGCCAGACGAGGGCGCCCGTCGTCACCAGCTCGAACAGGCAGGCCAGCACCAGCGTCGAGCCGATGAAGTGCAGACGCCGGCAGGTCGTGTTGCTGTGCTCGCCCAGGTAGAAGGGATAGAAATCGGCGAAGCGGGTGTAGCGGGTGGCGCTCATGCCGGCCATTCAAGCGCAGGCCCGGCCGCAGCGGCAAGCGGGCTTGCCCTTGCAGATGTGGCTTACGCCCCGGTCTGAAGCGCCGCCCTGAGGGCCGCCAGCATCGCGTCCGGCGCCTCGGCCATCAGCGCGTGGCCGGCCGGCACCGTGTGGATGCGCGGCTTCAGCAGGCCGCCGAGCACGGCGTTCTGCTTGGGTGAAGTCATCTGGTCCAGCGAGCCCAGAATGAAGTGCACCGGGCAGGCCACGCGCGCCGTGGCCGCCTCGCCGCCCGCGTAGCGGTCGCAGACCTGGAAGTCGTTCTCGAAAAGGTTCACCGCCGTCTGGCGCGACTGCAGCCGGCGCATCAGCGCCATCGAGCCGCCTCGCAGCCAGGCGCCGGGGCCGGGGTAGCCCGGCTTGGCGCTGGCCAGCGAATGCGAGAACGTGTTGACCATGGCCATCGCGGCCTCGGGCCGGTCGCGTGCCGTCGTCAGCAGGGCTTCCGAGACCTTCATCGGGTAGGCGGTGCCCACCATCACCAGCGTGGACGCCCGCTGCGCCGCCTCCAGCGCGATCAGCGAACCCATGCTGTGGCCCACCAGCGCGGCCTTGGCCACGCCGGCCGCATCCAGCAGCCGGTGCAGCCAGGCGGCGATGGCCTCGACGCTGGTCAGTGGCGCGCCGCCGCTGCGGCCATGGCCGGGCAGGTCGGGCGCCAGCACGCCGTAGCCATGGTGGGCGCACCAGCGGGCCAGCAGGGTCCAGACGCTGTGGTCGTTCAACGCGCCGTGGATGAAGACGACGCAGGGCAGGGCAGGGTCGAAGGGCTTGCCGCCGGTGTAGGCATAGGCCTCGTGGTTGTCGACGATGAACTTCATGCCTTGCTCGCTGCTTTGAGCGCCCGCTTCAGGTCGTCGATGAGGTCGGCCGGGTCTTCCAGGCCGATGGACAGGCGGATGGTGCCGGGGCCGATGCCGGCCTGGCGCAGCGCCGCGTCGTCCATGCGGAAATGCGTCGTGCTGGCCGGGTGGATGACGAGGGACTTGGCGTCGCCGACGTTGGCGAGGTGGGAGAACAGCTTCAGCGACTCGATGAAGGCGCGGCCCTGCTCCCGCGTGCCCTTCAGGTCGAAGGAGAACACGGCGCCGGCGCCGCGCGGCAGCAGCTTTTGCGCGAGGGTATGGTCGGGGTGAGAGGCCAGGCCCGGGTAGCCGACCCTGTCCACCAGCGGCTGGGCGGCCAGGAACTCGGCCACGGCCTGGGCATTGGCCACATGCCGCGCCATGCGCAGCGGCAGCGTCTCCAGCCCCTGCAGCATCAGCCAGGCCGTGTGCGGGCTCATGCAGGCGCCGAAGTCGCGCAGGCCCTCGCGGCGGGCGCGCAGCAGGAAGGCGCCGACGGTGCTCTCCTCGGCGAACACCATGCCGTGGAAACCGTCGTAGGGCTCGCAGAGCGTCGCGAACCTGCCGTGGCGATCGTGGGCGGCTTGCCAGTCGAAGCTGCCCGTGTCGACCAGCACGCCGCCGACGACGGTGCCGTGGCCGCACAGGAACTTGGTGGCCGAGTGGTAGACGAGGTCGGCGCCCAGCTCGGCCGGGCGCTGCAGATAGGGCGTCGTGAAGGTCGCGTCCACCAGCAGCGGCAGGCCGGCCTCATGGGCTATTGAACTGACGGCCGGGATGTCCAGCACATCGAGACCGGGGTTGCCCAGGCTCTCGCCGAACAGCAGCCGCGTCTCGGGCCGTATGGCGGCGCGCCAGGCGTCGAGGTCGCGCGGGTTCACGAAGCTGGTCTCGATGCCGAAACGGCGCAGCGTGTAGTGCAACAGGTTGTGGCTGCCGCCATACAGCGCCGTGCTCGCAACGATGTGGCCGCCGGCACCCATCAGCGTGCAGATGGCCAGGTGCAGTGCCGCCTGGCCGCTGGCCGTGGCTACTGAGCCGATGCCGCCGTCCAGCGCGGCCATGCGCTCCTCGAAGACGGCCGTCGTCGGGTTGGAGAGCCGGCTGTAGACGTGGCCGGAGCGCTCCATGTTGAACAGCGAGGCGGCATGCTCGCTGTTCTCGAAGACGAAGGAGGTGCTGAGGTGCAGCGGCGTAGCCCGCGCGCCGGTGCCCGGGTCGGGCAGGGCGCCGGCATGCAGGGCAAGCGTATCGAAGCCGGGCATGGTGTTTTCTATGGTGTGGATGCGCGAGGATTGTGTGCTATGTTGATCACGAAATTTCCCATGGAGGCCCCTATGAAAGTCGTCGATATCCTGCGTGTCAAAGGCGGCACCCTGTTCACCGTCACGCCCGACGAGCCGCTGAAGGATTCCCTCGCCGTCATGGCCGAGCGCGACATCGGTTCCCTGGTCGTCATGGAGCATGGCGAACTGGTCGGCATGCTGACCTTCCGCGAGGTCATCCAGGCCGTCGTGAAGAACGCCGGTGCCGTCGGCACGACCATCGTGCGCACGGTCATGGACGACCATCCGCTGACCTGCACGCCCGAGACCGAGATCGACGAGGTGCGCCGCATGATGCTGGGCCGGCACGCGCGCTATATGCCCGTCATGAACGGCCGCACGCTGATGGGCGTGATCTCCTTCTACGACGTGGCCAAGGCCGTCGTGGACAGCCAGGACTTCGAGAACCGCATGCTCAAGGCCTATATCCGCGACTGGCCGGTCGAAGAGAACCCCGCAGAGGCCGAGCCCAAACTGTGAGGCCGGACTGAGAACAGCGCCTGCGCTGTGCGACGCCTGCCGAACGACACCCGGCTTGCAAGCCGGACGGCATGAAGTTCGCAACGCATGAAGGCGGCCTTGCGGGGCCGCCTTTGCTTTTCGGGCCCACCTAGAATTTGCGGATATGTCAGGCAGCACCTTCGGCGAACTCTTTCGCGTCACCAATTTCGGCGAAAGCCACGGCCCGGCCATCGGCTGCGTCATCGACGGCTGCCCGCCGGGCATGCAGCTCAGCGAGGCCGACATCCAGCCCGAGCTGGACCGCCGCCGCCCCGGCACCAGCCGCCACGTCACCCAACGTAACGAGCCCGATGCGGTGAAGATCCTGTCCGGCGTCTACGACGGCGTCACGACCGGCACGCCCATCTGCCTGCTGATAGAGAACACCGACCAGCGCAGCAAGGACTACGGCAACATCCTCGACACCTTCCGTCCCGGCCACGCCGACTACACCTACTGGCGCAAGTACGGCGTGCGCGACCCGCGCGGCGGCGGGCGCTCGTCGGCGCGTCTGACGGCACCGATGGTCGGCGCCGGCGCCGTGGCCCGCAAATGGCTGAAGCAGGCCTATGGCACCGAATTCCGCGGCTGCATGACCCAGCTCGGCGAGATCGAGATCCCGTTCGAGGGCTGGCAGCATGTTGGCGACAACCCCTTCTTCGCCGCCAACGCCAGCAAGATCGCCGCGCTCGAGGTTTATATGGATGAGCTGCGCCGCGCCGGCGACTCGGTCGGCGCGCGCATCCGTGTCGAAGCCACCGGTGTGCCGGTCGGCCTGGGCGAGCCGCTGTTCGACAAGCTGGACGCCGACATCGCCTATGCGCTGATGGGCATCAACGCGGTGAAGGGCGTGGAGATCGGTGCCGGCTTCGGCGTCGTCGCCCAGCGCGGCACCGAGCATGGCGACGAGCTGAGCCGCGAAGGCTTCGCCAGCAACAATGCCGGCGGCATGCTGGGCGGCATCTCGACCGGCCAGGACATCGTCGCCAGCATCGCGATCAAGCCCACCAGCTCCATCCGCAGCCCCAAGGCCAGCATCGACCGCGCCGGCAACCCGGCCACGGTGGAGACCTTCGGCCGCCACGACCCCTGCGTGGGCATCCGCGCCACACCCATTGCCGAGGCCATGCTGGCCCTGGTGCTGATGGACCATGCGCTGCGGCATCGGGCGCAATGCGGGGATGTGAAGCTGCCGATCGCCCCCATTGCGGGGACCCGCCCCAGCTGAATTCGGCTGAATTCGGCCTGATCGCTGGGGAATGCAGCTCAGCCCCCGCAAACCGCGTTTCGTCACAAGCCCGCTGCGCCCCGGCGCTCTGATTTCTAGACTGCAAAGGTCTGCATCAGAGAGTGTTTGGGGGAGTCATGCGCAAGTCCTGGAAATTGGGTGGCATCGCGGCCGTCGTGCTGCTGGTGGGTGGCGCTGGCGTGGCCGTCATGGCCAGCAAGGGCGATGGCCCAAAGAAACCCGACGACGACAAGGCCAAGACCGTGCTGGAGTTCGTGCCCAGCGAAGTCGTCAAGCCGACGCTGACCGCCATGCCGGCCCTGATCGAGTTCAGCGGCCCGCTGGTGGCGCCGGGTACGGTCATCGTGCGCGCCAAGTCCAACGGCACCCTGCTCAACCTCGCCGTCGGCGAAGGCAGCCGCGTGAAGGCCGGCCAGGCTCTCGGCCAGGTCGATCTGGAAGAGCTGCGCTATCGCATCGCCGAGCGCGGCGCCAGCGTCGAGGCCATGCGCGCCCAGATGGAGCAGGCCGAGCGCAGCTACAAGGCCAACGAGGGCCTGGCTGCCAAGAGCTTCATCGCCCAGACGGCGCTGGACAACTCGCGCGCCGCCTACGAGTCGGCCCGCGCCAACTGGAACGCCGCCAAGGCCCAGCTCGACACCAGCCAGGTGACGATGCGCCAGGCCGCCCTTGTCGCGCCCATCAACGGCATCGTCGCCAAGCGCCACGCGCTGCCGGGCGAGAAGCTCGCCGCCGAGCAGCAGATCCTGACCATCGTTGACCTGTCAAAACTTGAGCTGGCCGGCCTGGTGGGCACGCACGAGGTCAGCCGCCTTCAGCCGGGCATGGCGGTGCAGGTGCAGGTCGAGGGCGTGGACGAGCCGGTGCAGGCCAAGATCGCCCGCATCGCGCCCAGCGCCGAGCCGGGCACGCGCTCCATCGGCGTGACGCTGGTGCTGGACAACCCCAGGGAGCTCTACCGCGCCGGCCAGTACGCCGTCGCCAAGGTCGTGCTGCAGGACGACACCCAGCGCCTGACCGTGCCGCTGGCCGCCATCAGCCGAAACTCCGGCCAGGAGCAGGTCTGGATGATCGAGAAAGGCGCGCTGGTGCGTCGCATCGTGACCACCGGCCGCAGCGACGCCCAGGAAGGCCGTGTCGAGATCCTGAACGGCCTCAAGCCCGAGGCCCAGGTGCTGGCCGCGCGCTTCGACAACCTGCGCGAGGGCGACAAGGCCACCGTCGTGGCCACCAAGGCCAAGGTCGCCAGCTCGGCCGCCACCCCCGTCCAACAGTGAGGGCCAGGCCATGTGGATGACCCGCGTTTCCATCCAGAACCCGGTCTTCGCGACCATGGTGATGGTGGCCCTGTGCGTGCTGGGCCTGTTCTCCTACGCCAAGCTCGGTGTCGAGCAGATGCCCGACATCACGCTGCCCGGCGCCTGGATCGACATCCGCTACCCGGGCGCCTCGCCCGAGGCCGTCGAGCGTGAAGTCGCCAAGCCCCTGGAAGAGGCGCTGAACAGCATTGCCGGCGTCGACCGCATCCAGTCGCGCAGCTTTGAAGGCCGCGTGCAGGCCAGCGTCGAATTCACGCTGGACACCGACATGAACCGCGCGATGCAGGACCTGCGCGACCGCGTCGCCGCGGCCCAGGCCGCCTTCCCGAGGGACGTGAAGCCGCCGTCGATGTCGCGCTTCCAGGGCGACAACGCCCAGCCCATCGTCGTGCTGGCGCTGCTGAGCTCGACGCGCGGCGCGCGCGAGCTGTCGATGATGGCCGACCTCATCGTGTCCAAGCGGCTGGGCCGCGTCGAGGGCGTGGCCAAGGTGGACGTCGGCGGCATGACGACCCGCGAGGTGCGCATCGACCTCGACCCGATGCGGCTGCGCGCCTATGGCGTGACGCCGGCCGAGATCTCCAAGGCCTTGAACGACGCGAACAGCGACCAGCCCGTCGGCCTGCTGAGCGACACCAACGCCGACGCCATCCTGCGCGTCGAAGGCCGCGCCAAGGACCCCAAGGCCTTCGGCCAGATGGTCGTCGCGCGCCGCGGCAACCTGGCGCTGACGCTGAACGACCTGGGCACCCTGGTCGAGCGCGAGCGCGAGGTCGACAGCATCGCCCGCATCAACGGCCAGCCGGCCGTCAGCTTCAACGTCTTCAAGCAGCAGGACGCCAACATCGTGCAGACCGGCGAGGCCGTGAAGGATGCGACGGAGGAACTGCGCAAGGTGCTGCCCAAGGACGTCGAGCTGCGCCTGATCTACGCCAACAGCGACTTTGTGAAGGGCTCGCTCACCGGCCTGCGGCACACGCTGATCGAAGGCGCGCTGCTGACCGTCGCCATCGTCTTCCTGTTCCTGCACAGCTGGCGCTCGACCATCATCACCGGCCTGACGCTGCCCATCGCCGTCATCTCCAGCTTCATCGCCGTGCATGCCTTCGGCTTCACGCTGAACTTCATGACGATGATGGCGCTGTCCCTGTGCATTGGCCTGCTGATCGACGACGCCATCGTCGTGCGCGAGAACATCGTGCGCCACGTCGGCATGGGCAAGAGCCATTACCAGGCCGCTGCCGACGGCACCAACGAGATCGGCCTGGCCGTGATGGCCACCACCTTCGCGATCTGCGCCGTCTTCGTTCCCGTCGCCTTCATGGGCGGCATCATCGGCAAGTTCTTCTATCCCTTCGGCATCACGGTCGCCGTGGCGGTGATGGTCAGCCTCTTCGTCAGCTTCACGCTCGACCCGATGCTGTCCTCGGTCTGGCACGACCCGGTCAACGAGCGCGTGAAGCGCCTGCCCGTCGTCGGCCATGCCATCCGCGCGACCGACTGGTGCATGGAGCATCTGCACGACCGCTATGCGCGCCTGATCGGCTGGGCCTTCTCGGGCCGCCGCTACCGCGTCTTCGTGCCGCCCATCCCGGCCTATGGCCGCCCGTTCGATGCCAACGGCCGACGCGAAAAGAGCGCCAAGCGAGTCTTGCGCTTCGCGACGCTGACGCCGCGCGGCCTGGTCATGTGGGGCGCTTTCGCGAGCTTCGTCGCGGCGCTGATGCTGGCGCCCCTGGTCGGCAGCGAGTTCGTGCCGCAGACCGACAACGGCTTCACCCAGGTCAACCTGCGCATGCCGGTGGCCTCCAGCGTCGAGCGCGGCAGCGCCAAGGTCGCGCAGATCGAGGAGATCCTGAAGAACTACCCCGAGATCAAGACCGTCTCGGCGGTCATCGGCAGCACCGGCGAGGGCCTGTCAACGGGCCGCAACCAGGCGTCGCTGAACATCTCCCTCATCGACCGCAGCGAGCGCAAGCGCACGCAGAAGGAGATCGAGGACGCGATCCGCGCCGACATCGCGAAGATCCCGGGCGTCGAGGTCAGCGTGGGCTTCGACCGGCCGATCTGGATCACCATCCTCGGCAGCGACCCCGAGGTGCTGACCCAGACCGCGAAGGACCTGGTCGAGAAGATCAAGAAGGTGCCCGGCGCCGTGGACGTCGACACCACCGTCAAGCCCGGCCTGCCGGCCTTCGCCGTGCGCCTGAAGGACTCGGCCATCCGCGAGCTCGGCCTGACCGCGCCGCAGGTCGCGTCCAGCCTGCGTGCCTACGTGAACGGCGACGTCGCCACCTACTGGACGACGCCCGACGGCAACCAGGTCGAGGTGCTGCTGCGCCTGCCGCGCGAGCAGCGCGAGCGCATCGAGCAGATGGCCAAGCTGCCGGTCGCCTTCTCCAAGGACGGCGCGCCCATCACGCTGGACCAGGTTGCCACCATCGATCCGGTCTTCAACCCCGAGGTCATCCGCCGCGAGAACCTGCAGCGCCGCGAGGCCGTGTTCGCCGGCGTGCAGGGCCGCCCGGGCGGCGACGTGAACGCCGACGTGCAGAAGCTCATCAAGACCATCCAGCTGCCGCCCGGCGTCAGCTTCAAGGTGGACGGCGCCGGCAAGCAGCAGGCCGAGGCCTTCAATGGCCTGCTGGCCGCGATGGGCCTGGCGGTGATCTTCATCTACATCGTGCTGGCCAGCCAGTTCGGCAGCTTCCTGCAGCCCATCGCCATCATGGCCTCGCTGCCGCTGGCCCTCATCGGCGTGATGCTGGCCCTGCTGCTGTGGCGCTCCACGCTGAACGTGTTCTCGATGATCGGCCTCGTCATGCTGATGGGCCTGGTGACCAAGAACGCGATCCTGCTGGTGGACTTCGCCAACCATGCCCGCAAGGCTGGCGCGACGGTGGCCGAGGCGCTGCGCGAGGCCGGTCTGATCCGCATGCGCCCCATCATCATGACGACGGCGGCCATGGTCTTCGGCATGCTGCCGATGGCTATCGCGCTGAACGATGGCGGCGAGATCCAGGCACCCATGGGCCGGGCCATCATCGGCGGCGTCATCACGTCGACGCTGCTGACCCTGGTCGTCGTGCCGGTGCTCTACAGCTACCTCGTGCGCGACAGGAAACCCGCCGCCAAGCCGGCGGAGCAGGGCGCCGCCACCGCGCTGCCGCTGCACGGCATGCCGGGTGCGATGCCGGCGGACAAGGAATAGAAGTTTCCCCTCGAGCGCTCCCGCGCCCTGGGCCGGCCGCTTCGGTGGCCGGCCCTTTTTGCGGCTTCAGCGCCCCGAATTCAGACGATGCCGGCGAAAGGGCCAGCCTTCTGCATCGCGTGCGAAGCAGAGCCCGGCAGGCCGTGGGTCAGCGCCCAGATCCAGAAGATCATCAGTGCGAATGCGATTCCGGTCAGCTTCCATCGCCTCATCGACGACTCCTCGGGAAACGAGCGGGATTGCCGACCGGGGCGAAGCCCTGCTCGATGCAACCCGGTTCGGGTGTCCGCGGACTCTAGAAAACGGCGGCTGACCGGAAGCTGACCAACGGCACCCTGGCGCAACGGTCCCAGCCCGCAGGCGCGGCTGTGGGCGACGGCTCAGGCGCCGCAGCCTGGGCAGCCCCGCTGCTGCTGCACCGGCGGGCACTTGACCGAGCCGTAGGAGCAGAACACGCAGCAGTCGCCGGGCTTGGGGCGCAGCAGGGTCTTGCACCGCTCGCACTCGTAGAAGAACTGGCAGGCATCGGTCGGCATGAGTTCGCGCTTTGCATAGCCGCAGACGGGGCAGGTCAGCGTGGATTCCAGCTGGACGGCGGTGGAGCTGGGGCCTACCACTTGCACCCCTTGCCGCGCGCCGTGTCGATGGCCAGCGGTATGGCGGCCAGGATGCCGGCATTGCTGTAGGCCTTGCGGCAGTCCTTGTTGGCCGCGTCCTCGATGGACTGCTCCAGCTTGGACCTGCGTTCCGGCGGCTGCGGCAGCAGTTCGACGAGGCCGGGGCCGCGGCGGGCGGCGCTATCGCCACGTGGCAGCGACAGGTTCAGCGGCGTCCGTGGCGCGCTGGCGGCGGCCGCGGGCGGCAGGGCCGGCGCGGCGCCGATGCGCGGGCCGGCATCGGGCGCGCCCGGCGAGGCCCGGGGCGCGGCATAGGGGTTGGCGTCCGGATCGCCCTGGGCCGGGCCGGCCGGGAGGGGCTGGCTGGGCAGGGCGCTGGACAGGTCGGCCGGCAGGGCCGCGGCCGGCACCGCCGCTGCCGGGCGCGTGTTGGTCACGGGCTGCATCGGCATGGCGGCGTTCGCGCCCTCGGCCGCTTCCAGCCGGCGCACCGCGGCGGGCAGATCCTGGGCTGCAGGCAGGGCCGTCGACGCCGACCGGGCAGCGCCGGCCTGGCGCAGTTCGCTGGCCCGTGGCAGGCCGGCGGTCGCAGTGTCGTTCGACGGGGCCTCCAGCTTCTGCACCGCGGCGGGCAGGGCCGCTGCGGGCGTGGGTGGCACGGTGGTGCCCGGCGGCGTGCTGCGCAGCTCGGCTGCACGCGGCAGGGGCGTGGCGACACCGCTCTCGGCCGTGGCTTCGAGCCGGTGCACCGGTGGTGGCAGCTCGGCGCTCGGCGCGACGGCGGCAGGCGCGGGCGGAGCGCGCAATTCGGTCGGGCGGGGCAGCGCGGCGGCGCCCGGCGACGCGGCCTCCAGCCGCTGCACCGGGGCCGGCAGCTCGGTGGCCAGCGGCGCTTCGAAGGCTCGGGCCGGCGCGCTCAGGCGTGGGGGCGGGGCCAGCGGCGCGGCGGTCTCGGGCTGGGCCTCCAGCCGCCCGATGGCGGCGGGCAGGTCCGGCGCGGGGGCCGGCAGCGGCACGGTGGCGGCGCCCGCGCGCGCCAGGTCGGCCGGCTGCATCGGCAGCACGGTCGATTCGGCCGGCGCGATGCGCGCCAGCGGCGGCGTGAGGTTCTCGCGCTCGACCGGGCGGAAGCCTTCCGGCAGGTCCAGCGTTGCGGCGTCGGGCGCAGCGGTGGAGGCTTCGTCGCCGCGCGCGGCCTCGGCCGGCGCTTCGCGCGGGTTCCGGCGGCCCGGCGCGGCAGCCCCGGTGGGTTCGGCCGGGCTGGCCTGGCCCGTGGCGCGCTCGCCGGGCGGCGCGTCGGCCTCTTCGCCGCTGCGGCCCAGCAGCCTGACGGTCAGGCTGCCCCAGACGCCCTGGCCCGGCGTGGCGCTGCCGGTCGCGTTGCCGAATACCAGCACCAGCCAGACGTGCAGCAGCACGGCCAGCAGCAGGCAGCGCCGCAGCAGGCGCGGGTCGGGCGGCGGGCGGCGGGGGAAGGCGGCGGCGGACACGGCGGCCGGATTGTGTCTCGGCGCCACCGCTGTTTCGTGAAGCGGCCGGCCCGGTTCAGCCTTTCGCCAGCGGGTTCCAGAGCTCGTCGAGATGGGTGAAGCCCCAGGTTTCGGGTGGCTCGCGGCCGATGATGGCGTCCCTGGCCGACGGCGAGGACAGGTCCAGCATCTGCACCGGGATGGGCATGCCGGACTTGGTCGAGTAGAAGACCTTCACCCGCGGCTTGATGAGCGAGCCGGGATTCTGGTCGACGACGACGGCCAGCCGGCCGGACTGCAGCCGCACCAGCGTGCCGGTGGGGTAGATACCGACGCTCTTCAGGAAGGCCTGGAACAGGGCAGGGTCGAAATGACCCTTCCACTGCGCCATGCGCTGCAACGAACCGGCCGGGTCCCAGGCCGTCTTGTAGGGCCGCGTGGACGTGATTGCGTCGTAGACGTCGCAGATGGCGCCCATGCGCGCCATCCGGCCGATCTGCTCGCCGGCCAGCCGGTGCGGGTAGCCGGTGCCGTCGATCTTCTCGTGATGGTGCAGCACGACGTCGAGCGCCACGGCGGGCACGCGGGCGCTGCCCTTGAGCAGCTCGTGGCCGCGCTCGGGGTGGGTCCGCATCACGTCGAACTCGGTGTCGGTCAGCGAGCCAGGCTTGTTCAGCACCTCCAGCGGCATCTTCATCTTGCCGACGTCGTGCAGCAGGCCGGCTAGGCCGGCCTCGCGGGTCTCGCTGTCCGTCAGGCCGAGCTGGCGGGCCAGCCCGACCATCAGCGCGCAGACGGCCACCGAATGCATATAGGTGTAGTCGTCGCGGGTCTTCAGCCTGGCGAGGCTGATGAAGGCCGAGGGGTTGCGGGCAAGCGTCAGGGCCACCTCCTCGACGACCGGGAAGCAGCGTTCGGTGTTGACCGTCTGGCCCAGGCGGGCCTCGCCGAACATGGCCATGACGGCCTGCTTGGAGCGGTTGAGGACCTGGCTGGCGCGTTCGATCTCGGCCTCGAGGCTTTCGCCGCGTGCCGGCGCCGCAGCCTGCGTTGCCTCGGCCTGCGGTGCCGGCGCGGCGAGCGCCTCCGCAACGGCAGACGCCACCGGCTCGTCCACGTCGCGCCCCTTGCTGATGTCGATCCAGACCGCCGGCACGCTGCTGGCCCTGAGCAGCGCCAGGTCGCCCGCATCGAGCAGCACGAACTTGGTCTTCCAGAACGGGTGCGACAGCCATGCCCCTTCCAGCGACTGCAGATACATCCCCAGCGTCACTTGGGAGGTCGGGATCTTCTTCAGCATGATCAGAAATGGCTGGCTGGCGAAAGTATCGATGCCATGCCTGGAACCGAGTTGTGATGCATTTGGCATCCCGCCGGCTACTTCGGGTTTCCCTGATCGTGGTCAAGCAGCGGCGCCGCAGCCCCGCAATGCCTGCGTCACGCAGCCGCACTTAAAGTCGGGACTCCTTCACACGGAGCCCACGATGGACGCCCAGCAACTGCTCTCCGAATTCCTTTCCACCGAACATGGCGCCCAGGCCATGCAGGCGCTGACGGCGCAGGGCTATTCCGACGCCGATGCCCAGCAGCTGCTGGGCCACGCCACCGAGGCTGCGCAAGCCCATGTCGAGGAACAGCATGCGGGCCTGATGGGCTCGCATCCCGGCAAGAGCTTCTTTGCCGCCTTCGCCGCCGGGCTCGTGCAAGGGGACGGGTTCTTCAAGTCGTTGGAGGACGGCGGAGAGGGCGTGATCTCGGCGCGCATCGCCGAGGCGGTGGCCAACAAGGCGGGCGTGGATTCGTCGGCCGCCTCGACGATTGCCGCTGCCGCAACGCCCTTCCTGGTGAGCTTCCTGAAGAGCAAGCTGGGCTGAGCTGCCGCTCAGCGCAGCGAGGCTGCGAATCCCGGGTCGGTCAGCGGCGCGAACCTGAAGCCCTCGGCCAGCAGGCGCTCGATCAGGGCCTCGAGCTTGGCCAGCGTGTTCGGGTGGATCTCGTGCATCAGCACGATGCCGCCCTTGCGCGCCTTCACGGCGGCGACGACGTGGTCGACGAAATGCTCGCGGTTGACCTTGTCCACGCCACAGATCTTGGCTTCGTGCGCGTCGATGCTGCCGGTCTTGTCGAAGGCCCAGTCGCAGCTGTCCACATGCCAGCCGACGATGCGGTAGCCGAGCTGCTGCAGCTCCGCATTGGTCTCGCAGCTGGAGTTGCCATAGGGGTAGCGGAACAGCTTGGGCGCCGCCAGCGCCGCCAGCGCCGTGTCGCTGCGCTCGACCTCGCTGGCCTGCTTGGCCGCCGGGATGTCGTGGAAATTGGGATGGGACCAGGAATGGTTGCCCACCAGCGCCAGCGGGTGCGCCTTCACCAGGGCGGCCAGCTCGGGATGGCGCTGCACCTTGGCCGCGATGAGGAAGAAGCTGGCCGGGATCTGGTGCTTGTCCAGCAGCGCGAGGATGGCCTCGGTGGCGCCCGGCTCAGGGCCGTCGTCGAAGCTGAGGCTGACCACACCGGACGGCGGCGGCGTCCCGATGTCGGACTCGAAGCGACAGCTCTGCTTCAAGGCCTCGGCAGGCTGGTTCATCTGCTCGGCCAGGCCACGCACGCGGGCCGCACGGATCTCGATGGCATGGTTGTGGTGCGGGCGCTCGGGGGCACTGGCCGCGCTGGCAGGCGCGGCGGGTGCCGATGGTGCGGACGAGGGCGCGGCAGGCGGCGTGGCGGCCTGGGGAGCGGCTGAGGCGGGGCCGAGCAGCCAGGCGAGGCAGCTGAGGGCAAGCAGGTGGGGGATGGTTTTCACGGCGCGCATTGTCAGTCAGGGCCAGGCGGGCAGTTCGTGCACGACCGGCGCCAGCCAGCGGCCCTCGGCCGTGACGCTGCGCTCGAGCACGCGCGTGGCGCCCGAGGCCTCGCGGATCAGCAGCGTCGAGCAGCGCGTGCCATAGCCAGCCAGCCCGGGCCGCGCCGGGTCCGGCATGCGCACGAAGCGCGGCGACAGCAGCCGCTCGCGCTCCAGGCCGACGCCGGTGTCGGGCAGTTCGGCGTCGGCCGCGGGCGAAGCATCGGCGAGGGCGGCGAAGAGCTCGTCGGCCAGCTGCTGCGGCGAGCGTGCGTATTCGAGGGCCGCGGCCAGCGCCGCCTGCAGGCCGCGCGTCTTGGGCCAGGGCGTGTCCAGCGCCGCATTGGACAGCGCGTGGATGCCGGGCGCGAGCGCCACCGGTCCCGGCGCACGGTTGCTGAACCAATGCCAGGCGCCGCGGCGCAGATCGGCGGTGACGAGGTTGAAGCCGTTGTAGCCCGCACGCAGCGCGGCGCTGAAGGCCGGCGAGTCCAGCTCGCTGGCCAGCCAGTCGACGACGAGGGCACCGCGCGAGGGCGCGTCGGCGATCTGGCGGCCGGGTTCGCGCACATTGGTCAGCAGCGCGAGGCGGCCGGCGCGCGTCAGGCCGAACCAGCTGCCGCCGGCGCCGAGATCGCGGCCCGCGAGCAGCTCGACGCCGCCGGCCGGCCACCAGGCCATCGGCGCCGCGGGGCGGGCAAAGAACTCGTCGCGGTTGGCCGCGACGACGAGGGGAAAGCGCCGATGGGCGTTCAGTGCGAACGCGGCGAGGCACATGGCTGGAGTCGCTGCCTCAGCATTCCACGATGTTCACGGCCAGGCCGCCGCGTGCGGTTTCTTTGTACTTGGTCATCATGTCGGCGCCGGTGTCGCGCATGGTCTTGATGACCTTGTCCAGGCTGACGAAGTGGGTGCCGTCGCCGCGCAGCGCCATGCGCGCCGCATTGATGGCCTTGACCGACGCGATCGCGTTGCGCTCGATGCAGGGGATCTGCACCAGGCCGCCGACCGGGTCGCAGGTCAGGCCTAGGTGGTGCTCCATGCCGATCTCGGCCGCGTTCTCGACCTGCTCCGGCGTGCCGCCCATCACCGCGCACAGCGCGCCGGCCGCCATCGAGCAGGCCACGCCGACCTCGCCCTGGCAGCCCACCTCGGCGCCGCTGATGGAGGCGTTTTCCTTGTAGAGGATGCCGATGGCGGCGGCGGTGAGCAGGAAGTCCATCGCGCCCTTGGGCGTGCTGCCGTGCACGAAGCGCGTGTAGTAGTGCAGCACCGCCGGGATGATGCCGGCCGCACCATTGGTGGGCGCGGTGACGACGCGGCCGCCCGCGGCGTTCTCCTCGTTGACGGCCAGCGCGTAGAGGTTGACCCAGTCCATCACCTGCAGTGGGTCGCGCAGCGCGGCCTCGGGGTTGGCGGTCAGGTCGCGGTGCAACTGCGCCGCGCGGCGCTTGACCTTGAAGCCGCCGGGCAGCACGCCCTCGGTGCGGCAGCCGCGCTGCACGCAGGCCTGCATGACGTCCCAGATCTTCGTCAGGCCGGCATCGATCTCGGCCTCGCTGCGCCAGTGGCACTCGTTGCGGCGCATCAGCTCGGCGACGGACAGGCCGTGGCGCCGCGTCTGTGCCAGCAGCTCGTCGCCGGTCTTGAAGGGGTAGGGCAGCACGGTCACGTCGGGGGCGATGACCTTCTGCTTGCTGCCGTCCGCCGCCACCTCGTCGCTGACGATGAAGCCGCCGCCGACCGAGTAGTAGACGCGGTTGGCGAGCTCGTTGCCCTCGGCGTCGAAGGCGATGCAGCGCATGCCGTTGGCGTGGAAGGGCAGGGTCTCGCGACGCTTGAAGACGAGGTCCTTGGCCTCGTCGAAGGCGACGCGGTGCTGGCCGACCAGGTTCAGGTCGCCGGCGCGGATGGCGTCGAGCAGCGCGGGAATCGCCTCGACGTCCACCGTGTCCGGCTCATGCCCGGCCAGGCCCAGCAGCACGGCCTTGTCGCTGCCGTGCCCCTTGCCGGTGGCGCCGAGCGAGCCGTACAGGATGACCTGCACGCGGGCCACCTTGTCCAGCAGGCCCTCGTGCTGCAGCCGCAGGCCGAACAGCCGTGCCGCCCGCATCGGCCCGACCGTGTGCGAGCTGCTCGGGCCGATACCGATCTTGAAGAGGTCGAAAACGGAAACGGCCATGTCTGCCTCGATTCAGTTGAGGGCGGCGTGTGGCCGCCCGACTCCTCCAGCGACTGCCGTGGAACCGGCTTTGCCAGGCCACTGGCAGCGCCCCATTGAGGGGGCCGGCGAAGCCGGTAGGGGGTGGTCTTGTTTATGCCTCTTCGTACTCGGACAGCGGCACGCAGCTGCAGAACAGGTTGCGGTCGCCGTAGACGTTGTCCACGCGGCCCACCGGCGACCAGTACTTCTGGCGGCGCAGCGA
Organism: Roseateles saccharophilus; assembly: GCF_004342485.1. Classification (GTDB taxonomy): domain Bacteria; phylum Pseudomonadota; class Gammaproteobacteria; order Burkholderiales; family Burkholderiaceae_C; genus Pelomonas; species Pelomonas saccharophila. The sequence continues at coordinate 234,452 of NZ_SMBU01000004.1, forward strand.
AGGCAGCGGGAAGACGGCAGCCTCGCGGCTGTAGCCGTGGGGCCATTCGGTGGCGCTGACGACCATGGCCGTGTGCGGCGCGTTGACCAGCGGGTTGTCCTCGCGGCTGAGCTTGCCGGACTCGACATCGGCGATCTCGTGGCGGATCTGGATCATCGCGTCGATGAAGCGGTCCAGCTCGGCGCGGCTCTCGCTCTCGGTCGGCTCGACCATCAGCGTGCCGGCCACGGGGAAGCTCAGCGTCGGCGCATGGAAGCCGTAGTCGATCAGGCGCTTGGCGACGTCCTCCGCGGCGACGCCGGAGCTGTCCTTCAGCGGGCGCAGGTCCAGGATGCACTCGTGGGCCACGCCGCCACCCTTCACGCCGGCGATACCGCCGCTGAAGTGGATGTCGTAGTGGTCCGACAGGCGGGCCGCGACATAGTTGGCGTTCAGGATGGCCATCTCGGTGGCCTTCCTGAGGCCCTCGGCGCCCATCAGGCGGACATACATCCACGAGATCGGCAGCACGGCCGCATTGCCCAGCGGCGCGGCGGAGACTGCGCCGATGTTGCTGGCCTTGCCCAGGCCGGCCGTGCGGTGCGCCGGCAGGAAGGGCACGAGGTCTTCCACCACGCAGACCGGGCCGACGCCGGGGCCGCCACCGCCGTGCGGGATGCAGAAGGTCTTGTGCAGGTTCAGGTGGGACACGTCACCGCCGAACTCGCCCGGTGCCGCCACGCCGACCAGCGCGTTCATGTTGGCGCCGTCCACGTAGACGCGGCCGCCATGAGCCTTCACCATCGCGCAGATCTCCTTCACATGGGTGTCGAACACGCCATAGGTGGAAGGGTAGGTGATCATGATCGCGGCGAGCTTGTCGGCGTGCTGCTCGCACTTGGCCTTCAGGTCGACGAGGTCGATGTTGCCTTCCTTGTCGCACTTGGTCACGACGACCTGCATGCCCACCATGCCGGCCGAGGCCGGGTTGGTGCCGTGGGCGCTTTCGGGGATCAGGCAGATCTTGCGATGCGCGTCGCCACGCGACTCGTGCCAGGCCTTGATGGCCAGCAGGCCGGCGTACTCGCCCTGCGAGCCGGCGTTGGGCTGCAGGCTGATGCCGGCGTAGCCGGTGGCCTGGCACAGCCACTGCTGCAGCAGCGCGTCCAGCTCGGCATAGCCGGCCAGTTGGTCCTGCGGCGCGAAGGGGTGCACGCCCGCGAACTCCGGCCAGGTGATGGGGATCATCTCGGCCGTGGCGTTGAGCTTCATCGTGCAGGAGCCCAGCGGGATCATGCTGCGGTCCAGCGCCAGGTCCTTGTCGGAGAGGCTGCGGATGTAGCGCAGCATCTCGGTCTCGCTGTGGTGGGTGTTGAAGACCGGGTGCGTCAGGAAGGCGCTGCTGCGGCGCAGCTGCGCCGGGATCAGGCTCTCGACGCCGGCGGCGAACTCGGCCACGGTCGGCACGCCCGCGCCTGCGGGGGCCAGCCAGCTCCAGATCGCTTCGATGTCGGCACGCGAGGTCGTCTCGTCCAGCGCGATGCCGACGAGCTTGTCGCTGTGCTTGCGCAGGTTGGCCTGTGCGGCCACCGCCTTGGTAGTGACGGCGGCGGCATCGCACTCCACCAGCAGCGTGTCGAACACATGCGGCGTGACGACCTTGACACCCATGCGCGTCAGGCCAGCATGCAGGATGGCCGTGTAGCTGGCCACGCGTTCGGCGATGCGCTTGATGCCCTGCGGGCCGTGGTAGACGGCGTACATACTGGCCACGACGGCCGGCAGCACCTGGGCCGTGCAGATGTTGGAGGTGGCCTTCTCGCGGCGGATGTGCTGCTCGCGGGTCTGCAGCGCCAGGCGGTAGGCGGGATGGCCCTGGGCGTCCTTGGACACGCCGACGAGACGGCCGGGCATGGAGCGCTTGAACTCGTCCTTGCAGGCCAGGAAGGCGGCGTGCGGGCCGCCGGCGCCCATGGGCATGCCGAAGCGCTGCGTGTTGCCGACGACGATGTCGGCGCCAAATTCGCCGGGCGAGACCAGCAGGGTCAGCGCCAGCAGGTCGGCGCAGACGATGAAGGCAGCCTGCTTGGCATGGGCCTGCTCGGTGAAGGCCTTCAGGTCGTGGATGAGGCCGGTGGTGCTGGGGTACTGGCAGACGACGGCGAAGTAGTCGTTCTCGGCCATCAGCGTGGGCGCCATGCCGACCAGGACTGAGATCCCCAGCGGCGCGCAGCGCGTCTGGATGACCTCGATGGTCTGCGGATGCACGTCGCCGGCGACGATCAGCGTGTTGCTCTTGCTCTTGACCGAGCGCTTGGCCAGCGTGACGGCCTCGGCGGCCGAGGTGGCCTCGTCCAGCATGGAGCCGTTGGCGATGTCCATGCCGGTCAGCTCGGCCACCATGGTCTGGAAGTTCACGAGGGCTTCCATGCGGCCCTGCGAGATCTCGGCCTGGTAGGGCGTGTAGGCCGTGTACCAGGCAGGATTCTCGAGGATGTTGCGCAGGATGACGCCCGGCGTGTGCGTGCCGTAGTAGCCCTGGCCGATGAAGCTCTTGTAGACCTTGTTCTTGGCCGCGATCGCCTTCAGCTCGGCCAGCGCGCCGGCCTCGGTGATGGGCTCGGGCAGCTGCATGCCGGCGGCACGGCGGATGGACGCGGGCACGACCGCGTCGATCAGCGCGCTGCGGCTGGCCACGCCGACGGCGGCGCACATCAGGGATTCATCGACGGCATCCGGCCCGATGTGGCGGGCTTGGAATTCGGATGCGTCTTCGAGGATGGAGAGCGGCGTCGGCATGGCAGGTCTACAGCAGGTGGTTCAGAGGGTCTTGAGCAGGGCGTCGTAGGCGGTGGCGTCCATCAGCGGGTCGAGCTGGGCCGGGTTGCTCAGCTTGACCTTGAAGAACCAGCCAGCCTTCAGCGGGTCGGTGTTGGCCAGGGCGGGGTCGTCGCGCAGGGCCTCGTTGACCTCGGTGATCTCGCCGTCCACGGGCATGTAGACGTCGGCCGCGGCCTTGACGGACTCGACGACGCCGGCGACGTCCTTCTCGGCATAGGCCTTGCCCACTTCGGGCAGGTCCACGAAGACCACGTCACCCAGCGCGTCCTGGGCATGCACGGTGATGCCGACCGTGGCGGTGCCGTCGCCGTGGACTTCGATCCATTCGTGGTCGGGGGTGTACTTGATGCTCATCGTTCTGGCTCCGAGTGGATTAGCCGCGGTAATAGCGGTTGGGGGTGAAAGGGGTGGAAGAGACGACCATGGGCGTGCGCTTGTCGCGCACGACGGCGAAGACCTCGGTGCCAACGGCGGCGTGGGCCGTGTCGAGATAGGCCAGGGCCACGGGCTGGTTGACCGTGGGGCCCAGCGTGCCGCTGGTGACGACGCCGATTTCGGTGCCTTGCAGGGTCACGATCTTGGCGCCCTCGCGCACCGGCATGCGCTCCTTGCCGACCAGGCCGACGCGCTTTCGCGCGACGCCGTTGGCGAGCTGGTCGTCGATGACGGTCGCGCCCGGGTAGCCGCCGGCACGCGCGCCGCCGGCGCGGCGCACCTTCTGGATGGCCCAGGTGATGGAGGCGGCGACCGGCGTGGTCGTCTCGTTGATGTCGTGGCCGTACAGGCACAGGCCGGCTTCCAGGCGCAGCGAGTCGCGCGCCCCCAGGCCGATGGGCTTAACCTCGGCATGGGCCAGCAGCTTGCGGGCCAGGGCCACGGCGTCGTCCTCGTGGACGGAGATCTCGTAGCCGTCCTCGCCGGTGTAGCCGGAACGGGTCAGGAAGGTGTCGATGCCGTCGAGCTTGAAGAAGCCGCCGGTCATGAAGGTCAGCTTGGCGACCTCGGGGTTCAGGCGCGACAGCACCGTCACGGCCTCCGGGCCTTGCAGGGCCAGCAGCGCGCGCTCGGGCACCGGGATGACTTCGCAGCGGCCGGCCAGATGCTTTTGCATGTGGGCGATGTCCTGGTCCTTGCAGCCGGCGTTCACCACCACGAACAGGTCGTCGGGGCGCTTGCAGACCATCAGGTCGTCCAGCAGGCCACCCTGCTCGTTCGTGAAGAGGGCGTAGCGCTGCTTGAACACGCCCAGGTCGACGATGTCGACCGGCACCAGGGTTTCCAGCGCGGCGGCGGCATCGGCGCCGACCAGGCGCACCTGGCCCATGTGCGACACGTCGAACAGGCCGGCGCTGGCCCGCGTGTGCTTGTGCTCGGCCATCACGCCGGTGGGGTATTGCACCGGCATGTCATAGCCGGCGAAGGGCACCATCTTGGCGCCGAGTTCGACGTGGAGGGCGTGGAGGGGCGTTTGCAGCAAAGAGGACATCGAGGGCTCCGATGGGTCGGGTTTGGATGTCCTCGCTGTCCGGGGTACCTGAGAGATTGACGAGCGGGTGGCTGTCCCGCGCTCGCTTGCCCCTTCGGTGGGCGGGCTCAAGGGCCCGCCTCTCTCCAGTGAGGAACGCCGGCAGTGTCTGCCACTGCGGGCGTTTTGTCAGTCCTTCTGCCTGAGCGTTCGAGTGACGAGACCCTGCGCCTTCGGCGGCCCCCAACTGCACCGGGGCGCTCTCCTGACGGGCGGCATTCTAGCCACCCTCGAGGGTGGGCTCAGTCGTCCCCGTGCGCGTTCTCCAGTTCGACCGGCATGCTGCGGCCGTCGGCACCCTCGAAGAACAGCGGTTTGCGGGCCTTGGGCGAGGGGGCGAGCTGGTTCATCGTTGCGGCATCGAAGAGGCGGCCGTTCTGCATCACCTGCACGATGCGGTCGCTCTGGCGGATGTCGGCGAGCGGGTTGCCGTCGATGACGACGAGGTCGGCCAGCTTGCCGGGCTCCAGCGAGCCGAGATCCTTGTCGAAGCCGAAATTGCGTGCCGGGTTGATGGTGGCGGTGCGCAGGGCCTCCATCGGCGTCATGCCGCCGAGCACGAACATCCACATCTCCCAGTGCGTGCCCAGGCCCTCGCGCTGGCCGTGGGCGCCGATCATCGTGTTGACGCCGGCGCGCGACAGCTGGGTCGCGGTGCGGGCCACGCGCAGGATGTTGTAGTCCTCCTCGGGCGCGGTCTCGCGGCGCACCGAGCGCGGCTCCAGCACGCTGCGCGGCACGTAGCGGCTCAGCAGCGGGTGCTTCCAGACGTCGGTGTGGGCATACCAGTAGTGCTCGCCGTCCAGGCCGCCGTAGCCGACGTTGAGCGTCGGCGTGTAGCCGGTGGCCTGCTGGCTCCAGAGCTGCTTGACGTCGTCCCAGACCTCGGCGATGGGCAGCGCATGTTCGACGGTGGTGTGCCCGTCGACCACCATGCTCATGTTCATCTGGAACAAGGCGCCGCCCTCGGGCACGACCATCATGCCGGTCTGGCGTGCCGCCTCCAGCACCTGCTGGCGCTGGTCGCGACGCGGCTGCTGGTAGCTCTTCACGCTGATGGCGCCCTCGGCCTTCTGGCGGTGCAGATGGGTCAGCGCATCGTCGAGGCTGTTGACGACGGCGGTGAAGGGCGTGCGGGCGCCGTAGAGGATGGTGCCGGTCGAGTAGATGCGCGGGCCGAGCACGAGGCCGGCGCGCTGCATTTCGCTCTGCGTGAAGACGGCGGCGTTGACGTTCGACGGGTCGTGCAGCGTCGTCACGCCGAGGGCCAGCGATGCGAGGTTGACCCAGCTCTGCTGCGGAATCAGGCCCGAATCGCTCATCGAGCCATGCCAGTGCGCGTCGATGAAGCCGGGCACGATGGTCTTGCCGGCGGCGTCGATGCGCCTGGCATCGGCCGGCACGGCCACATCCTTGCCGACGGCGACGATGCGGTTGCCGTCGACGACGATGGTGCCGCCCTCGATGACTTCGTCACCCTTCATCGTGACGATGCGCGCGCCGGTCAGCGCGAGCTTGCCGCTGGGCTTGTCGCTGGCCTGCTCGAAGCCGATCTTCTGGCTGCTGGCCTTGGCCTTGCCCGCGGCGCTGGCCGTGAACAGCTCGTCGCCCAGCGTGAAGTGCAGCTGGCGGCTGTCGCCGCTCCAGTGCAGCGTGCTGCCCGCGTCGGCGTCGAGCTGGCGCACCGGCAGCGCGTCCATCTTGGCGCCCACGGTGATGGCCTTGCCGGACTGGCCCTGCACATTGGGCAGCGGCGTCACATAGGCGTGGGAGCGCTCGACGAAGCCCAGCCATTGGCCGTCCGGCGAGACGCTGTACTCGCTGGCGAAATCGCTGCGCGCGACTTCGGTCTCGCCGTGGTCGTGCAGGTTCAGGCGCATCAGCGAGAAGCGTTGGTCGACCTCGCTGGGGCTGCTGGTCTTCGTGAAGAAGAGCTCGTCGCTGCGCGCGCCGAACTGCGCGCCGCTGCCGTCCTTGCTGATGCGCTCGGGCTTGCCAGAACCGTCGGCCGCGACGAGGTAGAGGCCGGTGTCCAGGCTATGCCAGGGGCTGGTCAGGCCGCCGCCCCTGATCTTGCGGTAGACGAGCTGGCGGCCGTCCGGCGATAGGCGCGGCTCGACGTATTTGCCGGGCTCCTTGACGAGGACGGCCTCCTTGCCGGAGGCGATGTCGAGGCGGCGGATCGTGCCCTGGCTGTCGTCGCGCCAGGTCGCGTAGACGAGGCTCTTGCCGTCGCGCGCCCAGCTCGGTGCGAACTCGAAGGCTTCGGCCTGCTTGGTCAGCCGGTGCGGTGTGCCGTCGGGCAAGTCCTTGAGGTACAGCGAGCCCAGCGCCGAGTAGACGACGCGGCGACCGTCCGGAGACATCTGGGCGCCGCGCAGCTGGTGCACGGCGAACTTGTCCGGCGCCACCGTCTGCGCGAAGCGCATCGGCTCGCGCAGCTCGCGGGTGTCCTTCACGTGGAAGGGGATCTCGGCCGCCGTGCCCTTGAAGGGGTCGACGCGCCAGATCTTGCCCTCGGCCCAGACAACCAGCTCCTGGCTGCCCGGCAGCCACGCGAAGCTGGGGTAGACGCCCCACATCGCCCAGATCTCCTGCAGGTCGCGCGACAGGCCGCTCCAGGCCGGGCGCTCGACGCCGGTGGCAAGGTCCTTCAGGAACAGCGTGCTCTGGTTGCGCACGCGGCGCACGAAGGCCAGGTATTTGCCATCGGGCGAGGGCGTGGGCCGCACCGCGCCGCCGGGGCCCTGCACGAAGGGCTCCACGGAGCCGTCGGCCAGGTCCTGGCGGAAGATGGTGTAGATACCGCCCGTGCCGTCCTTGTTGTATTCAAAGAACCGGCCGGGCGTCGTGTCCTGGCTGTAGTAGAGGTATTTGCCATCGGCCGAGATGGCCGGCTCGCCCAGGTCCTTCTGCCAGTTGGGCTTCTCGTTGAGCTGCACGCCCTTGTTCTTGGCTGCGTCGGCGTCCACTGCGTAGAGCCAGATCTCGCCCGAGCCCGCGCTGCGCGTACCGGTGTAGTGCTTGCGCGCCAGCAGGAAGCGGCCGTTCGGATGCCAGACCGGGTTGTTCAGCAGCCGGAAGTCCTCCTGCGTGACCGCGCGCGGCTGGCTGCCGTCGGCGTTCATGACCCAGAGGTTGTCGCCGCCGCCGGCATCACTGAGGAAGGCGATCTGCTTGCCGTCCGGCGAGAAGCGCGCCTGCTGCTCCCAGGCGATGGAATGGGTGAGGGCCTTGGCCTCGCCACCGCCAATGGGCAGCGTGTAGAGGTCGCCGAGCAGGTCGAAGATGAGGGTCTTGCCGTCGGGGCTGACGTCCACGCTCATCCAGGTGCCGGTCTTCACGTCGATGCTGGCCGTCCTGGCGACGCCGGGCGGTGCGTTGACGTTCCAGGGAGCGGGCTTGGCCGGCACGGCCTCCTGGGCCTGGGCGGACAGGGCGGCGGCAAGCAGCAGCGCGGGCAGGGTCTTCAGACGGTGCATGGGGAGGGGAGAGAATGCTCTGAACCCTCCAGCCTAGCGAGGCCGCCGCGGCGGGCCGTTCGTCATTCAGGGTTGCCCCGGAGGCGGGGCCGGCCCTAGCCGAAGATCCACCAGACGAACAGGCCGCCGAAGATCAGCCATTGCAGCCCGTAGTAGGCGAAGCGGCTCCTGGCCTTGATGCGCTTGCCGAACAGGCGCACCTGCTGCACATAGGCGAAGAGCTTGTTGATGCCGCCGGTCTTGTCGGTGTCGGAGTTGGGCGCCGCAGCGGCACGGATCAGCGTGTGGCTGATGAAATGGTTGAACCAGCGGGCAAGCGGGTTGTTCAGCGGCCGCTCGACGTCGCAGAACAGGATGATGCGCATCTGGTCCGACTGGTTCTCGGCGTAGTGCAGATAGGTCTCATCGAAGATGACGCCCTGACCGTCACGCCAGCTGTAGCGCTCGCCGTCCACCGAGATGTAGCAGCGGTCGTCATTGGGCGTGACGAGGCCGAGGTGGTAGCGCACCGAGCCGGCGAAGGGGTCGCGATGCGTCACCAGCCGCCCGCCCGGCGGCAGGGCCGCGAACATCGCCGCCTTCACGCTTGGGATACGCTGCAGCAGCTCGGTCGTCACCGGGCAGAGCTCGCGCGCCGACGGGTGGGCGTCGCCGTACCACTTCAGGTGAAAGCGCGTCCAGCCGGTCTTGAAGAAGCTGTTGAAGCCGGCGTCGTTGTACTTGTCGCTCTTCTTGATCTCGCCGGCCTCGGCCAGCAGATGAGCCTCGGCACGGATGTCCTGCCAGTGGTCCTGCAGCAGCTTCAGCTCCGGGAAACCCGCCACCGGCAGATAGGGCTTGGCCGGCAGCCGCGAGAACATGTACATCAGGCAGTTGATGGGCGCCATGAAGGTCGAGTGGTCCATCAGCTGCCGGAAGAAGCGCAGGCGCACCCGGCCGCGGAAATGCACATAGACCGTGCTCGCGACGAAGATCGCGACGATGCTGAGCTTGATGTAGGGAATGTCGTGAGGCATGGCGGTGGGCTGGCTCAGCCGCGGGCATAGAGGTCGGCCTCGCCGGGCGGGCGCGACTTGAAGCGCTTGTGCAGCCAGAAATATTGGTGCAATTGTCGGCGCACCTGGGCTTCGATGACGGCGTTCATCCGCGCCGCATCGGCCGCCGCGTCTGCGCTCGGGAAATCGGCCAGCGCCGGCTCGATGACCAGGGTGTACCCGTCGCGCTCGCGGCGCGGGTAGCAGGGCAGCACGGCGGCATGGGCCGCAGCCGCCATGCGCGACAGACCGGTGATGGTGGCCGTGTTCACGCCGAAGAAGGGCACGAAGACCGAGTCCCGGGCGCCGAAGTCCTGGTCGGGCAGGTAGTAGAGGCGGTAGCCGTCGCGCAGCGCGCGGATGACGGCCCGCGTGCCCTGCTGGCGCGAAAAGATGATGCCGGTGCCCAGGCGCAGCCGCCGCGTGCGGAAGAACTCGTCCAGCCAAGCGTTCTTCTGGCGCGAGTAGATGCTGACGACCGGCGTCTCCATCGAGATGCGCAGGCCGGCCAGATCCAGGCCGGTGAAGTGCGGCATCATCAGCACGACGGGCCGCCCGTCCAGCGCCTTCAGATGCTCCAGGCCTTCGATGCGCATCAATCGGCGCAATCGCTCGGGCGATGCGAACCAGCAGTAGCCGTACTCCAGCAGCATCTGCACCATGGCAACGAAGTTGCGCCGCAGCAGCCGGCGGCGCTCCGCAGCTGGCCAGTCGGGCAGGCAGAGCTCCAGGTTGCGCGCGCCGATGCGCCGCCGCGAGGACGGCAGGCCGGCGATCAGGTGGCCAACCAGCCAGCCCAGCAGCGCGATCGCGCGAAAAGGCAACCAGCTCAGCAGCCAGACCAGGCCGACCAGCAGCTTGAATCCCACGCGCGGCCCCTCAGGCGATTGAATTGGCAGGACGTTCGCCGGGAGCGTCCACAGAGGGGGGGGCGGAAGAATCCAGCATTTTTGCGTCGTGGCGATGCGACATGGGTGTTGTTACTGGCTGAGGCGGGACACAGATGACTTGACCTGCAGGGTAGGGAAAACCCGCCCGGCACAAACTCTTCATGTTCGCATAGCCCGGCGGGCGCCCGATCCGAGCCCGGCAACGGGTGGCTGCCGCTGCAGGCAGGTGCCGTCGCATGAAATGCCGCTGCAATTGGTGGTTAGGCAGCAACGCCGGCGCAGACAAAGCGTCGGTCTTGCAACACAAAGGCCACGCCCGTACGCTACGCTCGACCGGAGGGTTTCAGCTCCTGCCCAACCCGATGCCTGAGCAGAATCCGGCTGGGCCCAATTGGTCGATGGAGGCTCTAGTGAGCGCTAAGCGTCTTGCCGGCTCGGGCCAGAACCGCCGCGGCCTGATGATCGGCCTGGCTGCCGTTGCCGCGCTGGCGTCAGCCTATGCGTTGAGCCGCCACCAGAAATCCCCTGCATTGGCGGTCGAGCGCCTGTCGATTGCGCTCCCGCTGGTGCCGCACGCCGGGTTGGTGCATATCGCGGCGTCCAAGGGCTTTTTTGCCGATCGCGGCCTGGCGGTGACCCTGCTTCCGCAAAGCCATGGCAAGGCTGCGTTGGCCGAACTGCTGCGCGGCGGCGCGGATCTGGCCGCCTCGGCCGACGTGCCGGTCGTCATCGAGGTGCTGAACGGCGCACCGCTGAGCATCGCCGCCACGATGGCCAGCGCGTCCAATGAACTGGCCGTGCTGGCCCGGCGCGATCGCGGCATCAACGCCGCGGCCGACCTGCGCGGCCACCGCGTCGGCGTCACCCTCGGCACCAGCGGAGAATTCTTCCTGTGGGCCTTCCTGGTGCGCCATCGCCTGGCGCCGGAGTCGCTGACCCTGGTGGACCTGCCGCCCGGCCGCCTGAACGCGGCGCTGCGCGATGGCAGCGTCGACGCCATTGCGGCCTGGCAGCCGGTCAGGCACGAAGCCGAGGCCACGCTGGGCCATGCCATCGCCTCGTTCGGCGCGCCCGATGCCTATGCACAGAACTATGTGCTGGCCGGCCGCCAGGATTTCATGTCTGCGCGCCCCGAGGCCCTGCGCCGCCTCATGCTGGCCCTGCAGGACGCCGAACACTTCGTCCAGCTTGAACCGCAGCAGGCCAAGGCCCTGCTGGCCGAGCGCCTGAAGCTCGACGCCGAAGCCCTGGAACCCGCCTGGCGGACGCTGTCGCTCGAGCTGGAGCAGCAGCAATCCCTGCTGGTCACGCTCGAGGACGTGGCGGTCTGGGCGATGGCCCGTGGCTATGCGCCCGCGCAGCCCATGCCCAACTTCCTGCCGCATCTCTATCTCGATGCACTGGCGGCGGTGCGGCCCGAACGGGTGACGGTGGTGAGATGAAGATCAGCAGCAAAGCCCGGATCGGCGCCGCGCTGATGTTCGGCGCGATGGTGCTGATCGCGGTCAGCATCGGCTGGGCCAACAACCAGGTGCGGGCAGCGGTCGAGCAGCGCCGCTACAGCGCCGAGATCGCCGGTGCGCTCAACGACATGCGCATGGTGACCTTCGAATACATGCTCAACCGGCGGGAGCGCGCCCGCCTGCAGGAGCAGGCCGTCTGGCAACGTCTTGAACGCCTGCTCCGCGAGTCGCCCCCCCATCTGAACGCCGCTTCCGCGGAGACGGTGGCCGACCTGCGCACCCAGAGCGAGGCCAGCCATCGCCTGTTCGGCGAGGTCGGGCCGGAGCCCGGCGCCGGCGTGGTCGACGAGATCCGGCATCGCTTCGAGATCCAGCTGTCCAGCCGGCTGCTGATCCTGCAGCAGCAGAGCCTCGTCGTCGCAGCGCAGCTGATCGAGGATGCCGGCGTGCGCATCGACGCGGCCCAGCGGCGCGTCGTCCTGTTGACGGCCGCGGGCCTGCTGCTGATGGCAGCGATCACCGCCGCCGCCGTCTGGATTTCCCGGCGCGACGTGCTGCACCCGATTGCGCGGCTGGAGCAGGCCACCCGCGAGGTGGCGGCCGGCAATCTGTCCTTCAAGCTCGATGTGGAGAGCACCGACGAGCTGGGCGAGATGGCGCGGCATTTCGACGAAATGACGCGCACGCTGCACGACTCCTTCGGCAAGCTCGAACTCAGCAACCGGGAACTGGCCTCGCTGAACAAGGAGCTGGAGTCGTTCAGCTACTCGGTCTCGCACGACCTGCGTAGCCCCCTGCGCAGCATGGACGGCTTCTCGCTGGCGCTGCTGGAGGACTACGGCGACCGGCTCGACGACGAGGCGCGCGACCATCTGCATCGCATCCGTGCCGCCAGCCAGCGCATGGGCCGGCTGATCGACGAACTACTGGGCCTGGCGCGGGTGACGCGGGCCGAGTTGCGCATGCAGAAGGTCGACATCGGTGCGATCGCACGCGAGATGGCTGCCGCATTCGACCGGGCACATCCAGAGCGCAGCGTCCGCTGGGAAATCGACGCCAGCATCCCGGTGTGGGGCGACAAGGAGCTGATCCAGATCGCCTTGCAGAACCTGCTCGACAACGCCTGGAAATTCACTGGAAAAACCGCCGATGCGGTCATCCGCGTGGGCTCGCGGCAGGAGGGCGCCGACCGGGTCTGCTTTGTCTCTGACAACGGCGCCGGTTTCGACATGGCCTATGCCGAGCGCCTGTTCGGCGCTTTCCAGCGCCTCCACCACGAGAGCGAATTCCCCGGCACCGGCGTCGGCCTGGCCATCGTGCAGCGTGTCATGCGACGGCATGGCTGGCCGCTGTGGGCCAAGGCCAGCAGTGGCAATGGGGCGAGTTTTTTCTTCCGAATCATGGAGCAAACCGATGAGCGACGAGAGCAAGGTCATCCTGCTGGTTGAAGACAACCCGGACGACGTCGCACTGACGCTGCGTGCGTTCAAGCGCAGCCACCTGATGAACCCGCTGGTCGTCGCCCGCGACGGCGTGGAAGCGCTCGACTTCCTGTTTGCGCGCGGCGCCCATGCCGACCGTGCCGGCGCGCCGCTACCGACGCTGGTGATCCTGGACCTCAAGCTGCCCAAGCTGGACGGGCTCGGCGTGCTCAAGGCGCTGCGCGCCGATCCGCGCACCGCGATGCTGCCGGCGGTAATCCTGACATCTTCGAAAGAGGAGCAGGATGTCGTCGCGGGCTATAAGCTGGGTGCCAACAGTTATGTGCGCAAGCCGGTCGACTTCACCGAGTTCGTCGAGGCGGTCAAGGTGCTCGGGATCTACTGGCTCGCCCTCAATCAGCTTCCACCTTCTACGACTTCATCATGACCTCAAGGCCGATCAAGCTTCTGGCGGTCGAGGACTCCGAGAACGATGTCCGGCTGGCGATGCTCATGCTACGCCGGGCCGGTTTCGCGCCAGATTTCCATCGTGTCCAGGACAGGGCGGCGCTGGAAGCCGCCCTCGTCGAGGGCCCGTGGGACGCGGTGATCTCGGACTTCAGCATGCCCGGGTTCGGCGGCCTGGACGCGCTCGCGACCTTTCGCGCCACCGGCCTGGACATCCCCTTCATCTTCGTCTCCGGCACGATCGGCGAGGAAACGGCGGTGGTCGCGATGAAGGCCGGCGCCAACGACTATGTGATGAAGGACAACATGAGCCGGCTCGCGCCCGTGCTGGAGCGCGAACTGGTGCAGGCCGCCCGCCGGGCCGCGCATCGCGAGGCGGAGATGGAGCTGCGCCGCTACGAGGCCCAGCTCGGCCAGGCCCAGAAGATGGAGTCGCTCGGCACGCTGGCGGGCGGCATCGCGCATGACTTCAACAACATCCTCGGCGCCATTCTGGGCAACGTGAAGCTCGCCCGTGGCGAACTCGTGGCCGGCCATCCGGCATTGGCGATGCTCGGCGAAATCCAGAAGGCCAGCCTGCGCGCCCGGGACCTGGTGCGCCAGATCCTGACCTTCAGCCGCCGCCAGCCCCAGCAGCTGGGCAACATCGCCCTGCGGCCCATCGTCGACGAAACCTATCGCCTGCTGAGGGCGACCTTACCGGCGGGCGTCGATCTCGTCCTGGATCTGTGCGAGGCCCCCCTGTATGTCGATGGGGACGCCACACAGCTGCAGCAGGTCCTGATGAATCTATGCACGAACGCGTGGCATGCCCTGCGTGGCGAAACGGGCCGGATCGTCATCGGCCTGGAGACGGTGCACCTGGACGCGATGGCGGCGCGAGCGCTGTCTGGCCTGGTTGCCGGCCCCTACGCCCACCTCTGGGTGAGCGACACGGGCACGGGCATGGACGCCGCGACACGGGAGCGCATCTTCGAACCCTTCTTCACGACCAAGCCGACGGGGCAGGGCACGGGGCTCGGGCTGTCGGTCGTTCACGGCATCATCGTCGCGCACCATGGCAGCGTTGCCGTCGACAGCGCGCCAGGGCAGGGCAGCACATTCCACCTCTATCTGCCTGCCGTGGCGGCCACACTGCGGGCCCCGGCCGTCGAGCCGACAGCAGAAGCGCCAGCGCCCGGTAACGGCGAGCATGTGATCTATCTCGACGACGATGAAACCGTCATGCTCGTTGTCATGCGGCTGCTCGAACGCGCCGGCTATCGCTGCAGCGGCTTCCTGGATTCGGCCGCCGCGCTCGCGACGGTTCGCGAGGCGCCCGACGCGGTGAACCTGTTCGTTTCGGACTTCAACATGCCGGGCAGATCGGGGCTCGATGTCGCACGCGAGATCGCCTCCATCCAACCCGACCTGCCCGTCGTGATCAGTTCCGGGCTGATCACCGACGAGTTGCGCGAACAGGCGCGTTCGCTGGGCGTGCGCGCGATCCTCGAGAAGGAAGACATCTTTCGGGAACTGGTCGCGCTGGTTGGGCGGGTACTGGCGACTGGCGCCTGATCAGTTGCCCGTCAAAGACAGCCCGTCCAAGGTTAAGAAAAAATCATTTTAAATCAGCGAGTTAAGGCTCGCAATGGGGTTGACTTATTCGCGACAAACACCAACTCGGCCCGCGCGTTGCAACAAACATCGACTGGAGTGTGCAGCTACTGGCCCCGGTAGAAGTGCCGCGTGCCAACGAACGTAGATGCGAGTGGGGCGAGCAGCAGGTTGCAGAAGTGCCATCACGATCCCCGCACGGAAGGTCTGAATATGACGACGAACCAGGAAATGATGCCTGGCTATGAGGCCGACGACTGTCCTCTGACGGCGGCTGACCTGAAGGGCGTAGACAAGCTGACGAAGGCGCAAAGCCCCAGGGGCGCCGTCCTGCGCAAGCAGTCGCTGTTCTGACGTGGCAGCCTGGGAGTCCCCGGCGCCAGGCGAGTTCAGTGGAGGTCTTGCTCTCGCTGATGGCGAACGGCAAGCACGACGACCAACTCAGGCCCGGCGACTTCGTACTCGATCAGGCGCCTCCGAGTGCCCCGATGGCCACCCCAAACTGCTCCACTCGTGGCCACCCAAACTGCTCCGGGCAGGACGCAGGGATTATGTGGGGTCCGAGGTGATGAGCAGGCGGGCTGAGGCCTCCTTGAGCCGGTAGCTCTTGCCCTCGAACTCGAGCATCGCGCAGCGATGCATGAGCCGGTCCAGGATGGTGGTGGCCATGGTGGCGTCGCCGAGGTAGCGGCCCCAGTCCTGGACGATTCTGTTGGACGTAATCACGATGGAGCGGCGCAGCTTGTAGCGCTGGTGGACCAGCATCTGCAGCAGCTCGGCGGCGTGCTCCCCGATACGCCGGGCCAGGAACAGGTCGTCCAGCAGCAGCAGGTCGGCCGCGACCCAGCCCTTGAGAAGCCTGGCGCGCTCGTCGGCGTCGGCCAGGGCGTAGCGGGCCAGAGCGCCATCGGCTTCGACGTAGGCCACGTCATAGCCCT